>NZ_CACSIJ010000018.1 GCF_902705855.1 Zhongshania aliphaticivorans | reverse complement strand
ATTTTAACCATGGGTAAATCGTTCGAGCACCTAGCCCAAAACTTCGAGTCACCTCCGCGGCAGATTCACCATCAAATACCCGCTGCACCGCCAACCGTCGGAGGAGGTGCTGCTCTTCTGTGCTTAGTTTTCTTGCGTCAATTTCCATGCACGGTAGTCTAACACAGCGTATTGATTATTTCCGCCTTATTAGTAAATAGCGGTGTGCACGAAAAAGTGAAAATTTTGAGTGTTAGTGATCGCGTGTTTACTGATTCTCTTGGGCATAGCCACTCATTAAATGATTTGCGAGAGATCCAGGAGGTGAAATTCAGTGGCCTTAAGACAGTGGGTTTAATACTCGGTGGTATTATTCTTATGGCAGTTATTGGCCAGTATTTAGTTGAAGACACGTTAGATAAAAGCGGTGACTAGCATCAACAACACGGTAATGCCATTTTAGTGCGTTTGACGGGCTTATGCTTTAATGCAGGGTATTTTGGAGATGAGTTATAGGAACACTGTTATCGATGTTTTGTCTTGATGACTTGCCTATCCGTCACAATAAAATCGAGTGGAATATCCCAGCCATCACTGGGTAAGGTGTTAACTTCTTGGCAGTGGTGGGCGAGTCCAATCATGATGGGCTTACGCATTTTTTTATTTCGCTTAAAGGCGAAGGCGCGGTCGTAATATCCGCCGCCCATGCCTAGTCGTCGTCCTTCTTTATCAAATCCCGTTAACGGTAAAAGCACAACATCTAGTTTGTGCGGGGCTTGCGGCCGTCGATGTAGGCCGCTGGGCTCGCCAATGCCATACCGATTTGAAATTAGTTTTTGGCGGTGGTGGTAAGGGTAAAACGCCATGCTATTGCTCGATGCGCATCGAGATATTTTGGGTAGATAGCAGTGCTTACTATTCAGACCTGCGTAGCGCAGTAATGGCGCCGGTGAGATTTCACCATCGCTGGCAATATACGCCGCAATATGACGAGCCTCGCGAAACGCGGGCAGCCGAATTAAACGCTGCATTAATTGCTTGGCGGCGACGGTTTGCTGGTCTTTACTTAGACTTTGGCGTCTAGCGCGGAGCTCGAGTCGCAGTCTGGATTTAAGGGCAGAGTTCATGCTGGCAGTATAGCGCTGACACGCAAAAAGTGTGATGGCTTATCGGTGTAGATGAATGGCAAAACAGTGTAGAAAATAGGCCCCAAGATACCGCCGGCTACGTGGCCCTTGAACCCAGCGGTTCAAGGTGGAGTTCTCCGCAAGATTTTTAGGCTTTCCGACAAGCGGACATGCACACCAATCTCGGCTAAAGCCCTCCGGGGTAAAAAGCATCGGCTCAGGGGTCTAAGCAGCCTAGCTAATATCCCAGGGTGTAACAAAGTATACCGCTTGGCTTTGTCTAATAACAGGGTGGACCTATAAGGGGATATGTCTGTTTACACTAATTTGATTATCTCAGTGGGTGTTTGCTTTACCGAACTAGTATCGGCGGCCTAGCTAATATCTAGCTGCTTGCAGCGTTGTAAGGTTTGTTCAACTTTGTCGCTAATGCGGTTTACTGTTTGGGTTTCCGCTTCGGTTGGGGTGGCATTTTGTTTGGCTTGGAGCATTTCGTAGCTGATATTCAACGCCGCCATAACAGCGATGCGCTCAAGTCCAATGACTTTGCCTGAGGTGCGAATGCCGCGCATTTTTTGGTCGAGAAATTGCCCTGCTTGCATTAGCGCAACTTGCTCTTCGGGTGGGCAGGCCACTTGATATTCTTTGTCTAATATTTTTATGCTGATGGTGTTCGTGCTCACGACTCTTTCTCCAGCGCGCGCAGGCGCTGAATCATGGATTCAACTTTCGCGCGGGCAATATCTGTTTTTTCGATCAGTTGTTCGCGCTCAGAACGCCAGTGGAGGGCGTCCGCTTTTAAGGCGCGATTTTCCTTGTCTAATTGCTCACACAACTGGACAATTTCGTCTACTTTTCGTTCCAAAAGTTGCAACTGTCGCTGATCCATCTTTAGATTGCGTCCGTTTGTAGAAAGATATTGGATAATAGTAGAGCGGGCCCTGCAGGTGGGTCAATGTAATTAAGGTGGGCTTGTATGCCCATAATATCGATATTCGATTTTATCTGGCTTCGGCGCTACCATTGCCGGCCTATGATGTATTAACGGAAATGTATTAATGACCGCTAGTTTAGAGCACGACGATCTCGCTAATTTATTTTTGAGCTTGGGAGCTTTGCAGCCCCCAGCTGAGTTGCATGGCTATGCGGCGGGGTTTGTGTCGGTGGGTGGTCGGATAAGCGCAGATGCTTGGCTTAAGCATTGTATTGATTTGCTAGATTGCGAAACCCCAGACCCTGAGCAGAGCGAAGCGCTGTACGCGGTGTATAGTGCTGCGCTGGACGGCATGGAATCAGGCGAGATGAGCTTAGATTTATTGCTGCCCGACGATGAATTCGACTTGGATCAGCGCATTGCCAGTCTTGGTCAGTGGTGCCAAGGCTATTTGACGGGCTTTGCGATGGCTGGCAAGCAGAAGAGCGTCGATAAGCAAAATGCCTATTCTGCGGATTTAACAGAGGCGATTAGTGATATTGCCGCCATCGCGCAGGTGTCGCCCGATGAGCATACCGATGAAGATGGAGAGCAAGACTACTTTGCGGTGTGTGAGTACGTTCGGGTTGCGGCGATGACTATTTTTGTTGAATGCAATGGCGGTGTTCAGCAAGAAGGCGAGGCCAATCCGCCCCGCCTGCATTGATCCTCACAGCTAAGGTATTTTTGCCACTGGCCGACCTTAAGCCGTGATAAGCTTTTGCGAATAAACCCATTGGCGCTTGCGCCCATATTTCTTAGGTAATGAGAACAACATGACGATTAGTAAGCAGGAATTCGCCCGTCGCCGCAAAAATTTGATGGCGCTGATGGAGCCCGACAGCATTGCTGTTGTACCTTCTGCCAAAATGCTCACTCGCAACCGAGATTCTGAGTACGCTTTTCGTCAAGACAGCGATTTTTATTACTTAACGGGTTTTGATGAGCCGGATGCGGTGTTGGTACTGCTGCCGGGGCGAGCGAGCGGCGAGTACGTGTTGTTCTGCCGCGACCGCGATCCGGCAATGGAGCTCTGGACCGGATATCGAGCGGGGCCGGAGGGGGCGTGTTCTGAATACGGTGCCGACGATGCCTTTCCCATCAGTGATATCGACGACATATTACCGGGCCTGTTAGAAGGGCGTCAGCGCGTTTACTACGCTATGGGCCGCCACACCGAATTTGATCAGCAGGTAATGCAGTGGGTGAATGTTATTCGCTCCAAGGTTCGCACCGGCGCGCAGCCTCCGGGTGAGTTCTTGGATTTAGATCATCATTTACATGATCTGCGTTTGTATAAATCTGCCGCCGAGTTAAAAGTGATGCGTAAGGCGGGCGAAATTTCCGCCGAAGCTCACAGCCGCGCCATGCGCGCCTGCCGTCCCGGCGTTTATGAGTATCAGCTTGAAGCCGAAATCCTCCATGAATTTGGGCGCAATGGCGCACGTTTTCCGGCATACAGCACTATTGTTGGTGCGGGTAAAAATGGCTGCATTCTACATTATGTTGAGAATAGCTGTGAGGCCCGCGACGGCGATCTGGTATTGATTGATGCCGGCTGCGAGTTGCATTACTACGCCGCTGATATTACCCGAACCTTTCCCGCCAATGGTCGGTTTAGCGCAGAGCAGCGGGCCTTATATGAGGTGGTCTTGGATGCGCAAAAAGCCGCTATTGCTGCGGTAAAACCCGGTAATCATTGGAATCAACCCCACGACGAGACTGTCCGCGTAATTACCGAGGGCTTGGTGAAATTAGGTTTGCTGAGTGGCGATGTAAGCGCACTTATTAGCGCCGAGGCCTATAAGCCCTTTTATATGCACCGTGCCGGCCATTGGTTGGGTATGGATGTGCATGATGTTGGCGATTATAAAGTCGGTGGTGAGTGGCGAGTACTTGAAGAGGGTATGGTGCTTACCGTTGAACCGGGTATTTATGTGGCGCCGGACAATAGCAATGTCGATGCGAAATGGCGTGGTATTGGTATTCGCATTGAAGACGATGTAGCGGTAACGAAAACCGGCTGCGAGATTTTGACCGCGGCGGTGCCAAAAGAAGCGGATGAGATAGAGGCCTTAATGGCGGAGGCGCGTCTTGCCACGCACTGATTACGACATAGTTATTGCTGGCGGCGGCATGGTTGGCGCCAGCTTGGCGTTATGCCTTGATAGTTATAGCCGCGCCGGTTTGCGGATTTTGGTAGTGGAGAATTTTCCGCTCCCGCCTGTTGGCGAAGGTAAACCGGCTTATCGCCCAAGCTTTGATGCACGCTCTACGGCGCTGTCGTTTGGCAGCGCGCAAATATACGAAGAGCTGGCGGTGTGGCCGCTACTGGCAGAGCATATTTGCACTATCTCGCAGGTTCACGTTTCGGATCGCGGCCACTTTGGCAGTGTTTTGATGAGTGCCGCCAGCCAAGGTTGGCCGGCCTTGGGTTATGTGGTGGAGAACGCTTGGTTGGGTAATGTCTTGCTCAATCGGCTTCGCCAACACACCAGTGTTGAATTTTTGTCACCGGCTTCGGTGGAATCGGTGACCGTGTCAAAAGGGTATGCAAGTTTATCCGTGCGCGAGGGCGATGCTTCTCGGGAAATAAGCACGCAATTAGTCGCGGTTGCCGACGGAGCGGACTCCGGTTTGCGCACCCAACTGGGTATTGGCGCAAGCATTGATGATTATCATCAAGTGGCGGTGATCGCCAATGTGGCGACTGAAAAGCCTCACGGTGGCTGCGCTTACGAGCGCTTTACCGAAAGGGGGCCCTTGGCCTTATTGCCCTTGGTGACGGATGACTCGGGGCTTTCTCGTTCAGCCTTAGTTTGGACCTTTCCTGAAGGAATGGCCGACGAGGTGGAGAGCTGGTCTGATGAGGCGTTTTTGGCTGAGTTGCAACGCAATTTTGGTTATCGGCTGGGGCGGCTCCGTAAAGTCGGGCAGCGCAATGCCTTTCCGCTGCGCTTAATGCAGGCAGAGGAGCAGGTGCGCGCGCAAGTCGCTGTGCTGGGGAATGCGGCGCACTCGCTGCACCCAGTTGCTGGTCAGGGCTTTAATTTAGCCTTGCGCGATGTTGAGTGTTTAAGTCGTCTGGTGGCGAAGGCGCATGCGAATGGCGAGAATTTAGGTGACTTAACATTGCTGCAAAGCTATACAAAAAGTCAGCGTGCAGATCAGCTAGTTACTACGACCTTCTCTGATCAATTGACGGGTATTTTCAGCAATCGCAAGCCGATCTTGAGCTTGCTCAGAAATTTGGGTCTTTCCATGTTGGATGTTAGCCCCCCAGCAAAATCACGGTTTGTAGCCAGAGCAGCGGGTATTTTGCCCGGTGCCGCAGCGGAGTAATACGCATGTCGGCAGAGAATATTGCTGATTTTGATTTAGTTATTGTCGGCGCCGGTTTGGCTGGTGCGGCACTGGCCTTGGCGGTGGCAGATTTGCCGCTGAAAGTTGCCTTAGTTGAAGCGCAGGCGGTTCGCGAAGGCTGGCCGCAAATTGAAGAAAGCGTATTTGATTATGATGCCAGGGTTAGCGCGCTTACCGACGCTTCTCGCGGGTTTTTAGATGAGATTGGTGCCTGGTCTGACATCGCCAGCCGCCGCGCCTGCGCCTATACCGATATGGAAGTGTGGGACGGCGAAGGCACTGGGCGTATCCATTTTTCCGCCAGCGAAGTGCGGCGCCCGGCGCTCGGTCATATTGTTGAAAATCGATTAATCAATGCATCGTTGATTAATAATCTGCGGGAAAATGCGCGGGTAAAATGCTTCTTCGGAATGCCGGTTGAAACCATGAGCCGGCAACAGGCGGGGATTAGTTTACATTTAGCCGGTGGCAGAGTTGTGCGCAGTCCGCTGGTGGTTGCCGCCGACGGCGCCAATTCTAAAATTCGCGAGTGGGCCGGTTTTGTTACGCGGGAGTGGGATTATCATCATCACGCTATCGTTGCCACGGTCGAGACCGAGCTTCCCCACAGCAATACCGCTTGGCAGCGCTTCTTACCGGAAGGCCCGCTGGCATTTCTGCCGCTGCCAGATACCGCTGCTGAACAGCGTTATTGTTCTATTGTATGGTCAGCTAAACCGGATATCGCAGAGCACTTAATGTCACTTGACGATGATGACTTTTGCCGCGAGCTGGCCGCTAAGTTTGAGCACCGTTTAGGCCGAGTGCTGGCCGCGAGTCGCCGCTTTAGTTTTCCGCTTAGACAGCGTCACGCGGCGGACTACGTTAGTGATGGTGTGGTATTGCTGGGTGATGCGGCGCACACTATTCATCCGCTGGCGGGGCAGGGTATCAATCTTGGTTTTCAAGATGCGGCGGTTTTTGCGCAGGAGTGTCGCCGCGCCTGCGAGCGCGGTGTGCCATTGTTTGACGCCTCGGTGCTGAACCGTTATCAGCGTCGGCGCAAAGGCGGCAATTTGGCGATGATGGCAATGATGGAGGGGTTCCAGCATTTGTTTGAAACGCCGGTCATGCCACTGCGCTTATTGCGTAATACCGGTATGCGTTGGTTGGATTCGGCGCTGCCTCTGAAACGACAGATTATTGCCAAGGCAATGGGCTTGTCAGACAAACCCTAGTTTTAAAGTCGGCGAAGAGCAGGACTAATTTGCGCCGCCGTTAACATTCATTACAGAATAAATCGTGGAATTCATTGAGAAGTTTAATGATAATAATTATCATCTACGCCCGATTTTCTTGTGAGAGGCTTGGATGATGCGAAATATCGCGCTGATCGTAGTAGCAACCCTAGTTCTAGCTGCCTGTGGCAATAGTGAGCCACCTGCCGCCAAGGGCCCAGAATTAGTGATTTATAGCTCGCGGATAGAGCAGCTGATCAAACCTATCTTCGACGACTTTACCAAGGAAACTGGTATTAACATTCGCTACGTCACCGACGAGGCGGGGCCGTTATTGGCGCGTCTAAAGGCTGAGGGCGAGAACTCCCCTGCGGATATGTTAATTACTGTCGATGCTGGAAATCTGTGGCATGCCGCAGAAATGGGTGTTTTGCAGCCCGTGCAGTCAGAGGTGTTAACAAATAATATTCCACCGGCCTTGCGCGATGAGCAGGGGCGCTGGTACGGAGTTTCTATTCGCGCCCGCACCATTATTTATTCTACTGAGCGGGTTAAGCCCGAGGAGCTGGCGGGTTACGAAGATTTGGCCGACCCAAAATGGAATGGTCGCCTGTGTTTGCGCACCTCCAAAAAAGTGTATAACCAATCGCTGGTTGCCAGCATGATTGTTGCTCTTGGCGCGGACAAAGCCGAAGAGACTGTGGGTGCTTGGGTAAATAATTTGGCGGTGGCGCCGTTTGCCAGCGACAATAAAGTGGTTGAAGCGATTGACGCTGGGCAGTGCGATGTCGGTTTGGTGAACACCTATTATTTGGCCCGTATGCTAGCTGATAATCCTGATTTGCCGGTGGGCTTGTTCTGGGCTAACCAAGCCGGTGAGGGTGTTGCAGCTCGCGGTACGCATGTGAATGTGTCTGGCGCCGGTATAACCAAGGCCAGCAAGCATAAGGAAGATGCTCTGCGCTTATTGGAATGGTTGTCTGGTCCGTCGGCGCAATACGATTTTGCGCACTTGAATCAGGAGTATCCTGTGAACGATAAAACCGCGCCGTCTGAACTGATTGAGCAGTGGGGCAGTTTTAAGGCTGATACCATGCCCCTTAGCGAAGCCGGCCGTCTGCAGGGCGACGCAATTCGCATAATGGACAGACAGGGATATCGCTGAGTGCCAGTTGCGCCATCTCCAGTAACCGCGTTTTCTCAGACGCCTGCAGCGCCGCGCCGATCAAGCGCGGCGTTGTGGTTTTTGCGTGTAATTGGTGTGGCTGCGGTGCTGGCTGTGATGGCGCCGATCTTGGTGGTAGTGCTGAGCTGGGGCTCCTCGCAAACCGAGGTTTGGCAGCATTTAATCGCGACCCAGCTTGGAAGTTTATTATTTAACACCCTGCTGTTATTGGTGGGGGTGGGCTTGCTGGTCAGCATTTTGGGCATTGGTTTGGCTTGGTTTACGGTGATGTGCGAGTTTCCCGGCCGAGCGTGGTTCGAGTGGCTATTGATGCTGCCGATGGCGGTGCCCGCCTACGTAATGGCCTTTGTTATTCTCGGGGTGTTTGATTTTGGTGGCCCGCTACAGAGCTTTTTAAGACTGCAGTTTGGTCAGCAGTACGGCAGCATGGATGTTCGCAATGCCGCCACGGTGATTGTGGTGTTTGCCTTAGTTTTATACCCCTATGTTTATATGCTGGCGCGCAGTGCTTTCCTTTCTCAAAGCAGTGATACCACCGAAGCTGCGCGCGTTTTGGGCTGTAATCCTTGGCAGGCATTTTATCGCGTTGCGCTGCCAATGGCGCGCCCCGCTATTGTTGCCGGCGTGAGCTTGGCGATGATGGAAACCCTCGCCGACTTTGGTACCGTGGCGGTGTTTAATTACGACACCTTTACCACGGCAATTTATAAAGCGTGGTTTGGCTTTTTCAATATTCAGGCGGCGGCGCAGCTTGCTTCAATATTGCTGTTGTTTGTTGCCTTAACCTTGTTTGCCGAGCGGCGCTCGCGCGGTGGTCGTCGCTTTGTTCAGGGCAGCCGTTTACAGCATCGCTACCGATTTCCAGTCACGCCCGTTAAAGCCTGGGCAATGACTGCTGCCTGCAGTTCTGTGCTGGCAGTGGCCTTTGTATTGCCCGTGTTACAGCTGATGTTGTGGGCGATCGATGAAGGCGCGGTGCAATTAAACACTCGTTTTTTTGAGCTAGTGCAGCACACCGTGATACTGGCGGGGCTTGCGGCCTTGATTACGGTATTTTTGGCGCTGGTTTTGGCTTTTAATCGACGCCAAGTAAAGCGCGGTGGTTTTTTTAATATGGCGCAGTTGGGCTACGCATTGCCAGGCTCAGTATTGGCGGTGGGAATTATGCTGTCGTTTACCTTTATTGATAATCAGGTATTTATCCCCCTGCAGAGAGTGCTTGGCATGTCACCGGTGCCAATTTTGGTGGGATCAATTGCCACCCTGTTGGCAGCGTATTGGATTCGATTTTTGGCCGTGGCGACGGGGCCTTTGGAGTCGTCTCTTGAGCGTATTCGCCCAAGTCTGCCTGAAGCGGCGCGCACCCTCGGCGCCAACGGTGGCGAATTAGTGCGGCGGATATATTTGCCCATGCTGCGCCCAGGGTTGCTCACCGCGATGGTCTTGGTTTTTGTCGATGTTATGAAAGAGATGCCAGCCACTTTGCTGCTTCGTCCCTATGGTTGGGATACCTTGGCGGTGCGGATTTATGAGATGACTGCAGAGGGGCAGTGGCAGCTCGCAGCGCTGCCTGCACTGGCCTTGGTGGCGGCGGGATTAATTCCAGTGATAATCAGTATCCGTCGCAGTAGTCATTGAGCACTTTGTATTTGTCGGTAGCAGCGTTAAAATGCGCACATCTAACGTATCGTCAGTAGAGGACGGCCTTAAATGAGCAATACCCCCAGCGAATTAAAATACGCCAGCAGCCACGAGTGGGCGCGCCTTGAGTCAGACGGCACGGTTACAGTTGGTATTAGTTATCACGCTCAGAACGCCTTGGGTGACGTGGTGTTTATCGAGTTACCGGAAGTCGGCGCTGAGTATTCTCAGGGTGACGAGGCTGCGGTGGTCGAGTCTGTAAAAGCGGCTTCAGATATTTATGCGCCGGTTTCGGGCGAAATTATTGAAGTGAACGAGGCTTTAGACGAAAGTCCAGAAACGGTAAATGAATACCCATACAGCGATGGTTGGTTTTTCCGTATGCAGCCCTCTGATTTGAGTGAGCTGGATAATTTGCTAGATGCAGAAGCCTACGACGAGCAGTGCGACGAGTAATCTTGTTATAGGTTTTGATAGAAGCCCGGCATTGACCGGGCTTTTTTATGCGCTGGGGAACGCCTAGTCTCTAAGGCTGATGACCGGCCAGTCAGCTGCAATTGCATACGCTTTTAGGGTGTCGTCGGGGTCGACGGCGATAGCGTGGTCGACAATTTTAAGCAGCGGCAGGTCGTTGTGGGAGTCGCTGTAAAAATAGCTGCCGCTCAGCGAGTGGCCGGTTTCCTCAAGCCAATTGTTTAGGCGGGTGACTTTGCCTTCCTGGAAGCAGGGGATGCCGCTGGGTTTGCCTGTGTAGCGGCCGTTGACGACCTCGCCTTCGCTGGCAAGTATGGTGTTTACGCCTAATGCCACGGCAATCGGTCTGGTTACGAAACTATTGGTGGCGGTAATTATCATAACAAAGTCGCCCGCGTCGCGATGTTGCTGTAATAGTGCATCGGCCTTTGGCAGCCGCAGCGGTGCAATGTATTCCGCCATGAAATCTGCGTGTAAGGTACTGAGTTCCGCTTGCGTATATTGGCTGAGTGGGCTCAAGGCAAAGCGAAGGTAGGCGTCAATATCGAGGCCGCCGCGTTGGTATTGCAGATAGAATTCATCGTTTTTGGCTTTAAACTCGTCACTGTCGACAAGGCCTTTGGCGACTAAAAATTCACCCCAAGCGTGGTCGCTGTCACCGCCCAGCAAGGTGTTGTCTAAGTCAAAAATGGCGAGGGCCATGAAGGTCTCCAAAAACGGGATTGTTGAGGCGGCATAGCATAGCGTTTGCCAGAGGTATTTTCATCTTTCTACAGCGTTGTTGGTTGAGTGAATTCCCTGAGTCGGGAATTTGTGGAACAATAGAAAATGGAAATAAAATCAAAACAATAGGTGATGTAGTGATTGACTCGGATGGATTTCGTCCCAACGTTGGCATCGTGCTTGCAAATGAGCAAGGGCAGGTGTTGTGGGCGCGCCGTGTCGGTCAGAGTGCTTGGCAGTTTCCGCAGGGCGGGATTCATGAAGGTGAATCTCCAGAAGCGGCATTGTATCGCGAGCTGTATGAAGAGGTGGGGCTGCGAGAAAATGATGTTGATTTGCTGGCCTGCACTCGCGGCTGGCTGCGCTATCGCCTGCCCCAACGTTTGATTCGCCGAGACAATAAGCCGCTGTGCATTGGGCAGAAACAAAAGTGGTTTTTGCTGCAAATGAAAGCCGACGACAATAAGGTCAGTTTCAATTGTGGTGATAAGGCTGAGTTTGATCATTGGCAGTGGGTTAGCTATTGGTATCCGCTAGGTCAGGTAGTGGCGTTTAAACGCGAAGTGTATCGGCGCGCTATGAAAGAGTTGGCCCCGCGACATGCTCGTTTGGTGAAAGATGCCATGAGTGGTGAATTGCTATGATGTTGGAAGCACTGCGGAGTATCGTTCAGGCGGTAAATTCTGCGGGCAATTTGCAGGCGGCGCTGGATATTATTGTTAGCCGTATTGCCGAGGTGATGGGCACTGAGGTGTGTACTGTTTATTTGCGCGACCCTGAGTCTGGCCGTTTGATCTTTATGGCCAACCAAGGTTTGAATCCAGAATTGATCGGCAAGATCAGCCTCGGCCCTGATGAAGGTTTGGTGGGGCAGGTTGCCCGCCGCGAAGAGCCGGTTAACTTAGATCACGCGGAAAAACATCCTAACTTCTTATATCTGCCGGGTATTGGTGAAGAGCAGTATCACTCATTTTTGGGTGCGCCGATTATTCATCAGCGCACGGTGATGGGGGTGTTGGTTGTTCAGCAAAAAGACAGTCGTCGCTTTGATGAAGATGAAGAAGCCTTTTTAGTAACGATGTCGGCCCAGTTGGCAGGCGTTATCGCTCATGCCCGGGCCACGGGTTCTATTACTACATCTCAGAATGTGGTCGGGGCAACGGCATCGTTTAAAGGGATAGCTGGGGCGACAGGCGTGGCTATCGGGCGTGCGGTCATAGTGGCCCCGGTTGCTGATTTACACTCGGTTCCGCGTCGGCAGAGCGATGATCCGCAACTTGAGTTGCAGGCATTTCAATCGGCCTTAAGCGCGGTGCGGACAGATATTCACGCTCTTAGTGAAAAATTACTGACGCATTTACCCGCCGATGAGCACGCCTTGTTTGACGTGTATCTGCGTATTATCGATGACGGCTCTTGGGCTGCGGAAGTCGTTAAGAAAATCAACGAAGGTGAGTGGGCACAGGGCGCGTTGAGTCAGGTTATGTCCAGCCATATTCGCACCTTTGAAATGATGGAAGACGCCTATTTCAAAGAGCGTGCGACCGATATCAAAGACCTCGGTCGTCGTGTGCTGGCCTATTTGCAAACCAGTGAAGTTGAGCCGGCCGAGTACCCAGATAAAACTATTTTGGTCGGTGAAGAGTTGACCGCCTCTATGCTGGGTGAAGTGCCTCGCGAGAAATTGGTGGGCATGGTGTCGGTGCGGGGCTCAAGTAATTCCCACGTTGCCATTTTAGCGCGGGCGATGGGCATACCCACTGTGATGGGGGCCGCCGATTTACCCTATACCCAGATTGAAAATGCCAACCTTATTGTTGACGGTTATTCGGGCTATGTTCATTACAACCCTTCTGCGGAAGTGTATGAGCATTTCCGTTCGGTGTCGGAAGAAGATCAGGTTCTGACGCAGGGGCTGGAAGCGCTACGGGATTTGCCAAGCGAAACTCTAGATGGGCACCGTATGCCGTTGTGGGTGAATACCGGTTTGATGGCAGATGTGGCGCGTTCTTTGGACCGTGGTGCGGAAGGTGTTGGCCTGTATCGAACAGAAATTCCGTTTTTACTGCGAGAGCGTTTTCCCAGTGAAGAGGAGCAGCGGGCGATTTATCGCGAGCAGTTAATTGCCTTCGCGCCTTTGCCGGTGACCATGCGCACCCTCGATATCGGTGGTGATAAGGCCCTGCCGTATTTCCCCATCGAAGAAGAAAATCCCTTTTTAGGTTGGCGCGGAATTCGAGTTACTCTCGATCATCCTGAAATATTTCTGGTGCAGGTCAGGGCGATGCTCAAGGCCAGCGAGGGCCTGAATAATCTGCGTATTATGCTGCCAATGATCAGTAATGTGCAGGAAGTTGACGAGGCCCTCGATCTGGTTCGGCGCGCCTATGACGAGTTGATCGAAGACGGTTGGGATATCACCTTGCCGCCAATCGGCGTCATGGTTGAAGTGCCGGCGGCGGTCTATCAGGCGCGGCAATTGGCGCGACGAGTTGATTTTCTATCAGTGGGGTCAAACGATTTAACCCAGTATTTATTGGCCGTTGATCGCAACAATACTCGGGTTGCTGACCTGTACCACGCCTATCATCCTGCGGTGCTAAATAGCTTGCAGCAGGTTGTTGATGCCGCTCACGCCGAAGGTAAACCGGTGGGGATTTGTGGTGAGCTTGCGGGTGACCCAGCGGCGGTTTTACTGCTGATGGCAATGGGCTACGACATGCTGTCGATGAACGATAATAGTTTGCTCAGGGTTAAGGCGGTGATACGCAGCTGTCGTTTTGATGAGCTTCAGGCTTTGTTGAATAGCGCGATGCTGGTTGAGACCGCCGACGAAGTTAAGGCGCTGCTGCGCAAGGTTATGATTGATATTGGTATGGAACGTTTGCTGCAACCTATTGGCGCTTAGCTCTAACGGGTATCATCGTCCATAAAGCTAAAGTGCTGAAGTACCTCTTTTTGAGTTGGGGTGGTGGCGTAGCGTTTTTCCCAGAAATCCCACTGTCCATTTTTGTTTGCAGTAACAATACTACTTGAGCGCGTGCCATAGCCTTCAAAACTGACGAAACGGGATGATAGCGCGCGGTATATATCTTCCGCAGCGTTCATTGTTGGTTTTGTATCTTGCAGCATATTTAACAGGTCTTGGTGGTTGGGCTTTCCCGTCATGATGGAATCCATATCGTGGTAGCCCTTTTGGGTTTTTGCGTTTCTCTCGCTTAGTGGAATATTACCGATTGCGTGAATGCCGGTGGCTAGGGGCTGCCAGCCTGCTTCGACATTGTTGATATAGCAGAGTGTGTCGCCATCACAGGCGATAAAATTAAAGGGGCGGTACTGGCTTTTTTCTGGCTCTAATTGTTCAAAGAAATGCTGGTTGGTTTCGGCGCTCAATAGAAAGTTTTTCACTAGATCGCCGCGACTGCGGTCGCCGCTGGCCTCAACCTCTCGTAAGTTGGTTACTGCTGCAAAGCGACCGTTGCGACTTATGCCAAGCCAGCTGCCGCCAAACTCTAGATCTCTGCCGGCGAGGATTTGCGGGTGCGCTGGCCAGAAATCGGCGGCGAGGGTGGGGCGCTCAAAAAACTCGTCGCGATTGGCGGCAATCGTCAGGGTTTGTTCAGAGTCGTTTTGCCAGCTCAATAATATCAGGCACATTCGTCCATTCGCTGTTGTTTGTAGATTTTGGCCGTCATAATAGCAGCTTTGCTGGAGACTTCCGCGGCATGATTTTGCTGGTTTACTTGGCGGTTGGGGCCGTCGCGGGTTTGTCCGCCGGTTTGTTTGGTGTTGGTGGCGGCTTGGTAATTGTTCCCGCGCTGGTTGTCTGTTTTGGATTTTTGGCGGTGGCACCTGAGGTGGCAATGCAGTTGGCAGTGGGCACCTCACTGGCGACTATAGTGGTGACCTCAATTGGCTCGGTGCGAGCCCATCATCAGCTAGGTAATATTAATTGGTCGTGCTGGCGAGTATTGGCACCAGGTATTGCGATTGGCGTTGTTTGTGGTGTGGCGACGGCAGCGGCACTCCCAGGGCAGGCCTTAAAGCTGGCGTTTGGTGTATTCAGCTTGATTATTGCCGCGTATATGGGGTTTGGGGCGGTGCCTGCGGCGTCGCGACAGCTTCCGAATTCTATGGGTTTAACGTCGGCGGGCGTCGCTATTGGCTATTTTTCGGCGATGTTTGGTATAGGTGGCGGCTCGTTAACCGTACCGTATTTGAGTTGGTGTAATGTGCGTATGCAGGCCGCGGTGGCAACGTCGGCGGCTTGTGGTTTGCCTATTGCGGTGGTCGGGTCGGCGAGTAATATGGTTGCGGGGTTTGGGCATCAAGATCTGCCGGCTTACAGTTTCGGTTTTATATACTTGCCTGCATTTATAGGTATTGCATTGCTGAGCGCTCCGTTTGCAAAGTTGGGGGCGCACTGGGCGCAGCGGCTTTCGCCGACACGTTTGAAGCAATGTTTTGCGATGTTTTTGTTGGTGGTGGGTAGTCAATTTATTTGGGGAGCGCTTTAAAGCATGTTGATACATCCAAACTTCGATCCGGTGGCGGTACAAATTGGGCCGCTGGCGATACATTGGTATGGGCTGATGTATTTGGCCGGTTTTGCGGCAGCGTGGTTTATTGCAAAAAGTCGAACCAAGCAGCCGTGGAGTCCATTGAATGAGGCGCAGGTTGAGGATTTGATTTTTTATGGTGCGGTCGGTGTCATCGTTGGAGGCCGATTTGGCTACGTTATGTTTTATAATTTTCCGCAGTTTTTACAAGACCCTCTGTGGTTATTTCGGGTGTGGGAGGGCGGTATGGCCTTTCACGGCGGCCTACTGGGTGTTGTCGTTGCGGTGGCGCTGTACGCTCGTCGTATTAAAGTGCCGGTCTCTGCGCTGTGGGACTTTATTGCACCCTTGGCGCCGATTGGTTTAGGTTTGGGTCGTATCGGCAATTTTATAGGTCAAGAGTTGTGGGGGCGCCCCACTGATCAGCCGTGGGGGATGTTATTCCCGAGAGATCCTTTGCAGTTAGCTCGTCATCCGTCGCAGTTGTATCAGTTTGCGCTTGAGGGTGTGGTGCTGTTTATTATCATTTTCTGGTTTACCCGTAAGCAGCGGCCACCCTATGCGGCGGGTTCGCTATTTTTGCTTTGCTATGGTTGTTTCCGTTTCTTGGTTGAGTTTGTTCGTGAGCCAGATAGCCATATTGGATTCGACATGTTGGGTTGGATGACTCGTGGTCAAGAGCTGTCATTGCCAATGATCTTGCTCGGTGGTGGATTGTTGATTTGGACTTACTCGCGTTCGGCCGTTAAGGGTGGTAAATAATATGCAGCAGTACTTGGATTTATTGCGAGATGTGCGAGATAACGGCACCGACAAGGGCGATCGCACCGGCGTGGGTACGCGCTCGGTATTTGGTCGGCAATTACGCTTTGATTTAAGTCAGGGCTTTCCGCTGCTAACGACTAAAAAAGTACATTTGCGTAGTATTATCAACGAGTTAATTTGGTTTTTGGAAGGTAGCTGCGACAATAATTGGCTGCGTGATCGGGGGGTTACCATCTGGAATGAGTGGGCCCTAGAAAATGGCGATCTTGGTCCAATT
Source organism: Zhongshania aliphaticivorans (assembly GCF_902705855.1). Lineage (GTDB taxonomy): Bacteria > Pseudomonadota > Gammaproteobacteria > Pseudomonadales > Spongiibacteraceae > Spongiibacter > Spongiibacter aliphaticivorans_B. Next base: position 95,729 of record NZ_CACSIJ010000018.1, on the reverse strand, counting down.
TACGGTAAGCAGTGGCGCAGTTGGGCTTGTCCTGATGGATCAACCATCGACCAAATCAGCGAGGTGGTAGATATGATTCGGCGCAAGCCGGATTCGCGCCGCTTGTTGGTCAATGCGTGGAATCCTGCAGATTTACCGGATGAATCACTTAGCCCGCAGGAAAATGCGCGGCATGGAAAAGCGGCCTTGCCACCGTGTCATACCTTGTTTCAGTTTTACGTTGCGCAAGGGCGCTTATCCTGCCAGCTTTATCAGCGCAGCGCAGATCTATTTCTCGGCGTGCCTTTTAATATTGCAAGTTACGCACTCCTAACACATATGATTGCGCAGCAATGTGATCTAGAGGTGGGCGACTTTGTACACACCTTTGGCGATTGCCATCTTTATCAAAACCATCTGACTGATGATATCGTCGAAGAGCAGTTACGGCGCAAGCCGAGGGCTCTGCCTGCGCTGAGAGTCAAGCGGCGGCCTGCTTCTATTTTTGATTACACCGCGGATGATTTTGAGTTTGAGGGCTATGATCCCTACCCCCCAATTAAGGCGCCGATAGCGATATAAGGCGAGGAGAGAGAGTGGTAACAGTTTCACTTATTGTCGCGATGGCGAAAAACCGAGTCATCGGCGTGAATAACCAATTGCCCTGGCATTTGCCGGCGGACTTAAAGCACTTTAAAGCGACAACGATGGCTAAGCCTATTGTGATGGGGCGCAAGACTTGGGAGTCGATTGGGCGGCCGCTACCAGGGCGATTTAATATCGTAATTAGCCGGCAGTCAGGGTATACGGCTGAGGGCGCTGTTGTGGTGCCCGATTTGGCTAGTGCGCTGACGCTGGCTCGCGAAGAGGCGGATTCTTCGGGGCTTGATGAGGTGTGTGTGATTGGTGGCGAGACCATCTACCGGCAGGCGCTTGATGAGGCCACAAAAATGTATATTACGGAAGTTGATCTTAATCCTGATGGCGATGCGTGGTTTCCGGAAATTGAACTAAATGACTGGAGTGAGGTCTCGCGCGAGTGTTACCCAGTAACGCCTGATGAGAGTCCTGGCTATTGCTTTGTTACTCTACAGAGAGTATGACCGAATAAGTTGTATTTTGGATGGTCGCTGGCGGACAGGCTTTTTGCGCCGCTAAATATTTGCTCTTATTGAGCGTTACTTAAATAAGGTTTTTTGTTACTTACTTTCACGAAAATGTAACCCTTCAACACATAAAATTAACAAGGAATTTTATATTACGAAACATTTAGTTTTGTCGTTGATTCTTACGTTTGCACATGATTAAAATAAGTCCCGCTGTATGAAAGCACGGTCTTACGACTGGCCGTACGGCTGATAGAAGATAATAAGCTCTGCTTTCACTAAACGTCCCAAATAGGAAAAGCAATTCCCATGAAAACGCAACGATTGAAAACAATCGCGCTGGCGGTCAGTGTGGCTGTTGGTATGCTGGCTGGATCGCCGGCCTATTCAGCCGATACGACTGCTGGGCAAGACGCCGCAGCGCAACCACCAGCTAAACCCCTGATCCCAGTTAGCAAGGTTCTTGATGTTGGTATCAAAAGAACTAAAGCAGCAAAGCAATCTCAGGTTAAAGTTGATCGCTTAGCAGCAGAAACGGGTGATTTATTACAGGACTACAAAACTGTAATGAAGCAAGTAGACGGTCTCCGCGTCTATAACGCTCGCCTTGAGAAACAAATAGCAGGCCAATTGAAACGTATTGACGGCCTAGGTCGGTCTGTTGATGATGCAACAGTCATTCAACGTCAGATCACCCCTTTACTGATTCGTATGATTGACGGTCTAGAGCAGTTTGTTACTCTGGATGTGCCATTCCATAAAGAAGAACGCGAAGAGCGTGTTGAGTTCTTGCGTACTAATATGGATCGCTCGGATATCACCATCGCGGAAAAATTCCGTCAAGTTCTCGAAGCCTACAAAATCGAGAATGAGTACGGCCGTAAAATCGACAGCTACAAAGGTGTTGCTACGGTTGATGGTTCAGATCGCGAAGTTAACTTCCTACGTATCGGTCGTATTGGTCTAATGTACCAAACAACGGATGGCGAACAGTCGGGCGCTTGGGATCAAGATCAGCGCAAGTGGGTTGAACTAGATTCTGGTGATTACCGCGGTGCGATCCAAAAAGGTCTGCGTATCGCTCGTAAACAAGCTTCTATCGATATCATGAAACTCCCGATTCCGGCTCCGGAGGCTGCTAAATAATGAAACGTAATCTATTAAAGGCTGCTGTGTTGGCTTTCAGCGGCGCGATTGCCGTTGCAGCTATGCCGGCGATGGCCGAAGACGCAAAATCGCTCGACGAATTGTTAAAGATGGTTGAGCAAGGGCGTATCTCTGAAATTCGTGAGAATAAAGAGCGTGAGCAGCGTTTTGCTGCTGCCCGTTACGACCAGCAAAAGACGCTTGATGAAGCTAAGCGCACCTTGGCTGCAGAAGAGAAGCGTTCTTCTGATCTAGAAAAAACCTTTGAAGAAAATGAAACAGTTATCGTAGAGAAACAACGTCAACTGAAAGAGCGTTTGGGTACCCTTACTGAATTGTTTGGACACCTGACATCTACAGCTGGTGATCTGCGTTCTAACTTCCTTTCTTCTATCATCAGCGTTCAGTTCCCTAAGCGTGAGCAGTTCGTTGACGACTTGATCGCCAAAATGTCTGGCGCTGAAGAGTTGCCAAGCATTGAAGAGATCGAGCGTGTATGGTTCGAATTACAGCGTGAAATGACTGAGTCAGGCCGTGTTGTTAAATTCAAAACACCTGTAACCAGTGCTGGCGGCGAAAGCGGCGAGAAAGAAGTTGTTCGTGTTGGTACATTCAACATGGTTAGCTCAGACGGCGAGTACCTTCAGTATATTTCTGAAACAGGTGCGCTTGCGGTATTGTCTCGTCAGCCAAGTGGCCCATATATGGGTTGGGCTGAAGAATTAGCTGAAACTACTTCTGGTATGGCTGCATTCGGTGTTGACCCAACAGGTCCTACCGGTGGTTCTTACCTTGCAGCCTTGATTGATAGCCCGACTCTTACTGAGCGCTGGCATCAAGGTGGTGTGGTAGGTTACGTGATTTCTGCAGTCGGTTTACTGGCGATGTTGATTGCCTTCTGGCGCTTGGTTGTTCTGTCTATCGAAGACATGAAAGTTAACAGCCAGCTGAAAAGCACTAAAGCCAACACGAATAACAGCCTTGGCCGTGTGTTAAAAGTGCATGAAGATAACCCGTCAATGGATTCAGAGACTCTTGAGCTGAAACTTTCAGAAGCAATCCTGAAAGAGACTCCACGTTTGGAGAACTCACTCAACCTACTGAAAATTATTGCTGCGGTAGCACCTCTATTAGGTCTGCTCGGTACCGTAACCGGTATGATTATTACCTTCCAAGCAATTACTATCTTCGGTGCAGGTGATCCGAAAGCAATGGCTGGTGGTATCTCTGGTGCACTGGTAACGACTGTACTTGGTCTGGTGGTTGCGATCCCAACAGTTCTGCTGCACACCTTCGTGAGCGGTCGTGCCAAGAAGATTATTCATGTTCTTGACCAGCAAACTACGGGCATCATTGCCGAACACACGGAAGGTCACGCGGGGAAATAAGCGATGTACCTACTGAATGAATGGATCGAGATTATCCGTAGATTCATGGATGCAGGTGGCGACGTGCTTTGGGCCATCGCCGGCCTGACATTCCTGATGTGGACCCTCGCTCTGGAAAGACTTTGGTATTACAAATTTGGGCTGTCGAAAGACGTTGACGGTGCCATTGGCAGCTGGGAAAAGCGTGTAGAGCGTAAATCTTGGAATGCTAAGCAAATTCGTGAAAAGTTGATATCTGAGGTATCGCTTAAAATTAATGCGAGTTTGCCAATGATCCAAACGATGGTGGCACTATGCCCACTGTTAGGGTTGTTGGGCACAGTTACCGGTATGATTGAAGTATTTAATATCATGGCGGTAACAGGTGGCGGCGATGCGAAATCGATGGCTGGCGGTGTTTCAAAAGCAACGATCCCGACTATGGCGGGTATGGTTGCCGCTTTGTCAGGTGTCTTTATCAATACTTACATTAAAAGTATTGCAGACCGTGAAGGCGAGCTTTTGGAAGACCATCTGACAACAGATCACTAAGAGAGCTAACATGAGAAGGAATAAAAGAGGCGGAACAGAGGACAATCCCTCTGAAATAGACTTAACGCCGATGCTCGACGTTGTGTTTATCATGTTGATCTTCTTTATTGTAACGGCGTCCTTTATTAAGGAAGCTGGTGTCGAGGTGAATCGCCCTGACGCGTCAACATCAAGCAAAAAAGAGAATGTTAATATTCTGATTGCTGTAACAGCAACTAATGAAATATGGATTGATAAGCGCCGGGTAGATAAGCGTGCGGTTCGCTCTGTTGTTGAGCGTATGCATGCAGAAAATCCTAAAGGTGCCGTGGTTATTCAGGCTGATAAAGCCTCGAATACCGAGACGGTTACTGCGGTTATCGACGCCAGCCGGTCGGCAGGTGTATACGATGTTTCATTGGCCACTGAAGACAGCTGATCAATATGAATATTCGACTATTAATAGGTGCTGCATTGGCATTTGTGGTGACAGCGACGCTGTTCATCATAATGCCGTACCTTATCGAGATAGCTGACAAGACGTTGGACGAAAAGCCACGTACTAAGCTAGCCGATATACAGATGCCAGACACCAAGATTGAAACAATGAAAGACAGCAAGCCCGATAAGCCGAAGCAGCCAGATGAGCCGCCACCGGATATGGAGCAGCCTGAGATGGAAGACATCAATCCAAATTTGGATGTTGTCAACATGACCCCAGCTCAGGCCGTCGATTTAACAAATACCGCTGGCGGGCTTTCAGCCTCTGACGGTGAGTATTTGCCAATCGTAAAAGTTGCCCCAATTTATCCGCGTCGCGCGCAAAGTCGTGGTGTAACTGGTTACTGTACTGTTGAGTACACCGTAACCAAGGCGGGTACTACTCGGGATATCGTTGCGGTAGATTGCGAGCCTTCTGGTTATTTCGAACGGGCTTCAGTTAAAGCGGCTGAGAAATTTAAGTACAAACCGCGTGTGTCTGACGGCGAGCCTATCGAGGTGCCGGGCATACAAAACCGGTTCACTTATGAGTTGGAAAAATGATGTCTGATTATCACTTGAGCACTAAAACGTTGCGTCCGGTGTTGGTCAAGCTGGGTTGTTCTATCGCTCTCGGTGTAGCTACAGTGTTTGCCATGCCACTTGTAAGTTCATCCTTACAGCCGTTACTTGGTGAGCAGAGCGTGGGCATTGCCCACGCCGCTGAGAAGAAAGAAAAGCCCAAGCGCAGCACACGTAAAACGCCAGCAATCCGCGCTAAAATTTATGAAAAATTAAATGCAGCACAGGAAGCGGCGGACGAGAAAAAGTACAACGAAGCCATAAAGCTACTCAATGATCTCCGTGATACAGAAGGGCGGAATTCGCTGAATAGCTATGAGCTTGCTAACCTCTACAATATGTATGCGTTTATATACTTTACTCAGGAAAAGTATCAATTAGCGCTAGATGCATATCGTAATGTTGTGAAGCAACCGGATATTCCGGAAGCAATGGAGTTGAATACCAAATATACCATTGCTCAGCTTTACTTCGTTAAAGAGGACTACAAAGGCGGTGTATCTACGCTGTTAGAGTGGTTTAAAGCTAAGCAAGCTTTAGGTGAGGACCCTGGTGCAGGCGCGTATGCGCTTTTATCTCAGGGTTATTACCAGCTCAAAGATCTTGATCGCGCCTTAAAGTATATTGAAGTGGCTATTAATGATTACACTAGTCGCGGAAAGATACCTAAAGAGCAGTGGTGGGGCTTGCAGCGCTACTTGTACTACGAAAAAAATGATATTAAGCGCGTAACAGCGATTCTTGAAGAAACGCTTAAGCATTATCAGAAAAAGGCCTATTGGCTGCAGTTGTCTTCTATGTACAACGAGCTAAAAATGGATGATAAAGCGACTGCCGCAATGGAGACCGCTTACACCGAAGGTGTTTTGGATAATGACAAAGAGCTGATTAATATGGCATATCTCTTCCTGTCTCAGGAAGTGCCGTATAAAGCAGCTAAAGTGCTTGATAAGGCAATTAAGAAAGGTGATGTTCCTGCGACTTCCAAAAACTTGGAGTTGCTTGGTAATGCTTGGCGCCAGGCACAAGAGTTGAAGAAAGCGATTCCAGAGATGGAAAAAGCTGCTGCAAAATCCGATAAGGGTGAGTTGTGGTCGCGCTTGGGAAGTATCTACCTCGATAATGACGAATTCGATAAGGCTGAAAAGGCCATAGAGAATGCGTTTAAAAAAGGTGATATTAAACGTCCAGATAATGCCTATTTAGTACTAGGAATGGCGCGTTTTAACTTGCAAGAATATGACGGCGCGCGTAAAGCGTTTAAAGAAGCTGCTAAAAGTGAGAAGTCCGCTAGCTATGCTAAACAGTGGATGGAGTTCATGACAAAAGAGCTTGAGCGTCAAGAAGCTCTAAAAGATGGCTAATTAAGCATTTAGAGCTTCGTTTATTAAGGCACCTTCGGGTGCCTTTTTTGTGTTTGCATTGGACGGATGTAAATTCCCTTTCTATAGTTCTATTGCTGAATTGAATTTTGTTAGGGCCATAATGTGTATGTCGTCTCGGGAAACGTATTTGAAAGCACTTTTGCTAATAGCGACAGGGCTTTTTATGACGGGATCGCTAATCGCCAGTGAGTCACTTGATTCAGATGCGCCAGAGGCAGGATTTTTTAGTCGAACACTGTTTGGTGCGGAATCTGCGAGAGATACCTGGTCGGAACATTGGGTAGATTTTGCTGAAGGTGTTGATCATTATTTCAGTAAAGAAAATGCGCCGCCAGAATATAAAAATGAAAGTTATGTGAATCTTCAGCTAAAGCAGACTTGGGAAGAGCAGGGCGATATTCAGACTGATGTTAGGGTTAAGGCCAAATTTGATCTGCCTAATACTCAGCGGAAAGCAAAATTGTTTTTTAGCAGCGATGAATACACCGAAAACTCATTAGAAGAACGTGTGAGAAGTAATTCCACAGGAGAGCGGTTCAGGCGTAAAGAATCGGTTTCTGGTATTGAGATAACGCCAGATGATGAATGGAATAAATGGAAACGTTCTGCTCGCTTAGGTATTAAGCTGCGGGCGCCGCTGGTTACTTTTGGGCGCTATCGTTTGCGGCGGCCAATGGAGCCATGGGGGATGTGGCTTCCGGAATTCACTCAAGAGGTATGGTATTTCAGTGATCGTGGATGGGGCGCAACCAGTGAATTTGAAATACAGCGGCCATTGGGTGAGCAGTTTCGCCTGCGTTACTTCACGGTTCTAGAGTTTGAAGACCAGTATGACTTTTTTGAAAACCTACATGTATTATCTTTAAATCAGAGCCTATCTGATGATTCAACACTAGAATACCGCGTGGGGTCGGTGTTCTCGACCGAATTTCGAACGCAAATGACAGCGTACTTTGTCGGTGCCAGCTATAACTATAAGCTCTATGAAGATTGGGTTTTTCTTACCGTCAGCCCTGAAGTGTTTTTTCCAAAAAACGACGGCTGGGACGCCGAGGCCAGTTTTACAATTGCTCTAAATGTCTATTTTTCCGAGTAATACCACCCAATATTTTTCCATCTAATCCCGCAAATCCGCCTTAATATATGATGACGTTGAGTCTACACAGAATGTGGTAGTTGGCGCGATGTGTGCTTGAAGAGTAGTAATGGTCGGGGTATTTTGTGCTGGGCTTGAGTTGATGTAGCACAGTAACCCCTATTTAGTACGATCGGCTTATCTTGTCGCTGACTTGTAAAGCTTATTGCCTATACTCGAAGGCCCAAATTCTTTTCGAATATGGGCGAGAGGGGTGAATTGCTCGGTTGGCGTAATAAGATAATTAAACGGATGTTGATATAAATGCGATTTTCGCAGGAGAAGTAATGACAATTCGCGTGGCTATTCATCACAAGACTTACTATAGCTTTGATCGTTTGGTAAATCTGTCTCCGCATGTGATACGCCTGAGGCCAGCTCCGCATAGCAGAACGCCGATTCACAGCTATAGCATGAAAGTTGTGCCAGAGACGCATTTTCTAAATTGGCAGCAGGATGCATTTGGAAACTATCTTGCTCGTTTAGTTTTTCCAGAAAAAACGGAAAAGTTCTCGGTAGAGGTAGAAGTTCTTGCCGATATGACGGTTATTAATCCATTTGATTTTTTTGTTGAAGAATACGCAGAGAAGTTTCCGTTTTATTACAAAAAGCAACTTAAAAAAGAGCTGTCACCGTATCTCGCCAAAGAAAAACAGGGCAAGTTATTTGCAAAATTATTGAAATCTATTTCAACTGGAAAGCGTCCAGTGAATGACTTTTTGGTTGAAGTGAATCAAATATTGGAAAAGAAAATAGAGTACTGCCTGCGTTTTGAGCCAGGAGTGCAGGACCCGGAAGAGACCCTGCAACTTGCTAAAGGATCCTGCCGTGATTCTGCGTGGCTGGCGGTGCAGCTGTTTCGTCATTTAGGTATCGCGGCACGGTTTGCCTCAGGCTATTTGGTGCAATTAACCTCTGACGAGAAATCCTTAGATGGCCCAAGTGGCCCTGAGGAAGATTTCACCGATTTGCACGCTTGGTGCGAAGTTTATATTCCCGGCGCGGGCTGGATCGGGCTTGATCCTACGTCAGGCTTGTTCGCGAGTGAAGGCCATATTCCTCTGGCTTGCACGCCAGATCCCGTTTCTGCGGCGCCAATAGAAGGCTATACCGACGAGTGTGAAGTTGAGTTCGATTATTCCAACGTCGTTGAGCGAGTGCACGAAGATCCACGAGTAACAAAACCCTATAGCGATGAGCAATGGGCGGATATTTTGTTACTTGGCGAGCAGGTTGATGAAGACTTGGTCAAGAATGATGTGCGGCTCACCATGGGTGGGGAGCCAACCTTTGTCTCCGTTGACGATATGGAGTCGGCGCAGTGGAATATCGATGCCTTAGGTGCGGATAAATTAAGTTTGGCAAAAACCTTATTGCTGAAATTGCGCAACCATTTTGCACCTCAGGGCTTATTACATTACGGCCAAGGTAAGTGGTATCCCGGCGAAGAAGTACCGCGCTGGGCATTAGGATTATTTTGGCGTAAAGACAATGAACCGCTGTGGATGGACGCAGCGCTATTGGCCAGAGTAGACAAAGACTATGGTCATAATGTGACGACGTCTGAGCAGTTCGCACTCAGTCTGGTTGAGAAGCTCAGCTTGGCGAATGACTATGTTCAGCCAGCGTATGAAGATGCTTTGCACTATCTTTTACAGGAGCAAAAAATCCCTAAAAACATCGATATTCTTGCGTCTAAAATCAGCGATGATTTAGGTCGACGTCGCCTTGCTCGCTTGCTTGAACAGGGTTTTAAAGATCCGACTGGCTATATCGTCCCATTGGCGTGGGGGTCGGTCGCTGGCGAGTGGGTGAGTAGTATTTGGAATGTAAAGCGCGAACGTCTCATTTTAACGCCGGGTGATTCACCCATGGGACTGCGCTTACCGCTTGGCGATTTACCGGAGTTAGAAGAACCAGATATTCAGCCAGATCGCGATCCCTTTGATGAGCGCATCCCCTTGCAGCCGCGATTAGATATCCATTTTCCTGTTGAGGCTAAAGCACCAACGCCTCAGCGTTTACAGAGCGCATCAAAAGCCGTAGCGGAGAAGCTAAAGTATGCCCAGCCCTTAATTCGAACCGCCATGTGTGTGGAGGCAAGAGGAGGTAAAATCCATATATTTATGCCGCCGCTGCATAGTCTTGAGCACTACGTGGAGTTGGTAGCTGCAATTGAAGAAACCGCAAAAGAGCAGAGTGTGCCGGTAATTTTGGAAGGCTATGAACCGCCTCGCGATCCGCGTATACAAAAGCTCTTGGTGACTCCCGATCCTGGTGTCATTGAAGTGAATGTTCACCCCACATCTAACTGGAAGGACTTGGTGGCGAATACCACTGAGCTGTATTCCGCTGCGCGTGAGTCGCGTCTTGCTGCGGAAAAATTCATGCTTGATGGTCGTCATACCGGTACCGGCGGCGGGAATCACATTACTTTGGGCGGTGTGACACCGAGCGATAGCCCGATTCTTCGGCGTCCAGATTTACTGCGAAGTTTGGTCACGTTCTGGCAGCATCATCCGAGCTTGTCGTATATTTTTTCCAGTGCGTTTATTGGCCCGACCAGTCAGGCACCGCGTGCTGATGAAGGTCGTGATGAAATGATGTACGAGATGGAAATTGCATTCCAGCAAATGCCAGATGGGCTTGCAGACCAGCCTTGGCTGGTGGATAGATTGATGCGCAACTTGCTTATCGATATTACAGGCAATACCCATCGCGCCGAGTTTTGTATCGATAAATTGTATGCGCCGGGCAGCGCCACTGGCCGTCTAGGCTTGTTGGAGTTCCGTGGCTTTGAAATGCCCCCGCACAGCCGCATGTCTTTGGTTCAGGCACTCTTGATACGAACATTGGTTGCTTACTTTTGGAATGAGCCGTATAAAAAACCACTGGTTCGCTGGGGTACGTCATTACATGACAAGTTTATGCTGCCACATTATTTATGGCAGGACATGAAGGACGTTGTTGCGGTGCTTGAGCGTGCCGGCTATCCCTTTAAAGCGGAGTGGTTGCTTCCCTTTGAAGAGTTTCGTTTTCCACATTATGGTCGCGTAAAGCTCGACGAGATTGAAATCGAATTGCGTTGGGCGGTAGAGCCTTGGAACGTACTGGGTGAAGAAATCGGTAGCTTCGGCACCGCGCGGTATGTCGATTCATCGGTGGAGCGCCTACAGGTTAGACTTACAGGGTTAACCGATAGTCGTTATGTTCTTGCGTGTAATGGTCGCAGAGTGCCATTGGCAAATACTGGTCGTCATGGCGAGTACGTTGCTGGGGTGCGTTACCGCGCATGGGCACCACCTTCGGCTTTGCATCCCACAATTGGCGTACATACGCCCTTGGTGTTCGATCTAATAGATACGTGGACAGGGCGCTCTATTGGCGGCTGTAGCTATCATGTTTCACATCCCGGTGGGCGAACCTACGAGACCTTCCCTGTGAACGCATTTGAGGCTGAGTCACGTCGTGGTAATCGCTTTAGTACCGTGGCGCATACACCGGGGCCGTATACGCCAAGACCCGATTTGGACGCAGTGCGTGAATTTTTCCCAGAACTGCCAAGACCCATGGCGCCACCACCAGAAGAGTCACCTGGTGAGTATCCGCATACCCTAGATTTACGCCGCAAGCCTAATTGGAACGGTTAGAATCAATCCGTGAACACGGCCTGCTATAGTTTGATCCATTGCGCTATGGCAGGTTTTTCCTACTTTCTTCTGAACCTTCCCCTCCAGACGGACGACGCTTGTTGCCCGTGAATTCACTTACTATTAGCTGGTTGATAATTAAGAGAATAATAAAATGCCCAAAAAGCTCGATTATGTGAAAACTCGTCGGGAAGATGTCGATGAAATCCCGTTGAAATGGCAAAGACTAATTCAGCGGGTGATGAAGCATTACACGCGCTTCAATGTCTGGGTGTATAAGAAAAGTGGTGGTCGTGTATTAAAGAATTTCCCCGGTGGCTACCCTATTTGTATCGTTGGTATGACTGGGCGTAAAAGTGGTGAACGACGTGAAATCGCACTGATTCATTTGCCGTGGGGCGACAATAAGCTCTTGGTGGCGTCGCAGGGCGGTATGGAAAAACACCCCCAGTGGTACTTTAATATTGCGGCGAAGCCAGAGATCGACATCATGGTTCGCGGTGACAAAAAAGCGTACTTGGCCAGTCAGGCGAATGACGATGAGAAGCGTGAGTTGTGGCCGCATTTACTGAGTCTGTATCCAGACTTTGATCAATATCAGGCGAGAACTGATCGCGATATCCCCGTGTTTATTTGTAAACCTCAATAATTTACGCCAATAACTACGGAGCGGAACATGACTGATTCATCCATCGCTGTACAGCAACAGCATAGTTTGGCCTTGCACGGCGTAATTATATTATTCTTGGGTTTGCTGGCTGGAATTGGTTTTTCTATCGCGGCCGCAACACAAGATGTTACAAGTCCGATCTACGGTGCGTGGCGTTTTGCGCATATGGAGGGCCTTGTTAATGGCTTGGTGGTTTTGGCTGTCGCGGGTGTCTGGCTGCGTATCGACGTTCATGGCAAATTTATAAATATAGCCCGCATTATTTTAGTGCTGGGCTGTTATGCCAATATTGTTGGCCCGATCATCAATGCGCTATTTATTGGTAAGCGTTTGATTGCGCCGGAAACGGGTTTAGAAGCTATTGTGGTATACGGGTTTTATATTCCGGGAACCTTGCCGATTATTTCTTTCGCTATTTTTATATTTAATCTTCTTGGTCGTAAGGCAAAATAACTTATTAGCTTGAAAATTGGGTGCAGTGAATACCATTTGGACTTTCGATAGTACTAACGCAGTCGTTACAATGGGTGCAGCGGCTAACAAAGCCTGTATCCATTTTAGCGCGGAGTGGTAGATCGGGATCACTAAGTAAGGTGCGGCCTAGCTGAATAAAATCAAAGCCCTGTTCCATTAGCGTAGTGAAGCTAGCATTGCTGCTTGCTCCGCCAACATAGATCATTTTACAGGACACTGCATCACGTATTCGTTTCGCCTGCTCTAGAAAATACAGCTCGTGATAGGGGTAGTCTTTAAACATAGATTTACCCATTAGACGCAGTGCAAAACGCATCAGCCGACTTTCTTCAGTTCGTAGCATTCCCGGTAAAATATTGCCGCCACGAAACATGATCATGGGGTTCATAGTGCTGGTGCCGCCACTGGTGATAATTCCATCGATGCCAGCTTCATCTAATAGCTTACTGATCTCGACCGCGTCGTCATAGTGAAGGCCACCACGAACACCTTCGGTCATGCTGATTTTTGCCAATAATGGAAAATTGCTGCCTACCGCGTCACGAACGGCGGCTAGCACTTGCAGTGGCAGACGCATACGATTTTCAAAGCTGCCGCCATAATTGTCTTTACGCTTATTGGTTTTGGGGCTCATAAATTGGCACAGACCGTAGCCGTGACCAAAGTGGATTTCTAAGGCATCAAAGCCGACAGACTTCATGAAGGCAGCCGCTTCTCGGTAGCTAGTGATTAAGTTTTTGATGTCTTTTGTGGTCATGGCATCACAAAATAACATGCCCCGAGATAGACCAAGACCATTCAGGCCAAAGCTGGGGCCGAGCGGGCGTCGACGACTGAGTTCGCGATTTTTAGAGAAACCTCCGCAGTGTCCCATTTGCCCAGATACTTTGGTGCCTCGTGCATGAAGGTCGTCAATCAGTTCGTTGAGTTGTGGCCTAATATCCTCGTGCATATACATCATATTTTCGTTGAGGCGACCGTCCATTTCCACAGCGCAGTAGCCGAGGGTGGTCATGGCGATACCACCATCTGCCAGTGTGCCGTGAAAATCGTTTAGCTGCTGAGAGGGCGTGCCACTGGGTGTCATGTTTTCGAAGGTGCCGGCTTTAATGAAACGATTCTTGAGTTGAAGGCCATTGATCGCGGCGGCGGAAAAACAGTCCTTAGTGTAATCCTGCGCGAAGATGTCTGTTTGAGTGCCGCTCATAGGGTGTTCCATTTTTTATTATGCGTAGGTGTTTTCTATTTTCCTATTGTTGGCATGACGGAGTGTTAATTGAATACTCAGTTCGGGCTAGGGAGTCTCTCCAAAGTCGCTATGCTCAGCGTATTTGATTAGGTGTGGACAGAGATTAGACGATAACTGACGTGGCCGGCCTTCTTCTCTTTGTCGATATGCCAATGTGTGGGTAATGCTGGTAAGGCCTCATCCGCTGCGGTTTCAATATAGATGAGTGTGTCATTGGCTAAGGCTTTGTCGGCTAGAGCTAAAATAACAGGCTCTAACAAATTTTTGTGGAACGGGGGGTCGAGGAAAATAATACGGTGTTTTACCTCAGTGGTCGCCAGATACGCCTCAGCACTTTGGCAGTGCACGGATGCCGCGGTGCATTTTAGTGTGGCGAGATGATCACGTATTTGTCGGCAAGTCGTATTATCGGTCTCGATGAAATCGCAGTGAGCCGCATAGCGTGATAACGCTTCTAGCCCTAGGGCGCCCGAGCCGGCGAATAAATCTAGACAATGGGCGTCGTGAATATGAGGGCTAAGCCAGTTAAAAAGGGTTTCCCGAATTCGGTCACTGGTGGGGCGTAGTCCTTCCGCGGCCTGAAAGTGTAATTTTCTACTGCGCCATTGGCCGCCGATGATTCTAAGCATGCCGTGTGTTTCTTTGCTGTGGTGGCCTTGCGGTTTGCGCATGGGTATTCCGGTGCCAGTTACTCAGAGAAATGGTAGGATAAGCCTTTTATTTTTACTGTAAACCTTACTCGGAATTTATATACCTGCATGACAGATAACGCGACACCGTCGGAACTAGAGCCGGAAGTTAAAAAGAAGGGTTTATTTACCCGTTTTAAAGAGTCTTTTGTTGGCTCGGAAGAAGACTTGGCAGCCCTAGCCGCAGCCGAGGGCTTTATCGATGATGCTGAGGTGGCGCCGTGGCAGCATCTGGAGCTGTCGCCAGAAGAGCAGGCATCACTGCTGGTTCGCTTTCGTGAAGGTCTAAGCAAGACTGGTGCGCAGCTCGGCGAAGGTATGGCTAATTTATTCCTTGGCCGCAAAGAAATTGATGACGAATTACTAGAAGAGATCGAAACCCATTTGCTGATGGCTGATGTGGGGGTCGACGCGACGCAAGCGATAATTAGCAATCTGACTAGTCGCGTGTCCCGCAAAGAGCTAAATGACCCAGAAACCTTATATATAGCTCTGCAGCAAGAGCTGAGTACGATGCTCGCCTCTGCAGAAGAGGAACTAGTGATTCCTGCCAGCGACAAACCCTATGTCATTTTAATGGTAGGGGTTAACGGTGTTGGTAAGACCACCACCATTGGCAAGCTGGCAAAGCAGTTTCAGGCGGGGGGGCGTTCCGTCATGCTGGCGGCGGGTGATACCTTCCGCGCTGCGGCGGTGGAACAACTCCAGGTGTGGGGCGAGCGCAATGATGTTCCTGTTATCGCACAACACACGGGGGCTGATTGTGCATCGGTGCTGTTTGACGCCTTGCAGGCGGCACAGGCAAGAGATATCGATGTTTTGATAGCCGACACTGCTGGCCGTTTACACAACAAAGACAACTTGATGGAAGAGTTGAAAAAGGTCGTTCGGGTGCTTAAAAAGCTCGACCCCGATGCGCCTCATGAGGTGATGCTGGTGTTAGACGCTGGCACCGGTCAAAACGCGCTGTCTCAAGCCAAGCATTTTCAGCAGGCGGTCGGTGTTACCGGCCTGACTTTAACGAAGCTCGATGGCACGGCAAAGGGCGGTATCGTCTTTGCGATTAGCAAGCAGCTTGGTATTCCGATTCGATTTATTGGTGTGGGCGAGGGTATTTTGGATTTGCGTCCTTTTCGAGCCAATGAGTTTGTCGGTGCCTTATTTGGGTGGCAGCAAAAGCAATGATTGAGTTTGATCAGGTCTGCAAGCGTTACGAAGGTGGTTATGAGGCGCTCACTAACCTGAGCTTCCATATTCCTCGCGGCGAAATGCGCTTTTTAACCGGCCACAGTGGTGCGGGTAAAAGTACCTTGCTGAAGCTGATTATGGTGATGGAGAGAGCCAGCTCTGGACAAGTTATTGTCGGTGGGCGGAATTTGTCGAGCCTACCAGCGCGGCGGATACCAGAAGTGCGCCGCGATGTTGGGGTGGTTTTTCAGAATCATCAGTTATTGTTTGACCGCACCGTCTACGACAATGTTGCGTTGCCGCTAATTATTGCTGGTTATGGGCACCGAGACATTGGTCGTCGCGTGCGGGCGGCCTTAGACAAGGTGGGCCTCCTAGACAAGGAGCGGAAAAATCCTATTACCCTGTCTGGGGGAGAGCAGCAGCGGGTGGGGATTGCCCGCGCGGTGGTGAATAAGCCCGCCTTATTATTGGCCGACGAGCCCACGGGTAACCTCGATCCGCAATTGTCCGCTGAAATTATGCATTTGTTTGAACAATTTAAGCAGGTCGGCGTGACCGTACTTATAGCCACTCATGATCTTGGTTTGATTGCGCGGATGCCCTATCGCTTATTGACTTTGCGCAGTGGGAAATTGGTCACACGGGGAGGGGATGACAATGTCCCCGAATAAACAGAATAGAATGAATAAGCGCCGTTTGGGCCAGCTGCAGGCACCGGCAGGCAAAAAAGACGCTAAGGGTGCGTTAAAGCACAAGACCAGTTTAAGTGATCGTCTTGCGGGCTACCGCAGCCATCATCAGCAGGTGGCAATAGACAGCTTGCGTCGTCTTGTTGCTCGTCCGGCAACCTCTATTATGACTACCTTGGTGATCGCTATCGCCTTGGCGCTACCGACAAGCTTGTATGTAGGCTTGAATAATATCGATGCCGTTAGTGATGGTTGGGAAGGTGCGGCGCGTATATCATTATTTTTAAAGCCCAATGTGAATAGTGGGCAGGCAGAAGCGCTACGGCGTAATATTGCTGAGCGCGACGGTGTTGTTTCTGCGGACTATATTTCTCCAGACGCCGCGCTGGAAGAGTTCCGTGCTAGTTCGGGGTTTGGCGACGTACTTGATCAGCTTGATGCCAACCCACTGCCCGGCTTAATCGTGGTGACTCCCCGCGAGGCCAATGTTTCTGCCGCTGCGGTGACGGAATTACAGGCGTCGCTAGGGCTGTTACCAGAAGTTGATTTGGCAAAGCTAGATATGGAGTGGTTGCAGCGCCTAAATCGTATTACCGAGCTCGGGCGCCGCTTAACCTTGGCACTTGGTGCCATGCTTGCGGTTGGTGTGCTACTGATTATTGGTAATACTATTAAATTGGCAATAGAAGGGCGGCGGGCCGAAATTCTAGTCGTCAAGCTCGTCGGCGGCACCAATGCCTTTGTGCGCAGACCATTTTTGTACACCGGTTTGTGGTACGGTCTAGGTGGTGGTTTGGTGGCGTGGATCTTGGTGCAAAGCGGCCTGTGGTGGCTACGTGGCCCTATTGCTGATTTATCGCAGTCTTACCAGAGTGACTTTCACCTATTGGGTCTAGGCTTTCTCGATACTATAATCTTGTGGCTATTTGCCGCCATGCTGGGCCTGTTGGGGGCATGGTTGGTAGTGGGGCGTGAATTACGCGCCATTGAGCCGCGCTGATTTGCTGTAATCCCCTCCGTTACGGGTGGATTTTTACGGGTACTTGAACTTTAGTGCGTTTGGTACTCTAATAAGCAGCGGTGTAAAGTGTAGTTTCATCAACGAATTTTAGGAGGATGTGCAATGAGTACCCATCTACAGCCGATACAGCAGCTTGTGCCGGGTGGTGATCTCTCTGCATATATTCAGTCGGTCGGTAGCATCCCTGTGCTTAGCGCAGAGCGTGAGCGCGAGTTGGCTGAAGATTTGTTTTACCACGGCAACGTCGAGGCGGCACGTCAATTAGTTATGTCGCACCTGCGTTTTGTTGTGCATATTGCTAAAAGTTATAAGGGTTATGGTTTGGCTCAAGCTGATTTGATCCAAGAAGGCAATGTAGGCCTAATGAAGGCCGTTAAGCGTTTTGACCCTGAAAAAGGCGTGCGCTTGGTGTCATTTGCTGTTCATTGGATTAAGGCTGAGATTCACGAGTACGTGCTACGCAACTGGCGCATTGTTAAAATTGCGACGACTAAAGCACAGCGTAAATTGTTCTTTAATTTGCGCAGCGCTAAAAAGCAGCTGTCTTGGTTGAGTAATGATGAAGTGCATGCCGTTGCTGCTGACCTAGGCGTAGACGTTGCCGAGGTGCGCAGAATGGAAGGTCGTCTGAGTTCAGTGGATGTTGGTTTTGATGCCGATACCGACGACGAGCGCGGCCCTGTAGCGCCAGTTCACTACCTTGAAGACCACAGCGCTGATCCTGCTTTATTGTTAGAGTCCAATGATCTGGAAGAGAGTAATCACCAGAGCCTGTCGTTGGCTTTGTCTGACCTTGACGAGCGTAGCCGCGACATTCTGCAAAGCCGTTGGTTAGGTGATACCAAGGCGACCTTGCATGATCTGGCCGATCGTTACAGTGTCTCAGCTGAGCGTATCCGCCAGCTTGAACAAGCCGCAATGAAAAAACTGCGGGCAGCAATGGAAGCGTAGTTTCTGGTGCCGCAATTTTTTCTGAAAAGCCTCGCAATGCGGGGCTTTTTCATTTTCGCCTAGAAGAAAGGTGGCGTCATTTAATAGCGTTGTTACGGCGCTTGGCTTTTTTAAGCCCGCCGAGATCCGTACAATAGCGCCATCAATTACTATCTGGGTATACACATGGCTTCCCTAACGCTTTTTGTGGCGGCGGTTCTAGGATTCTTGGCGGTTGGTTTAGGCGCATTTGGCGCGCACGGTTTAAAGGCGAGCTTGCCTGCCGACATGATGGCGGTGTATCAAACCGCTGTTCAATATCATTTTTATCATTGCTTCGCTTTGCTTGTCGTCGGCGTGCTTATGCATAGTGGCGTCCAGCATCTGTCATTGCGAATATCCGCCGTTTTATTTTTTGCGGGGATGCTCGTTTTCAGCGGCAGCTTGTACGCCTTGGCATTAACCGGAACACGGTGGCTGGGCGCGATCACCCCGATTGGTGGCTTAATGTTTTTAGTGGCTTGGGCGTGTTTGGCCTACTCTGCATGGAAAGCGATGTAATGACTGAGAATGTCGCACCTATCCGGCGCCGGATTAAAAGCTTTGTTCTTCGCACCGGAAGAATGACCGACGGTCAGCGTAGGGCCTATGAGATTAACCTTGCTGAGCTCGGCTTGCAGCGCAGCGACGGCATGCAAAACTTTGAAAATACCTTTGGGCGTGTGGCGCCGGTGGTGCTTGAAATTGGTTTCGGTATGGGGGATTCCCTCGCTGAAATGGCTGCCAATGCTCCAGAAAATGATTTTATCGGCGTAGAGGTTCACACCCCCGGCGTTGGTCGTCTTATGTACTTGGTGCAGGACGCCGGTCTGAAAAATGTGCGTACCTACGAGGACGACGCCGTAGAGGTGTTGGCGCAGTGCATACCTGATAATAGTTTAAGTCGCGTCCAGGTCTATTTTCCCGACCCTTGGCATAAAGCCCGTCATCACAAGCGCCGCCTTATCCAGCCACAGTTTGTGCAGGCGATACGCAGCAAATTAAACGTCGGCGGTGTACTGCACTTGGCGACCGACTGGGAAAATTACGCCGAACACATGATGGACGTAATGAGCGAGGCCGAGGGCTACAGCAATATGGCGGGTGACAGAGAGTATTCGCCACGTCCAGACTATCGCCCCATTACGAAGTTTGAAAAGCGCGGTGAGCGTTTGGGGCATGGGGTGTGGGATTTGTTGTTTACTAAGAGTGAGTAATAAAACGATACGGCGCGAAAGATTGCCATTTTAAGGTGAGTCGATGCACTTATCTGTACTCAGTATGGCTCCGCTAGAGTTTAGTGGAGGCAATCTGTAAATTTTTTTTGTCTAGACTTAGGTGGAAAATGCTCTGAGATTCGTCATATACGCACTGAATCTCGTCTGGGGGTGGGCCCTTGCCTGCAAATGATTTAATCAATACTGCCTTTTTGTCCTGTAAATCGCTGCTTGCAGCGGTTGTGTCGCGTATTGTTCCTCCCCATGAAATAGAAGACATTGTGCAGGAAACCTACGTTAGGGTCTGCCAGAGCAAAGTGAAGGGCGAGCTGCGAGAGCCGCGCGCCTTTATGGTGAAAACCGCACGTAACTTGGCGCTTGATCACATTAAACGCGCGGAACAGCGCTTGAGTGGGCCGCTAGATTTTCAGGCCGAGCAGGATTTAGCTGCTCGTGATGATTGTGATCCTTATCGTCAAAGTGTTTCAAATCAAGAGTTTGCCCGCTTTTGCGAAGCCGTCCGACTGTTGCCTTTGCAGTGTCGGCGGGTGTTTGTGCTTAAAAAAGTGTATGGCCATTCTCAAAGAGAAATCGCTAAAAAATTAGGTCTTAAAGAAAGTACGGTAGAAAAACACATTGCGCGGGGCATTATACTTTGTGCGCGACATTTGGCTTTAGACGCGCCAAGTGCCACATTGACGCAGAGGGAGTCGTCTAGCAAGACGAAAGGGGTGCGTCGATGAGTAATGTTCATGATCTGTCAAACCATCAGCACGCCCAGTATCGCGCCAGTGAGTGGTTGGCAAAACTTGAGCGTGGTCTTAGCGCGGAAGAACAACTGCGNTTGGATGAGTGGCTGCTTGCCAAGCCTGAAAATCGAGAGGCTTTATTGTCCCTATCCAATCAGTGGGATGATATGGATGAGTTGGCGCGCTTGGCAGAGATATTTCCTGAGCCTGAATACCGTAAAGAAAAAAGGCAGTGGCAGCGGCCTTCGGCAATACTGTCGGTGGGGCTCGTATTGGTTGTCGCGCTGCTCGTCGGGGCTTGGGGGGCGGGGCGGTTCTTGGTTATGCCGGCAACGGACATTGCCAGCAGTCAAGCAGAAAACCGTTTTGACACTGGTCGAGGCGAGCAGTCCACCGTGACTTTGCTCGACGGCTCTCAGTTAACCTTGAATACCAATACTCGAATTCGCACTGTATATAGCACCTTGCAACGCCAAATTTACCTTGAGCGCGGTGAGGTGCATATTCAAGTTGCGCACAATCAACAGCGACCATTTATTGTGTATGTGGGAGACCAAATGGTGCGAGCAGTGGGAACTGCTTTTAATTTAGAGATAAAAGCGGACAAGCGAGTCGAGTTGATTGTGACCGAGGGTAAGGTGTTGGTCGGTGCGCGCCGGCGTGAAACACTTGTCGGTGGTCATTCAGTAGGTAAAAAACAAGCTGAGCCCGTATTTAATTCTGTTAAAGTCGCGCCGGTGGCCGCGGGGCAGCGAATGTTATTGGGCGACGCCGTCGAGAAAGTACAGTCAATTCAAGCGGAAGATGTTCGTGCTCAACTGGCGTGGCAGAAAGGGAGTTTAGTTTTTCGAGGTGAATCTTTGGAAGAAGCTATTGCCGAAATCGAACGTTATACTCCCGTTGAGTTTGTGATTCAGGATGAAGATCTCAAGCGGCTGCGAGTGGCAGGTTTGTTTCGCACCGGTGATGTAGAGGGCTTGCTAGCAAGCTTAAAAGAGAATTTTAATGTCACTTCGCAGCGTATCAGTGCCGAAAAAGTTATTTTAACTAGGAGGTAGATTGGTACATAAGACAGGGATTGCAATTTAATTGTGCCATTTTTTTTCCATAATCATTGGCGGAAACTAAAGGCTCATTCGTCTTCTTGCTGCACACGTAATTTATACGTGGGCGGGGAAGGCGAAGCTTCTAATTTACGGCGCTTGCCAGTGCAATTAGTCGCGCTGCTATTTTTTCTTAGCAGTGTGACTTACGCGCAGGCTGCGGCGTGTATAAAAATACCCTTCGATATTCCTCGCCAAAGTGCAGACCAAGCACTTATCCAATTTGCTGAGCAGGCAAAGGTGACGTTCATTTTTGCATTTGAGTCCGCCCAAGGTAAAACCTCTAAGGCCCTGCGGGGTGAGTTTAGTCGTTACCAAGCGGTTCAAATCTTACTTGAAGGCACTGGTTTATACCCTGAATTCCGCAAGGATGGCGTGCTGGCTGTAACCACTAATAAGCTAGCAAAAACTGACGGTAACTCGTCAGAAGAGGAATGTGACATGGTGAAAAATTCAAATAAGACTCCATTATTAACACGGTTGGCCGCGGCAATTGTGGCTACGTTTTCGGTTTCTGCCGGGGCGCAATCGGCTGATGCGCAGGCTTCTAGCCGACCTACGGCGTTAGAGGAGGTGATTGTGACCGCCCAAAAACGTGCGCAGGGCTTACAAGATGTCCCCATTTCTATATCGGCGTTTAGTGGAGACAAAATTAAGGATGCGGGAATTCCTGATTTTGAAGAATTATCGGCATATATCCCCAATTTTAGCGTGTCAGAAAATACCATTGGCGACACTATTTCTATTCGCGGTATTAACTCAGACAGCCAAGCTGGTGGTGAGCAGTCGGTAGGGATTTACGTCGATGGGATTTACCGAGGCCGTGGCGTGCAATCACGATTTGCATTTTTAGACGTAGGTTTAATCGAAGTGCTGCGTGGGCCGCAGGGCACCTTGTTTGGTAAAAACACGATTGGTGGTGCTTTGAATATTACCTCCGCTAAGCCTACCGAAGAACGTGAGGCTAGCGTCGCGCTTATGCATGAATTCGAGCACGAGGAAACTGAAATACAGGCTCATTTTAGCGGGCCTATAAGTGATAGCGTTCGAGGCCGGCTGGCGTTACTTCAGCGGACGCTGGACAAGGGCTGGGTTGATAATAGTTATTACAACGAGAGCACTCCCAATAACGACGAGTGGGGTGGACGACTTTCCCTCGACTGGGATGTCAGTGACGTCTTATCGACAAACTTTAAATTTGAGCATAGTGAGTTTGATATTACGGGTGCACCCTATGAGGTGTTTAATGTAGGCGGCCCCTCTGCAGCTACCCTTCGAGCCTTAGGGGTTGAAGATAATATCGACGGCAAAAGCAAAATTGGCAATAGCTCGCCGCAGCTAGATATTGGCAGCAATCACAAAATGGACGGCGACAGTGATGAACTGATGTTCCGTGCCGATTACGCCGTCAGCGCTGGGGTGTGGACAGCCTTGCTCGGTTACTCTAACTATCAGTTTGTGCGTGACCAAGATGTTGATTACAACCCGCTAGATGTATTGCGGGCGCGAGATTCAGAAGAGTTTGAACAGAAGAGCGTTGAGCTGCGTTTTGCCTCTGAAGCCGGTGGTCGCTTTGAATATATCGCGGGCTTGTACTGGCAAGAAGCAGATTTAGAAACGGGGCTGGACTTAACGTTGAACGGCCCATTTGCCAGTGCGGCATTGGGCGCGCCTATCGATTTGCCGTGGACAACAAGGCGTAATTTTTTAGATCAGCAATCTGATATCTTCGCTGCCTTTGCGCAGGGCACGTGGACGCTAAGCGATACAGTGAGATTAACGGCGGGTTTGCGTTACGGTAAAGAAGAAAAAACCGCTGATCAGCTTGCGAGCTTGTTTGATCCAGATACTGGCGCGGCGATTACCGACCCTGACGTATTAAACTTCTACTCGGTTGCGGTACTCGAAGCGGTGCCACATCAATTTTCACTAGACCGCACGGAAGAGGATGTGTCGCCATCCATAAATGTGCAGTGGGATGCAACTGAGCAGACTATGCTTTACGCCAGTGTGTCGAAAGGCTTTAAAGGCGGTGGTTTTAACTCCATTGCCTTGAGTGCTGACCCCGACGAAGCTGAATACGAAAACGAAGAGGCTTTGGCCTTTGAGCTGGGTAGTAAAACGCGTTTCTTGAATGGTGCTGCTGAACTAAACGTTGCATTATTTCAGGTGAAATTTGACGACTTACAAACTACTCAATTTACGGGGAGTACCAGTTATATCGTCACGAATGCTGCTTCAGCAACCACCCGCGGTATTGAAGTGGATGGCCGTTGGCAGTTGAGTCCTGAATTCCGCTTACAGGGTTCCTTGGGTTATGTCGACTTCGAGTTTGAGGACTACCGCACTGCAGGTTGTACGGCGGCGCAGATAGCCGACGGCGGATTCGCAAACGGCGCGGCATGTTCGGCGGCAGGTACTAATGACCTTAGTGGTAGAACCAATCAAGATACGCCTGAGCTAACGGGCTCTGTTTCGGCCATTCATATTCATGACTTCGGCGTGTTTGAATTGACCAGCCAGTTAGATGTGAATTACTCCGATGAGTATTATGCCGCGGGTGATCTTGATCCAAACATAATTCAAGACTCGTTCATCAAAGTAAATGCCTCGGTGAGTATTGGGCCGAATAATGGGAAGTGGGATGTTGCTTTAGTGGCGAGAAACCTGACCGATGAGCAGACCTTTAGCTACGCGAATGACATGCCGCTGTTCAGTGGTACGCATTTTGGTTTGGTACAGCGGCCCAGAACCTTCGCCATACGTGGGCGATTAAACTTCTAATTATTAGGGCTTACTCGTAAATTAAAGAAGGGATGGCGTCTTGGTCGTCCCTTCTTTCTTCATAAAGTGCTTTCTCTTCATCAGATGCTCCTTTTCCGTATCTTTATGCTCAGCAAGTTTAGCTAAATTGACAGACCGACGGTCTTAGATGCGCTATGTGATAAAAGACGTGTTGAAATTACCGTTCCCGTGTAACAAGTGCGGCGTGGCTTGGTCTTTTTATCGAGTGCTATGATTTATTGCTAGTTTAGCGAATTAAATAATAACAATGAGAGCCGAGATTATGACTAATCCATTAATGTTTTTTGTCGAACTATTGCGCCAGTCCATGTGGATTGTTATTTGGGTCGCGATACTTATGGCGGCTAATTTAACAAGCTTATTGTTTTGGGATGAGTGGCTGGCGAAAACGATCTTTGCCACTTTTTTAATCTCTGCAAGCGCGATGTTGCTGATGTTTAGTATGGTCGGCTATCAGCGGGTACTCGGTTTGGCTCATATTTTATGGATACCTTTGCTGTATTTCGTGCTGCGTGAAATTCCATTGGCAGAGGGTAATTATAAAATATATCTACTGACGCTTGCGGTCTGTAACGGCTTGTCTTTAGTACTCGATGTGCGCGACGTATGGATTCATTTTTACGCTAAAGACTAGTCATTAGTCAGCTCGCAGGGCACCCACAAGCCACTCGACATAATGACTTTACAGCGAGCCCACTGCTTGAATGTGCGGACTGAGCATGAGTCATCGACCCCGACGATATCATTGCTTTTACCTGCTGCGATACGGAAGGTAATGCGTTTTCCGTCTATGGTTAGCACTTCTCTTACCGCCCATTGATCGCCTCGTGCCGCATTGCTGTAGCACAGGCCGGGCTGAATCTTTAAGGGCTTTCGTGTCCGGCGTCGGGCGCTGCGTGATGCTAGCTCAAATAATTCGCTTAAATCGTCAGGCGTAACATCAATAAATGAGTTCATTTGATGTAGCGCCGCGGCAAAGTCTTCTTGGGCAATATCGGTGCTGATATGACGGAATCCCGGTTTAACGACGGGTGTTGAGCCCGCGTATTCTCGACGGAACCAGTGGCCGGGGTAGCGGCGCCATCTAAATAAGGCATTAAACAGCACGCCGCAGCTTACAAGGGCAAGTGCATTTAAGAGCACAGGAAAAATGACGTAGGCGTAACCTAAGTTATATATGCTGCTACCACCGGCTACCGCAAAAAGTGCAGTGGCGCCACCTGGTGGATGTAAACAGCGTAAATGGTACATTGTAAATATGGCTAGTCCGACGGCGACGGCGGCGCCAATCTGAACGTCCGCAATATGTTGTTGGCAATACACGCCAATGGTGGCAGATATAAGGTGGCCGCCGATGACCGGCCAAGGTTGTGACAGTGCGCCATGGGGGACGGCAAACACAAGTACCGCGGAGGCGCCGGCAGAGGCTACGATGAGTAAGCTTGCGGGGCCTGAAACATACATATTCGATATCAGGTAGCACAGGCTAATCCCAAAAAAACCGCCTAAGCCAGACAGTAGCTTTTCAAGCTGGCTGGTGGTGTTTTGTTCAATGCCGATAACGAGGCCGAGTTCATTAATAAAGTTACGCATTTAGTTCTTTACAGCTTATGGGTGATTTTGGTGCGCATGCACTATGACTAGCCACATATTGGGGCGTGAATGGTAAAGGCTTGCTTTAAATTCGTATAATGAATATATATGATAGTTAAATTCATAAATTCGGAATTAAAGCTGTAATCCGACTTTGCGCTTAGTGATGGAGCCTTAAATGGATATTGAGTTGGCTCGTACTTTTTTAGAGGTGATGAGTGCGGGAAGTTTTTGCGGTGCCGCTGAGCGCCTGCACGTTAGCCAGACAACTGTAACGGCGCGGGTGCAGTCGTTGGAAGAAACGGTCGATTGCCAGCTATTCATTCGCAATCGCAGTGGTGCGCGTTTAACCGTTGAAGGCGAGCGCTTTGTTGCCTATGCCAGAAATCTCGTGCAGAGCTGGGAATGCGCGAAAGCTGATATGAAATTGCCAAGGGGGCGTGAGTCCCGATTACGTATTGGCGCTGAAACCAGCTTGTGGAACCCAGTGTTAACAAACTGGGTGAGCTGGCTGCAAATTAATTCCCCCAGTGTGGCGGTGCATACAGATGTCGCTGATGCGTCTAGCTTGCTCGCAAAACTTGAAAAGGGTTTTCTTGATGCGGTTATTGTACATCGCCCCAATTATTTATCAGGGGTAATGGTTGAGCAGTTATTGGAAGAAAAATTGGTTCATGTACAAGTGCCGAACAATACCAAACCAAATTTATTTGTTGATTGGGGCTCAGAATTCAGGACTCAGTACGACGCCGCTTTGCCTCAGCCGCGACAAGCGGCGTTTACATTTAATTTGGGGCCTTTAGCCTTGCACGTTATGTTGAGCGGTGGCGGCAACGGCTATTTTAGAACCCGTGTTGTTGAGCCTTACTTACGCAGCGGAGAGTTGGAACGAGTGGCGGATTCGCCAGAGTTTACGCATCCTGTGTATTTGGTGTATCGCGCCACGAATTCGCGATCAGAGCTGCCAATTGCGCTTGAGGGATTGCGTAATGTCGTAAGGGATCATTCCGAGTGGCAGGTTTAGTTTTCGCAGGAAAGTGTTTTTAATTCGCTATACGAATAGAGAGAAATTGAATGACAAATGTATTTGAAAAAATGAAATTTCCTTGCGGTAAAATCATGCCGAATAGATTGGCTTTGGCGCCGTTAACGAATACCCAAAGTAACGTTGATGGATCCTTGTCTGACGAAGAAATTAAGTGGTTGGCAATGCGCGCCGAGGGTGGCTTTGGCATTACCATGACCGCCGCCGCCCATGTTAATAGTAGCGGGCAGGGCTTTCCAGGGCAGCTCGGAATCTTCAATGACAATCATCTCCCTAACTTAAAAAAGCTGGCAAAGAAAATAAAATCTCAGGGTAGCCTTGCTGTAGTGCAGTTACATCATGCGGGGCTGCGTTCGCCCCGTGAGTTAACTGGGGAAGTGCCAGTTGCGCCCTCGCCATCAGAGAAATTTTCAGCTCGCGGTTTAAGTCACGGTGAAGTGAAAAGTCTGATTGAGGATTTTATAAAAGGCGCAGAGCGTGCCAAGGCGGCAGGCTTTGATGGTGTGGAATTACACGCGGCGCACAATTACATTATTTGTCAGTTTTTAAGTTCGGAGTTTAATTATCGTACCGACGAATACGGCGGTACGTTACAAAATAGATCGCGGGTATTGTTTGATATTATTACGGGAATTCGAGAGCGTTGCGGCGCGGATTTTTTACTTGGCGTGCGGCTTACGCCAGAGCGTCACGGAATTGAATTAGAGGAAGCGGTTGCTACGGCCAAAGTATTGTTTGAGAAAAAGGAAATTGATTTTCTCGATATTTCTGCATGGAATGTTTACAAAGAGCCCGTTGATGAAGCCTTACAGGGGCGCAGTTTGCTTTCTTACTTTACCGAGCTTGATCGCGGTGCGATATGTTTGGCCGCGGCGGGAAAAGTGTATACGCCAGAAGATATAAACTACTGCTTAGATGCAGGTTTAGATTTTGTGTTGATGGGGCGTGCGGCGATGCTGCATCACAACTACCCGGCGTTATTGAAATCAGATAACGGCTTTGTCCCAAACCGTATTCCCGTGAGTCGTGAATACCTTTTGGCCGAAGGGTTGAGTGAGAGATTTATCGATTACGTGGGTGGGCAGTGGCCCGATTTTATTGCGTCTTGATAATGAGAAATAAAAACCATGCCGTTTTTGTGTTGCATGGTTGTTATATTTTTTAAGCGGTCAGGGCGCAGCTATTATTTGAAGCGTTTCCAGATTTTATCGGGTAAGTGACCCAATGCTGGGCGAAACAGGCTCCAAGGGAAGCGTGGCACAAACACATCTTTGCGGCGAGCGAGTATGGCTTTGGCCATTTCTTTTGCTGCCTGTTCTGCAGAAATAGCAAAGGGATAGCGATCGATATTTTCCATGATCTCGGTTTTGATAAAACCGGGGCGTATTTGGGTAACGTCAATATTGTTATCTTTATGTTCTATACGCAGTGCGTCTAAATACATAGATATTCCCGCCTTGGAGGCGCAATAGGCCGCTTGGCTAGGAATAGGCTGTAATGATGCCAGAGAAGAAATGCCGACAATTTGGCCGCGGCCTTTTTCTAGAAAGTAACTGACAGCGGCATTGGCGGTGGCCATTGCGCCAATGAGATTGGTACGGATAATTGCAGTTTCGTCAGCTAGCTGGCCATTTCCAACACGGGTAAAATTATTGATGCCCGCATTAATGATTATGCTATCCACCTCCCCCAGTTTTGCACACAAGGCCAGCACGCTTTGTTCAACGATGTCTGTCTCGTCTACATCTACGCGAGCTATGTGTACCTCAACGCCGGTCTGCTCATGCAGTTCACTTTGCAATTGTTCTAGCGCTTCGAGACGTCGGCCGGTTAAACCCAGTCGACAATTGCGGCGGGCAAACTCCCACGCTAGGGCTTTGCCAATTCCCGCGCTGGCGCCGGTAATGATGAGTGTGTGTGGCACTAATTGTCTCCTGTTTTAAATGTCGATGAGGTTTTAGAAGTATCGACGGGCAGTCAGGCCGATGCTGCGCGGCGGTATGGTAAAGGCTTGATAGGAGCCTTCTGTCGCACCTACATTACGATCTACTTGGGTGTGAATATTGGCCGGTGCGGTCTGGGCAATGGCATTTTTATCGCTTATATTTTTACCCCACAGCGCCAAGTCCCATTGGCCATTTTGCCATCCTAGTCGCAGATTGGTGATGCCGTAGGAACTGGTTTCAGCGCGGGGGTCCAGCGAGGCGCTGTTGTTGGCGTCACCGTTATAAAGATAGTCTAAGCGCGTATAGAACTCACCGGAAAGCATTGGGCGGTAATAATTTAGCGCGATGTTTCCCTTAATGCGGGTGGCTGAAGGCAGGTTTTCGCCGCTGAGATCACACTGGTCTAGGTCGTTGTCAGGGGCTCTGCCGTAGTAGCATTGTCCGCCGGTGTATTTATCGTAAATGGTATCGATATAAGCGAGATTGACGTTGGCAATAAGTGATGGGGTGAGAATGAAGGTAGAGTCGATTTCTATCCCACTAACGGTGACTAATTCAGCGTTGTTCACCACAAAAATCAGCCCCGCGTAGCTGGCATTTTGAAAGTCTTCGTACTCAGTATAAAACGCGGCGGCATTTATCCGCGCCCGCTTGTCGAGAAATTCACTTTTTATACCGACCTCGTAATTGGTAACGTTTTCCTCGCCATAGGGGCGGGAATCGTCGGTGGCGGTGCCATTTTGCAGGCTAAAACCGCCGGCTTTGAAACCGGTGGAAAGCGAGCCGTAAATCATACTATCGGCAGTTAAAAAGTAGCTGCTCGAAAAAGCGCCGGTGATCGCTTCGAAATCTAGTGTGCCATCGTAGTTACCGCCGTCAGGGGTGACGCTGCAAAGCAGGTTGGTATTGAGCGGTGGTACGCAGCCCAGCACGGACAGCTGGTTAGATTGTTCTATTTGGCCGTGTTTTTTCTCGTAGGAGTAGCGAAGCCCCAGTGACATCTGCCATTGCTCTGAAAGGGATAGGTCGTATTTGTTAAAGATGCCAAAACTCTCGGTCTGTTGTTTGACGTAGTAGTCGCCGCGATCCCCAGCAACCCCGAGCGCGGGAATAGTAAGTGGTAACAGGTTGATAGGGAGGAAGCCAAGGGATATTTGATAGTCGGCAACCGCATCACCGTAGGCGGCGATGTCCTGTTGAGCAATGAATTCTGGACGCTCGCGGTCGCCGCGAATAAAGGTGTTTTCGTAGTAGAACAGACCGGCTAGCCAATTTAGACGAGCATTGTCATTTGATGCAAAGCGCAGCTCTTGAGAAAAGGAGTGACCGTTCTGTACGTCGAGGAAGTCGGCAACCTGCAAGCTTTGCTGTTCTACATCATTTACACCATTGGCACTTTCATAATCGTCGTAGCTACTAATAGAGGTGAGGCTAAAACTGTCGAGGGAGTATTCGACTTTGAGAATAACGTCATTGCTTTCGCTGGCGAAGGTAGTGTTGTCTCGGTATTCAACTTTTCGATCGCTTGGATCGTTGGCGATACTGGTCTTGCCGCCGGCATTGGCGATAATGGTTTTGGCGGCTTCACTTAAATACACGTCGCCGCTCATGGGATTCAGATCTTTTTCGCTGTAGCCGACAATCAGGCGGGCGCTGAGTTGATCGCTAAAATCGGCTTGCAGCTGTCCGCGAATTGCGCGGCTGTCCTGATTGTCGCTGTCAGCACCTATCGTATTATTTATCCATGCGTCGCGGTGGGTTTCTACCCAGCTCACGCGACCACTTAGCCAGTCTGTTAGTGGGCCGCTGATGGAGGTTTTTAATTGTTGTAGCTGGTCATCACCTAGGCTGGCTTCCACCATGCCTTCCAGTGTGTCGCTGGGGGCTTTGGTGGTGACGCTAATAACCCCAGCGGTGACGTTCTTGCCGTGCAGTGTACTCTGCGGCCCTTTGAGCACTTCTACCGATTGCACATCGGCTAAATCGCCAATACCCATGCCAGAGCGTGAGCGAAAGGCGCCGTCGATGAATAAGCCCGTGGCGGGTTCAAAGGTGGGAATATTGCCCGCGTTGCCGATATTGCGAATACGGAAGGTCGCCGATAGCGGGCTGATATTGGTTAATACAATGAGTGACGGTACTTGCGCGGCAATATCGGCGATATCGTTGAAGCCAATATCGTCGAGCTGGTCGGCGGTGATGGCCGACACCGCGACCGGTACGTCCTGAAGATTTTCGCTGCGCTTCTGGGCCGTAACAATGACCTCTTCGAGCTGGGGTGCCGCGATTGCGCTGCTATTCAGCCCTAGGAGTAGTGCGCTACCAAGCATTGTGGGATTTGTGAAAACGCGGACTTTGCGAAATGACATCATTGTTGAAACCTTTATTCTGGGGAGCGCTTATTGCTTCCCCATTGTTGTTATTTTGGCTCAAACTATCACAGGGTTTACACTGTGTAAATAAAATTGCTAGTATCGCTCAACTAATAAGAAAAAGTGTGGTGTGTCATGGCGGTGCCGACCAAGGCGAGATTCAAGGCCAGAGTGATTCAGCTAGTGGCTGGCGGATATAAATTCGCTCAGCGGCGGCGAGCAGCCCGTGACAATACACCGGATGAGCTGGAGTTTTATTATGCGGCGGGAGACCCGCACTCTCATTTGGCGGCACAGTTGCTGCCGCGCTTGCAGGCGCAGAGCAAGGTAAAGATTCGTGTGCGCTTGGTGTCTCAGCACGAGAGCCCTATTTATCCTGCAATAGACAAGCAGCGTCAGTTTGCGCTGACGGATGTGCCGCGTTTGGCGTCGGCTTATGGGCTTAAAACGGTGGCGATGAATACACTACCGAGCGCCGATCTACTGGCAAGCGGCAGTCGATATTTACATGGAGCCATCTCGTTAGAGGAATTTATACAGCGGGAGTGGGAGGTGTCGGCGGCGCTTTTTTCTGGCCAGAAAACGCAGCCATTTGATGCAGGCAAGTTAGCCACGCCGGTGGACACCGACATTGAAATACAGGCTAACAATACGCGCCGCGAACGCTTAGGTCATTACCTGCCAGCCATGTGGCAGTTTCGCGGTGACTGGTTTTGGGGGGTGGATCGCGCAGAGGCTTTGTGTGCGGCTCTTGGTCGCGCCAAGTTGTATGACGGTGCTCTGCAATTGTCGCGCTCAGCAAATGCAGCCGAGCTTGGCGGGACACCTGCGGTGGATACGCCTTTAGAGTTTTTCTTCAGTTTTCGCAGCCCATATTCCTACCTCGCTGCGGTGCAATTGCAGCAGCGCCTATCGTCCTTGTCGCTTCCGCTAGACGTGCGGCCAGTACTGCCGATGGCGATGCGTGGTTTTAAAATTCCCCTCGCTAAGCGTATGTATATCGTTCATGACACCGCTCGTGAGGCGAAAAATTTAGGGATTCCCTTTGGCTTGATTAGCGACCCCATTGGCGAGGGTGCGCTGCGTTGCTTAAAGGTATTTAGTTTGGCGGATGGCGCGGGGCAGCAACTTGATTTCTTGGTGTCGGCGGGGCGGGGTGCTTGGGCAGAGGCTATCGATTTGTCCACTGATAGGGGTTTGCGTAAAGTCTGCGAGAGGGCAGGAATCAATTGGGCGGCGGCGCAGCGCTGTTTGCAAGAGCCCTTGCCAAACTATGCCCAGACCAATCTCGATGCTTTGCAAGATATGGGATTTTGGGGAGTGCCCAGTTTTCGTTTGGGGGAATTTACCAGCTGGGGTAATGACCGCATGTGGATGCTGGATGAATTGCAGCGGCGAATTGCCGCGAATCAGTGAACGAAGGAACAATAATAATGAAGAAAATCCTGCTCGCAGTGATTGTGGTATTACTCCTCGTGCTAGTTGCTTGGCCCTACCGAGCAGAGTGGCTGCTGCGAACCGTGATTGGGCTCGATAATCTTCGGAATCCGGTATTAGAAAATCAGCCGGTTAATTGGCAACGGGGTGAACACGCCCCCGCCGATAAGCGGCCAAACATCATCCTCATTGTGGCGGATGACCTAGGTTTCAATGATATTAGTTTTCACGGCGGTCAACAGGCCACCTTGCCAACGCCTGCTATTGATTCTTTGGCCCAACAGGGCGTTTCTTTCAGCAGCGCTTACGCGGGCAATGCCGTCTGTGCGCCGTCACGGGCGATGTTGATGACCGGCCGCTATTCAACGCGCTTTGGTTTTGAGTTCACACCGGCACCGCGCAGCTTTGCAAAAATGTTCAATATATTGCCGCAAAACTCTGACGCCGTTCACCAGCCAGAGGTGGATATGGCGGCGGTGGATCGTCTGCCAACGTTTCAGTCTATGGGCATGCCAACCGAAGAAATAACGTTGGCGGAGCAGTTGCAGGCGGCGGGATACCACACCCTGCATATTGGCAAATGGCATTTGGGGCGCGATCAGGGGATGCGTCCTGAGCATCAAGGTTTTGACGAGAGCCTGCTGATGGAGAGCGGCTTGTATTTACCGGTAGACGATCCGCAGGTGGTCAATGCTCGGCAAGATTTCGACCCGCTGGATCAGGCGATATGGCTGAAAATGCGCTATGCCGCCTCCTATAATGGTGGGCCGGCCTTCGCCCCCAAAGGCTATCTTACCGACTACTATACCGACCAAGCTATTAGCGCGATTGAGGCGAATAAGGATAGGCCGTTTTTCCTTTATTTAGCGCATTGGGGAGTGCATTCACCGCTGCAGGCTTTAAAGGCCGATTACGACGCGCTAGCGCATATTCAAGATCACCGTTTGCGGGTATATAGCGCCATGCTGCGCGCATTGGATCGCAGTGTGGATAGGGTGATGCAGGCGCTGGTAGATAACGGTATTGACGACAATACGCTGGTGATTTTTACCAGCGACAACGGCGCGCCGGGGTATCTGGGCTTGCCGGATTTAAACGCACCGTTTCGGGGGTGGAAGCTGAGTTATTTTGAGGGCGGCGTCCGCGTTCCGTTTTATGTACGCTGGCCGCAACAGTTATCGCCGGGCTTGCGGTATGATGCACCGGTTTCGCATTTGGATGTGTTCGCCACTGTCGCTACCGCCGCTAAGGCGGGGCTGCCTGCAGAGCGAGTATTGGACAGCGTGGATCTATTGCCTTATTTGAGCGGGGATAAGCAGGGCCTGCCCCACGAGGCGATTTTCTGGCGGGAGGGCGACTATCAGGGCGTTCGAGCTGGCGACTGGAAGCTGATGCGTTCACCAAATCCGAATAAAATCTGGTTGTACAACCTCAAGGACGATCCCTTGGAGATACATAATCTGGCGGCGGATAAACCGGATGTGGTGGCGCGTATGACGGCGCAACTGGCTGAGCATAATAGCCAGCAGCAGGACTCGCGCTGGCCATCGGTTGTCAGCCTGCCGGTGTTGATAGATAAGACGATGGCTGAGCCAGCAACAACGGATGACGAATATATTTACTGGCCAAATTGACAGGACACCACGCTGATATGGCGGAGAAAAAAACGGCAAAGCGCAATTACCTAAATCGGCAGCAGCGCAGGCAGCAACTCTTAGAGGCGGCGGCGACGATTGTAGACGAGCAGGGTTGGCCGGGGCTGACCATGATTTCGCTTGCCGAGCGGGCGGAGGTGAGTCGGCAATTGGTGTATCAGCATTTTCCGGCAATAGATGAATTACTGCTAGAAACCATCAAGCATTTGTTTGGCAGTCTTTATCAAGACTCGCAGGCGGATTTTAATCAGCAGCCAAATAATATTGAGCAGGCTGTGCAGGCTCAGCACCGACACTATCACGAAGACCTGTCCGCTGGCCGCGTGCGCGCCCTGTGGACGATTTTGTTTACCCCTTATAACGCCGATGAACCCATTGCCAAAGCAGCGAGAATGATTCGTCGCATTAGCGCCGATGTGCCGGCGGCGGCGATACCGGGCTTGGTCGGTGAGGGTTTGGCGGACAGTCAGCGGCGACATATCGGTTTTATGATCGACATGTTGTTTTGGGGCAGCTACAGCCTAGTGAGCGACGGTGAGATGGATAAAGATAGCGCGCTTGAATTGCTGTTGTGGATGTTGAAACGGTTCAAATCTGGCGACAAGGCGGGTTTGCCCCCTGTGAGCAATAAACCCGCCTCCTAGTGTTTGCCTTTATTTTTTTGCCACCCAGCGAATAGCTGTGCCGGCTTTTTCTAAGTGCCACTCTGGGTCGGTTTTCAACAGCGGCAGGAAGCCAGTGTCGGCAAGCAGAGTGTCGGCGCGCTGTTGGTCTTCAAGTGATAATTCTCGGTAAGCATTCATCACCCGTTGTAATTTCCAAGCTACATAAGGTGAGCTGGCAGACGAGACTTCTACCCCTTCGATCATAACGGAAAGTGGACCGAAGGAGGGTGGCAGTGTATCGCTGTCGGCGCTGCTAATACCTTTCGCCACGGCAT
Source organism: Zhongshania aliphaticivorans (assembly GCF_902705855.1). Lineage (GTDB taxonomy): Bacteria > Pseudomonadota > Gammaproteobacteria > Pseudomonadales > Spongiibacteraceae > Spongiibacter > Spongiibacter aliphaticivorans_B. The sequence continues at coordinate 60,554 of NZ_CACSIJ010000018.1, read as the reverse complement.
GCCACACAGCTTGCGCCATTGCTGCAAAGGGGGTGGCGAGTTGGGCGAGAAATTCCGCTAGCTGTGGGTCATTGTCCAGCTGGCCATCGCTGGCTTCACCCGCAGCGGCATGCATGCGCATCATCCACATCGACAGCTTGGTACAGTGGCGACGGAGGTATTCGCCGGCGTCGCAGGGGTCCATATAAATGTGACCAAACAGGCCATTCATCAGTGCCACATCTGCTAGAGAAGGCCGCTTGCCGAGCAGAAAGCGTTGCTGGTTTAAGCGTTGTTCGATGGCATCTAAAATGCGGTGGGTAAGTTGTCGACTCAGCGCTTGTACGTCTTCTCGATCTTGGCCCAGCTTGCGCACCTTAGCCTGTATACCCTCGGCGACTATATCGGATATTCCCGCAGACTGTTCTCGCAGAGCGGGGTCGTCAAGGTCGGTATGTAAAACCGTTTGGAACATGCCCAGCGCCCACTGGCGAGTGTCTTCGGGAATCCAGCGGTAGTAAATAAGTGGTGCGATAAAAAACTCATCGCATAGGGTTTCTAGCAACAGGCAAGCTAGTTTTAGCACGGGGTCTTCGGGGGAAAGCGGTCGCTCTGGGTGGCGTTTCTCCAATGCCTCGACGATGTCGCAGCTGTCGTTCAGCAGGTCGCCGTCGGGGCATAACACCACCGGGAATTTAGCTTCGCCGGTGCGGGGCAATACATCCTGAAAGAGCGCCTGAAAATTGCTGGCCCGCTCGGTGTAGGGCAGGCGTTTGTATTGCAAGCAGGCGCGTACTTTGGCGGAGTAGTAGGAGTACTGTGTAGCGATCAGAATATAGTCTTGTTGGTGATTCATAGTCGTGTCCGAAGCTCGTGAATTAGGGTTACAGCAAGGTGTCGGTGTGAATATCACTGCTGTTGACAGGCAGGCTGAAAAAGTCGCCATCGCGGGTGATGCTAATCGGGCCTTTGTAATGCTTGGCGCTACCCTGAATAAACAGCTTTTCTAGGTAGCGTAAAGGGAGGCCGGGAACAATGTGGTTCAGTGCTAGGTACTTGACCCCTGCGGCCTGAGCAATGTCAGCGGCTTGCTGGGGCGTGGTGTGGTAGTTGAGAATATCCTCTGAAATTTGTGCCATGTGTTTAGCGCCGACTTCCTTTGCAGCCGCTTGCATGAGGTTTACCAATTGCGGTGATAGCGCTTCGTGAAGTAGTAAATCTGCTCCCGCTGCCATCGCTTCAACATTGGCACTTTTACTTGTGTCGCCAGAAATCACCACGCTGCGCCCCTTGTAGTCAAAACGGTAGCCAACGGCGTTGGGGATGGGGTAATGGTCGACGGTAAACGCGGTAATACGCAGTCCCGCATCTTCAATAATCACAGCGCTGTCCATGCTGCCCATTTCCGCAAAAGTGTGGGCTTTTAGACCGGCGCCTGAGGGTATGACGGTATGGGCGCCGTGGTGGTCAATGCGGTATTGCGTGTCTTGGGTGTAGGCCAGATTAAAGCCGTCAACAACGTGTTTAACACCTGTTGGCCCGTAGACGTTTAGCGGTTCATCGCGATGGCCGCCAGCCCAACGTTGCACCGAGAGTTCGCCTAATGCGTCAATATGGTCGGAGTGGAAGTGGGTGAGCAATACCGCTTTGGTGTGACCAGCAGAGAGTCCGGCGGGACCGATATTGCGAATGCTGCCGCTGCCGGCATCGACAATATACAGATTGTTGCCGGCGATCACAGCGGTGCAAGGGCCGGCGCGATGAGGGTCGGGGATGGGTGAGCCAGCGCCGCATATGTAGACATGCAAGCCGTCAGGAAGCTCATCCATAAAACGGTTGCTGAGGGTGTTTTCCACTTGTCGCTGCATCAATTTCAGCACAAGCTGGTCGCCGAACTTCCAGAAAAAGCCTGCACCGGCGATGATCAACAATAGCAATACAATGCTGAATTTCGAACGTGTTGTCATTGCGTTATTCTCGTTGTTATGACTGGACAGTTTGCGTCATTCTGCATTAAAGTTTACATCGTGTAAATAAATGGCCGAATGCGCTTAGCGTAGCTGAGTGCGGCGCGCTTTAGTGTTCAGGCGCCGTAGGCCAACAATAAAAATAATGATAAGAGGATGTGCCCAGTGTTGAGGCGAAATCTTTGCTGCTTGTTACTAATATTGATGCCTTCCGTCTCAGAAGCGGCAACTCCCAATATTGTTTTGATTCTGGCCGACGACCTTGGTTTTACGGATATTCAGCCCTTTGCCAGTGAAATTTCTACACCGAGTTTGGCGGCGCTGGCGGAGAATGGCATACGCTTTACTAATCACCATGTCGCCGCTAGTTGTGCGCCGACGCGGGCGATGCTGTTGACCGGTGTGGACAGTCATTTAAATGGCGTGCCGAATATTCCAGAGGCGATGCCGCCAAGTCAGTTGGGTCGTAATGGCTACGACGGGGTGCTGTCTCACCAAGTGCAGACCGTGGCGACGCTGCTGCGTGATCGCGGTTATCACACCTATGTGTCGGGGAAATGGCATCTGGGTAAAGACCCTAGTCGCCTGCCGAATCAACGCGGCTTTGAGCGCAGCGTTATTTTGGCGGAAAGCGGGGCGGACAACTGGTCCCAGCGCCCTTATTTACCGATGTACCGCGCTGCAAACTGGTACAAAGATGATCAGCCCCACCAGTTGCCGGAGAATTTCTATTCATCGGAATATATCGTCGATCAAGCCATTGCACAGATCGACAGTCAGCATGGTGACGGCCAACCGTTTTTCTCCTACCTCGCTTTTCAGGCGGTGCATATTCCCGTGCAGGCGCCGGCGGAGTACCGCGCGATGTATGAAGCACAGTATCAGCAAGGTTGGTCGGCGCTGCGGCAACAGCGTTATAGGGCTGCAGTGGCGGCTGGGCTGGTGTCGTCGTCAGCTACTTTGCTTGAGATGGATAGCACCGCCGATTGGGGCGCGCTCACCGAAGTTGAGCAGCGCGATTGGGCGAGACGTATGGCGGTCTATGCGGGCATGGTTCAGGCGATGGATCATCATATTGGCCGTCTTGTTGCGCACCTGAAATCCATAGGGGAATACGATAATACGGTGTTTGTTTTTATGTCGGACAACGGCCCTGAGCCGGCAGATCCGGTTGGCCAGTTTGGCTTGCCCTTTTTCTTGTGGATGAAGGCGATGGGCTACAACACGGATTACGAAACGTTGGGCGAACCCGACAGCTATGTGGTGATCGGTCCGAGTTTTGCGAGTGCGGCAGCTTCGCCGCTGTCGTACTACAAATACTATGCTGGGGAGGGCGGCCTGCGGGTGCCAATGATTATCGCCGGTGCGGGGGTGGAGCCAAGAGGGCAGCTATCATCCGCGCTAACCCATGTCACCGATATTGTGCCGACCTTGCTCGAACTAAGCGGCGCTTCTATGCCGAGAGCGCAGTATCGTCAGCCAACAGGCAAAAGTTTGCTGCCTCTGCTGCTTGGGCAAGATGATAGAGTAAGGTGGGAGCATGACACCCTTGGTTATGAATTGGGCGGTAATGCGGCCTTGTTCAAGGGGGATTACAAACTCGTAAAAAACTTGCCCCCCGCCAGTGACGGTCATTGGCATTTATATAATATTGTTGATGATCCTGGAGAGAGCCGCGATCTGGCTGCGAGCATGCCAGAGCGGTTTGCAGAAATGCAGGCTGACTATGAGGAGTATGCGCGGCGCAACGGTGTGCTACCCGTACCAGATGGTTATGATCAGCTTCAACAAGTGAGTTGGAATTCGATTATGGCAAGAAAAAGGGAATGGATTTCTGCACTACTGATTATAGCCGTGCTGATGTATGTCGGTATTCGCCGGCGACGTAACAAAAATAGAGGCTAGCTGGCTTTGCTATACCGTATGGCCGCGTGGGCGGTATTCATCAGCTTGTACTGCTGCATTGCGTGGGCGGAGACATCACCTGCACCTGCTGTAGCCAATCAGCCTGAGAGTTGTGCTGCTTGTCATCAGTCCGAGTTTAAACAATGGCAGGCATCACAACATGCCGCCGCTATGCAGGTAGCTAGTGAGCAGACGGTACTTGGTGCCTTCGACGGTCAGTCACTGGAGCATCAAGGCTTACGTTATCGGTTTTTGAAGGATGGTGGCCGCTTCTGGATTACCCTAAATGAGCCTGAACAGGCGTTGCGTCGGCTGGAAGCGCGGTACACGTTTGGTGTCTATCCGCTGCAACAATATTTGGTTGCGATGTCGGGTGGGCGCATGCAAGCGCTGCCCATTGCCTGGGACAGTCGCAGTAAGGCAGAGGGCGGTCAGCGCTGGTACGGGCTGGACTCTGATCTGGGCTGGGATCATTACGCGTTTACCTGGAATACCAGTTGTGCGGAATGCCATTCTACCGGTTTGGAAAAGGGCTATAGTCCTGAGCAGAATCGCTTTGATACTCACTGGCAATTTATTAATGTCAGTTGCCAAGCTTGCCATGGCGATGCGAGCGGTCACGGTCAGTGGCTGAAGGGTAAGCAGCCTTCCTCGATCGCCCATGGCGGATTTTCCGCCACGTTGGCTGAGCGGGGCACTTGGCATTTTTCTGAAGGTGCCACTATTGCCCAGCGTCGTGATCGCCCCTTTGGGCGCCAGCTTTCGGCTTGTGGTCAGTGTCACAGTCTAGGCACCCGTATTGATAACTGGCAATTGGATTCACAGTTGGCAGACCACCTAAGCTTGATGTTGCCTAATACGCCTCTTTACCATCTTGATGGCCAGATCGATGCTGAAGTGTTTGTTGTCGGTTCTTTTATGCAAAGCAAAATGCATGACGCTGGCGTGGTGTGTAGTGATTGTCACAATCCCCATTCGCTTGCACTTAAGGTTGAAGGTAATGCCCTTTGCGCTCAGTGCCACTTACCGAGTAATTACAACCAACGACAGCATCATGGCCACGCTGAAAATAGCAGTGGCGCGCAGTGTGTGAACTGCCATATGCCGTCCAAGCTTTATATGGGCGTGGACGCACGGCGTGACCATCGTTTTGGAATTCCCAGTCATGCGTTAAGTGAGGCGATAAGTGTGCCCAATGTTTGTAGTCAGTGCCATGAGGACAAAGGCGCGGACTGGTTGCGCGCGCAAACTCTGGGTAGTAATCCTGATGTGAATGATGTGGCAATGTGGCTGAGCGAGTTAGATCGCGGTGCACTGGCAAGCTTACCCAAGCTATTGGAGTACGTCACGGATCCGCAGGGTTTGACGTTTCGGCAGGCGAGTGTGATGGCGGGGGTGGGGGCACGAATAGATGATCCAGCCCTCAGCGAGTTGGCTCGACAACAAATGCAACGTGGTGATCCGGCTCTGCAAGGGGCGGCGGTGGAGATTCTGGAGCGGCTACCGCTCGAAGAGCGCTTGCCAATCTTGTTGCCTTATCTTGATAGCCAGAGCAAGTCTGTGAGAATCGCCGTTACTCGAGCACTGGCCGAGGCATTGTCTAGCGGTAGTCTGAAGGGGGAGCCTCGTAAGCGTCTGTCTCTGTATGTAGACGAGTACCGGCAGTCACTGCTGCGTAATGCCGACCACCCTGCGTCGCAGATGGCGCTGGGGAATTTGTCACTGTCACTGGGTAAAATTGAACTTGCAGAACAGGCCTATCGACAGGCGCTGCGTATAGATGCCACTTATGCGCCAGCGTCCATAAATCTTGCCGATCTGCATCGGCAGCGCGGCGACGAAGGGCAGGCACAAACTGTGCTGCTATCGGCGCGGACGCTAAATGATGATGCTGCTATTTCCTATGCTTTGAGTATGAGCTACTTTCGACAGCGCAAGCTGGACGATGGATTGAAAGCCATCATTCATGCTGTGGAGCTGGCTCCGATGAACAGTAATTACGCTTATGCCCAAGCCGTGGCGCTGGAACAATCTGGCCAGCCTCAGGCGGCGATTGCCGCCCTTGAACACGCCTTGCAGCGCCAAGGTTCGCGCCGCGAATTGTTAGAGCTACTAAGTTTGTATGCGGTGAATTATCAATCGCCGAGACAGGCTTTACCCTATGTTCTGCGCTGGCGAAAACTGGTGCCGAATAACCCTCGGGCGGCGGCGATTGAGCAGCGCTTACGATGGCAGCTCGGTCAGACCGCCCAATAAAAAATGCTATTAAAATAGGATAATAATGATGACGAAATTATTGAATGTGCTGCTGTGGGTGTTAGGGCTATTATTCATAATCTTGGGTTTACGCTGGTTAATTGATCCGCAGGCAGCCGCCGCGACCTTGGGAATGGCTTTGTCTGACGGTGTTGGGCGCAGCTCGCAAATTGGCGACTTTGGCGCTTTCTTTTTTACCGGCGGGCTTTGGGTGTTATTTGGTGTTTGGCATAAAGCGCCAATTTTTCTGTATGTTTCGGCTACCACTTTGGGTGTTGCAGCGCTGTTCCGGTTGATTGCGTGGGCGGTGCAGGGCGCGGCGCTGACCGTGGATATGATTGCGGTGGAAGTCGTCATTGCAGTTATTTTATTGGTAGCGGCAAAGCAATTTGAGCGCTCGGCCGAGTAGTTAGCGCTGTCGTGTTTTTCTTAACGGTATAGATTGTCGTGCATGGTAAGCTAGTGGTGGATTTGCCGTCACTATTCTTGAATATCTAAGAACTTATTCCATGCACGATTTTTTACAATCACTCGCCTTTTCATTTTCGATCACCGGCCCCATTTTTGTGGTGCTGGCCCTAGGCGTTTACCTGCGGCGTGTTGGTCTGATTAACGACAACTTTATCGACGTCGGTTCTAAGCTGGTTTTCAACGTTACCTTACCCGCGCTGCTGTTTTTAAATATTAGTCAGACTCATATTGCTGACTCTGCAAATATTTCTCTGGTCGTGTTGGGCTTGGTTGGCACACTGATCGCTTATTTAATGTTGGAATTATTGGCGGCGGCCATGGTGCCAAAGCGTGAAGATCGCGGCGTGGTGGTGCAGGGTGGTTTTCGCTCTAATATGGGAATCATCGGGCTAGCCTATTGCGTAAACGCGTTTGGTGACGCGGGGCTGGTGGCGGCGTCTTTGTATTTGGGTTTGGTTACAATTTTATTTAATATTTTGGCGGTTATTACCCTTAATCGGTCTTTGAATCACCGTGGCGGTGTCGCTTCAACGCTGAAAGGTATTGCTCGTAACCCCTTAATTATAAGTATTGTTGCAGCTTTATTTGTTGCGGGCTTAGAGTGGGAGCTTCCTGAGCTATTGGTTCAGAGCGGTGGCTATTTCTCGCAAATGACTCTGCCCTTGGCATTAATATGCACGGGGGCGAGTTTGGATTTTAGAGCCTTGCGAGCGGATTTTCGCAGCGCAATGATTAGTGCGGTCTGTAAATTAATGATCGTGCCTTTGCTGCTAATTGCAGCCGGTATCTCAGTTGGGTTTAGGGGCTTGGAATTAGGGGTGTTGGCTTTGATGTCATCGGCACCTTCCGCCGCAGCGAGCTATATTATGGTGCGAGCAATGGGCGGTAATTCGGCCTTAGCGGCAAATATTATTGTGCTGACGACGATAGGTTCGCTGTTTACAACGAGCGTATTGATGATGGTACTGCATGGTTTTGCATTGCTGTAGTGCAGCAAGCTCCGCTGGCTAAGCGGAGCTTAAACACGCAATTAAAGGCTAGAGAGTTCTTCTTTTACCCAGTCAAAAACATCGCCGTAGTTTTCGGGCAATAAATTACGCAGCTCATTCAGTGCGGTTTGCACGGCGCTCTTCTTGGGATGATTGATATTGATATGGCCAAGCTTGCGTCCGGGGCGAACGTCTTTGCCATACCAGTAGCACTGGGTAGATGGAATTTTTAACCAGTTGGTTTCGCGCTCAACACCAATCACATTGATCATCACGCTTTGGCCGCGCACTTCGGGTGCTTTAATGGGCAGGCCACTTACTGCGCGTAAATGCATTTCAAACTGGCTGACACAGGCACCGGCTTGGGTCCAGTGACCGCTATTGTGAACGCGCGGTGCAAGTTCGTTGACGATGAGTTCCTCGCCAACGCGGAAGCATTCCATCGCCATAACGCCAATGTAGTCAGCGGCATCCATAATTTTGCCAAGCATCGACTCGGCCTTGCCTTGCAGGTGATCAACCCTAGCAAGCGGCGCAACAGACGCCATTAAAATGCCGTTGCGGTGCAGATTCAGCGTTAAAGGATAAAAGACTTTATTGCCGTCTTTGTCCCGCGCACCAACCAGCGACAATTCTTCATTAAAAGGGATTTTCTTTTCGGCGATGCCGGTGCCTAACCAATCGCTAGGAACGTCGAGCCCCTTGTCTTGGTAAAGCCAAAACTGGCCCTTGCCGTCATAACCACCTTCGCGGCGTTTTAATAAAACGTCGGGGCCTAAGGCCGCATGAAGTGATTTGGCTTGGGTATCTACTTCGACAGAACGCCACGGCGCGGTGTTAATGCCGAGGGTGTCGAGCATGGTTTTTTGATGGAAGCGGTCGGCGATCTTGCCAAAAATATCCGCGTTCATAAAGCCAGATTGCTGGCTCATGTGGCGGGTTACGGCTGTGTCTGGCCACTGCTCGCGCTCAACGGTAATGATGTCACCGTCTTTGATCGCTGGTAGCTGTTCGCTCTCAGGCTCAACGGGCTCGACGCGGAGCGCCAATGGATATGCAGCCTGCTTTAGCATGGCACCTAATTGTCCGGCGCCGAGAACCCAAACCGTCGGCATTAAGCGTCCCTCGGATCCGGATTGTCTAACACGTCCTGGGTCTGCTTCGCGCGGAAGGCGTCAAGTCGCATAGCTAAATCAGCGTCAGTAAGTGCCAAAATCTGACAGGCCATGAGGCCAGCATTAAAAGCGCCGGCGCTGCCGATCGCCAAGGTGCCAACGGCAATGCCTTTAGGCATTTGGGCGATAGAAAGTAAGCTGTCGACACCGTTTAGCGCCTTGCTTTGCACCGGCACACCCAGCACAGGTAGGCGAGTTTTGGCTGCCACCATGCCCGGTAAGTGCGCCGCGCCGCCGGCGCCGGCAATAATGACGTCAAAGCCACGGTCTACGGCCTGGCTGGCAAATTCCATTAGTTTGTCCGGAGTGCGATGCGCCGAGACCACTTCTACGTGGTGCTCCACGCCAAGTTCGCTCATGATCTCGGTGGCTGGGCGCATTGTTTCCCAGTCACTTTTTGAGCCCATGATCAGGGCAACTTTTGCGGTCATTGCTTTGCTCTCTTCGCGTGAAAGCGGCGTATTATACGGGAATTCTTGGTTTTAGGCCGAATATCAGTGTAAAACTCGTCAAAACATCAATTTTAGTGTGTTGATTTTGATGAGGTTAGACCCGCCTTATGTGCTAAGTTATTGTAAGTATAAGAAAAATAATTCGATATTGAGGTTTTCTAAACAGTATATTTTTTGGCCAAAAAGACGGTGTTAATACCTTAGACTGCTTTGCAGTGTGGCCTGTTGCCATATCGTGGTCGTAGAAGCTGAAATTACCCAGTTTGTAACATTGACGACGTTGCTGAGTCAGTGTGTAACGGATAGATAAATAGAGGCGAAAATGCACGATACCCTGGCACTTTTAGAGCTGACAGATTTTCCCGCAATAACGCGAAAGCCGCTGGATACCTTACAGGTCAACCTTGGCTATAAATGCAATCAGCGCTGCTTACATTGCCATGTTAATGCTGGGCCAACACGGACAGAAATGATGCCGGCAGAACTCATCGCGCTTATTCCTGAGGTGCTGGCGGCCAGAAATATACAAACCCTCGACTTAACAGGTGGTGCGCCAGAGCTACATGAGCAATTCCGAGAGTTGGTCAGTGCTGCTACTGACATCGGCGTTAAAGTTATTGATCGCTGTAATCTGACGATATTGTTTGAGCCGGGTCAGGAGGGCTTGGCCGAATTTTTAGCAGCAAATAAGGTTGAGATCGTGGCTTCCTTGCCCTGTTACTCCCTAAAAAATGTGGATGCACAGCGCGGTGAAGGCGTATTCGACAAAAGTATTGCTGGTCTGCAATTATTAAATTCCTTGGGCTATGGCATGCCTGACTCGGGTTTGGTGTTGAATTTGGTTTATAACCCGCAGGGCGCATCGCTACCGCCAAATCAACAGGCATTAGAGGCAGATTATCGGCGGGAGCTGCGCGCCCACTTCGGTATTGAATTTAGCAATCTATTTGCTTTGGCCAATATGCCCATCAAGCGCTTTGGTTCTACCTTGGTATCTAAAGGCGAATTTAAACCCTATATGGACTTGCTGAAAAATAATTTTAGCGAAGAAAATTTAGCTTCACTCATGTGCCGTAATTTGGTGAGCGTAGATTGGCTGGGAAATCTATATGACTGTGATTTTAATCAGCAGCTAGATTTGCCGGTGCTGGGTAAAGAGAGCAGGCATTTGCGTGATCTTTTGAATGTGGATATTGCAGGTAGTGAGATCGCTATTGCCGATCATTGCTTCGGATGTACTGCCGGGCAAGGTAGTAGCTGCGGTGGTGCCTTGTAAGGTGCGTGGAATGCGCTAAATACTTTAATAAAATAATAAGGAATTAACATGGAATTAAAAGCTAAGCCATTAGTCATCGTCTATTTAATAAGCGCATTATTAGCGCTCATTATGACCTGGATTCATGTGCCTGCGTATTTAGGTGATGGCTTTGTAAATGCAAATATAAAATTTTGGAACGACGCATTATTTAATGCGAATCCAGCGGGAAAATTTTTAACCATAGATATTTTATTTTTAGCTTTTGTCTGTAATGTGTGGATGTTTATTGAGGGCAGGCGCTTAGGGGTTAAATATATCTACCTCTATGTTATTGGGGGTGTTGTTATTGCTATCAGTGTCGCCTTTCCTTTGTTTATGGCGGCTAGAGAGTTGAAGTTGGCCGCAAAGGAATCATCAGCGGTGTCGTATAAAATAAAAAGTGTAGACCTTGTTGCCTTGCTGTGTTTGTTTTTAACAGCGGTGCTGGCTAGTTATGCGGTGTTGTGAACCCTTCTGTTTGTATGTTGCTATAGGCTGACATTAATTAAGGCGACCGTTACGTCGCCATTTCTAGTTGGTCAGCGTCTTGCCGTTTTTCTACTTTGTGCTGATCTTCGTCATTGCCTATTTTCCAATAGCTGGAAATATATAACTGCTCTTTGTTTAATTGCTGGGTTTGTTTTAGATACTTGCGCAATTGGCGCATAGAATTAAATTCACAGGCAACCCACGCCGACACTTTTCCCGGTAGCCATTTTAAATTCTCTACGTAGTTCAGCAACGTTTCACGGCTGGGGTCTGGTTGGGGATTGATCAGCCAATGCACGTTAATATTGTCTGGCACAGGCAGTTCTTGAATGTCTTCTTTGTCAGGCACTTCAATGACTACGTAGCCGCGGGCACGCTGGGGCAGCAATGTTATATTCACGCTTATGGCGGGAAGGGCCGTCATATCGCCCACCATAAGAAACCAATCTGCTTCCGCATCTATCAGCTTTTTAGGGCCGGGGCCGCCAATGAGTATTTGATCTCCTGTTTGCGCTGAGCGCGCCCATGCTGAGGCGGGGCCGTCGGCATCGTGGATGACGAAGTCTACGTCAATTTCGTGTTGGCGTTGCTGGCGTACAGTGTAGGTTCGCATTAGTGGTTTGGCGTTGTCACCCTGCGGAAAAATAAGCTTTATATAGGCGCTTGCTTGATCTGCCGGGAAGTTAGTCATGCCCTCGCCGCCGAGGGTGACTCTGAGCATGTGCGGGCTAAGTTGGCTGCTGCGAATGACATCGAGTGTTCTGGGTGCGGGTTTGTTCATGGGGGTGTTCCTTTTATTGCGACGTGTCTGCGCTGAGATTGCTAATCATGGTATTGGCGATACGAATAAATAATGTCATTTCCTCATCGCTAAGGTTGGCGGTCATCGCGCAGCTGGTTTTCTGTTCAATGGTGTCGAGCTGGGCGACGATTTTTTCTCCTGCTTTTGTAAGATGAAGTAGTTGGCTGCGGCGATCCTCAGGGTTATCTGATTTGCTGATAAAGCCGTCCTGCAGCAGTTCGTTTAGCACTCGGGTGATTTGCGCCTTGTCGCGTTGCATACGCTGAGCAATTGACTGTGCTGTGCAGTGTGGATTGCGGCGAATGCCTTTTAGCGCGCGTATGTGCGTGATGGGTAGTGGAATTTGATGTTCTTTAACACCTGCGCGTAACCCCGATTTGTAGGCGTGGGTAAGGCTGTGCAAAATCTCGTTCAGAGCAAGGGGCGGCATATTGAAATTCCATATTGGTTGATATGGTCAACTATATTTATATTGATTGACTATGTCAACTACTTTACTGTGCGGGGTATGTCGGAAGACGCAGTAATATCGCGGTTCTGTCGTACAGGGAGCGTAATAAATAATATAACGGGGCTTTGGCGTGATCTGGTTTTGTCGCTATTACTGCGATGGCAATTTTTGGCGATGAGGCGAGTAAGCCGAATGGATTTATCGTGTGGGGGCAGAGAAGCTAGACCACGACATGTCGTGGTCTAGCTTCGGCATATATTTAGTTGGTTTCTGTGCGCTGGGCGATGCGCTTTTTAAATTCAGCGAGGTCTTCTTTGCGCTCGGAGTAGCGGTCTACAAAATAGTCCGCGCTGCCTCTGGTGAGTAATGTGAACTTCACTAGCTCTTCCATTACGTCCACTATGCGGTCGTAGTATGAGGACGGTTTCATACGGTCATTCTCGTCAAACTCCAGCCACGCTTTGGCGACGGATGATTGGTTGGGTATGGTGACCATGCGCATCCAGCGGCCTAACACGCGTAATTGATTCACCGCATTGAAGCTTTGTGAGCCACCGCAGACCTGCATGACCGCAAGGGTTTTACCTTGGGTTGGGCGTACTGCGCCAATGGAAAGTGGAATCCAATCTATTTGTGCTTTCATGATCCCGGTCATTGCGCCGTGGCGCTCGGGTGAGCACCACACCATGCCTTCGCACCAGCTGGCGAGTTCTCTTAATTCTTGAACCTTTGGGTGGTTGGCGTCGCAGTCGTCGGGGAGCGGCAAGCCAGATGGGTTGAAAATACGCGTTTCGGCGCCGAAAAATTCTAGCAAGCGCGCGGCTTCTTCGGTGGCGAGTCGGCTAAAGGAGCGTTCCCGCACTGAGCCGTAGAGCAGCAATATTTTTGGTGGATGCTCTAATCTTTTAAATAATTTACTCGTGTCGATTGGCTTGAGTAAGTCGGCGTCGATATGTTGAAGATCGCTCATCGTATTTCCGTTAATAAAGTAGATGTGTGTTTAGGCTGGGAAGCTGTCGCGACTGTGGTTTATTAGCGCGACCAGTGACAACATGACGGGGACTTCTACTAATACCCCGACCACAGTTGCCAGTGCCGCACCGGAGTGTAATCCGAATAAGGATATGGCGACGGCGACGGCCAGTTCAAAAAAGTTGGACGTGCCAATAAGGCAGGCTGGTCCTGCAATATTGTGGGGTAGGCGCAGGGCTTTTGCGCCGTAAAATGCAATGGCGAATATGCCGTAGGTTTGGATTAGCAGTGGTATAGCAATCAGTACTATCGAAATAGGGTTTTGCATAATGACTTCTGCTTGAAAGCCAAATAATAGTATGACGGTGGCCAATAGACCGCTTATTGAGATGGGTTTTACTCGGTCTAAAAAATTCTGTAGGTGTTTGTGGTTGTCGGGTTTGTCGAGTGCGCGGCGGGTTAGCACACCAGCTATGAGTGGAATAAGCACATAGAGTACAACAGATAGTAATAAGGTATCCCACGGCACAGTAACATCGCTAATACCCAGCAAAAATGCGGCAATAGGCGCAAAAGCAAAAACCATGATGACATCGTTAATCGAGACTTGCGCCAGTGTGTAGTTGGCGTCACCTTTAGTGAGTTGGCTCCAGACGAAGACCATCGCAGTACAGGGCGCTACGCCAAGTAAAATCATACCGGCGATATACTCAGTCGCAGTTTGCGGGTCTACCCAGTCGGCAAACAGCACGCGGAAAAATAACCAACCCAGCGCAGCCATGGTAAAGGGTTTGATCAGCCAATTAATCACCAGTGTTAAAGCTAAGCCCTTGGGCTTTTTGCCAACGTCTTTGATGGATGAAAAATCGACTTGCACCATCATTGGGTAAATCATTACCCAAATAAATAGCGCGACGGGTAAGTTAACGTGGGCGATTTCCATACTCGCAATGAGTTGGAATAGTTCTGGCACGATATTACCTAAGAGCAAACCTGCGATGATGCAGAGCCCAACCCAGACACTTAAGTAGCGTTCAAATAGACCCATTAGATGAGGCTCCCTTCCGAGGCATTAGTATGAATTTGTTTTAAAGACGCGATGAGTTCGGTCTTGCTTAGCTGTTCTAAATCGAGCGCCAGCAGTGCTTTTATTCGCGCTTGAATTGAAGCGATGCAGTCATTAAATGCGGCGTCAATTTCTGCATCGCTGCCGTTGAGTTTGGATGGGTCGCTAAGTCCCCAATGCACTTTTGGTGAGCCTCCCAGCCACAGTGGGCAGCTTTCACCTGCGGCACTATCGCAGACGGTAATGGCAATATCGATGGTTTGATCGGCAAAGTCATCCCAGGATTGGCTGCGTAAATTAGCCGTTGAAATACCGTGTGCGGCGAGATGTTTCAATGACAGCGGGTGCACTTCGCCGGCGGGTTGGCTGCCGGCGCTGAAGGCTTGAATGCGCGGATCATTGAAGTGATTGCTAATGGCTTCGCACAGAATGCTGCGGCAGCGATTATGGGTGCAGATAAATAATATATTCATGTAATCCTCTTAATTTATGTGCAGCTTTCGGGGCGACAGTCCATGGTTTTTAATTTCTGTAAGCAGGGTTTTAATCGTTCCAGCTGGGCGGCATATGTTGTGGCAAGAATATCTGTCACCCATTGTGGTAGTTGCGGGTGTAAACGATAGTAGACCCACTGACGATCACGTCTATCGGTGAGAATTCCGCAGTTTCTTAACTGGGCCAAATGCCGCGAGATTTTGGGTTGGCTGTCTTCCAGCGCTTNCATTAACTCGCACACGCAAAGCTCGCCCTCGGCCTGAATTAACAGGGTGGACAGCAAGCGCGTTTCGTCTGCTAGACATTTAAAAAGCTGTTCTGGGTTCATGCGAATGAAGCTTACTTTGTTGATGTTGCGGGAATGCTATCGTAAATTTGAATATATGTATATCCATATATTAGTATTTGATGTGTTCAATGTGACGGCCTTGGTGTTGTTCATGGCAGGCGAAATTGCCGTACACTTAGAAAATACATTTGATGAATATGGCGAAAATAGACAATTGAATTAAGAGGAGCTCAAATGAAAACGCGTGAATTGGGACGAACGGGAATTAGCGTTAGTGAGATTTGTTTAGGCACTATGACATGGGGTGAACAAAACACGCTGGATGACGCATGTGAGCAAATGGATTATGCGGTGTCGCGGGGTATTAACTTTTTTGACACCGCTGAAATGTACCCCGTGCCGCCAGTCCCTGAAACCCAAGGTAAGACCGAGGAGTATATCGGTGAGTGGTTTCGACAAAGTGGTAAACGCAAGGAGATAGTGCTGGCCAGTAAGGCAACTGGCCCCGGCCACCCGCATGTGCGCGAAGGTAAACCGCTTGGTCGCAGCGGTATTTTGAACGCCATAGAAGGGAGTTTGGCGCGGTTGCAGACGGACTATATCGATTTGTATCAAATCCATTGGCCCAATAGGGCAACAAATTTTTTCGGCAAATTGGGTTATCAACACGGTGCTGACGATGCCGAACGTGATTTGCATGAGATATTAGAAACACTATCGGAGTTGTTTAACAGCGGTGTGGTAAAGGCCATTGGTATTAGCAATGAAACGCCTTGGGGTTTGATGAGCTATTTAAATTTGGCCGAGCAATATGGCTTGCCGCGCATAGCGAGTATTCAAAATCCTTACAGTTTGCTGAATCGCACCTTCGAAATTGGTTTGGCTGAAATGGCTATTCGCGAAGACGTCGGCTTGCTGGCATATTCACCAATGGCGTTTGGAATGCTAAGTGGAAAATACCGCAATGGGGCTCGCCCAGTTGATGCTCGTATAACTTTGTTTGAGCGTTTTCAGCGCTATAGCAATCCACAGGCCGTGGCGGCCAGCGAGGCTTATGTCGCGCTGGCGGAGCGTCATCAACTGTCTCCCGCGCAGATGGCCTTGGCCTTCGTGACGGGGCAAAGTTTTTTGACGAGCAATATTATTGGCGCAACGACAATGCTGCAATTAAAGGAAAATATAGATAGTTCGGAATTGCAGCTTAGTGATGATGTTATGGAAGAGATTGAGGCAATTCATCGGCGCATACCTAATCCTGCGCCGTAGCAAAGCTGGCGCAGGGCTGGGTAATTGCAGATTAAAACTTATATGTAATACGCGCGCCGATTTCCTTTGGGTCACCAACGTAAACGGCGTTAATGCCCAGTGAGGGGCTGTTGAAGCGATCTGTAATATAGAATTTATCCGTTAGATTTTGGCCATATAATTCTGCGCCAAAGTGCTCACCTTGATAGCCAATACGGGCGCCAAATAAATCGCGAGCATCAGCTAGTAATGTGGGCGTGTTCTCGCGATCTATATAGCTGTCGTCAGTTCTTGACCAGCTAATATCGCTATAAAAACCTTTGTCAATTGCGTAGCGCAAGCTGAGGTTGGCGGTGTTGCGCGGTGCGTTGGGGAAGTGATTGCCTGCGTAATTTACGCCGTCATCTTCGTATTCAACAAATGCGGTGTCTACATAACCAATGCCGCCGAATACGCTAAAGCCCTTGCCAAGTTCGCCGCGAAACTCCAGTTCGGCCCCTTCTGATTTTGCTTCACCGGCGTTGTCGGTACGAAAGTTAGAGGCGTCAACGCGCACACCAATTTGCATGTCATCGTAGTCAATGCGAAATACCGTACCCTGCACAAACCAACTACCGCGCTGAAACTTTACGCCAAGATCATAGTTGTTGGTGTATTCCGGCCCGTAGCTAGGGGAATTGCCTGAGCTAACAAAATCTACCGAACCGGCACGATAGCCTTGGCTGCGGGTAAAAAATGCACTTAATTCGTCATTAATTTGAAAGCTCACTGCTACTTTTGGCAGCAGAACGTCGTCGCCGCTAGGGGCGCTGGTGTCGTTGTCGAGTATGGGCTTTAACACTGGGCTGATATCGCCGGGGATGGTGGTGCCGGTGACGGGGTCGATTAACTCTGCGCCGGTAACAATAAATGCACTGCGGTTTTTGGCTTCATTTTCTTCATAGCGTGCGCCGAGGGTCAGGGTCCAGCGCGTGCTTAAATTAATATCGGCTTCGCTGTATATGGCACGGGTAGTCGCGTCGCGATCTGCAGCTAAGTCAGCGTCGGCACGTAATTGCATACCGCTAACATTGTAAGGTAGATCAATTGAGCTTGAGGTGCCGACTAGCTCGTCGCTGCTGTAGTACAGGCCAGCGACGGCTTTGATTAAAGAGCTTTGGTATTGCAGGCGAACTTCTACGGCGTCGTTTTCGGTGTTGACGGTATTAATGAAATAGCCGTTGTTGTCGTCAGAAATATCGTAGTCGCCTTTGCGTTGGTTGTAGTTCTCAGAGTGGCTGGCAATGAGGCTTAGGCGCAGCTCATTGCTGAGTTCGGCGTGTTGGCTCAGTACCCAGAGTTGGCTGTTGTCATCGTAAAAGCCGTCGACGTTGTCGGTAGAAATGCCATCTTCAGCGGTTTCTGGGGGGAGGTATTCATTGCCTTCCCGCAGCTTGCTGTCTTGAATGGTCAGCATGGCGGAATACCATTCATTGGCATCCCAGCTTAGTTTTAAACGCTGCATATAACGCTTGCGAGCCTGCCATTCATCGTCGTTTAGAGTGGTGTTGGTGACTTCGCCGTCGGTTTGATTTGTTTCTGCGGCGTAGCGAAATGCAAGGCCACCGATTAGCGGCCCACCCAGCGCAATACCTGCTTCACGGCCGCCATAATTGCTGGCGCCGACTTTTATTTCGCCGCTGTATTCTTCATTTGACGGATCACGGGTTTGAACAACAACGGCGCCGGCTAGTGAGCCGGGGCCAAAGGCGGTGGATTGCGGGCCGCGGTAAAATTCTATTTGCCGTACGTCCCAGCTATTGGCAATACCACGGCCAGGTTGCCGCGCACCGTCAATAAAAATGCTCACTGTTGGACGGCCGGTGCCCCCTGGACCAATGCCTTCATTGGCAATACCGCGCACCGAGAATTTGTCTTCCCGCGCGGCGTTTAAGTTGGGGCTACGTAATAGAAGATCGTAAAGGTCGCGAATATTCAGTGCGCGTAGCTGATCTTCAGGCACGATGCTAATGCTGGAAACAGTGTCTAAACTGTTGCGCCTCATTGGGTCGCCAGTTACCAGCACTTCTTCGATCTTTTTTGTGTTGGTGGTTTCGGCGACAACGGTGACGAATGGGGTGCAGAGTACTGTGGCTGCGAGTGCGTATCGCATAGATAACATGGCTTGAGTCCGACGCTGGGAAGTTGGAGGCGATGAGTGAGTTCTTAGATTAACACTACTGAAGGTACAAATGATAATTATTACTATTTAGTAATGCTGAGGTTTTGTTGATACCGTTTATTGGGTGCAGCGCGCAGGCGTCGACGGTTTAAATAATTCGATGGTTTAGCAGAAGTTGTCACCTTTGTAACAGATAAACACAGCGTTTAAGCCTAAACTGCGGTATGAGAGTTATTTCATTCTAACAATAAAGAAGAAAACCTATGGAACAGAGTGTGTTTATTAGTATTGGTTTACCAGTTTCTCTTTTTATCATCATGATCGGTATGGGGCTTGGTTTAACACTTGGTGATTTTGCCAAAGAGGCTCGGCTTCCACGAGCGGCCATTGCGGGTAGCGTTGGGCAATTGTTGGTTTTGCCTGCTCTTGGGTTTTTGGTGGCGTGGAGCTTGGATTTATCTCCCGCGATTGCTGTTGGTTTGGTGATATTAGCGGCATGCCCCGGCGGTGCGACGTCTAACGTTATTACCTATTTAGCGAGAGGAAATGTGGCGTTATCGATTGTGGTTACCGCCATAGCCAGCATTGCCACCATTATGACTTTGCCGTTATTGGTCAATCAGGCCTTGAGTTGGCAGCTTGGGCAGTCCGCTAATGTCACCATGCCGGTCGTCGACACCATTGCCATGTTGGTGATTATTGTATTGCTGCCCACGGGCATTGGTATGCTTATTCGAGCCAAGGCGCCTAATCTTGCCGCCCGCGCGGAAAAGCCCCTAAATGGTTTTGGCGCGGTGGTGTTACTGGGTTTGATTGTACTTATATCTTACGGTCTGCGTGATCAGCTCTTAGGTCTGCTGATTCAAGCAGGACCTGCGTGCTTGCTTCTTAACACCGTGGGAATAGGTGCAGGCTTTGCTATAGCGCGTATTGCGGGTGTGGCAAAAGTGGATCAGCTGGCGATTGCGGTAGAGCTAGGAATAAAAAACAGCACCATCGGGATTCTTGTCGCGACCACCATTCTTGGCTCGCAGGAAATGGCGATTCCGTCAATGGTATACGGACTAACCATGTATGTTTTTGGCGCGGGTTTGGTTGCGTTTGGGCGGTCTACCGTTGCGGCTACAAAGGTATAAATAGCGGATCTTTACTTCGTGTTGGGCGTTGCGTGAAAGCGGTATAAATTTGCGGTACTGCTTTACGGCGTGCTTTCTGGTTGCGAGTGCTGACGCCGTAAAATCTCATGTCGGTGTTTTGTGGCGATAATGGTCAATAGCACCGGCATCAATTTATTCCAGTCGGTGCCTGTTACTTTAAAAAAACCATAGGTTGCCAGTGCGAGCCAGCCCGGCGGGCCAATGAGCTGAGCGATCGTTGCCGATAAGCCCGTGTAAGCGGCATAGGGTAGTGTTATACCTACTGCGTGGGTGGCAAAACCGAGGGCTGTGGTAGCTCCGGCATACACTGCATAGCCAGATGCATTTGCCAGTGCTAATACGCTGGCCGCCGTGCGGAGACCACCGATTTCACGGCTTTTAATGCCTGCTGCTTCCCACATGGGTGAGGCATTAAATTCTTCAGTAAAAAAACGATCTCGTTGCGCGGGATTCATTTTTGTTAGTGCCGCAACAATTACAGCTTGAGGAATGTAGCGTTCGTGCTCGTCTATTGATGTGCAGTGCTTGTGAATGCCGAGCTTTTTAGCGGCGCCCGCTAATAAAACTTCGTACGTTGGACAGGGCATGTCCTTGGTCACGTCTTGCCTTGTTACGCGTTTAAAATTGCGTTTGATGCTGTGTCTGGTGCGTGAGTTGTACATCCAGCGTATCTGTTCGGTAATGGCATTAGTCGACGTGGTGTTTTCGTCGAGATCGCAGAGAATAGCCATGATGGTTTTGTCGCGCTCGTCCCAGTCGGCCAGTATCGTCGTGAGCTCAGTCTGTTTGGTCACGTTTTTTCCGTTCCAACATGATGTCTGCACGTGAGCGCAAAGGGGCGTTATGGCGTAAGGCATCGAAGCCATCGTGTTGTTCGACGGGTTTTGTGGCTACCGGCTTGGTTTTCGCTTTACCAGAGTCTGTGCCCTGAGTTTTGGCTACTTTAGCGACTTTGGAAATCTTCCGTTCAACAAACCATAAATAGCCGACCCCGGCCATTAGCCAGCCCAGCCACCGAAAATAAAAAGCCAGCGGCGTTAGATCGAGTCGTTCTGTTGCTTTAAAGAAGGCGACGGCTTCCGAGTGAATTAAATTCACCGCCAAAACGAAGAGTACGGTAACCACCAAGCCAAGTGCGCGCTGCCTAATGTGGCGTCGCCAAATCATATACAGCACGCCGCTGCGTAATAAGGGGATTAACATTAAAAATGACCTAGTGTTAAGGCGGCAATCAGCGCAGCAAGGCTGTAATTTTTCAGTCTGCCTCGCAGCTTAACTTCTTCATCGTGTACCAGAATCTCCAGCTCGTCTGGCCCTAGCTCTCCCGGCGCGACACCTCTCATAGCAAGTTGCTTCTTGGCGTTGGCAATGGCGCCTTCGCGGATGCGCGTGCGATATTTGTTGAGTAGTTTGTCTTTAGCTTGTGTAATCATGGGCTTGAAGGGGCTGCTCGTTAGTTGCTGGTATCCAATTGTGATGGCTAGGTATTGATAGTAAGTCCATCCCAGCGATGGTTTGATGAGATATTTTATTAGATATAACAAAGGATTATGAAGGCCATGTTTGGAAAAATACAGGGCTTTATCAGCGGTGCAAAAATGGCTGAAATTAGTTGCTTGCAGGGGCGTCATATTCTTGTAACTGGTTGTGCCGAAGGATCTTTGGGGTTTGCCACGGCATTGCAATTGCTGGAGCAGGGCGCGGTGGTATCCGTCACTGTGCGTAATAATAGCGCGGCGATTGCCGAGGCTTTGTGCCAGCATTTGGATCGTAGCTACCATCAAAATATTCATGCCTTTGATTTAGATTTGTCGCTCTATGATTCTGTTGAATCTTTCGTGCAAGCCTATAAAGAAACGGATTTGGCTTTAGATGTGCTTATTAATAATGCGGGAATCCATCTTGATCTCATGTCTAGGTGGGACTCACCGCAGTTAAGTGCCGATGGTTTTGAAATTCAGTGGCGCGTTAATTATCTAGGTACTGCACATTTAACGTATCGTCTGCTGCCCTTACTACAAGATTCGGCAATGACATCAGGCGATAGTCGCGTGGTGAATGTGGTTTCACAACTGCATAGTAAAGGGCTCAACAGTGAATTTTTTAATCCGCAGCGCCCTTATACTTCGTGGAACGCGTATGGACAATCCAAGTTAGCCTTGGTGCATTTCACGCGTAGTATTGACACCCATTTCTCTAAAGATGGTGTTACTAGTTATTGCCTACACCCCGGCGCGGTATACACGAATGTGGCAGGCAAAGGTTTAGCTGACACCGGCATAATAGAAAAAATACGCAAGGCCTTGGCGCCAGTAGAAAAGCTTTTTCTGAAAACCCCAAAGCAGGGTGCTCAAACCCAGATTCACTGCGCCACCGCAGCGAAAGGCGTATTAATGTCGGGAAAATACTATCGCAACGCGCAGATAGCCGTGGCCAGTACGGAAGCGGATGATTCTGATGTGGCTGAGAAGCTCTGGCTTGAATTAAAGAGTTGGTTGGCTGCAAATCAAGAATAGCCGCGCGTGCCCTCAAAGTTCATCAAGACTATATTCTAATAATAAAGCAGGCGCTCCATTCTGTGGTCTGTGAGTGCTGATATTGGTTTTCCCAGTTTTGCCGAGTTCTGAAAAAGTTTGAGCCGGTACTCCTCCAGCTACCGTTCTGCTTTGAAGTTTATGATTGTTGATTTTGACGTAAATTTATGACGATTTGCGTAAAAGGATAACAAGTCTGCGCCGAGTGAAAAGCGCGGCAAGCATAGTTTTTCTAGTATCGGTATTAACAATATTTGTCAGTGACGACAATGCCAATCATTTTTGAGCGATAGAAATGAGGGGTGCCGCTGAATTTGAATTCTGCCACAGCCAAAAAATACATGGGAAGGCCGGGCATCAATCGTGTCGCCATAGCTAATGCAGATTTGTAAAAGGTGTGCGGACTTTTACATTTGGCGACGGCTGGATATTTTTGCAGATTGAAGATTATAAAGCTGTAGATTTAAATTTTGACGAAGGAGAGCAATCATGAAAAAAAGTGGGAATAAAATTATTTTGAGTCTAGGACTTTGTGGCGCAATATTCAGTGGCGGAGCGTTTGCGCAATTAAACATACCCATTGTTCGCACCTTGCCCGTGATTGGCGATCCACCGATTGGTGTTCTTGCCAAACTTCCGGTACTTGCTGAGCTGGATCAAAGTATTGGNTATGTGGATTTGCTGGGTGCGAAAGCATTGCCCGATATAGAGCCTTTGCTGTCGCTGGAGAAAATGCTTGATATTAAGTCGCTGCTGGCATTGGGTAGCCTACCTTTGCTTGGCGACCTCCTTAGTTTGGGTGGCATGTCGGGTTTCGGTACTCTGCCTGGATTAGGTGGCTTGTCCGGCCTTGAGTAATCGTTGATACCTGTAGTGTGGGTATGATTTGTAGTTTATCTATACTTAAAAATAGGGCGTCTGTTGATGGCGCCATATTTTAATTTTAATGGTCTTTTTTAAGGATTAGGTCCGCAATATGCTGCTTGAGTTCCTGCATCCTTTGTGTGGCGGGATAGCTGGGGTCACTCACCCAGCTTAAAATGATTCCCACGGATGCATTTACAGTAAGGTCAGCAATAAAGCCTATGTCAAAGTCGTTATTTGTATCGATATCTTTTTTGCACTCGTTAAAATAATGAAAGGCGGCCTCACGATATTCTGAAAATTTACCGGAATATGCTGACAGTCTCATTGTCATGTTCTGGATTAGCTGAACAAATACTTCAATCTTTTCTCCCTGATAAGTGCTTAGTGGGATACTGAGCTGAGTGAAGGTTTGATTCATCCGGTTTTGCGTACCTGTAACTTCTTTGAGTGGGTCAGTAAACGCGCTGATTGCTCCGGTAAACATGACTTGTTGGCTGACAATATCGAGTATTTCTTCCTTACTTGAAAAATGGCCGTATAGCGTCTTTCTGGCTACATTCGCTTGCTTGCAAATGTCGGTGACGGAAATTTGCTGGAAACTCATTTCTCCAAGCAGCTCTATATAGGCTTGGATAATCTTCTGTCGGTTTTTTTGTTTCTGATCTTCACGCTTTGACATTTTTGAACCTTATAAAAATCTCTTTACTATCAGTGCCTTATTTGGCCTGTCGGGTCTCAATTTCAATTTATGTAGACTATCGGTCTACTTTTGATACACTGATGGTAGATCGACAGTCTACCTTTAGTGTCGTCAATTGACGAATACAAGGCTCAATTGATCACACCTTGGCCATCTGGGCGCGATTGAGCGATGTGGTGTTCGGTGGCCTGTATGAGTGGTGACCGTGCTTTAAGAGCCGGAGACTGACAAGAAGAAAATGAAGTCCAAAGCAGGCTAGTAAAAATAAAAAAATAAGGATTCCAGCATGTCGACCTGTCCCTATCAAAACCTGTTAGACCCTAACCTTTATGCTCAAGGTAATCACCACAAAGTGCTTGCAGAAATTAGAGGGAGCGGTGGAGCTTTGGTCGAAATTGACGACCCCTTAACTGGCGTGCCTTATCGTGCCGTGATGAAACGTGACTTGGCCGATAAGATTTGCAAAGAGCCAATGCTATATTCAAGTGAGCGAATGACGGCTGTTCCCAAGGAAATGCCGGAAGAAGAAATGTTATTGCAGCGCTTAATGATCGTCAACATGGATCCCCCCCACCACATCAAATACCGACGTATTGCTCGCAAGGCTTTTACACCTAAAGCAGTTGAATCCTATGAGCCACGTTTTAGGGAGGTCGCCAAGCAGGTTATTGATAATGTGGCCGCGAAAGGGCGCTGCGAGTTTGTGTCTGATGTGGCTGCAGAGCTGCCGCTAATCGCCATCATGGAGCTTTGCGGCATCGGCATGGAGTACAAGAAGCAGTTTTTTGACTGGACGAATACCATGTTCTTTACCGAAGACGAAGACATGAGTGGAGAAGAGAGCGCGACTGCGGCGCAGACGGCGGCGATGGAGGTATATGCTTTTGCGGCTTCTCTGGCAGAAAAGCACAAACAAGAGCCGCTAACCGATATTGTGGGTGCGCTTCTTGACGGTGAGGTTGACGACGAAAAGCTGACACCCGACGAGTTCCAATTATTCTTTTTGATGCTCATTGCCGCTGGTAACGAAAGCACTCGATCTGTAACTGCTCACGGCATGCGCTTACTTATAGAGAACCCTGATCAGCTCAAAAAACTGGTGGATAACCCCGCATTAATTCCGCATGCCGTTGAGGAAATGCTGCGGTTTAATCCGGCGTTTGTCCAAATGCGCAGAACGGTAACTGCGGATGTTGAGGTCGAGGGGCAGCAGCTAAAAGAAAACGACAAGCTGATTCTGAATTGGCATGCAATTAACCACGATCCAGATATTTTTGAAAATCCAGAAAAATTTGATGTGGAGCGATTCAAAAAGATGCCAGATCTCCACAGCCAGCACAGGGCGTTCGGTAATGGCGAGCATTTCTGCATTGGCGCGCATTTGGCGCGCTTGGAACTGAAAGTCATGTTTGAAGAGTTGGTTCCTCGATTGAAGAATCCAAAGTTCAGCGAGCCGGTGAACTATGTTAAGGATTTCTTTGTGAATGGTATCAAGACCATGCATATCGAGTTCGATCCTGAATCATGATTGATCGGCGTCATTGTTTGTAATGTTAATTTCCAACTCATATAAAAGGTATAGCGATGAGTGATGAATTTGAGTGTACGCCAGTCGGTGTCGACTTCCTGAATACCGCCAGAAATGTGTTTAAAGCGGAGCAGGTGATCAAGGCTACCCCAGAACAGATATTTGAGGTGTTTGAGGATGCGGTGTCTTGGACGATCTGGGCGCTGCCTATACAGAAAGTAGAATGGACATCGCCCAAACCCTTTGATGTGGGTACGACGCGCACCGTGTCTATGATGGGTGATATTGTAGGGTATGAAGAGTTTGTCGCGTGGGAGCGCGGGAAGCGTATGGCATTTACCTTCGTGCGCTGCAGTAAGAAAGATCCCGAGAAATTTCTTGAGGACTATCGCGTGACCGATTTGGGAGATGGAAGTTGCCATGTAGTTTGGTATATGGCGATGGAAAACCGCGGCGGTCCTCATTGGTCGGAAGGCTTGGTGCGTCCCATTATGACGATGGCAAATAGATGGATGTTTAAACGCTTTAAGAAGTACACGGAAAAATACGCCTTAAATGCTGGCTAAGTGATTGAAGTGTAGATCTCACGGTTGGCTAATTTCAGGGGGGCTCTTGTTGGGTCAATGCTACCCCCAATTCTGTAAATAATATTCATCGTTATTGAATCGAAGAATCAAAATAATGAAATACGATTATATTGTTGTTGGTGCCGGCTCTGCTGGCTGTGTTGTGGCGAATCGCTTGTCTGAGAACCCTGGAAATTCGGTGCTGCTTTTGGAGGCGGGCGGTAAAGATAATAATCCTCTGATTCACATGCCTGCCGGTTGGACTCAAGTAGCTTACAATCGGAAAGTTAGTTGGGTTTATTATTCTCAGCCCGAGAAAGCGATGGCGAATCGCTGTATTCAATCTCCTCGTGGCAGGATCATGGGAGGCAGTAGCTCAACGAATGGCATGGTATACGTTCGCGGACAAAAGGCCGATTACGACAACTGGGCTGCCCTTGGTAATACCGAGTGGAGCTATGAAAAAGTATTGCCATATTTTAAAAAATCAGAAAATTGCGAAATTGATTCTTTAAATGAAAAATTTCACGGGAAGGGCGGGCCACTGAATGTGGCTGTGATTCGCTTTCAAAGCCCGTTGTCAGATATCTATATGCGAGCGGTGGAAGATGTTGCTTGCCCTCGAAACTCGGATTTTAACGGCGATAGCCAAGAGGGCGTTGGGCGTTACCATGTTACGCAAAAAGCGGGTAAGCGTCACAGTGCAGCGGCAGCATTTATCACACCTATCCGAAGCAGAAAGAATCTACACATTATTACCCAGGCCTATGCGAGCAAGATCCTATTCGATGCTGACCGAGCTATTGGTGTTGAATATTTAGACAAATCTAATAATAGACAAGAGGTATATTGCGACAAGGAGGTGGTGTTGTCTTTGGGGAGCTATCATTCTCCACAGTTGCTTGAATTGTCAGGAATTGGTAACAGTGAACACCTCTCAGCACAGGGTATAGAGACTAAGGTCAATTTGCGCGGTGTAGGTGAAAATTTGCAAGAACACCTCACGATTAGTGTCGTTCAAAAAGTAAAAAATACTAGAACTATCAATGAAGAAAGCAAATCGTTCGCACTACTTAAACACCTATTAAACTACCTGTTTAATAAGCGTGGTTTGCTAACCTTACCTGCTGCAGAGGTAGGCGCATTTATTCAATCATCAGAAGTGGCCGGTCGGCCTGATATGCAAATTCATTTTGCTCCTGCTGGGGGTGAGATCACAGAAGACGGCCCAGTAGATCCTGAATTTCCGAGCGTTACGTCAACGGCGTGTGCATTACGGCCCGAAAGTCGGGGCTCGGTTCACATTCAATCGAATGACCCGAGGCAGGCACCCAGTATACATTTTAACTTTCTGAGTTCTGATTACGATCAGCGCTTAATGATTGAAGCAGTGAAGGTTCAGCGAAAAATTTATCAATCAGAACTGTTTGACGAAGTGAATAACGGTGAGTTAACGCCTGGAAGCCACGTGCAGTCAGACGAGGAAATATTGAACTTTGTCCGTGAAAAGGCGCAGACCGTTTATCATCCGGTTGGAACCTGCAAAATGGGTAATGATGAAAGTGCGGTTGTTGATCAATACTTGCGCGTAAAAGGGGTGAGAGGGTTGCGAGTTGCTGATGCATCCGTACTGCCTAATATTATCTCGGGAAACACCAATGCAGTTTGTTTTATGATTGGTGAGAGATGCGCTGACTTTATATTGACTGGTCAAGGCTGAAATCTACACTCCTAATATTAGAGCTGTGGGGCATTTCTAAAGAGATTGAATGCTGACAAATTTTCCGGATTATTTTTTGTAATAACTCCCATAAGGACGCCTCAGTTATGAGTAAAGATTTTTGCAATCTCTATGGTCCGTGGGCTCTGATCACCGGCGCTTCATCCGGTATCGGCGAAGCTTTTGCCCATGCGATAGCGGCGCGAGGCGTCAACGTCATTTTGCTGGCAAGGCGCGAGGAAGAGTTGTATCGGGTTCGCGCTGACGTCGTAGCGAAGCACGGCGTTGAGTGCGAGACGCTTGTGGTGGACTTGGCTGTCCCAAGCTTTATCGATCAGGTGGAAGTCTTTCTTGGTGATCGCGAGCTTGGCTTAGTCGTAAGTAATGCTGGTTACAATCCGATTGGTAGCTTTGAAGATATAGATCGTGAAGCGGTGCTGCGTATTTTAGATGTTAATGATCGGGCTCCGTTGTTGCTAGCCCAGAGCTTTTTGCCGGGCTTGGCAAAGCGAGGTCGGGGTGGGTTTTTAATAGTTGGCTCTATTGAAGGATTTAATGGCACGCCATGGTCAGCAGTGTATTCAGCGAGCAAAGCGTTTGTGCAATCACTAGGTGAAGCTTTATGGGGGGAGTATCGCAAGCGCGGAGTAGACGTATTAGTGCTTTCTCCAGGTGCAACAGACACACCGATACTTCGAGCCCGTGAAGTAGAAGTACCGGGGATTATGACGCCAGCAGCTGTAGCAGAGTACGGTTTGAAACACCTCGGTAATGGCCCCTGTGCGATCCCTGGGCTGAGTAACCGCATGATATTGGGCGTGCTCAAATTTATGCCAAGAAAGTTAGTATCGAAGGCTATGGGTAAAGCACTTAGAGCGGTGGTAGAGCGTAGCAAGATTTGATTAAGGCAAGGTTAAGTGGCAGGTTTACGGGTGGAGGCGTGAGTCTTGTTCAGCCATATGGCGCTCAAATAATCCGGAGTATTCTGTTGCGAAGTGGCATCTCGTAATGCCTCGGCTTCTATAAAAAGTGATTTAATTCCATTGCGAATGTCGCTTTTTTTGCAAGATATATCGATTGAGTTTGTTTGTATTTAGGGAAGCATAGAAACTTGCAAATAAGGGGCGCGAATAAAGCCCGATTTGTATAAGGTTTGCATAGATTCCGGCAATGTAAAAAACGATGTCGCGCCTGTGCGAAGATGCAGCATGATTGAAATTTTGGCTGCTTTACGAGTTAGTTCAATCAAACTCAATTCAAGAACTCCCAGAGTCAAGGTTGCTTAGGGAGCTAGGGTCTTGTTGTCAGAATGTCGGTATATAGGCGACCGCTGTATTTCTTCAGCGGTACTCCGGATTAATTTCCCATTTAGTCCTTTTTCGTCCAACGGCACCAGCTATTGTAAGGTCCGCTTTAATGTCATTGGCGATGCTCGGTATCACTCGTTGTAATTTGTGTTTATTAAATCTAGGCATTATTAATGCGTGTGGTACGGTATGAGCGGCAATAGTGATGGGCAATTGAGTTTGTTCGTTAGTATTGCGACGTCGTCTGATAAGGCGTTTAACGATAGAAGGCTTGGGCCTCGCGGTAGTGTTCTGCCATATAATACGGAGGCAAGTATCGCAGCTCTAAATTGACGTCGTCTAGATGGCAATGTAAAGTTAAAAGTGTAATTACCAGTCTGAATTTTCTGTATAGAGCCCCGTTTTAATGTCAATTATTTCCCTAAGAAGTATGCAATCGATGCGTGCTATTTTGCGTGTGTTATGTCTGGCTTTTATTTCAGCGGTCACAACTTACGCATACGCTGAAACTAGCGACATGAGAGCCGAGTTAGAGGATGTCGGCGAGCAGATGATTCTGGTATTGAGCGAGCTAGCCTTACTAACGGGTGAATCGATAGAGGCTGAACAGATTACAGAATTACGTGCTTCTATTGCTAGCGCTCCTGATGATGAGGTGGCGGAAATCTTAGAGAACGCCTTAAACGCGATTGCTATGGCAGAGCAGGAAATTGAGCGTTTAAAGACGTCTCCGCCCGAGAGCGATGATTCCGAGGACGTTGGCGACGAGTCGGTACAGCTGCGCAGCCAGTTTTATGACCTGTATTCAATGTGTAATAGTCAGTTTCGTAAATATAAAAAATCACAAGAAATTTTCAAAAATAGTCCGTGCTCAGAACATGAAGAGCGTGTTGAGATGTCGATATACCACGCAGATAATAAATTGGAGAAAATTGAAGCTTACCAAGAGGGTATCGCTACCCTTACGGCAATATACAAGCAACTGGCTGAAACAGATGCAGAAGAACTAGTCCGTATTTACGAGCAAGCTAAGTCCTTTAATGTCAGTCATAATCGGATAGTAGGGCTCGTGGGAGAGCGTGAAAACCTTGAGAAGAGCCTGACTCCTATCATTGAAAAGATGGATAACCTTCGAAATAGAGCCGAGTCTTATGTGGATGATGCGAGCTTGAATTGCCGCGCAGAACAGGTCGATTTTGATTGCGGTAACCGATGTCAGCGAAGTGTTAAAGATCCCATTTTTGGCACATACCGAAATGAACCAGATATGAGATGTTTAAACAGTTGTAATTTTCAAGAGCAGCAAGCGATAGATGATGTTAACGAACAAATTGATGATTGTATCGACGAGCGGGATTGGGCTAGCGATAAATTAGAAACGCTAGAATCTGAGTACAATAGTGCAAGATCAAACGCATTGTCGCTTTCTAATCAATTTGATCGGGTGAATGATGAAATTAAATCACTTATCAATGTTAACAAAAGCGTAAACGGCGAATTGGACCAGTTCTTAGGCCAGTTACATCCGGTCGTTTTTTACGCGATGAACGATGAAATTGGACGTTACGTGATGAACGCGATGTCGTATCAGTCAGATTAACGCAGCGATTCCTGAGTGTTTTTTGATAACTCTAGAGATCTGCGCCGTAGCCTCTAGTGAGTTTTTCCTGAGTCCCAAAATCAGACCCCAAATATCACTCTATCCCTAAAAAGTCCAAATGTAGTCTCGTCACGCGCAATGCTTGTTAGTGGCGAGGTGACAAGTTCTTATTGGCTATTAAAATAGCTACTTCCGTATCTCCTTTCTTATTTATTAGCTGCTTTAATGACTAAATTATCTGTTAAGCCTATATGGGGTTTACTGGAAAGTAGTAGTAATACGTCGGGAGCGTCGCGATTTTATTTTTGGCTATCATAATGTCCAGTTTTATTGACCTATTGCTATTTATTAGCTATTTTAATGACTTATTTATTGATTAAGGGCTTTTTGTGGATACAGCAACCATTGAAATTTATCGCGAGGGTGAATGGCAGGTCGCTGCCACCATCTGCGTTGCTGGCTCCAGCCACCTTGATACATCTCGCCTGCAATATGACGATGATTATGCGATCGCCCGTATTCAAGAGAATACCGAAAAGGCCGCCGGACTTGCCTGCAACTATCCCGTTGAGCTGCTGATTCGCGATATTGCCAGTTGGCCAGCGTTTCTTTTGGATGTTCTTCCCAGTGGCGCAGGTCGAGATCACTGGGTGAAACGCCTAGGGATAACAGACGGCTACGATGCAGACCTTGAGTTACTTTTGCATGGCGCTGGCTCGCCGCCAGGTAATCTGCGCATTCGCGAAGCGGCGATGGCTCGCGACCCCAATATGCAGGCGCCGGGGCCAGACGGCGCGGTAGTTAAAATGGCTGACCACGCTGGTTTCACGCTCGATGAGATTTGCGAACGCCAAGAACATTTTATTGAATATGCTTACCAAAACGGTGCTCACACCTCAGGTGCCTCAGATGTGGCGGGTGTCGCCCCAAAGTTCCTCATGGTGCTTGATGAAGCTGGTCGCTGGCATGCAGAAGGCGCGTTGCCTGATACCGCTATCGCCTCATCTTGGCTAATTAAGTTTCCGCGTGGCAAAGCCGACAGTGACCGGCAGGTGTTGCGTTTAGAGGCCACCTATATGAAGTTAGCTAAAGCACTTGGTATTCGGGTGCATGGCGAGCTGCAATGGACAAGAAATACCCTGTTGATTCCACGCTTTGACCGTCCTCGCACGGCACAAGGGCTTCAACGTATCGGTATGGAGAGTCTATTGTCCTTGGCAGAGATTTGTCGCTACGGCGGGGAAGCGGGAGGCACACCTTCGCACAGCGTGCTGCTCAACGCTTTGATCGCTCATACCACTGACCCGCAGCGCGAAGTGACGGAATACTTAAAGCGCGATTCCTTGAACATTGCCCTCGGTAACAAAGATAACCATGGCCGGAATACGGCGGTATTTCGTCATGAGGATGGTCGCGTTGAGCTGACCCCCTTATTCGATTTTGCGCCGATGTATTTGGACCCTGAAGGCATTGCCCGAGTAAGCCGATGGGAGGGTGATCAGGAAAAGGGCGGTATTCCAATTTGGGAAAAAGTGATTGATGCCATGCCGACAATTATCAATAAAAAGGCGCTCATTGCAGAGCTTAAGGCGTTTGGTCATCGCCTGGCGACGTTGCCTGACATTATGGCGCAGGAGGCAATTGAACCGGCGGTAATAGTGCAGCGCAAACACGCTATTGAGCGAGAGGCATCTGCACTCATAGACCTAAAGGTGATCTCATGAAGCGCCCTAATAATCCCACCGAAAAAAAGTTGGAGCTGCAACGGCAGCTCGCAGACGGCGAGCTCACCCTGGGCCAAGCTGCGCGAAAAATGCGCAAAATTGTTGGCATGACCCAAGAAGACTATGCCAAAAATGTGCTGCATATTGCGCCAAGGGCGTTAATGGAAGTAGAGCGAGACAAGGGCAATCCAACACTGGAAACCCTGAAGAAAATTGCTAGACCTTTTGGGCTAGAGGTGGGTTTTATTATTCCCGCCTCGCGGAAGCCGGCTAAAGACGGTGGAGACGTATAAGCCCTTCGTTGCTGCTTGCTTTTTGAGGTGTGTTGTTGCGAGTTTTTACTCTGACCCCGAATAGCTCCCCAGGGCATTAAACGAAAATGGGGAAACTGCTGAGCGGCGTCAAAGTAGTGGATATATTTTATATCGAAAGTAGGCGCTTTATTGCAGAATAATCTGAATCGCTGACTTTGCACTCTGCCGCGAAATTCTCCCATTGCTGAATGGCATCCATAATCTGTTCAGCTATGTTTTTTACCGTGGTTTTGTCTAAACCGAATACTTTTCCTTGGTTAATGACCTCGCTGGGTTTTGGCGGATAAGGCGAGTATTGATAACCAGCAACATGATATGCCCCGGCTGTTAGGCTGGGTACTAAGTCGTATGCGGGCGATAAGCGATAACCGCTGCCATCATTGATCATTGAAAAATTGCGCTCGTGATCGTCGGTATTATTGATCGCTCGATTAAACAGCATTTGTCGCAACAGCTGCTCGGCATCCTCGCGAAAATCGACACTGTGTGATTGCAGTAGCTTATGAACGTCGTCATAACGAAATACACCCGCGTCGTCCCGCTGGTAAGCGTCCTTACGTAAACCGTTTATAGAAATAAGATGGCGCCGATGTGATTCGGAAATATCAAAGCGTTGCAGCAACAGGACATCACGGCCGGCTATATCCTCAACCAGCTCGCCGCCATACACATTAATTCCCGCCGCTTTTGCCATCTTAAGAGAGGCTAACTCAACGCGAGCGACGTTGAATTGATCACTTCCTAGCCGGTTAAATTTGGCAAGAAAAGCTTCGTCACCACGGTAGATCAGTGATTTTGGGCGGGCACCGCCAGCTCCTGATCCTTCGTTGGCGAGATAAATTAAATCGAGAGATTCGTGTGGGATTTCCTCGAATGACAAGGTGTCGATTTGGTGGGCAATTTTTTCTGCTTGAGCGAGCTCTCCCCAGGCGATACCTAATTGGTACAACGGCCTTTCGTTGTTTGCGGTGAGCTCTAGAGCGCCAATCCGGCTGCGACGTAAGGCGTTTAAGCAAGCAATAGCGCTGTTGGCGTTCATCTTCTCGCCGCTCTGTTTTAGCACTGCATAACTTAATACTCGGCGCCCCCATGCATCGGGTAAATAATCGTCAAGGAATGCGGGGATGCCGCCGCGGCATTCTATGGCGCGCTCTTTGGGTGACAGCGGCAGGCAGATCGGGTCAATGGCGATGGCGCCGGGCAGCTCAAGGTATTCAGGTCGGTATCGAAAACCGACTCGCTCAACATGCCCGCGATCTTCCACGATCACAACGTCGGCGGCCTGAGTTCGCCCAGTGCTCGGCAGATCTATATGTAGTGCATAGCGTGCTTTATCAATCATCGAATAAGGACGTCGGCATGACAAATAACAGGTTGAACTGATCCTCTAGGCCCAGCACTCTCGCAGCTTCATGGTAGTTGCCGAGTGACACCGACAATTTACNCTGCTCCATCTTGACGAGCGTTGACACGCTTACGCCAATGCGTGGTGCAAAACCGCGCACACCATCCTTAGGAAAGCGCTCTTTGCGGGCCGCGCATAGGCGCTTGCCGAGTTCGGGTAGTGTCTCTTTCATGTTGTATTATAGTAGAGCAAATCGCTATTAATTGGGTAAATGTTGTAAAATATTATAACTTTTATGGACTGGGCACAAGTTCTTAGTACTTCATCCGCGGGGCAGGTATCAACTGTGGATGAGGCAACGATGAGCTTAGATGTAGCGTCAATCGACTTGTTTAGCCTTGAGCGCCGTCGATTATCGTTTATCGTCGACTAAATAGTCGGCTCGAGTTTATGATAGGTAGCAGTAAAATCCTCCATGATTATAGGCCCATGACCTTATCAATGACTGTTGAGTCGCATGACTATCTTCGAATATCCTCTGAATTACTGATCGAGTGACCGCAATCCTATGCGTGAAAAGGAGGTAAGTGGGCGACAATACCCGAGTGTTGCTGCAATAGACGCACGCTTGGCTGCGATTGAAGCGGAAAGAGCTTATCTGCTGCTGCAGCGAGCGGAAATTAAGGCGTCCGAGGCGGAAAGGATACCCGTATCCGAGGAACTTTCACCTGCGCAAAAGGTAGCCATTTTCAGAGGTCTATTTCGGGGGCGGACAGATATTTTTGCGACCCGCTGGCAAAATCAACAGGGCCGCAGCGGTTATTCAGTTGCCTGTAATAATGAATGGGTGCCCGGCGTATGTAATAAACCGCGGATTAAATGCCAGGACTGTAATCATCGGCAGTTTACTGAGCTCAATGACGATGTGGTTTACCGTCATCTCGCTGGTCAGAAAATTGTAGGTCTATACCCTCTGCTCCATGACAATACTTGCTACTTTCTCGCCGCTGATTTTGATAAATCGGGCTGGCGAGACGACGTCAAGGCAATGTCGCGGGCATGCAGCGAATTCGGCGTAGCCCATGCAATAGAGATCTCCCGATCTGGCAACGGCGCCCATCTCTGGATATTTTTTAGCGACAATATTCCTGCTAGGGAGGCCCGTTCTCTGGGTTTTGGTCTGCTGGATAAGGCTATGGAGATCTGCCCAAACTTATCGTTTGACTCATATGATCGCTTATTTCCCAATCAGGATATTTTGCCCGAAGGTGGATTCGGCAATTTAATTGCTCTTCCTTTACAGAAAGAGGCCAGATTGTCGGGAAATAGTTCGTTTGTTGGCGCTGAGCTAGAGCTTATTCAGAGCCAGTGGCAATACTTGGCAGGCCTGAAATCGCTATCAGCGCATGATGTTAATCGTCTGCTTGCAATATTGTCGCCGAGTTTGGATTTAGGTGCTGAGCAGGCGTTACCCGAAAATATCCCTCCATGGGAGCTTACGGCCAAGCCTAAGCCCCTCCCGCTAATTAACCTTGCGGGGACGCTGACGATTACGCTGGCCAATCACATCTATTTCAATTTAAACGATGTGCCGGGGCCCTTAATCGCCAGGCTCAGGCGGCTGGCCAGTTTTTCTAACCCGGTTTTCTTCAAGACACAGGCGCTCCGATTTTCAACGCACGGAATTCCACGTTTCATCACATGCGCTCGTATCGAG
Organism: Zhongshania aliphaticivorans; assembly: GCF_902705855.1. Lineage (GTDB taxonomy): Bacteria > Pseudomonadota > Gammaproteobacteria > Pseudomonadales > Spongiibacteraceae > Spongiibacter > Spongiibacter aliphaticivorans_B. Next base: position 25,014 of record NZ_CACSIJ010000018.1, on the reverse strand, counting down.
CTTGGTTATCTCGCATTACCTCGAGGTTGTCTGGACGATGTGGTGACGCTACTAAACGAAAACAAGATCGCGTTTGAATTTGACGATAAGCGGCAAGTGGGCGAAAAACTGCGCGGTATGAAGGCCGCTTTAACGCTGAGAAAAAGTCAGCAAACGGCCATTAGTGCTCTCGTAAAATACGATACCGGGATATTGCACGCGCCGACTGCGTTTGGGAAAACCGTTACCGCGATTAGTATGATTGCGAAGCGTAAGACCAATACACTCATTCTAGTGCACAGTCGGCAGTTGTTAGACCAGTGGGCCGAGCGTCTTAGATCATTTCTGCCAGATGTAAAAATTGGCATCATTGGCGGCGGTAAAAAAAAGCCTTCAGGTGTCATTGATATAGCCACTTATCAGAGTCTGATTGATAAGAAGGACAATTCAGTCTCAGCGCTAGTGCAGGATTATGGTCATGTTGTCGTTGATGAGTGCCACCACGTGTCGGCACCGCGCTATGAAATGGTTTTAAACGAAGTCCGCGCAAAGTATTTGCTAGGTCTAACGGCTACGCCAGAAAGGCAGGATGGCCATCAGAAAATCATTTTCATGATCACTGGGCCAATACGCCATAGCGCTAAAAAAACGCAGGAAGACACGTTTACACAAGAAGTCCAAGTGCATCAGCTATACCACCCAATGCCAGAGTACCTGCTTCAAGCAGCTGAGCGTCCGAAAATTTCTGATGTGTACCGATGGATCATGGAAAACGATGATCGGACGCAGCTTATTGTTAACAGCGTACTGGAAAGCATTCAGCAGTCTAGGCATCCGATCGTACTGACAGAAAGACGGGAGCATGCTGAAAGCATTAATGCGATTTTGGTCGAAAAGGGAATTCAGTCCGTTGTCCTAAAGGGGGCTATGCGTGCTGCTGAGCGCAAAAACGTTGAAAAGCATTTGCCGACGGCACAGGTGGTCGTAGCAACCGGAAAATATGCGGGTGAGGGTTTTGACCTGCCGAGATTGGATACCCTGTACTTAGCTATGCCAATAGCGTGGAAAGGCGCCCTAGCCCAGTACGCTGGGAGAATTCATCGTGAAATCGATGGTAAAACCAATGTGACTATCCACGACTATGCTGATTTTGCGTTGCCGATGCTTCAACGCATGTATAAGAAACGGGAGAAAAGCTACAAGGCAATGGGCTACAAAATTTCGTATGAAGATGGTTAATATAAGTATATTCATATTAGCCGCAGGCGCTGGTGAATAATTTTCCGCTAGTACTTGAGTCTTAGTGTTTCACTTAGCGATGCATCTGATGTTGCTGTGATTCTATTAGAGAGCAATTTTTTCCAGGGCTGGAGCTCAGGCGATGGGAGTAACGGAACAAAATAGTAGCAGATACCATCAAGTAACCAGATTGGTGTCGAATTGCGTCGAATATTGTTCCGTGGTCAAATTAGAATTAGAACGCAAATCAACACCCTATTGCAAGACATAACCGGTTAGCTTTTACTCGACTAAATTAACCTCGACTTCACCCAGTTCTTGTTGATTTATATAGGCGGTACTTTCGTACATATTGCTAGCAGCAATATTGATCATTAATGTAATGTCGCTGGGCTCGCAGCTTTCGTCAACATGATCTTCTGTTTGTTTTCGAGAAAACACCAAATATTTATTGGTGGCTTCTTCGGTCAAGGTTATTACTAATTTAGCCTTCATATTATCCTCGATACTTTAATGATTGGGTTTTAGTGATTAAACTTCGCTCACGAGTGGATTTCGTTCCAACCGTATTACCGGTTGGGTGTTTCGTTTGGGAGTTCCCGGTCTCCGGCGCTTGCTCTTGTGGGTTGAGTATTAACTAATCACTATCTGGTGAATGAGGGTTGCTTAGCTGCTTAAAAGCAGTAGTCATGGTTGGATTGTTTCGAGTCAGCTTCTTTACCGTAACATCTTGCGCCTTGTCATTGGCAAGGCGCAGGTTGCGGTCGGTACCAATTAAAGCGTCCTTCGTCTTTTGCAGGTGATGGATTGACTTATCAATCTCATCAATTGCTGATTGAAACTTTCGTGATGCTAGATCGTAGTTCTTGCCGAATGCTTCTTTAAAGTTGTTAAGATCATGTTCGAAGCTCGTGACATCGATATTCTGGGATTTAACAAGCGCTAGCTCTTGTTTGTACTCTAATGAATTCATCGCCGCGTTCCGAAGGAGCGTTATTATGGGGATGAAAAATTGAGGCCTGATAACATACATTTTGGGATAACGATAAAATACATCTACTATCCCTGTATTGTAGAGTTCGCTGTCTGGCTCAATTAGCGAAACTAATATCGCGTATTCGCAGCCCTTTTCGATCCGATCCTTGTCTAGCTCTTTCAGGAAATCTTCATTCTTCTTTTTGGTAGCGGTAGTGTCCATCTCATTTTTCATTTCAAACATGATGGATACGATAGGCGTACCTTTTTCGTCTGAATCCCGGAAGATGTAGTCACCTTTGCTGCCAGATTTAGCGTCATTGTCCTTTTCGAAATAGGCTCTTGGAAAAGCGGTGGCACGGATACGGTTAAACTCGGTTTCACAGTGTTGTTCGAGGGTTTCTCCAACCATCTTGGTGGAAAGGCGAGCTTTCATGTCACGAAGGCGCTCAATTGCATCATCGCGATCTTTGATTTGTGTTTCGTATTTGTCCTTGAGGGATTTCTCAGAAAGCTGTTTCTCAAGTTCTGCTCGGTTTAGATTGTTCTGAAGCTGGTCTCGCTCTTTTGCGATGAGGCCGATAGCCTCATTCACCGCTAGTTTGCGATCCGTTTCGCTGGCATCTAGCTTTGCCTTAAGCTCTTGGATAGTGGCATCTTTCTTTGCCGCCGCTTCTTGGCGCTCATGTGAAAGGCGAGCTTCTAGTAGCCTTGAAGTAGATTCATTGTCATGTTTGGTTTGTCTTAGCTCATTAACTAATGCGTCGCGCTCTTTCTCTACTGCGGCCAATGCTTCCGTAACGGCGAGCTTTTGAGCTACTACGCCTGCATCGAGCTTTGACTTTAAGTCTCGAATTTCGGATTCTTGAGTGGAGGTAGTCTTTTGCATTTCGCCAATTGCTCGCTCGCGCGCGAGTTCAATGGCATTTTCCTTGTCCTTTTCGGCGAGCTCAAGACGTTCATGTAGCTGCTTATCGAAATCTCGATCACGAACTTGCTTTAATATGTCCGCATATCCGGCTTCGTCAATCTTGAAAGCTTTTGCACAGTGCGGACAAATAATGTTGTGCATACATATTTCNCTTTAGTCAGCGTATTTTTTGTTGGGATAAATTTTAACTCATTTTCGGGAAGGACTAGAATGTAATTCCGGTGTGTAAATAATCCCTCACGTCGTTGTTAGAGTACTTATATCTGTGGGCTGCTCCTTTAGTTCGAGATGCGGACTACGTTGGAGGGGTTTCGTTTATACTTCATTTCGTGGATGGTTGTTAGGTTAATGCCTAAATAATAGGAAGAAAGGTTGCTGGAGGATTTCTTAAAATTTCGATCTATTATAGCTTGGAATATTACTACAATTACTCGCTATCTTCTCACTCATAGGGGTTTAACTAAAGCATAATAGTGCTGCTCGTTACTTGCTTTTGACAAGCACAATTCTTGTTCTACTATTTCGTTAGGCGAGGTTCGTGTTCAAAAAAAATTATTCTAAAGCCTGGATTCAGTGAAAAGTTAAACTATATCAATGAGAAATAGATTGATATTTAGTAATATATTTAAAATTCTTGACTGGCTAAAATTTATTGCCTTCCCAGGATTGGATTGATTTTATCTCGCAATGATTTTTCTAGCATCGGCATTATTATGTCGTAGTTCGTAACATCAACCTTAATTGTACTAAATCTAAAGTTTTCAGCGTTCATATTGGTTCTAGCTTTTAACTTTAAGNTTGTTGTTGGTTGTTCTAATTTAAGGTTAAGGTGTGTTAGCAGCCTCTTTGACACTCTCTTTGACTTACCTATATACAGAGGCACCCAGTCACCAAGAGATGTATGTTTTTCGGCTCGCTTCTTTTTCGTGTTTGGAGTCCAGTTTTTTTTATACTCAGGAAGTTCCCAGTTATACTGAAAATAATTGAACCACGATTCAAAATCATTAAATGAAGTGTTATTTTTTATTTCTACTAAATAGACTCCAGGATAGTCATGCTGATTAATTAAATTCTCATTTCTTATATTTCCGGAAACTTCAAAATTTAAACTTTCAGCTATTTTTGAAAACCCAATTAATGTTTCGGTTAGAGCGCTATCTATTTCAGTGATTCTATTCATGATATAGCCTATATTTATTTTTTTTTGAATTTATTTGGTAATTTCTACAATGCTGGTCTAACTTGTCAAATAAGGAGCGTTAGCATAATGGCAAAATTTCCTAGAGATTAATGACCCGATTACTTTATAGTATGGTAAGTATCTGGAAAATTAGGACTAAGTTTTAATCTATATTATTCATTGTCTATGATCATAGCTCCTCGCGCAATTAAATCAATAACTTGGCCTAACATAGAAGTTAGAGTCACGGGGATGAAAGCCTAGATGCTATCTTCTATTTGGCTTTGATGTTCTTGATATAACGCCTCGCAAAGTGACTCAAACGCACGATGCTGTGATATCAATAGGAATACAATTGCAAAGCAGTCCATATACGTAAACATGTGAGATAGGTGCCAGCCATATTCCGCTAATAAGGCAGATAAGCTTATTCGCCGGTAGCCAAAATTAGTCCACGGGATATCTTCTTGTAAACAGAGCCATTCACGCTCGCAAAGTGCTGGAAAACGTTTTTCAATAAAAGCTTGTTCATGTTTTTTAGAATTAACGAGTATAGCGCCGGGCTCAGCGAACCATTGCGCTACTTCTTCGTTGTTAAACATTCTGCCCGTTAGCATCTCGTTGGAAATCCCGGTGATCTCGACGACATCGTCAGAGAGCGGCTTAAAGGGTGCCTCATAGCAAGACAGCATATCATCGATGCTTGTTAGTCGTTGTGCAGACGGGCTATAGCGAACTTTCAATGCCCCGAGCTCAATGATGTCACAAACATCGACATGTACACCGTTTGTTTCCGAATCGACGATATACATAGTTAGTTCATCGCCAATGGGGGCGCAGAGCGAAATTGGCCAATTAATAAGATGCTTGTTGCCACTCAGCGATTCGAGAAGGCGCATGTGCGTGCGGTTAGATGTAACGTTGATTAAGTCGATGTCGCGTTGTGGGCGACGTAAGCTGCGCATTCCAAACTTCATATAATTAACACTCCATGTCTAGTGAAATGCCTATTATCAGAATTGGTGCGACATATTCTGTCGCTTGCGCGTTGTTTAATCATTACACCGACATTCACCTAACTTGATGCATTGTTGATTGTTTGCGGAATGTTTCTACAGAGATAAGGGTGTTTACAAATGATAGATACAACAACGATAGCTAGCTGTTTATCGTATTTCCTGAAAATTGGTAGTGATAGCTCGCAAATTGAGAATGCCGACCAGATCTCTAGCGGGTGGGATCAGTTTAATGATGCATTTGGTAGATTTTCTCCAGGTACTGTTTCGGTGTTTGGCAATAAGCCGCGGGAAGGGAGTGATGAGCTGCTACTAAATATAGCCTCGAACTTGGTGTTGGAGCAAAATTTGCCAGCATTATATATAAGTATTCGAAAAGATAAATTAAGTGTGCGTCAAAGAATAGCTTCTGCAAAGCTATCAATAGATAGAAAATATGTACAAGGGTTAGAGGATGATCTTGATACAAATATAATTGATTTGTACTCGAAGCTACAAAAGGAGCCGTTCACCATTCTGGAGCGTGGAATAATGACTCCTGATGATATGATTAGTATTTTTGATAGCCCATCCCTTCGAGATAAAAAATTTTCATGTATATTCATTGAAGGCGGCGAGGATATTGTTTCTCAGTGGAGCTGCCTTCTTGGTGCGTCAGCGCCTGCATTCCTCCTGTCCTTTTTAAAATATGTTGCAATAACGTATAAATCTCCAGTTCTTACAACCTGGGGGCTGGAGGAAAACGAGCGGTCATATTTTGATCTCTCTTATTCCAGGGACATTTTTAAGTTCGCTGACAAAATCTTCACACTAAATTGTGATACCAATTATTTCGATGATGAGGCCACTGATTTAAGAGGATTACAAAAAGGTGTGTTGGTAGTGGAATTGCTTGCAAGTGCAAATGGCGTAGGTCACGCCATCTTCAATTTTGATGCGCCGTGCTGTGTTATTAGTAAATTTCCTTAGGATATCTTGATTTTCTACCCCGGGATAACCATGTTTATCATGCAAGCTGTTGTTCAAAAAATTCAGCTATTATTAGGTAACCAATGATGGATACGACATCTGCTTCCAAATTATTAGCCCTTCTACTGAAAGTGGAAAATCCGCACAGACCTGAGTCAGCCAGTGTATTTAGTGGTTGGGACGGTATTGATGCTGCGTTTGGACCATTTCAACCCGCCACGTTGTCCGTTTTTGGAGGCCTGGCTTGCGGCAGCGCTGGCGCACTTATTTTAAGTCTAGCGACGAAACTTGCGTTTGAGCAGGGGCTGCCTTGTCTATATATCAGTATTAGAAATAAAGATCGCCCTGTTGATCTCCGGGTAGCGCAAGCGCAGCTTGGAATAGATTATCTTGAGCTACGTAATATCGAAAATGAGGAATCCATCAGTGCTCATCATACAAAATTAGAGAAAAGCCCACTTGAAGTTTTTGAGAAACTGTCGTTTACGCCTGAAGAGATTATTAGCGTTGTTGAGGATCTATTTAGCCGTAAGAAGCGGTTTTCTTGTGTATTTTTTGACGGTGCAGAAATGCTGATTGAGCAGTGGAATAGCTATCTTGGCGAAGCAGCCGCTGCGTTCGCCCTTTCTTTTTTTAAAGCCATCGCTATCAAACACCAAGTGCCGGTATTGGCAACACTCGGGCTTAAAAGTAGAAATGACTATTGTGAGCAGTATAGCGTCTCCCTTTCTGACTTTGAGCACCCACGGGAAGTACTGAGGTTCGCCGATAAGATTTCTATTGTGGATCGAAGATACTTGTATTCGAATAGCCCCAATGACAAAGGTTTCATGCATTTGTGGCCTATTACGGTTAACTCTGGAAGAGTCGGCACAAGTATAAAAATTAATCCTCGAACGGGCCGGGNTGGCGAATGATTGGGATAAGTGGGATATGGTAAGCCTACTTATAGGGAGCTATATAGTATGGCGCTGCCTCACCAATTTTGCTTAGCCACATGAAGTTATTAGGTTTTTAGAAAAAATTCTCCTATTATATTTGGCATATGTTTGTTTCGGTAACCGACGAGCTGGAGAGTCAATAATCTACCCTATGCTTGGCGAGCCACCTCATTATAAATTTTGACGCAATAATCGGTAATATAGATAGAATCTGAGTGGCAGATTTGATGAGTGTGCGGATATCAGGTGTATTTCGTAACTATGCTGTATTTAGTATTGAGTATTTTCTCGTAAATATTCTTAAATAATTTTTGGAATTAAAATGACTATTGAAGAGCTAGTGGAAAGAATTGAAGCCAATAGATACGATGAAAAACAACTCATTAATCTTTATAACAACGCTAATGCCAACAATGAGCTAAGTGAAGAGGACAAAGAGAGCTTAATCGAAGCGATCGAGAAAAATACTAGATTGCGATTTCCTAGGGCGGCTAAACGCATTTTTGGCGCAAAAGAGTCTGTCGCAACTGAAATGCTGGAAAAGCTGTATTCGAAAATATCTGCTACATATGATTTAACTCACAACAGACTCAAAAATGGTGTTAAAACCGGAGGGCTAATGATTTCCGGAAAGCTTTATATTGAAGTCTATATTTCATATAAAAACGCAGATAATCAAGGTGTCTTTTTGTCTTTGACACAAGATACGGTCGATGATGAGTTGGTAGTAATCGTAAGGCGATACAGTACACACAAGCCTGAATCTGGGGTGAAGGGGGAGAAAACGGGAGGGATAGACCGCTTTGATGAATTTTCGAACGTATATGAAGAATACTTGAAAGAGATTCTTTGACGCTATCTGTTTATGTTTCTCTCGCTGCGTAGTTTTTGATGGCGCCTTGCAATGTATTGTAGATTTGTTTTCGAATCGTAATGGGGGATATGACTTCTACTTTGTCGCCAAACCCAAGAATCCACCAGAGTAGATCTTTTCTGTCGAGAACCGATGCGGTTACGATAACCCAGCCGTCCTCCGCGTCGATTATATTCTGATCTTCAGAAATCGGTGTTTCCTTAAGATGATTAGCTGCATCCTTTGTCATCTTCAGTTTGAGTTTAATGCGTTTTTTTGAGTTCAAATAGCCAAATGCGCCTGTTTCTTCATATTTCCGGATGCTAAAATCTTTTGGTATGTGTGCATCATCACCTGTGACGGAGCAGGCTTCAATACGGTGTAAAGCGAGTTGTCTAATGTCTTGGTAATCCCAGAAAGTACAAACTAGGTAGGTGATCTGATCTCGGAACACGAGCCCAAGTGGATGTACTTTGACTTGCTTTTTAGTTGCGTAGTTAAGGACAAGAATTTTCTCTCGAAGTAAGCCGTCGTACACAGCATCTAGGATTGATTGGGGGATTTCCGCAGGCATCAATCCAAAGCCGCGAGGGATTCTAGCCACTTTTTCATCAAATAACGCTAAGCTAGACGAAAACGAATCCAGCACGCGTTTGGCGGCTCTTTCTTGGGGCGCGAGATACTGTGCGATACCACTTGGTAATCTGCTTGAATACTCCCGAGAAGCAATGATAAAGGCAAGGGCTTCAAAGGGGTTCATGGCTTCATTTCGCCCGTTATACCCGGCTATATATGACCAACCATAGGGCTTGCTTCTTTCATCTAATACGATGGCGTGGGTAGCACTAACTTCATGGAGATCCCGTTGAATTGTTCTCTGCGTTACATCATGGCCCGCATCAGATAGGTAACCCATAATTCGATCGGTAGATATTTTTGCTGGTTCGCGAGGTATTAGGCTAAGCATAGTCATAATTCGTTCGGTTTTCTTACCCATTGAGCTTCCTCTGTAAGGGTTTAGTTAAGTAATTGTATGCGACAAAAATTGTCGCTGTTATATGGATGATAGCTACATACAATATAAATTGCGAATATTTAGTCATAGGCAGGGGTTACCTCTAAAGCACAATAGGGAAATGTCTCGGTTTCTGTTTTGATAGGACTCGAATTGGTCATACGGTGGCATCTATGTGTGTGCGCTGAAAATGGTTACTTTTATTGAAACGTATTCGGCGTGTTCAACATTTCACATTTATAAACCATAGCGAATAGGAGATTATTCATGAAAGTCATTTTCTCCCATGGCCTGGAGTCCGGCCCATGGGGATCAAAAATCAAGTATCTTGCTAGTATCGCGATTGAAATGGGTTGGGACGTTGATAGCATAGACTATAGCGGTATACGGAACCCTGATGATCGTGTAAATAAATTGTTGGAATATCTAAATCAAGAAAAGCAGCCATTTCTCCTGTGCGGATCATCCATGGGCGGCTACGTTAGTGTTGTTGCAAGCAAATATAAAAAGCCCTTGGCCCTGTTTTTAATGGCGCCTGCACTTTATTTGCCTGGTTATAGAGAGCAAATATTTGCACCTAATGGGAGAGTAACAATCATCCATGGCGTGTCAGATGATGTTGTGCCTTTTGAAAACTCGCAGCGGTTCGTGAGAGAGCATCTTGAGACGGAATTGCACTTGATAGAATCTGATCATAGGCTCAACGATAGCCTTGAGGTGGTTGGAAAAGTATTCAAGCATGTTCTCGAAAATTTGAGCCAAGCGGACAAAAATTAATAGTGACTTGGGAAAAATGCGGCACGCAATTGATATATCTCAGCGTATACCAATGCAGTATGCCAGGATGTTTTTGTCGATTGGTTCGTAGTATGTGTGTTTATCATCCTTTGTGCGCTAGTAAGGTGCATTTAAGTCCATTGTAGCTATGCTCGTTCCTCTGTTGCTTGCAATAAGAAGCAGTAAAGCTGGTCACCGGGCTCCGTGCGGCAAGAAGAAATTTAACTAGTTCTTCATATTAGCCTTCAATGACTGGATAACAAGCGTCACCCCACAGAGTATTAGGTGAATCCAGCATGATTTCGATAATGATTGGAATAAGGCAATTTAGAAAATTGGTACAATCTTTTAATTGCAGACGGTTCACTTTGCTTTCGTAGGTCGATCCACCGTGTACAAGCTGGTTTCGGAGCGTGTAAATTCGACTTAGTACAATGCCGAGTACTTTGTTTGTCTCGCGTTGGCCTACGGCTTTATGAGCTGCAGAATTCGCATCGGAAAACGATTTCTGCCAGTCTGGCTCGCTGATCTTTCCGTTCTGGTAATCCCAGAATCTTGCGAAAACGTACTGATTTTTTAGAAGACTTCTGATGGCGCCTGGAAATTCATTCCAGACTAGGTTTTCGAGTTTCTTATTTGTATCGAGGTCGCACAGCTTGCCGACAAATTCCTTGAAAGCTTCTTGCTCAGCGGTTCGGTATCTGTCGTCAATTTCAACCGAGTAAGCCGCATTGAAGGCGATCCATAGGAAAATAAATTTGCCGTCGTTTTCCTCTGAGGCTTCTGCTGCTTTTAGCCAACTTAGTGCGCGATGGATGCGTAAATTTAGATTTTCAGGATAATTTTCTCTTACAGCTCGGTGCCGCTCTTTCAGTTCGTTGAACATAGAATGATCTTCCTTGCGTTGTTAGGTTCGCGATTCCCGTTATTATTGCCCACTTACCGATGTTGAGCTTTGGAGGAGAAATTTTTTAAGACAAGTGGTTGTTATCCCGTACAGTGTCGAACCATTGTACTTTGCTCTCCATTTCTACGGTCAATTAATCCTGACCAAAAAGCCATTTTTTTATTTTGGCGCGGTTCTGAAGGAAAATTTGTTGCACCTCCGGTGGCGTCGACGCTAATTCCCCTTCGAGACGCATGTTTTGCAGTATGTAAGCCACGAGGGCGCCACGCGTAGAGATCTTCAAGACTCCGTCAGTCATTCCGTAGTCGCGTGCTATTAATGCCTTTTGTGCTGTATTGAGGCGCGGATCAGGGCAAATGACGAGTTCCACTATTGTCTGCCAGGCCTCGTCCTTTTCAGCGGTATTGTCACCCACTAACGTGAGCTCTGGTTTGTCTGAAATCCGGCTCAGTACGAAATCACTATAGATCATTTTTTGCTCACAGAAGGCGCGTACATGCCATCGATGCCCATTGAAGATGACGGTATGTGGTTGGATCATTCTATATTCAGGTTCAGGGTTACGTAGCGAGCTATAGCATATCTCGACACGTTTCTTTTCTCGCGCAGCTTGGGTGATAGGAGCGAGTACTTCAGGGCGCAAGTCCCGAAGTGGTGGGGTAAGCGTTTCCGTTAGGATAATACTTGGTTGTAGTGATGCAAAGGTACTGGCTAAGTCTTGCTGGGTGGCAAGTACTTGAAGGTACTCGTCGGCGACCCCCTGCGTGAATATAGGGCGAAACTTGGCGCCGGGTTTATAACCTTTGAGCTTCGTATCGTAAACGAGATTTTCTGGCGCAAACTCGCGGATATACGCGTTGATGTCGCGGGATGCTTGCTGTCGGCCGATACCAAAAGCGTCTATGAGGTGATTGGTCGTCAATCGACCTTCCCAGAAGCTGATGATCTCAATTAGCCGGTATCGAAGTAGCAAATCCCATCTTACGGGCCATTCTTTATTCACGCTCATCATTCCTCCGTAGGAGTCTGCTTGAAAATGCGACATGTATATGTAGCCATTATATACATGTCGTTATAAGTTGCAGTATAGTTTTTCCTGAGGTGACAATATGGGTGTTCAAAATGTAAGGCGGGGAGTGACTCGCGCGGGTTGGAACAAGAAGCATGCTGACTGGTACAGCCTGCATTACACGTTGCTGTGCATTGTAATTGGTTTGATCTCTGCGTCGTGGTGGGCCTTTTTAGCCGCGCTGGTGCTTGTTGCGGCGATTGAGTTAACAAACCTTGGCGGCAAGGTAATGCTTTGGATTTACTGCCTACTTTGGATTTTGATTTTTGGCGCAATTGGTATGGCCCTGGGCGGCATCCCTGCGGCGTGTGTTTTTGCCATTATGGCCGGCGGCATGGTTTATATAATGCTCGAGAGTGGTCGTGAGTATTTTCACGATCTATAGTTCATGCGACAGACTGATGATAGCCTGCGGCGGGTATTGCTTAGCGGATGGGCGCGGAGTGTTTGGATGTCCTCCGCAATATTAATATGGAAGCCCGCTGTGATTAGCTAAGTAATGGCTGGCTGTAGTAACGATTAAGGATGATAAATGCAATATAAACATGGAAAGCTCTATTTTTCTGCCTCAGATCTGACGAATTTTCTACAAAGCCCTTTTGCATCTTGGATGGATCGGTTCCGCCTTGAATGTCCCGACGAGGCGCCGATTCGCGATGAAGTCGATGCGATGAATAACTTACTCTCGGTGAAAGGGTATGCGCATGAAGAGCGGATCGAAACGGAGCTTAAAGAATCGGTCAATTCATTTCAGCGTATCGACGGCGATACTGATGAGCAAAAAATTACCGCCACAATTAAGGCCATTGAAGCTGGCGTCGAGGTCATCACTCAAGCGTGCTTTCGGGGTAGTGATTTTTTCGGTTACGCAGATTTTATCGTTCGCGTGCCTGGTAAGAGTCGTTTGGGTGATTTCCACTATGAAGTTTGGGACGCGAAGCTTACAAAGCGAGCTAAGCCATCCCACTTAATCCAGCTGTGCGTATATGTAGAGATGCTAGATGTAATTCAAGGGCGCAAGGCAGATCGTGTAGTTATTGTCCTCGGTACCGGTGAAAAGCATGTCACTCGTATTTCTGACTGTTACGCCTACTTTTTAAGTGTTAAGCAGAGCTTTCTTGCGTTTCATGAGCATTTTTTACCTGCCGAGGAGCCAGATCCTGCTCAGTCAAAAAGCTGGGGACGTTGGTCGACGTATGCTGAAGAAAAGCTAATGCAGCGTGACCACTTGTACCAAGTTGCCAATATTACTCGCGAACAGATTGCTAAGTTGAATCGAGCGGGCTTTATTACGATGGCTGAGCTTGCTCTAGCGGGTGAAGTCAAAGTCCCTGGGATCAACCCCTCTGTGTTGGAGAAATTGAAGGCGCAAGCATCTATTCAGATTCAGAGTCGCGGAATCGATGTTCCAGAGTACCGCGTCATCAAGCCTGCTGCCGGCGAGCGCATGGGGCTCGCCCTTCTGCCTCCACACTCGGATTTGGATGTTTTTTTCGATATAGAAGGATACCCGCTTGATGATGGTGGGCTTGAGTATCTGTGGGGGTGTACCTATTTTAATGAGTCTAGCGAGCGAGTATTTCGTGACTTCTGGGCTCATGACCGAGAGCAGGAAAAGCACGCATTTAAAGAATTCGTCGAATGGGTTTACGACCGCTGGGTGAAAGATCCATCAATGCATATTTATCACTATGCCAGTTACGAGATCACGGCGTGCCGGAAGCTAATGAGTCGTTATGGCATATGCGAATATGAGGTCGATCAGTTACTACGAAACGAAGTGTTTGTAGATTTATACAAGGTGGTGAAAGCCGGGATCTTACTGGGAGAGCCTCGTTACTCAATTAAAAATGTCGAGCACCTGTATCGTGGCAGGCGAGAGACAGACGTCGCTTCCGGCGGCGAATCTGTTGTCGTTTATGAAGCTTGGCGTGACAAAAATGCTGCTGGTGAGGAAGGTGATACGTGGGAAACCTCAGAGATACTACGCAGTATTCGTGACTACAACATTGATGACTGTGATTCGACTCAAGAGCTCGTTGATTGGTTACGCCTGAAAAAGACTGAAGAAGGCATTACTTACCTAGGTAAGGTTGATGTAGAGGAGCCTGAGGTTAAGGAAGAAATCACAGCTCGTCTTGCGTTGAGAGATCGCTTGCTCGATAAGGCAGAAAGACTTAGAGCGGCCGATGAATCTGAGGCACAGCTGACCGAGAACCTTGCTTGGATGCTTGAGTTTCACCGGCGGGAGGCAAAACCGGGCTTTTGGCGGCTGTTTGATCGGCTGGGTGCTGAGCATGAAGAACTTGAGGACGACCTTGAGTGCTTGGGTAATTGCTATCGAACTGACCGGCCGAGTTTTAAAATAAAGCCTAAGGATAAAAATGAGGCATATGAATATACCTTTGATAAAGCGCAGGAGCTAAAGGGCCTAACGAAGTATCTATATTTGCTTGGTGAGTTCGACGCAGCTGGTAAGCAGAAAAAAGTCGAGTATGTTGAGCAGTGCAGTGATCTTGAAAATGGCCTTATAGTACTAAAAAACAAGGAAGAGCCGCCGGAGCATATCAGTCTTATCCCAGATCAGCATGTGAATGCAGAACCCATACCGAGTGCAGTTGCGGATGTCGTACAAAAATTCGAAAAAGGTAGCTTGACGGGTAGTGCGATTACGGGATTTTTGAGTCGCGATCGACCTAGAGTGAGAGGTCTCACGCCGGGTGAGCCGCTAGTGGTGGCTGACGCCCCCCAAGCTCGCATCAATGAGGTGATAGATATCGTTCGGCGGCTTGATAATAGCTATTTGCCTATTCAGGGCCCGCCAGGTACCGGTAAATCCTATACAGCAAAGCATATTATTGCTGAGCTCATTAAAGACGGCGCGAAAATTGGGATAACCAGTAATAGCCACAAGGCAATTAATCATCTAATTAAGGTGACGGTAGAGCACTGCACGGAGCGGGGAATAGAAGCTCAGTTTGCTTGCGCAAAAGATCCAGACGGGGAAATGGCAGCCCTAGGTGTGTTTGAGTGTCCGAATAACGAACTTGGAGAAGCTATCGAGAACGGTTGGGTTGCTGGCACGACGGCTTGGGGATTTTCCCGTGGTGAGGTTGTCGATACATTGGATTATCTCTTTGTCGATGAAGCTGGCCAGGTTTCAGTAGCAAATTTAGTGGGGATGAGCCGGAGCGCGAAAAATTTAGTATTGATGGGCGATCAGATGCAACTGGGTCAGCCCTCTCAAGGTGTGCATCCTGGAGAAAGCGGATTGTCAGTATTAGATTATTTAATGCATGAGATGCCGACAATTCCGCCAGATCGAGGTGTTTTTCTTGGTACAACTTTTCGTATGCATGAGCGAGTGAATGCTTATATAAGCGAGCAGGTGTATGAAGGTAAGTTGTATTCAGATCCGTCAACGAATCTGCGAACATTGAAATTTGAAGGGACGCTTCGTTATCCACTCCGCGAGGCGGGAATTGTCTATTGGCCAGTTGAACATCAGGGTAACTCCCAGTCTTCAATGGAGGAGGTTGAGGTTGTGGTCGATGTGGTAAAGGAACTGCTAACACAATCGTTATCCCTTTCGGGTGAAAGCGCTCGCCTAATCACGTTGAAGGATATCTTGTTTGTGGCTCCCTATAACCATCAGGTAAGGAAACTTCAGGAGGTGCTTGGGGCTGGTGCAAAAGTGGGCAGCGTTGATAAATTCCAAGGGCAAGAGGCGCCTATCGTTATTTTAAGTCTTTGCTCAAGCGATGCGACCGAATCCCCCCGTGGCATTGAATTTTTGTTTAACCGCCAGCGGTTGAATGTTGCAGTTTCTCGGGCTCAATCATTAGTTATTGTTGTTGGAAGCCCTGCGTTAATTCAGAGTGAGCCAGCGCGCATTGAGGACGTTCGAAGGTTGAATATGGTCGCAGCTTTATATCAGAGTGGAAAATGATTTTTAATTAGGTAGAAAATTGTGGTGCATTGCTTGAAGTAGTGTAACGGTAATAGTGGTAATTGGAAGGCAACAAGGAAGTGAAATTTAGTTCATGGCCTAGCGATTAGCGGGGAAGTTTAAATGCAAATAACAGCCACATTTCTCGCGCGGGCTTCTTATGTCACAGTTAAGAATTTATATTGGATAATCACATGGATAAAAAAGAATATATAGTGCGTCAATTAGCTCGTACAAAGCATAAAAAATACGAGCAGTATGTGGTTTCTCGCATTATTCACTTGCTGAATGATTTCGACATAAAGTTTATAACTCAGCAGCACGTAGCCCGGCCTCAAGGCAGGGCACTTACGGATTTGTTTTTCCCTCAGTTTGGTTATCATGTTGAAGTTCTAGAAGGACAGCACTTTTATCTGGATAATATAGAATCTGACAAAATGAGGGAAGCCGACATCATTAACGCGACCGGCCATACTTTCAGGGAGGTTGCCGTTGAGTGTGAAATCGTTGATGACCAAAAGCGGGTTGTCGCATTAGAAGATATTAATGGCGAAATTGATAAAATCGTTTTTGAGCTAAAGGAGCTAAGTAAAAGCACTGACTTCGTGCCGTGGGATATTGATGCTGAAATGAATCCAGAAACCTATATTAAGAGAGGATTCGTGGATACCAAGGATGATGTTTTTTTTCGAACAATTAAAGACGCATGCAATTGTTTTGGCCACTCATACAAGGTGTATCAGCGCGCAGGCGCTAAGCATCCCGAAGGCGAGGCGATGCTTTGGTTTCCGAAGCTATATAAGAATGATGAATGGGATAATCAGATTTCAAGAGATGAGGAAACGATCACTGAAAAAGCAATAAACGACGATATCAATGTAAGCCACGTAGGCAGGCATTTAGATAATCCTCGAAAGCACAAAAATAAACGCATTGTCTTTGCGAGGGTAAGAGGAAGCCTCGGTGATGTGTTTTACCGGTTTAGGGGGGTTTATCAGCTCGATCGAGATCAATCTAATAACGACACCGGGCTCGTTTGGCGAAGAGTCGGTACTCGAGCAGTAACGTTTGAGCCGGGCGTAGAGTTCGTTTAGAGTGCCACAAGCGTTTCAGTCGACACCTGTGCGTATGGGTGCGATTTCTATTTTAAGCTGGAAGACCCTCCTTGAAATTGATGTGTGGGCTTCTCAGGGTTTGTTAGACAGGGAAGTCCATTAGTCGTCATATGAATAATCAAGCGGATGATGACCTATAAGGTCGATTGAATATGTCCAATATGCGTTGATATCGGATGGAAACGTAAGATCAGATCTGGACTTCTACTTTTTTAGTCACGGATACACAGCGAAAAAACAGCCAGTGAATAAATCCATTGTTGTTCTGTATCGAGAAACAAGGTTGCCAAATTGATTCTCTAATATTCAGCGGTATAAAATTCCCAACATCGAAATTATTGCGTTCTATACGTATTTTAGATGTATCGTAAATAGGTAGACTACCAACGTTATAGGCTATAACTGAAACGACAAACCTACAGGATGTTTAATGTCCGGCTCTAAGTTACAAGGCCCTCAGCTGTGGCTTCCTAGCTCGATGCGTACCGTTGAAACCTTACCCCCTGCAGCTAGGTCGAAATTTGTAAACCGTGAATGGAAGGCTAGGAATATTGTAAGCCAATGGAGTTCTCAGGCCGCCAAAAGAGGGGAGAAGTTCAATCTTAGCTTAGCCAATCTTCTATTACAGGATATGTCAGAGCGCCAATACTGGCGCTCGTTTGAGAGGATGGCCCAAGAGCTCGGTGATTTATTTCTATTAGGGTTGATTACGCCTCGCGGTCGGGGCAAGCCACCTGAGCAACTCATTGCGATTTACATGCAACCAAAAGGACGGTACTCCGCAATAGCTCACAATCAAGATGTATATCCCATAATGGAAATCATCGTTGCCCCAATAAAAATAAATAATTGTTGCAGCAAAGTGCTGGGATCAGTATAAACAAAGTGAAAGAAAAGTCAATCATTATGGCGCCTTTTGCGTCTAATCAGATTTAATATACCAGTAATTAATTTTACAAAGGCGCCTGGCGGGGGTATCTGTGGCTGAGGAAAGTGTGAAAATTACCAAAAAATTGGGTGATATTGCGTCAATTTGGGTAGGTCATCCCCTTAGGGGGACGATTCCTGATGACTCGGGCTCGGGTATTTATATGGTTCAGCCGCGCAATATTGACGAATTTTGTCAGGTTGATTGGTCGTCAGTGGTCGAAACGAAGCTCGAATGGCGTGGAAAATCGCGCTGGCTTGATGTCGGGGATGTGATTTTTAGGATGAATGGCCGAACAAATCATGCAACGTTCATCGATAAAATCGATTTGCCAGATAATGCTCGAGTCGCCTGCCACCATCAGTTTTTTCATCTAAAAGTGCATGATACCGATGTAAATCCTGCCTATTTGGCATGGTTTATCAATCTGCCGGAGATGCAAGAGGTGCTAGCTGAGTCCAAACTCGGTGTGGGGACGGGGCCTGTGGTTAATAGGCGGATGCTTTCGGAGCTTTCTGTCGGCGTCCCGTCGGCAGAGTTGCAGAAAAGTTGCCTTGAATTATGGTCTGGATACGTTGATGCTCGGAGGGCGTCAGGCCGGGAATTGGCTAAGATGGCTGGGATGTATCACGAGTCCGTTCAAGTGTTGATTGGCTCCGGCGGCCGTTGAGAATTTAATGAGCGCTGGTGATATTTGATCCGNAAT
The DNA here is from genome assembly GCF_902705855.1 of Zhongshania aliphaticivorans. Taxonomy (GTDB): domain Bacteria; phylum Pseudomonadota; class Gammaproteobacteria; order Pseudomonadales; family Spongiibacteraceae; genus Spongiibacter; species Spongiibacter aliphaticivorans_B. Next base: position 6,465 of record NZ_CACSIJ010000018.1, on the reverse strand, counting down.
GGCAGTCGAATACCAGTAAAAAGAGTCGATTCTGGTTTGGCGCGTGTTGTAGCGTGTTACTGGGTACGACGACAAATGATGCGTCGCGGTGCTGCGTCTTTATGGTTGAGTGTCAGGTTCGTTGTACTAGCGAATTTGCAGTGGCGCGATACATCGAGGATACGTCCCAAGTTAATACCAAAAAGCTAGCATGCTTTGCGAGAGTTGCTGGCAGCAATATGTTTGTCTTGGTGCTTCAATCATAAATCGAAGGCATATAAGGTTTAATCAAGATCGGGTCTTGACCGACTTCGTAGGCATGGGCGCGGGATATTGGGTGCTAATTTAAATTAAATTGACCTATGTTCTAAAGGAAGTGCGGTTACCTGTTGATAATCTCGCTCGTGCATAGAGGGGGCAAGAAAATAGCCTATTTACNGGCCTCAAAACGCCATTCCGGATACGAACGTCATTGGTTGAGTATCCCGGATGCTTGCTGGATCTGCGCTTGTAAGCAACGTGCACAGTAGAGCCATTCCCCTTAAAATATTGGCGAGTCACTTAGATCATTGAAATTAGTCATAAACGGTATATGATCAGGCGAAAGGAGTTATTGATGTAACTATAAGGAATTAGTCTACTTTTGTCCGGCGCTCGTCAATAGCAAAGCTGCCATATTATTGAATTAACTTATGTTTTTTAATCTATGCTGAAGCCCCGACTTTGATAAGGGGGCCAAAGTGATGGGGGCGCGAGTCTCGATAACTAGCTGTCAGTTGCTTACACCTTCGCCTACAGCCCTAAAATTATATTTAACTAAGGATAAAGCGTGTCAAACGAAAGAGTCACAGAGAATCTTGTCAGGGAGCTATTAAGAGGGAGAGGCTACTACGAAAGTGATAACGGAATAGTAATAGAAGAGCAAAAATCTCAGATTAAAAGAGTCCAGTCACTTTTAAAAACTTCTAGTAAGGCAAAAACAGGAAAGGTGGGATTTCCTGAATTTATAATTTCTTGGGACTCGGATCCTAACTTCCTTATAGTCGTTGAGTGCAAGGCTGACACAAAAAAACACCAAAGTAGCGATCTATGCAACCCCAAAGATTATGCCGTCGATGGAGTGCTCCACTACGCTAGGCATCTATCAAAAGAGTATTCCGTGTTAGCTATTGCTGCTAGTGGTGTTACGGAAGACTCTTTATTGATTTCAAACTTTTTGATTCCATGTGGTTCCACTGATCACAAAGATTTAGTTAACGAGTCAAATGTTAGCGTTGGTGAGATAATTTCTTTTGATGATTACTATAGATTATCAGCCTTTGATCCAGACGTAGAAAGGAAGCGTCATCAAGATTTAATAAGTTTTGCAAAAGATCTGCATGAATTTATTTGGACTACCGCAAAAATTCCTGAGGAAGATAAGCCTTTGTTGGTGAGCGGAACGCTTATAGCGCTTATGAATCAGCCGTTTTTGAACTCGTTCAAGTTTTACAGCTCCATAGATATGCCTAAAAAATGGCTAGAAGCTATAAAAGACGAATTAGATAAGGCTGAAATACCTCAGGCGAAAAAAGATACGATGCTTCAGCCATATGCAAATGTCGCAGGGCTTCCAAATCTTGGCAAGCCAGATTCAAAGCTTATAAAAAAGTACCCACAAGGAGTTTTACACGAAGTAATCAAGGAGATCAACGAGAGTGTTTGGCCGTTTATTAGCGTCTATCACAATTTTGACGTTGTTGGCCATTTTTATGGCGAGTTTCTAAAATATACCGGTGGTGATAAGAAGGCGCTTGGTATTGTATTGACTCCTCGCCATGTCACCGAGTTGTTCTGTGAGCTAGCAAATATCACCAAGAAGGACACAGTCCTCGATATTTGTGCTGGCACAGGGGCTTTTCTGATTTCAGCTATGCAAGCAATGCTTAAGACTGCTGTAACTGAAGAGGAGAGAACTGATATTAAGAAAAATCGACTGATAGGCATTGAGAATAGTCCAAAGATGTTTGCATTGGCGGCTAGCAATATGATTTTGCGTGGGGATGGGAAGGCAAACCTTCATCAAGGGAGCTGTTTTGACGAGGCAATTACCAAATCTATCAGAGATAGAAATAAAGAAAAAAATAAAGTGGTAAAAGGTAAGAGCCTAAGTCGTCCAAATGTAGGGCTTTTGAATCCACCGTACGCCCAATCTAAAAGCGATGCTGAATTGCATGAACTATATTTTGTAAAGCACATGTTAGATCAATTGGAGGAAGGGGGAACAGGAATAGCAATTATTCCAATTAGCTGCGTAATTTCACCTGGTAGTGCGAAGACTGAAATTATGACCAAGCACACATTAAAAGCTGTTATGTCGATGCCAAATGAGCTTTTCTACCCTGTAGGAACGGTCACCTGTATTGTGGTCTTTGAAGCTCACAAACCACATGCTACTACTAATAAGAAAACATGGTTTGGATATTGGAGAAATGACGGCTTTGAAAAAACCAAACACCTAGGCCGAATAGATGTAAATCGCTCTTGGTCTGAAATCAAGGAAAGATGGGTGGACGCGTACAAGAACAATGAGGTTCACGCAGGTGAGTCTGTAACAGCATATGTTACAGCACAGGATGAGTGGATAGCTGAAGCGTACTTAGAGACAGATTACTCAACGATAACAAAAAAAGATTTCGAAGAAACCGTAAAGAGTTATGCCATAATTAATCTGTTAAATAAAGGGTAGTCATGATCGAGCTACAAGAGATATTTGACATAAAATATGGCAATAAGTTGGATTTAAATAAGCTTACTTTGAATGCAAAGGGAATAAATTTTGTATCAAGAACTTCAAAAAATAATGGTATTTCAGAAATAGTCGAAGAAATAGTTGGAGTCGAGCCCATGCCAAAAGGTGCCATATCGGTATCTCTTGGGGGAACCAAGTTACTTTCTTCATTTGTTCAGAATAGCCCGTTTTACACCGCTCAAAATGTTGCAGTATTAATTCCTAAAGCTGAGTTAACGTTATTGGAGAAATTATATATATGCCAATGTATTCAGCATAATAGATTTCGTTATAGCGCTTTTGGTCGTGAAGCCAACCGAACAATAAAGACAATTAGAATACCTTCAAGAAATGAGTTTCCAAAATGGCTGTATGACGTAGATGTAGATAGATATTTTGGTGCTGATGCACCGCATATTAAAAAAAGCATTGACTTAAGATTGCCAGATGAGTGGAAAACCTTCAGATACGACGAGCTCTTTGATATAGAGAGAGGGCGAGGGCCGAGGAAAAAAGAATTAGATGGCACTGGCAGCACCCCGTTTATAACTTCGACTGATAGTAACAACGGAATAACTGGTTATACATCAATGGAGCCAATCCATGTAAAGAATACTATTAGCGTAAATAGGAACGGAAGTGTCGCTGAAGCCTTTTTTCAGCCTGTACCATTTTGTTCGACTGAGGATGTTCACATATTCATTCCCAAGTTTCCTCTTAATCAATATATTGCCATGTTCATAATTACATTAATTAAAAGAGAAAAATATAGATACAATTACGGGAGAAAGTGGGGAATACAAAGAATGAAAGATTCACATATAAAACTACCCGTAGATGCGCTTGGTAAGCCCGACTGGAGCTATATGGAAAAATTTGTCAAGTCATTAAAGTTTAGTGGATGCATTTAACCCTGCAACTAACAAACCGCTGCACACCGACACGTACTGCTATGCTCGTTTTTGTGTGTCGCTGCGCTCCATTTTACAAAAAAATACTCTCCGCAGTACGTGCGGGTGAGCGGAGTGTTATACGGTTGGAGTAACCTGTGTTTGATCAAAAAACAATAGAACATCTAAAGAACTACGTTTACCTACTTATCGATCCAGAAACAGATAAGCCATTTTACGTTGGTGAAGGGGCGGGTAATCGTGTATTTGAACATGCGAAAGCAGCAGTCGTTGATAATGATGAATCACTGAAATTGGACAAAATAAGGGAGATCATCAATTCAGGGGCAGAGGTAAAACATTTATTACTCAAACATGGCCTATCAAAAAATGTAGCCCTAAAAATTGAAGCTTCGATTATTGATTTTTCACGTCATTTTTCATTGCAGATGACAAACATAGCTGGGGGTCACGACAGTATTGAAAATGGGCTAATGACCACCGAAGAAGCTATACGTAAGTATAATGCAATGCCTCTAACTAAAATGGACTCGGGTTTCGCGATTATAAATATCAACAAAACTTATAAGCGTGGAAGTGGATTTGAGGGCATATATCAAGCAACGAAAGAAGCATGGCCTATCGACCGCAGTCGTATACCAAGTCTAAGGTACGTGTTATCAGAGTATCGTGGCTTAATTGTAGAAGCGTTTTCTGTTCAAAGTTGGTATGAAGTACCAGCAGTTGATCGCTCTGGAAAACTAAGAGTTCGATGGGGGTTTGAAGGGGTGGTAGCTGAGGAGGCTATTCGCAATTCATATATCAATACGTCTGTAGCGCATCTGAAAAAGCCTGGGGCTTCGTTTCCCATTCGTTATGAAGTAAAAGCCGTATAATAAACTGTTATACATGAGCACACGATGAACATTGAAGAAGCAATGCAGCGCGAAATGAAGATATTTCAAAAAGAGATATCTAAGGCAAGCGATTCTATCTATGGAGTTCTGATCAGTCATCTTTATATAGATCACCTATTAGATCGTATAATAATAGCATCTACAGTTAATGATTCAGGACTCACCGGCAAAGGAGGGCTGTCATTTTCAAGCAAGATTAAATTAGCCTTCGCTTTATCCGGTATTGCCCCTCAGCTTGCAGACTCCTTGAATAAACTTAATTCAATTCGCAATGACTGCGCGCACGAATTCGGTCATGAAATAAGCCAGGAAAAAATAGATAAGTTAGGTCGCACTCTCGGCTCAGACTATAAGCGAATTTTAGACGAGCATCCCAAGATTGGAGTAGCAGCTGTTGCTCCATTCGCTTGGCATATATGTGGTCAAATGTTACACGCGACGCTTCATCAAGAAGGCTGCGAGTAATGTATAACAATCGTATCAAATCGACTCCAAAAAGCTGCGCTTTTTTGCGCAATTTGTACGGGCGTTATGTGTCAAAAGAATGGAGTATATCGTGACGTTTGAAAACTGGATGAGGCTTCGTGGCCTATCTGAATCCTCCGTGAAGAAATATGAAGGTGCAGTGAGTGGAGCAATGTCCGAATGGGCCATTGACGGCGGCATTCTGGATGGGCCGCTGACATCTATTTTGAGCCATAGCCGCTTTGAATCTATAGTAATTAGCCTTCGTAAGCTCCCGATCTATCAAGAGCGAAATGAGCGCGGCCACAATATGTACAGCAGTGCTCTGAACAAATACGCGGAATACTTGCAGGAAGGCTTTGATTCAGATATTGAGGCCGATGTTGAAGCAATCTTGTCCCAAGACAGCGTTACCGATACAGAGAAAGCGACATTACTTAAAACCAGAATAGGGCAAGGAAATTTCCGTCAAAAACTGATTTCGCTATGGGGTGGTTGTGCTGTTACTGGATATAAAGATACCTCAATGTTAGTGGCATCACATATCAAACCTTGGCGCGCATCTTCAAACACAGAGAGGCTTGATGGTTACAACGGATTGCTGCTGTTGCCGACACTAGATAAAGCATTCGACTCTGGCCTTGTATCATTCGGTGAAACCGGAAATATTCTTATCTCTCCTCTGCTTCAAGAGCCAGAAAATTTAGTTATAACCGAATCTATGTCGGTTAATCTGAAATCAGAGCATCAGGTATACATGGAGTTTCATCGTGATTCCGTATTTCGCAACAAATAACAAGGCCAGCCAGAGAGCCAAAACGCTGCGCGTTGTGCCTGCCCCTGCTGGCAGCGTTGAGGCTGTAGAAAAACCTACCAACTTCCATCCGATTCGAGATGTCTGAGCGTCCGCTTATTACCAATTGTAGCCCTTCGTTCGATAGCTAAGCGTTGGTCGCAAACGCATCTAATAACAAGTTCCTAATGCCGCTCACTTGAAGAGCGCCTCTTTTTATTTCCTTTGCTATACAGGCGAGTTTATTAACAGATAGCTGCACTGCCTTTCCAATTTATGGGGTTTTCTGGGTCTGGTTAACTGGGCGGAGCTTGATTAACTAATTAAAAAGTATAATAAAGAAAGCCGCAATGTGCGGCCTTTGGTGAATTTAGGAGTTTTTTCTACTGCTAAAACATTCTCTCTAGGTAAGCGCTCAATAAACCCCATCTAATAATCTTCCCGCTGCGGCTTTACTCTTCGGCTTTAACCTGAGGAGCCATCCATGAGCACAATCAATAAATCGCAATTCTGGCAAGACCACATCACCGCTTGGCAAGGCAGCGGTCTTTCTCAAGCAGCGTATTGCAAGCAGCATGAGATCAAATTTCATAACTTCGCGTATTGGCGAAATCGTTTAAGCCCCGCAAAAGAGCCCTCAGCAAAATTATT
>NZ_CACSIJ010000017.1 GCF_902705855.1 Zhongshania aliphaticivorans | reverse complement strand
CTCGTATGCCGTGTCTTCTTCCTGGTCGACGAAGCTTGGGGCGACTAGAAAGTTGACGGTGTTATAGGTGGGGCTAAGGTAGCCGACAGAGTACGAGGCATAGACCTGACCCTGACTAAACCCCCACTTTAGTGACGCCCGTGGACTGACCCGTTCAGTAGTGGCCTCTGGCACAGTAAATTTAAGTACTGAGATTGCATCGCCAGTGAGTGGGTTCAGGGCGCTAAGTGAGGAGTTTGCTACATTACGGGTTTCTGTGTCGTAACGCACCCCAAGGCTGAAATCAAAAGAGTGGGGCAGCAATGCGGTGCCTTCTGCAAATCCAGACAACGATTCAGTTTCTAGTACACCATTGGAGGCAAGTGCGACATCCACATCTAATAAATTACCAAGCCCTGCTGGTAATTCAATGGGAATGGGAAGGCCGTTTTCCAAGGCATTGCTACCGAAACGCAAATATAAGGGGTCGTAGCCACCCGCAGATTCTAGGTAATACATACCTGCCACCCAAACTAAATAGTCGCTCCATGGCGATTCGGCGTTTGACTCTATACGTGCTTCGAAGGTTTTTTGTTCAACAAATTGCCGAGGTACTTCCGCCACGAACAGTGGACTACTGGTGTAATCGAGATCGCCAATACCGTAGGGGACGGTCAGCTCCTGGTCTGAGGCCAATGCAATAAAGTCGAAGTAGGGGAGGCTCCAGTTTAGTCGGGCAGACACTAAAGTTCGCTCTGATTCGAAGCCGGAGTCAGTATTGTGTGCTACGTGATAGTCGAATTCGGGATCGGGAGTGCATGCCGCACAAAGTAAATAAGGATTTGTGCCTTCAGAGGTTAGACCTCCCGACGATTGGCCTTTTTCTTGAGAGGCGCTGAGGGTGATGTCTATATTCTCGGTGGCCCACCACTTCAGCTTTATGCGACCAGCCGTTAATTCTTCGTCGTAAACTTCGCCGCCTAAATCATTGGTGTAGATTGGCTCTTGATTACGTAATGTGCCAGAAAATGTGGCGGCCACACCGTCAACAATAGGGATATTTAAAAATAGGCTAGACGATAGACTTGAAGCATTAACAACATCAAAGTGGCCGCTATCAATTTTCACCTCACCAAAAAAGCTCTCATCGTCTGGGTCGGGGGTAATGATTCGTATCGCGCCGCCAAGGGCGTTGCGGCCAAATAAGGTGCCCTGTGGCCCCTTTAGTATCTCAACTCGCTCAATGGCGACGAGGGAGTCAATAGAGCCTTGAGCGGCGACTTGGTTAATATCATCAACATAAATGGGCACGCTAGGATCAGCAGAAGGCAAAAATGCCTCAGAACCGATGCCGCGTAAAAAGGCAATGTAGTAGCCGAAGGTATTGGCAAAAACGAGACCGGGCGTAATTTTTGTTAACCCCTGTGCACTTTCCACTCCAGCTGCATCTAATTTCTCAGCTGAGAAGGCCGCAATCGCGATGGGAATGTCTTGAATATTTTCTTCGCGCTTTCGGGCGGTGACCACCACCTCCTCTAAAAGTCGGTTGTTGAGTCGCTTTTTCTTTAGGGTATCGCTGGCGACTTCTTGAAAGCTAACTGGGTCTTCTTGTGCCGTTACTGGACTAGAGACCACACAGAGCATTGCCAGGGCTAAGGCTGTAGACCGAGGGCGGCCTATCCGCTCGTATATATCAAAACGGGGTTTCATGGCATTCCTTTGTATTTGTATTTAGGCTGAGCTAGCAGAATAAAATCTTATTATGTGCGTACAAGTGTTGTTTATTTGTTTACTTGCTCACCTCGTCGAATACGACGATTTTCAGCGAGTATGGCAAAGCTTGGAAGGGGCGCGATAAGGCTTTAGTCAATTCTTCCCGTTGTCAGCGGCAAAACTAGGCTGAGCAAAAATCAGTAAGAAAATGAAAATAAGGCTGGGGTACTTACCGTTTGTCATTTAAAGCTCCAATGTTCATGGAGCTTATACGGGCTGCTTGGCGTAGTAGATGTTGTCTACCGTCCGCGGTAGAGGAATGTCTCTAATTGCTCTCGTTGCGCCATGCCGTCGCGGTAACCAAGGTCAATTAATTTTCCGCAGTATTCGGGGGTGAAGAGTAAATAACTGGCGATACTGACGCCGCCACCGCTATTGCCGGTGCTACCTGTGCGGCGCAGAAACATACGTAAGGAGCGGGGTAGCTCGTTAACGTGTTCATCGGCAATGCGATCGATATCTTCACTGGGGCTAATCACCAGGCAGTCGATTGGAAGTAACTCTTTACCCATCATGCTGTGATCTTCGTCGGGTATAAGGCGGACTAATTCATTAATGCGTTCTAGCCGTTCGATATCAGTTTCAATGCTATCTATAAACGCGCTGTTTAGAAGGTGGCCGATGATTTGACCAAAGCCGGGCGACTTAATTTCTTGGGGTAGTTTTGGGTACTGCCGCTTGTGCCCGTTGGCAGGAATAACCAATACGCGATTTGCGCCAAGATGAATGACTGGACTAATGGGGGTTAATTGTCGAAGCGCACCGTCACCATAATAGTCGCGGCCTAATTTCGCTGGCGGAAAAATAGTGGGAATGGCACTCGACGCCATTAAGTGCTGAAGTTGGATTGGGGTTGCCAATCCTTGTCTACGCCAGCGCTGCCAACCTGCGTATTGGGGGCCACCTTGAAAAAAAGTCTCTGACACACCTTGGGTATAGTTCATGGCCGTGAGGCATAGTGCGTCTAAATCACCATTTAAAATATTGCGACCAATATTCTCAAATTTAACGTGCTCATTGAGTAATGCCCGCAGCGGGCTATTGTCTAGTAGGGCAACTGGTTTGCCGCCGGATGAGCCTGAGTTAAACAGTGAAATAGCTAATCGCAATACATTGCGCATCACGCCAAAAAAATCGGCGCGATAAATTTTATCAGTGCTTAGATTACGCCATAGCATTTCTAGCTTTTCGACCGTACCGGTAAAATGGTGCGCCCCCGCCGCCATCGAGACGGCGTTTATTCCCCCTGCTGATGTGCCCGCTAAAATAGGGAAGGGGTTGCCGGGACGACTCCCGTGAATTTCTGCCAGCGCCTTTAATACGCCGACTTGATAAGCTGCCCGCGCACCACCGCCTGGTAAAACCATAGCGGTATTGGCGTGATAGCAGTTTTCAGTTGATGTTTGATCGATATTCACAGTCGTGTCGTGTTCCATTGGGCTGTTAGCGCTTATGCCCGCGTAGTCCTGTATCCACCAATACTCGGGTGGCGATTTCTTCGACCGAGGCATGGGTAATATCAAGGTAGGGGATACCAAACCGTTTAAACATGGCCTCGGCTTGTCGGAGTTCGTCCTCACATTGCCGAAGTGAGGCGTAGCGGGTATCAGGTCTGCGCTCGCTACGGATTGCTGCTAGACGTTCCGCCTCGATCGTTAGCCCAAATAGTCGGCTGCGGTGTTCCATGAGTGCCTTTGGCAGGCGATCACTTTCCATATCTTCGTCGGTGATAGGGTAGTTAGCGACGAAGATCCCTGACTGCATGGCCAAATAAAGACAGGTTGGTGTTTTTCCACTGCGAGATACGCCAATCAAAATAACTTCCGCTTGATCGTAGCGATTGAGCCTCGCGCCATCGTCATTGTCTAGCGCATAGTTCACTGCATCGATACGTTGTTTATAAAGCATATCTTTGTCGGCGTTTTGTACGCGGCCAACGGTGCGAGAGGGCTTTTCACCCAGCGCAGCTTCTAGCTGACTAACAAAGGTACCCAGTACATCAACGATAAAGCCTTTGCTGGTGGCAATGATGGCGCGCAGATTTTCATCAACCAAGGTGTCGAAAACAATAGGTTGTTTGCCACAGTCTTCAGCAGCGCGATTAATTTTCTCTACGGCTGATTGCGCTTTTTCAGCATTATCCACGTAGGGAACAATAATATGCTCAAACTTTTGGCTTTCAAATTGCGCTAAAACACTACTTCCTAATGTTTCGGCGGTAATGCCGGTACTATCTGATATAAAAAAGGCCGGACGAGTCATGTAGTTTTTTTACCTAAGTCTCTGTGTTTTTCGACGGGAATTTCCAAATTACTTACTTTAGTATAGCCCGTGTTAATTTCTTGCACCCTTATAACCGTAATACGGTTGCTTTGTAAAATGGGAGATACCCGTGTCTGAATATGTAATCTGGTTTAACGACCTTGGAATGAACGATGTTGACCGAGTTGGCGGTAAAAACGCGTCCTTGGGTGAAATGATCAGTCAGCTGTCTCAGGTTGGTGTATCTGTTCCCGGTGGTTTTGCGACGACAGCTGATGCCTTTCGTGACTTTCTCCAACAAAGTGGTTTGAACGACCGGATTATCGCTGAACTAGACGGCTTTGATATTGAAGACGTTAAGAATCTTGCTGTGGTTGGCAAGAAAATTCGCCAGTGGATTGTAGAAACGCCGTTCCCAGAAGCACTTAACACCGCCGTAGTTGAGGCTTACGCCAAACTGGTGGATGGCAATGACTCAATGTCTTTCGCTGTGCGGTCATCTGCAACAGCGGAAGATTTGCCAGACGCATCTTTTGCTGGCCAGCAAGAAACCTTTCTAAATATTCGCGGCCTCGACAATATCATGATCGCGATCAAGGAAGTGTTTGCCTCTTTATACAACGACCGCGCGATTGCCTACCGCGTACACCAAGGTTTTGAGCACGCCGATGTTGCCTTGTCGGCCGGTATTCAACGCATGGTGCGCTCAGACACCGGTGCAGCTGGTGTTATGTTCTCGATGGACACGGAGTCTGGTTTTGACGGGGTGGTATTCATCACCGCCTCTTACGGCTTGGGTGAAACCGTGGTGCAGGGTGCCGTAAACCCCGACGAGTTCTATGTGCATAAAGCGACGCTGGCAAAAGACCGTCCCGCGGTTTTACGCCGTAACCTCGGCAGCAAAATGATCAAAATGGTGTACGGCAGCGACGCCAGTGCCGGTAAATCTGTAGAAACCGTTGATGTGAGTGACGACGAGCGCAACACCTTCTGTTTGAACGATGACGAAGTGCTCGGTCTTGCTAAGCAGGCCATGACCATCGAAAAACACTACGGCCGCCCAATGGACATCGAGTGGGCCAAAGACGGTGACGACGGCCAGCTCTATATTGTTCAAGCACGTCCAGAAACCGTGAAAAGCCGTGAATCTACCACCTTAATGGAGCGCTACCTGCTGAAAGAAAAGGGCGCGGTATTGTGCGAAGGCCGCTCTATTGGCCAGCGTATTGGCGCCGGCCCGGTGCGGGTGATTGCCGATATCAGTGAAATGGATCAGGTGCAGCAGGGTGATGTGCTGGTTACCGATATGACCGACCCAGATTGGGAGCCGGTTATGAAGCGCGCCTCGGCGATTGTGACCAATCGCGGTGGCCGTACCTGTCACGCTGCAATCATTGCTCGTGAGCTAGGTATTCCTGCGGTGGTAGGTTGTGGCGACGCAACCGAGTTATTAAAAGAAGGCACTCCTGTCACGGTATCCTGCGCCGAAGGCGACACTGGTATGGTGTATGAGGGGATTCTCGATTTTGACATCAACCGTAATAAGCTCGACGCCATGCCGGATTTGCCTTTCAAAGTTATGATGAATGTTGGCAACCCAGACCGCGCTTTCGACTTCCAAGGCTACCCGAATGCGGGCGTTGGCTTGGCGCGTTTAGAATTCATCATTAACCGTATGATTGGCGTTCATCCTAAGGCGCTGATTAACTACGACGATATTCCACGCGACGTGCAAGCGGCAGTAAAACGTCGTATTGCAGGTTATGCGAGCCCTGTAGAATTTTACGTGGAAAAATTGGTTGAAGGGATCTCTACCATCGCCAGCGCGTTCTACCCTAAGCGCGTTATCGTGCGGATGTCTGATTTCAAATCCAATGAGTACGCTCATTTGATTGGCGGTAGCTTATACGAGCCATCGGAAGAAAACCCCATGTTGGGTTTCCGTGGAGCATCGCGCTATATCTCTGATTCTTTCCGCGAGTGCTTCGAGCTCGAGTGCCGTGCACTTAAGAAAGTGCGTAACGACATGGATCTCACTAACGTCGAAATCATGGTGCCATTCGTGCGTACCGTGGGCGAAGCTAAACAAGTTATTGAGTTACTAGAAGCTAATGGCTTGAAGCGTGGCGAGAACGGTCTACGTGTAGTCATGATGTGTGAGCTGCCCGCTAACGCCTTGCTGGCTGAGCAATTCCTGCAGTATTTCGACGGTTTCTCTATCGGTTCAAATGATTTAACCCAGCTAACGCTAGGCCTAGATCGTGACTCTGGATTGATTGCGCACCTGTTTGACGAGCGCAACGACGCGGTAAAAGCGCTGCTAAAAATGGCGATTGATGCCTGTAAAAAGCAGGGCAAATACATTGGTATTTGCGGTCAAGGCCCATCGGATCATCCGGATTTTGCCCAGTGGTTGATGGAACAAGGCATAGACAGCGTGTCGCTGAACCCTGATTCAGTATTAGAGACTTGGTTGTTTTTGGCAGAAAAGCTTAAAACCTAATCGATAGATCTTATCGCTAATTCTCGTTTCGCCGCGAATTGTCTGAATTATATCCCCGCCCATTGCGGGGATTTTTTTGTGCTACCTAAAGCAATTTTATAGAAGTGATGAATCGGCTGGTAACAGTCGGAAAGAAAGGCAGCTACGCATTCAACAGTCTGAAGCGTTTGTGGGGCGGTTATTATATTGAGATTAGTAATGACATAAGTCTAAAATTAAAAAGGAATACGAGCTTAATAATTTAATTCGCGGGACAGTTGGCGCAGTTAATTTATGCTGGGTAAGCGTGGAGATGTTAAGCGAGGTAATGAACGATTTAGAACCCGGCTACTACCTAGCTCAAGGAGAGCTAAGTAGTAGCCGGTAAATCTAAAGTTTTAGTAAAAACAGTATTTTAGATAAGGCTGTTGAAGTGATTTATTGCACCTACATGTTTGGATAATTTGGCCCACCTAGCCCCTCTGGCGTGACCCAAACTATATTTTGCGCAGGGTCTTTAATGTCACATGTTTTACAGTGAACACAGTTTTGACCATTGATCTGAAATTTAGGTGCGCCCTCGGCATCCTCAACTACTTCATACACGCCAGCAGGGCAGTATCGCTGTGCTGGTTCTGCATATTTGGGTAGATTGTCACGAATTGGCAGCTCAGGATCTTTAAGAGTCAGATGGCAGGGCTGATCTTCTTCGTGGTTGGTGTTTGACAAAAATACCGAGGTCAGGCGATCAAAGGTGATTTTATTGTCTGGCTTGGGATAAGTGATTTTTTTGGATTCCGCAGCCGGTTTCATCTCTGCGTGATCGGGGTGATCGTCGCCCAGTGTCCACGGTAGCTTGCCACCAAAAATATTAATATCGACGAATGCATAAGCAGAACCAAAGAAATTACCCCATTTGTGTTGAGCGGGGCCAAAGTTACGCTGGTCGTACAGTTCTTTGTAAACAGAAGATTTTTCAAACTCAGTGGTGTACTCACCTAATTCTGCGCCTGTCGCTTCATTTTCAGTAATGGCTTTGTGAACGACTTCAGCGGCAATCATGCCGGATTTCATCGCTGTGTGGCTGCCTTTAATCTTCGCAAAATTCAGTGTGCCAGCGTCACAGCCAATCAACAGACCACCGGGGAAGGTCATTTTCGGTAGAGATTGCAAGCCGCCTTTGGCAATCGCGCGGGCGCCATAGGAGATACGCTCGCCACCTTCCAAATATTGCATAACGGTAGGGTGCTTTTTAAAGCGTTGAAACTCTTCGAAAGGCGACAAATAAGGGTTGTCATAGCAAAGGTCGGTAATCAGGCCAATAGACACTTGATTATCTTCAATATGATACAGGAAGCTACCGCCAGCAGCGCCGTTTTCAGCTAGGGGCCAGCCCGCAGCGTGCATAACCTTGCCTTCTTCATGCTTGGCAGGGTCAATTTTCCATAGCTCTTTAATACCAATACCGTAATGCTGGGGGTCTTTACCGGCATTAAGGTCGAATTTTTCCATCAAGCGTTTGCCTAAATGACCGCGACAGCCTTCAGCAAACAGGGTGTACTTGGCGTGCAGCTCCATGCCTGGCATATAGCTGTCTTTATGGCTACCGTCTTCTGCAATGCCCATGTCGCCAGTCACGACGCCTTTTACACTGCCGTCTTCGTGAAACAGCACGTCAGCGGCGGCAAAGCCAGGGTAAATTTCTGCGCCCATGCCTTCGGCTTGTTCCGCCATCCAGCGACATAAGTTGCCAAGGCTAATAATGTAATTGCCTTCGTTGTGCATGGTTTTAGGCACAGCAAAGCCCGGAACCTTGATCGCTTTTTCGGCACTGGTCATGTAGTAAATGTCATCGCCCGTGACCGGCGTGTTCAACGGAGCGCCTTTTTCTTTCCAATCTGGGAATAGCTCGTTTAATGCAGTGGGTTCAAAAACCGCACCAGAAAGAATGTGGGCACCGACTTCAGAACCTTTTTCTACAACACAAACACTGATGTCTTTTCCGGTGCTTTCGCTTAACTGACGAATTTTACACGCCGCAGCCAATCCGGCAGGGCCGGCACCAACTATCAGGACGTCAAACTCCATTGATTCGCGTTCCACAGACTCTCTCCTCTGTATGCTTTACCAGCATTGCCCTTATTTTGGGCGATTTATGACTGATTAAAAGCGCGAATTATAAAACTAGAGGCCTTAAAACGCTACTTTAGCCTTGGTTTTATTCTCTTCTTAGTAATAAAAGTTGTTTTTTAGAGTTTTAAAAAAACCTTTTTTAAACAAATGCTTATTAATATTAATCGCAAATACGATTAGCTTGCTAATAATCGTTATTCGCAGGATGAATACCGTGCTTTTATTGACCTTCGGTCTTAGACGCGTCAATATAACGGCGCTTTGAAAAGAGGCTTTATCCGGTTGGGATCGGTTTACGGTTCCACAGCGTAGGGATATAAAGCCATTCCATTTAATTTACGCGTGTACTGGGGAATCCATGAAGGTTCTGGTTGCTGTCAAACGAGTAGTTGACTACAACGTAAAAGTGCGTCCGAAGTCGGACGGAACTGGCGTTGATCTGAATAATGTAAAAATGGCTATTAACCCATTTTGCGAAATTGCCATCGAAGAGGCTGTACGTCTGAAAGAGAAAGGCGTGGTAACTGAAATAGTTGCTGTCTCTATTGGCGCTAAAGTATGCCAAGAGCAGATTCGTACTGCACTGGCTCTAGGTGCTGATCGTGGCATCTTGGTTGAAACCGATGTAGAGGTTCAACCGTTGGCGATTGCTAAATTGCTGAAAGCTGTTGTGGATAAAGAAGAGCCGAAAATGGTTATTCTTGGTAAGCAAGCTATCGATGGCGATAACAACCAAACTGGCCAAATGCTTGCGGCATTAACTGGCATGTCACAAGGTACCTTTGCTTCAGAAGTTGTTGTTGAAGGCGACACAGTGACTGTTACTCGTGAAGTCGACAGCGGTTCGCAGGTTGTTAAGCTGAATCTGCCTGCGGTGGTAACCACTGACCTGCGTCTTAACGAGCCACGTTATGCGTCGCTGCCAAACATTATGAAGGCAAAGAAAAAGCCTTTAGATACAATGACCCCTGAAGATTTGGGTGTTGATGTAACTCCACGAGTAACTACCCTTAAGGTAGAGCCGCCTGCGGAACGTCAAGCTGGTATTAAAGTCGCTGATGTTGCTGAACTTGTTGATAAGCTGAAAAACGAGGCGAAGGTAATCTGATGAGTATTCTAATTCTTGCAGAACACGATAACGCCTCTATTAAAGGCGCTACGTTAAATACTGTCGCTGCTGCAAAAGCAATTGGCGGCGACATTACTGTTCTTGTTGCTGGTGAAGCCTGTGGCGCTGCTGCAGAAGCGGCAGCAAAAATTGAAGGCGTTAGCAAAGTACTAGTTGCAGACAACGCAGCTTATGGACATCAGTTAGCTGAAAACGTTAGCTTGCTAGTAGCTGAGCTTGGCAAAGACTACGCTTACATTTTGGCACCGGCCACCACTAACGGTAAGAACACCTTACCGCGTGCGGCAGCATTGCTAGACGTTGCCCAGATTTCTGAAATCATCTCTGTAGAAAGCGCTGACACGTTCAAGCGCCCAATCTACGCAGGTAACGTTATTGCTACCGTGCAATCTTCAGATGCTATTAAAGTTATCACTGTTCGTACTACTGCTTTCGACGCAGTTGCAGCAGAGGGTGGCAGCGCATCAGTAGAGGCCGTTGCGAGCGCACATGACGCCGGCAACTCTAGCTACGTTCGTGAAGAAGTCGCGAAGAGCGACCGCCCAGAACTAACTGCAGCAAGTATTGTGGTTTCTGGTGGCCGTGGCATGCAAAATGGTGACAACTTTGCCATGTTGTATTCTTTGGCTGACAAACTCGGCGCTGCAGTTGGTGCTTCGCGCGCTGCTGTTGATGCAGGCTTTGTACCTAACGATATGCAGGTCGGTCAGACTGGTAAAATCGTTGCTCCGGGCTTGTATATTGCGGTTGGTATTTCCGGCGCAATTCAGCATTTGGCTGGTATGAAAGACTCTAAAGTCATTGTTGCTATTAACAAAGACGAAGACGCACCAATTTTCCAGGTTGCGGATTACGGCTTAGTTGCCGATTTGTTTGACGCTGTTCCAGAGCTTGATTCAAGTCTCTAAGCTAGCGTAAACAAAAAGTCTTAAAAGCCCGGTGTTTACATCGGGCTTTTTTTTATCTTAACTTTCATCCTCTTTATTGAATAGTTTCTTCTTCTCACTGTCTGAATGGACAGCAATATGTGAAACTCATAAACCTCAGCTTAAAACATTGAATATTTAGAACGAATAGTCACGTTCTGCAATTTGCAAAGGAGATACTCATGAAAAAGCTAGTATGTGCGCTTGTGTTGTCATTACCATTGGTAGGTTTGAACGCCCTAGAGTTGGATAAAGACTCGTCGGTGTTAAATTTTGTAACCGTGAAAAATGACTCTGTTGCAGAGCTTATGAGCTTTACTTCGCTTAGCGGTAGCCTTGACGATGAAACCGGTAAAGCAGAGCTTAATATTGATTTAAGCAGCGTTGCGAGCGGCATCGATATTCGTAATGACCGCATGCGTGAACACTTATTTCAAATAGATAAATTCCCCGCGGCGACTTACACCGCAGCGCTAGATATGGCTGAATTAAAGGCAATGTCGGCGGGGGAGCAAAAGCCCATAGATTTAAAAGGTGATCTTAAGCTTCACGGTAAAACAGCGGCAGTGAGCTTTAAGGTCATAGTGACCAAACTGAAAGATGGCAGCTACCACGCAGCGACAAGCGCGCCGACTTTTATCAGTGCTAGCAGCTTTGAGTTGGAGCCGGGGATTAGCAAATTACGTAGCTTAGCGAGCTTGGCAAGTATCGATCTTGTTGTGCCAGTAACTTTCTCGGTGGTATTTAAGTAGCAGCTTGTGCGGCGGGCTTAGTCTCGCCGCAACTTATCTGAGATACCAATAGGGCTCGGGTAATTAAACACAACGATATACGACGACACGACAAAACTAATAATCGCAGTTGCTTGTATAAGGTGTGAGGCTTCTCGTCCTATCAGTGCCATTTCAGCTGCGACATAGGCAATGAGCAAAGAAAACTCGCTGATTTGCCCCATCCTAAACCCTAAATCCCAGGCAAGCTTTTTGGTTTCGCTCATGCTGTGTATTAAGTAGCGGAAAATAATGGGTTTGAGCGTCAGAACTAGCGTGGCGAGTAAGATTGCCGGCACTAAAATATCAGCCAATAAACTTAAATCGAAGCGCGCGCCAAGCGAGAAGAAAAACAAGATTAAGAAAAAATCTCTAAGCGGCTTTAAATTAATCGCGATATATTGCGAAATCGGACTCGTTGCTAAGCTGATTCCCGCCAAAAATGCACCAATCTCAGCGGACAAGCCTAAGCTATGCGCCGCTTCACTCATCCCCAAACACCAACCTATGGCGAGTAAAAAGATATATTCATGAAAACGGTCAAACCGTCTGAGCAGCGGCAGTAATAGAAATCGTACCGCCGCAAACGCAAAAACGATTAACGCGGGTAGGGCGATTAATGTTCTTAGTAAGTTGCCCGCAGAAAATTCACCTTGGTTCATGCTGAATAAAACCAGTAGTACAAAGATGGCAATTAAATCCTGTAGCAATAGTAGACCGACCATCAACTCGCCAGTGTGGCGATGATGAAGTGCCGTGGTTGGTAGTAGTTTTATGCCGATGATGGTGCTGGAAAACATCATTGCAGCGCCAATAATTAGGCTCTCTGTGTGACTAAAACCAAAACTGAAGGCAAGCCCGAATCCGATAGCGGCAAAGGCTAAGGAGCTAGCAAGCGCAACCACCGTTGCTTTTTTAAGCGTACTAAGGAGAGACTTCGGCTGCATATCTAAGCCGAGTAGGAATAGCAGGAAAATAATGCCGAATTCGGCAATCTCAGCGAGTAATTTCAGGTCGGTAACCCAGCCAGTGCCGTAGGGGCCAATAATTGCACCTAAGGCGATGTAGGCGATTAATAGCGGCTGACGAGTGTACAGCGCAATTGACGCAAGCACCGCTGCACCGCTGAATATCATGAAAAAAGATGAAGTCAGGCTGGCTTCCACGCGTAATACCTCTAGCTGCGGCGGTAGAAATCATCATCACACAGGCGTGTGCAATGAAACAATACAGGCAATAAAAAATGCCGTCTAAGTGACGGCATTTAGGGGCAGCTTGCTATCAATAAGTATTAGCGGCGGCGGAATAGCGGTAAACGTTGATCGATACTGGGTTGGTAGCTTTCAGAGAAATCCTTGAAGCTTGCCAGCGATTCTTCAATATCACTATTTTCTAGTGCAAAACTATTAAAACCGCAGCGGCTAAGAAAATACAGCTGGTCGCGCATAAAATCACCAATCGCACGTAATTCGCCCTTATAGGCAAATTGCTCACGCAATTCACGACCATAAGAAAAACCACGGCCATCTGCAAACTTCGGGAAATCTACGGCGATAAGCTCGAACTCTGCGATATCAGCACCTAGCGCTTTTGGTGATTCGTCACTAGCAAGAAAGACTGCAACATCGCCTAAAGCTTTTAGTGCATCTTTGTTACTTTGCCATAGCGCCAATGGGACGATATAGCCACCAGTTTCTGGCAAGGTTTCGGCGTCACGCCATACTTGCCAGTTATCATCGCAAATCTGCTGGTCTTTAATAATATTAGGCATAGGCACGCTCCTTAAAGGGGTCGATGCCAACACGGCGGAAGGTGTCTAAAAAACGCTCTTCCGGCTGGCGTAGATTTACATAAGTTTCTAATACTTTTTCGATAACATCAGGCACTTCGGTTTGAGCGAAAGAGGGCCCAAGAATAGAGCCCAGCGATGCATCTAAACCTTGGCTGCCACCCAGCGATACTTGATAAAATTCTTGGCCTTTTTTGTCGACACCTAATATACCGATATTGCCGATATGGTGATGACCGCAGGCATTCATGCAGCCGGAAATATTAAGTTCGATTTCGCCAAGGTCGTACACGTAATCGATGTCATCAAATCGGCGCTGGATCGCCTCAGCGATAGGAATCGATTTTGCGTTTGCTAAAGAGCAGAAATCACCACCGGGGCAGCAAATAATATCGTTTAGCGTACCTACCGTGGGCGAGGCAACTTCTAACTCAACAAGCTCCTTCCATAAAGCGAATAGATCTGCCTGTTTTACATCTGGTAGCACAAGGTTCTGCTGGTGAGTGCTGCGTATTTCGCCAAAGCCATAACGCTCAGATAAATCAGCTACAGCCTCAAATTGCTCCGCAGTAATGTCGCCAGGAGCGACGCCAACTGTTTTTAATGCCAGCGTGACAATACGGTAGCCAGACACTTTGTGTTCATGGGTGTTGTGTTGTAGCCAGCGAGCGAAATCAGCGCTCTCTAAGGCTAAGGCCTGCATATCTTGCTGCGGTAATGCAGCGTAGTTTGGCGGCACGAAAAATGATTTTGCGCGGTTAATTTCGTCAGTGGTAAGACTTAACTCACCGTCTTTTATATGCGCCCATTCTTTTTCAACTTCAGCTTTAAATGTATCGGCGCCCATGGCACGAACTAAAATTTTAATACGCGCTTTAAACTTATTGTCACGGCGACCGAGCTGGTTGTACACCCGCAAAATCGCTTCAAGGTAAGTGAGCAGATGTTTTGGCTCTAAGCTCTCATGAATCAGGCTGCCGATAACTGGGGTACGCCCAAGGCCACCACCAACAAACACTTTAAACGCAGTATTGCCGTCGGCATCGTGAACGATTTGGAGACCAATGTCGTGCATCATGATTGCTGCGCGATCAGACTCAGAGCCGCACACGGCAATCTTAAATTTGCGGGGTAAGAAGGCAAACTCAGGATGAAAGGTCGACCACTGGCGAATAATTTCGCAGTAGGGGCGAGCGTCTTCGACTTCGTCTGCAGCAACGCCGGAGAACTGATCTGCGGTCGTGTTACGAATACAGTTGCCGCTGGTTTGTACGGCGTGCATTTCAACCTCGAGTAGCTCGGCCAAAATATCTGGTACTTCTTCCAGCTTTGGCCAGTTCAGCTGCACATTTTGGCGGGTGCTGATATGAGCATAGCCTTTGTCATATTTACGAGTGATGTGGGCTAATTTACGCAGCTGCGTTGCGTTGAGCGTGCCGTAAGGCACAGCGATACGCATCATTGGCGCTAGGCGTTGGATGTATAAGCCATTTTGCAAACGCAATGGCAGGAACTGCTCGTCAGTGATTTTGCCATCAAGATAACGCAGGGTTTGATCGCGGAATTGTGCAACGCGCTGACTGACAATCTGACGGTCAAAGTGGTCGTAAGTGTACATAGAAACCTTTGTCTTAAGAGTTTTGGCGGGCAAAAACGCGATGTAACGCGCTGCAGTAAAAACCGGTAGGTATTTTACGCTGAAAATGACCAGAGATCACCTGTTACGATCGCAATGGTAAAGACTAAGTCCTTATTCCGCTAACTGATTTTCTGGGTAATGCATATGTGGCGTGTCGATAACGGGGAGTGGTCAGGTGCTTTTTTGGCAGTAATTTGGTGAAGGTGCAGCTTTGCTTATCGCTTAAAAGTTTAATTCTGGCTGGCTTTTAATCATGTAATTACGCCGTAGCCATGAATTAAAACTAACCTACTAAGCATTTTTTGCTACAATAGCGCCGATTTTGTGTGCCGTGTTTCGGCGTCTTTAACTCGTATTATGAGGCTCCCATGTCTGATCAAACCCAAGAAGAGCGTGATGATAACTTTGCAGATGTTTGCGCTGCTGTTGCTATTTTGGCCTTAGTTGTAGGTACTGTGGTTTATTGGCTACACGGCATGCCGACCTAGTTTGTAAAATATCGACATAAAAAAAGCCGCTGATGCGGCTTTTTTTATGTGTGTACATTGGTATTGGTCCTTTTTATTTCAACACAATCTGTACAACGGTAAACACAGTTGCGATAAATACGCCTACAAAAATAATGGCGGTAATAACGTAGTTTCGGAAGCGGCCGTGGGTGAAGTCACGCTCTCGATTTCGGCTACTTTGTACGCCAAAGGCGGCCGATATAATGCTTCCGATTACGGCTAAGGGGCCTGGTTTTTTCATTTTGTCTTGTTGTTGATCCATCTTACTTTACCCTTGCTGTATTTGATTTACGTCATACCCATTATTAAATCTAGCGCCTAGGGATCATAGTCCAAGGTCGGCGATAACCAGCGTTCCATTGCCGTCATCTCCATGCCTTTACGCTTGGCGATCGAAGCGACTTGATCTTTGCCAATACGCCCAACGGCGAAATACCGTGACGCGGGATGAGAGTAGTAAAAACCACTTACCGCGGCGGCGGGGTGCATCGCTAAATGCTCAGTGAGCACAATGCCGGTTTCATTGGTCGCATCTAATAAATTAAATAGCGTGGTCTTTTCGGTGTGATCCGGGCAGGCTGGGTAGCCTGGTGCCGGACGAATCCCCTGATAACCTTCTTTAATTAGCTGCTCGTTGGTCAATTCTTCATCTGGAGCGTAATGCCAGAATTCTTTGCGAACTCGGCGATGCAAAGTTTCTGCGAAAGACTCTGCTAGACGATCTGCCAGCGCCTTAACCATGATGGAATTGTAATCATCGTTGTCTTTAATATATTGCGTTGCAAGTTCGTCAGCACCCAAACCAGTGGTGACCGCAAAGCCACCAACGTAGTCAGTGATGCCGCTATCTTCTGGCGCAATATAATCGGCCAAACTCATTTGCGGTTTGTCATCTGGCTTTTGGGCCTGTTGGCGAAGATGATGTAGTGTGGCAAGTTGCTCTTTGGTATTCGGATCAAATACCGCGACATCATCGCTACCTGAGCGGCGCGCAGGCCAAAAACCAATAACGCCATTGGCTTGAAGTAGCTTGTCGTTAATTAGGTGGTCTAGCATTTTTTGCGCGTCGTCAAACAGGTTGCGAGCGGCCTCACCAACCACCTCATCCTTCAAGATTTTGGGATATTTTCCCGCCAACCCCCAAGAGATAAAAAACGGCGTCCAGTCGATGGTTTCACGCAATTCTTCCAATGGATAGTCGGTGAAGGTGCGTGTGCCCAAAAACGTCGGTGTAGGCGGAGTGTAGTTGTCCCAATCCCATTTAAAAGCAAGGTCGCAGGCCGCTTGGTAGCTATGTAAGCGCTTTTTGCCCTGATTACCGGCGCGGCGTGCACGAACGCGCTCGTACTCGTCTTTTCTTGCGGCAACAAAGGGCGCTTTTAAATCTTTGCTAATAAGCTGAGTTGCTACCGCAACACTGCGTGATGCGTCCGGCACGTAGACTGTGGCGTCATTTTTATACTTGGGTTCAATTTTAACCGCAGTATGGGCCTTAGATGTGGTGGCGCCGCCAATCATCAACGGGATGGTGAAACCGAGGCGCTCCATTTCGCTAGCAACGTGAACCATTTCATCTAAGGACGGCGTGATCAGTCCACTTAAACCAATAATGTCGACATTCTCGCGTTTGGCTGCTTCTAAAATTTTGTCGCAAGACACCATAACCCCAAGGTCGATAACCTCGAAGTTATTACACTGGAGGACAACGCCAACGATATTTTTGCCGATATCGTGCACATCGCCTTTCACCGTTGCCATTAATACTTTGCCGTTGGCTTTGGCGCCAACTTCTTTGCCTGCTTCAATAAACGGATTGAGGTAGGCAACGGCTTGTTTCATAACCCGGGCAGATTTAACTACCTGTGGTAAAAACATTTTGCCGTCGCCGAACAGGTCGCCGACCACATTCATGCCGTCCATTAAAGCACCTTCGATAACATCGATAGGCTTTACGGCGGCCGCGCGGGCGGCCTCGGCATCTTCTTCTATATACGTTGAAATCCCTTTTACCAGTGCGTGTTCAATCCGCTTATTAACGGGTAGCTCGCGCCAGCTAAGGTCTTCTTTGTTCTCGGCGGTACTGCCGTCGCCCTTATACTTATCCGCAATATTTAACAGTCGCTCGGTGCTATCGTCGCGGCGATTGAGAATCACGTCTTCAACGTGCTCCTTCAGCTCTGCTGGTAGATCGTCATAAATAGCCAGCTGGCTGGCATTTACAATCCCCATGTCCATGCCGGCTTTAATCGCGTGATAGAGGAAGACCGAATGTATTGCTTCACGAACCGCGTTATTGCCACGGAAAGAGAACGACACGTTCGATACGCCACCTGACACCATCGCATGAGGCAGTGACTTTTTGATGTAGGCGGTGGCTTCGATGAAGTCGACAGCATAATTATTATGCTCGTCTATACCCGTCGCAACGGCGAATATATTAGGGTCAAAAATAATGTCTTGGGGCGGAAAGCCAATTTCGTCGACCAAAATATCGTAGCTGCGCTTACAGATATTCGCTTTGCGTTCAAAAGTGTCTGCTTGGCCGTCTTCGTCAAAGGCCATGACGACTACCGCCGCGCCATATTTTAAGCAGGAGCGAGCACGCTCACGGAATTCTTGTTCGCCTTCTTTTAGCGATATCGAGTTAACTATGGGCTTACCTTGAATACATTTTAAGCCAGCCTCAATCACATCCCATTTGGACGAGTCGACCATAATAGGCACACGGCAAATATCAGGTTCTGCGGCAACCAAATTTAAGAAGGTGACGATGGCATTTTTTGCATCGAGCATCCCTTCATCCATATTGATGTCGATAACTTGGGCGCCGTTCTCCACCTGCTGACGCGCAACCGAGAGGGCGGCGTCGTAATCGTTTTCCAGAATCAAGCGTTTGAACGCGGCAGAGCCGGTAACGTTACAGCGTTCGCCCACGTTCACGAATAAGGAATCTGGGGAAATATGGAAAGGTTCCAGCCCTGCTAAGCGACAAATTGGCTCGCGTGTTGGTAGCGGGCGTGGCGCAATACCGTCCATCGCCTCGCCAATCGCTTTGATGTGAGCGGGTGTGGTGCCGCAGCAACCGCCAACTAAATTAAGGAAGCCGCGCTGCGCAAACTCTTTGAGTTCACCGTGCATATCTTCAGGTGTTTCGTCGTATTCGCCAAATTCATTTGGTAGCCCAGCGTTAAAGTGGCCGCTGAAATAGCAATCTGACGCCTCACAAAGCTCTTCAACAAATGGACGTATCTCACTGAATCTACGACCACAATTGGTGCCGATGATCAATGGCTTGGCATGTGCGATAGAATTCCAAAAGGCCGTTGGCGTTTGGCCTGACAGGGTGCGGCCGCTGGTATCGGGAAAGGTCACCGAAATCATAATCGGCAGCTTTTTACCGCTGTCTTCAAAATATTGTAGTACCGCGTAGACCGCAGCCTTCGCGTTAAGGCTGTCGAACACCGTCTCAATCATGAGAATGTCGGCGCCGCCGTCAATAAGACCGCGAGTAGCAGCGTAGTAATTTTCAACCAACTGGTCGAAATTGATATTGCGGGCGCCGGGATCGTTTACATCCGGCGATATAGACGCGGTACGTGGGGTCGGTCCAATCACTCCAGCTACAAAGCGCGGTTTGTCGGGGTTCTTGGCGGTTTCCGCATCCGCGACTTCGCGGGCCAAGGCGGCGCCGGCGCGGTTAAGCTCTTCCGCAATGTCACCCAGCTCGTAATCGTCTTGGGCTACGACGGTGGAGTTAAAGGTATTGGTCTCGATAACGTCGGCGCCAGAGTCGAGATAGGCTTGGTGGATTTCGCGAATAACATCTGGCCGAGTCAGTGTTAGCAGATCGTTATTTCCCTTCAAATCCTTATGAAAGTCTGCAAAGCGTGATCCACGATAATCCATTTCCTCAAGCTTATAGCTTTGAATCAAGCTACCCATCGCGCCATCGATCACCAGAATTCGGTTTTGAAGGGCTTGAGTAAGTTGCGTGATGCGGGTGGTGGACTGGCTCATGAATATCCTGATATATGAAACAATTAAAGTGCTAAAGCGCGTCTCGGACTGTGGCCGGAAAGGGCTTCGTGGTAAACTACGTAATTCTAACAGATACACGGCCCAGCATTGAAATTGTTTGGCAAAACAGCGAGATATACAGAGGTTATTATGTCAACAGAGCAAACAGCCGTTAATTTGACGATCACCGAGTCTGCCCAAGACTACCTTGCGGATCTTTTAAGCAAGCAGGAAGACGTGATTGGCGTGCGGGTGTTCATCACACAGCCAGGTACGCCGAAAGCCGAGACCTGTATCGCTTATTGCCGCGATGGCGATATGACCGATAATGATGAGGTGCGCGACTACCCCAAATTCAAAGCTTACATTGAAGGGCGTAGCATTCCTTTCTTAGACGAAGCGTTTATCGATTACTCTAAAGATCGTATGGGCGGCCAGCTCACAATCAAAGCACCCAATGCGCGCTTACCCAGAGTCGATGCAAACAGTCCCTTGGAAGATCAAGTTAACTATGTACTGTACAACGAGGTGAACCCCTCATTGGCAGCCCACGGTGGCGAGGTATCTTTACTAGAGCTTACCGATGACAACTTTGCCATCTTGAAGTTTGGCGGTGGTTGCCAAGGTTGCGGCATGGTTGACGTTACGCTCAAAGAAGGTGTTGAAAAGACCCTGATTGAAAAAGTACCGGGTCTAGCCGGCGTCAAAGACAGTACCGATCACAGCAATACCGAAAATGCGTACTTTAAATAGAAAACGCCATCGTTAGCGCATCAAAAAGCCAGTACTCGTAAGACGGGGCTGGCTCTCCAGGAAAACATATTATGCAGTTACCACATTCACGCACTGAAATTCAGGTGCGATTTTCTGATCTTGATATCCTCGGACACGTATCAAATAGTTATTACGCCCAATATTTTGATTTAGCGCGGGTGACTTTTTTTAGAAACATTTCCAAGATTAGCGAACGAGTTAATCCCTCACACGTTGTTGCCAGCGTAAAAATGGATATGCTTCGCGAGATTTGCTTTGATAACACCGTTATCGTTGATACGTGGTGTTCCAAAATGGGCACCAAAAGCATGACGATTGAGCATCATATCTATGCCAATGGCGAGCTAGCTACTACCTGTCAGACCATATTGGTTGGCTTTGATCGGGAAACCAGAAAATCTACTGCACTGCCAAGTGATTGGGAAGCGACAGACATCAGCGATGTGCGCCCGCCAGAAACAACAAGCGAATCTTAAGCGCCATGCTTTGCTACTGTGGCAGCGCTATTCAGTTTAACGATTGCTGTAATACGTACTTAAGTGGCGCCAATGCGGCGCCAAATGCAGAAGCGCTGATGCGGTCTCGGTTTAGCGCTTTTTGCCTTAAAGATCCAGAGTACTTACTTGCCACCTTGCATAAAGATGCTCGGGCCAAGGAAAGTAAAAAGGCGCTAATACGTAGCTTTGGCAACACCGAGTGGCGTTCACTAAAGGTCATTCGCAGCCAGCAAGGTAAGAGTGCTCAGCAAACTGCTGAAGTTGAGTTCGCGGCATTCTATTTAGAGGGCGACGCAGGTGGGCAGCTCCACGAGCGCTCGCGATTCATTTTTGAAGAGGGTCGCTGGTTTTATGTGGATGGCGATATTTTACCGCCCATATCCTTAACTAGAAACGAACCTTGTTGGTGTGGCAGTGGTCGTAAGTTAAAGAAATGCCATCCAGAATAGGAGTTTAAATGTCGGTATTACGCGTGCTGTCGTACAACGTACACAAGGGCTTTTGCTCCGCTAACCGACAATTTTTACTCAAGCAAATCCGCGAAAGTATCCGCAGCGTTGATGCTGAAGTGGTTTTTTTACAAGAAGTGGTTGGCGAAAACAGCCAACACGCTTCGCAGATTGACGGCTGGATTGATGAAAGCCAATTTGAATTCCTAGCCGACACGGTCTGGCCGCATTTTTCCTACGGCAAAAATGCGGTTTACGACCACGGCCATCACGGCAACGCCATACTCAGCAAATACCCTATTATTGCCAGCGAGAATATTGATATCTCGCTATACCCACGCTCACAGCGAGGCTTACTACTCAGCATAATAGAGCCGGGTATCTACGTTATTTGCGTGCACATGGGACTACTGGGCTGGGAGCGGCATCAACAATTCAAACGTTTGATGGCCGTTATTGAGGACAAAATTCCCGCGGGCGCGCCGCTAATTATTGCCGGCGACTTTAATGACTGGAGTGGCTCCTTACATTTACGCTTTAAACACAGCTTAAAATTACGCGAAGCGTCAGTACAAGTTAACGGCAAACTCGCAAAAACCTTCCCTGCAAAACGACCGGTACTACGCTTAGATAGAATCTATTTTAGAGGGTTTAATGCGGTCACGGCCAAGCGCCTAAATGGCGAACCTTGGCGATCATTGTCTGACCACTGCGCTTTATATGCCGAGCTAAAGCTACATATTTAATTACTGAAAATTCAAGATTGGGACGGCTTCAGAAAAAAAGCCCCTAGTTTTAGGGGCAAAAAAACCATGCATTATGGTTGTGAAGCACACGCTATACGCAGCTCAGCACAAAACAGATTTTATCTTAGTCATCTTATAGGCAAAAAAAAGCGCCCGAAGGCGCTTTGATCACTCATACAGAAAGCGCTTATCGTTTGCGGCTTGGCAAAACTTCTTTTAAGCGTTCACGCATAGTGCGCAGTGCAGTTTCCGTCTCTTCCCAGCCGATGCAGCCGTCAGTAACCGACACACCGTAAGCTAGTTTAGACAGGTCTTCCGGAATGCTTTGGTTGCCAGCATTGATATTGCTTTCAATCATTAAGCCAATAATTGAGGTGTTGCCTTCAATGACTTGATTCGTTACGTTTTCAATGACCAAAGGCTGCAGCGACGGCTGTTTACTAGAGTTAGCGTGGCTGGTATCCACCATAATATTTAGCGGAATGCCTGATTTATCTAATTCTGCTTCGCATAATTTAATGTGCACAGAATCGTAGTTAGGGCCTTGGCTGCCACCACGTAACACAATGTGGGTGTAGGCATTGCCGCGGGTATGAATAACTGCAACTTGACCGTCGCCATTTATACCCAGAAAACGGTGGGGATTTACAGCAGAGCCAATGGCATTCAACGCCACGGTTAAGCCGCCGTCAGTGCCGTTTTTAAAACCAACAGCAGAAGACAGACCACTCGCCATTTCGCGGTGGGTTTGCGATTCTGTGGTGCGTGCACCAATCGCTGACCAAGAAATACAATCTTGTAAGTACTGTGGTGAAATGGGGTCTAAGGCTTCAGTCGACGTCGGCAAGCCAAGCTCGCTGATATCAAGCAGCAATTTACGGCCAATATGTAAACCATCTTCAATTTTGAAGGTGTCATTTAAATATGGGTCATTGATCAAACCTTTCCAGCCGACGGTAGTGCGCGGCTTTTCAAAATACACCCGCATAATGATTACTAGCGTGTCGCTAACCTCATCTGCTAGGGCTTTTAAACGACGGGCATAGTCCATCGCGGCATCAACGTCGTGGATGGAGCAGGGGCCCACAACCACAAACATGCGGTGGTCTTTACCGTCTAGAATATTTCTGACAGTTTCACGGCCCAGTGAAATAACTTCCTTGGCAGCATCGCTCATAGGAAGAGCTGCTTTTAATGCGGCAGGGGTGATAAGGACCTCCTGCGCATCAACATTTACATTTTCAATTATAGTGTTAGACATAATACTTCCGGTTTCGGATACATATAAACGCAATTCAGCTGACCATTCTAACGTAAAAGTATACCAATTAAATATCCAGCACTGCGCAAGGCAGGTAAAATACCGCGAAATTCAGGGGAATATTGCCGAGTGAGCCGAAATCCAATCCGCCTATGTAATCAACTGCGTATTAATTGCTCGATGCGCGCCGCTGTGTGCGGCTTTTTATGGCTGGCGCTAAATATCACAGCCGTTTATGCCGATGACGTAGACGACTTGCCTGTCGTTAAGCTGGCACCGCATATGCGGACGGAAGGCCATCAAGCTGTATTTGCAAAGCTACCCTGTGACGAAGTGGGAAAAACTGCAGCACAAACCCAAGCTGAGCAGCATGCATTGGCACAGCGCAAGCAAGAGTGCCTTGCTCAGTACCAGCAATTTATTCCAACAAAGGCCCTGCGCTAATGGCTAAGCACCGTGCCATCAACACCTTTAAACCCGCCAAGAAAGTAGTGCCTAAACTGAGTTTGCAAGCCATAGAGCTCACTATTGACAGTTTGGCGGACGATGGCAGAGGAGTTGGCCGTTTTAACAATAAAGTGGTTTTTGTCGCAGATGCTCTGCCCGGAGAAATCGTGCGTGCGCAAATTTGTCGATCGCATAAGCGTTTTGATGAAGCCGAGCTTGCTGAGGTTATTGTCAAATCAACGGATCGCGTAACGCCGATTTGCGATATATATGAACAGTGCGGTGGTTGCCAGCTTCAACATCTACATTACGCTGAGCAGCTTGGGTATAAACGCGCAAGATTAGCAAAAGTTATTAATACCGAGCGTGCCACTTACTTAGAGCCAGCGGTAATTCAAGGCCAAGAAACGCAGTACCGCCATCGCGCGCGCTTGGCTTACGCAAATGGTCAGCTAGGATTTAAAGCAAAGTCGAGTCACGCAATAGTGAGTGTTGAGAAGTGTCCGCTGTTAGAAGCCCCTATTAATACTGCTTTAGCGCAAGCTCGGAAGGCGATATGCCGTTATTTTGGTGATAAGGCGAGCGGCGAGGTGTCATTCAGTGCAGATCGCGATGGCCGTGTTGGTATACGTATTCAAAAAGAAGGCTTTGTTGATTTAAAGCGCAGTGAGCAACTGGCCAATGATATTGATGCGCCGGCATTTTTACACAGCGTGACGGGAAGTAAAGGCCAGTCGTGGATTGGGGCGCACTTACCGCTGCATTATCAAACCCTGGATTCACTCACCTTACGGTATCAGCCGGGGGACTTTACCCAGGTAAATACGACTGTGAATCGGCAGATTATTGAGCTGTGTTTGCGCTGGTTAGCGCCGCAAGCCGGTGAACGTATTAGCGATTACTTCTGTGGCCTCGGTAATTTCAGCTTGGCCTTGGCGAAAGCGGGCGCCCAAGTGCTGGGCTTTGATGCCGGCGAAAGTATGATCGCTAGCGCAAAGCAGCAAGCCTTAGAGGCAAATTTGCCGGTGGAGTATTATTGCGCCGATTTATTTGATGTCGCCGCGATTACTATTCCCGCTGCCTGCCATAAAGTGATTCTTGATCCACCTCGCGCTGGCGCTAAAATCTTGTGCGAACAGTTGGCAGCCAATAAAGCCATAAGCCATATTGTGTATATATCCTGCGATCCGGCGACCTTGGCGCGGGATTTAGTCGTATTGCAGCAGGCGGGTTTTGGCATTGTCGATGCGGCAATGGCAGATATGTTTCCCCACACCCACCACGTAGAAAGCGCGGTGTTTTTGCAGCGCTAATAGCGCAGGACGACGCAGCAAATTTAATTATTTACTACGGCGATATAGTCGTCGGCGTAGCGTTTAATGCCATCAATTTTCTTGGCTAAGTCTTGGGTGTCGCCGTGGTAGAAAGGCCATGGCTGGGTCAAAATATGACTCACACCGCCTTCTGCAAGACGCCTATATGCATCAGGCGTAAACGCATCTGATGGCGTCGCCATTACCGAGAAGGGCGTATTTTCGCGGCCATACTCGCGCCGGTACTGCTGTATTTTCGCTATACAGGCCAAAATTTCCGCACTGCTTTGCAAATCTGTCACCCAGCCATCCCCAATTCTTGCTGCGCGGCGCATCGCCGCCTCGCTAATACCACCTACCCAAATGGGAATATATGCGCTTGGCGCGGGGTTCATTTCTAATGGTGGAAATTGGTAGTGCTTGCCTTGGTACTCGACTAGCTCGCCAGTCCACAGCAGCCGCATAATCTCAATCATCTCGTCAGCACGTTTGCCGCGGGTATGAAAATCTTGCTGAAGCAGCTCAAACTCGTCTTTAGACCAACCCACGCCAATAGCGGGAATCACCCGGTTGTCCGAGATAATAGCGGCGGTACTGATCGCCTTGGCCACCAAAAAGGGGTTGCGCATGGGCAGCACAAAAATATTATTGGTGAATTTGAGATTTTTTGTAATGCTCGCCAAGGCGCCAATCATTACCCAGGGGTCGGGCCAGTCGGTAAATGGTTGCCAGCGTCGTTCGCCGTTTTCTGTGTAAGGGTAGGGAGTGGTAATTTTTTCTGGATTGACCACATGATCCGAAAACGACATGGCTTCCCAGCCGCAATCATCCGCGGCAATGGCTAACTGCTTTAAATCGGCAACACTGCTGAAGGAGGTTGATAAAACAAAGTGCATGGGTATTTCCTATTATTTTTATTAATATCAGTGCGCTAGGGCCAAGCCGTGCTTTTCACAGATGTAATGCAGTAGGCCTTGGCTGGCAATTTCAATTTGAGCAATCACCTGGTCGAAGGCTGAATCTTCACCATAATACGGGTCTGGAATTTGGGTGTTGCCAGCGTGTCCGCAGTAGTCCATTAGCAACTTTATTTCGCCTAGATACCCCCTCGGGGCCCATGCCGTAACATTGGTCAAATTCATACGATCCATGGCCACGACATAGTTGGCCCGGGCGTAATCGGCGTCGTCGATTTGGCGAGCAATTTGATGATCGATGCGATAACCACGGCGTAGCGCGGCGCCTACCGAGCGTCCGTCCGGTGATTTACCAATATTAAACGCAGCGGTGCCGCAGGAATCGACGCTTATTAGCTCGTCTAGGCCAGCCGCGTGCACTAGCTGCTCGAACACGCCTTGGGCGGCGGGGGAGCGACAGATATTACCTAGGCAGACGAAAACAACATGAATGGGCATTGCTATGTAGATTATCCAAGCGATAAATTTATGAGCCTAAAATAGCACTCATAAAAAATCGCGGCATCATCCGTTTGGCGGGTTACACGCGTATTGCTAGTGTTTAGCGATAGGCTAATAAAACCACAAATTTCGAATCGGATTCGATAATGTCGCAGTGGCCAAATAACTTTTTCAGCACAACGTGATAGCCCAAATGGCGGTTGCCCACCACACAGAGCCTTCCCGTTGGCGCAAGATGTTTTACGCTGTCGCGAAACATGGTTTGAGCGATATGGTCGCCCACATGGTGATCTTGGTGGAAGGGCGGATTACACAGGATTAAATCAAATGCCTCGCCGTCGTAGTTCGACAGACAATCGTCAGCACTAAAGTGGATGTTCGCATCGGCGGCAATTGAATTGGCTATCACATTTTTGCGTGCCGAATCGATTGCCAGAAAAGAGTCGTCGAAAAAATGAACACTCGCGTCTGGCCATTTTCGGGCAGCATAAACACCCAGCAGGCCGTTGCCACAGGCTAAGTCTAAGACCCGCTGTGGATGCAATAATTTATCCATGCCTTGCAACAACAGGCGGCTGCCGCGATCCAGCTTGTCACGAGAAAACACATTCGCTCGGTTATGCAATGTTAAATCGTGTTCTGGCAGCGTTATGGTCTTGATGTCATCGTCAATCGCGGTGGATTGCGGCGCGCTTTGCAATTGAATGAGCCGAGATTTTTTTCGGGCTAAGCTCGGTCTGGCGGGGGCAATATAATCAGCAAATGCGGCAACCACATTTTGATCAATATGGCGCGCCATTGCCGCGCCGATAAACCGCTCCGGTAACGAAACTAAAGCTGCCAGATGCTGTAATTGATATTTCAGCAAAGATCGGCTTTTCGGAAGTTTGTATAAAATATAATCAAACGCCCCCTGAGGGATGTCGGTTGCAGGAATAAATTCCGGCGCCTTACGGTGATTGCCTGTGCAGTTTTCATTGGCGGAGAACTGAGCTATCGCGGAGTCTGCCCAAAGGGTGCAGTTGTAGGATGCTAAGGCCGTACATAAACTGCCTTGGCTATCATTAACAATGAGAAAGCGGCTATCTGCTGCAATTTCATTACTAGCAAGGTGATGTAGCAGATATTCATCTGCGGCGTCCCAAGCTTGCAGAGTTTCCCGTTCTCTATGGGGACGGCGGCTGAGCTGTAGCTCGCCAAAGGGCGTATCGAACAAAGCTAGTTGTGGCATCAAACGTCACTAGCCGGTTCAAGTAATAATGCTTGCAAGGCCGTTCGTTCTACTTGAGTAAAACCTAGGGCGGTTTCTATGTAATTGTCGAGGTCTTGGTATTCCTCTTCAATTGTTACAAAGGCTTCACGCAGGTAGTGCTCCTGTACCGTAAACAGGGTGCGGATTACGTCTTGGTTAACTTGGTGCATCGTTTTTTCATGAACGTAATGCACAATATGGTCAACTCTGGCGGCGGTGAAGGTATTAGTTGCGAGATAGTCCTGAACAATGGTGTCATGCGGTACGCCGAGAATACTTAACAACAAAGCTGCACCCAGCCCAGTGCGGTCTTTGCCAGCAGTACAGTGGAATACCTGAGGGTAGCTGTCTTCACTAAGCAGGGCTTGTAACCATTGCTTATAAATAGGCGTGAAGCGCTCGACCATTTCGCGATTCGCCTCAACTAAAAAATGCGCCATATCGTCGGCTGTGACATTTTCTTCGTGTAGCTGCGCGGTAATGCGCTCGATTTGTGCAGCGTCGACGGTAATCGGTAATTCATTGACGGTAATGCCGGCATTCGTGGGCAGCTTATGGGGCGCGTCTTGGCGCTCTTCGTTAGAGCGAAAGTCACTAACTTGGCGAATACCTAATCGTAAAATGTAATTCTGATCTTCATCGCTAAGTGACGAGAGCTTATCTGCGCGATAAACGCGGCCCCATTTAAGTTGACGATTATCAGTGGTGCGATAACCCCCAAGGTCGCGAAAGTTATGCATGCGATCAAACGGTAATTTACGAAACGCCTCTCGCTGCGACGGTGGGAGTAATGCGGGAATAGCCCGAATTTTAGCGGGTATAGACTCGGCGTTAAATTGTGGTGTTGCGTGAATTAAATCTAGTGTATTCATGATATTAAATCTTATATCTCATGTAATAAATTAGGCATTTTCATGCCTTCTCAATATTTATATGGGGCTGACGACTGGCGCGATATTCGCCGGGTGTCATCCCCGTCCATTTTTTAAACGAGCGGTGGAAGGCGCTGGGCTCGTCAAAACCAAGCAGGGCAGACACCGCATTAACTTTCAGCTCAGGTTGGTTAAGCCAGCGTGTGGCGTGCTCTTGGCGTAGCTCATCTTTAAAGCGCTGGTAGGTGGTATCCAAATCTTTCAACCGCCGGCGCAGGGTTCGTACCGACATATTTAATTGCTCTGCCATCACTACCACGCTGGGAAATTCGTGGCTTAAGTCGCTGCCCACAATACGTTTCATTTGTGAAAGCAGGGAGCTGTCATCGTCTTCCTGCGAGACCAATAAGTGATATGGCGCGTTGCGCAGAAATTTACGCAGCGACTCTTCGGTGTGAATGAGCGGGCAATCTAGGCAGTATTCCGCAAGCAAAAATGCGTTGTGCTCGCAGCCAAAACGTATTTCACAGCCGAATAACTGCTCGAAATATTCCGCTCGCTCTGGGGCATCTGCTTGTAAATGAACAGCGATTAAATCTAGCGGTTTACCTATTAGCCACTGACAAAAGCGCCGCCAAATAGCCATGGTGTGAGCTATTGTAGTGCTGGCAGTATCAATATCATCGACTGTGACGAGGTCTATATTCTCAGGAAAACGATAAAGCACCGTGCCGTCGCCTAGGCGTTCAATAGGTTTATTATAGCTGCTAGGTGCCTTGGTGAGGGTGTGGCAAAAGTTGATAAACTCAGCGGCACGACGCAGAGCTTGTTCGAGGGTTTCACAATGAATAATAAACAGGCAGAGCATGCGAAAGCTGCCCGCTGGTGTGCGTTGATCTAAGCCAAGCCCGAAGGATTCATCTTGTAGCAACCACATCACGCGGCGGTAGATCTGGCTGTAATAACGGCCATCGATTAAGGCGCTTAAATCGGCATCTGCTGCCAGTGGGTCTATTGGTAAATCTAAGGATTTTAATAGTTCTTCGCTGTTATAGCCTTGAGCCTCAGCCACTTGAAGCATACTGCGCGCATATTTAAGCGGAACACGATCTTTATGTGACGGGTAGATGTTACGCACGCTAAACCTTAAGTAGTTGAATTTGCGATTAGGGCCCTGTTTGAATGGCTTGGCTTACATCAGGGCAACAAATGAAAGGACAAGAGTTTACCCCGTATTGGATGAAAAATGGACGCTATTACCGTCGTTTTCTTTCCTTGAATACAAACTAGGCCGGTTTGAGATCTTCCCAAAAATGACAGGCGGTAAAATGACTGCCTTCCGGTCGCAGCGCGGGTGGCTGGATCTTACATTGGGCTTGGGTGTGGGCGCAGCGTGTGTGAAAGCGACAGCCTGAAGGTGGCGCTATAGGCGACGGGATATCACCGCCAATTTGGCTGCTCTCCTCAGGTGAACTCCCTAGACGGGGAATAGCGGCTAGCAATCCTTGGGTGTATGGGTGGCGCGCTTGTTGATAGATCGCTTGGGCATCGCCAATTTCCACTATTTGGCCTAAATACATTACCGCGATCCGGTCGCTCATATGCCGAACAACGCCAAGATCATGAGAGATAAACAACATACTTAGATGGAGTTCACGTTGTATTTCTAATAACAAATTCAGTATTTGGGCCTGCACCGACACGTCTAATGCAGAGACGGCCTCATCACAAATCAACACACTTGGGTTTAAGGCAATTGCCCTCGCAATGCCTATGCGTTGCCGCTGCCCGCCAGAAAACTCGTGGGGATATTTACTAGCGGCTGAGCTTGGTAAACCCACCATATCTAAAAGCGCGGCCACGCGTTGGGTGCGGCTGGCACGGTCACCAATGCGGTGAATTAGCAAGGGTTCTTCTAAGATTGCTGATACTGTGTGCCGACTATTCAAAGATTCGAAGGGGTCTTGAAAGATGATTTGCAAAGAACGGCGGTATTCCCGCATGGCTTTATCTGATAAGCCTGCGATATCTTTCCCTTGATAGATAACTTTACCCGCGCTGGGTTTGTGTAGATTTAGGAGTGCTTTGCCTAAGCTACTTTTACCGCAGCCAGATTCTCCGACCAAGCCGAGGGTTTCACCTTTATGCAATTCAAAGCTGACATTATCTACCGCTCTTACCACTGTGCGGTCTCGCCCGAATACGCCGCTGCGCTGGGAGAAATGCAGTTTTAAGTCGCGCACCTCTAAAACCGCCTCGCTCATGAATTGATCTCCTTCCAGCGATGGCAGGCCACGGTGTTTGTATCACTTATATGCTCTACTGGCGGCACGTTGTGGTGACAAAACTCAGCAACGAAGCGGCAGCGATTTGAGAAACGGCAGCCGCTTGGCATACTCTCAATTGCGGGAACTTGTCCTTCTAAAGCGAGCAGTGGCGATTTGGGGGGATGATGGATACCTGGCAGCGCGGCTAACAAGCTCTGTGTGTAGGGGTGATGCGGCGTAGCAAAGACATCGCGGGCCTTGCCGTATTCTGCAATTTTA
Source organism: Zhongshania aliphaticivorans (assembly GCF_902705855.1). GTDB lineage: Bacteria > Pseudomonadota > Gammaproteobacteria > Pseudomonadales > Spongiibacteraceae > Spongiibacter > Spongiibacter aliphaticivorans_B. The sequence continues at coordinate 166,440 of NZ_CACSIJ010000017.1, read as the reverse complement.
CCAGCGTACATAACCGCAATATGATCACTTACTTGAGACACTAGGGCGAGGTCGTGGGTAATAAATAACATCGCCATACCATTTTTGGCCTGCAGACCCTTTAATAAACGGACAATTTGCGATTGGATTGTGACATCTAACGCCGTAGTAGGCTCGTCTGCAATTAACAGGTCAGGTTCGCAGGCTAAGGCCATTGCAATCATTACCCGCTGTCGCATACCACCAGAGAGCTGGTGGGGGTAGGCTGACAGACGCTCCTCGGGAGCCGGTATACCGACTTCGCGTAGTAATTCGAGCACTCGGTGACGATGGGCGCTGCGGGATTGCTTGGGGAAGTGAATCTGTAATACTTCAATAATTTGTTGCGCGACGGTTTGCACGGGGTTTAATGCTGTCATTGGATCTTGAAAGATAACCGCGATATTTTTTCCGCGAATTTGACGCAGGCGAGGTTGATTCGCAGTGCTAATATTTTCGCCTTTAAATAGAACGCTTCCCTTGCTGCGAGCGGCTTGGGGTTTGGGCAGTAAATCTAAAATTGACATCGCAGTGAGGCTCTTGCCGCAACCTGATTCGCCCACCAAGCCTAGAGTTTCCCCTGCAGCAATATCGAATGAAATGGAGCTGACCAGTTCACGGGCAATGCCATCGTCACCACGTATTGAAACCGATAAATTTTGAACTGACAGCAATCTCATGGTGCTACCGCCCAAGTCTTATCTAAGATCATGATTTTTGGTAGTATTTTGCCGTCAGATTTCGCCTCTAAGGTTGCCTGCTGATCCTCGGTGTCAATCCAAAAAAGTCCGCCGGTGGTGCCTAGAGGATCAAAAACCACGTCGCTGGTGCGGGTGGCGTGGCTAGCCGGTAGTTTTACCCAGCGCCAGAACGCTTCGCGGGTATAGGGCACTTTAAACGTGGGAATAAATGAGCCTTGATCGTGAATCATCTGTTCAACCTCATGGGCTAGCTTAACCCGCGTGGCTTTGTTGGTGGCGGCGCGATAGGCCATTATTTTGGCATCTAAGGTTTTATTGTCGGTATTGGTGATGTTATTTGTTTGCGGCTTATGAGCGTTGTCGGAGTGGTATGATTGCCAGTAACTGGGCGATAAACCGCTACCAGCCCAGCCCATCCATGCGGCCTGATGTTTCTTCTCCATTATCTGCTTAAAGGCGGTAGACATATCCAATAACTGCAATTGGAAATCGATGCCGGCTTTACGTGCTTCTTGAGCAAGAATGACCAATCTATCGTTATGTTCGCTTCTGAAATAGGTGATGCGTATTTTCAGTGGATTGCCGCTTTTAATCCGAATCCCGTCGCTATTTCGTTCGTTCCAACCGGCTTTGTCGAGATACTCTGCCGCTTTCTTAAGATCAAATTTTCGCGCCCGAATTGCGGTATTGGTGTAATCGCCAAAACCATCATGCGCTGTTTCTAAGCGCTCATAATCTCCGTGCAATACCGTGTTTATCACTTTGTCGATATTTAAGGCATGCGCAATGGCATAGCGGACATTAACGTCGTTTAGAAGAGCGGCGTCTTCATTTAAAAACAGCCCGCTGGTGGGTTGTGGTACATCGTTATAAAATTTAATTTTACCGACGTAGCCGTTCTCATAAATATCACCTTGGGCCTTTTTATGCCAAAAGCGCGGCATTAATAAGGGGAAGGTGTCTAGCTCGCCTTTACGAAAATACTGGTAGGCAATGTTGAAATCGCGGATTAGCTTTACGCGAATATGATCTGGATTGTAGCGATATTTAAAATAACGCTTGTCGTTAGCCCACCAGTCTTCTTTACGGGTGAATTCGACATACTTGCCTTTGCGAATTTCGCTAATTTTGTAAGGGCCGGTATTGGGTTCTATACGCCAGTTGTAATCCCTTACCCAATTTTCGTCGAGCTTATGAAAATGTGCGGGCACAGGTGAAACGCTGTATTCAAACAACATCTCATCCTCTGGTTTAGGATTAGCACCCTCAATACCTATTGTGTAGTCATCGTACTTAACAAGATCAGTGATGATTTCACTGAAATAGTTGTTGTACCAGGGCGCCAAAATGAATTTGGAGCGCATAAATTCCAAGCCAAATACGTAGTCATCGGCGGTGACCGGTGTGCCATCAGNCCAGCGCGCGTCAGGATCAAGCTTAAAATAAATGCTGTGGCCGTCATCTCCGAAGGCCCATTCAGTAGCCAGCTCAGGAATGGGGTTTCGGGTGTTGGGATGAATACCAACTAAACTCATATTGTTGGCGCGCATATAGTTTGCAAAGCTGCCATTGGAATCGGGCCCCACCAAGCGTAATGTGAGGGGGAAGGTGATAACAAAGCTCCGGTAGCGACCGCCACGTTTTGCATGTGGATCGGCAAAAATCGGGTCACTCAAATTGGTTTGCCAAACTAAATTGTCGGGCAATTTCTCTGGCAGAGCCTGAGCGCTAATACTAATAACACCCGCGAACGTGACAAATAGACCGAGCAGTAAATTACGCATAGTTAGACTTATTCATAAAAGCTGAATTTTCGTGGATCGTAGGCATCGCGTATTGCTTCGCCAATATAGGCAACCAGCATTAAAATAACGGTCATGGCAGAAACAACTGAGCCTACCAGCCAAAGTGCTTCGAGGTTTTCGGTGCCTTGTTTGAGCAATTCCCCCCAGCTTGATACTGGTGGTGGCAGGCCAAAACCTAAATAGTCTAAGGCGGTAAGTGAGGTGATGCCTGATGCAACCGAGAAGGGTACAAAGGTCACTAAAGTAGACACACTGTTTGGCAATATGTGCCGAAACACAATCCGTGGCCCCGACGCCCCTAAAGCGCGGGCGGCCATCACATAATCTCTGGCGACTTCTTTATAGGTGGCGGTTCGCATATACCAGGTCATACTGGTCCAGCCAAAAAATGCCATGATGAAAAGCAGCGTCCAAAACCCTGGGGTAATCACCGAGGCGACTATCATGATGACGTACAAAAATGGAATATTGGACCAAATTTCAATAATACGCTGAAAGAAAAGGTCGAAGGCGCCTCCCCAAAACCCCATCATGCAACCGATGGCCACACCCACCGAGTAATTAAAAAACAAAAGTAAGAGCGAAAAAATTATCGCCGTTCTAAAGCCATAAATAAGGCGTGCAGCCACGTCTCTGCCACTGGTGTCAGTACCAAGGTAATGCCGAGTATCGACGGATGGTGCGTGGGGTGGGAAATCACCGGCAATTAAATCCGTTTCAAGGGGGCTGAAAGGAATTGGGGGCATTAATATCCAGCTGTTTGGATCTTCAATTAAACCAGCCTTTAGCTCTCGATAATTAACTTCATAGCTGTAATCTAGCCCGAAGTCCTTGCCGGAAAGCACATCGCCATAAATCGGGAAATGCCACTGCCCATGATGCACGACAAGTATGGCGCGATTATTCGCAAACATCTCGGCACCAAAACTACACAGGGTTAATACCAGTAATATCCATGCGGAATAGTAGCCGCGACGAGATTGACGAAATCGCTGCCAACGCTTTTTAGCAACGGGGTTTTTAAATACATTCATGCGCCATGACCTCCGCCAAAGCGAATACGGGGATCAACTAGGGCTACACATATATCCGATAATATATTACCTAGTAAATACAACAGCGAGGAGATCACTAATATCCCCATTACGATGGGGTAGTCTCGTTCGATGATGGCTTCGTAGCCAAGGAGGCCAATGCCGTCAATGTTAAAGATCGTTTCAATGAGGAACGAACCACCTAAAAGCAGGGAGATGTTGCTACCAAACGAGGTCGCCACCGGAATTAGGCTATTGCGAAGGGCATGTTTGCGCACGCTTTCGCTTCTGCTCAAACCCTTGGCTGCAGCTGTGCGCATATAGTCCGCAGATAAATTGTCCATCAGCGAGTTTTTCATCATCAGCGTGGTCACCGCAAAGCTACCCGCTAGGTAGGCAATTAGGGGTAGCACGGCGTGACTGAATATATCTTTTGCCTTTCCCCAAGCACTAAATTCATCATAGTTGTCGCTAATAAAACCGCCTAGCGGAAACATATCCCAATAGCCCGCAAACAGGGAAATCAAGGCAATACCGATAACATAGCTGGGTAGGGCATAGCCTAAAAATACCACTGCGGAGGACCAGCTATCGAGGGTGCTGCCGTGGTACATGCCTTTAGCTAGACCCAGTGGAATACAGACTGCGTAGGTTAAAACCAAGGTGCTGAGGCCATAAAAAATGGAGATTGGAAAGCGTTCTTTAATAATCTGCCATACTGGATCTTGGTAGCGGGTTGAAAGCCCCAAATCAAACTGCAGGACTTTTTTAAGCCAGATCACATAGCTCGATAGCATGGGTTTATCAAAGCCGTAATACCGTTTCAATTCCTCCATTTGTTCGTCTGAAAGTGTACCGCCGCCTTGGCTGCGGTGCAGCGAGCCGGTCTCGCCACCTAGCTGAACTTGGGTCATCAATCGTTCAATTGGACCGCCAGGAACCACGCGAGTAATGGCAAAAACCAATAGGGTGATTCCGATAAAGGTGGGGATAATTAATAAAAAACGGCGAACAAAATAGCCTGTCATAAACGCAATTAAAACCTGAAGAAAGCGAAGAGGCTATACTATATCAAAACGCCGTTAAAGATCGGCGTGTGTGATATCGACATACAGCGTTAAGGATTGCCCAGGACGTAAGTATTGACTGGTTTTAATCGAATTCCATTCAAGTATATCGCGTATGCGAAGGTTGAATCGGCTAGCAATCACCGAGAGTGAATCACCGCTGCGGACTTTATAGCCAACTTTACGAATGATCCCTTTGTCGGACTTTTGTGGCGCCTTTCCCCACACAATCAATTTTTGCCCAGGTTTTATTAGGGAAGCGGTAGAGAGGTTATTCCACGCAAATATCTGCTTGCTGCTAACGCCGTACTTACTCGCGATACCACTAATTGTGTCACCGCTAGCTACTTTGTACTCAATGCGCGAGGCATCGGTAGAGGCCAAACCGCGATTCAAATCCTTTAGCGGAGAAACACCATTGCCAGCGTCGGGAATGAGTAGTTCTTGGCCAATCTGTAAAACGTCACTATCAAGCTGATTACTGGCTCGCAAAGTCGAAACATCAACATGGTGGCGCCGAGCGATCGCTACAAGGTTATCGCCATGTTGAATTTTATAACGCTGCCAGCGGACCCTATCTCGTGGGGGGATTTTCTGTAATCGGGTAGTAAACTCTTTGGCTTTAGCCTGAGGAATTAATAATCGGTGCGGCCCTTCTGGCGCTGTCACCCAGCGATTAAACCCTGGGTTAAGACGGTATAGCTCATCAACACTAATTTCAGCTAATTTTGCCGCTTGGGCTAAATCAAGCTGGCTGCCAGTATTTACCGTAACAAAGTGTGGCTGATTAGGCACTGACGGCAGCGTAAGGTTATAGGAGGCGGGATTTTTGAAAATCTTCACCAATGCCAGCATCTTAGGTATATAGTTTCTGGTCTCTTTTGGTAGTTTCAGAGACCAAAAATCCGTAGGTAATCCTTTCTTTTTGTTCTTGGTAATTGCTTTGTTTACGGTGCCTGCGCCGGCATTGTACGCGGCTAGCGTTAGCAACCAGTCGCCACCGAAGCGTCTATTTAAGTCCGTAAGGTAGTCGAGGGCTGAGTCCGTTGCCGTAATAACGTCACGACGCCCGTCGTACCACCAGTTTTGATCTATACCTAAATGCTTTGCCGTGTTGGGGACAAATTGCCACAAACCAGAGGCGCGACCATGTGAATACGCGAAAGGATCATATGCGCTCTCGACGAAAGGCAGTAAAGCCAGATCGGCTGGCATATCACGTTCTTCTAAGTTTTCTAAAATATAGTAGATATAGCGGGCGGCACGTTTGCTGATATTAGCAAGGTAGTATGAGTGTTCGGCATACCATTCTTCACGCTCTTCTACGGCTGAATTTCGTCCTAAGGCACCGAAGCGAAGATCCGACGCTAGCCGAGGCCAAACTTGGGAATGTTTTTGTGAGGGGCGAGTAACTGCTCTATTAGCGGCAGTCGTTGGCTTCGCCGTAGCGACTTTTGTGGGTATAGCGTTACTTTTTTGTACTGGAGGAACTTTGCCGATTTTTGCGGTTTGTACATTACTTCGCGGTTTGAGCTTTAGGCCATCTAGTGTTTCTTTTGCGGGATCACTTCCGTTTTTTTGGCGTTCTACCACTTCTTGATATTTGCATAGTTTGGAGTTTTTGTTTTCACTTCGGTCGCAGTACACTTGGTCGTGTTTAGCACGGGCATTGCGTTGCTGCGGCGTTTGGGCACACGCCGCCAGCAGTGATATCAGCACTGCACCAAAAACGAGCTTATTAAGGTAGCTACAGGTTGTTGTCATTATCAATATATTCGTTAACGTCGTTCAAAAGTTATCCTTCCATGCGCGTAGGTTTGCAAAAATATCGTTATCATTCCAATACTTAAGCCCTGCGTGTGCGGCTACTCGCTCTTGTACGTCTGTATTATCCGTTCTTAAGAATGGATTTGTCAGCAATTCGAGTGCCAGCTTAGAGGGGACAGTGGGTATATTATCGTCTCGTTGTGCCTGCGCTTCCTCAAACCGAATAAGTAATTCACGGTTGTCTGGCTCTACCGCGCGGGCAAATCGAAGGTTATTCAAGGTATATTCATGTGCACAATAGACAGCTGTATTACCCGGTAAAGCTTGGATTAGTCCGAGTGAACTAAGCATTTGTTCCGGAGTGCCTTCAAAAAGTCGACCGCAACCGCCAGCGAAGAGGGTGTCGCCACAAAATATTACGGGAGCGGATGGCGCGTTTTCTAGGTAGTAGGCTATATGATCAAGCGTGTGCCCAGGAACCGCTAAAACCTGAAAGGAATGGTCTAGCAGAGTAATACGATCATTGTGTTTAAGGCGATGGCTTATGCCTTTGCATTGATTTTCTGGCCCGTACACGGGAATATTAGGGTAATGCTCGCATAGCAACTCAATGCCGTTTACGTGGTCGTAGTGGTGGTGTGTAATAATGATTGCAGACAGCTTTAAGTCCATTTCTTTTAAGTACTGTAATACAGGCGCAGCGTCGCCAGGATCGACAATGATAGCCTCTCCGTGACGTGCGACACACCAGATATAGTTGTCGCTAAATGCAGAAATGGGTGATATTGACAGCATAATCATTATTTTTAGGCAGACTGTGAAGCATAAACATTCCTGAGTCCCGCTGCAATAGGCGGAAGAGGGGTTTCGTTAGAGGATAAAGCATGGCAAATTGGCGTACTCAACACTCTCCAGAGATACTCTTGCCGGCCCTGCGGAAGTGGTTTCACGGGCCCGTTGGGCGCACGGTACTGGCTGAAGAACGGCCATTAATTGCTGATGCCATCAGCGATGCATCGACGGCCAAGTATAACCTATTAAATTTAAGCGTTATTCCTGAGCGCTGCCCGATTGCGAGTAACGTATTCCAGCGCCAGTTTTGTCTAGGCGGTATGCAGCATTACGGATTGAGTCAAGTTCTTGATGTTGTATGTGATTTTGAGCATTTACCAGTTACAAGTGAATCTCAAGATGTCGTTGTGCTTCATCATTTATTAGAGTTTGTAGATAATCCGCATAAAGTCTTACGCGAAGTTGAGCGTGTTATTGTGCCTCACGGCAAAGTTGTGATTTGCGGCATAAATCCCTATTCACTGCTAGCAATGCGGGGGATGTTGGGACGGTTAAAGCGCAGCGCTATGTGGCAAAATCACCGCCTGCCTATTCATCGCTTACAAGATTGGTTGTCATTACTGGGGTTTGAAGTCAATGTTGTAGAATACGGGTTTCATCGCGTACCAGTAAGCAGTCCAAATTACTTTATGTCCCATAAAACTGTACCCAAAAATGTACCAATGGGTGGCGTTTTCATCTTAAGCGCGACAAAATACCGCGCTCCGTTAAGTCCCTCGGCACAAAACCTAGCTCGTCGGGCAAAAATACTTCGTCATCCTGCCATGGCGGGTGCAACCCGAACGATTAAATCACGAGCTGATTATGACCAAAACCCAAGAGAAAGTTGAAATCTTTACCGACGGCGCCTGCCGTGGCAACCCCGGACCAGGGGGCTGGGGTGCGCTATTACGCTACCAAGGAAAAGAGCGAAGCTTATTCGGCGGAGAAGCTGCCACAACGAATAACCGCATGGAACTGATGGCTGCAATCGAGGCTTTGCGGGCCTTAACCCGTCCCTGTGACGTGGTCTTAACTACAGACTCACAGTACGTTCGCCAAGGTATCACCGAATGGATGATAAATTGGAAAAAGCGCGGTTGGAAAACTGCCGCAAAGCAACCTGTAAAAAACGCCGATTTGTGGCAGCAGCTGGATGCGGCATGCCAAGCTCACCAAATAGATTGGCGCTGGGTAAAAGGGCATAGCGGACATCGCGAGAACGACTTGGCAGATATGCTAGCCAATCGCGGCATTGACGAATTAGAGAAAGCATAATGCGGCAAATTGTATTAGATACCGAAACCACCGGCTTAGAGCACGCCTCTGGGCACCGCATCATCGAAATTGGCTGTGTAGAGCTCGTTAATCGCAAGCTTACTGGGCGTCACTATCATCAATATATAAACCCAGATAGAGAGGTTGAGGCAGGGGCCATTGAGGTTCACGGCATCACTAATGAGATGCTAAAAGATAAGCCTCTCTTCGCCCAGATCGCGGACGAGTTTTTCGAATTTATCCGTGGTGCAGAGCTTATTATTCATAACGCGCCGTTTGATATAGGATTTATCGATGCTGAATTTGCGCTACTGCAGAAGAATACACCAAAGATAAAAACCGTATGCGGAGTAATAGATACTCTGATCATGGCGCGACAAAAGCATCCAGGCCAGCGCAATAGCCTAGACGCACTATGTCAGCGTTATTATGTAGATAATTCTCAGCGCGACCTTCACGGTGCATTGCTGGATGCCGAGATTCTCGCAGATGTATATTTATTGATGACCGGCGGGCAAACGGCGCTGGCTTTAGCTGCAGATGATGGTTCGCAACAAAATGAAGGTGGCGCGGCCAGCGACCATCGCCGTTTGGAGAATACCCCAAGGCGCTTACGTGTTATCACCGCCTCAGCTGAAGAGCTGGCTCTGCATCAGAAGCAATTAGCCGAAGTTGCTAAAGCTAGCGATGGCAACTGCGTTTGGCAGCGTACATTAGAAGAATAATCTAAGGTCAAAACATAAATTCACATCGCATTCACAAGGCTGTTTTGTGCCATGAACCTATAATAATGCTGTGCATCTCATGCTTTTGGTGCTAAATAGTTTATATATAACCGTTAGTTAAGCGACTAAGTCAAAGCAGAACTTGATGGCAAGCCCTTGTGGGCATAAGGAAACTGTGTGGCATTGAAAGTGGAAATAAATACTAGCTCCTACGCGATAGTTGAAGACGAGCTCGCCAAGACCTTGCAGCAGGCCACCAATGTTTTTGAAACATTCCTGTCTGAACGTCACAATCTTTCTTTACTCGATCAGTGTGAAGCAAACTTACGTCAAGTCGGTGGCACCTTACGCTTACTTCAAATTCCTGGTGCGGCCTTACTCGCAGATGAAATGCGAATGCTGTGTGGTGCGATCCTTAAAAGCGTCAATGCCGTGCCGGAGGGGCAGCTAAATGCCCTGAGTACGGCGTTTTTTGTGCTACCTCGCTATTTAGAATTTGTTCATTCTCGACAGTCTGAAATTGCTCAACTTGTTATTACTCACGTTAACGAATTACGCGCAGCCCATAAACAGTTACTCCTGCCTGATAGTTATTTTTCTGAGGCAGAAGAAAGCTTGTTTAGTCGCGACTCAAACATACGCTTAAAAACAAAACCCTTAGCCGAAGCGGATTTTATCGAAAGCTTAAAACGTATAAACCATCTGTATCAAAGTGGTCTTTTGGGTTTGCTGCGCGACGCGCACAACCCTATGCAGCTTACTATTATGTCACGGGCGGTAAGACGTTTACGTAGTGCGATAGACGCCGGCCCTCAACAACGATTCTGGCTGCTAGCCGACGCCGTATTAGAAGCTTTTGTTAATAATGGTCTTGAGTTGAACGCTCATCGCAAGCGTGTATTAGCTGGCTTAGAAGGGCAAATGCGCGCGCGCCTAAAAAATCGCATGATTGTGAATGAGGTACTGGAAAGAGAACTTGTTTTTCTACTCACAATAAGTGCCTACAAAGAAGGCTTGGTTGGTAAAGTGCTGAAAGCCGCACAAATACACGCAGCCGAGATTGATGATGAACAACTCAAGACTTTGCGCGGCATAATGCTAGGGCTAAGTTACGATACCGTGTCATCGGTTATCCATGAGTTGCGCACTGAGCTTCGACATGCAAAGGATGTCCTCGAACTGTTGGCTCAGCATCAGCGCAGCGAAAGTGAAGAGCTAGCGCCGCTCACCTCAGTGCTAAAACAAAGTGCCGACATCCTACGAGTGCTAAATTTACCGTCATTAGCGGGAGCACTAACGGATCACGCTGATGCATTGCGCGCGCTCGAAGGCTGTGACTTAAGTAAAGAGCGTAGCCGACTTGAAGATCTTGCTGAAACGCTACTATTTATTGATGGTAGTTTGGCGCAAATCGATCGTCGGAAATTAAACTATGAAGATCTTGGTGAGCTGAGTTTAGAGCGTCGCGATGCAATCAGTGTAGACAATCAGGTAAGCGAAGCGAGAAGTATCGTCATTGAAGAATCCAAAGCTGCAATTGGTCTAGTAAAGCGTGCTATTTCAGCTTATGTCGACTCCGGCTTTGAGCCCACGCATATTGCAAACCTGCCGCAGCTGCTCGACTCAGTACGTGGCGCATTTCAGATGATCAATGCCAATAAACTGCCGCAAGTGACCTTGGGCGCCAGTCAGTTTATGAGGCAATTCGTCGGGCGTGATACAGTCAATCCGGCCTCAGACGTGCAAGCGCTAGAAACCCTCGCGGATGCCATGATTAGTATTGAGTATTACCTGAATGAATTAGGCCGACGGCATATTGCCGACGAAGCTATCCTTCAGGTTGCTGAGGACAGTATTGCGACGCTTCAATTAGCGAGTTAAGGACGTGAATACGATGATTGGGCTAGACCAAATATTACTTATACTGACAGGGTTTGGTTTTTTACTGTGTTTTATGGCTATTTTACGCCTACGTAGACATATATTTAGCGGCCTAATCGCGGTGATACTATCAGTCAGTTTTACTGGCTTGGCTGTGATTGTGACTAAAGACGTTTATAGCTATCGTCATTTGGCGGATGAGCAATTAGTGGCCAGAATTTTCGTCGCTGGCAAAGAGAAGCAACAGTATATTGTCAGCGTGGATACCGTTAATGACGAGCCCATGCAAACATTTTTGCTTATGGGAGATCAATGGCAGCTCGACAGCCGTGTTATTCGCTGGGCATTGCCGGTGGCTCGCTTGGGCTTTGACAACCTATTCCGTTTAGAACGGCTGACGGGGCGTTATCAAAGCATCGAAGAAGAGCGTAATTTAACTCGAACTATCTATCTTATAAATCTCTCTGAACCGGTAGACACATGGAGCTGGCTGCGCCGTAGTGAATTTTTTCATAAATGGGTAGAGGCAGACTATGGGAATGCGGTTTTCGCCCCCATGGTNGATGGTGCGCAATTTAATGTTTATTTAGGGCGCAGCGGCTTGTTTATACGGGCTGAAAACCCAATAGCGGTCAAGGCCTTAGGTAATTGGCCAACTTGACTTAGAAATCACTCACATAACAATATGTGGCACTTTTTATACCTTTCTGGGAGTACATAGTTGGAATTTTTATTGGAATACGGCTTATTTTTGGCCAAATCGGTCACTGTAGTTGTTGCCGTTATCGTTGTTGTCAGTGCAATCGCAGTAGCGAGTCAGCGCAATAAACGTGATAGCAGCGATGGTCACATAGAAGTTACCACCTTAAATCACAAGTTTGAGGATTGGGAGGACATGTTAAAGTTCGAAATTCTCGACGAAGATGCCTTCAAAAAAGAGCGTAAGACTAAGAAGAAACAGGAAAAACAAGATCGCAAGAAAAACACAGAGGAACAGCGTAAACGTTTATTCGTGCTGGATTTCGACGGCGATATGAGTGCATCCGAAGTAGAGTTCCTTCGCCACGAAATATCTGCGGTACTCACCATCGCAAAGCCCGAAGACGAAATACTCTTACGTTTAGAAAGCCCAGGTGGAATGGTACATAGCTACGGGCTTGCCTCATCGCAATTACAGCGCATACGAAGTCAGGGGATCCCGCTCACAATATCTATTGACCGTGTTGCGGCCAGCGGCGGCTACATGATGGCCTGCATCGGCAACCGTATATTAGCGGCACCTTTTGCCGTCATCGGCTCCATCGGCGTTGTGGCACAGCTTCCAAACTTTAATCGGTTGCTAAAAAAGCACGATGTTGACATCGAGCTTCACACTGCAGGGGCACATAAGCGAACCTTGACGATGGTCGGCGAAAATACCGACGAGGGACGTCAAAAGTTTAAAGAAGAGCTAGAAGACACTCACATATTATTTAAAGAGTTTGTTAGCGAAAATCGCCCGGAACTTGACATCGACCATATTGCTACAGGTGAAGTATGGTACGGAAAGCGTGCTTTAGATGAAAAATTAATCGATGAAATTCGTACCAGCGATGATTATCTTCTGAGTAAGCGCGCAGATACTGACATGTTTTCCGTTAAGTATCGTCAAAAACGTAGCCTGCCAGAACGCTTAGGATTTGCCGCTGAAGGTGCCCTTAGTCGCAGCTTAAGCTCAGTTATTGGCAAATTAAATCAAAGTCGCTGGAATATGTAAGAACAGGCTATAGCCGGATAGGCTATCGCCTGTATGCGCCATTACAGAGTCGACGCCAATGGCATTTTGTAGGTTGAAGAGTGGTAAATATTGACTGACGTACTCCACGCTAAAGTAGCGAATCGGAATAAAACCTCCCGCAAGTACCTCCAGCTAGGAATTAAACGCTGGGAGTTAAAAATAATTATGGCTATTGCCGGCGTCATTATTCTGGCTGTCAGTATAATTATTTTTTTACGTCTTGGAAGTGCGATGAGCGAGCAGGTAAACAACGATTTTCGCCGTCTATCTATCGCCTTACACCAGTACAAACTAGATAACAAACGCTACCCAAGCAAAGAACAAGGATTGATTGCGCTGTTTATAAAACCGCAAACACCACCCTTGGCGCCATTATGGAAAGGCCCGTATATAGGTCGTGCCAGTCTTACTCAAGATCCTTGGGGCAATGCCTATCACTACGAGAGCTCAGATTCTCCCCCTGGCTTTGAAATCACAACACTTGGGGCTGATGCGAAACTAGGTGGCAAAAAAATGAAGCAAGATATGTCTGTCCGTTTTCTTAGCGATGAAAACTATTTCGACTAACTAGCACCTATAAGACAGAATTCATCATCTAACAAACTAAAAAAGGGCCACAGGGGCACTGCTGTCCCACAGTTTGACAGTCATAAGACCAACCTCATTTGAGGTTGGTCTTTTTGTTTGAGCGGCGGACTTGGATTAAAGATCTCTATTAGCGCCTTTCTCTCAAACAGATTCAGTTGTAACACTCTTAGCATGCGTTGAACGGTCCACCCTTCTTTCGCACTGTAACGTGCAAATGCCACCAGTAGGTACACAACCAGAGCAATCCATATCTGCGTTAAAACTGCATTCTTAGAGGTGCCGACAAAGGCTTTAATCTTAAGGTTTTGTTTGATCGCCTTGAAGAACAGCTCTACTTTCCATCTGTCCTTATAAATGGCCGCAATCGTAGCTGCTGACAGCGTAAAGTTGTTGGTCAGAAATTGATAATGCCGATGTATTTCAGCATCGCGATAGCCGATTCGACGCAGCTTGGGCGCCCCGCGCTTAATAGCATGAGCACTACTGAGCTCAATGACTTGGTCGCTGGTGATGTCCGCCTTTTTATTAATAGATCTACGCTCAAGTACACGGTAGACAGCCTTGGCACGTAGCCGAGTAACGAAGCTAACTCTTTGTTTTGTTAGGCTTGCGAACCACTGATAGTCCACATACCCTTTATCAAAAGCGACAATACTGCCTTTGGGGAAACAGAATTTCCTACCTTCAACCATATCGTTTTCATTACCGTCACTCAGGGCGACAAACTCTGGAATATCACTCGCATGGTTAAGCCCCACGCTGAGCTTTACATTGGCGGCATCATCACGATGGGCCGCCCACGGAAAGAGCTTGATGGATAAATCCAGCGCGCTTGCATCCAGTGAATAAAGCGGGTTTTTGAAACGAAATTTATGCTTTCCAGGCTGGGATTTACAGCGAGCCAGCAGTTTGTGGAAAAGTGCTTCGTAGAGTTCGGCAGGCTGATTCTCGTTCAGCCGGGCCAGTGTCGTTCGCGCAATAGGCTTGGCGCCAAGATGGTAGAGCTTGTGTTGCTGCGCCTCCAAGTTCGATTGAATATCACGCAGGCTTTGACGACCCGAAAGCTGCGACATCGCCATGCCGACAAACTGATCCCAACGGCTAGCGGAACGCAGTTTTTGTCCAACATGATGCTGTTTGGCCAATCCCTCAAATTCATGTCTCGAAAGAGGTTTTAGCAGCTGCTGAAATGCGGTGTTATGATGTGACAAAGCCTGAATCCCTTGTTGTTCAATAGTTTCTTCGCAGATCCATTGTAACAACAGAGGTTCAGGCTTTCTTATTTATCCCAAACTGTGGGACAGCAGTGCCACAGGGGCCCTTTTTTAGTGCGTTTTTTGATTTATTACTTAGTCAAAGAACCACACTGCGGTAACCGCAACGCTGCTCATCACGATGGTATATGGCAACGCCATTATAACCATCTTGCCGTACGACAAACGAATGAGTGGGGCGAGGGCAGAGGTCAGCAAGAATAAGAACGCGGCTTGGCCGTTTGGCGTACCAACACTTGGAATATTCGTGCCAGTATTAATGGCCACAGCCAAATGCTCTAGCTCTTCGCGCGTTAAATTACCAGCATCAAACGCTGCCTTCACTTCGTTTATATATACTGTCGCAACAAACACGTTGTCACTAATCACACTGAGTAAACCGTTGGCAACAAAGAACATTACCGTTCTCATCTGACCTTCCATCGCAAGTACAGTGTCGATAATTGGCTTAAATAAATGCTGCTCGTGAATTACCCCAACTATGGCGAAGAACACCACTAGCAAGGCAGTGAAGGGCAGGGCCTCTTCAAATGCGTGGCCAATACGGTGTTCATCTACAATGCCATTAAAGGCGGTTTGCAGCACGATAATAGTTAAACCAATCAAGCCAACAGGAGCCAAGTGTAAGGCAAGGCCGATAACCAAAAATACGGCAACTAAGCCTTGTACAATAAGCTGTGCAACATCGGATGACGTTCTTTTTTCATCTTGCTCATTGTCATACTCAACCAAAACATTACGTACCGAATCTGGCAGTTTTGCACCATAGCCAAACCAGCCAAAAACCTCCAACAGGGCACAGGTACACAGGCCAGCAAATAGAACCGGCATAGTAATCGGCGCCATCACTTGGAAGAAGTGGATGAAGCTCCATCCCATCTTTTCAGCGATAAGTAAATTTTGTGGCTCACCAACCAAAGTGCACACACCACCCAATGCCGTACCCACTGCGCCATGCATTAATAGGCTGCGCAAGAATGCACGAAACTGCTCTAAATCGGCGCGAGAATTATCCGTTACCTTATCGTCGTCACCATGATCATGGTCATGGTGTGAATGATGCCCACCAGAGGCCACACGGTGGTACACCGAGTAAAAACCAATACCGACGGCAATCAGAACCGCAGTTACTGTTAACGCATCTAGAAACGCGCTAAGTATCGCGGCCATACCAGAAAAAACCAGTGACAAGGCGACCTTAGAGCGAATACCGAGTAATAACTTAGTAAAAACAAATAGCAGTAGATTTTTCATAAAGTAAATGCCCGCTACCATAAATACTAATAGCAGGATCACTTCGAAATTGTTTTTGGCCTCCATGTACACGGTTTCTGGCGAGGCCATACCGATAACAATAGCCTCGATGGCCAACAAACCACCAGGCTGCAGGGGGTAGCACTTTAGTGCCATCGCTAGAGCAAATATAAACTCTGCAATTAGCGCCCAACCAGCAATGAACGGGCCAACGGTAAAAAAGAGAATAGGGTTTAAAATCAGAAAGCCAATGATGGTTTTTTTATACCACAGTGGCGCATTACCAAGAAAATTGCCCGCAAAGGCGCGCACCATACTTTGATCCATAGAATTACAATCCTTATTAGTTATCATTCGGGCACGGATGACGGAGCGTCAGCCAGAGTAAGAACCGGCATAATCATAATACAGACCGCGCTGGAGAACCACGTATGAAGAGCGTTAAAGCACGTCACATTGCCATATTGACTTAAAACCTAATAAGGCATTTGGATGATGACTAAACCGGCTAAATCAGCTGCACAATACTTAACTGGTTTCCGGATGGGCGCACTCATGTGTGGATTGATCTTTATTTGGCCACGGCAGAACTAAAAGGGCGACGATATTCACCACTAGCCAGCAAACCACCATTGAGATCAAGGTGTGACTTAAAAAATGATGCCCGACCATCATTTTATATCCACCCATTAAACTCCCCACAGTAAGCGCTGTCGCCACCATTTTGTATTTATTGCGGCGGGTTTTTGGAAGATAGAACAGTGCCAGCAGTGCAAAACCACCGCTTGCATGACCGGCAGGGAAACAGCGCTGCTGCTTTTGGGGCTGATTATCCTGTGGGTATGCTTCAAAAACTCGAATATAGGGTAATTTTCCACCGTATTCGGTAAGTGCATAAGGGCAGGCGACATTTGTGCTGCTCTTAAGGAATGACACCAGCGCTGGCCCAAGGGGTAAAGCGATTAATATTATCAATACTCCCTGCTGGTAGCTTTTGAGTAGTGGGCTTTTATGACAAAAAATGGCTAGGATCAATAACAGTAATTCAAATAGGACCAGCAATTTTTTGGGGCCGTCATAGACTAGGAGGTGAAGGAGCGAATTGGATGTACTTAAAACCCATTCACCAGATTGCCGGTCGTATAAAAAATTTTGCACCCAAGGGTCGAGATTGGTGAGTTCAAAACACAGCATCAGCGTTATTAACACGACAATGGAAATAGCGATATGCTTAGCGGGCGACATCGGCAGCGTCCTCCTCAGGTTCAAGCGTGACTAGCTTAGCGTCTGACGTGGGAAGTAAATCTGTTGTCACCTCGAAGACCGTCATCAAGGTATCAAAAACCGCATCGTGGGTATTGGGAATGTCCTTTAATAATTTGCTTTGCTCGTAATCAATATCTGACGACTCACCAACCCACGCTAGCACGGGTACATGGGTTTGTGCTTTGGGAGCGAAACCATAGGGCATTCCATGCAAATAGATCCCGGATTCACCAAGCGATTCACCGTGATCGCTCACGTAAAACATCGATGTCTCATAGTGACCGGAGTTCGCTTGCAAAAAGCGAATGACCTGCGAAAGAAAATAATCTGTATATAAAATAGTGTTGTCGTAGGCGTTAATCACTTCCTGTTGAGTACATTCAGACAACTCAGCCGACTGACACGCTGGTGTAAACTGTTCAAATTCCTTTGGATAACGCTCAAAGTAGGCAGGGCCGTGACTTCCCATTTGATGGAGCACGATTAAGGTGTCGCCGGAATGTCCGTCAACATACTCTTGCAATCCCTCTAGCATCCCTATATCCCGGCATTCTGAATCGCATATTGGATTCCGCGCGGGCGATCTAAAACTCTCAAATTCCACCCTGTCAGCCACACCTTTTGAGTTTGAATTATTGTCTCTCCACAGTACATTTACCCCAGCAGATTGCAGTAAATCTAAGCCATTTTCCGTATTTCGTGCGCTTTTTAGGTCAAAATTGTCGTGTCTTGAATACGAGAACATGCAGGGCACAGATATCGCGGTCGCAGTCCCGCAGGACTGAATATCGGAATAGCTGATTAAGTGATCTAATCTAGATAGCTCAGGATTCGTCTCGCGCTCATAGCCATTTAATGAAAAGTGATCTGCTCTAGCGGTTTCTCCAACTACCAAAATAATAAGTTCCGAGTGTGCCTCTTGCTCTTCAAAGATGTTTGCCTGCGCTTGTAGTACTTGAAAGGGTAGCGTTGGGCCACTAGGCATAAAGCTAGCGGCAAAATTAAATGCGGAATAGATAGGGTAGGCAGGGCTTATATAGTATCTAACTTGCTTATGCTCCCTAAAGAAACTCGCATACTGGCTGCTAAACGAGGCAATACTTGCCGCCGCGATACCGAGTGCGATTACCGCCGTAAGCCCATTCCTTACCGCCGATCTTACAAATCCAGCGTTACGCTCACAATGCCGCCAGACAAGCAGAGAAGGTACAAGACCTAGTAATAAGAGCCGAGCTAAAAGTGGCATGTTCAATAAATCAGCCGACTCCGCCGCGTTCGTTTCAAGAACGTTGCGTAGCATTTCAGTATCAATAACCGTACCGAACGTATCTGAAAAGTAAGCGCTAGATGCAGCAACCATTAGAAATATGGCGGCGGTGACTCTCACCGGTACGACAAGGCTGAAAATAGCCGCTAAGAAAAGTAAGCACGCAAATACCAGCACGGCCAAAGAGAAAATAAATGCTTGATTGGTAGCCCATGGATAGATTTCTAACACATGTTTAAAAAATGTTAGATTTGCGGTTACGCACAAAAAAAGTGAAAGAACGATTAATATTGAATATGCGGAGAGAAACGTTTTAGGTGGGGTATCATTCGAGGCAGTATTCATTAGTTCTAGGTATTCTCTTAATTAACGTTATATGCGGCCAGCGACATCTTCACCATATCCAATGATAATTAAGAGAGTCTTAAGAGTGCAGATTTCAATAATATGCCCCATTGCCAAAAAGGCCATATCGGCAGGGTAGTCGTTTGATTAGTGTTGGAGGTTGCGCCGATTGGTTAGGTAGAGAGTCAATACCAGGAGGTTTTAATAAACAGGGCCGTTACCAGCCCGATTTCCGTTCTAATAAAATTAAAAAGTGTACTTTGCCGACACAATAAACTGTCTTGGCGCACCGTATACTGCAGTGTTGGCGTGGCTTGCGTAATAGGTCTTATCAAAGACATTATTAACATTGACGGACGTTTGAAGATTGTCCATAAGCTGATATTTAGCCATTAAGTCGATTATATAAAAATTACTTTGGCTAAAGTCTTCGCCATTGGGGCCGAGATCTTTGTTATAGCTGCGACCCTGCCAGCGTAGATTGCCACCCACCGTTAAGTCTTTTAATGCGCCAATAAATTGGTAACGGCTGAAGAATTTAATATTATCTTCAGGAATATGGCTTAGTAATGGTTTGTTATCTTTGTCATCAACTTCGGTGTGGCTAATTCCTCCGCCGACTTGCCAGCCTGGTAATAACTCGCCGGAAATTTCCAGTTCATAGCCTTCTGATGAGGTGCCACTAACCGCGATATGCGCCTGGTTGCCTTTTGAGTTAAATGTGTCTGGAATCCCCAAGGCAAGGTTGTCTTGCTCTACCTGGAATAAGGCCGCGCTAATATTTAATCGCCCTTCAAACAACTCCGCTTTTAATCCTAATTCTTTGTTTGTACCTTCCAGCGGCGCAAGGGTACTGCCATTAATATCTTCTGCAGTTTGCGGTTCGAATATCTGGGTGTAACTAAGGTAGGCGGAGAGTTGCTCGTTTATGTCGAACACAAGGCCGGTATAGGGTGTGACTACGCCATTCTCTTCCGTTTTGTCATTATAAATACGTTCCGCACCTAAGACTTGATTCCATTCTCGCTCTTTCCAATTTGTTAGGCGTGCGCCGACAATGACAGAAAGACGTTCAATTGGTTTGAGTTGCACCGCCGTAAAAGCGCCACTTTGTTTTACTTCACCGCCGTTACGACTGCTATAAGAGTTAAGATCCGCTTTTTCAACATCGCCCGTGGCAATTAGTTCAAAAGGATTAACGGGGCGTGAATAATCGCCGCCTAACCACCAGCCGGGGTAGTTATTGCCTTCGTCGCTAGATTCACTGTAGTTTGCACCCATTACGAGTTTGTTGTTCCACCCTAAAAAAGCGAAGGGGCCAGACGCTTTGAATGACACCGACGTTTGCTCCAAATCACCCATCCAGCGAGCAGTAAGAAGATTAGCACCTTCACCCGTAACGGGGTCAAAGCTGGATGAGCTTGACGCCCGGAGGTAGCCTATAGTTTCGTCGTATTCGGGGCGAGAATATTCAATGTTTACATCTGCAGTCCAGCCATTGTCGAACAGATGTTCTAGATTGCCGAAAAGTACTTGGTCGGCATTGTAAAAATTATTCCATTTTGCGCCGGTGTTGGCAGAGCGTGAAAAGTGAGTACGAGAGCCATCGCTATAAAAAATCGGAACCCCGCCGCGAGATGCGCCACGATTTTCAAACTCCTGAAATTCTGCGCCTAAGGTTAAAACCGTAGCATGACTTAAGTCGACATCCACAGTAGCAAAAAGCACCTGCTTTTCAATTTGCATACGGTCAACGTAGGATTCATTTTGTTGATAGGCAGCTACGATACGACCGCGTATGTGTCCATCTTTAGACAGCGAGCCACTTACATCAGCTTCGGTGCGGTAGCGATCCCACGACCCAGTTTGACCTTCTACATAAGCTTGAAAGTCTCGAGTGGCACGTTTACGTATTAAGTTAACCGTGGCTGATGCCGGACCAACGCCATTAAGCAAGCCCGTTGCACCACGAACAACTTCAACCTTATCATACACAGCCATATCGGCGGTGGTTTCTTTAAATCCGTATACTGTTGTTGGTCGTGAAACGCCATTTACTTGATAATTTTTTACTTCAAATCCCCGCGCGTAATAATTAATGCCGTCGGTACCCAGCCCACTGCTAGGTACATAATTAATACCAACGGTTTGCTCTAACACCTCACTAATTTCATTTAAGCCTTGATCTTCAATCCGGCTGCGGGTCATAACCGAAACAGACTGGGGCGTTTCGCGTAGTGTCAGCCCCATTCCCGTCGCCGTACTGTTTGAACCAGTGGTATAGCTGTCTGTACCTTCAGAGGTTGCACCCAAGGTAGACGCAGAGATTTTTACCGAGGGGAGCATATTAGTAGCGGTATTTTTAAGAACGTAATCACCATTGCTCTGGCGGGCGGCTGTTTGTCCCGAACCAGCCAGTAATAGGGCAAAACCTTGTTCTACGCTGTAACTTCCTTCAATACCTGACGACACTTGATTCACAAAAAGCGAGGCATCAAAGGAGAGGGCGACCCCTGCGGCGCCGGCGAACTGACTGAGTACTTGGCTAAGGGGGCCGGCGTTTATATTAAAGGATTTGATTGTGGTGGCCGTGTTGTTAATTGCCGCTTCGGCAGCAGCGGTGCTGGAATATATGGTGGCGAAGGGACTTGCCAATAGTGACAAGCTTATGGCGAAGGCCAATGGCTTATGTTTGAACCTGCTCATTCTGACTCCTTGGATTGATGGGGACCTAATCAAGAGCCGAATTTATGGGGTAAAAAGTGCAAGTACGAATGAAAATAATTCAAGCTGCGCTTAAGCGTACCCAATAAGGACTAAACCGCCGCGCCTGTACGGGAAATGCGAGCGTAATGGCTGCAATCGCTCGGTCGGTGTCGCGGAGTGGAAATGCCCCCGAAATTTTAAGTTCAGCGATATCATTGCTGCAATGTAATAGGCCGGGACGATAACGCGACAACTCTGCCAGTAGTTCGTGCAAGGGCATATCAACCACCGTTAAATGGCCATGAAGCCAGCCGTCTGCTGAGACCGCAGCATGTGTCGGAGTGGACATTTGCGTAGAGGTGAAGCGTAGCTCCTGACCTTGGCTAAGGTTCTGACTGTTGGCGCTGTGTAAAGGATGAATCCTCACGGCTTTTTCTAGCACGGTTACTCGGCTTTGCTGGGCGTCTACCCGAACTGTAAAGCGGGTGCCCAAAGCCAAGACTCGACCATTGGGCGTGGCGACCACAAAGGGCCGGTGTGGACTGTGGGCATCTGGCGCGGTTTGAATGAGAACTTCACCCTTATAAAGAGTAATAAGACGGGTATCTTCGTTATACACAACATCAACCGCGCTAGCAGTATTCAACGCAAGGTGACTACCGTCAGATAGAATGTAATTAGCGATATCACCCGTATTGGTGGTGTAGTTAGCTTGCCATTCTTGCCACGGTGTTTGCCGCCAAGTGGCCACACCCAATGGCGCGGCGACGGCAACCATAGCTAAGCGACGCATTAAATCTCGGCGGGAGAGGGCGGTATTTTTAAGCGCGGGAAGGGCGATCTCTGGGGGCAGTCGGCTCATGCTCGCCTGCACAAACTCTACTTGCTGCCACGCTAATTGATGACTTTTGGCCTGCCCCAGCCAGACCTGCCACGCGCGTTGCTGGCTGCTTGAAACCGACGGTGATTGCAATGTTGCATACCAGTGCGCCGCCGCGTGCACAGCTTGTTTCAACTCATCTCGAGAAACATCTTGTTGCATGGTCGCTATAGCCTTTGTTCCAGTTGATACAAGCAACAGGCTTCCATTGCTTTGGCCATATAATTTTTTACGGTGCGCAAAGAAACGCCTAATAACTCTGCAATTTGTGGGTAGGTTTTGCCATCTAACTGAGAGAGCAAAAAAGCTTCCCGCACTTTGACTCCTAAGCCAGCCAGCATTGCGTCGAACTGGAGTAAAGCTTCTAGCGTTAATGCGCGATCTTCTTCTGACGGCCACTGGTGCTCAGGTAAGTTATGCAGTGCCTCTAAATACTGGCGCTCCAAACTACGCCGCCGAAATAAATCAATTGTCAGCCCCTTGGCAACTGTCACCAGAAAATGCCGTGGCTCCTGCAAAAGCCGGGGGTTTTGCTGGGAACGAATTACACGCACAAAGGTGTCTTGGGCTAAATCTTCCGCGTCCATACTGCAGCCTAAGCGGCGCTGCAACCAAAATTGCAGCCAGCTATGATGCTCTGTATAAAGCTCAGGAATACCAGCGTAATGCGATGAATTTAGCTTGGACACCGTGGCTCCTATTGAGGGCGGGCGTGAAAGATTAATTATAAATGAGAATCAATCGCATCATAGTGTGCAAAGCATATTAAATGCAACCTGGCGTTCACCTCTCATTCTTGAATATTGCAGCTAGGTCGGTTTATTAAAAAGAAAGTGCAGTAGAGCCAAATTGACAACGAGCTAATTAGATTTTCTGGTTGAGCGGGGCAGGCTACTGATTACAGCAATCAAAATATTATGCCTAGCCACGTGTTATGATGTCGTTGCTAGCAATGCAAAAATATAGGGTTGTGACATGAAAGATGAAGAAAATAAGCCACTAGGTTTTTTTGAAATTCTGGGGCAAGCATTTTCATTGATGTTTGCCTTACAAAACAAAAAGGGCCGAAAAAGATTAATGGATTTAGCGGAAGAAAGACCGTTACCCCTGATTTTGGCAGGCGTGATGGCGATGGTGATATTCTTCTCGCTATGCTTTGTAAGCTCTCAGTTGGTTCTTAAGTTAAGCAACCTTTGATGAATGTCTTCCCGATGCAGATGAGCCTTATATAGATTGCTTCAGCTAGGCTCCACATCTGCACACTGTTCTTCCAAATTAGTTCTGTTGTTGTATCGAAATATATAAGTTGGCTCCCAATTAAAATCAGGTGGTGTTCTGCCTTTGGGGTGGGGATAGACACTCCTTGTCCGTAACATTTGGCACTTTTGCCGATAGCGGTCGGCTTGGGTTATGCCGTATCTCGCGGTAAGACCAGTTATTAAACGGTGGTAGTCGGATGACATTTCCCGCGACATGGTCGTCGCGTGGAATGAATACATCAGCAAACGTTTTTTACGCGCCGCCTTTAGACCTCACATACAGCACAAACTCGCGGTTTACCAAATCGTAGCCGCGTGCTGCAGCTATTTCGTCTGCCTTTTGATTGAGGGTGTTATCTGTGAAATCAAGGATTAAGCCGCTATCGAGACAGACGATGTGGTTATGCGTAGCGCCTTGTGTCAGTTCGTAAACGGCCTGCATTCGATTGGTTGCAAAATGGTGGCGCCGGACTAAACCCGCTTCTTCAAACTGGGATAACACGCGATAAACAGCCGCCTGACTTACCGCGTCACCATGTTGAAAAATAAAATGGTAAATGCCTTCAGCGGTAAGGTGCGCACCGTTTTCTTGGTTGTGCTGTAGGCACTGTAATACCTGAATACGCGGCATGGTAATTTTTAAACCAGCCCGGCGAATCACATCTTGTTGCGCTTTCATTTTGAATGTAACCATTTTTTATTAAGCCAAATACATTCCATGAAAAACCCCATCGCTTATCTATTTAAGAAAAATTCTACCGGCACAACAAACTCCAATGTTTCTCCCGCTACGTCATCTGGTGGAATAGGGAGCGGCTGAGCGCGATCAATTAATTCTAAGGTTTCTTCGTCTAGTAGAGCGTAGCCTGCCGTTTGTTCAATGCTTTTGGCTAAGACATTGCCGTCTCTGTCCATAGTAAAACGTAAGTAGGCGACGCCTTGTTGACGGTAGCGCCGTGCTTGGCTGGGATAGCGTTTGGCGTCGTTTAGTTTCATCATCAAGGCGTTTTGCCACGTGAGTTTGTGGTTGGCGCTGGCTGCTGATGAGGGCACGCCTTGGCTGGGTGCAGCGGCTTTTGTATCTTCTCGCGGTGCATCTGGTGGCGCGCTGGCGGTAGATGGCGGTTCGTCTAGCGCTTCTTCAGGCTCCGGTTCGGGTTCTTCTAGCACCGGCTCTGGTTGTGGTTCTGGCTCAGGCAGGGCGACTTCTGGCTCGACAACTGGTGGCGGCTCGGGTTTTGGCTCTGGCAGCGGTTCAGGTTTTGGTGGTGGTAGCACATCTGGCGTGGGTTCGGGCGCTGGCGGTAAGTCAGGCTCAGACGGTGGTGCGACGGGCTCGGGAGCCAGTTCAATGACCATAGCCGCTGCGGGTGGTATTGGAGATGCAGGCGCCGGTGGGTTGTAAAACCACCACGCTAAAATACTGCCGTAGCAGGCTACAACGGCCAGTAGCGCGAGCAACCAACGCACATATTCTTGTTGCTGTTGGTGGCGCTGTTTTGCACTGTCTACCAACTCGGCTTCGCAGCCTTGCGGTAGTAGACGTTTTTGCGGCAAGGGCCGAATGTCGGCGGTCTCTTTGCGTTGAGCTACGCTTGGTGTCATGAGCCTGTTGCCTCTAATGCGACAAGGGCGATTTTTAAATAACCGCCATCACGCAATTCGTTCATGGTTTGCATTAAGGTGTCGTAATCGACGGTTTTATCTGCCCGCAGAAAAATGCGTGTTTCAACATTGCTTTCTGTCAGGCTATTTAGCGCCTTAATCAAGCCGTCTTTTTCTACGAGGTCGTTACCCAATGCAAGACTGTGATCGGCCTTAATACTTAAGTACAAAGGTTCGTCCGGCTTTGGTTGCGGTACGGCGGTAGACGCGGGCAGGTCGACTTTTACATCTACCGTGGCTAGCGGTGCGGCCACCATAAATATAATTAGCAGCACCAACATAACGTCAATAAACGGGGTGACGTTGATCTCGTGATTTTCTACCAGTTCGTCGTCGTGTTGAATTTTTGCGGCCACGGTGATTTCTCCTTAGTCGTGTTTAGCGGTGACGACATAGCGACTATGATCGCGCGACACTAAGCGCAGAACGGCTGCAGAGGTGTCACCTACCAGCGCTTTGTAAGCGGCAATTTGCCGAGCAAAGTGGTTGTAAATCACCACGGCAGGAATAGCCGCCACTAAGCCAAGGGCGGTGGCAAGCAGTGCTTCAGCGATACCAGGGGCAACAACAGCTAGGTTGGTGGTTTGTGCCTCTGATATGCCAATAAAGCTGTTCATAATGCCCCACACGGTGCCGAACAAGCCGACAAAGGGAGCGGTAGAACCGATACTGGCGATAATGCTTGTGCCACGGCTAACAGCGCGACCGTTGGCCGCCTCTATACGTTCTAGCCGTGATGCCACTCGTTCTTTTAAGCCTTCGCCGTCTATCAGTGCACCCTCAGACAATTTAAGCTCATGACTGGCAGCCTTGGTTAATTCGTTTGAACCCTTGGTTTCAATAAGCTTGTCATTGGCGGCAGCAAGGGTTTGTGATTCGATCACGGTATTAAGCGTGCGTCTTTGCAAACGCATAAGGATTGCTAGCTCTTGGGTTTTTGCAACAAATACGCTCCACGTTGCCAGTGACGCCAGCGCCAAACCGATCATCACGGTTTTGACTACCCAGTCTGCTTGCATAAACATGCCCCAAGGGCTGAGATTGTGGGGGAGTGTCGAGACGCCGTGCTGAACAGCGTCGTCACTTGGCGTTGCTTCCTCTGAGTCGGTATTGATTGCATCCTCATCAAGGCTTGTTGGATCTTCGCCATTGGCTGGCACGCTAGTGCTGTCAACGCGCATGGCGCCATTTTCATCTACGGTGACGGAAACTGGCCCGCTGTCTGCGCTAATAGAGATGGGATCGGGCTGAGTGTTTAGCTCCGGAGCTGTTGGGCTGGTTTGTGCCTGCGCTGAAACAGCCAGCAAAAGGCTGGCGCAAAATAGCGCGCCGCGCTGGAATGTGAAATGGGTCATTGTGCGTCCTTGTTGATATCGTATTGATTAATTTGGGCAATGCGTTCTGGCGTCCAGCCTCCGCCCAATGCGCGGAACAGATCCACGCGGGCTTGCAAGCTTTGTCTGCGCAGTACCACGTTGGTATCTTCGGCAAAGAATAAGGTGGTCTGGTTATCTAAAAGGGTACTGAATGAGGCAGCGCCAGCTCGATATCGCGCCTCGGCTAAGTCATAGGCGCGACGAGCGAGATCTAACTGTTGTTGCTGGGCGCGACGCTGGGCATCAATACCCGCAATGGCGTTAATGGCATTGCGAGTGTCGGTAAATGCCGCAACGATTGTTTGTTGGTAGTCGGCCACTAGACCATCTCGATTGGCGACGGCAGAATCAAATAAGGCCTCCAATGCACCGCCATTAAAAATGGGCGCGGTGAGACCTGCTACTAGGCTGTAAACAGGGTCTCGCAATGTTTGGCTGAGATGATTGGCGCTGCCGCCGGCGCTCATGGCTAAACTGATATTAGGCAGCATGGCGGCGCGGGCTTGGCTAATATTGGCATTGGCTGCACGCAACGCCGCTTCGGCTCTGGCGACGTCTGGCCTGCGAACTAATAACTCAGCGGGAATTCCTGTCTCAATAGCAGGAAATTCCACCTCGGCAAGGCTGTTAGTGAATAGCGGAATATCCGTGGGGCTGCCTAACAATAGGTTTAAGGTCGTGTGGCTTTCTTGCATTTGCTGGCGCAGCCAAGCCACGTCTCGCTCTAGGCCGGCAACTTGCCCCTGTTGTTGCAGCTGTTCTAATTCGCTGGCGGCACCGGCTTTTATTTTAAGTTCAACAATATCTAATAGGCGTCGAGCGTTGCCAAGGTTGGCCTCGGTAATTTGAAGCCGTTCACGATTACCCACCCATTGCAGCCAGTAGCGCGCGACGTTTGCGGTGATACTGAGGCCAAGGGTGTCGCGATCGAATTGACTATAATCCAGTAGGGCTTGAGCGCTGGCTTGATTGGCGCGTTGCCCACCCCAAAAGTCGATCTCGTAACTGGCGGTCACCCCAGAATAGTAATGTTCATTGCTGTTGCCATTAAGCTCGCCAGCGCGACCCGCTTCCACAGTGCCCTCTAGCTCTGGCCACAATGATGCGTCGGCAATGCGTACCGCCGCCTCAGCGCGGCGGATATTCGCCAATGCCGCTCGGACGTTATAGCTATTTTGCTCGGCCTGCTCGATGAGCTGGAGTAATTCTTCACTGCCAAAAGCCTGCCACCATAGCCCAGACGTTCCACCTTGCGTGGCACTGGTGCTGCCCTCAAGCTGCCAATGAGTAGGCAGCTGCGGCGTATTGTCGGTATAGATGTTGTTATTTATTCCCCCAACGCTGCAGGCGGCGAGTGAAAAACATAGAACAATAATTAGACCTTTACGCATACTCATTCCCCCGCCAGTGCGATTACAGGGTTCAAGCGCGCGGCTTGGCGGGCGGGCATAAACCCGAATATGAGACCGGTAATTAGCGCGCAACTTACCGCGCCCAAAAGAGCGGTAATTGAGGGAGCCACCGCAACGTCGACCCAATGCAAAATGATGATAATCAGGCCGCTTAATCCGGCACCTATTAGTCCGCCTAATAGCGACACCATGGCGGACTCGGTAATAAACTGCCGCAAAATATCGCGCTGTCGCGCCCCCGTTGCTACCCGAATGCCAATTTCTCGGGTGCGTTCTCTCACCGTCATTAGCATGACGTTCATTACGCCAATGCCACCGACTAACAAGGAGATGGCGGCAATCATTCCCAGCATTATGGTCATGCTATTGCTCGTGGCCATTTCAGCCTCAAGTCTGGACGCCGAGTTGGTCAACCAAAAATCGTCGCGGCCGTGGCGGTCTAGCAGTAGCGCCTCGAGCTTCTGCTCGGCTTGATCCATTAGCCCACTATGACGAATTTCTAGGTTGATGTAGCTTTCGTCCCGCAGCTTGGGAAACAGACGAACCATGCCGGTTTTTCTTGGTATATATACGCGCTCGTCGTGATTGTTGTACCCAGATTCTGCACCTTTCTCAGCCATCACGCCGATGACTTCATAAAGGCTTTCATTCAATAGAATTTGCTTGCCGAGTGGGTCGGCACCGTTGGGAAATAAACGGGTATAAACTCGGTGCCCCAAAACCACGACGGGGGCGATAGTACGATTGTCTTCATCGGTATAAAAACGGCCTTGGGCGACTGGCCAGCGGTTAATTTGCGGCAAGCTTTCGTTGGTGGCCAGTACTTCGTAATTGCGGCTTACGCCGCCGTAGCGCAGCAGTGCGGGATCGCGAAGAATCGGCATAATACGCAGTACTTCTGGCATTTGGCTGATGGCATCGATGTCAGCTTCGCTAATCACACCGCGGGGGCCGCCGCTATCGGGTACGGCGGGGCCGACGTACATCATATTGGGGCCCATCGCGTTGAGTTGCTGCAACACCTCCCGTTTGGCACCTTCGCCAACGGCCAACATAATAATTACCGACGCCACGCCAATAATAATGCCCAGTAACGTTAAGCCGGTACGAAAACGATTTAGCCACATTACCCGCCATGCCGCGCGACAAGCATCGCGAATTTCATCTGCCAGATGCGCAGATTGCTGCTGTGTTCGCGTAGATGAGGGCTCGTCGTTGGTGGCGGTATTGTCAGAAGAGGTTGTCGACGCGGTGTGTAAATCGCCGCTATCGCCCACAATTTTACCGTCGCGTACTTCAATCACGCGCCTAGCTTGTGAGGCGACACTGTAATCATGAGTAATCAAAATTACCGTATGACCTTGATCGGCCAGCTCGCGGAGCAGCTCCATGACTTTTGAGCCACTGCGAGAGTCCAGCGCGCCGGTTGGTTCGTCCGCCAGAATCACACTGCCACCATTAATTAATGCTCGCGCAATAGACACCCGCTGCTGCTGGCCGCCAGAAAGTTGGGCGGGGCGGTTATGCAAGCGATCAGCTAATCCTAAACGCTGTAATAACTGGCGCGCTTTGGCTTGGCGCTGTGCTTCTGGTATGCCGGCGTAAATAGCAGGAATTTCTACATTTTCGATAGCGCTTTCGGTGGGGATCAGGTGGTAAGCCTGAAACACAAAACCGAAGGCCTCTCTGCGCAATGCCGCCAATTGATCTAAATCTAGTGTCGCGACATTGCGGTGATTAAAATAATACTCGCCACTAGAAGGCTGATCTAAACAACCCAGCAAATGCATAAGAGTAGATTTGCCAGAACCAGAGCTGCCAACAAGGGCCACGAACTCGCCGGTGTTAATGTCTAAATTAATACCCTGCAACACGTCCACTTTGGGTGTGCCGTTTTCGCCACCATAGTGCTTTTTTATGTTGCGCAGTGAAATTAGAGCCATTGCCAGCTGTCCCTACGCGTGGCGTAATCTTCACTGCCGACCACCAGTTCTTCGCCGGATTTTAGCCCTGCAATTACCTCGGCGCGGAGGCGGTCACGACGACCGACCTGAACGACCCGCTGCACTGCGGTGCCGGTAGACGTTAGCACCCACGCAAGATACTTATTGTGCTCTGCACTGGGGGTGAGTGCGGCTAAGGGCGCCACCGATACGTTGTTAGCTTCGGCCACAATAAAATCAGCCTGAGCCGTCATGCCGGGCATTAATGCACCATCTCGGTTATCTACATCAAACAATACGGTGTAGGTTACCGCCTTAATTTGTTGCTCTTCTTCTCTGCTTGGCGGCGGCGCGGGTAGCACTTGCGCCACCTCGCCATGCCAGCGACGGCGGGTATTTCCCAAGGTAGAAAATCGCACCGTTTGCCCTGTGTGAATTTGATGGATATCGGCTTCAGAGACTTTCGCCTGCACCCGCATCGTCGACAAATCTGCAATGCGAAGCAGGGCGGGGGTTTGGTAATTGGCGTTGAGAGTTTGGCCCTCTTTAACCTCAATAGTGAGCACGGTGCCAGCTATTGGCGCGTAAATTCGGGTAAATCCTAAGCGGGCTTCGTCGGCTTTTAGTTGTGATTGCGTTTGTTGAATATTTGCCTGTAACTGCCTAACCCGTGCCTGTGCAACGGCCAAATTGGCCTTAGCGGTTTGCACATCTTCTTGGCGGGTGGCACCGTCATTTAGCAATTGGCGTTGGCGGGCATTTTGTTGTTCTGCCAATACTACCAATGCTTGACGTTCCTGTAGCTGCGCCTTAAGCATAGCCAGTTCAGCTCGACCCGCGTCTACTACCGCCGCCAGTACACTGGGGTCGATCTCGGCAAGGAGTTGACCTTTTTCTACCGTGTCACCCGGCCCAACATGCAGGCGGGTGATTTGCCCCGACACTTGCACACCGACATCGACAGATTCACGTGGCGCCACTGTGCCAATGGCCGCCACAATTGCCTCAATATTGCCTTTACTCAGTGGCGCAGTTTTATAAACAGAGAGTGGTTGGCCGCTCCACCACCAGAAAAAGCAGGTGGCTATCACCGCAACATAAGTCATGCTTAAGCGTAAAATTTTTGAAGATTTCATCCATTAATGCCTATGTTTAACGTCGTTATCATGATGATTAGCCGTTACTGCGGTGCGAACATTCCTTTGTTTACGCCGTTAATATCCATCCAATCTACCTCGAACATTTCACCGGGGCCTGCGTCCATGAGGACGTAAAAAGCTTGCGTGGGTAGCGGAAAGGTGAAACGCGACGCTTTGTTTAGCTTGCCAGAAGCAAGCACCTCACCGCTGTAGGCATACACCGACATACTGACTTCAGCGGCTTTGGAACCGTCGTGGTAGCCGCCTTCGCAATCAATTTGATTGCTGTTCAATTCGCAGCGGCAAACTGGGGTGTGGGCAAATACTGCGGCGCTACACAGTAGCGCGATGGGGAGTAGCGCAAACTTCATGATTTATCCTTAATGAATTGATTTAAGGCTGGCGACAATCGCGGAATGGCAAATTCTTGGGTATACACCTCACCGTTTTTTGCTTCTACAGTTAGCCATAAATCGTCAGTTTCCGTGGCGGCAGCGGGTATAGGAATTTCTGCTGTTTTTTCAGTGCCTCGGCCTTCAAAGGCATTGCCCGCAGCGCGTAGCGCGTGTGGTTTACGCACCTTAAAATACGCCATGCGAATCTGTGTTTCGCAGTTATCACAAAAGCGAATAACAAACTGTTTAAGGGGAATATCCATCGCCACCAGTTCCGGCGCATCTTGGTCTTTTTCCGCTAAGCTAAAGCTCCACGGGCCTATTTTGCCGTGTACGGCGTCGTCGCGCAGCAGGGCTTTTTTCGGGGTGGACGCCAATTGCCAACCAAAACTCGCCAGTGGAATTAACAGTGCAGCGGCGGCAAGCGCGGCGTACGGAACGGGGAGACGTCGCGCCGTAATACCAGCTGAAACCGCTATACCGTCGTTGCTCTCGGTGTTGTGTTTTTTTGGATTCGCGTGGGGCGTTTTATGTGGTTTTTGCTTGCGCGATAAATTAAATACCACTAGTAATCCAGCAATACTTAACCAGCCCAGCCACGCAACGGTACCTACATCAAATTGCCATTGGTAAATTCCAAGACCTAGGGCAATGGCGAGCAATAACCAGCCACCTATACGTAATACACCGCGTTGGTTTGCGGGCAAGGCTTTGCCGAAAACCAACTTACTATGGCGGGTCATTGCCATAGCCAAGGCAGCAAAGCCAAATAAACTAAATATAAAAATGGCGATATTTGTTGTCGTCACTGAGCCGCTCCCGATAGCAATAACCACGATAATCCGGAGCAGACTGCGGTAGAAAAAATTAAGCCCAGCCATACTGTTTTTAAGCGTTTAACGGTAAAAATCCAGATAATGATCAAGGCATACAATAAAAAGCTCAGCATTGTGCTGGCGGCGACAGCCTCGGCTTTTGGCAAGGGCCAAAGCAGTGCCAATAACACCATGGCAGAAGAGGCCAGAGCATAGCCGCCGACGACGGCAGCCAATACCCGCGACACGACCATCCAGCGGTAATGAGAAGATTGACGCAGTGATGTCATGCGGTTTCTCCCAATAGGCTATTGTCGTTTGCTTTAGACGTTTGGGCGGCTTTCTTAAGCCAAATGCGGTTAACCTTGATGGTCATATAAGCAAAGGCGAGGCCGAGGGCGAGCATGGTTAAATCAAAGCCCGCCAGCACCCAGTCGCCCGCTGGCAAACTAGCGCCAAGATGTTTGTCGGTGGTAAGGGCATTGAGCACCGGCAACAAGGTAAAGGCCACTGCGGCAAAGCCAAGGAGCTCAACCCAGGCCTTGCGAATATCGCGGAAAAAGGCGTAAATAAAAGCTTCGCCCCAAATCAAAAACAGAAAGTTCATTTCCCAGTTTGCTCGGTCGGCCATGTCGATGGGTAACAAGCGGTTCGCCCAAAAATAGACCGCCACACCCGCGGGCAAACCCGCAATAGTGGAGGCATTGAGTGCTTCTACTAGGCGGTGACCAAAGGGAATATTAGCTGCATCGTGCTGCTTGCGGCGCTTCACCGTCCATAACACCAAGCCGGTGCCGATCATGCCACAGCCGAGTAGCCCAGCCACGAAGTACAGCCAACGCAGCCATGACTCTGCAAACCGCCCTTCATGCAGCGCACGAAAAGTCTCATTGGTTTTCATCGTCAGGCTATCGGGTGGGTCTAATGGCAAAGCTTCACCGGTGTGGGCGTGAAAGCGCATGGTTTCAGCATCAAAAATCCGTACCTGACCGCCGTAAGCGCGTCCAATATCTACACGGGGTGCTTCGCCACCATCGTGCTGAATAAATACCGACCTGATCTGATCTTTACCCCAAGCAGCTTCAGCTTTCGCAATCATGTCTGGCACTGAGGCTGTGGGTCGGGAGATGGCCTCGTGGCTGTGGTCGCCAAATAAATCGTCAACATAACGCTCGATGGCTTTATCGTCGGTGCCGTATATTGCCGCGACACCTGCTGGCATATAGGTGAGGCCAAAGAACACCAAGCCACTGTAGGTAATCATTAAAAAGAAGGGTAGCGCCATCACACCAATGACATTGTGTGCGTCTAGCCACGAGCGCTGGCCTTTGCCGGGACGAAAAGTGAAAAAGTCTTTAAAGATCTTTTTGTGGGTGATGATGCCGGTTATCAATGACATCAACATCAGCATGGTACATATGCCTACCAGCTTGAAGGCCAACTGGGCGTCGATGTAGTGCAGGGCATAATGCATTACATAAAGGCTGGTGCCACCGCCGGTATCACGGGGGTCAATAACTTTCGTGGAGCTGCCGCTGCTGGGGTCAAGCACTTCGCGGCCGCGAATACCGTGCTCATGGCCTGCTAAGGGCGTGGTCTCCCAGCTAATGGAGAAGTCTTCCCAGTGACGAGACGCCTGTGAGTGATGGGGCAGGGTAATACTCCAGAATTCGGCATTGGGGGCGGCTTCCTCCAAGCGATCCATCGCCATCATCGCCAGTCGCCCGTTGTTTTGTGGCATAGCCTGATGCAGCGGTAATTCTGGCTGCATCCAACGAGTAATCTCGGTATTAAAGTACCCAGCACTACCCGTCACAAAAACAAAAAACAGCACCCAGCCCACCACAAGGCCAGACCAGGTGTGCAGCCATGCCATGCACTGGCGAAATCCTTCTTTCATGGAGTGTTTACCTACCTAAAGTGATTTTTGAACTACCGTGAAAATGCTTGCAGCGCGGCGGTATAAGCCCGTCCCGCTCCGATATGGACGAGAAGGGCGTGAAAAATTAAGGAGCATCCCTGCGGGCAAAAGCCCTGTTTCTTCCTTGCTTACTGTAATGACGTATGAGCGAGGCAAAAGGTGCAAACTTTTTTGAAAATGATTGAAATTAGCATTTAGGTTTGCGTCGGCAGTCCTGAGCCAAGATTAGATTTCGAATCTAATCCAACTTGTCGCGTAGCTGGAATCTAAAATTGGTGCTGGCTGTCTTGTGGGTAGAGCAAAGCGATACCCGACGAGCGATGGCGAGCGCCTCGCCATCGCTGGGACACTCACTACCAAACACTATGGGCTGTGATTGACCAAGAGCGAGGCTCTCCCCAGTACTGCCTGCCATAGCCAGAGTCAATTGCATTGGCGTAGTATTCTTCATCCAATAAATTATGGATGTTTAACGCAATATTAATCTGCGGATTTATCTGATATTTGCCAAAGACACCAACTAATGTTCGTGCTTCTTGAACCATGCCCCACTGCGTATAACTTTTGCTACTTGAATCTACGTTCCCGCCGATGCTCCAGTTTTGTCCTTTTGGCGAATAACTCGTAGATAGCTTGGCTATATTTACTGTCTCATTGTTGTCGTCTTTTTCGTACTGAGTGAAGCCCGCCATGATCTGAATTTCTGGGGTTATTTGTCCAGATAATCCCAAGTCAAATCCTTTCGTTTTAGTTTCACCTTTGGGGGCGTAGCACCAGCCGCCGCAGATATTAGTCAAATCGGGAGGAATGCTAGAAATAATTTCGGCTTCGTTATCTTTGATGATGTTAAAAAGTGCTATAGACGCATTAAGTTTGCCGTTATAAAACTCACCCTTTAAGCCTAATTCGTAATTGCTCCCGAGTTCGGGTTCAAGAGTATTCCCATCTGTGCCTTTAGATGATTGAGGGTTGAAGATATCGGAATAACTGAAGTAGGCCGATGCCCAGTTATTAAGCTCATAGGTTAATCCAAGGTAGGGCGTTATTTCAGCATTTTCATCACGACTGGTTGCACCGAATTCGTAGCTATACCAACTAATACGGCTACCTAGAATTGCATTAAGAGCATCAGTTATTTTGAAGTGACCAGCTATGTAGCTACCGTATTGGCCTGTTATTTGGTCATCTTTGGATGGTATGAGAGCAACTTCAGGCCGAGGAATACTTGTCCTAGGGTCGAAGTTATACAAATTGGTTTCGTAATCAGTACCATCCCCACTGCTGCGAGCCCATACGCGTTCTGTCCAGTTGCCACCAATGACAATTTCGTGATCGCGCTCGAAGAGCCTGATTGGTCCACTTAAGAAAAACTCATAATCATCGCTGGTTTCTTTATTTTGCTGAGCCCAACGGGAAAACGTCGCATCACCGCTAACGGAATCAAAATCAGAAAGCGTGGCGAACAACCAATCAGCTTCAGATGTTAATTGCGAAGCCTGTACGGTTAGTTGCCAATTGGCAGGTAATTGCTGCTCTAACCTCGCTTTGTACGTGGTGGCGTATTTGTTCCAGTGATTCCAATCTGGCGCTAGAAATGTTGACTGGCTCCAATCCAAATCTTTGCCGTTATTGTCGGCAGGTAAGCCACTGCGATCTGTAACGTTGTCATAAATATCTTGATTATGAATACTAAATGACACCAGTGTGCTGTCGCTAAGATCACCTTCTACGACAGCATAAAAAACTTTTTTTCTTTCTTTTTCAAAATCGCGGAATGACTCTTCTGATTGATCGACACTGATCATGCGCCCGCGCAATCGCCCTGATTCATTGAGTGGGCCGGATAAATCAACTACAAGACGTTGTTGGTCCCATGATCCAGCGCTAATACTGGCAGAACCTTGAAAAACGTCGGTAGGTCGCTTGTAGACCATGTTGATTACCCCGCCAGGTTGTCCTGCACCGTTCATTAAACCTGCGGCTCCCAGAAGTACGTCTGTGTGATCAATTAGCGCACTGTCTGGGCCGGCAACTACGCCGCCATCAATACCAGAGGTGGAAGGGAGTCCGTCATACTGAACTGCCATTGAATAGCCTCTGGCGGTATAAGTTCGGCGATCATCGTCGGCGTGTCCGGTACTAATGCCGGGCACAAGTGATAGTACATCCTCCATATCTTGGGCGGCGAAATCTTCAATCATTTGATGGGTTACTGAGTTGATAATTTGCGGCGTTTGACGTGGTGTTAGTTTGAGCTTAGTAGCCGTGTTCGTTTCGGCAATGGTGTATGACTGTGTTTCTTCCGTAGTGCTGCTTAATAAAGAACTAGATATCTTCACCGCCGGAAGCGTGGTGACATCCCCACTTTGCTTTTCAATTGTCACCGAATTTTCACTCGTGACTCTCATGACCAAACCACTTCCTGCTAATAAATATTCCAGTGCGTCATACGCAGTATAAGT
This sequence comes from Zhongshania aliphaticivorans, assembly GCF_902705855.1. GTDB lineage: Bacteria > Pseudomonadota > Gammaproteobacteria > Pseudomonadales > Spongiibacteraceae > Spongiibacter > Spongiibacter aliphaticivorans_B. The sequence goes on along the minus strand of NZ_CACSIJ010000017.1, from coordinate 129,589 downwards.
ACCGCTCAAGGCAGGCGCAGTGCGATTGAATGTCGCTTGCTCCGTATACAGCACTTGCAGGCCAGTCACTGCGGAAAGATCAGCAATGGCTTGGGGTAGGGGTTTGGCGGCAATGTTAAAGGAATAGCTTTGCTGCTTACTCTGGCTAACTTCGCTTGCGCTGGTTTGGGCGACCGCTGGCATTGTGTGCGCCGCTGCTAATGCAATGGCGGTTGTTAAAACCCATGAACTTGCTTTGATCGTATGTTGTTTGTTCCGCTTCATTGTGGTTCTTTGCCCCCAATTAACAATGAGATTTATTCGCATCTAGTGGTGAGACGTAACAGCGGGGAATAATCCCCCAGTCATTTGGGAAATATTTATAGAATTTTTTTGATGTGGGCTATTTAAGTAAAACTAAGTAGTCAGTCAGTCTAGTTTCATTGAGGGCGAGAGTGCGGCTGATCATCTCCAACGCAGCGTCGGCTTCGTTGGTTGAAAATATGCCGCTGACTTTTCGGGCATTGAGGTCTGAGTTGGTAATAACAATACGGCCGGCTCGGTAGCGGTTGAGTGTGGCGACTACGTCGGCCAATGGCGTGTTATAAAACACGAATTGCCCGCGCAACCAAGCAGTAACAGCGGTGCGGTCAAAGCTTGTTGGCGCTGATATCACGTCGCCGGAGAGCATCGCTTGCTGGCCGGGGGCGAGCACTACAGGCAAGTTTTTACTGTCATTCGGCGAGGTGAGAATAACTTGGCCTTCGTCTAAGCTAACGATGGCGTTTTTGTCAGTAAGCCGAACATTAAACTGGGTACCAGTTACCCGCACGGCGCCTTTTTCGGTTTCTACAATAAAGGGACGGTGGTCGTCCGCTGACACGGCAAACCACGCTTCGCCTTTGAGCAAACGCACTCTGCGTTCGTTTGCGCTGTAATTCATCACTAACGCACTGTTGGTGTTCAGGGTGATGAGGCTGCCGTCGTCGGTAGTAATGGGTAGTTCTTCGCCCACGGTTGTGGCGTAATCACTTTGCCACTGGCTCAGCCAATCCTGCTGGTTGCCGACGCCGATGAGAAGCGCCATGACTAAGCTCGCCGCTATCGCAAAGCGGGCATGTTTTTGAGGAATCCGCGATGGTTTGGCTTTTACTTGGCGAGTGACGGTATTGGATTTGCGACGAAGCGGTGTCACGTTGTGTGCGTGCTGCTCGGCAATGAACTGGCTGATGGGCGCGTCTAAGCGGCCCCAGAGATTTTCCATTTCTTGGTGGGCTTGGTGGTGACGAGGATCAGCTGCTAGCCACGCAGTAAACGCGTTAACCAGCGCGGTTTGTTCGGCGTTATCCTGGTGGCTATCCTTTAGCCGTGCCAGCCAAATCGCCGCGTCTTCCAGCATAGCGTCAGGTAAATCGTTCTTGTTGTCACTCACAGGGCTCATTGTTGGAGAAACCTTGATTCGTCGTTAACGCTCGTTTTTATCATGGCAGTTGAGTAAAAAATCTCAGCCTTCTGATTATTGAGACGTGTTGCGGCGCGAGTTTCCCCCAGTGCGCTGATCACTAAACATCTCTCCCTGCATCACGCAGCCGTTGTCGGCAATGCACCATAGCGCGAGCGATATGTTTTTCAACGGTTTTATCTGAAATGGCTAAGCGCTTGGCAATTTCGCGCATGGTTAGACCGTGGCCACGGTATAGCAGAAACACCTCGCGGCACTTATCCGGTAGCTCGCGAACGGCCTCATGTAAAACTGCGAACTCTCGTTGCGAGGCGGCTATTTCTTCAGGAGAGGGCGCGAGGCAGGGCAGCTCAAATAAGGTATTTTCTGTGTCGTCGGCATCACCACTCTCTACAGGTTTAGGTAACTGCGACTGCTGCCGCCGAAGTTGATCTACCGCCAAATTACCCGCCATGCGATACAGATACGCGCGGGGATTGTCTGGCATAGGCACCGAAGCTGAGTTTGCGCGAATCCAGGTTTCCTGCACCACATCTTCCGCCATCGACGACGAGCCGGTGCGCTTGCGGACAAACTGCCGCAGCTCCTCGTAATAAGCCTCAACGGCCTGTGTCAGTGATGTGAAAGTGGGGGATGGCATGGATTAGCGTTAGTTAGAGATCGGATGGTTTAAATGAGAATTGTTCGCATTTTAGCGTATCAGCGATGGTTTGGGAATACGGTGACTTAACAATTGGCGATGCAGCAAGTCACATCTATAAAATTTTTATACGATCAGACTGCTAGGTCGCAGTAAACGGCTGAGAGAGGTACCGCTTAGTGCAATTAAATAACTTATCGATGTTTAATTTATATTAAAAAAAACAACAACTATTGCACGTAGAAACAGATATGAAACTGCATCTAGCCAAATAAATGACGTATGCAAAAGCATGTATTTAAGCTTTTGCATACGTCAATACATTAGTGCTTACTTCGCTTAGCCTTCTCAAAGATATGTAGAAATGGATGGGCGATCTGGTGATCGTAACGTTGTGGGAATTGGTCGCTAAGTCCGATGGCCTCGCTGTCTCTAGGCGCAGTTTTAGCATCATAAAAAAACGTTCCAGCGACATGGTCGTAGACTGTAGTAAACAAACCGAAGTTGATATCGCCGTTTGCTGGTGGACGTAAATGATGGAAGCGATGTACTTCTGCATTTGCCAATAGATATTTTATGGGGCCAGTTCGATAGTCCACGTTTGAATGTTGGAGAAGCAACTGAAGCGCCACACAAAATGTCAGCGCTTGGGCGACATCCGCTGGAATTCCCATAATCCACAATGGCGCGATGCCAATGGCCGTTTCTACGCATTGGTGCAAAGGGTGCTTCATCAGCCCATTAAATCCGTACATCCTTGTTACGCTGTGATGCACAGCGTGAAATTGCCACAGCCAATTCCACCTGTGGCTTTGATGATGAACCGCGGCAATACCAAAGTCTAAGATAAGAATTGCCATAAGCACTTGGCCCCAGAATGGCCAGCGTTCAGGCCAAAGAGATGATAGCGGTGCCATGGCGGCCAACAAAGGAAGCAATAGTAAACTGCTGTGGGTGAGGCTGGTGTTTACAGCGACGTGAAGTACGTCGCGTAAACCGTCTTTTTGAGAGCTGTTCCAACTGGGTTGCCAAGGTAAAACGCGCTCGCAGATAAAGGATAGGGCGATGGCGGTGGCCATCACTAGCCAAGCCCATGTGATGGGCAGGTTCTCGCCGATAATCCAAACAATGCTTCCCATGCCACCTATGAAAAAAATTGGAAAGTAGAACAGTTGCAGTAGCTTGCGCATTTTATATCTCCGTTGATTCTTCGATTTTTTGCTATTCTGCTTACTAACTCCAAACGGGGCTTGAATAAACTGAGCAGGATTATTGAAAAATGCGTTTGTATTTGGGAGAACATTGGCTGGTCATGGCGGGCCCTGCATTAAATGCAGAACATCACAGCCATCATGCGGCGCAGTGGTCGTTTGTTCGCGAAGGCGTAATAATTACCGAGTCAAGCGAGCGTGATCGTGTTTCCGCGCAGGGAGTATTCATTCCTCCGGGATATCAGCATAGTTGTGTGACGGTAAATCACGTGGTCATGGTGTACTGGGAGCCGGAACACTCGGCATTTCAGGAATGCTCATTGCGGCAACAGGGCCAGAGAGTTATTCCAGTCGTGTACCCACTTGAGTGGGTCGAAACCTTAACGAGCAATCACGCCAAAGAACTTGCTTTACGCTGTGTTGATGCTGCACCAGAACGGATGAATTGGGATCAAGCAAGCTCAATCGATCCGCGAGTGTTGCAAATCCAAAGTTGGGTACGCCGTAATCTCAGCCAAGCTATTAGCTTGGAGCAAGCAGCCTCGGAAGTGCATGTTTCTGCTGCGCACTTGGCACGTTTGCTACGAAGCCAATGTGGCACAACCTTCAGGGCCTTCGTTCGCTGGGCGCGTCTGCGAGCTGCGGTGGAATCGGCGTTAGCTGGGAGTAGCTTAACCGCTGCGGCGCACGACGCTGGCTTTTCTGATAGCGCACATTTTTCTAGAACATTTAGATCCATGTTTGGCGTTACTCCCCAATTTCTTTTCGGTCATCGAGAGAATTTGACGATAGAAATTATTAATGATCGTAAAGATTAAGGTCGGCTACGCATAAGAAAGAAACAAAGGTAATGTCACTTTACTTTAGTGATACTAACTGGCTGCTTAATGATTCTTTAAAGTACATTATTCGATCAAGAGTAGGGTAATAAAAGTGTCTACGCACAATCGTGTCGATGCGGTATAAAGTTGAGCCGTCAATATATTATTTTGCCCGCACATGCAGTATTAAAGAATGATCAATCAGCTCATAGCCGTGCTCTTCTGCAATTTCACGCTGCCGACGTTCAATCATTGGGTCAGAAAACTCGATAATTTCGCCGCTATCTTGGCATACCATATGATCATGGTGATCACCTTTTGCAATTTCAAATACTGAGCGCTGGTTTGCAAATTGGTGCCGAACAACTAAGCCTGCCGCCTCAAACTGTGTGAGTACTCGGTAGATTGTAGCCAATCCTGTGTCATCGCCACTGTGGTGCATAATCTTATAAATATCTTCGGCGCTAAGATGATGCGAATCTCTTTCTGATGATTCCAATATTTGTAAAATTCGTATTCGTGGCAGGGTGACTTTTAAACCCACGTCGCGCAGTTCTTGACTTTCATTAGCCATTACAAAGAGCTCCTTGTTCGCTACCGTACCCGTGGGAAATCAGCAGCTACGTTCTTATTCAGAATGGGTTGTGATCACATTTTTTTATGTGAAGCACCAAAATTAATTCTTCGACTTTAAGTTTCAATACCGGCTTCATACTGCGTTTGTATATATAAGACGTATGAAGACTTAAAAAGGTGCAAAATATTTTGTTTTCCCCCTCAGGGAAATTATCATTCTGGCTGCTAGAGTGCCGCAACAATGGAAGTAGGCCGCGTTATACGCTTCCGATAAGGCTCCTTATTGTGCTTCGTTAAGGAATATATAGCCTTTAGTAGAATCTATCTTCCGGATAACTGCGCTGCGTATTTTTAATAGAAAGGCTGTTAATTTTGTTGCATAAACTGTTCAGATGAGTCGAAAGCTGACTCAGAGTGCATAGCTGTGTGTTTTACGGAGGGACGAGATGGTAGGGGGGTACCATCTCATCTCGTCTGGACGGATTATTAAAAACTATAACGCGCGCTTAAAATGGCAGACCGTCCCGGTTCTAAAAGTGTTTTAACGGTGGTAAATTCCTGCCCGTAGCTTGCTCTGTCTGTATAAGACTCATCAGTTAGATTGTCGATGGACAGTCGCAGATTCATGCTCTCATTTACCGCGTAATTTACGTAAGCGTTAACGACGGTATAGCTATCTTGTTTTGCGCCGCTATCTTCGACGGCATCATTTTCTAGGGCAAATTCGGCATCCATTCCTAGGGCCACAGGAATCTGAGATAGATTTAGTGTTCCGCTAACGGTGATGATTTCGCCCAAGGGTACGGTGAAGTAATTACCGTCGTATGAGCTGGCTACTATGCCGTCCATTTCGGATTCAATATTGGCGTATTTCATTGTGATCTCACCTTGCTGACCGAGGTAGCCGACCACAATATCGTAGCCATCAATTTTAAAGTTGGCGACCAAATCAGGGCCTCCACCGTAGGATGGCGTGCGACCATTTTCAATATCGGTTTGGTATAGGGTGGCTTCCGCAAAAGCACCATCAACTTGCGTGCGAAGGGCAAAGCTGTAGTTTTCAGCTTCTACCGCTTTGATGTTGTCATAACTCCAGCCCCCGTTGAGAATGAAGTTTTCTGCTAGTGCGACGCCACCCCATACTTGGGCGTAGGCTGCTTTGACGGTGAGATAGTCGTTAATTTGGTAGTCGGCAGCAATGTTGCCACTGGCGCCAGCGTCATCGTGACTGGAGCCGTCGGTGCCGGTGAAGTCTTGCTCGTCATGGCGTAGGCCGTAGGAAAGATTTAACTGCTCGCCGAAAGTCTGACGCATCTGAATAAAGACGCCCAAATTTTCTGCTTGTTCTTCTAAGTCCGGATCGCTTTCGTATCTGAAAATAGCGCTGTCGTCATAATGGTCTATTCCTGCGACAATTTCGCCGAAGCGTGTGTAAAAGGTGTTTTTAACGGTCATGGACTGACTTTCGGTAATGCCGGTGTAAACAATAAGGGCAGTCGGATCGGCCAACGGCACTTCACGGGTTTCTAGCTCAGTTTCGCCGCTAGCAATCGTCACACTTGGGTTCCACAAGCCTTGCGCGGTGTCACGGCTGTAGTTGAAATTTAGACTCTCGCGCGTCAGATCATAGACACGAGATTCTGGTACAGGACGGCCCACGGTTAAACCAACAAAGTTAGCGCGGTAAGGACGTTGAGATTCATCGTTAACGTTTTCCATCGATAGTTCAAAGCGACCTGCCTGTTCATTTTCATAGGCGACTTTGCTTAATTTGCTGAGTAAGCCTGGCTCGGTAAACCGCACGGTGTCACCTTCGCCATCTTCGTAATCGTCACCGTTGGTATGATTCAGATAGAACAGTGCTTCAAAACCGCTGTTGCGGCCGTATATAGAAGCGCCGGTAGTAAGCTGATCGCCGTTGGAACTGTAGCGACCATCAACAAAGCCACCAAAATTACGTTGCGGGGATAGCAAGTCTTCTACATCGACTGTTTCATATACCAAGCTACCGCCAATCGCGCCAGGGCCATCATCGGCGGCAGCAACACCAGCAGAAGCACGCACCGCTTTGAGTAGTGATGGGTCAATCAAGTTGGTGGCATTGTGGTGAAATACCTTATTGTTCTGGCGACCGCCGTCAATGCTGACCGCCATTGCGGTTTCTTCAACACCACGCACATATACTTTCTGATTGACGGGAATTGATCCGCCAACGGCGACTGCGGCGTCTTTTTTGAATAGCTCTTTTACGTCACGGGGCTGCACCGCATTAAGCTCATCACGACTGTAATCTAAGGATGTTTGTGGTGAACTGATTGACGATGCGCTAATTTTTACGGCAGGCAAACTTGTTAAATTTGGGCTTTTTTCAAGTGTGTAACTGCCATCTTCCTTTTGAACCATTTGCAAACCGCTGCCTTCGATCAGTAAGTTCAATGCTTGTTGCGGGGTGTAATCACCGACGAGTGAGGGGCTTTGCAGGCCTTGAGTTAATGCAGGATCAAAAGAGAGGGGAATGCCATTTTGGGTGGCGATAAGGGATAAATTTCGGCCAAGTGGACCTGCTGCTAGCTCATAGTGTTGGGCTTGAGTTGCGGTGTCTGCAAAAGTAGCTGTTGCGCAAGAAAGCGCCAGCGCGCATAGCAATGGTCGAGTTAAAGCAGCGTGGGTGAACGGTCGCATGGTGTTTCCTTGTGGTAAGTGCAGTGATCAATATGTTCTGTACTTACCTTGCCAAGTGAAAAAGGAAAAAGTATCAGCATTAAAAAAATAATTTTTGAATAGATGTTTGCAATAGAACCGCGAGGCGAAAGACAGGGCGTTAAACAAAAAATAGTACGGTTTTGTGCCTAATTATTTTGGCGAAAGTGTCGTCATATAACCAAACAAGGCTTTGTTGACGGTGATAGGGTAGGTGGCCGCGAGCATATCTAGGGCTTTGTTGATGTCGCTAAGAGGGAATGCGCCAGACACCGCTAAGTTGGCAATGGCTGGCTCTACCCGCAGGCGGCTATTACGAAAACGGCTTAAGTCATCACATAGAGTTTGTAGAGGCATGGCATCGGCCATGAGCATGCCGTTAGTCCACGCGGCGTTCAGGTCATCTGCAGGCATAATTTTATCGGTTTGATGGGCATCAAATGGGGTTTGTTGCCCTGCAGTAATTACTACTGCAGGGCCGTTAGCTGGAGTGACTTCGACGGCACCTTCGAGTACGGCCAAGTGGCTAGTGTCGGTAAATTGGCGCACGGTAAATCGGGTGCCTAGAGCGCGTAATTGTCCCTGTGCACTGCTAACTAGAAATGGACGAGGATCGTTGCGATGGCTGGTTTCTATATAAATTTCGCCTTGGCGCAACACAATCAAACGCTGCTCATTACTGAGTGACACATCGATGGCAGTGTCGGTATTCAGGGTGATTTGCGATCCATCGGCAATGGTCACTTTTTGTTGTTCGCCCACGCGGGTGCGGTAGTCAGCAATATGAAGCTGTTTATGGGTGATGTCCCAAACACTCCAGCCTACGGGAGCGGCGGCGATAAATAAGGCAAGTTTGGCGAGCACTTCGCGGCGCTCTAGATTACTCGGGCGATCCAAAGTAGCCATGCCTATTGAAGGCGGTAAGGTGCCAAGTTTGGTAGTAATTTTTTCGGCGCGCAGCCATGCTTGGCGGTGGGCATTGCTACGTGCTAACCATTGTTTAAAGCGGTTTATCTCGGCATCGTCCATAAGGCCTTCTTGCATTTTTATCAGCCAGTCAGCCGCTTCTTCAAGCACTTTACGTTCTAGGGTGATAGACATCGCCGCTTACTCCATGACCAGCATGCATTGAACCAGTGCGCGCTTGATGTATCGCTTAATGGTGATTTCAGACACCGCTAGACGGACAGCAATATCGCGATACTTCATGCCTTCCAGTTGTGCTAATAAAAACGCCTGCCTAACGTCGCTGGGCAAACAGTCGAGTGCCGCATCAATCTCATAAAGGGTTTCAAGTATCAGTTCTTGATGCTCTGGCGAAGGCGATTCCGGCTCCGGTAATATCATCAGTGCCTGCAAATAGGCCTGTTCGATGTCTCGACGACGCCAATGATTAATCATCAGCGATCGGGCGATATGTGTGAGGTAGGCACGGGGTTCACGAATAGACGTTGTGCTGGTATCTCGCAATAACACCTTAACAAAGGTGTCTTGGGTAAGATCAGCGGCTGTCTCTGAACAACCTAGCCGCGAGCGCAGCCAGCCCCGCAGCCAACCGTGATGGTTGCTGTACAAATGCTGGATATCACTTGTGTGAGCTAACTCGCTACCTGACACGTTATATTCCTGAAGAGGTTATTTATCGCAAATGAGAATCGATCTCATTGTATTGTAGGTGCGGATGTAAATGCAACTGATTGTCAGCAACGAGCGATTTAGTGGGATTTGCTCAAAAGTCTGGATGTAGAGGAGGGGCAAATATCAACAACTTTAAGTATTCGCGATACTCAACTTACTTCCATTGGGTATCGCGACTGTTTAGTTCGGCAACCTTTCTTTGCGGTACAGTTAGAAGGCTAGCCGTCGTACTACCAAGCGACAGAGTTTAGAATTGTGCTTTAAGAGTAAATGAAATATTGCGTTCCTCGCCGACATTGGCGGCTGTATATCCGCCGCTTGCCCAGTACTTCTCGTTAAAAAGGTTGTTGATGTTGCCGACAAGAGTCCAGATGTGATTTTGCATATCGAAATCGTAGCTAAAGCCAGTGTTGACCACCGTACGATTAGGTACCGTCAATAGGTTGTTGTCACTTGTGTAGGTGTCGTCAAAGTAACGAACCGCGCCGTGCATTGAGAGGCTTGGTATGCTCGGTATGTTGTAGTGTGCATTAGCAACGATCTGCAATTTGGGTGCGTTACCTGGCGTGTTTCCTTCAACGATGGCATTGGCTGCGGATACTTTGTCTATCGTGGCGTCGAGATAGATGGCACCCAGCCCCAAATTCAGGCTGTCGGTAACTTGGTAGGCGGTCGACAATTCGGCTCCTTGGTATTGGACCAGGCCATCTTGCGTGCGATAAAGATCATTACCTCTAACTACGTCCATTTGATTGGCGCGATCGATACTGAATATTGCTCCGCTATAGTCCCAATCATCTACTTGGCGCTTGAAGCCAATTTCGGTTTGCTTGGAAACGGTTGCATCCAACACTTCACCGGCATTGGTATAGCGGTCAGCCACACGACTGCCAGGCTCAAGCCCCTCAACATAACTAATATAGAGGCTGGTTTGCGGATCAGGTTTGTAGGTCAAAGCTAGTGTCGGGCTGAGTTCTCGAGTTCGGTAATCAGATTTATTGTGGTAGTCGGTGAAGCGCAAGCCAGCAATCGCCTGCCAACGCTCGTCAAAGTGAATTGTGTCGCTAACAAAAACGTTCCGCTGAACAATCTCAGGGCTTGCAGGATTGAGAGAGAAATCTGGCGTATGGTGTACCAAGTATCGCTGAGATTCATAGATGTTACCCATGAATTCATCCGATCTGTAGTTGAAGTTACTGTACTGGGTTTTGTTTCGTTGCAAGCCCAGACCGCCTACGATTTCATGCTTCACTCCAAACGCTGATAATGAGCCTTCGAGGATTGCTTGGGTGAAGAGCGTATTCAGCTGGCCGGCGAAATTATAGATTGCCCCACTGTAGTCGCCCTCTGAGTTCAGAAGGTCTGCAAACGCTTTATTCGAGCGATGATCCTTACGCGAAAAACCGAGCTGATAGCTCAACATCCATTGATCGCTAATCTGCCATTCAACACCTGTGGAAGCTAGTAGTGTTTCGGTCTTGTAGTAGGCGTTGTCGACGTTGATGTTGTCGTAGTTGTAGGTCACGGTTGGCAAGCGGTCACCGCTGCCAGCAACATCATAAGCGTCTAGATAAAGCTGGAAGGGCTCTCCTGTGTTTTTGCTGTCTTCATAAATTAGTGTAGTTTGCCACATCAGCGACGTGCCGAACTGCTTATCCAAGGCAAGCGATGCCACGCTACGATCAATCTCACTGGCGTTGTAGGCGGTACCTTGCTCCGTTGCGAAATTCGCGCGCAAGGCGAAGTTGTTACCTAGGTTTTGACTCGTATCCACATGGGCAGTAAATAACTGCGGATTACGGTAACCGATGAGCACGGAGGTTTCCGGAATTGTGGTCGGGCGTTTTAACTGGTAACTCAGCGCGCCACCAGGGGTTCCAAACCCGTACATGAAGCCAGTCAGCCCCTTGAGTGCTGATACGCTGTCTATCACCTCAGTGGGAAAGTCTCCGCCCCAGTTCAACATCAATGGAATACCGTCAATATAGTAATTGCGGACCCCAAGTCCACGGATTTGAGTGCCCCACCAATCAGTATTAAAAGAAGGGGTTGGTGTATATACCGAGGGATCGTTGAAGAAAATTTGGCCAATCGATTTGGCGCCGCGTTGATTTATTTCATTGTTGTCGACAACAGTGATGGAAAATGGAGTATCAAGTATTGGTTTGTTGCCAAGTGCACCGGAAGAATTGCTTTTATTCAAATAGGCTAAAGGACTCTGGGGGGTGGAATTGGGCGCGGCATCGGCACTTACTTTTACCGCTGGCAACATATTTACTTCCACCTGCACCACGGAATAGCTGCCATTCGACAGCGCCTGAGCTTGTAAACTGCTTCCTGCCAGCAGTCGATTAAGCGCGTCGCTAGCGTTAAAGTCGCCGCTCAAACCGCTGCTTTTTTGACCCCTCACTACATCTGGCGTAAATGAAACAGTGGTGCCAGTTTGTGTGGAAAATTGCACAAGCGCCGCTTCGAGTGAGCCGGCGGGGATAGAGAGTGACACTGTTTGCAGTGCCTTAATGTGGCTGGGTGATACGTTCGTTTGCGCTAGTGTAATTTGAGGTAGGGTTACAGCGGGCAGTAGCAGAGTAATACTCAGCGCTAGCGCAGCGGGGGTTGGCTTCATTAACTCAATTCCTCTTGGTCATTTTATGCGCTCGAAAAACGCTTCTATGTATCAAGTCGAATGAGAATCAAAATCAACAACCCCTTGAGCAAAAATAATTTTAATTCACTTGGGTCGGCCGCTTAAGCTAAATCAACTTTTACCCAGTAGCGGGTGAAGTAGTGAATTTGCACGGGCAGGGTATTGGCCAGATTGTCCAGCACAGCGCTGGTATCCTTGAGGTGAAAAGCACCAGAAATTCGTAGTTCGGCCGCAGCATGTTCACAGCTCAAGCGACCAGGTCGGTAGCGAGATAATTCTGCAAGAAACTGCGCCAAGGGCCAGTCGCTCACAATTAACAGTTGTTGTCGCCAAGCATCACTGTTGGCGGGTACAGGTTTAAGTGTATGAACCTGCCGCTGGGTAAATTCTAGTCGCTGGCCTGCATCTACTCGCGAGGAGCTATGTGGCGCGGCGGTTGGCTGGATTTCTACAGCGTGCTGATAAACATCTACCCGAGTTTGCTGGTCGTCATCTCGCACAGAAAAGCGGGTGCCCAAAGCGCGGATACTACCGTGACGGGTGCGGACGAAAAACGGGCGCTCGGCTACGTCTTTGCCTGTGGTAAGCAAAATTTCGCCACCGTGCAGTATGACTTCACGCTGGGTTTTGCTGTAGTTGATATCAACGTGGCTATCGGTATTGAGTACAAGTTCACCACCATCTGCCAAGGTGATAGTGCGCTGCTCGCCAGTGCTGGTGTGATATTGCGCGGTAAGTTTTTGAAAGCCCACTTGCTGTTGCCAAGCTAGGCCAGTGCCACCTGCCATTAATAATAGAGAGAGTGCTTTGATAGATTGCCGGCGACTCAGTCTAGCATTACGCAAGGTGCTGCTATTGCCGTCCACTCGGTTCAGAGTCTGTTGCAGTTTATCTACCCGAGCCCACGCTTGCTGGTGAAGAGGGTGGGCAAGTAGCCATTGCTCATGAGCGCGGTGGGTAGATTCGTCAGCGCCAGCGTCTTGTAAGTCTACATACCAAGTTGCGGCGGCTTCAATCACGGCGGGGCTAACACTGGTCATTAGTCGTCCTCAAGCAATAGCAGGCATTGGCTCATGGCACGAATAAAGTGTTTGCGCACGGTGTTAACAGAGATACCTAATTGCTGACTAATAGCCACAAAACTCAAACCGTCTATTTGTGCCAAAAGGAAAATTTCTCTAGGGCGCTCGCCCATGCCATCCAATAGGCGATCAATTTCCATCAGTGTTTCAATAATTTCGTGCCGAGCCGCCGGCGATATATCCACCGCCTCCGGTTGTAGCGCCAAGGTATCGACATAGGCGCGCTCAATACTGCGGCGGCGGTATAAATCGACCAAAAGATTACGAGCGATACTGCTGAGATAGGCGCGGGGACTTTGCGGTTGGGGTAAATAATCTTTTTGCAGAATCCGAATAAACGTGTCTTGAGCTAGATCGGCAGCCGTTTCTGAACAACCTAGACGCGAGCGCAGCCAATTATGCAGCCACCGATGATGGTTGCTGTACAGATTATAAATCTCAGTCTGTTGGGCTAACTCGATGCCTGACACGTACGGTTCCTGAAGGGTGGAATGAACTTAAATGAGAATGGATCTCATTATATATTGAGAAAGGAAATGAAAGCAAATTGTGATGTGCTCAGGGGGGGGAGTAGAGTGACACTGAAGACGCTGTAGTTAGGTTTTGCGCACATCAACCCAACATACGGACTACAACCGCCAGATAGGTTCTGGATCTTCTACAAAGCTAAAGCTCCAAGATTATATCTGATATAAAAAATCGTTTTTATGGGGATTTTGATGCAGTTCCCTCGATTATTTTTATTCATAAGTCTTCAATATTAATAACTATAAGTTGATGAAATAATTATTTATTTAACCACTTTAGCTGCGAAATATTCCTATATAGTTTGTCATCAAGTCACGTATTTAATTTCCACACTAATAACTTTAACTTCCCCTCTGCGACTATTTGTCGCAGAGATAAGTGCTCTGTATATTTGACTGGTTATTTAAAAAACTGTAGATTTCGCCGCGTTGCTGGAGTCTGATAATAGATTCCAAACAACGGGTTCCTGACACCTTTCTGGTTCGGGATTAAACGGGAAGTTGGTGTGTTTCTATTTCGATCAGAAACAAACCCAACACTGCCCCCGCAACGGTAAATGAGCGAGCCACTAGATTTGGCTCTAATACAAAACCACTCTGCCACTGTGCTTTAAGGCATGGGAAGGCGGTTTTGTTAAATGCTCATGAGTCCGGAGACCGGCCCGCTGTTATGCAAACGAACCACGGAGGGTGGTTGCGTTGGCGCCGGTCTTGCTAGTGCGTAGCTGTACTTCAATTTGTCCTGCCAATTTATCCTCTGTGGAATTTTAGAAAGTCTGATTACAGGCCGCTTAGTTCGGTTGTTCAGTGCTTTTCTTACTTTCATGCGCCCGGGGTTGGGCGTTTGAGGATTTACTATGAAATTATTTATTCTTACCCCTGTTATTGCTGTGGTGTCTACGCAATTTTCCTTTGTAATGGCAGACGAAGTACCAGCCAGTGATCAACAAAAAGTCACCGAACATATGCTGGTTACCGGTATTCAAGATGGCAAAAATCTCGCCTTGGATGAGTCATCTGGAACGGGTTCTCGCTTAGATATTTCCTTACGTGACCTTCCTGCTAGTGTGTCTGTTATTAGCCAAAATATGATTCAACAATACGGTGCCCGCACGGCAATGGAAGCAGTTGAAACAGCAGTGGGCATGACGGGCGGTACCGGTGTTGGTTCGATTCCAGGCTATTCAACTCGCGGTTTTAGCAGTAACGATATTACGATTCTGCGCGATGGCGTCCGCCAAAATACCAATTCACAGTCTGCACGCCCACTTGACAGTTTTATGTTCGAACAGGTCGAAGTATTGAAGGGGCCCGCATCATTGCTTCACGGCGAAGGCGCGGTGGGCGGGGCTATAAATTATGTTAGCAAAATGCCTACTCAAGCTTTTTCCGGCGAGGCTTTGATGAGCGCAGGGGTGTGGGATAATTACCGCACAGCGATTGGCGTAGGAGGCCCGACAGCAGTAAAGAACCTTTATTATCGCGCTGATATTTCCCATAACGAGAGCGGCGGATATGTGCACGGTAGTGAAGAAGTCTACGATGCAGCCGGCGGAAGCTTATTATGGCGGGCGAATGATGCCGCGAGATTTACCGTTAGCGCTAGCTATTTTGAAGATGATGTAAAAAGCTACTACGGCACACCAGTAGTGTATGACACCGTCATTAATATTGACGGTGAACAAGAAATACGGCCCGCCAACACCAGTACGGACAGGCTGGTTAACCCACGAATTGCTAAGGGAACACGCCGCGAGAATTATAATAATTTGGATAATTTTGCCCAGGCCGAAAATGCGTATGGTAGATTCATTAGCGAAATTAGCCTTTCTGACCATTGGGAAGTTCGCAATGAGCTGTATCTTGCGACACAGAAACTTGACTGGCGAAACACAGAGAAAACGGTTTGGAATCCCCAAACCAATATGGTGGACAGAAGTAGTTTTTTCTTAATTTACCGGGATGATACGCAAATTGGTAATCGACTAGATTTTCGATGGAAGGGTAATCTGTTTGGTCGTGAGAACCAGTTCGTAATTGGCACGCTATACGATCTCAATAATCAAAATCGCAATAGCGGACAGAGTTACCCCAATTCGCCAGACCCATCCAGTGTGAGTTTGCATAATATTGACCGAGGCTATGGGCCTGACGCGGAAGCGGAGAGGACCGCCAAAATAATTACCCAAAATACAGCAGTCTATTTTGAGAACGTGCTCGATTTTAGCGACCAACTAAAGTTAATTGGCGGCCTGCGTTACGACGCAATCGATGTTGAGCGCAAATCTTATACAGGTGCAGACAAATATAATAAAACCTATTACCCCGTTACTGGGCGTGTTGGGGCGGTTTATAGTCTAATGCCGGAACTAAATATATACGCGAGTTACAGCCGAGCTGCTCAGCCGGTATCTCAGTTAGTCAGTCTCGATGCTAGCAAAGATGAATTTAGTTTACAGAAAGGCGAGCAAATAGAAATCGGGACAAAAGCTAGTCTACTGAACGACAGCCTAGATATAACCATTGCGCTTTATGATATTGAGAAGAACGATATTTTAACTTCTGATGTTATTGATGGTATACGAATAAGCTCTCAGATAGGTGCTCAAGTATCTCAAGGTATTGAACTAGCGGCATCGTCACGCCTCCCGAATGACTGGCGCGTGGATGCTAACGTGGCGTGGAACTGGAAAGCGGAGTTTGATGAGTTTAATGAAAATCTAGGCACTGAAGTTATTTCTCGCACTGGAAATACTCCCACGAATGTTCCTGAGTGGGTGGCAGCCTTGTACGTGAATAAAGTACTTGGTAACTGGAAATTTAATAGCGGCGTGCGGCATGTAGGGGAGCGCGAGGCAAACAACAACAATGGAATTCAGCTAGCTTCCTACACCACCGTTGATGCAAGTGTTGCTTACCAATGGCAGCAATATACCTTCACTCTACGAGGTCGAAATCTTAGCGATGAAACTTACGCATCTTGGGCTTCGGGAGGTGGTTTGACCCAGCGATTAGCCGACCCACGCAGTGCGGAGTTGGGTGTTCATTACCGGTTTGCTGAATAATGCGCAATGTAATACACGATAGCAAAAAGGTGCTGAAATGGAAGTGGTGGAAACGTCAGCTGTTTTTATTACATCGCTGGTTGGGGGTTATTCTATGCCTATTCTTTTGTGCGTGGTTTATCAGCGGTATTTTCATGATGTATGTGGAATACCCGAACCTAACATTAAGTGAACGGTTCGCAGGGCAGCAGACCTTGGATTTTTCCTCGTCAAAGTACAGCGCCGCTGACGCTGTCGCGCAGTTAAGTGCAGAAGACTATCAATGTGTGGCTACGCCCTCGGAAACTCGCTGCGAAGCGGCTGCTGATCCAAAGGCGCCGGTTATCGCAAGTAAGATACGACTGGCTATGTTATTTGGCCGGCCGGTTTATTACATCCATATAGTCGGTAGCGATCAAGTACGTGCTGTCTATGCTGATACCGGAGAGCGGGTCAACAGGATACAGCCAGACTTAGCTGCGCGTATTGCGAGTGAGTTCTTTGCTCGTGGAAGCGGCAAAGCCATAACGGCGCGTTATATTGGTAACCCGCAAACAGATCAATGGACTTTGTCATCATCTTTAAATGCTCATCGGCCTTTACTGCACTTTGCTTTTAATGATTCCCAGCATACTGAACTCTATGTGTCATCGACCACCGGAGAAGTGGTCCGAGACAGCCATAGAATTGAGCGTGTGCTGAATTACTTTTCAGCGGTGACTCATTGGCTATATCCCACAGTACTGCGGAAATTTCCGGACCTGTGGGCATGGGCGGTAGACATTCTGTCAACGGCTGGCGTCGTACTTTCATTCACCGGATTGTGGATGGGTTGGCTGCGCTGGAAGCGCAAGCCCAAACCCGGTAAACCGTCTATTCCCTATCGTGGGATAATGCGGTGGCACTACATTACCGGAGTGCTATTTGGAACAGTAACACTGCTGTGGATTTTCAGCGGTTTGCTCTCGATGAACCCAGGCAAGCTTAATCCATCACGCTCTGCCTCAATATGGCAGCAACAACAATTCACCGGCGTAACTAGAGAGCTTGTTCCGGAAGATTTTTCTGCAATTGCGCCAAATTTTCCTAACTCAGTCGTCTCGGTTGAGCTTATTCATTTCGACACTCAAGCTGTGTATCAAGCTTGGCAAAGGGATGGCAGAGTGGTGCGCCTTAATAGCAATGGAGAAGTGCTACCAGCACCTGAGTTATCGCGATTAAAAACGATGGCGAGTACGCTACGGCCGAATGAGACGGTGACGAGATACACCATTCTTGAACAATACGACAGCTACTACTTCACACGCCATCCGGAAAGGGGTGGCAAGCCTCTGCCAATTTTACGGGTTGAATACAGCGACGCCGATCGTACATGGTTTCATATCAATTTAGTAACCGGTGAACTATTAGATAAAAGCACCACAGTAAATCGCCTGTATCGCTGGCTCTACAACGGCTTGCACTCATGGGATTATATTTGGCTATGGGAGCGACGTCCGTTGTGGGACATCGTCGTTATCAGCCTTTCATTGGGCGGGCTTAGCTTGTCTATACTAGGAGTTGTGGTGGGATGGCGGCGGTTAAAGCATAGTATCCGAATCTAGTGGCAATTGTCTTGACGCCAATATTTTTATGACGCGGTATTGAACAGTTTTTTCATTATCCTGAAACATACAATCCTTAAATAATATTTTGACTACTGGAGATATCTAATTCGCTCTTCAATTAATATCCGTCGAGGGTTAAGATGGATTACGGACTCCTAGTGAGTGTTAAATTGCCGAGCGTGCGACGTACCAGCCGTTGCTCTTGTTAAAAAGGTTTATACAATGCGCGTAAATATCATAGTTTTAGCTGGCCTCAGCATATTACTGCAGGCTTGCGCTGGAAGTAGGGCAAGTTATGAATCCTTAATAGAAACTAAAAACGATACTGCAGCCATTTATTTATCCGTTGGTGAAACCAAAGAAGTCTTATCCATTAGTAATGGTTTTCCAGGTTGGTGGGGTATTTACCCTGGTGTCACGTCAGTCTCGCCAGAAATTGCGAGCGTGAGCTGCAAGAAAAAGCGAAGCGCGATCCCTT
Organism: Zhongshania aliphaticivorans; assembly: GCF_902705855.1. Taxonomy (GTDB): domain Bacteria; phylum Pseudomonadota; class Gammaproteobacteria; order Pseudomonadales; family Spongiibacteraceae; genus Spongiibacter; species Spongiibacter aliphaticivorans_B. The sequence goes on along the minus strand of NZ_CACSIJ010000017.1, from coordinate 111,177 downwards.
TTCGATCACCTGGCGTCATAATTGGCGGTGAAGTATGTTATTTGACGGCGAATAGCCTAGGCGAGACATGGTTAATACATGGAAATAAACACACCATGGATATAACGAGCCCCAATTTGCCAGAGGATAAAATAAAGCTTGTTATTACTAAACCCGAATAAATAGTTTGTGTGGTAGAGATCACGCAAACTCGGTGATTATGCCGGAGGATGATGTTATCAAGGCACGAGACCTCGATTTCCCGCGTTGCTCCATTAACTCCCTTCAGGTAATAATTAGATGATTTACATTGGGCTAATGACACGCGTATCCACTCTTTATATTCTGCTTTCTCTTGTGTCATTCAGTCATGCTTTAGAACATTCCAGCCATAATTGGCAGTTGTCGGCACCGGGGCAAAAACCAATGGTGCTAAGTATTTCTCGCGGTCTAGATGAGCCGGGGATCATAATACTCAGCGCTGATGGCGACAACGTTTTTAAGAAACCAATAAATCGTGGCGAATTATTAGGTGCTTGTCTTAATAAAAAAACTCATTTCCCTAGTTTCATTATGACCGAAGTAATGGATGGGGTAGGGCTTGAGCAAGCCTATGCTCTCAGTAAAGAAAACACTTGGGAGCTAATAACACTTCCCAGTGTAGAGGGCATCTCAAACCCTAAGGAGATTACGGGCTGTTATAGGGCTACAAGTAATTGGCACATAAACAATGAAAAAATTAGTTGCGAGTGTGATTTTGATAAGCTTATCAAGCCGACGTCGGTGGCGAATCAATGGCGTGATGTGCTTGGAGATTATCAAACCGGCCTGTATCTAAATACATTAACAGCACAGCTTTCTCCAAAGAAAGTAGATGATACGGCCCAGATAGAACGACTCTTAGCACAAGCTCGCGCTAGCAAAGAAATTATTTTTGAGGAAGGTATAAAGGGAAATCAATGGGCCATTATCGAGCATAAAGAGGGTATCTACGGATCGTTTTCGATTGGAATACTTAAACAGAATAGCCAATGGTTAATTTGGTATTACGTGCTTGGAAATAGCAAATCTTTTAATGCGATCGATGATATCGAACACTCAAGTGGAAATATGCTTTCTGCCACGCTTTGTATTGAGGAGTGTGACTGGTGGGGACGATTGGCAAACGTTGATATTCGTCTTGATACACTAGAATTTGAGATAATTGATCGCGAATAAATATCAACTATCACTCTGTAATAGTGTGCGAATAACACACCACACTGAGACAAAAGGGGAGTTCGTGAACAATTGGACCAAGCTAAAATTGAAAGTAAGGCTGTGTTACTTACATTTTATGCCTAATAGTACGCCGATCACTGAATCTTGGGCAGCTAAAATACGTATCCAGCTTGAAATGGATGCTGCGCTAATTAAACAATTCCAAGATGCAAATAGAAAACAAAAGAAGTCATTCCATTGGGGTAATATCGGTTGGCAGATAGAAAATGCGGCATCCGAATGTGAATTAATACTAAGGTCATCTGACGCTGAAGACCTAGATCAATATATGGCCCGCGTTTTACCCGCCATTACGGATCTGGCGAGTAGCTATCGACTAAGTAACATCGATGAAAGCGGTTACGCCTTAGGCACTGTTCGTGAATTAGAGCAGGTATTAATTGAAAAATCACATCATGGAAAATAGTTGTTGGGTGGGTGTTTAATGGCAGATCGATACATAAAATAAATGGTGAGTAAAAATATGACGCTTATTAAAAGGGCATTTGCCGTAATTTTAGTTGCTTGGAGCGCCTCAGCATATCCTGCACTCGCTCCGTCGGCCCTCCATCTAAGGGATTTGGATACGATGGTTGATTTTATTCGTGAACACCAATTTGTCGCTATGACATTAGAAAACATCGATCTCTCATCGTTAACAGTTTTCTATAACAATAACTGTGAAGCGAAGTTCATACGAAAAAAGCCTAGCTTGTTAAACCTAGGACGGCCGGGTCCACAACCAAGAATAGCGTTTAAGAATAGTACTTGTGCACTGAATGAGGCGGGTGAAAGCTCCCATTAATAACTACCGATGTGCAGGGGATTGAAAGATTGTATTGCTGGATAGATTGTTTCCGATACTCTCCAGTATTGGAAATAGTGAGTGTGGGCTGCTATGATGGCATACAGCCACTTATATATGCAGATATCAGGATAAAACATGGCCATCCCTAAACCTGTCCCGTTGTACCCAACATACAAAGACCTTAAAGACGTAAAGATTGAGGAGTTTCCCGATCTAACTGCTTTGCTTACTAATTCCGATCAATGGAAACTTAAGGCATGGCGCTGGGGTCAGGAATTTTTAGCTTATATTGGCCGAAACAAATCTGAACATACTTACACGCGATTTCGTTCTGAGATCGAAAAGTTTCTGCTCTGGGCCTTTTTAATTAAAGACAAGCCCATCGACGAATACCGAAAATCTGACATTTTAGAATATACTGATTTTTGCTGGCGACCACCGTTAACGTGGATATGCCTATCTAATGTAGAGAAATTTCACCTTACAGGCGGCTTATACATCAGCAATCCTGAATGGGCGCCATTTAGATTGATGACAGCCAAAGGCGACAATTCAAAGCCTGACAAAAAGAAATATCACCCCTCGCAAGAAACCCTGCAAGCAACCTTCACCGCCGTGAATGCGTTTTACAAACATTTAACCGATGAAGAATACTGCTACGGCAACCCCGTACAAATAGCCAAAAAAGATTGCCGCTACTTAATTAGAGACGCTCAGGTTAAAGATGTAAAACGCTTAAGTGAAGACCAGTGGCAATTTCTTTTGCAGGTTGCCCATGCAATGGCTGATGAGGACTCAAGATACGAGCGCAGTTTGTTTCTTATTGCGTCTTTAAAAACCTTATTTCTTCGTATTTCTGAATATTCAGATCGCCCCGAATGGTCGCCAACAATGAGTCACTTTTGGAAGGATAATGAGAATAATTGGTGGCTTAAGATCTATGGTAAAGGCCGAAAAGTTCGCGATATTACCGTCCCACCGAGTTTTTTAGATTATTTGACGCGATATAGACTCTCTCGCGGCTTAAATAAATTACCGGTGACGGGTGAAAACCACCCTATTATCGAAAAAATCCGCGGTCGCGGCGGAATGACGGCGCGGCAGTTATCACGCCTGGTGCAAGAAGTGTTCGATCAGGCTTACGAGCAAATGAAAACGCGCTACGGTGAAGACAATGCTAGCAAATTCAAAGAAGCGACGACGCATTGGTTACGTCATACTGGCGCGAGCTTAGAGATTGAACGTGGCCGCGCTCTTAAAGATGTGTCTGAGGATTTAGGCCATGCCAGTATGTCCACCACCGATACGGTGTATGTGCAGACAGATGATAAAAAGCGGGCGGCTAGCGGTAAAGAACGCCCTGTATAACACTGTTTATATTGAAAAATAGCCGGTTTCTAGCACAAAACAAAAGCACAGATTAGGGCGCACACAGGCGCCCTTCTCTTTTAGTTCTGTGGTTTATCGTTCCGATGAAACCATTGATAAAGTATCGGAAGCACTAATAATGTCAGCAAGGTTGAAGAGATAATCCCACCAATCACAACCGTTGCTAATGGTCGCTGCACTTCGGCTCCGGTACCCGTATTTAATGCCATAGGGACAAACCCCAAACTCGCTACTAGCGCGGTCATGATAACCGGCCGTAGGCGCACCAAGGCGCCCTCTGTTACAGCCAGTAAAAGATCGCCGTTTTCCCGCCATAGTTCCCGAATGAAAGACACCATCACCAAACCGTTGAGTACCGCAACACCTGACAGCGCAATAAACCCAATACCAGCAGAAATTGACATGGGCATACCACGTATAAACAAGGCTAGCACGCCGCCGGTAAGCGCAAGTGGCACACCACTAAACACAATTAATGCGTCTTTCAGTGAACCAAAAGCCATAACTAGCAAGCCAATGATGAGCAACAAGGTAAGGGGAACAACGATAGATAATCGTTGAGTCGCAGACGTTAATTGCTCAAAAGTGCCACCATAGCCCAGCCAATATCCTGCTGGAACATCTACTTCATTATTAATTTTAAGCTTAACTTCCTCAACAAAGCTGCCAAGATCTCGGCCTCTAACATTGGCGGTAACAACCACGCGGCGCTTGCCATTTTCGCGACTAATTTGTGCAGGCGCGGGTGAGACATCTAGGGTGGCTATCTCTGACAAGGGTATATAGTCGCCGTTAGATAACGGCACTGGCAAGAAAGCAAGCTGGTCTATATCACGTCGCGTGGTTTCTGGTAATCGCACAATTAATTCAAATCGCCTATCACCTTCATACAATATTCCCGCACTCTCGCCACCAATTGCCGTAGCAACCCAGTTTTGTAGATCAGCTACGTTTAATCCATAGCGGCCTAGCGCTGTTCGCTTAGGAATTATAGATAAGGTCGGCAATCCAGTAACCTGCTCTACCCTAGCGTCGGCGGCGCCATCAATAGTGTTAATTGCCTGTAAAATATCGTTTGCAGTAGCAAGTAATTGACCTAGATCATCGCCAAAAACCTTAATCCCCAAATCGGCACGGACACCAGAAATTAATTCATTAAAACGCATTTGAATTGGCTGGGTAAATTCATAATTATTCCCCGGTATTTCTTCAATTGATTGCTCCAGCTCTGCAATAAACTCTTGCTTGGTTTTAGATCGCGTAGGCCAATCATTACGTGGTTTCAAGATAACAAAAGTATCTGCGACATTAGGTGGCATAGGGTCAGTCGCTACTTCGGCTGTTCCTATACGGGAAAATACCGTCGCTACTTCTGGAAAAGATTTAATACGCTCTTCTAGTAGGGTTTGCATTTCTACCGCTTGCTCCAGCCCTGTTCCAGGAATGCGCATAGCATGCAAGGCAACGTCGCCTTCATTTAATTGCGGGACGAATTCTGAACCCAAGGTAGTGGATAAATAAAGACAAAACACCACAAGACCACCGGCGCTACCAACAGTAAACCAGCGAAACTTTAAGGCAAACTGTAGAGCCGGCTTATAAGCACGTTTACCAGCGTCCATAACCACGCCTTCTTTTTCGCTAATATTTCCTTTTAAAAATACCGCGACAGCGGCGGGGACTATCGTCAAAGATAAAATCATGGCAGAAATTAAGGCCATCACCACCGTGGCGGCCATCGGATGGAACATTTTTCCTTCAACGCCGCTTAATGAAAAAATCGGAATATACACGACGGTGATGATGGCGACCCCAAATAAACTGGGACGAATCACTTCTGCGGTCGCGTCGTAAACCACATTCAAACGTTCACGCAACACTAATTGACCACTTTGTTGAGCTTGGGATAAACGGCGAATAGCGTTTTCAACAATGATCACGGCGCCGTCGACAATTAAGCCGAAATCCAATGCGCCTAAGCTCATTAAATTTGCAGAGACACCAGTTTTAACCATGCCGGTAATTGTCATTAACATAGCCAAGGGAATAACCGCAGCGGTAATCAGCGCCGCCCGTAAGTTACCTAACAATAAAAACAGTACGGCGACAACTAGCAGAGACCCTTCTAGTAGATTCTTGCTTACGGTAACAATGGCCTTGTCCACCAGAGTCGTTCGGTCATACACAGAGTGGGCAACAACGCCTTCTGGTAACGATGCCTGAATAACTGCCAATCGTTGGTCTACGTTTTTTGCAACAATTCGGGAGTTTTCACCTATCAGCATCATTGCGGTACCCAGTACCGTTTCAACGCCATCTTGAGTCGCGGCACCAGTGCGCAATTCCTTACCAATACCGATACTCGCGATGTCGCCAAGCTTTACGGGAATTGAGTTATTAGCAGTCACGGTAATATTGGCAATGTCTTCAATCGTCGCCAATTGGCCGGGGGAACGCACTAACAATTGTTGACCGTTGCGCTCTATATAGCCCGCGCCGCGATTGTCATTGTTGGCACGTAAAGCCGTTGCAACATCCGCAAAGCTAATATTGAATTGCAATAATTTCTGAACATCTGGGGTAATGTGATATTGCTTGTTATAGCCGCCAATACTGTTGATTTCGACTACGCCTTTTACCTGCGCCAGCTGCGGTTTAATAATCCAATCTTGAATTTCTCTTAACGCTGTCGCGTCATAAGGTTGACCATTGGCCTGCCGCGCGTTTGGCTCCGCTTGCACGGTATACATATATATTTCGCCAAGACCGGTAGAGATTGGCCCCATTTCGGGCTCTATTCCCACAGGCAGCACAGACTTCATTGCCGCAAGCTTGGTATTGATTAGATTCCTGGCAAAGTAAATATCCGTGCCCTCCTCAAAAACCACCGTCACTTGCGACAGTCCATAGCGTGACAATGAACGGGTATACGCAAGTTTTGGTAGCCCTGCCAAAGCGGTTTCCACCGGATAGGTAATCCGCTGTTCAGCTTCTAATGGCGAATAACCTGAGGCCGAGGTATTGATTTGTACTTGAACATTGGTGATATCAGGCACTGCATCTATTGCAAGGCGTTGATAGCTCAACACACCCACAACAATAATTAACAAAATACTGAATAACACCAGAACCCGCCGCGCAATTACGAGGCGTAATATTGCATCAATCATTTTACGCCCTCAGTGTTCGTGACTAGATTCAGACTTTTCGATATCTGCTTTGAGAAGATAGCTATTCGTCACTACATATTCCGTGTCAGCGGAAATGCCGGAAATAACTTCCACAAAGTCCGCATCACCGCGACCAAGCTCAAGTGGAATAAAGCGATAGACCTCAGCCTCTTTCACAAAGACTCCAAGCTTGTCATCTAGACTTTGTAGCGCCGCTTTTCTTACTGCCAAGATGGCGTCAACTTCATTAACAACTACATCGGCTTGAATCAATTGGCCTGGGAACCATACGCCGTCTGCATTGCTTACTCTTACGCGGGCAATACGATACGGAGACGACCCCTCGGCGGGTAATATATGGGCAATACGAGTTGCTAAGCTCTGATTGTCGGCACGGATATAGGCGCTTTGATCAGCCCGAAGTGAGATTTGTTGGGAGGGGAATACTCGCAATTCGGCCCACAAATAGTCTGTATTTGAAATTGATAGCAGTACTTGATCGCGTGCCATTTCACCCGCATTGGCGTGTCGCTGAATCACCGTGCCGCGAATAGGAGAACGAATTTCATAGTTCTTTAAACTTTCATTCGACTCCACTATTGCCAACTTATCGTTAGTGTTTACCTTGTCGCCAATATTCACTGCGACAGAATGAATAACTCCCGAAAAACGCGCGCGTATATGGCTAGTTTGTTCAGGGGCAGTTGTGAGCTTTCCGTAAAACCTAGCAGTTTGCTTAATTTTGTGCGCCCCTAGAACAGCGGTTTTAATACCGGCCCTAGACGCAATATCATCGTCTATAACAAGACTAAATTGCTCTTCATTTTCATCATGATGTTGGTGAGCCCCGTCTGCTAGAGCCATACTCGCTTGGCAAAATAGCAATGCCGTGAAGCTAACTATTAATCGTTGTTTCATTCTCATATCCTGAATTTTATACGCATATTGGCGAAAATTAATTTACTTACGCGGAGGCGTGAGCGGCTCTGCAATGAGCTGCTCTATCGTGGCTTGATTGAGCGAAGCAGCTGCCGCGTTTTCGATGAGCGCCTGCTTCGCATCGAGTAGCTCTCTTTGTGCGGTAATCCACTCCAAATAGCTGTAACGCCCAGTTTCATAGGCGTGCCGAGTCGCACGCAATGCCGCGCTCAGCTCTGGTAAGATGGTATTACGGTAAGCATCGGCCGCAGCAACGTGCTGCTGCCGCTGCGAGTAAGCCTCAAAAAGCTGAGTGTGTAGTTTTAACTGCGCTGAAGCCTGCTCAAATACAGCTTCGTTCTGTGCCGCTCGCGCAGATTTCACCGCGCCCTTATTACGCTTTCCGCTAAATAAGGGAATAGACAGGCCGGCAACAAATGCGGTTTCATCGCTATTTTCAAATTGCCGAACACCCAGCCGCCAATTAACATCCGATCTCGATTGGGTTTTTATCAGCGCCAACTCCGCATCGTTGATGCGCGCCTCGCTTGCGAAGACGGCTATCGCCGGTGAAGACTGAGCTTGCTTATATAACTCTTTATAACTAGCTACCTCGCGGAAGTAATAAAGATCACCTTCAAGCAATGTCCACACTGGATCTGTTTCACCCCAATACGCCGCCAGCTTTATCAATCCGCGCTGGTGTTCCAAGCGCAATGAATTTAGTCGTAAATTCGCTTGAGCAAGCGCCGCACTCGCGCGCCTAACTTCGTAATCAGGTGCGGCACCTTGTTTAGCTCGATTCTTAAGCACCGCAAGCGTGTTAACCGCCAAATCATGCGCTTCTTGCGCAAGCGCTATATATTCCTGAATGGTAAGTGTTTGAATAAAGTCCCGTGTTAGGCCCCCTAAAACATCTAAGGTAGCAGCCTGCCGATGGTATTCCATGGCCTGTAACTTGGAGTCTGCCAGTATTGTTCTGGCCCCGCGCTTACTTCCTAGCTCAATAACTGATGACAAGGCTAGCGTCAGCTCTGCATTTTGAGTGGAAGAAAAATCGCCGCTGCCGGCAAAGTTTTCCAGCTCAATGTCGACATTCATTCTGGGGCGTAGCTCACTACTTTCACGCCTGCCAACTAGCCCCTCTTTTTTGGGCTCAAACTGGTGGAGCTGTGGATTATTAGCCAAGGTACTTGCCGTCGCTTTAGCTAGCGACAGCGACGTATTGCTAGCATACGCTGGTAACGACGCAAGACTAAAAGATGCGAAAGAAATAAGTAGGCAACGACGAACAGTCGTACCCGAAGGACGGAAAAAACGCATAGTAAACCCTGCAAAATGAAATCAAAAACCGAAAATATACGGCTGCTTCTTTGGGCAAGACTTAGGCTATTGGAGGGCGATAAAGCGAGTTGCTAATTTGCGAGGAATAATGCGGATGGTAGTTATATACAGCGTTTGTTTGGTTACACACACCAGTGATGAGATCAGAAGGAGGGATGGCTGAGGCTGTAACACAGTGACAATGGCAGCAGTGATGGCAGTCGAGAGAATCACTTGCAGAGGTATCCATACTGTTTAGTTCAATTTCGTGAATATGCTCTGCTACTGCTTTGTGTTGGTCATCGGCTTGATGGTATTGATGCATATCAGCAAGAGCCGCCAAAGATTGCAGCATTATGATGATAATCAAAAAACAGCGTAAACTTGCGCTTCGCACCTGACCCAAACCCTAACGATGTTGAAGGGCCTTAGTCTATTGGAATTGAGAGAAAGGTCAAGCTGATTACCGAACTCCCACAAGGCCACATAAACGGCGAACATGATACGTCTAGGTAAATACCTAGTAATGTTAACGCAGTCCTGTTTTCAAAAATGAATTTGCGTACACTGGCCGTCGTTTTTATCTGCGTAAATCACAAGGTAGACAAGGTCATTTAATGAAACGCCCCGTAAACGCCAACTTTCCCGCTAGTGATGAAGACCAAGCACTGCTAAGCGAGATCACGCACCTGCCACTTAGGCCTGTGCTGATAATGGGTTTACACCGTTCAGGCACCACCTTTCTCTACGACTGCGTGGCAAAATCATTTCCAGTTGCACATTTAAGTCTTTATCACCTTCTCTATTTTGACAGACTGCTCAGTAATAATGCGAATGGTCAGGAGCAAGGCGATAAAGACCTCCTCAATCGCTATTTTTTAGCCAGAGGCATTAGTGATAGAAACATAGACGGCACTCATATAGACGCCGATGCTGTTGAGGAATATGGATTTTTACTTAGAAAGAAAAGCGGTACTTTTAAATTAGCCGACAAGAACGCTGTCGTATTTACACGCTTGTGTCAGAAATTATTGGCGGTTCAAAAGAACACACATGCCGTATTACTCAAAAATCCGTGGGATACCGGCAACGCAAAAAATATTCTCAAACACGCACCAGAAGCGCGTTTTATATATATTTCCCGTGAGCCAATTGCCGTTCTAAATAGTATGTTAAACGCCCTACTTTCTTATTTAGAAGGGCCGCAAGACTACCTTGAAATATTATTGGACAATGGCCACGGCCGCAGCGCGTATCGCACTGGCTATATTGCGTGGCTGGGATTAAGAGCCTTAAGAACATTAATAGGTCGCAACAATTGCGCACGTCTTTTTCGTCGCCTATTAGCCAAAGACGTCGCGCGTCAGGTTACAGTCTATAAAACGGAGATAGCAGCTCTACCAAGTAACCGCGCTATTGAAATAGATTACAACTCATTAATAGCAGACCCTGCGGCGACCATGCAGTCATTACAAAGGCTCTTGGACTTGCCGATTAGCTCGACTCAAGAAAACATTGAGGTTAAGCGCAGCCGTAATTTGAATCCGATGTTAATGAACTACGAACCAGTTCTGAATAAACTCATTTCAAAAGCCAATTTAGGACTTTAATCCAGGCACATAATCTACGTGTGCCAATTCTTCTCCGACACATCACTTTTTACTCAACATGAAAATGAAAACATTTCTGGCTGGGTATCGTTTCCTGCCGAATCAATTTTGTTTTACTTACATCTCTTCTCAGCCCATAAAATTAGATTTCACTTCGATTAAATCGACATTCATTAATTGCTATGTCACACAGCACTACTACACATAATTTATAAATGAGCACTGCACACCTAATTAGATGTGTGTATTACTGGCAAAAAACTAGGCATTTCTATGTCTCGAATACCTATTCATGAGTACTATGTCACACTATAGTGACGGTACAAATACGTATCATGGTTCCGCAGCCAGTAGCATTAAGACGGAAGGTCTATTGGGATATGCTCGGGCTGTACAGTATTTTTAATCATTCAATTTGCAAGCGTATTTGCATTTTGAAAAGTAAAAAATATTGCCCTATCAAAGCATGTATAGCTGTCTCTATTCTGACAATCCGCATCTGCCCTGCCGCAGTAATATTACTGCAACATAGCAAATTTTTAATTTGCACCGCGATTTTTTTGAAAACACACTGCTATCGAGATTAGTCTAATGACCGAAAGTACCGCCGCTAAATCACGCTCTACGGTAGCGCTTGTCAAGCAATCAAATGGATATGCATCGCTTGATGAACAGGCATATGAAGATCTCAAGGAGCAACGGGGCTATACAAGCTTCAACGGACTAATTTCGCCAGAGACCAAATCTCTACCCTTGGCCCAAGCGCAGCGCGGTTTATGGTTTGGCGAAAAAATTGGCCCCAAAGATGCAATTTATAATATTGCGGAATATTGCGAAATTCTTGGCGATATAAAGACAGATATTTTCATTGCTGCAATCAAACAAATAACCCAAGAAGCAGAGACAACTCGGCTTGAGATTCACGACACAGATGACGGGCCTAGGCAAATAATTCTAGACCGCTACAAAGGTGAATTTCCGGTGATAGACCTGAGCGAGGCCGATGACCCTCGTGCAGAAGCGGAAGAATGGATGATGGCAGAACTCCGGCGGCCAGTTGATCTCGCCTGTGATCCGTTATGGCGTTGTGCTCTTTTTAAAATTAGCGACAAGTGCTATTTCTGGTATCAGCGCAGTCATCACCTTGTACTTGACGGCTTTGGTGCCGGTATTATCTCACGGCGCTGCGCCGATATTTATAACGCCTTACTTGAACACCGCGACATTGGCCCCAGCCCATTTTTGCCTTTAAATGTTCAACATCAACACGAGCAAAACTACCGTGATTCTGCTCGGTATGAGCGTGATCGTAGTTACTGGATGAGTCAACTGAGCGCCCTACCAGAACCCGTTTCATTAACACGCCACAATGCGGTGCGTGCGGGCGGAATGCGCAGAAGTACCGCTCAGCTATCTATAGACACTAGCAACACGCTGCGTAATTTAGGTAAAGACACTCAGGCGAGTTTACCTCAAATATTAATTAGCTTATTTGCAGCTTATATATACCGCATGACCGGGTCTGACGATTTGGTATTTGGTATGCCAGTGTCTGCCCGCGCCAATCGCGATATGCGCAGCGTTCCTGGCATGATGGCCAATGCGGTATCAATTCGTTTGGCCATGAATGCGGAGCTAAATTTAAATACCTTAACGGCTCAGGTCTCAAAAATAGTTAGGCAGTCGCTGCGACATCAGATGTTTCGCTATGAAGATCTGCGCCGAGAACTTGGCTTATTAGGCCAAGGGCAGCAAATTTCTTGGGTCGGTGTAAATATAGAACCCTTCGATTATGATCTGCGATTTGGCGGTCATAAATGCCTCGCGCACAATGTGTCTAATGGCACCGTCGAAGACTTAACCGTATTTATCTATGATCGTGGCGGCAAAGCGGGTTTGCGTATAGATTTAGATGCTAATCCTGCGTTGTACACCCAACATGAGTTAGATATCCATCGAGAACGCTTTGTACGGCTTATCGATGCGGTATTAAACGATCCAACAGCTCCGATTGGTCAAATAACGTTACTGTCTGAATCTGAAAAAAGTCTTATCTTAGATGAATGGAATCGCACCGCCCGGCCGCTACCAGATACCAATTTATTAGTATTATTTGACAATCAAGCTCTCAAAACTCCAGATGCCATCGCCCTAACAAGTGGAGATAAAAAACTCACATATCGACAGCTACAGCAGAATATTGATCAACTAAGCCAAGAATTACTGAAGCGTAATATCGGCACCGGCGATATTGTTGCGGTTGCGCTACCCCGCGATGAATCTATGCCAACAGCTCTACTCGCTATCATGAAAACCGGTGCAGCCTATTTACCACTAGACCCCACTGCGCCCGCCGAACGCCTAGCCTTGGTAGTCGATGAAGGTCGACCTACGCTAACGCTGTCCACCTCAACAGTCAGTAGCACGTTGTTTAACAAGGATATCGCTGTACTGAATTTAGATACTATAGATGTAAGCAAAACTAATACTGACACTAGACTTAGTCCCGCGCCTATAAACCGTAATACTACTGCTTATGTTATTTACACATCGGGATCAACCGGACGCCCAAAAGGCGTTGAAATTAGCCACAGTGGTTTACTGAATTTTTTATTAGCAATGCAAGATGAATTGCAAATTCGCCCCACTGATAAATTGTTAGCCTTAACCACCGTCGCATTTGATATTGCCGCCCTTGAGCTGTATTTACCACTCATTAGTGGCGCCGAAGTGGTGATCTCGAATCGCGACATAGCAAAAGACCCTGCAAAACTTGCCGCGCTCATTAACGATGAGAAAATTAGCGTAATGCAAGCGACACCGTCGCATTGGCAAGCATTACTGGCAGATCATGCCAACCAACTTAGTAATGTACGACCGCTCGTAGGTGGCGAAGCATTACCCGCGCAACTCGCCCACAAAATGCGGAAATTAGGCCACCCGGTTATTAATCTTTACGGGCCGACTGAAACCACAATTTGGTCTACCATCATGAAGCTAGATGGCGCCGATCTAGATTCTCCTCCAATTGGTCGCCCGATCCAAAACACCACGGTATATGTGCTAGATCAAGCAATGCAGCCAGTATCCTTAGGCGCAATTGGCGAGTTGTATATCGGCGGTGCCGGTCTAGCAAAAGGCTACTTACATCGCCCAGAACTTACCGCAGAGCGGTTTATTAAAAACCCACTTGGTGATGGTCGCCTGTATAAAACCGGCGATTTAGCACGTTGGCGTGCAGACGGTGTTTTGGATTATTTGGGCCGTAATGACTTCCAAATTAAAATTCGGGGCTTTCGCATAGAAGCAGAAGATGTAGAAGCCAATATTCAACGCTGCGATGGCGTAAAGCAGGCCGTCGTCACCCTCCGCGAAGACCCGCGCGGCGAGAAAAAGCTCGTAGCACATATTGTTCCGAGTACATTAGAGAATGGCGATAACGCAAAAATTGACGCTACGATGCTTCGTAAACGCCTTGAGAAAAGTTTACCGGACTATATGATTCCATCGGTGTTCATGTGTGTTGACACACTACCTACCAACGTCAATGGCAAGCTTGATCGCAACGCCCTACCCGCGCCGGCGTGGCAAGTCTCACTTGCTTATGTTGCACCACGTACGGCATTAGAGACCCAACTCGCGACCTTGTGGTGTGAGATTTTTGAGCTTGAACGTATCGGCGTCCACGATAGCTTTTTTGACTTGGGTGGCGATTCGTTGACCGCCGCGAGAATGGTCTCGCGTTTACGTGAGTCACTAAAACAAGATATTCCTCTCGCAGCCATCTTTGAAACCAGCACGATTGCAGAACTTGCAGCGCAACTAGAGCACCATCAATCTGTTGATCCCTTGGGAATGATGTTACCGCTTAAGTCATCTGGCACCGCAAGCCCACTATTCTGTATTCATCCGGTAATTGGCTTAAGTTGGGCCTACAGTGGTTTAACTCGGTATCTCGACAGCGAGCAAAAACTCTATGGCCTGCAAGCCAGAGGTTTAACGGCAGAATATCAACAAGACGGCATTGCAAGCTTACCCAAGAGCATTTCAGAAATGGCATGCGAATATATTGAGCAGCTGCGTCGCGTGCAGCCATCTGGGCCTTATAAACTATTGGGCTGGTCTTTAGGTGGACTAGTTGCACACGAAATCGCACGGCGTTTAGAGGCTGAAGGTGAAGAAATACGTTATTTAGCCGTGCTAGATTCCTACCCATATGTACAAGGACCAGCGCAGCTAGCAGATGAAGCGCAATTAGTGCAAAGCGCCTTAAATTTTATGGGCCTAGCCTCGGACTCATTGCCTCAAGGCGAAGAAAATATGGCCAATCTAACCGAGCTTTTGTGCCGCGAATATGACATTCACAACCTACCATTTGTGAAGGAAATGCAGCAAAGCAACGGTAATATTATTGAGAACGTTAGGCAGATTATCGAGAACAATCTCGTCATTTCCCGACAATTTACACCAGGAAAAATCAACGCGGCGATGTTGTTTATTGCCGCAACTGAAACCACAGAAACCGAAATGGGTGATCTATTACATAACAGCGCTGACATTTGGCAAGACCATGTTGGCCAGCTCACAGTTCATAGCGTGGACTGCCATCACCAAAAAATGTTCGACGCAGCTGCGCTAGAGCAAATTGGCCCCGTAATCGCCGACTCACTTAGAACATAAATTTTTACACGTATTCATTACAACGAGACCATGTTTAGTAGACCAGAAGGCTGTTAATGAACATTACCATTTTTAGTATAGGCACTCAGGGCGACGTTAGACCCTTTATTGCCCTTGGACTAGGCTTGCAGGCTGCGGGTCATAAAGTCTGTATCGCCAGTGGTAAAACCTGTGAAGCGTTGGTTGTTAATCATGGCCTTAGTTATGCGCCTTTAACCGCAGATTTTCTGGAGCTTATGGCTAAAGATCCACGTGCAATTCAGCGTGGATTGAATCCGCTATCCTTGATGAGCACCGCGCGCAAGCATCTTAAAGACATGGCGCAGCACTGGGCCGAAGAAGGCTTGACCGCCGCTAAAGATGCTGACCTATTGCTTGGCAATGGCATGATGGCCGTGCTGGCAAATTCACTGGGCGAGGCACTCAATATTCCAGCTGTAGAAACTCATTTGCAGCCGGTAACGCCCTGCCCCGATATTCCGCCCATGATGCTCACACCGCCAAACAAACCACGTAACGGCACAATGAACAACATGCTTTACCACCTTTTGCGGGCCATTACGTGGCGCATGCTCAGTGCGGCTTACAGCCCAGTTCGTAAAGCGCTTCAATTACCAGCACTACCTTGGTACGGCCCGTATTATCAGCAGAAGAAAGAAGATCGACGGATTCTTTACGGCTACAGCCCCGCCTTACTCCCACCGTCACCCCATTGGCCTACGGGTGTGCAAGTGACGGGGAATTGGTTTTTAAACGGCGAATCGCAGTGGCAGCCATCAGCAGAGCTAAAGCAGTTTCTCGCCGCTGGCGACAAACCGATTTATATCGGTTTTGGGAGTATGTTGAGTGACGACACCGACAATCTCACAGCCCTAATTTATCAAGCCATTGCCCAGTCTGGGCGCAGAGCAATTATTGCGACGGGATGGGGTGGGCTTAAAGCTGCGCACAATAATAATCCAAATATTTTAGTTATTGAGGCTGCGCCGCACGACTGGTTATTTCCCAAGGTGTATCTCGCTGTTCATCATGGTGGTGCAGGTACCACTGCCGCAACAATTCGCGCAGGTATTCCTTCGGTGGTTATTCCATTCTTTGGTGATCAGCCGTTCTGGGCTTGGCGACTTGAGCAAAATGGTGTGGCACCCAAAATGCTTACGCGCAAAACACTCACAGCGGAGCAATTAACCACCGCCATCAACATGGCTTGTGTACCCGAAATGCAAAACGCAGCCGCTAAACTAGCCACAAAAGTGGCAGACGAGAATGGTGTTCAAAATGCGATAGGCCTGCTTACTCAATGGGGTTTGCTCGATCACAAAACCAATACCTACACATCGCAAGCTGATTCCGTGGCGCAGACGGCGACTTGAGTAAACCATTACCAAGCGAGCTATCAGTCTCATTAGATTTTATTACTGCGAGTAAATTCGTCGCGCTAAGCGGTTTTGGTGGCATCTGTTATCACTGCTGCTTTAACACCGCTCGCTATAACGACGCGCAGTTTTCTAACTATAATGTGGCCCTTCCCGCTACACTAATTAACGCGGCAAACTCGCGCAAAGCTGAATTTCTTGCGGGACGCATTGCGGCACGCCATGCCTTCATTCAGCTAGGTTTAACACCGGCGATAGTTGATATTGGCGCGCGTCGCGAACCGCAATGGCCAACGACTGTGCTTGGCTCAATCAGTCATCATGGTCATAGCGCATTCTGCATGATGATGCCTCGCCCTTCTCCAACACCGCTTATTTCCCTTGGCATTGATGTCGAATCAATTGTTCTAGCCAATGACCGTGACCTGCTGAGCCCAAGTATTGTCAGCCAAGAAGAATTAGAATTGATATCTGCTAGCTTCGTAAATATGGAATTTGGTTTTACGGTGATATTCTCAGCCAAGGAAGCCCTGTTTAAAGCACTGCACCCAGCGGTGGGTCGTTATTTTGATTTCTTAGACGTAAAAATGTCGGCAATACATATCGACCGTTGCGAGCTAGAATTCCGTCTACTTACTGATTTGTCAGTGCAGCTTTTAAAAGGTCATACCGTCACCGTGCATTGGAGAAATGAGGCGAACACTGTCATCAGCTGGGTGCTTCCAAGCTAAGATCCCTAGCCAAAACTTTTCAGCTGGCACTAAAGCGCATAAGCTCACACGACATATAACGTTCGCCTCTGGGTGAACAATATTGTGTTTCGCAGCCCCTAAATTTGTACAGCGAGATGAATATGCATGACCACCATCATCACCATACTGCCTCGGAACGAATCGGCTGGGCATTTAGCCTAAACTTTTGCTTCACTATTATCGAGTTTATTGGCGGCTGGTTGACCAATAGCACTGCAATTATGGCCGACGCCGTGCATGACTTGGGGGACTGTCTCGCCATTGGTTTAGCGTGGTGGCTAAATAAAATAGGCGCAAAAGAAGCTAGTAGCCGCTTTAGTTATGGATTCAGTCGTTTCTCATTACTGGGCGCGCTCATCAATGGCGTAATCTTGGTAATAGGCTCAGTGTGGGTGATGAGTGAAGCAATACCTCGCTTGCTTAATCCACAAATGCCCGACGCTACCGGCATGTTGGGTTTGGCGATTTTGGGTGTCGCGGTTAACGGTTACGCTGCATTTAAACTCAGCGATGGCAAAACCTTAAACGAACGCATGCTCAACTGGCATCTGCTAGAAGACGTACTGGGCTGGGTGGCGATACTACTAATATCAATTGTCTTAATGTTTATAGAACTACCAATACTAGACCCCATTCTGTCTATTGGATTCACCTTGTTTATTCTGTTCAATGTGGCAAAAAACCTTGCCGAAACGTTGCGTTTATTTTTACAAGCCACACCGGATCATGAGTTGCGCGAGCAGATACAGCAAAGCTTATTAAACATTGATCATGTGGGTGGTATTCATCACCTTCATCTTTGGTCCTTGGATGGCGAACAGCATGTATTAACTGCACACCTGCTTTTAAAGCAGAATTATGAACACGCGGAATTAGTACGTTTAAAATCTATTATCGCAGATTCAATGCGCGACCATCCCTTGAGCCACACCACGATAGAATTTGAATTTCCTGACGAGGCCTGCCGCGATGACTCTGCGGTCCACACGGCGACACATACGCACCACCATTAATTCGAATCGGCTACGTTATAACCGTAATCGAGAATAATTTTTTGCGCGGTATTTCCTTTTAGGAATGCGATGAACGCCTTTGCCGCGGCGCTATCCTTCGCTGCTGTAAGCAACACTGCGTCTTGTTTAATTGGCGTATATAACGTGCTCGGCAACATCCACGCAGAGCCGCTTTTGAGCATACCTTTTTCGCTTATCTGAGAAACAGCAACAAAACCAATCGCTGCGTTCCCAGTACTGACGTATTGATAAGCTTGAGAAATATTTTCCCCCGTCACCCATTTGGGTCGCGTCACGTCCTCAAGCTTTAAATGCCGCAATACTTCTACCGCAGCGCTACCATATGGCGCGAGCAAGGGGTTTGCGAGAGCCAGTTTATTAAAGGTTCCTGCTTTTAATATCGTTCCTTGGTCATCAACTGCATTTGCGTTGGGCGACCACAGTGCGAGACCACCAATGGCATAGCTAAACTGACTGCCAGTGACGGCCAAGCCTGCTTTGCATAACGCCGCCGGCTTTGTTTGATCTGCAGATAGAAACACTTGAAACGGCGCACCGTGGGAAATTTGCGCAAAAAACTTGCCTGATGATCCAAAGGAGACATTAAGCTGATGCCCTGTCGCCCCTTCAAATTCAGCGGCTATTTCACGCATCGGTGCAGTAAAGTTTGAGGCAACGGCAATGTTCAACTGCTCTGCAGTGGCAATATTGAGCCCACACAATACGCTTACTAGTAATCCAACTTGACGAAAACGAATCATTTTTTCATCCTAAAACGTACGAGTGGCTATTCGCTGAATCACCACAGAAAAGGCTATTCTCATCAAAGTAAACACATCACTGTAAGGCTAGATCATTCATTTCTAAATAATAAGTATTGCTTAGAGAGCTCAGAATAGCAGCGTTAAAGATCAGCTTAAAATACTTATTAACCCACGTGAACTCGGCGATTGCTGCTGCATTTCGCCTAATACGCGCTATCCGATTTTGCGCCGTTTTTTGCCTCGTCTTGGCTTCGCTAGTGACGTGATGTTGAGGTCTCATTTTAAATCGATTCAAAGAAATGTTGACCCTACCGCCATGGGAGACATTAGTCTTACTAGCATATAGAGTCTATCTTAAGTTACGGAGTAATACGCGATGACAAGCGCACAGGCATCGTCAACAGACATACACTTAACAATTGCAGGAATGAATTGCACGTCCTGCGTTGGGCGGATTGAAAAACAGCTAGCAAAACTCCCTGAAGTAAACGGCGTTACCGTCAATTTAGCTACAGAGTCAGCACACATTAGCCTAAATAGCGCAATCACCATTCAAGTTTTGTCTTCTGCTATTGAGCAGGCGGGTTACTCAGTCGCCACTGATGAGGTTTATTTAAACATCACAGGAATGAGCTGTGCATCCTGCGTGGGCCGCGTTGAAAAAGTGCTGTCCAATCTTAGCGGCGTGCTCGATGTTAGCGTAAATTTGGCCACAGAATCAGCTCACGTCGTTATTGCAAAGGGTTGTATAAGCACCGCTTACCTTATCGCGGCCATAAAACATGCAGGGTACGACGCCAGCCATAACAATGCTTCTGGGACTGGGGGTGATTCAGAAAACACCACACTAAGACCTGCCTTAAACCAAGATACACGCCATCTGCTAATTTCAGCTCTGCTCGCGGCACCGATGGTGCTAGGAATGATTTTAGACGCGCTCGGCTACCCGTTAATGCCACCAGCATGGTTGCAGTTTTTACTAGCCACCCCAATACAATTTTGGTTGGGGGCGCGTTTCTATCGCGCGGCCTGGTACGCCATAAAAGCCGGTACCGGCAATATGGATTTACTGGTGGCCTTAGGCACTAGCGCCAGCTACGGACTAAGTGTATTCCAGCTAGTGACGCAGTATTTAAATCCTTCTACCCACAATATGGGGCATTATTATTTTGAGGCCTCGGCGGTCGTTATCACTCTGATCTTGCTGGGAAAATGGCTTGAAGCTCGTGCCAAACATCAAACCACAGCGGCGATACGCGCGCTGCAAGCACTTAGACCAGACACTGCAATAGTACGCCAACAACAAGGAGATGTACGCATCGCCATCGACCAGATCCGCAGTGGCGATATTGTGGTAGTTAAAGCCGGCGAGCAAATACCCGTTGACGGCATTATCGTCGAAGGCAGCGCTAGCGTAGACGAGTCGATGATTAGCGGCGAAAGTCTACCAGTCCAAAAAACTATGGGAGACACGGTCGCAGGCGGCGTAATAAATAACGACGCGCTGTTGCTAATAGAAACAACAGCGGTGGGTGCCGAAACCACCTTAGCGCGTATTATTCGCCTAGTGGAGAACGCGCAGGCCGCAAAGGCACCAGTGCAGCGCCTCGTCGACAAAGTGAGCATGGTATTTGTGCCGGTGGTCATTGCCATCGCCATTGCCACACTGGTGAGTTGGTATTTATATAATGGGCATTTGCAGGAGGCCATTATTAATGCGGTCACCGTTTTGGTCATAGCCTGCCCCTGTGCCCTAGGTTTAGCTACTCCCGCTGCGATCATGACAGGCACTGGGGTTGCTGCCCGTCACGGCATTTTAATTAAAGATGCACAGGCGCTTGAACGTGCCCACAATATTAACACCGTGGTATTTGATAAAACCGGCACTTTAACAATCGGCAAACCACGTTTGCTCAACACGCTTGCCTATGACAACAATCCCAAAAATTTACTCGCATTAGCAGCCGCGCTCCAGAGCAGCAGCGACCACCCATTGGCGAAAGCCGTATTGGATGAAGCGAATTCAAGACATATCTCTTTCAATGTAGCCACCAAACCAAAGACTTTGGCTGGACGCGGCATTCGCGCAATCGTCGCGGGCACAACCTTCATACTCGGTAATACTAGGCTCATGCAAGAATCTCAAATTTCCATAGCTCAATTTGAGACCGAAGCGAATGAGCTTGAAAGCCAAGGTCGCACAATCTCTTGGCTTGCCGAAATCGGAGATACTCCTCAGTTAATTGGTTTACTAGCCTTTGGTGACGAAATAAAACCCACGGCACAATCTGCAATTGATCGACTACATAAAAGCGGTATAAAAACGGTCATGATTACCGGCGACAACGAAGGCAGCGCCCGCGCTACCGCAACTCATTTAGGTATAGCTGAGTTCTTTGCGAATATACTGCCCGACGGTAAAGCTGAAGCAATTCAAAAATTACGCAGTGCCAACAACATTGTTGCCATGGTCGGTGATGGCATTAACGATGCCCCTGCTCTAGCCGCTGCTGATGTAGGTATGGCCATGGCGACAGGGACTGATGTGGCTATGCACACCGCCGGTATTACCCTCATGCGGGGCGATCCTACGCTAATCGCAGACGCGATTGACATCTCGCGGCGCAGTTACCAAAAAATCCGTCAAAATTTATTTTGGGCATTCATCTATAATTTGTTAGGCATTCCACTAGCCGCCAGCGGTTTACTTGGCCCTGCCTTAGCCGGTGCAGCAATGGCATTTAGCAGTGTTAGCGTGATTTGCAATGCGCTACTGCTACGGCGCTGGGAACCAAGGCGCTGAACTTGGTCAAAATGCTATGTCTGACACGAGTAAGATAAAAAATGCATTTGGAGTAAAAAAATGAACATAGGTGAGGCGGCAAAAGCCAGCGGAATTTCGGTAAAGATGATTCGTCACTATGAATCCCTTGGCTTAATTAAAGAAGCAGCCCGTACTCCAGCGGGCTACCGACTATATTCAGACAACGATGTGCACAGCCTCAGCTTTATAAAAAGCGCCCGTTCCTTGGGCTTTTCATTAGCCCAAATTGAACAATTACTATCTTTATGGGCTGATCGAGACAGAGCGAGCGCAGATGTTAAGACACTAGCAATAAGCCATATCGATGAATTAAATGCTAAAATTCACGAACTCACGGCAATGAGAGATTTACTCGCCGACTTGGCATCTAATTGCCACGGCGACAATCGTGCAGACTGCCCTATTTTGTCGGGCTTAGAAAATGTCTGTGCTAGTAATGCAGGTTAACCGACGAAGCTAAAATGAACTTTCGCACTCGTAAAAATATAGCACTCTGGATTTTACTGATGTTCTTCAGCAAAATGGCTTTTGCTATTTATCAGCCAGTGCCGTCACAAAATACCCAGACAATTTTTCCACAAGTTAAAACTCACCATCATCATGAGCAGGCCTCATCAATCGATTCGCAACACGAAGAAAGGAGTGCAAACTGCGAATTAAATTGTGACTGCTGCACTGTCCATTGCAATACGCCGGCACTACCGACAACGGTATTTTTAAACAGTGAGTGTCGTCATCAAGTCCCACATTCACTTGCCATAGCCCAGCAGCAAGTAAAAGTTACCGCTTCTCTATTTCGCCCTCCGATTCCAGCCTAACACAGGCGTATTCCGTCTTTAATTCGGGTAACGGCCATTAATTACCGGTCGAATCTAATTACTAGTTTTTGCGCCGTGGCCCTGAATTAACCTCATCGGCTACGTGTAGAATCTATGACTAGCTCGCAGGCAACGGCAAAGATCCTTAGCGATTGCGATATTTTGTAGGGCACATTATGAAAATCATTTCCTCTTTCAATAACTCGGTACATCAACAAGGCCTATCTCGACGCCGCTTTGTGCAGGGCGCCGCCAGTGCTGGTGCGCTCATTGGCTTAGGCGGCGCACCTGTTAGTTTTGGCGCTGCGAACACCCAAAAAATGAAATCACCAGATATCCTTCAAGGTCAGCATTTTGACCTGCATATTGGCCATCAAAATGTAAATTTTACTGGCAAGCAACAGATAGCGACCGCCATCAATGGCAGCGTTCCGGGCCCTATTTTACGATGGAAAGAAGGCGAAGATATTAGCTTGCGAGTGCATAACCACCTACATCACGACAGCTCTATTCACTGGCACGGCATGATTCTACCCACCGGCATGGACGGCGTACCAGGGCTGAGTTTTGGCGGCATAAAACCTGGCGAATATTTTGACTATGCCTTTAAAGTTCAGCAAAACGGAACTTACTGGTATCACAGCCATTCTGGATTTCAGGAGCAAACCGGCCTTTATGGCGCGATCGTTATTGAACCGGCGAATCCTGATCCCGTGAGTTACGACCGCGATTACGTGATTCAACTTTCTGACTGGTCAGATCAGGCACCAGAAGATATTTACGCCAAGCTAAAAAAGCAGGCGGACTACTACAACTATAAGCAACGAACCACAGTGGACTTATGGAAGGACATAAAAGAAAAAGGCATATCGCGTAGTTGGGCAGCGCGCCGCATGTGGAATGACATGCGAATGAGTCAAAGTGATATTTCTGACGTCACCGGCCATGCCTATACCTATCTGATGAATGGCAACACCCCTGAACAGGGTTGGAATGGCTTATTCAAACGCGGTGAAAAGATTCGTCTGCGATTTATAAATAGCGCTGCGATGACAATTTTCGATGTGCGAATTCCCGGTTTAAAAATGACTGTCGTTGCCGCTGACGGACAAAACGTAGAACCCATTAGTGTTGATGAGTTTCGCATTGGTGTTGCAGAAACCTACGATGTGGTTGTCAGCCCCAGTGACAACAGCGCCTACTGTGTGTTCGCTCAAAGCATAGATCGCAGCGGATTTTGTCGAGGAACATTAAGCCCCAACCCTAAATGGCAGGTTGAGATTCCGAAAATGGACCACGCCCCGCTACTCGCACACCGCGATATGGGCATGGCAATGGCAGGCATGAACCACAGCAATCACGATATGTCTGCCATGGAGGCAGAAAGCGACGAGACAAACGCACATGTAAACCACAATATGGGCGTGAACTCGGCACATAAGGCAGGCAAACCTGCCCCCGCAGGAATGGGCAGTCAGCGTGAAATCAAACACGTAAACGCAGAGTTTGGGCCCCAAGTTGATATGCGTACCGAGTCACCAATGAATGGGGTAGATGATCCGGGTATTGGGCTGCGCGATCACCAACAACGCTATGGTCGTCGAGTACTGAGATATTCCGATTTACGAAACTTGTATAAAACCGAAGACCGTCGCGATCCACAGCGCGAAATTCAGCTGCATCTAACCGGCAATATGGCGCGCTATATGTGGTCGATGGACGGTGTGCCATTTGCCGACGCAAGCCCGCTAAAATTCAAATACGGCGAGCGACTGCGTATTGTATTAGTCAATGATTCGATGATGACCCACCCTATTCACCTACACGGCGTATGGAGTGAGCTAGAAACCGGCGATCCTTTGTATATACCAAAAAAGCACACGGTCTTAGTTCAACCCGGTTCAAAAATCAGTTATCTAGTCAGCGCCGACGCGGTTGGCCGCTGGGCGTATCACTGCCATTTGCTATACCACATGCCCGGTATGATGAGAGAAGTCCTTATCAGTGAAGGAGCTGTGTAATGAACATTAAATCTACCGCTCATCGGCTTATTACACTACTAATTTTACTCGGCGTAACATCGCAGGTATTTAGCCATCCTGCTGCCGACCCTGTCCTCAGCATGTTGTCTTTTAATCAATTAGAACAACGTAATAATAACGATGGCAGTGAAATCCAATGGGATGTTGATGCTTGGTTAGGTAAAGATCTGCACAAGCTATGGATTAAAACGGAAGGTAATTACCGTGACGGTAACCGTGAAAGTAGCGAGCTTGAATTATTGTATAGCCATGGAGTTTCTCCCTATTGGGATATCCAGGCCGGATGGCGAGGTGATTTTAACAACACCGATAATAGACAGTGGTTTGCACTTGGCTTGCAAGGCGTGGCGCCTTACTTTTTTGAAACAGAACTCACACTCTATCTGGGTCAACATGGCCAAACTGCAGCTAGACTTGATACCGAATATGAAATATTACTGACCCAAAAGTGGGTACTAAGGTCGGAGTTCGAAGCCAATATATATGGCCGAAATGACCGAGCAACACACACCGGTAGTGGCCTATCAAACATCGAAGCAGGGCTTAACTTGCGTTACGAAATTCGACGTGAATTTGCTCCTTATATCGGTGTAAGCTACGAACAAAAAATTGGTAATACAGCGAAATATAGCCGTAATATCGGACAAAAAACAGAATCTGTGGCGTGGCTAATCGGCCTAAAATTTTGGTTTTAAACTGAGAATTTTAGGGCGAGTCAGAAACGGATAAGTAATGGCTTCAAATTAAAACTAGCGATCAATGATGCCTCAATAAAAATAATAGTGGTGAATTTATCGCCAGTATCAACTAAATTAGAAGCCCACCGTTAACACCAAAACATCTACCGCAAAATTACTAGTGGCAAATGAGTGTTCTCGATTATTTTACGAGTATTGCTACCTAAAAATGCATGGGCAATCATTGAATGAGATAATGCACCCATGACAAGCATTTCTAAGAAAATACGAAACTTGATTTTGTGAGCTATTATTTTAGTAACACCGGAAAATACAGCTAAATGAATAAGCCATTACTTTTCTGTGTACTAGCTAATATTATTTAATCTATTCTTTTAAGAGCAATCACCTACTGATCTGGCAGTCTATACACTGCGCAAATTCTTATTAGCATGGTCTATCCATTCGTCGGTGTTTTCAAACTCAATATCTTGCCCGTGGGTCGCGATACCAATTAGTGGATCAGCCACTAAACCTTCACGACTGTTATTTTTTACATCCCGAGTCGCTTGAATTAGGCGCTGAGCAATGGCGTGTGCTTCCGGCTCTGCCGTGTCATGGAGCAGTATCAAGAAGGTCGTTTCGCTATAGCGGGAAATGATATCGCCGGCTCGGAGCTTGTTTTTCAATTCAGTAGCCAATGACCGCAAGTAGTAGTTAAGGTCGTCGCCAAGGGGTTTTCTAATTGCTTTAAAATTAGTTATTTCGAGTAATAAAATGCTTAAGACTCGTCCTGCTCTGCATGCCAAATCAAAGCTATCGGGTAGAAATTCATTAATAAACTCGCGGGAAAATGCCGCTGTTGCTGAGTCTAGCCGCTTTTCATCTGTTAGTTTTGGTGATTTTTTCCCACGCTGGCGACCGCGGCTTAGATTTTGTAAATTCAACTCGGCTAATGTTTCATTTGCCTGTTCTAGTAGTTCGGACTGACTGGCGCTTTCCGTTAGTTTTATATCAAACAAGGCTTCCATTTCTGGAATTTGATCGTGTAAAAAACCAATTAGTCTGTCTACTTTCGCGGAGTCTAATCCCAAAACCCTCTGAGCCTGAAGGTAAAGTTGCTTGGTGGCGTCTGGCGACTCACCCAATATTAGGTAATCTGCGGCAATGCCAGAAACACAAACACAGCGTATAAACAGCCCGTCTACATCAGTAATGGCAAAGGTATTTGGCCGGTGACTGGTCGCAATTGCAAGGCTCGTTCTTTCTGCTAAACCCCAATGTTTGCATAGCCATGCGCCCGCCTCGGCGTGATCTCCGCCCATACGCTCGATTTCGTATTCACGCACACGTTGGTGGAATACTTGGTCACTGCGCAAGTCGGTATAAAAATCGGGCTTAAGGCGATCTATGGCAATCATGCCTATGTCTTGTAAAAGCCCGGCAAGGAACAGTTCTTCTATTGCGCGCTCACCTAGTAATCGCCCTAGCTCCCGTGCAGCAGCGGCGGCAATTAAGGATCGACGCCACAGCAAAGGATAATGTAAGCCAGATTGTGATTGTTCTTTTAGCGATGAGGTGAGTGAAAAGCTCAATGCTAAATTGACGGTAGTATCTAACCCCAGTAAGACAATGGCGCGGCGCACGTTTTCTATTTTGTGCTCGTTCGCATACATGGGGGAATTGGCAAACTGCAACGTCTTTGCCGCTAGAGCAGGATCACTGGCAATGAGAGTGGCTAAATTCTGAATATCGATGTCGCCAGATCGGGCTAGCTCAACAATTTTACTTACCACGCGAGGAATCGACGGCAGACGCGCGGTATTTTCAATAAAAGGACTTAGATCAATTGCCATGTATTTCTCTACGCTGAGTTTATCACCTATTAAACTCAGCGTAGAAAATTCTGACAATACGGATTAGCCGCGACTGTGTCCCTATTTGTACGGATCACAGCGTTTTATTTTTCGAAAACCGTTGCGACCTGCCGGCTAAACATAACTGCCTTGCCGTCTGGGCCCCATATGGTGGCATGGTTGTGAAAATAGCCATTACCTGCAGCTTGGCTTTGGTAATCGCAAAACCACCAATCCGACATATCTGCGTTAGAGAGCGTTTCAGGAAACTCCAAATACCAACTTAAGGAGCTGCCAATACCAGGGGCTTTAATCATGTTCAGCCCAGGCATGGGAGGCACATCAGCTATGGCAATGAGCGCTGCTAAATCCGCCGCACCCGCTTCTTTAAAACGAAGCCACAGCGAAAAATCGGCCGATTCAGACTGACTAAAGGGCAAACTGCCGCTGCATATACGCATGTCAAAATGCTGAGTAAAGGTCGGAGTTAAACCCTCTATAAAGGGCAATGCCTGTACGGACTCTGGCGCGACTACATCTGGCATTGCCGGCCCAGCGAGGCTTGCCGCTGATTGCCGATCTTTACCAAAGGCAGCACTGACCGTGGCGGCGACTTCGCCATTGCACAGTATTTCTCCTTGAATATGAGTCACCGAGCCACCAACGCGCAGTTCGCGAAGTGTAATACGATGATCTCCCGCTGGTACCGGCCCCACAAACATAACCGCAACAGAGCGCAGGTGTCGATCAGCCGGTATTTTCTGCAACATGGCTTTTACAATCAGTGCTGCGCTTAGGCCGCCAAACGCGGTTCTGCCTTGTAGCCATGAGGCGTCAATATGAACGCTGTATTCATTTACTTGATCAGTTGCTTTAACACCTTCAAGCAATGCCTGAAAATTTTTCATTCGTCGCCCTTATATTATTGAAAATAATAGTCATCAATTTGGCCAGCTAAAGTCTGCATATTCTGCGCGAATGTCTTTTTTACTTAATTTTCCAGTTGCTGTGTGTGGCAACGCATCTACAAACAGGCACTCTTCGGGTATCCACCATTTCGCCACTTTGCCATCAAACCACGCCAACATGTCTTCCCGCGAGAGGGTTTCGCCTTCGTGTAAAATCACCAGCAGCAATGGTCTTTCGCTCCAGGTAGGATGCGGCATACCAACAACGGCAGCCTCGGCGACTTTCGGATGATTTACTGCGCAATTTTCTAGCTCGATCGAGCTAATCCACTCACCGCCAGATTTAATTACGTCCTTCACCCGGTCGGTAATCTGCATATAGCCGTATTCGTCAATACTGGCTACATCGCCAGTTTCAAACCAGCCATCGTCATCCAGGGTTTGACCGTCGTAGCGATAATACTCGTTAATAATCCAAGGCCCGCGCACTTTTACCGCCCCGGAGCTCTTACCATCCCAAGGTAAAGGTTTGTTGTCAGCATCGACTATTTTCATTTCTACACCAAACACCGGACGCCCTTGCTTTAAGCGCATTTTGTCGTATTGCTCAGCGGGCATATCATTAACAACCGCCGGAGCATTTCCATTAAAGGTGCCCAGCGGGTTCATTTCCGTCATGCCCCAACCCTGCTGTACATCTACACCGTACTTGCTACGGAAATCATCAAAAATAGTGAAAGGACAGGCCGCGCCACCAACAGTTAAGCGATTTAGCGTGTCGATGGTGCTGTTTGTTTTCTTTAGGTAATCCAATAAGGCGAGCCAAACGGTGGGAACACCCGCAGAAACGGTGACCTTCTCTTCGTTAATCAATTTACAAAGGGTTTCACCGCAACCCATTTTGGGGCCTGGCATAACTAATTTTGCGCCGGTCATTGGCGCGGAATAGACCAAGCCCCAGCCGTTTACGTGAAACATAGGAACAATCGGCAGTGCTACATCTTTAACTGATAAGCCGAATACATCAGGTGCAATGCTTGCATAACAATGCAATAAGGTAGAGCGATGGGTGTACATCACCCCTTTGGGATTGCCGGTGGTGCCCGAGGTATAACACAGCGCTGAGGGGGTATTTTCATCAAGTTCGGGCCAGCTAAATTCAGTTGGCTGATCAGCTAATAGAGCTTCGTAGCAATGCGCATTGGCAAGGCTAGTCTCTGGCATATGGGCTTGATCTGTCATCACCACAAAGCCCTTCACCTCGGGCATAAGATGCTGCAGGGACTCCAGCAGCGGCACCATCGTCAGGTCGACGAAAATCCATTTGTCTTGACCATGATTAACTATGTACTCAATTTGTTCAGGGAATAAGCGTGGATTAATGGTGTGACAAATCATTCCCGAGCAAGATACCGCATAGTAAATTTCTAAATGGCGGTAATCATTCCACGCAAAAGTTGCAACAGTATCGCCCTGTTCCAGCCCCAACTTCTGCAACACATTTGCCAATTGCCGCGCTCTCGCAAAGGCCTCCCGATAGGTGTATCTGTGGCGCGGGTTATCCGCCGTGACTGACACAACCTCAACTGAGCCATTAATTTGCTCGGCGTGAGCCATGAGCGAGGTGATTGTGAGCTGGGTATTCATCATTGGGATCATTATTATTTGCCTTTCTTATGTTACTTAAATTTTTTAGCTCAGCACTTGCACGAGAACACATGTGAGCAGAGAATACATTAGAGTTCAATCTTATGTGAATGAGCATAATCATAGCAACACCAGCATTACATAATATCGCGCTAATACGTAAGTCTTGACGCCTTGCTTCACAAAACCCACCTAATAACGAAGAGATAAACCTATGAGTAACACGCTATTAAATAGCCGCGATCTTGATTTTTTGCTTTACGAGTTACTCGACACCGAAGCCCTGCTAAATAGACCCCGTTACCAAGACCACTCTCGGGAGGTGTTTAACGCCACACTCGACACCGCCCACACCATTTCCAAGAAGTATTTTGCCAACCACAACACCAAGGGCGACGCTAACGAACCTCAGTTTGATGGCACCGCCGTACAAATGATTCCGGAGACTAAAGAGGCATGGAACGCCTTAGCAGAAGCGGGATTTTTAGCCGCACATTACGACGCCGACGAAGATGGCCTGCAATTACCAGAAATTATTCTACGCGCGGCAATGGCGTATTTTAACGCCGGAAATATCGCGAGTTCCGCCTATCCATTTTTAAGCATTGGCGCCGCCAATCTGATTCACTCATTTGGCAGCAAGGAACACAAAGCCACGTTTTTACCGCCCATGCGCGAAGGCCGATTCGCCGGAACGATGGCTCTAACCGAACCTAATCAGGGTTCGGCGCTGGCAGATATTACGACCACCGCCTACCCCGCTGACGAAGGTACTTACCTCATAAAAGGGCAGAAAATGTTCATATCTGGTGGCGACCAGAACATCACAGAAAACATAGTACACATGGTGCTCGCACGTATTGATGGTGCGCCCGCCGGTACCAAGGGAATTTCCCTGTTTATATGTCCAAAATTTTTAGTTAATTCCGACGGTTCTCTTGGCGAGCGCAACGACGTCGCGCTGGCGGGCTTGCTGCACAAAATGGGCTACCGCAACACCACCTCGACGGTATTAACCTTTGGCGAAAACGGCGGCGCTAAAGCGTATTTGGTTGGCGAAGCTCATAAAGGGCTTCAATATATGTTCCAAATGATGAACGAAGCTCGCATCGGTGTTGGTCTAGGTGCGGCCGTACTTGGCTATCAGGGATATTTGTATTCATTAAATTACGCTCGTGAGCGCCCCCAAGGCAGGCTGCCCTCCATTAAAGACCCAACGTCAGCGCAAGTGCCTATTATTGAGCACGCCGACGTACGACGGATGTTATTGGCACAAAAATCCTATGCCGAAGGCGCGCTTGCCCTTTGTCTGTACGCAACCTCACTGTATGAAGATTCTCGGACTGCAGACACCGAGCAAGAGCGCCAACAAGCCTTTTTATTGTTAGATCTGATAACCCCGATTGTGAAATCCTGGCCGTCGAAATATGGGCTAAAGGCCAATGAGCTTGCGATACAGGTACTGGGTGGCGCCGGCTATATCAGAGAATATCCGGTTGAGCAGTATTACCGTGATAATCGACTTAACCCCATCCACGAAGGCACGGAAGCGATTCACGGCATTGACATATTAGGCCGTAAAATACTGTTAAATAACGGCGCTGGTTTTAGCCTATTTATAGAAACCGTCAGCAACACGTTGTCAGAAGCACGCGAGTTTGAAGAATTACTACCCTTAATCCAGCCGATTACTGACGCCCTGCAAACCTTAACCACCGTAACAAATACACTGCTTGGCAACATGGCCGAACACACCGACTTAAGTTTGGCCAATGCCACGGTTTATCTCGATTTGTTTGGCCGTATTTTGATGTCGTGGCTGTGGCTAAAACAGGGGGTAACTGCTGCACGAGGTTTAAGCAAAAAGGATGTTCACGACGCTGATGCGCATTTTTATCAGGGAAAACTTCACGCCGCACGCTACTACGTTCAATGGGAGCTAGCAGAAATTGGCCCGCAGGCTGATCTGCTTTGTCGTTTTGACAATATTCCCTTCACCATGAAAAATGAATGGTTCTAACAGCCGCGACTACCCTTGAGCGACTGTTAGCGTTCATGGCCACGCTATGCCGTGGTCATGTTCTGCTCCCCCCAAAAGGCCTTCATGGCAATCACTTTGTTATCGTCATTGAAGGTGAATTGATCAATCACTTCTATGCGCATTTCACCATTGCCAGGGTTTAGCTCAACAACAAAGGGAAATACCGCGTGATTGGCGGCAAATCGAACTGGTCCTTCTAAACGAGCAGAAATTCCGGAACTAAATGCGACTTCATAGAATCGTATAATAGCGTCTTGCCCCTGAATAGGCTCACTA
This sequence comes from Zhongshania aliphaticivorans, assembly GCF_902705855.1. Classification (GTDB taxonomy): domain Bacteria; phylum Pseudomonadota; class Gammaproteobacteria; order Pseudomonadales; family Spongiibacteraceae; genus Spongiibacter; species Spongiibacter aliphaticivorans_B. The sequence goes on along the minus strand of NZ_CACSIJ010000017.1, from coordinate 79,046 downwards.
CCAACTGGGTCTTCGATGGTGGCATCATCCGCGTATAAATCAGTAATAGCGGTCATATCACCATTATTTAAGGCAGCAATATATTGTTCAACAGCGGCTAACTTTGGGTTTTTACTCACGTAAATTACTCCATTTAACTTGTTAATTAGCGTATATAAACAGTGTAACGCGGGAAATTAAGTAAGAATATGTCCATTTTGTTAATAAAGCGGGCAAGATTCGCATACAGCTCAGCTAACCATGCAGAGCATATTTGAAATCACAGTCATGCCTGCATTAACTGCGCTGGCGGTGTAACATAGTCACGTCCACCTAGAACTTTGAGATGCGGTATTCAATGCTAACTATAAAATCACTTCGCAATGACAAATTTACTGGCGCGCTCATTACCGCCCTATTTTTGTCTATGTTCAGCTTGTCTGTCTTTGCCGACAGCGCACTCAAACCACTAGCACCAGAAAAATCACACAAAACAGCCGTTCACGACATGGTTGAACAGCTCAATAGTCGCCATTATGTAAAAATGTCTTTAAACGATGAGTTCTCAGGAAAGCTGCTAAATGCTTTTCTTGATGACCTAGACCCGAATCGCTTATTTCTACTCCAGAGCGATATCACCGAATTTCAAAAATACAGCATGCAATTAGACGATGAGCTAAAGAAATCTGACTTGAGCTCCGGCTTTTTTATCTTTAATCGCTACCGCGAACGTATGATTGACCGTTTGCAAAGCACTCTCGACACCTTGCCCGATAACATTAAGGTAATGGATTTCAGCGTTAACGAAGACATTGAGCTCGATCGTGACAAGGCTGTATGGCCGGCAAGTAAAGCCGAAGCAGATGAAATTTGGCGCAAGCAAATCAAAAACCGGGTGTTGGGCTTACGCCTCGCCGATAAAGATGACAAAGGCATCATTGAGTTATTAACTAAGCGCTTTAAAAACCAAATTAAGCGTATGAAACAGCTAGAAGCCGAAGACGCCTTCCAAATTTACGCTAATGCCTTCGCCTCACTGTACGACCCCCATACCGATTACTTCTCGCCGCGCATTTCCGAAAATTTCCAAATTAATATGAGCTTAAAACTAGAAGGCATCGGCGCAGTGCTACAAATGGAAGACGACTACACCAAAGTCGTGCGCCTAGTTGCGGCGGGCCCAGCCGATAAACAAGGACAACTACAACCTGCAGACAAAATTATAGGTGTAGCTCAAGGCAAAAAAGGTGAAATGCAGGACGTTATCGGCTGGCGCTTAGATGACGTGGTTGATCTGATTCGCGGTGCTGCAGGTTCGTTTGTCCGCCTAGAGGTAATTCCCGCCATTGCCAAAAGTGACGAAACCCGTCGCGAAATCACCATTGAACGCAATGAAGTAAAATTGGAAGACCAAAGTGCCAAAGGTGAAATGATTGAGATCACCGACAGTGATGGCGAAGCCCACAAAGTTGGCGTGATTGATGTCCCGACCTTTTATCTTGATTTTGAAGCCTACCGCATGGGTGATACTGAGTTCCGTAGTACCACTCGAGACGTGCATCGTATTATGGGTGAGCTACTTAGCGAAGGCGCCGAAGGCATTGTTATAGACTTGCGTGATAATGGCGGCGGCTCTTTGGCAGAAGCAAATGGCATGGTGGGCTTGTTTATAGAATCGGGCCCAACCGTGCAAATTAGGCAGTCTAACTCTAGAGTTCTACGTGAAGGCAAACGCCGCAGCTCGCCATACTACACTGGGCCGCTAGCAGTGTTGATTAATCGCATGAGTGCATCGGCCTCGGAAATATTTGCTGGCGCTATACAGGACTATCAGCGTGGCTTGGTGATTGGCACCCAATCTTTCGGCAAAGGCACAGTTCAGTCGGTAAATGCCCTGAGCCACGGACAACTTAAACTCACGGAATCTAAGTTTTACCGTATTTCTGGCGATAGCACCCAGAACCGTGGTGTTATCCCCGACATCGCCTTCCCGCCCCTCTACAACCAAGAGGATATCGGTGAAAGCGTCCTCGATAATGCCCTGCACTGGGATCGCATTCCCCAGGCAAGTCATCGCTACTATTTTGATCTAAAGTCCGGCATCGACACCCTGCAACGCAAGCACGACAAGCGCATTGCGAAAGATCCCGACTTCCAGTTCTTACAAGAACAGATTTCAGTCGTTGAGAAAATGCGTGCGAAGACCCACCTGTCTTTGAATATCGATCTTCGGAAGAAAGAGCGTGACGCGCAAAAAGTTCAGCAATTAGCGATGGAGAATCGTCGCCGAGTGGCCAAGGGTGAAGAACCCTTAGATGCTCTTGAAGACGAAAGTGCCGACGATATCGCGATGACAGACGAAGAGTCGGAGTTGAAGGCAGAAACCGAGAAGGAAGAGGACAAGGATAAAGAGAAGGCGCCAGATCCGCTTCTGACCGAGGCCAGCCACATTCTGGTCGATGCCTTGCCCTACTTCTTACCCGAACGTTTAGCCAGACGCCCGTAGCGGCTGGCTTCGACGTTTAGCGAGTAGCGTCTCGCATAGTTACAAATTCTTCTGCCACCGTGGGGTGAATACCAATCGTCGAATCAAAGTCGGCCTTGGTCGCCCCCGCCTTAATCGCCACAGCCAAGCCCTGAATGATTTCGCCCGCATCGTCACCCATCATATGAGCGCCGACCACTTTATCACTGGCCTTATCGACCACAAGCTTTAAAAATGTCTTGGTTTTATTGCCACTCAAGGTGTGTTTTAAGTGGGTAAACCGCGAGGTATACACCGCGATATCAGTAAAACGCTCCCGCGCGTCTTCTTCACTAAACCCAACCGTCGCAAGATTGGGTTGAGAAAATATAGCCGTGGGAATAAAGCTGTAATCGAGAACGGTGGTATCACCCTTAAACAAACGCTTCGCTAAATTCATGCCTTCGGCAAGTGCTACCGGCGTTAATTCCATACCTCCGGTTACATCACCAACTGCGTATATTGACGGCTCACACGTTTGAAAGCCTTCGTTGACCGCAATATAGCCTTTGTCGTTTAAAGTGACCTTGGTATTTTCTAAACCAAGCCCTTCTAAAAGAGGTTTGCGGCCCGTGGCATATAACACTTTATCGGTGAGTAAGCTTTCACCGCTTTCAAGCGTCAGCAAATATTGACCGTCTTTTTCAGCGATTGCGGTAACGTTTTCATTAAAACGTAACTTCACGCCTTTGTTCGTCATTTCCTCCGCAAGCTGCTCGCGAATTTCTGTATCAAATCCTCGCAAAAACAAATCACGGCGGTAAATCTGTTCTACCTCTATACCTAAACCATGAAGAATCCCCGCAAATTCAGTGGCAATATAGCCCCCGCCAATGACGACAGCGTGCTTTGGCAGTGTATCTAAATAAAATAATTCATTAGAGCTAATCGCCAACTCACGACCGGGAATGTCTGGGATAAAGGGCCAACCGCCGACAGCAATAAGAATATTTTTAGCTATGTATTTATGACCATCTACTTCGACGGTATTGGCGTCGACAATGCGCGCATGACCATTGATTAGCTCAACGCCGGCATTGCTTAATAAATTGCCATAAATACCATTGAGGCGTTCAATTTCTTTAGTTTTATTGTCCCTAAGGCGTGGCCAATCCAAGTCGCTAACGGCGCTATCCCAGCCGAAACCTCGAGCATCATTAAAGTCTTCACGGTAATGAGCGGCATAGCTAAATAACTTTTTGGGAACACAGCCAACATTGACGCAGGTGCCACCCAAATAACGCGATTCAGCAATGGCAACTTTTGCACCGAATCCCGCTGACATTCTTGCAGCGCGAACGCCGCCGGAACCAGCGCCAATAACAAATAAGTCGTAGATTGTTTCGCTCACGCACTCTCCTTTGAGCTTAGGTGTAAATTGGCGTCTCGTTAAATGGACGTTGAGGCTAAATCGTACTTTTCATACCAAGCAAGTTTTTCACGCAGCTTGACGACCTCGCCCACAATAATCAGCGTCGGTGCCTGCACAGGCTTCTCTTTTAACACTTCAACCATAGTCGCTAAGGTAGCCACGACGACCTTTTGATCAGGGGTGGTGCCCTGTTGCACTACTGCGATGGGAGTATCTTCCGATCTACCGAATTCCATCATTTTTTCGCAAATTGTAGGCAAGCCAACCAAACCCATATAAAACACCACCGTTTGCGCGGGTTTGACTAATTCGTCCCACGGTAAATTAATACTATGATCCTTTAAATGCCCAGTGACGAAGCGTACTGACTGTGCATAATCTCGATGGGTAAGCGGAATACCCGCATAGCTCGCACAACCCGCCGCTGCGGTAATACCAGGCACCACTTGGAAGGGAATGTTTTGCTCGGCGAGCTCTTCAATTTCCTCACCGCCACGACCGAATATAAATGGATCGCCCCCCTTTAAGCGCGCTACTTTTTTACCATCTTTGGCGTATTTCACCAGCAGCATATTAATGTCTTGCTGAGGAACCGCATGATCCGAGCGCGCCTTGCCAACATATACCCGCTCGGCATCTTTACGGCACATATCTACAATGGCCGGCGCCACCAAGCGGTCATATAACACCACATCTGCACGTTGTAATAAGCGTAGCGCCTTAAACGTCATTAAATCCGGGTCGCCTGGACCTGCACCGATTAAATACACTTCGCCACCGGCGTCGACGGTGCCTTTTTTTATCGCGTCGTCTAGCATAGTAGCTGCGGCCTTCTCATTGCCCGCAAAGACCATTTCGGCAACGGGGCCTTGTAAGGTGTGCTCCCAAAAATGACGTCGATCTTCAATATCTGCAAAGCGCGTTTTTACTGCGTCACGGAATTGCCCAACCAAATTGGCTAATCGGCCATAGGCGGCGGGAATACTAGCCTCTAAGCGAGAACGCATCATCCGCGCCAGTACCGGGCTTTTTCCGCCGCTACTCACGGCAATCATTAAGGGGGAGCGATCGATAATTGCCGGCAGAATCACACTGCATAAATCGGGGCTATCAACGACATTTACTGGAATTTGTCGACTGTGACAGGCCGCCGATACACGGCTGTTTAAGTTATGATCGTCCGTCGCGGCAATAACTAAAAATACGTCGTCTAGCAGATGGTCACCGTAATCACCACGAATACACTCGCCGCCCGCGTTCAAGCACAGCGTCGATAACTCTGGGAGAATGTCGTGGGCAACCAGTCTTAATTTTGCACCGGCCTTGCATAACAAACGTGCTTTTCGCAGCGCAACTTGACCACCGCCAATCAATAAACAGGGTTTATTACGTAGATCAGTAAAAAGAGGGAGAAAGTCCATTTAGCTAGAACTCTCCTGGCAATAACTGCTCTACGCCACCCATATAGCCTTGCAGTACGGCAGGAACAGCTAGCGAGCCATCCGCTTGTTGGTAATTTTCTAAAATTGCCACCAAGGTGCGGCCCACCGCCAATCCAGAGCCATTTAAGGTATGAAGCAGCTCTGGCTTACCCGTTTCGGGGTTACGCCAGCGAGCTAACATTCTACGCGCTTGGAAATCACCAAAACTACTGCAGGATGAAATTTCACGGTAGGCGCTCTGTCCCGGCAGCCACACCTCTAAATCGTAGGTCTTACGGGCAGAAAACCCAAGGTCACCACCGCAAAGAATCACTTTGCGATAAGGTAGATGAAGTTTCTGTAGAATCGCTTCAGCGTGGCCAGTTAAGGCCTCTAAGGCAGCATCAGATTCATCTGGGCGGACAAATTGAACCAACTCTACTTTTTCGAATTGGTGTTGCCGAATCATGCCCCGAGTATCACGACCATAGCTGCCCGCTTCACTTCGGAAGCAGGGAGTGTGACAAGTAAAGCGAAGCCCTTTGTCTAATTCAGCAGCCTCCACAATGGTATCGCGATATAAATTAGTTACCGGCACTTCGGCTGTTGGAATGAGGTAATACTCAGAATCACCTTGTAACTTAAACAAGTCTGCTTCAAATTTTGGTAATTGGCCGGTGCCACGCAGCGAATCGGCGTTCACCATATACGGCACGTAGACTTCCTGATAACCGTGCTCACGGGTATGGGTGTCTAACATAAGCTGAATGAGTGCACGATGCATACGCGCCAAACCACCACGCATTACTGCAAAACGGCTGCCGGTAATTTTAGTGGCTACTTCAAAATCTAGACCGCCGAGATTTTCACCGACATCAACATGGTCTTTTACGTCAAAGTCAAAGTTTCTCGGCTCGCCCCAGCGTAACACTTCAATATTATTTGATTCGTCTTTGCCTTCGGGCACCTCGTCAGCGGGTAAATTCGGCACCGCCATCAATAACTGATCTAAGGCTTCGTTTGCGTCTTTTGCTTGCAGCTTGAGTGCTTCTAATTCGGTTTCAATTTTTGCCAGACTTTCGTTCACCTGCGCCTTAGCTTCGTCGATATTAAGGCCAGATTTAATCAGTTCACCTATTTGCTTTGATGCCTTTTTACGCTCGGCCAACAAGTTTTGGCTATTCATATCTGCCTGTTTACGTACGGCATCTAGAGCTTCGAATTCTGCTACGTCAAAACGATAGAACTTTTTGTTCAGCGCGCCGGCAACTTCCTGAGGGTTGAGCCGAACCTGCTTAATATCTAACATTAAAATAAATCTCCAACTATCTGTATTTAATATACTTTGTTTAACGAACCAGACTCATACCTAACCAGCAACCGACAACGCAGCTAGTCAATGTTGCCGACATATAAAGTAATGCCAAGGTAATTTTACCCGCCTCTAGCATTGCCACTGACTCTAATGAAAAAGTCGAAAACGTAGTGAATGCCCCCAAAAAACCCACCATCAGCACGTAGCGCCAGTCGGTATGTATTGTCGATTTTTCGGTAATCAAAACGTAGAGCGCGCCAATAGTAAATGAGCCGGCAAGATTGACCGCAAAAGTACCTAAGGGCCAGTGCACTTGTGCTAAATAGATATTCACCGCACGGCCGATACCATAGCGGCTTAAAGCGCCACAGGCACCACCTAAGGCAATTAGCAAATAGACTTGCACGTCGTTGTCTCCGATTTTGAGGCGCTCTATTCTACCGTATTTGGTTTAACGATAGCGTGTATACGGTGACGCCGCATCGCGTTGGCGCAAATATCGCAGTTTTTCAGCGATTTTCTTCTCTAAACCTCGCTCAACCGGCTGGTAATAAACCGTGTCTTTAATTTCTTCTGGCAGGTAATTTTCACCAGCTGCATAGGCATCTACCTCGTCGTGAGCATATCGGTAACCCTCACCAAAGCCCTGCGTCTTCATCATACCGGTCGGTGCATTGCGCAAATGCATGGGAACGTCGTAGCTGGGCGCGGCGGCTATATCGCGCCGAACCGCATTGTAGGCAGTGTATACAGCATTACTTTTTGGCGCTGCCGCTAGGTAGCACACAGCTTGCGCCATCGCGAGTTCACCTTCTGGACTACCTAAGCGCTCTTGAACATCCCAAGCGTCTAAACAAATTCGCAGTGCACGCGGATCAGCATTACCAATATCTTCACTGGCCATGCGAACTAGGCGCCGCGCAATATACAGCGGTTCACAGCCACCATCCAGCATACGTGCGAACCAGTACAAGGCGCCATCCGCGGAGCTACCCCGTACCGATTTATGCAGAGCAGAAATTTGCTCGTAAAAGAGATCACCGCCTTTATCAAATCGGCGCGGTTGCCCATTTAAAACTTGGTCGACTATTTCTTCGTTTAAATCTCGTGCTTCACCACGGCTGAGCACCATGTCGCCAGCCAGTTCTATGAGATTGAGCGCGCGCCTCGCGTCGCCATCGGCATGGGCGGCAATACGAGCGATTTGTGCGGTATCTATCTTCCACCCTTCTCGCTCAGCGGCATGCTTAATAATGCGTATTAAAGCATCGTCATTCAGCGAATTTAGCTGGTAAACCCGCGCACGCGACAATAGTGCATTATTAATTTCAAAGGAGGGGTTTTCAGTCGTAGCACCAACAAAGATGACCGTGCCGTCTTCTACATAGGGCAAAAATGCGTCTTGCTGAGCCTTGTTAAAGCGATGAACTTCGTCGATAAACAAGATCGTCCTACGCTGAAAAAACTGTTGTTTTTTTGCTTCTTCAACAGCAGCGCGGATATCTTTTACCCCCGCCAGTACTGCGGAAATACTGATGAAGTGGGCGTCGCAAAGCTGAGCTATTAGCTGTGCCAAGGTAGTTTTCCCCACCCCTGGCGGTCCCCAGAAAATCATTGAATGAAGCTGGCCAGAGTCTAGCGCTCTGCGCAGTGGTTTGTCCTCTGCTAGCAGGTGCTCTTGGCCTAGGTAGTATTCCAATGTTTGCGGCCGCATCCTTGCGGCCAGCGGCATTGCAGCTGGCGTGTCGCTCAAGACCTACTCGCCTCAGCTTCGTTAAATTCAAACATTTTAGCGTCGAATTTAACGTTGTATTTTGGCTCGACAAAATCGATTTGGGTGGCTTGTTCTAGGGTGTCGGTCAGCCGCATACCCGTGAGCTTGCCCATATTGAACAATAAGCGCATTTCAGTAAACGCACTCTGTTGTTTGGGTATTAAAACAAACTCCCGCGTATTGCCGGATTTAATGACACTAACAACATAGTCAGCAGCCAGCTGATCTATCGATGCGCCGATAATCATTGCCGGCGTTTGTGATAGCTCAGAATCAAACGGGTCAGTATTTAACTGTTCAAGATCCGCATCGTAACGCCACACGGTTTTACCGTTACTGACAAGCAAATAGCGGAACGGCTCTAAGCTTTCCCAGCGGATATTGTTGGGGCGCTTCAGTGCGATAGTGCCTTTGCTTTCCTGCAAGAGCTCGCCGCTGGCATCCCTAACCTGCTGTACAAATTTTGAATTAATACTTTGCGCACCAGAAAGGTGCAAATGTAGTTGCGCAACGTCGCCTTCAGCAAAGACCGGCAACTGGAACACGGACAAACATACTAATAGAAACAATTGACGCATATTTTTCACTTCTAATCACGTGGCGGTGGAGCCAGTACTTCGCGACTACCGTTACTGGCCATCTCTGTTACGACACCAGCAGCTTCCATTGTTTCAATTAATCGCGCCGCGCGATTATAACCGATGCGTAATTTGCGCTGCACTGCAGATATAGATGCTCGTCGACTTTGCGTAACGTATTGTACCGCCTCATCGTAAAGCGCATCGCCTTCGCCATTGTCGCCACCACCCTCTGCCGCCATACCTGGCATTGCATCGCTGGTACTGCCCTCTTCTAACAGGCCGTCAATATATTGCGGCTCTCCGCGACGCTTCCAATCAGCAACCACGCGATGCACTTCTTCGTCAGACACAAAAGCGCCATGAACCCTCATCGGGATTCCAGCCCCCGGAGGCAAATACAGCATATCGCCGTGGCCGAGAAGCTGTTCCGCCCCGCCCTGATCCAAAATAGTCCGAGAATCAATTTTAGACGACACTTGAAAGCCAATACGAGTTGGCACGTTGGCCTTAATCAAACCGGTAATTACATCTACAGACGGCCGCTGCGTAGCCAATAGCAAATGAATTCCTGCTGCACGGGCTTTTTGTGCTATGCGCGCTATAAGTTCTTCGACCTTTTTGCCAACGATCATCATCATGTCGGCGAATTCGTCAATCACCACCACTATCGATGGCAGCACTTCGAGATCTGGCGCCTGCGCTTCTTCTAGCCCAGCTTGATAGTGTTCTTCTGGTTTCCAAAGTGGATCTTTAATTGGCTCACCGGCAAGAATCGCGTCTTTGACCTTACGATTAAATCCGGCCAAATTACGAACGCCCATTTTCGACATTAATTTATAGCGACGTTCCATCTCAGCCACGCACCAGCGCAAGCCATTCGCCGCATCTTTCATATCGGTAATAACGGGGGTTAGTAGATGTGGAATGCCGTCATATACGGACAATTCCAACATTTTCGGGTCAACCAACATCAAGCGCACTTCTTCCGGCGTTGACTTGTAAAGCAGACTAATCAGCATGGCATTTACGCCTACCGATTTACCCGAACCGGTAGTACCTGCTACCAGTAAGTGAGGCATTTTCCCCAAATCAGCACATATCGGCTCACCAGAAATGTCGTGACCTAAGGCGAGAGTAAGTGGTGATTTATTGGATTCAAACACTTCCGAGGAAAGCACATCGTGGAAATTAACAATTTCGCGATCCTCGTTAGGGATCTCGATGCCGACGTATGGTTTACCAGGGATAACCTCAACAACACGGACACTGATCACGGCTAACGATCGCGCTAAATCTTTCACCAAATTTGATATTTTGCTGACTTTGACGCCGGCGTCCGGTTCTAACTCAAAACGTGTAATAACAGGGCCAGGGAAGACGGCTACCACCTTTGCCGACACCCCGAAATCCAACAATTTAATTTCAAGTAAGCGGGACATCGCGTCTAATGTTTCGGGCGAATACCCCCGATCCGGGTTGTGCACGGCTTTATCAAGTAGGCTCAATGACGGCAAGGTGCCGGTTACTGGGCCATCAAACAACGAGGCTTGACGCTCTTTATCCGGCCGGGATGATTTAGGTGCAGGTTTTGGTGGGGACGCTATCTGCGGCGGCACACGCGTTTTTTGAATTTCAGTTTTGGTCGTAAACGCCTCGTGGCGTTCTCTAGCAGCTAGCGCTGCCTTTTTACGCTCGGCGCGAGCTTGGCGATAACGATATATTGAATCGTTTGCCTTGTCATAAAGGCGCAACGTTAAGGCACCGACGGTATCCATTAACTTAATCCACGACAAATCAGTGAATACCGTTAAGCCAAACAATAAAATTGCCAGCAGTAATAAACGACTGCCAAACTCATTAAAAGATGCCAATGTGGCGTGGCCAACGGCATCACCCAAAACACCACCGGCACCAAACGGTAATCCGCTAGTACCGAAATCACCGTTCGCCGCGAGGCCAGTGCTCGATATCATCACTAATACCAAGCCAATAACGCGCAAAGAGAAAATAAGTGAATCAAATGCCGGCGGACGATAACGCGACTTAAATAAACGCCATGCCCGAAACGCTAACATGCTTGGAAATAGATAAGCCATGTAACCAAACAAAGCAAAAAAGACATCTGCAAGCCAGGCACCCACAGGGCCACCAGCGTTCATCACGCCGTCGCCACTCCCAGTTCTAGACCAACCAGGATCATTCCCGCTGTAGGTTAAAAGAGATACAAAAATGTAAATGCACACCGCAACAAAGCCGATTAACAGCCCTTCACGAAGACGTAAATGCAATATTTCGCGATTATCCACCGCTGATTTTGTTGTCGGTTTAGGCAAAAGAAAACAATTTCCTAGTTACTTCTAGCTTAAACGGCCAATCACACATTCACGATGCCGTCACGAAAAAAAATTATATGTTTATGAGCTGCTGGCAAGCCTATTGAAAATCTCAAATCGGGCCCAATATTAGCACTATGTCAGGGCATTTGTCGCCGCACAGAGATTTTGATGCGGATAACAAATTCCCCTATGATATGCGCCTTATATCAGTCATTTTGGATTGAACCAAGTTCACTCCCCCTGAATGGAATGCAGTAATTTTATGAGCGACAGCCAACACCACCGTCTAATTATTCTAGGTTCGGGCCCAGCCGGTTACACCGCCGCTGTTTACGCCGCCCGCGCAAACCTCAACCCCGTGGTTATAACGGGTATTCAACAAGGCGGTCAGCTCACCACCACCACCGATGTAGATAACTGGCCTGGCGATCAGAATGGCGTTCAAGGCCCAGAACTTATGGTTAGAATGCAGGAGCATGCCGAACGCTTCGACACCGAGGTTATTTTCGACCATATTGAATCAGTCGATTTAAAAAACAAGCCCTTCACACTTAAGGGCAGCAAGACCTATACCTGCGATAGTTTGATCATCGCGACAGGTGCTTCAGCCCAATACCTCGGTTTGCCCTCAGAAGAAGCCTTTATGGGTAAAGGCGTGTCCGCTTGCGCCACCTGCGATGGCTTTTTTTACCGAGGCAAAAAAGTAGCCGTTATCGGCGGTGGCAACACAGCCGTAGAAGAAGCGCTATATTTGTCGAATATCGCGTCTGAAGTAACGCTGGTCCACCGTCGTGACAGCCTACGTTCAGAGAAAATACTGCAAGACAAATTGCTTGAGCGCGCAGCGAATGGCAATGTAAATATATTGTGGAATAACACGCTCGACGAAGTACTCGGTGATGACAGCGGTGTGACAGGCTTGCGCATACGAAGCACCAAAGATGACAGCACCCAAGAAATTGATGTTGCCGGCGTGTTTATCGCCATTGGCCACAAGCCGAATACCGATATTTTTGACGGCCAACTTGATATGAAAGACGGCTACTTAAAAATTCACAGCGGCACCGAAGGCAACGCTACCCGCACCAGCATTGAGGGTGTTTTTGCTGCCGGTGACGTCGCTGACCATATTTATCGTCAAGCTGTTACCTCTGCTGGTTTTGGCTGCATGGCAGCACTTGACGCAGAACGCTATTTAGACGACCTAGCGTAAGATATTGCAGCTTATCTCATGCCGACTATCCCTTGGCTCGACACTGATAAGCTGGACTTCCCTAGCGTCGAAAACGCCTTAGAAGACCCCAACGGCTTGCTGGCCGTTGGGGGCGACCTCAGCAAGGAACGTATTTTAGCCGCCTACCGTCGCGGTATTTTCCCTTGGTACGAGGAATCCCAGCCTATCCTGTGGTGGTCTCCTCAGCCTAGAACCATACTGTATCCAGAACAGATTTACGTTAACCGGAGTCTACGCAAAGCTCTCCGCCGTGGCGACTATTCTGTAAGTTTTGATATGGCCTTTAATGCAGTGCTAGATGGCTGCGCTGCACTTAGCCCAAAGCGCCCTGGTACGTGGATAACCGATGATATGCGCGCAGCGTATTTAAGCCTTCACAACGACGGCTGGGCTCACTCTGTCGAAGTTTGGCGAGACGACATCCTGATCGGCGGCCTTTACGGTATGGGCATCGGCAAATTATTTTTCGGCGAATCCATGTTCAGTCGCGAAGCAAATGCGTCAAAAATTGCACTAGTGCACCTGTGTGGGCAACTGCAGGAATGGGGATATCCACTGATTGATTGTCAGGTAGGAAATGACTACCTTGACAGCATGGGCGCACAGGAAATAAATCGCGATAAATTTAAACAGTACTTGGATCAATACAGCAATATCGCCGCGCGCCCCGTTGATAAATGGGCCATGAATTGGCGATACGGAAACGTTTCGTTAGCGGAATAAGCATGACTGATTCAAAGGAAATTAAGCTCTACGCCACCCACCCGCACCCCTGTAGCTATTTTGGCGATCGCGAAGCAAAAACAATCTTCATTGACCCTGAGATGACACCATCGGCAGCATTATACAGCGAGTTATCTCGACGCGGATTTCGACGTAGCGGAAATCATATATATCGCCCCGACTGCAAGCGCTGCAAAGATTGTATAGCGAGCCGCGTTCCAGTAAATTTATTTACTCCTACACGCGGCCAACGGCGAACGATAAAACGCAATGCAGATTTAAATACTAAAATTCTCTCGTCACCGTCAGATCAGTCATATTCTTTATACGAGCGCTATATAAATGGTCGTCATCGTGACGGTGATATGTTCCCGCCCTCGAAGGAGCAGTTCGACAGTTTTCTTGGGCCGAGTAACGCGGCAAGCGAATATGTGCATTTTTATTTAGGCGCAGATTTAGTCGCTGTAGCAGTTACCGATGTACTTGATGACGGTTTATCTGCCATTTACACATTTTACGATCCTCAATTTAGCCAGCGCAGCCTAGGTGTTTACGGTATTCTTTGGCAAATTTCGCAGGCTAAATCCCGAAATTTATCCTATATCTATCTCGGATATTGGATACGCGACTGCCAAAAAATGACGTACAAAACCGACTACCGGCCAATAGAACTGCTAATAAACAGTCGCTGGGTTCGACTTATCTGATCAGCTAAATCAAGCACAAGCTAACAAGCCCTGATGTAAATTGCCAAACACGGTAAATTAAGGCAAAATGCGCGCAGTTTTGACAGCCCGCCGTGGCCTCAGTGCTTCTCAATCATTAATTCTTAAAGACTTTCGAGGATAGTTGCCGAATGGCGAAAGAAGACCAGATCGAAATGGAAGGCGAAGTCATTGACACCTTGCCGAATACAACCTTTCGCGTGCGCCTAGAAAATGGCCACGTTGTTACTGCTCACATCTCAGGAAAAATGCGTAAGCATTACATCCGGATTCTAACCGGAGATAAGGTCAAGGTTGAATTAACCCCCTATGACCTTAGCAAAGGCCGCATTACTTTCCGCGGCCGTTAAGCGCGATTAGATCAATCGCAGGTCTGGCTCTCCTCCTCATCCACCGTTTCTGCGGTTAGAGCTAGACCATCACCCTTCACGGTGATATTAACCAGCCCACCTTGCTTTTCCAAGCTACCGAACAACACCATTTCAGCCAGCGGTCTTTTAATGTGCTGCTGAATAATGCGTGCCATCGGCCGCGCTCCCATAGTTTTGTCGTAACCATTGTCGACTAACCAGCGGCGTGCAGCATCATCTACGCTCAACACCACTTTTTTGTCGTCTAACTGCGCCTGCAACTCAACCAAGAATTTATCGACAACCGTTAATATAACGTCTGACTCCAGCGGCGCAAAGGAAATAACGCTATCTAAGCGATTGCGGAATTCCGGTGTAAACAGGCGATTAATCGCCTCGGTAGAATCAGTTTGATTATCCTGCTCAGTAAAGCCGATCGAGCGACGACTCATGCTTTCGGCGCCGGCATTGGTCGTCATCACAAATATCACATTGCGGAAATCTGCTTTACGACCATTATTATCCGTGAGCGAGCCGTGATCCATAACCTGCAAGAGCAGATTAAAGAGGTCGGGATGCGCTTTTTCGATTTCATCAAGCAACACCACTGAATGCGGGTGTTTAGTTACCGAATCTGTTAACAAGCCGCCTTGATCAAAACCAACATAGCCAGGAGGTGCACCGATTAAACGCGAGACTGTGTGGCGCTCCATATACTCAGACATATCAAAACGAATCAACTCCAAGCCAAGCAATTTGGCAAGCTGACGACATATCTCAGTTTTACCCACGCCTGTTGGGCCCGCCAGCAAAAAGCTACCAATTGGCTTTTCAACGGATTTCAAACCAGCGCGGGCCAGTTTGATAGAGGCGCTAAGCTCCGCCACCGCTTGATCCTGACCGAATACCACCATTTTGAGATTGTCTTCGAGCTTCGCAAGTGAAGCCCTATCGTCGGAAGACACGCTCTTAGGCGGAATGCGCGCAATTTTGGCAACAATCGCTTCGATTTCAGCGACATCAATTTTTTCTACGCGATCTTCAGGCTTTTGCAGTCGCTGATAAGCGCCGGCTTCATCGATCACGTCGATAGCTTTGTCAGGCAAAAAGCGGTCATTAATATAACGAGCTGACAATTCCGCCGCTGAGCGTAAAGCGCCGTCGCTGTATTTAAGGTCGTGATGGGTTTCGAAACGCGAACGCAGACCTTTCAAAATCAAGAAAGTGTCATCGACAGAAGGCTCATTAACATCCACTTTTTGGAAGCGCCGGCTAAGAGCGCGATCCTTGTCGAAAATACCTCGGTACTCTTGGAAAGTGGTTGAGCCAATGCAGCGCATTTGCCCAGAGCTTAATAGTGGTTTTAACAGATTAGAGGCGTCCATCACCCCACCGGAAGCCGCCCCAGCACCGATAATGGTGTGAATCTCATCGATAAACAGAATGGCGCCTTCACGCTTTTTGAGGTCCGCAAGCAGGCCTTTTAAGCGTTTTTCAAAATCGCCGCGGTATTTGGTGCCCGCGAGCAGAGCCCCCATATCGAGGGAGTAAACCACACTGCCGATAAGGACATCTGGCACGTCACCGTCAACAATGCGTTTGGCCAAGCCCTCGGCGATGGCGGTTTTACCTACCCCAGACTCCCCCACCAATAGCGGATTATTTTTGCGGCGACGAGTAAGTATTTGCGCAACGCGCTCGACTTCTTCAGCGCGGCCAATTAAGGGGTCGATACGGCCAGCTTTCGCCTCTTCATTTAAGTTAGTCGCAAAATTTTCTAGCGGACGCTGTTCTGGATCGGCATTTTCAACGTCTTGGTCATGCTGCTGATCATGCTCAAGCCCTTCTGGGCCAGACACCTTAGAAATACCGTGGGTAATATAATTAACCACATCGAGGCGGTTTACATTTTGTGATTTCAAGAAGTAAACCGCTTGGCTTTCTTGCTCACTAAAAATAGCTACCAGCACATTTGCGCCGGTGACTTCTTGTTTACCTGAAGACTGCACATGAAACACTGCGCGCTGCAGCACGCGCTGAAAACCCAATGTTGGCTGGGTGTCTCGCTCTGCGTCATCTTCGGGGATTCGAGGCGTGGTCGCCTCAACAAATTCCTTCAACTCGCCTTTAAGCTGAGTTAAATCTGCGCCACATGCGAGCAGAACTTTTACTGCGGCTTCATTATCCGCTAAAGCCAGCAATAGGTGTTCGACGGTCATAAACTCATGCCGGCGACTACGAGCCGATTTAAATGCCTGGCTCAATGTTGTTTCGAGATCTTTGCTCAACATAGACTACTTCCGCCCTTTGACATTGCAAACTTCAAGCATCGCTTTCTTCTATCTCAGCAAGTAGCGGGTGCCCATTATCTCTTGCGTATTGGTTTACCTGCGCCGCCTTGGTTTCAGCGATATCTTTGGTAAACACACCGCACACCCCTTTACCCTTGGTGTGCACTGCAAGCATTACTTGAGTGGCGCGCTGCCGATCCAAATAAAAGAAATCCTCTAATACTTCGACAACAAACTCCATCGGAGTGTAATCATCATTTAACAGTACCACCGCATACATACGAGGTTTCTTTAGTTCCGGTTTCGACTCTTGTATTGCTAAGCCGTTACCGTGATCTTCATCTGACTTATCACCTGAATTCTGTATATTAATGTGCATTTTCACTGGCTTTACCTGAGCTTATCACCACTTTAACCCCGCGCAATAGGGAAATTCACCAACTTCACCACTTACATCTTCTTAACTTGACGACGAGGCCGGACTGTTTTAAAAATGGGGGCTATGTCGCAAAATACAAGGTAGTTTGCGTAAATATGACAATAACTATAACGACAATTAAGGATATAAAGCTATGCAGCAGGGTGTTGTAAAGTGGTTCAATAACGCCAAAGGCTACGGTTTCATCGTTTCAGAGAATAGTGAAGATGAGATTTTTGCGCACTATTCCGCCATTACGATGGAGGGCTACAAAACATTAAAGGCGGGACAAAGTGTGAAATTTAGCGCCGAGCCAGGCCCAAAAGGACTACATGCCACAGATATTCAAGCATCCGACGACGAATAATAAAAAAAGAGGTTTTTCTAAACAGAAAATATCACCACCGGCATACGCCGGTGGTGAAGCAGCTTTACGCCATATGCTTAACGATTGCATCACCAAATTCTGAACATTTCAGTAAGGTAGCACCTTCCATCAAACGCTCAAAATCGTAGGTTACCGTCTTAGCCTGGATCGCGCCGTTCATACCATCAATAATCAGGTCTGCAGCTTCGTTCCAACCCATGTGACGCAGCATCATTTCCGCAGACAAAATCAAAGAACCTGGATTTACTTTGTCTTGGCCTGTGTACTTAGGTGCAGTGCCGTGAGTCGCCTCAAACAGTGCAATGTTATCGCTTAGGTTTGCACCCGGCGCGATACCAATACCACCAACCTGTGCAGCCAGTGCATCAGACAGGTAATCACCGTTCAAGTTAAGCGTGGCGATAACGCTGTACTCGTCTGGGCGCAATAGAACTTGTTGAAGCATGGCATCAGCAATCACGTCTTTAATAACGATCTCTTTGCCGTTGTTTGGGTTTTTAATGCTAACCCATGGGCCGCCATCGATCAGCTCGCCACCAAACTCTTCCATCGCCAGCTCGTAAGCCCAGTTTTTGAAAGCACCTTCGGTAAACTTCATGATATTGCCTTTGTGCACGATGGTCAGTGACGGCAAATCTTGATCGATAGTGTACTGAATGGCCTTACGAACCAAACGCACAGTACCTTCTTTAGATACTGGCTTAACACCAATGCCGCAATCCTGTGGGAAACGGATTTTAGTCACGCCCATTTCTTCTTGGAAGAATTCGATCACTTTATTGGCTTCTGGTGTACCTGCTTTCCACTCGATACCGGCGTAGATGTCTTCGGAGTTCTCGCGGAAAATAACCATATTGGTTTTGCCCGGCTCTTTTACCGGAGAAGGCACGCCTTCAAACCAACGTACCGGACGCTGACAAACATACAGGTCCAACTCTTGACGCAGTGCCACGTTCAAAGAACGGAAGCCGCCACCAACTGGTGTAGTTAGTGGGCCTTTAATGCCGACTACGTAGTCTTTAATTGCATCTAGAGTCTCAGCGGGGAACCAGTCTCCGTCATATAACTCTGCTGCTTTTTCGCCGGTGTAAATTTCCATCCAGCTGATTTTCTTAGTGCCTGAGTAGGCTTTTTCAACGGCTGCATCAACTACGTTGATCATCACCGGAGTAATGTCGACCCCGATGCCATCACCTTCGATAAAAGGAATAATTGGCCGATCGGGTACATTGAGGGAAAGATCCGCATTAACGGTGATTTTCTCGCCCGCAGTAGGTACCTTGATATGTTGGTATCCCATTTTTGACTCCATGGTTTATCAGTTAGTATCTGTGCTCGTGCTCGGTCACAAACGAAAACAAAGCAATTTGCTACAATGCAGCTTCTGCAAAAAGCGCGACATTATAACACTTTATACCCAGATTTCTTCTATGAATGAGCCTATTTTAGCGTGAGTGAACTTTTTTTATTCAATAAGCCCTTCCAAGTCATGAGTCAATTTACCGACTCAGACGGGCGAGCCAACCTGTCTGATTACATCAGGATCCCAGCGATATATCCAGCCGGTAGACTAGATTATGACTCGGAAGGCTTGATGATATTGACGGGTGATGGCGAACTACAACATCAAATTAGTCATCCTCGCCACAAGCTGGCCAAAACATATTGGGTACAGGTTGACGGTGACATCACTGGTAGCGCGGTGGCAGCCCTGCAAACCGGCGTGCAACTTAATGACGGCCCAACGCTACCCGCTGTGGCAAATAAAATCGACGAGCCGGAAATACTTTGGCCTCGCACACCGCCAGTTCGTTTTCGCGCAAACATTCCCACTAGTTGGCTGAGCTTAACGATTACTGAAGGCCGCAATCGCCAAGTTCGACGCATGACCGCCGCGGTTGGCTTCCCTACTCTGCGGCTTATTCGCGCCAGCATTGGCGACTGGAGTATTGAAAACCTAGCACCAGGCGAATACACCTCGCTCACTTTAGGTCCAGAGCTTGTCCGCTACAAACCTAGCAAAAGTGGCAAGCCACACGTGAGCCGAAATAAAACCCGAACCCGGCCACGCCGCAAACATAGTCCTTAACACATTGCCCCTGTTACAATTAGCGCTTTGTTCAGCGGAATATTGTATGGATTGGCAGCCCCACGTAACGGTCGCAACCTTGGTTGAAAACGACGGTAAGTTTTTATTCGTCGAGGAAATCAAACACGGGCGCAGAGTGCTAAACCAACCTGCAGGCCATCTTGAGGAAGGCGAAAGTTTAATAGAGGCTGCATATCGGGAAACCTTAGAAGAAACCCAGTGGCGAGTAGAGATATTAGGCGTCGTCGGCGTCGGCTTATATACCGCGCCCGCCAACGGCGTGACCTACCACCGAACAAGCTTTTTTGCGCGCCCTATCGCGTTTTGCCCAGAGCAAAAGCTAGACAGCGATATTGAGCAAGCCATTTGGCTGACACCCGATGAACTGCGTGAGCGCCGTGACCAGCTCCGCAGCCCATTAGTTTTAGAATGCTTAGAGCGGTACTTAAAAGGGCAGCGCTACCCGCTATCCATGATTTATTAGCGCAAGACTTGCTCACCAACACTGTAAAATAGCTTAACGGATTAGATGAATGAATCAGCAACACCCCAGTAACACGAAAGTCATTGTCGGCATGTCCGGCGGTGTCGACTCGTCGGTATCTGCCCTACTCCTGATGCAACAAGGTTATCAGGTTGAAGGCTTGTTCATGAAAAACTGGGATGAAGACGACGGCACCGAATATTGCACCGCCAAAGACGACTTAGCGGACGCCAGTGCCGTCTGCGACAAACTGGGCATTCACCTGCACACGGCCAATTTTGCCGCTGAATACTGGGATAATGTGTTTGAACACTTCCTTGCCGAGTACAAGGCAGGTCGTACGCCGAATCCCGACATTTTGTGTAATCGCGAAATTAAATTTAAAGCCTTTCTTGAATACGCCATGGTCTTGGGTGCCGATTATATTGCCACTGGCCACTACACTCGACGCCGAGACATTGACGGCACAAGCCAGCTTCTAAAAGGTTTAGATCCGAATAAAGACCAAAGCTACTTCCTGCACGCAGTGGGTAGCGAGCAATTAGCCAAAACCCTCTTCCCTGTCGGTGAGATTGAGAAGCCCGAAGTGCGCGCCCTTGCCGAAAAACACGGCCTGATCACCCACGACAAAAAGGACAGCACTGGCATCTGCTTTATCGGCGAGCGCCGCTTTAAAGATTTCTTACAACAGTATTTGCCTGCCAAGCCAGGCCGTATCGAAACTTTGGACGGTAGCGACATGGGCCAACACAGCGGCTTGATGTATCACACCATTGGCCAGCGCCAAGGCTTAGGTATTGGCGGCGTGAAAGGCGGCGGCGAAGAGCCTTGGTACGTCATTGAAAAAGATCTAGAGCGCAACGTGCTATTAGTCGCCCAAGGAAGTCAGCATCCCGCCCTATTCAAGCAAGCCTTACAGGTAAGCGAAATTCACTGGATAAGCGGCCAAGCACCCACACTACCCCTTATGTGCACAGCAAAAACTCGCTACCGCCAAGCGGATCAGGCCTGTGAAATACGCCCAACAGACACAGGATTTGACGTGCACTTTACTGAGCCTCAGCGTGCTATCACACCGGGTCAGTCAGTGGTCTTTTACAATAATGAGGTGTGCCTAGGCGGTGGCATCATCGAAGCGGGTTACCAATACTAATGAGCAATAATCAGGGCGCCACCCAAACAGATAAGAACCTACAAGCCCGCCAGCAAACATTGGCCTTGGCCGCGATAGTCCAGGCCGCCGTTTTGGTCGATCAAATTGCGCGCACCGGCCAAGCTGAACCCCAAGCTGTTGAAGCCACAATAGATAGCTTGTTTAAATTTTCAGCCACGACAGTGGAAGAAGCCTACGGCAGCATCGAAAACCTTGAGGTGGGCGTTCGCGGTTTACGCGACCTGCTCAGCGGCAATGACTATGGCGAGCGCAAGAGCGTAATGCGTTATTGCTTAGGGATATTGCACCTCCATAAAAAACTCCGCAACGACTCAGACACCTCTGCCCTATTGCGTAGTCGGCTGCAACATACCGCCAAGCAGAAAGAATTTAATGGTAATGATATTAATACCTTATCAAACTCTCTTTCAGCGATTTATCAAGATACTATTTCCAAATACAACTTCCGAATTCAAATCACTGGCAGCGCGCAGGAACTTCAAAATGCTAACAATGCCGCCCGCATTCGGACCCTGTTATTAGCCGCCATACGCGCTGGTTTTTTGTGGCACCAAGCTGGTGGAAGCCGCTGGAAATTAGTGTTGCAAAGAAACCGTATTTTCACCCAAACCAAACAACTGCTGGCAACTGAAATCCGTCGTTAATTCGTGTATTATTGCGCGCTTTCCGAACTGCCCGCCCCGCTCTAGAAAAGGTATTCAATATGGACTTATCCGCGCTTTCTGCCATCTCACCCGTCGATGGCCGTTATGGCAGCAAAACTGCTAGCCTGCGCCCTGTTTTCAGTGAATTTGGGCTGATCAAGTATCGTCTTATTGTGGAAGTGCGCTGGCTCCAGCAGCTTGCGGCAAATTCTGCCATCACTGAAGTACCCAGCTTGAGCGACGAAGCCAACGCCGTTTTAGAGGCGCTAATCAGCGATTTCGATGAGGCTGGCGCGCAAAAAGTAAAAGACATTGAAGCCACCACCAATCACGACGTAAAAGCCATTGAGTACTTCATAAAGGAAGCCATCAGTAGTAATGCGGAGTTGGCGGCCATTTCCGAATTTGTACACTTTGCCTGCACCTCAGAAGACATCAACAACCTATCTCACGCTTTAATGCTGCGTGAAGGCCGCGAATTGCTGCTAGTTGAGTGTGACGCCATTGTCGCCAAACTCACCGAGCAGGCCCATGAATTTGCCGAAGTGGCCATGCTGTCGCGCACCCACGGCCAAACTGCCAGCCCAACAACAATGGGCAAAGAATTCGCCAATGTAGTGGCACGCCTTCGTCGTCAACGTCAAGTGATCGCTGAAGTAGAATTACTGGGTAAAATTAATGGCGCCGTGGGCAACTACAACGCCCATATCTCGGCGTATCCAGACATCGACTGGGAAGCCAATGCCGAAGAATTTATCGGCAAGCTCGGCATCAATTGGAATCGCTATACAACCCAAATTGAACCCCACGATTACATCGCCGAATTATTCGATGCCATAGCCCGCTTCAACACCATTTTGATCGACTTAGATCGTGATATTTGGGGCTATATTTCTTTAGGTTACTTCAAGCAGCGCACCATCGCCGGCGAAGTTGGCTCATCGACTATGCCGCACAAAGTTAACCCCATTGATTTTGAAAACTCAGAAGGCAACTTGGGCATCGCTAACGCGGTTCTGCATCATCTCGCCGTAAAGCTGCCAATTTCGCGCTGGCAGCGTGACCTCACTGACTCAACGGTATTGCGCAACATGGGCGTCGGTATTGCTTACAGCGTTATGGCCTACCAAGCAACGATGAAGGGACTGAGCAAGCTTCAAATTAATGTTTCGCGCATCGCCGCAGACCTAGATGACAGCTGGGAAGTTCTTGCCGAGCCAATCCAAACCGTCATGCGCCGTTACGGCATTGAAGAACCGTATGAAAAATTAAAAGCACTGACGCGTGGCCAGCGTATTACCGCAGACATATTAAAGGCATTTGTAGATGATTTAGATATGCCAGATGCCGCTAAAGCTGAACTGCGCGAGCTAACCCCGGCGCGCTACATCGGCAACGCCGTTGCCCAAGCAAAGCGGATTTAACCCCGTGGCGCTGCAAAATTTTGATCCACAGTGGTTTTTAGATCAGGTTTGGCAGCGCGAAGCCCTGCTATTAAAAGCGGCACTGCCTAACTATGAGTGCCCGCTAGACGGCAACGATCTCGCAGGCTTGGCCTGTGAAGACGACGTTGACAGTCGCATTATTATTGAAAAAGACGGTGGCTGGGAATTACGCAACGGCCCCTTCAAAGAAGAAGATTTCGGCTCCTTACCAGCATCCAACTGGACGCTATTGGTGCAAAGTGTAGATCACTATCTGCCAGAGCTTGCCGACCTACTCGCCCACTTCCGTTTTATTCCCCGCTGGCGCACCGAAGATGTCATGGTGAGCTATGCCTGCGACGGCGGTAATGTCGGCCCCCACTACGACCAATATGACGTGTTTTTAGTGCAAGGCAGCGGCCGCCGGCGCTGGAAGGTCGGAGGTCACTGCTCAGCGCAAACGCCATTAGCTAGCCAAGCCGGTTTGCGCTTATTACAAGATTTTAGCGTCGAGCAAGAATACCTGCTGGAAGCCGGCGACGTGCTTTATGTACCGCCGGGCGTCGCCCACTGGGGTATCGCCGAAGGTGATGACTGCATCACACTCTCTGTAGGATTTAGAGCTCCATCTGAAGCGGCATTACTAAGCGATTACAGCGACGATATTGCCAGCTTTCTTGATGAATCTCTGCGCTATCAAGACCCGCAACTGGATGCTAATGCGCATCCCGCAGAAATTTCGGCGGGTGTTCGTGAACATGTAAAGTCACTAATGCTGCGCCATATAAATGATGACGACCATTTGGCGCGCTGGTTCGGCGAGATGATGACCCGAATACCCGACCAAGAAAGCATGATCGACGACTCACTAAACCCAGAGGAATTCCTACTGGAATTAGCCGAAGGCGCGGTACTACAGTTGCGGCTAGGCGCTAGGCTGGCCTTTGACGAACAATACCTGTTTGCCGACGGATTGGCCTTCCCTTACCCACCTGAGCAGCGCGACGATGTTAAATCTCTGTGTGAGATAGAGAGCGGTATCACCATTGATACTGCCCACCGTCTTAGCCCAGACATGATTTACGCCCTATTCTGCAACGGCACCTTGTGCTTTTATGACGATACGCAAGACTGACTGGCAAACCGACAAGGCGATACTCACTGGCATACGTCACGAGGTGTTCGTAGACGAACAAGCTGTCCCGATCGAGCTAGAGCTGGACGAGCACGATCCCTACTGCCATCACTGGCTCGCATTGCTAAACGATGAAGCAGTCGGCACAGTAAGAATGCTAAATAACGGCAGTATTGGCCGTATGGCGGTACGTAAAGACTTTCGCAAGCGCGGTATCGGCAAAGCACTGTTACAAGCTGCTATGGAATATGCCAAGAATCAAGACTGGCGTGAACTTACCCTCGGCGCTCAAGACCACGCTATCGGTTTTTACGCCGCAGCGGGGTTTATGCCCTACGGCGACATGTTTATGGACGCCGGCATTCCCCACCAATCCATGCGACTACTCTTGCGTGAGCAGCGCAGGCTTGGGCAAGACAGCCAAAAATTCAAACCCAACGACAACGCTGCAACGATTTTAGATATGTGCAGCCAAGCACGCCGAACAATCAGTATATTTAGCCACGCGCTCGAACCTGATCTTTATGCCAGCGACGCGATGGCTCACGCCTTGTCAGGACTTGCCCGAGGCCATCGTCAAAACAAAATACGCTTATTGATCTCTGACGAAACATCCTTGAGAGAAAACCGCAACCCGATAATTGAGCTGAGTCAACGATTACCCTCCGCGATGTCCCTGCGCTTACTTTCAGCTGATTATCGGGCAGAAGTAGACGAATTTTTTATGCTTGTCGACCGCAGCGGCATCTTTGTCTATACCGATGGAAAGCATCAAGCCAATTGGGGCAGTTATCATCTACCA
Organism: Zhongshania aliphaticivorans; assembly: GCF_902705855.1. Taxonomy (GTDB): domain Bacteria; phylum Pseudomonadota; class Gammaproteobacteria; order Pseudomonadales; family Spongiibacteraceae; genus Spongiibacter; species Spongiibacter aliphaticivorans_B. Next base: position 53,863 of record NZ_CACSIJ010000017.1, on the reverse strand, counting down.
CCCCAGGTAAATGACTACCAAGAACGCTTCGATCGAATGTGGGAACGTGCCGAACGGCCACGCTACTTACGCAAGCTCTATTAAATGCTGCTGACGGCGTTTAAATACAGACGACGTCCGCAAAGCCAAGCTGCTGAAAACGTTGCATATTCAGGATCTAATCATTGCGAAAAGAGGCAGAATTGTAACTTTTTGCGCTGTAGAGGCATTTTTACGCAAAAAAACTTGCTGAAAGCCCCTCTTATTGATTTTTCTGCGAGCAAAATTTGCTAATTTGCTGTACATTACCCGCCTAATTTTCAACCCAGCTTATCTAGAGAGCGCTATGACTGATCTATCCCTTTACAGAAATATTGGTATTTTCGCCCACGTTGATGCCGGTAAAACCACGACTACCGAGCGTATCCTTAAGCTGACCGGTAAAATTCATAAGCTGGGTGAGGTTCACGAAGGTGAATCAACGACTGACTTCATGGAACAAGAAGCTGAGCGCGGTATAACCATCCAATCAGCAGCTGTTAGCTGCTTCTGGAAAGGGCATCGTTTCAACGTTATCGACACCCCGGGCCACGTTGACTTCACAGTAGAAGTATATCGCTCGCTGAAAGTTCTTGATGGCGGTGTTGGTGTTTTCTGTGGTTCTGGCGGCGTTGAGCCACAATCAGAAACCAACTGGCGTTACGCGAACGACTCAAAAGTATCGCGCCTTATATTCGTAAATAAACTTGACCGTATCGGCGCCGATTTCATCCGTGTAACCGATCAAGTTAAAAAAGTTCTAGGTGCCACCCCATTAATCATGACCCTGCCAATTGGTCGTGAAGACACATTCAAAGGTGTTGTCGACCTGTTAAGCCGTAAAGCTTACATTTGGGATGAAACTGGGCAACCAGAAAACTACACCATCGAAGACGTTCCGGCCGACATGGTTGATGACGTTGAAATGTACCGTGAACAATTAGTTGAAAACGCGGTTGAAATGGATGATGACGTCATGATGGCGTACATGGAAGGTGAGCAACCTTCTGATGACGATATCAAGCGCTGCATTCGTAAAGGTACCTTGGAGCTAGCGTTCTTCCCAACATATTGTGGTTCTGCCTTTAAAAACAAAGGTATGCAGCTGCTACTTGATGCTGTTGTTGACTATTTACCATCCCCTACAGAAGTTAACCCACAGCCGTTAACAGACGAAGAAGGTAATGCCAACGGCAAATACGCAATCGTATCTGCTGACGAGCCTTTCCGCGCTCTAGCATTCAAAATCATGGACGACCGTTTCGGCGCCCTAACCTTCGTTCGTATTTACTCAGGTAAATTGAACAAAGGCGACACCATTCTTAACTCATTCACCGGTAAGTCTGAGCGTGTTGGCCGTATGGTTGAGATGCAAGCTGATGAGCGTAACGAATTAAGCTTTGCGCAAGCCGGTGACATCATTGCCATCGTGGGCATGAAAAACGTGCAAACCGGTCACACCCTTTGTGATCCTAAGCACCCATGTACACTTGAAGCTATGGTTTTCCCAGAACCAGTTATCTCTATCTCTGTTACGCCAAAAGACAAAGGCTCTACTGAGAAAATGGGTATCGCGATCGGTAAAATGGTTGCAGAAGATCCAACGTTCCGTGTTGAAACCGATATCGACTCAGGCGAAACCATCCTTAAGGGAATGGGTGAATTGCACCTTGATATTAAAGTAGACATCCTTCGACGCACATATGGCGTTGATCTTGTTGTAGGTCAACCACAGGTTGCTTACCGCGAGACAATTTCTCAGGAAATCGAAGACAGCTATACCCACAAGAAGCAATCTGGTGGTTCTGGTCAGTTTGGTAAGATCGACTACTTTATCAAACCGGGCGAGCCGAACACCGGTTTCACTTTTACCTCGAAAGTTGTTGGTGGTAACGTTCCTAAGGAATTCTTCCCAGCCATCGAAAAAGGCTTCCGCTCAATGATGGGCGTTGGTCCTTTAGCTGGCTTCCCTGTGCTGGATGTTGAAGTAACCTTGGTTGATGGTGGCTTCCACGCTGTTGACTCTTCGGCAGTTGCCTTCGAAATCGCTGCAAAAGGCGCTTTCCGTCAATCTATGCCTAAAGCTGGCCCACAAATGCTTGAGCCAATCATGAAAGTTGACGTGTACAGCCCAGAAGATCACGTCGGTGATGTTATTGGTGACTTGAACCGTCGTCGCGGCATGATTTCTGGTCAAGAGCCAAACACTACTGGCGTGCGTATCAAGTCAGACGTACCGCTGTCAGAAATGTTTGGTTACATCAGCACTCTGCGCACCATGACTTCTGGTCGCGGTCAGTTCTCAATGGAATTCTCTCACTACGCAGCTTGTCCTGCTAACGTAGCTGAAGCAGTTATTGCCAAAGAGAAAGAAAAGAAAGCGGCTGCCGCTAAGTAATACACTTAGCTAAGCCCTAAAAAAGCCCTGACAACAAACCTTGTCAGGGCTTTTTTGTTTGTATCGGTTTTACAGTTTAATACTCAAGCATAACCCCCACCTCAGTATCTCGATCAACCAGCTCATAACACCGCAAATTGCGACATAACTCTTCGCTATAGTGTTTTAGAGCACCGCTCTGTATATCAAAGCGGTAGCCATGTTGGGGGCAAACCAATTCTAAACCCTCAACATCCGAGCTGCTCAAGGGATACTCTCGGTGCGGACAACTGCTCTCAATCAAATAGCGGGCGCCGTCTGTTTGCAACAGCATTAAATTATGGCTATCGATTTTAAAAACCTTTCGGTAACCATCAAATAAATTGATGTATTTTTCTAAGCTGTAGTAACGCATAGTTTTCGAGTGTCGTAAGTGTTTTCAAAGCTTAACGTATACGCTGAAACAAGGTTACGTATTTCAGTGTACTCCCTCTCATTTCCAACAAATTAAGTGCTTCTACCAATTTACATGGGCGACAGGAGCGCTAAACTGATGGTAGGCACACCAGCAGCACACAATCCATACACCATAGAATGCATAGGGTATCACCATGAATAACAATGCCATCACACACCTTAGAAGCAAAGCGGCATACCTATACCTAGCAATACTTTCCATAAGCATCGCGTCCTGTGGAGGAGGTTCTGGTGGTGGCTCTAGCACCCCTCCTGATAATAACGGCGATCAATCAAACAGCTTATTGCGTGCGGTAAATAGCGAAGAGGAATTCGTCACGCGCTTTAAAGCCGCATACACCCAAACAAATCGCTATGAACAAGGACTGCCTATGCTGCAACCCGCAGGGGGTGCCACCGCTGATGACGCATCCTCCGGCGGATATTCAAGCACTTACACATTAGAAGCTGATGTTGACGAATTTGATGTACTCAAATACGACGGCGACTATCTATATATCGTACCGACCATCCAGCACAGCTGTTGTTTTGTCACCGATGCGGCTTTTGCCAGTGATGCCCTAGTGCCGCCACAAAACCCACAGAACCCCGGTAGCATTCGGATTTTAAGTACCAATCCGGACGCCGCAACAGCGCAACAGGTAGCGACAATACCACTGGAAGATGGTGAGTATGTACAGGGCTTATTCATCCAAAACGACAGCCTAATCAGTATCGCTACCAGCCAATATTACGGTACCTACGGTGATGTTTGGCAACAAATCGCCCCCTGGGGACAGCAGGCGCTTGCCGTCAAAATTTACGACACGGCAAATATAGACAATATCGAAAAAACTTGGGACCTGAGGATTGAAGGGGGCTTTGTAGATAGTCGCCGCATTGGCGACACGCTATATCTTATCAGCCGTCACACCCCCCACTGGGATAATATTTATTACTATCCAGCAAATAAACAAGAAGCTGACGCAAACAAAGAGACCTTAGCCAATACTACGCCAGCAGACATTATTCCCAATATCACCGTCAACGAGCAGACTCGGCCACTATTTGCGGCAAAAGACTGTTTAATTACCCGCGACGACCCCAGCGACGAATATGTATACCCCGTTATTACTAGCATTACTGCGGTCCCATTAAGCAACCCCAGTAACGCCCAAACTACCTGTTACAACGAAGACGCCAGCGGCGTTTATATGTCTGCCGAAGCTCTTTATCTAAGTCAGGCTAGGTATGGAAATAGCGCGGGCCAAACCCGTATCCATAAATTTGCACTGGGAAGCGGCAAACCTGCCTATCGCGGCTCCGCAGATTTAATGGGGTATTTATGGAATCGCGGTCAAGTCGACTTTAGATTGTCCGAAAAAGACGATATGTTACGCGTGGTCACCACCCTCTACACAGGCGACAGCAGCGATATTCGCGACCACCAATTAACGATCTTACAAGAAGCGTCGAACGATTTACGCCTAGAACAAATATCTGTTTTACCCAATAACAATAGACCTGCTGAAATCGGCAAACCAAATGAAGATCTATATGGCGTGAGGTTTTTAGACGACCGCCTCTATCTTGTGAGCTTTGAGCAGATTGACCCTTTATACGTACTCGACCTCACTAACCCAGCGGATCCATATATCGCAGGCGAGCTAGAAATTCCCGGCTTTTCAGATTTCTTACACCCAGTAAATAACAATCTTTTACTCGGCGTTGGTCAATCTGCCCAGAATCAAGGTTTAGTAAAACTCAGCCTATTCAACGTGACTGATATTAGTAATCCAAGCGAACTCGCTACCCTGTTATTAGGCAAGGAAGATGGCTGGAATTACTCAGAGGCTCAGTACAACCGCCACGCGTTTACCTATATTCAACAAACCGATGGCAGCGACCGTCTTACCGTGCCTGTTCAGTCCTCGTACAACAGCGAAGAAAACGGCTACGTAAACGAGAACCGCTTATATCTCATGGAAATTAACGGCAAAGAAAACGCTGCCGCCGCCAGCCTCGACTTGATCGGCGATATTATCGCCAGCCCTGCTCCCAATGAAAATTGGTACGGTGGACAGCATCGTTCAGTTATTCACGACGACGCCGTTTACTTTTTATCTGGAGATTATATTTGGTCAGCCTTATGGACTGCCCCCAGCCAACAAACAGGGCCGCAGTAAGCACCCAATAAGGCGGCCCATTTTTTCTTCCCTTCATTAGCGCAATTGCTATACTGCGCGGCCCCATCTACACCGCCGCGCAAATACTCATGACTGACACTATTCTCTACTCCGACCTTTCGGCGTATTACGACCTAATGTGTGCAGATATCGACTACCTTGCACAAAGCAATACCGCCCACAGGCTGCAACACATTTTTGGAAACAAAGGGAAAAACCTTTTAGATTTGGGCTGCGGTACTGGGCCTCATATTAGGCATTTCATTGATCTTGGCTATCACTGCCAAGGGCTTGATTTAAACCAAGAAATGCTAGATATCGCGAGACGACGCTGCCCAGAAGCCCAGCTCAGTCGCCAAAACATGTGCGACTTCACAGTTTCTGGCCCCGTCGATGTCATTAGCTGCTTTCTATATTCCATTCATTACAGCGGCAGCATAGACAATCTAAAAAGCTGTATTCTCAGTGCATACAAAGCACTAAAACCGGATGGTATGCTTTGCTTTAACGCTGTTGATAAAAATAAAATTGACAATAACTCATTTACGCGTCACAGCGCTGAACAAGACGGCAGCCAATTCATATTTAGCTCTAGATGGTATTACTGCGGCGAAGGCGAACAGCAATCGCTAAAACTCAGTATTCATAAAACCACGCAAGCTACCCAGCAGGTATGGCAGGATGAACATACAATGGTCGCGATAAGTTTTGCTCAACTTCAAGATCTTCTCTCGCCCTACTTCGACGTTCATATTTTTGAGCACGATTACGAAAAATTACTACTTTGGAATGGCGAATCAGGGAATGCGCTTTTCGTTTGTGTAAAAATCTAATCAGAGCTTATAGGGTTTCAAACACCAACTATTCGCCCATTAAGACAAAATAAACTGCACTTGAGATTCAAATTGCGACAAAAGCGCGTCGCCCTCAGCAGCGGATTCTCGGGACAAGTCTAATAGATCTGGAATTAAGCCTAAACCTAAAGACACTATCGCAGCTACTGCCGCCTGCTTTTCTGGCAAACTAAATTGAGCGAAGAGTCCCCTCGAGTGAAAGTCACTAGCCATCTCTTCAACTATCTGGCGAACTTCATTTCGAATTGCACCGCGAATTAGAGCAGAACTCCCTGCTCTTTCTCGTGCAATTAATATAAACAAAGACTCATTGCCGCGAATATACCCAAATGCGGCATCAACAGACGCAGCAATAACTAATGCCTCTGTATCAGCATCTCTCACACCCTTTAAGATACTTCTAAGCGTACTACCAACCTCGTTAACAAGCGCTAAACCCAATTCTTCCATTGATGAAAAATGGCTGTAAAACGCTGGTGGACTCAAGTCACAAGCTTTAGTAATACGACGCAGGCTGATACCAGACAAGCCACTCTGATCCTCTAATAATAACTCTAGAGCCGCATTCATTAACTTTTCGCGATTACCCTTTCGACTCTGCTTGGTCTTACTCGAACTCATACCTTCCTCAATATCAATACAGCATTTGCGTTGAATAGTATGACGATGCGCCGAATTTACGGCAAATCAATAATATTTCTGAGCGCAGAAAATAACACAAACCCCAACTTGACACCCGTAAAGTTATGCCATAAATTACAACTTAACACTTGTAAACATAATAAAGGGGTTAAAAAGTGGATACTAGCGCTGAACTACAATGGCACGATCCGAAACGCTATTTATGGTCACTGGGGCTTTTAGTGCCTCTATTCCCAATCTTCGGCGCCATAATTTATATGCAGACCGGACAAATTTGGGGTTGGTGGCTAACACCCGTCATCGTGTATGCAATCATCCCTGCCTTAGATTTTTTAATCGGAACAGATCGCTCTAACCCACCAGAATCTGCTGTTAAACAATTAGAAAACGACAATTATTACCGCTATATCGTCTACGCCTACATTCCACTTCAGTATGCAGGCACGTTAATTACCTTATGGTTTGCCTGCACTGAGCTTGGCCCACTAGGAATTATCGCCGGCCTATTCAGCTGCGCTTACGTAAACGGAATCGGCATTAATACTGGGCATGAACTTGGCCATAAACGCGACGCCTTAAGCCAATTCTTGGCAAAAATAGCACTTGCACCCGTCGCCTATGGGCATTTCTACGTGGAGCATAACTTTGGACACCACCGCAGAGTCGCGACACCGGAAGATCCCGCAAGCTCAAAAATGGGAGAGAATTTTTGGCAATTCCTGCCTCGCACAGTAGTGGGAAGTATTAAATCCGCCTGCGAGATTGAGCGCCAACGACTTTACCGTAAAGGTATGGAATTTTGGACGTGGCGAAATGACGTTCTACAAGCCTGGGCTATGACGGTCGCTATGTATAGCGCATGCACAATTATACTGGGTTGGTCAGCACTAGCCTTCCTCCTAATACAAGCGGTACTCGGCGCATCGTTACTTGAGGTAATTAACTATGTTGAGCATTACGGCTTGTTACGACAGAAAGATGCCCACGGGCGCTACGAACGATGCTTACCTAAGCATTCGTGGAATAGTAATCACATCGTAACTAACCTAGTTCTGTATCAATTGCAGCGCCACTCAGATCATCATGCACACCCAAATCGTGCCTTTCAAGCGCTACGGCATTTCGAGGACAGCCCACAATTACCTTCGGGTTACGCCTCGATGATGATGTTAGCGTACTTCCCGCCACTTTGGTTTAAGGTCATGGACCCGCTTGTTGTGGAGCATCATTGTGGAGACTTTAATAAAGCAAATATTCACCCTCGTAAGGTTAAAACTTTAAAACCCTATTTCAACAGCTTTAATCAAGGCCTCAGTACTTAGGTGTAAACAATCCAATAACGAGATCGAGGTAAGCGCGTCATGCCTTACCGTAGAGGTAACATAATGATAAAAAAAATTACATTGCTAAGCACAATTTCTATCACTGCAATGCAAAGTGCGCTGGTCAATGCCGCACCCCAGCTTGAGGAGGTGATTGTTACCGCTCAAATAAGGGCGCAGAGCCTCCAAGATGTGCCGGTGTCGGTTAGTGCTATTAGCGGCGAAAAGATGATGGAGGCTGGTCTCTCTAAAATTGAGGATCTACAAGCTTACGTCCCTAATTTTACAATGACAGAATCAAGTATCGGCACTGATATCTATATACGGGGGATTGGCTCGGGTGAAAACCAAGGGTTTGAGCAATCTGTTGGTATGTACGTAGACGGTATTTACTATGGTCGCGCCCAGCTCGCCCGCGCACCTTTCTTGGATCTTGAGCGCGTTGAAATACTACGCGGCCCGCAAAATATTTTGCTTGGTAAAAACAGTATTGCCGGTGCAATAAATATCGGGACCGCATCGCCAAGCAATGAAGCAGAATTCTTTGTACAAGGTACATACGAACCCGATCTAAACGAGCAAGTAATCGATTTCGTGGCCTCTGGCCCAATAAACGACGAACTCACCGCACGCTTTGCCATGCGTCAAAGGCATACCGACGGCTTTGTTAAAAACCAAGTCTTAAACCGTGACGAGGCAGAGCGGAATGAAGCGACCTACCGATTAAAATTTTCCTGGGATGCAGGCAGTGATTTCGATGCAAAGTTAAAACTTGAAATGGGTAGCTTTGATGTAGTTGGTAGACAGTCTGAAATTTTGACCGACTACGCCTCCGATTCCGACATTTTTTTGTTCACGGGTCGAACCTACGGTGAAATATTAAACGACACCGTCTTTCCAGATCTGGGCGCCGTTGGCGGATTGTTAGGCTCTTTACCCGCAGGTATTCGAAATCTAATTCAGCTGCAACCAAACGGTTCTATTCTTAATATGCAGGCCGACGACTCGGTACTGGATAGCAAAGCAGATCGTAAGCGCTCTTCTAATGGCGACTTCAGTAATAACGACACTCAAAATATTACCGTCAATATGAATTGGTATTCCAATGGTAATACATTCACATCGATTACCGGTTACATGGCATATCAATATGACGAAGAATGTGACTGTGACTTTACCGGCGCACCATTATTCCAAGTGGTCTTTGAAGAAGAGTACGAACAATATAGTCAAGAATTTCGTTGGGTATCTGCGCCTGGTGAAAACTTTGACTTAATCGCAGGGGCTTATTTTCAATACAATGAGCTCTACTTTTTTGACTCTATTGTTTTGCCATCTACCCTTATACCGCAGCTAATCAACGCCGCCGACATACTAGAAGGAGGTGCTCGTGGGGATATTGATCCCGGTGCAAACGGTAGCACTGGTTTTGAACTACTAGGTATTGGTGATGCTGGGAATTCACTTATAGATATTCGATCGCCACGGGATTTTAAAAGCGACTCCATTATTGCTTCTGCGTTTATACAAGGCACTTGGATAATGACCGACACTCTGCGCCTAACACTTGGCGGCAGGTACACCTACGAAAAGAAGAGTGGTAGTCGCAAACTAGAATTCGGCCTACCCGATGGATCAATCTTGCCTATTGGTGAAACCGATACCGCTGCAGCGGTAACGTTTGCAGCGGAACGACACGACTTGGCAGGCAAACGTACCGAATCGCAATTTGCACCACTATTAAACTTACAATGGGATGTGAGCGATGAGGCAATGGCGTATTTCTCCGCACGACGTGGCTTTAAGTCTGGCGGTTACGATGCACGCTCCAATGCCTCGCCAAGTGCAGCCCCCACTCCCACAAACCCCACGGCAACATCTGCCAACCCGCGAGTGTTAATTGGGAGTTTCGAATTTGAAGAAGAGCGTGCCACCTCCTATGAGCTAGGGTTAAAAACAACACTATTCGATGGCGTCGCTGAATTAAACTCTGCTCTATTCTATACCCAGTTCGATAATCTCCAGGTGAGTGTGTTTGATGGCACATTGGGCTTCAACGTAGGCAATGCGGCAGGTGCAGTAACCCAAGGTATAGAGTTTGATGGACGTGTAGCCTTAAGCGAACATGTTATCTTAGGTGCCGGCTTAGCGTTTTTAGATTTTGAATTTCAGGATCATAAATTTGGCACCTGTATTCAAGACCAATTGCCAGATAACCCTAACGGCATAAACTGTGACTACAGCGGCAAAACCAACCAGTACGCAGCTGACTATTCTGGCAATATATTACTCGGTTATGAGCGCGAAATTGGTAATACATTAATTTTACGCGCCAACCTAGATGCTATTTTTAGCGACGAATACCATCCCTCGCCAAACTTAGATGATCGCGTAAAGCAAGATGCATTTATTCAATTCAACGGCCGTATTTCATTATCATCTAATGACGGCGAGTGGGAACTCGCACTACTTGGAAAAAATCTTAGCGACGAACTCATTATTTTATATGCCGTCGATACCCCTGTAGCTAAAAAAGTTATTGCAGGTACCACCACGCATCACGGCTTCACCAACCCTCCTCGAACCTTTGCGCTACAAGCCTCATATCGCTGGTAACACAACGAATAATATCTGCTTGTCGATTTTGAGTTTGGACGCTCAAAATCGGCCTTTTTAGCTTTAAGTAGCATTAAAGCTCTTAACACCGACACCGAGCTAATTACTTTACCCTTCACGCCCCCGTTAAATCTATAACGATGCTAGCTGGCAAATCTAGCTATCTATATTGCTTCAAGTGATGATACGTCGCCTGATGTAGTATGCTTTACGAATATTGATATAACGACACTCTTTCAAAGGTATATTCTCAATGGCCGCAGGTTCTCTTTTAGCCCTCTTTGACGATATTGCCACCTTATTAGACGACATTTCTGTCATGTCCAAGCTCGCGGTAAAGAAAACCGCAGGGGTGCTCGGCGACGATTTGGCTGTAAACGCAGAGCAAGTTGGGAATATCCGTGCTGAGCGCGAGTTACCCGTTGTTTGGGAAGTAACTAAAGGCTCTTTAATCAATAAAGTTATTATTGTGCCTATTGTATTGTTAGCCAGCCTATTCATGCCATGGCTAATTACGCCGGTGCTAATAGTCGGGGGGTTATATTTATGCTTTGAAGGCGCAGAAAAAGTCTGGCATAGCCTTACCCATCGCAACAATAAAGATCACTCACAGGCAAAGGCGCTTATTGCAGATAACGAAGCAGATTTAATGGCCTTAGAAGCAGAACGAGTTAAGGGCGCAATTCGCACTGATTTTATTTTAAGTCTAGAGATTATCGTTATTGCGCTAAGCACTATGCAAGCAGCTCCATTTGCCAAACAGGCTTTGGTACTGTCGATTGTCGCCGTGGGAATTACCTTCGCGGTGTATGGTTTGGTGGCATTAATTGTGAAGATCGATGATCTAGGGCTCTATTTGCATAAGTCTAGCACCTCGGCAATACATACCATTGGCAGCTTCTTACTTTGGCTAGCACCTGCACTAATGAAAACGCTTACCATCGTAGGGACTTTAGCGATGTTTTTAGTCGGCGGTGGTATTTTAACCCACGGCGCAGATCACTACATAGAAATCGCTTTCGCCCTCTCTCACCTACACATGTTCAATAATGCCTTAGCGGATACCCTAGCCCAAACACTGTTTAACGGCCTCATTGGCGTCCTTGCCGGAGCAATTATCGTCAGCGTCGTTAGCGCAAAAAATGGAAATAAGCATTAAAATGCGTTTGCTTACTCTTACCGTGCCGGCAAAACGCTATATTGGCGGCAAATAGATATTTTCAGTAAATTAACACAGTGCAGCTAACTATTGATGAGTACAATACCGCGAAGATTTTCAATATAGCGAACAGCGTATTTACCCAACTAAGCAGAAACCTACTCAACATGCAGTTTTATATTCCGTATTCGGCATGAAATTCATTTACGCCCTAGCAGGGTAGCAACGGAGAAAGCCCTATGGGTAACACCGAAAGAAGTTTGTCGGAGCTGGCGGAATATCTCGACGCAGAATTAGTTGGTAATGCCGATCATCGAATTTCAGGTATTGCCGATCTACAGTGCGCCTCAGCATCTGAGCTGTCGTTCATTAACCAAGAGTCCTATTTACAATATTTACCCCAGTCTACGACCGGTGCGGTCATCCTAAACGCCGACTTCGCTGACAAATACGCCGGTAATAAACTTATCGTCGCCAATACCTATTTGGCTTACGCAAAAGTATCAGCGTTATTTGAATCGCTATCAGAACTAACTGTCGGTATACATCCGTCGGCCGTTGTAGCGGCAAGCGCAAACGTAGCCCCCAATGCGGCCATTGGTGCCAATTGCGTCATCGGCGAACACGCTCGTATTGGTAGTGGTGCGCGACTTTATTCAGGTGTTTCTGTCGGAGATCGGGCCAGTGTTGACGACAACACCCTAGTCCACCCCAATGTAGTGATTTACCACGGTGTTAGCCTTGGCAAAAACTGCGTTATTCACAGCGGCACCGTAATTGGCTCTGACGGCTTTGGCTTCGCACCTAGCCGCGACGGCTGGAAGAAAATTCATCAATTAGGTGCCGTGGTAGTTGGCGATAATGTAGAAATCGGCTCTAACTGTTCGATAGACCGTGGCGCCCTAGGCAATACCGTTATCCACGACGGCGTGATCATCGACAATCTTGTTCATATTGCCCACAACGTCAAAATTGGTAAACGCTCTGCTATTGCAGGTTGTGTGGGTATAGCTGGCAGTGCAAACATCGGTGAAAACTGCACCGTTGCAGGCGCCGTGGCCATAAATGGTCATATTAGCATTGCTGATAATAGCCACTTCCACGGCGGCACCATCGTCACCAAAGGCAACACCGAGGCCGGTGTATTTGCCTCTACACCGCCTATGCAAGATGTAAAAAAATGGCGCAGAAACTCGGTGAGATACACACAGCTAGACGACATGGCAAGCCGAATTAAACAACTAGAAAAACAATTAAAAACCTTATTGCCGTCTAATACGGAAGAAAAATAACCTCAAATAAAAAGGGCTGCTGATAATAGCTGCCCTTTTTATTTGAGTGATGATTATATCGCACCAAGCACAAATTCCTCACCGCCGGCATGCAATATCATCTGATTGCCATGGCACTCAGCCAATTCCACCAACTTATAAAAACTCGCTCGATTAACCCGCGCCTCTAAGCCATGCTTAAGCAATACCGATGGCTTAGGTTCTTGGCTAAGATTGTCAGTTTCAACCTGAAGAGGATGATCTTTACCAAGCTCTAGCCAAGTATCGACATTGGTTTTAACAGCAATTCGCTGCGTTGTGCCGACGTTACTTAGTTCAAAATCGACAATCTGAAGAGGTAAATCTTCGACAGTAACACGCCATTTCTCGACCGGTGTCACTAAATAATATTCGCCATCGTCTTCACGACGGAGTATCGAAGCGAATAATTTAACCAGTTTATGGCGCTTTATTTCGCCGCCTTCATGAATCCAGCGACCATCACTGGTAATGACGATATCTATATCGCCACTAAGATCGGGGTGCCAGTTTTCAATGGGTGGCGAGCCGCGCTGATTTACGAGCAAGCCTTCAATATCTGTTAATGTCGCCATTAATTACCTCCCAGCGTATTGAAGAGCTTGTGTAAAAAACCTAATGAATCACTCTCACGTTGATTACACCTTCGAGTGCAGCCAGCGAATCCAATAAGTCCGAACTGACGTCGCCGCCCAAATCAATCAGGTTATATGCAATTTCATTACGGCTTTTGTTTAACATATCGAGAATATTAATATTGGCCTCAGCCAAAATACCTAAAATGCTACCAAGGATCTTAGGTACATTGTGATTAGCGATGGCTAAACGACAATGCCCGCTTCGCTCGAGTTGAAGATTAGGGAAATTAACGGAATTATTAATATTGCCGTTTCTCAAAAAGTCATCAATCTGCTCAGCAGCCATAACTGCGCAATTATCTTCTGCTTCATCCGTGCTTGCGCCAATATGCGGCATCAGTACTACGTCGCTACGACCAATCAACGATGGCACTGGGAAATCAGTAATAAATTGCCGAAGCTGTCCTTTATCAAGTGCAGCGATAACCGCATCAACATTCACAATTTCTTCGCGAGCAAAATTCAATAAGCAACAACCCGGTTTACAGCCAGATAACAAGTCGGCGTTAACCATGCCACGGGTAGAGTCTAAAACCGGTAGATGTAAGGTGATGTAATCAGCTTTTGCAAAAAGACTATTGATATTTTCCATCTTTTTAACAGAACTTGGTAAACGCCACGCTGCGTCAACAGAAAGCGCGGGATCATAGCCTACGACCTCCATGCCCAAATTAAGAGCGGCGTTAGCGATCATCGAACCGATTGCACCCAAGCCGACAACGCCTAAGGTTCTTCCCGCTAATTCATTTCCTTTAAAACGCTTCTTTTCTTTCTCAAGCAATTTTGCCATTTCGCTGGGATCGTTCATATGTCCTAGCGAGTTAACATACGCAATACCGGGTAAGATGCCCCGCGATCCAAGTGCAAGACCAGCAATCACCAACTCTTTTACCGCGTTTGCGTTTGCACCAGGACTATTAAAAACAGGAATGCCGCGCTCGGTACAGGCACTAACTGGAATATTATTGGTTCCCGCGCCAGCGCGACCAATCGCCTTTACTGACGCTGCAATATCGTCAGCTTGTAGTTTGTGGCTGCGCAGCAAGATAGCATCTGGCGAGGTAAATTCACTCGCAATTTCGTAGCTTTCACGCGGTAAACGCTCTAAACCTTTTGTAGAGATTTGATTTAAGGTTAATACTTTATACACAAATTAATCCTCGAATTTTTCATCCAATCATTCGGTTACGTTGTCCGCTGACATTATTAGGGAAATGATTAAATGCGTCTTCAGCACTCAACTCAACTTCCTGCCCAAGCGGGACACTGTGAAAATACGCTATGCTATTTATTTTGCCGCCCATTGCTAATGCAGCGGTGTAATTAGGATTTTTACACAAAATACTGAAATCCCAACGATCGGCCTCTGGGCCAACAAACCCGCTAAAGACGCCCTCGTCATCCAATACCACAGAAAAATCGTGTAGGGGGATGGAAAGCCCCTCTCCCCGCGCCTTGATATAAGCTTCTTTCAAGGTCCAGTATCGATAAAAATAATCTAGCTGCTGATCATCTGCCCGTGCATTCAGAGCTTGCAGCTCAAGCGCAGAGAAATAATCATCTGCCATATTTAAAACACCGCGGTTTTCAGCTCGGCTTTCAACGTCCACGCCAACATCATTGTCGCGGGTAACAACGCACACGGTAAGGCCGCTGGTATGGGCGGTATTAAATTGAATTTGGCCTTGCCCCTCATCATTGATAAGTTCAGGCTTGCCATATGCATTGACGCAAAAACTGATTTTTTCAGGAGAAAAACCACAATATTCCGACAGTACTGTGCGTAACAACGCCCTGCTGATAAGGTAATCTCTACCATTGCTACCATGCATCAGTTGTTGATACTGCTGCAATTCAGCAGATGACAACATGGTTTCGTATTGATCGAGTCGGCTATTCAGACGGTGATCGTCGGTAAAGCAATACCAAACATCAACGTGGCCCGCTACCGACTGTCTTTTTTCTACAGCAGAAATCATTATTTTTATTTATCCAAGCATTCACTCCTCGGCCCCAAAGTACCGAGGAGTAAGTGCATAATATCAATTAATTTTAATCTCAGCGCTTTCCCACAAACTATTAAAGTAAGCAGAAAATTCCTGGGATGATTTATTTCTATAAGCACTCTTTTCGGCTTCTTGCACAAGATCTGCTTTCAAAGCTGCGAGATTACCGTAGCGAACATCAAATAACTGCACCACGACGCGATCGCCATTGTTTTTACGAAGCGTACTCACTGATGCGCTAGAGGCCGGTCGAGGCATGGCAAATGCCTGATTCCGTATTGCGGCTTCAACGCCAATATCGCTCCGTTTGCCGTCTACGATGGCATTCCACTTTAACTCCTGCTTTTTCGCCGCATCTTCAACGCGTTCGCCAGACATGAGCGCAAGTTGCAGTTCTTCAGCCTTGGATAAAGCAGCAGATTCCGCCTTATTCTCTGACAAGATTAATTGAATATCATTCCGCACATTTTCCAACCCTTGAACTTGGGGAGCTTTGTGCTCTTCAATATGAATAACAACGTAACGATCCGATTCAAGCTCGATGACGTCGCTATTCAAACCTTGACTACGTAACTCGGCATTAAATGCAGCCTCTTTAACGGCTGGGTAAGAAAATAAACCCTCTTCTGAGGTTTTGCTAAGCCAATTCCCCTGCTTTACCTCAAGTGTCATCTCTTCTGCTGGCATTGCAAGACTTTCTGCATTGAACACGAGATCTTTTAGCGTATCGACAGCACCAACCAAGCGAGGTTGTGCTTTTTGTGCACGCAGCTGTTCGGTAATTTGTAAGCGAGCCTCATCGAGACTGGGTAACTCTGGTTTACGAATACTAAGCAACTTGATTAAGTGTAAACCGGCTTCTGTTTCAACGACTGACGACACGTCTCCAACATTTAAACCAGACAGCGCTTCTTCAAATTCAGCAGGAAAGCTGTCACCGCTTGTAAACCCTAATGATCCGCCGTTTGCAGCAGAGCCAGCATCTACAGAGAACTGCGTTGCTTCATCAGCAAAATCAGAGCCCGCAGCTATATCCGCACGTATTTTTTCTAGCTGCTCTAGCGCTTGCTCCCTGCTTCTGTCATCAGTGATATCTAGCAGAATATGCGCGGCCTCACGCTCAATCTGCGCATTATTGGTATCAACCATACGCTGATATTCTGCAAGCACCTGATCCTCTGAAACGGGTTCGAAAAATTGCTCTTCTGTTAACTCAATATATGAAAAGCGAACCTGCTCATCAGTTAAAAATGATTCAGCATTATCGGCGTAATAGTCGGCAATTTCTTTCTCGCTAACACTGACATTTTTGCTGTAGTTAGCAAGCGGAATATTTATGTAATGATAATCGCGCGATTCATACAGTAGGCCAACACTACGAGACAGCTCTGCCCCACTGACAAATGCCGAGCCAGCGACTGCGGTAGATAATTGTTGGATGGTTAAATCTGATTTAAGCAGTTGTTTAAAAAAGCTGCTGCTATAACCCTGCAAACGTAGAACTTGCTGATAGCGCTCCTGAGAGAATCGGCCATCCTCTTGAAACTGAGGCATAGCCGCTATAGTCGCGTTCAACTGCGGTACTGATACCTCAATCCCTTCGTCTTTCGCTGCCTGCAATAACAATTGCTGCTTGATCAAGGTATTAAGTGCTGGCTTACGCAGAATCGCGTCATCTAGCATCGCGGGATCTATTTGATCGCCCATCATGCTTAATAGACGGCGTTTTTGCAGCGTAATCGCCTGCTGTAACTCCGCCTCTGAAATCTTCTCACCGTTCACGACCGCCGCCGCAGCTGGCCCTGAGCTAGTAAATAAACTATCGATCCCGAATAGAGCAAACGGCACTACAATTATCGCGATGATAACTTTGGCCGCTGTTCCTTGGATATTATTGCGAATATTTTGCAGCATTGATGCTAAACCTGATTCTGAATCAAAAAAAAAGCGCACCTCTCGATGCGCCTTCTGTAAGAGGTTTTACCCCTACGGCCCCCCGTTAAAACGGGAATGGCGGTCTATACCTTAGTTACAGGCATCCTTCAGCGCTTTACCAGCTTTAAAGCTTGGAATTTTAGCTGCTGAAATTTCAATGGGCGCGCCGGTTTGCGGGTTGCGACCAGTGCGAGCTGCGCGGTCTTTAACACTGAAAGTACCAAAGCCTACCAAAGATACTGAATCGTCTGACTTCAGTGCATTAGTAATTGCTTCTACGGCCGCATCTAGTGCACGTCCTGCCGCTGCTTTAGACAAATCTGCAGATTCTGCAATAGCGTCGATTAGCTCAGATTTATTCACTTATTCTTCCCCTTCAAATTGTTATAAAAAATATTTTTACATTAACTGACTGGTGACCGTCACAAACATACGCATCAGCTCGAAAAGCCGTATGCGTAAAGAGTGGGATTTATACCAACTGCGCCCTATATGGTCAAGATATCTCTGCGTCTAGTGTGCGTTTGCACGCGACCCACCGAGAATATCACCATTCGCATCCACGTTTTTATGGCTGTCGTCAATACCCGCAAGGTAAGCTTCTTCAGAAATTTCTTCAGGAAGACTTTCGAGCGCTATATCTAGAACCTCGTCAATCCACTTGACCGGACGAATTTCTAAATCCGCTTTTATGTTTTCCGGAATTTCTTTTAGATCCCTTTCATTTTCCATGGGGATTATAACGGTTTTTATACCGCCACGGTGAGCTGCAAGCAGTTTTTCTTTTAAGCCACCAATCGCCAAAACCTGGCCACGGAGTGTAATCTCCCCCGTCATGGCGACGTCAGAACGCACCGGTATCCCCGTTATGACCGAAACCAATGCGGTGCACATACCAATGCCTGCAGATGGCCCGTCTTTCGGCGTTGCCCCCTCTGGCATGTGGATGTGGATGTCGTGTCGGTCGTGATAGCGGGCGGGAATACCTAAACGCTTAGAACGACTTCGCACTACAGTAGTAGCCGCCTGAATAGATTCCTGCATAACATCGCCAAGCGAGCCAGTTTTAATATGCCGACCTTTACCAACCACCGAAACCGCCTCGATTGTAAGTAACTCACCGCCAACCTGCGTCCAGGCCAAACCGGTAACTTGACCGACCTTATTTTCTTCCTCAGCTTTACCAAAGGTATAGCGGCGCACGCCAAGGTAATCTTCTAAATTCGCACTAGTGACGGAAATAATGCCGCTGTCGCCATGCAAAGCCACACTTTTAACGACCTTGCGACAAACTTTAGCAACTTGGCGCTCCAAGCCACGCACACCAGCTTCACGAGTGTAATAGCGCACGATATCTTGTAAGGCCTCGTCATCAATTTCAGCCTCAGTGACTTTTAAGCCATTGTTTTTCAGCTGTTTAGGGATGAGGTAGCGGCGAGCAATATTGATTTTTTCGTCTTCCGTATAACCAGGTATACGAATAACTTCCATTCGATCCATTAATGCTGGCGGAATATTCAAAGAATTAGACGTACAGATAAACATAATATCTGACAGGTCGTAATCAACCTCAAGATAGTGATCGTTAAAGGCGTGATTTTGCTCTGGATCTAATACCTCTAACAGTGCCGATGCCGGATCACCTCGATGATCCATACCCATTTTGTCGATCTCATCCAACAAAAATAAAGGATTGCGCACTGCCGTTTTAGACATTTTCTGAATCACTTTACCAGGCATCGAGCCGATATAGGTTCTGCGATGCCCGCGAATTTCTGCCTCATCCCGAACGCCACCTAAGGCCATACGAACAAACTTACGATTGGTCGCTCGAGCTATAGATTCACCTAGCGAGGTTTTACCCACACCCGGTGGCCCGACGAGGCAAAGCACGGGGCCTTTAACTTTCTTAACACGCTTCTGTACTGCAAGGTATTCTAGTATACGGTCTTTAACTTCCTCTAAACCGTAGTGATCTTCATCCAAAATTTCTTGCGCACGCTGTAAGTCATGCTTCACTCGCGACCGTTTTTGCCAGGGGATATTCACTAGCCAATCAATATAACCACGAACAACGGATGCCTCAGCAGACATCGGTGACATCATTTTCAATTTTGCCAACTCAGCCTTGGCCTTTTCTAGCGCCTCTTTGCTCATTCCGGCCTTTTGAACGCGATTTTCCAGTTCTTCAAGCTCATTAACGCCTTCTTCAGACTCACCAAGCTCACGTTGAATCGCTTTCATTTGCTCATTTAAATAGTATTCGCGCTGGCTTTTCTCCATCTGCTTTTTAACGCGACCACGAATGCGTTTCTCTACTTGAAAAAGGTCGATTTCTGATTCCATCAAACCCATCAAATGCTCAAGGCGCTCACGCTCACTTACCATTTCAAGCACAGCTTGCTTTTGCTCCAGCTCCATTGTCATATGTGCCGCAATGGTGTCACCCAAACGGCCAGGGTCATCAATGCCAGACAAGGAAGTCAGAACTTCAGCGGGAATTTTTTTACTTAAATTGATGTATTTTTCAAATTGCGAAATAGCAGAGCGTAGCATCACTTCAGATTCCTCTGCGGCGATACGCTCCCCCTCCAAAGCGGTTATTTCAGCACTAAAGTAATCTTCTTCCGCAGTTACAGCATTAAGTTGCGCACGATAACTCCCTTCCACCAACACTTTGACGGTGCCATCTGGAAGCTTCAGTAACTGGAGAATATTGGCGACAGTCCCTATATCGTAAAGATCATCGGTGCCCGGCTCGTCTAAATCAGGATTGCGCTGAGCAGCTAGCACGATTTCTTTATTACTAGCCATGGCCAGTTCAAGCGCTCTAATTGATTTATCCCGCCCCACGAATAGCGGGATAACCATATGGGGATAAACGACCACATCGCGCAAAGGAAGCAGTGGCAATTCCAGTAACTCGTTTGTATCAGCCATTACGTTTCCTCTTAGTTAATTCGGTTCAATCCGCCCACAGCGGATATTTGTCTGTGTTATAGACAGCATAGTTCTAAGATGGGGATTTGCGGTGTTAAAAACAAGACTTGACTGTAAAGAAACTGACAAAAAAGAAAAACGCCGCAAAAAAAGACTTTTGCGGCGTTTTGACTAGCGGGGGCTTATTCTTTAGGAGCGGCTTTGCGCTGCTCACTATTGTGATAAACCAGTATCGGCGTTGAGTCGCCTTTAATGACCGAATCATCGATAACGACCTTACTGACGTTATCCATAGAGGGCAGATCGTACATAGTATCGAGTAGTACAGACTCAAGAATTGAGCGCAGACCACGAGCCCCCGTCTTGCGAGTCATGGCTTTTTCAGCCACTGAACGCAAGCCGTCTTCACGGAAGTCTACTTCTACACCTTCCATATCGAATAGCTTGGCGTATTGCTTGGTTAAGGCATTTTTAGGCTCAGTCAAAATACTGACCAAGGCATCTACATCCAGCTCTTCCAAGGTCGCGATAACAGGTAAGCGGCCGACAAACTCAGGAATCAGGCCGTAGCGCACCAAATCATCCGGCTCAACATCAGCAAGAATCTCGCCCACGTTGCGCGCCTCGTTTTTACTTTTCACCTCAGCGCCAAAGCCGATACCGCCTTTTTCAGAACGATCGCGAATAACGCGATCCAGCCCGGCAAACGCACCGCCACAGATAAACAGTATATTTGAGGTATCTACCTGCAAAAACTCCTGCTGCGGATGCTTGCGCCCGCCCTGAGGAGGAACAGAAGCTACAGTACCCTCTATCAGCTTAAGAAGCGCCTGCTGAACACCCTCACCCGATACGTCACGAGTAATCGATGGATTGTCTGATTTACGCGAAATTTTGTCGATTTCATCGATATAGACAATACCCATCTGGGCTTTTTCTACATCGTAATCGCATTTTTGCAGTAGTTTTTGGATGATATTTTCAACATCCTCACCTACATAGCCCGCTTCAGTTAGCGTCGTTGCATCTGCAATCGTAAATGGTACATCAAGCAGACGCGCCAAAGTTTCAGCTAGCAGTGTTTTACCGCTACCCGTTGGCCCAACCAGCAAAATATTACTCTTGCCCAGCTCGACTTCATCTTTGTGCTTATCGCCATAACGCAAACGCTTGTAATGGTTATACACCGCGACAGCCAAAACTCGCTTCGCTCGCCTTTGCCCAATGACATACTGATCTAGCGTGTTATTAATTTCCTGCGGCGTCGGCAGCTTATCGCGCCCCGCTTCGCTGGCAGCTTCCTGAACTTCTTCGCGAATGATGTCATTACAAAGATCGACACACTCATCACAGATAAAGACAGACGGCCCAGCAATTAATTTGCGGACTTCGTGCTGACTTTTACCACAGAAGGAACAGTACAGCAGCTTGCCGTTATCATCTGTGCCGTCTTTACTACTCATTCATACCTACCTTGTTCTGATTTTGCAGGGTGTTCGAAGCACCTTGGGCTAAAGATGACGCCTTTTACCCACTTTTGCAAGTTTGCATCATCCGCAATCAAATGCGAACAACACCGCTAAATGCCCTATCAGCGAGAAGTTAAAACCTCATCGACTAGACCGTAATCGCAGGATTGCTGCGCATTCATGAAGTTATCGCGTTCGGTATCCCGCGCAATAGTCTCGTATGTTTGCCCAGTGTGCTCAGCCATTAAATGATTAAGCTTTTCGCGGATAATCAAGATTTCGCGGGCCTGAATATCGATATCCGTTGCCTGCCCCTGAGCACCGCCGCTAGGCTGATGAATCATGGTGCGCGCATTAGGCACGATAAAACGCTTACCCTTAGCGCCGCCACTTAGCAAAAACGCGCCCATACTAGCCGCTTGACCGATACACATAGTGCTCACATCAGGCTTGATAAACTTCATAGTATCGTAAATTGACAAGCCCGCCGTCACCGATCCACCAGGGGAGTTAATGTAGAGGTGGATATCTTTATCAGGGTTTTCTGATTCAAGGAAAAGTAACTGGGCCACAATGAGATTGGCCATATGATCTTCAACTTGACCCACGCAAAAAATAACGCGCTCTTTTAGCAAACGAGAATAAATATCGTAGGAACGCTCACCACGGGCCGTTTGCTCTACAACCATAGGCACCAAGCCCAGATTGGTTACAGTATTATTGTTAAAACCATCAATCGAATTGCGCGACATATTGAATACTCTTCCGTACGTAATTAACATTCTAAATTTACGGCCAGCGGAAAAAAATCAAGCGACGGAACTTTCGTTCAGTCGCTTGACCGGAAAAAACCAGAGTATCCTTTTCAGATTAGGATTCTTCTGCCTCTTTCGCTGGTGGCGACATAACTTCTTCGTAGCTTAAAGTTTCTTCGCTAAGCTTCGATTTTTCAAGCAATTTTTCAACCACTTCTTCTTCAATAACCATACCTTCGATTTGTTGAAGCTGTTGTGGATTGCTCATATACCAATTAATGATTTCTTCTTTATCTTCATAACTGGCAGCCATTTCTTCCAAGGCAGCGCGCACCTTGCCTTCATCAGCTTTAATACCTTCAACGCTAATTAACTCATTTAGCACTAGGCCCAGCTTAACGCGACGCTCCGCATTCTCACGAAACAGCTCATCAGGCAGAATGTCAGCGGCATTCAGTTTTTCTGCCATTGCGCCAAATTGCTGCATTTGCTGGTTGCGTAAAGCATCAATTTCTTGAGAAACCAAGGCTTTTGGTACTTGTAGGTCAGCGTGGATAGCAAGAACACCTTCCATCACTTGATTCTTAATGCGGGACTTAGTCGCGTTTTTCAACTCCCGCGCCATATTTTTTTCTACTTCAGCGCGAAAAGCGTCTTCGCCACCTTCTTTAACACCAAAGGCTTCAAACAGTGTGTCATCCATCTCTGGAAGTTTTTTCTCACTAACGCTGTTTAAGGTAATCTTGAACTCAACAGCGGCGCCTTTAAGGTCTTCGCTGTGGTAATCATCAGGAAAAGACAACGCAACAACTTTTTCTTCGCCGGCAGTCATGCCGATCACGCCATCTTCAAAACCAGGTATCATCCGACCAGAACCAAGCTCTAAATCGCTACCTTCAGCCTTGCCACCGTCAAATGCAACACCGTCTTTAGTACCGAGATAATCGATATTCGCTTTATCACCGTCTGCGGCGGCACGTTCAACCACCTGCCATTCGGCACGTTGCTGACGAAGATTTTCGATCATTTTATCGATATCAGCAGCAGTAATTTCTGTTACTGGCTTTTTAACTTCGATAGAGCTGTAGTCTTTTGCTTCAACTTCTGGAAACACCTCAAAAGTCGCAACAAACTCTACATCTTTACCAGCTTCTAAGCTTTTTGGCTCAATATTTGGACGACCAGCGGGCTTTAAACCTTGCTGCTGAATGGCCTCGTAAAAACTTTCGTTCATGACTTCGCCAAGCACTTCCATGCGTACGGACTCGCCGAAACGCTGACGAACAACACGCATTGGTACTTTGCCAGGACGGAAACCGTCTAATTTGACAGTGCGAGCAGCATTTTGCAGGCGTGAATCAACTGCACTATCTATGCGCGCAGCAGGAACGCCTACTATCAGGCGACGTTCTAGGCCAGAAGTCGTTTCAACTGAGACTTGCATGGGGGGTCCTCAAAACAGGGCTGTTAAACACAAATGGCCACTATGATTTCAAAGCGGCCATTTAAAAGAATTCTATGAAATGGTGCGGATGGAGAGACTCGAACTCTCACGCCTTGCGGCACCAGAACCTAAATCTGGCGTGTATACCAATTTCACCACATCCGCATACTTGTAAAACCGCCTTAAGGTATTGAATTATCACGGTTTACAAATGATATCGCAAAGCCTTGGCTCCGCGAGGAACGAGATTGTGCCACAGGCCATGAGCGTGATCAAGCAGACCTGCAAACATTTATCATCAAAGGCCGCTATTGCTCAGAATTCAAACAATAACGACCCTTGAAACAGGATTATACCCGCTCAATAATTGTACTAATGCCCTGCCCCATACCAATACACATGGTTGCAAGACCCACTGAGGTATCACGCTGCTCCATCACGTTGATCAAAGTGGTGACGATACGCGTACCCGAACAACCAAACGGATGACCTAAGGCGATAGCGCCACCATTGAGGTTTACTTTATCGTCCATTTTATCCAGCAACTTGAGATCTTTCAGTACTGGTAAGGCTTGCGCTGCAAAAGCTTCATTAAGCTCGACAGTTTGAATGTCATCCATGGTCATACCAAGACGCTTCAAGGCTTTATGCGTTGAGGGCACTGGCCCATAACCCATGATAGACGGATCAACCCCCGCCACTGCCATGCCAACCACTTTTGCACGCGGCGTGAGACCGAGGTCCATTGCCCGCTGACCAGACATCATGATCATCGCAGAAGCGCCGTCGGCGATTTGCGAGCTGGTGCCCGCCGTTACGGTACCGTTGCGCGGATCAAATGCAGGGCGCAACTGAGCAAGGCTCTCTAGTGTAGTTTCAGGACGGATAGTGGTGTCTGCCTTAACCAAAACCTTACGGCCATCATCGCCATGACCTTCAATAGCGATTATTTCATTATCAAAACGGCCGTTGGCGCGGGCATCAGCCGCCAGCATATGAGATCGCAAACCGAGCTCATCCTGCTGCTCGCGACCAATGCCATGCATCATTGCCAGCGCTTCAGCAGTCATTCCCATCATTCCCGCTGCACGAGCAACATATTTACTGGCCTGAGGATTGGGATCAACACCGTGGTTCATCGCCAGATGACCCATATGCTCAACCCCACCGACCATAAAGGTGTCGCCATACCCACTCATAATAGCCTGCGCAGCGGTGTGCAATGCTGACATAGACGAACCACAAAGGCGGCTCACCGTTTGACCTGCAACCTCATGCGGTAGCTTGGTCATTACAGAGATCATTCGCGCTATATTCCAGCCCTGCTCATTGGTTTGGTTTACACAACCCCAAATCACATCTTCAAACAAGGCAGGGTCAATACCTGGATTGCGCACTAATAAAGCATCGATTAACGATGCCGACATATTTTCAGCCCGCACATTTCTAAATACGCCGTTTTTTGAACGCCCCATAGGAGTACGGGCGCAATCGACGATTACTACATCATTTGCTTTGTAAGTCATGGTTATATCTCCGCCCGATTATTTAAAAAATGATTCGCCGTTGGCCGCCATTTGGCGAAGGCTTTCAGTTGGCTGATAGAGCGGACCAAGATCCGCATAGCGATCTGCCATTTCACAAAAGGCTTTCACGCCCATTTGATCGATGTAACGCAGAGCGCCGCCACGGAATACCGGGAAGCCGATACCCATAATTAAACCCATGTCCGCATCAGCGGGGTCACGGACTATGTTTTCATCGATGCAACGGACGGTTTCGATACACATAGGAATCATCATGCGTGCGACGATATCGTCGTCTGACAACTCTACCGACGCTTGTTTAGCGGACTCTGCCATTGCTAGCGCAGTCTCATCTTCACACTTCTTAGGCTTACCTTTGGCATCCTCTTCGTAGCGGTAAAAACCGATGCCGTTTTTCTGGCCAAAGCGCTTCGCTTCAAACATCAGCTGAGAAATGCCGGTGAAGCCGTGACGCATCCGATCCGGGAAACCTTCCGCCATGACTTCTGCTGCATGGTAACCAGTATCGATGCCGACCACGTCCATTAGATAAGCCGGCCCCATTGGCATACCAAAGCCTTCCATCACCTTGTCGATCTTACGGAAGTCGCCACCGTCGCGTATCAGCATGTCAAAACCAGCAAAATACGGGAACAGTACGCGGTTAACATAGAAGCCAGGGCAGTCATTAACCACAATCGGTGTTTTACCCATCTGTAGGGCGTACTTCACAACCTTGGCAACGGTGTCATCGCTGGTCTTTTCGCCGCGAATGACCTCTACCAAAGGCATTGCATGCACGGGATTAAAAAAGTGCATGCCACAGAAATTCTCTGGCCTTTCTAGCGCTTCTGCGAGGTGAGTAATTGAAATAGTCGATGTATTTGATGCCAGTACTGCGTCGTTACGGATGTGTTTCTCGGTTTCAGACAGCACAGCCTGCTTAACCTTGGCATTTTCAACCACAGCCTCAACAATGACATCGGCTTTATCAAAACCGTCATAATTCAACGATGGGCGAATGCTATTTAATACGGCAGACATTTTGTCGGCGGTCATGCGCCCACGCGACACGCGCTTAGCAAGCAATTTACCCGCCTCCTTCATGCCAAGAGCAAGACCAGCCTCGGCAATGTCTTTCATGAGAATTGGCGTGCCCTTATAAGCCGACTGGTAAGCAATACCACCGCCCATAATACCGGCACCCAAAACAGCAGCTTGCTTAATATCGCCACCTGTTTTTGCAAAGCCGCGGGCTGCTTTACTCACCGCCTGTTCGCTTAGGAACAAACCAACCAATGCCGCAGACTGCGGGGTACGCACCAATTTAATAAAATGGTCAATTTCAACCTCAATGGCCTCAGCTCGGCTTAAACCGGCATTGCGCTCCATTGATTTAGCTGCCGTCAACGGCGCAGGCATGTGACGCCCGGCTTGCTGCGCAACCATTGCCTTACCGGTGGTGAATGACATCATGCGTTCGATATCATTTAATTTAACAGGCGAAGTTTTTTCAGTGCGGCGCGCTTGATAATCAAACTCGCCAGCAATGGTGTTTTTAAGCAAGTCTAGTGATGCGTCGCGAAGTGCATCTGGTGCGACTACCGCATCCACACCGCCATCTTTAAGCGCGGCATCTGGCTTTTGCTGATTACCGGTCGCAACCCACAACATCGCATTATCGCAGCCGATAACACGTGGCAATCTTACTGTGCCGCCAAAGCCTGGGTTAATACCCAACTTCACTTCTGGCAAACCCACTATCGCCGCAGATGACATTACACGGAAGTCACAAGCCAGACACATCTCAAAACCGCCACCAAGAGCAACACCATTTATCGCAACAACGGTGGGCACTGGCAGGTCTTCAAACGCATTGAAGATATCGTTCGCTTTAGACGTCCACTCACGCAAATCAGCATCTGGTAGCTTAAAGAGTTCCGTAAACTCGGTGATATCAGCGCCGACGATAAATACTGACTTCCCGCTTGTTACGAGCACACCCTTCAGACTTGCTTCAGAGGCCAAAGCCGCTGTCGCCTCGCCTAGCTCTTCAAGAGTTAGACGATTAAATTTATTGACTGAGTCGCCTTCTAGGTCGAAACAGAGTTCCGCAATGCCTTCTTCCAGGTACTTTGCAGTTAACGCCTTGCCTTGATAAATCATTTTTGTTCCTCAGATTGAGTTGTGGCGGCGGCATTTGCCATACTTTTATGTTTACCATGTAAACATTGGGTGCTAAAACTACCGTATTCCAAAAATATTGGCAAGCACCACCGCAATTTAATCAGTCAAACACGCGGGATCAAAACGATAGCCCTCGTTCAGCCAATCGCAAACTTCAGTAGCCAGCGGATGCGCAATTTTGCCGTAGACTTTTGCAAGGCTCGCCTTCTGCTCATCATCCATACCATCTAAACCGGACTGCTGAAACATGGCTGCATCTCGTGCAATTAAATGCGCCAATTGGTCCGGTAACTCAGCTATCGCCGCAGCAAATGCCGTTGCCGGATCGTAACTGGCTTTGCAAGTATAGACGTCTGCCAGCGTTGGCAAGACTAACATCGACAAATGAAATTGATTCATAGGATTGACGGCGTGGCCACTACACCACTTGGCCATTTCTGGTGATCGGCCGGTGAACGGGGACAGATGCAAAAACCGACTGATTTTTCGTCCGTCATTTACTGGGTAATTATCCCAAATCAGTGGTTTTCTCCCCAGTAATTCAGTTGCGCGCCGGCAATCCTCGGCGGTGTAGCCGTCGCTGACAACCCGATTGCCGGTCCACAAAAGATCAATGCCTTGATCAAGGCCGGTATTTAAATCGCGGAAATAATCTGCAGGACAGGTCCCAAATAGCTCTTCTAAGATGGGATCAAAACTGTAATAACTAGGACACATCGCAAGCTGAACATCGGGAAGCTGCTTCTGAATATCGTTTACTACCGCAGCTTGATTATGTGCTAACTGAGCATTCCCTGCAGGCAAGTCATCGAACAAAACCCATAAGATATCAGGCCTAAGCAATTGAATTTCTTTTATTTTACTTTTTAAAATACTCTTTTCTACTGCGCCATAACTAGCCTGCAGGCCGACCGGCGATAAACCCAAGCCCCAGCTTATGCCGGAAGCGTGACACTCCTCGCCAAGCCGCGCCAAATTAGCTCGATGATCATCAGCAAAGGGCTGCGACCATTTATTTCTTAAGCTAGCATCACCTTTTGGCGCATAGACGTAACTGCTGTACTGCCATTTTTTGAGTAGCTCAGGCAATGCAAACCGCTGCGCCCACGTCCACTGCCGACCATAAAAACCTTCAATGATTGATGTCGTAAAAGGTTTACTCACAGCGCCTCTCTTATTTAAGTTAGCTTAGCCGCGATAATAACGCTGCTCTACAAATGATGACTGCCTTAACGCTACTGGCAATTGCTTGCCCCGCACGCTGGCAAACAAAGGATCAGCAGCCTTGAGCGCTGCAGTAGATACATAAGCCATAGCAACTGGCCGCGCAACGCTGGGACCAAAACCGCCGCTCGTCACCCGCCCGACCACCTCGCCATTTGCGGTAACAATCTCCGCGCCTTCACGCACAGGCGCCTTACCCTCAACATCAATTAGCACGCGCTTTTCAGCGCTGCCGTCAGCTAGCTGTGTGGCAATGACTGTCGCACCGGGGTAGCCGCCACTGCGGACGCCATCTGGGCGCCTCACTTTTGAAATAGACCACAGTAAATTGGCGCCAACCGGACTTATGGTGTCGTCCATATCATGGCCGTAAAGGCATAAGCCCGCCTCTAAGCGCAGCGAATCTCTAGCACCCAGCCCAATGAATTCGACTTCCGGCTGCGCGAGAAGCACCCGCGCCAATGTGTCGGCATGCTCAGGAGCTACAGAAATTTCATAACCGTCTTCGCCGGTGTAGCCAGAGCAACTCAACCAACAAGGGATATCGCCGATATTGCAATCTGCGGTATCCATAAAGACCATATTTGCCGTTGCCGGCGCCAAACGTGATAGAACTTGTCTCGCCAGTGGTCCCTGCAGGGCCAGCAAACCTTGATCTTCCAGCATTTCCATTTCGATTTCGGCTGGAAGATGCTCCCGCAGCCACGCAAAGTCCTGCGTTTTACAGGCGGCGTTTACTATCAGCAAAAAGTAGTCGCCACAATTAGCAAACATCAAATCATCCAGAATACCGCCCTGCTCATTCGTCAGCAGACCGTAGCGTTGGCGGTTAAGTGGCAAACCAATAACGTCTTGAGGCATTAGTTTTTCGAGTTCAGCTGCCACATCTGGGCCGCTCACCCGAATTTGCCCCATATGCGACACGTCAAACAGGCCCGCTGCGTTGCGCACATGCAGGTGTTCTTTAAGCACACCCAAGGGGTATTGCACTGGCATGTCATAACCTGCAAACGGCACCATCTTGGCAGATAACTCGCGATGAAGCGCATTCAAGGGAGTGATCAATAAATTTTCTGTGCTCAATGCACTTTCTCCTAAATCTGGGCTGACCGCTAATTTAAAGCGTGAGCTTATTTTGCTAGGGGGAATAGCCGTTCAAAATTTTGAGTGGTATGACGTAATACATCCTGGTAAGACAAGCCCTTTAGCTCAGCCACGCATTCGGCAACTTCTACCACGTATTTTGGCTCGTTTTTCTTACCGCGATATGGCACCGGAGCAAGATAAGGCGAATCTGTTTCAACCAGTAAGCGTTCTATAGGAACACGCCGTACGACCTCACGGAGTTCGTCAGCGTTTTTAAATGTGATAATGCCGGAAAAGGAAATGTAATAACCCATCGCCATTGCTGCTTCGGCCATTTCCCATGATTCAGTAAAGCAGTGTAAAACTCCGCCAACCTGAGGTGATCCGTGCTCGGCAATAATAGCCAAGGTATCTTCACGCGCTTCGCGGGTATGGACGATAGTGGGTTTTCCGCAGGCAGCAGAAACCTGAAGATGCTGGGCAAAGCTGCGCTGCTGGTCTTCTTTACGATCACTGCTGTAATAATAATCCAGACCTGTCTCACCGATGGCTACGACTTTTGGGTGATCTGCCAGCTCGCTCAGGGTTTGTACCGAACAAACCTCATCACTAATATCGAGGGGGTGCACTCCAACCGAAGCATAAATATGTGGGAAACGCTCAGCAATCCCAACCACTGTCGGCGCATTATTTAAATCAATCCCAATGCACAGCATTTTAGAAACACCGCGCTCAGTTGCGGCCTGAACGGCTAAGTTAAGATCACCGCCATAGGGTTTCAAATCAATACGGTCGAGATGACAATGACTGTCTACAAGCATGAAATATCCAATTGAATTGTTGACCGGAACCGGTCAGCGACGAATTTACATTGTGTGCGTGGGTTTATCTGACTCAAGTATGCCGGCAAGGTAGGATTCAATCTTTTTATGCGCGACGCCGTCG
Source organism: Zhongshania aliphaticivorans (assembly GCF_902705855.1). Taxonomy (GTDB): domain Bacteria; phylum Pseudomonadota; class Gammaproteobacteria; order Pseudomonadales; family Spongiibacteraceae; genus Spongiibacter; species Spongiibacter aliphaticivorans_B. Next base: position 22,768 of record NZ_CACSIJ010000017.1, on the reverse strand, counting down.
CCACCTACGAATTGCACGCCAATTCCCGCTGCGCGATTACTTTGAGCTCCGCGCGGTGTAATCCATACAACTTTACCGGCGATGGGCAGCTTTTCTGGCTCATCCATCAAGGTAAGTAGCATAAACACCTCATCACCTACTCGATATGGCTTCGTGGTCGGTACAAATAAACCGCCGTCACGAATAAATGGCATATACGCAGCATAGAGAACAGCCTTGTCTCTTATGGTGAGAGATAAAATACCGTTACGTGCACCTTGCGCGCCGCTCATACATCTAACCTCATTAAGCCCATTGCCGTTCTGCTGACACTATACCAATATGCTTACGATGCCGCACGACTTTGGCATAAGGCCATCCATTCTAGAAAGAGCGTTTCTAGAATTAGGCGCTTATTCAAAGCCACTCCGCGACCAAAGCTAGAGCGCAACTCTAAACCCCGCTGGAGCGTATGCATTACTTGTACGCTTGGTAGAGATTTAAAACAAAGCCATGCGTCTGCTTGCAATGGCTGCGAAGCAAGTTGATACCGCGACAACTCCATTAAGCGAGCGCACCACCAATCAAATAACTGCACAATATCCTGATCAAGTAGCTCATCAGCGAGTTGCAGTGCGGTTTTACGCCCTTCATACATTCCTAGTAAGCCAGCATCATAACTGCCCCTAAGTGCTAAACCGTCATTTTCAAAGGTTTGCCGAGCAGCCAAAGGGCGACCACCGGTCTCCATTAATAACTTGCTGGCCAGAACCTGATCACCAACATAATCACGCAACCAAGATTCAGCCAGTCCCGCGTTGGGTATACCAAAACGCAGCTGAACACAGCGTGAGCGAATTGTCGGCAAAAGCTGGCTGCTACTATGACTTACCAGTATTAACAGCGTTCCAGCGCTAGGCTCTTCTAAAGTCTTAAGCAAGGCATTAGCGGTAAACACATTCATCGCCTCTGCAGGATGAATAACGACGACTTTCTTGCCGGCGTCACGATGGGCGTGCTGAGCAGAGAAATTCTGCAAGCTCCGCACTTGATCGATGCCTATTTGGCGTTTGCCTTCGTCTGGACAAATTTCACGGTAATCTGGATGATTGGCATCTATTTGGAAGTGGCAACTGCGACACTGACCACAGGCCGCTAATTTACTGGGCGACTCACATAGTAAAAAACCCGCCAACGCCTTTGCAAATCGCAGCTTGCCAATTGAGTCAGGCCCCGCCAACAATAGCGCGTGGGGCAAGCGGCCAGATTCAATTAAACGCTGTAAATCCTGCCATTGATTCATTTGCCAAGAATAGGCTACCAGCGGTTCAGCCATGATGACCGCCGGTGTACCGTTCTATTTGCGGTTTTAAAGCCAGAGCGATTTCACGCTGTACAATATCCAGCCCGGCACTGGCATCAACAACAGCAAACCGCGTTGGCTCCTTTGCAACGCGCTGCAGATAGGCGCTGCGAACCTTATCGAAAAACACCTGTTTTTCCTGCTCAAAACGATCTAGCTCGCCTCGAGCTCCGGCTCTTGCCATGCCGACAGCAACAGGCGCATCTAACAAGAGCGTGCAATCTGGCCGCAAACTACCTTGAACTAAATCTTGTAGCTGCTCGATAACCGTCTCCGACAAGCCGCGACCGCCGCCTTGGTAGGCAAATGTGGCGTCGGTAAATCGATCGCACAACACCCATACGCCCTTCGCTAGAGCCGGCTCGATCAGACTTTTCAAATGTTGCGCGCGTGCAGCAAACACCAATAGTAACTCAGTGAGCTCGCACATTGACTCCTCACGAGGCACCACCAATACATTGCGAATTTCTTCCGCCAACGGCGTACCACCGGGTTCTCTACTAACAATATGCGGAATATTAGCGTCGTCCAATAGCTTTTGAATAAAAGCAATATTGGTAGACTTACCAACGCCTTCGGTGCCTTCAACCGTGATAAAACGTCCTCTCACTTGCTCGCTCATTTACTTCTCCGGGGCAGGTGGTGCGGAACGATAATTAGCCTTGCGCTGACTCAGCTGGTAACGCCTCACCGCCGCCTCATGCTCTTTCAATGTTGCCGAAAAAGAGTGCGTACCGTCGCCCTTTGCTACAAAGAAAATTGCATCGCCATCAGCTGGGTGTAAGGCCGCATGAATAGCCTCTCGCCCCGCTAACGCAATAGGCGTAGGTGGCAATCCGACTTGGCGATAAGTATTGTAAATATTACTTTCATCACGTAAATGTGAGCCGCGCAAATTCCCGTCAAACGTGGCGCCCAAGCCGTAAATAACGGTGGGGTCTGTTTGCAAACGCATCCCTAGCCTTAATCTGCGTACAAAGACACCGGCGATCTCAGCGCGCTCTTCTGGCACACCGGTTTCCTTTTCAATAATCGACGCCATGATTAGCGCTTCATAGGCGCTGCTATAGGGAAGATCAGCATCACGAGCCTGCCATTCATCATTTAGCACCCGCTGCATGCGCTTATAAGCCCTTAGCAAAATCGCGCTAGGCTCATCGCCGAGGTGGTAGTCGTAGGTGTCAGGAAAGAACAAACCTTCGGGTTTTGGAGACAAGGGCTCCTCAACACCAAGGAGCGCCCAAATGCTTTCATCATTTATCAGCTCTTGTTGTTTTAATAGATTCTGATTAGTTAAATGAATGAACACCTGAGCAACCGTCCAGCCTTCCAACAAGGTCAGCTGATGGCGAACAACATCTCCCGCTCTCATCATCGCCAAGCTTTCTGCCAAGCTAATACCTTGTTCAAAGCGGTATTCACCGGCCTTAATTTCTGCAATCGCAGGGTTTAAGCGCCCATAGAGTTTCAGGACTTGTGGATTACTTATCCAATCACGCTTATGAAGCTGGTTAACCATCGCCGAAAACCCGGTACCAGGCGCGAGAACAAACACCTCGCTTGGCTCGACTAGCGGCAACTCTTTGTCTAGATTAGCATTGAGATACCAAACTGCGGCAAGTAGCGTAAGAATCAGCGGAAAAATGACCGCCACGGCAACCCTAAATAGTTTAAACATAGAAATAAGTATCGAATTCCCGCTGCAATAGTCGGCTTATTGGGCCTATGGATTTATGCATACACTCTATTTTTTTCACTGGCCAAAGTCCAAAAACGCTATTGCAGATAAAGACCTCATCAGCGCGCTGCAGTAAAGATACGCCAATATCTCTAACACTAGTGTCGATTCCCAGCTTGGTTGCGTGTTTTATAATATGCTGCCGCATAATGCCGCGTACACCGCACTGACTCAAGGACGGAGTTAACAACACGCCATCAACAACACAAAATACATTGCTGCGACTGCCTTCTATAATCAAGCCCCGCTGCATCATCAGACCTTCTTGGTAGCCACGTCGCGCCAATTCTTCAGCGGCCAGCACTTGCTCTAAGCGATTTAAGTGCTTTAACCCCGCCAAGTGACGCTGCTCTGAAAGCTGGATCTGACATAGCGCCAAGTTGACTCCCTGCTCCCACGCCATACGATTTTGCGTGTAAATAGACACACTCACAATTCGTTCTGATGGCGCATGATGGGGCGTATAGCCACGCGAAACATAGCCACGTGTAAGCACGATTTTTAAAACTGCGAATGGGTGGTCAATACGCGTCAATAATAAGGCGCAATCCTGCTTTAATTTTGCGAGGTCGCAGGGAATAGTTAACTGCTTTGCAGCCTCAACCAGCCGGCGCAAATGATCTTCCAGCCACAACGGCCGAGAGTCTCGGACAAGTATCGTCTCAAACAGGCCGTCACCGTAAGCTAAACCACGGTTATCTGCTGAGATGTGCTCTTGAAACTGACCGTTAATCAGCGTTAAGCCCAGCGCCCCTGCCATTAGTTTTGTAATTGACCAAACAACAAACTGCCATTAGTGCCGCCAAAGCCAAAAGAATTAGACAGAACATAAGCGATTTTACGTTGCTGGGCGGCATTGGGAACGTAATTCAAGTTACAGCCGTCGTCAGGCTCGCCCAAATTAATCGTTGGCGGTGCCACTTGGTCCTTTAGAGCCAATATAGAAAATATCGCCTCAACGGCCCCAGCTGCACCGAGCAAATGACCAATCATCGACTTCGTTGAGCTTACCGCCACCTTGGCAGCTGCTGAACCCAACAATTGCTCAATAGCCTTACTTTCCGCCAAATCACCCGCCATGGTCGAGGTGCCGTGAGCATTAATGTAATCCAACTGCTCGGCATTTACTGATGCATCATGTAATGCATTGTCCATCGCAGCACGTGCGCCGCGACCGTCTTCTGGTGGCGAGGTCATATGAAAGGCGTCGCAACTCATCCCAAAACCCAATAATTCTGCGTGAATATGTGCGCCACGGCGCTTGGCAAACTCATATTCTTCCAAGACCAGCATCCCAGCACCATCACCCAATACAAAACCGTCACGGTGCTTGTCCCAAGGGCGACTTGCTGACGCTGGGTCATCATTGCGCGTAGACATTGCCCGCGCTGCCGCAAAACCACCAAGCCCAACTGGCGTTGTCGCCATTTCAGCTCCGCCAGCCAACATCGCGTCTGCGTCACCATAGGCGATCATACGCGCCGCCATACCAATATTATGGGTGCCGGTGGTGCACGCAGTGGCTATCGCAATACTAGGACCTTGTAAATTATGCTTAATGGCTAGAATACCAGCCACCATATTGATAATGGCGCCAGGCACAGTGAAGGGAGACAACTTACGAGGACCACTTTTATCGATAATAGCGCGACTATTTTCAATTAAGCCAATGCCGCCAATACCCGAACCAATAGCGGTGCCAATTCGATGCGCATTCGCCTCGGTTACCTCAATACCAGAATCCGTTAAGGCTTGTTCTGCCGCCGCAACGCCATAATGTATGAATGGATCAAAACGCTTCGCCTCTTTCGCAGACATATACTCAGCGATATCGAAGTTCTTAATTGCGCCACCGATACGGGTGGCAAACTCAGACACATCAAAGCGGTCTATCATTGCGATCCCGCTCTTAGCTGCCAAAATATTTCGCCATGTCTCTGCCACTGAATTTCCTAGCGGGCTAATCATACCCATGCCAGTGACGACAACTCTTCTTTTAGCCATAACCCCCTCCCTAGTCGTATCACATGCATTATACGCAAGATTTACTATACGGATGTTGCACGTTCAGGCATAAAAAAAGCCGCCCTACATTACATAGAAACGGCTTTTTAAACGGCTAGGCCGTTATATTACTGCTTACTGTAGGTTTTCTTTGATGTAATCAATAGCTAAACGCACAGTCGTAATTTTCTCTGCTTCTTCATCAGGAATCTCAGTTTCGAATTCCTCTTCCAGAGCCATTACCAGCTCAACAGTATCCAGAGAATCCGCGCCCAGGTCTTCTACGAATGATGCAGACTCTGACACATCTTCTTCTTTAACACCTAGTTGCTCTGCAACAATCTTCTTGACGCGCTCTTCAATGCTACTCATGGTCGTTGGTGACTCCTAATTAAAATTAAAATTTTGGGCCTGCTATACATTTTGCTGAGTGACAAAACCCTATGCAAAAAGCGCAGCCGCCGAAATCGTGTTTCATACTGCCAGCACTTGGGCGCTCATTCTACCGCGACTGATGCCGATTGTGCATAGCAAAATATGAAAAATTCACATTCAGGAAGAAAAATTCCTTCCCAAACATATGTTTACGCCATATACATGCCGCCATTTACGTGGATAGTTTCACCCGTAACGTAGGCTGCAGCGTCGCTAACCAAAAAGGCAACAACACCGGCGATTTCTTCTGGGCTACCAAGACGCTGCAGCGGGATCTGATTTTTCAGCGCATCGCGCTGATCATCACCCAACTTCTTAGTCATATCGGTATCGATAAAACCTGGGGCAACACCATTAACGGTAACACCACGAGAACCAATTTCACGCGCCAAAGCACGAGTAAATCCATCCATACCCGCTTTTGCAGCCGCGTAATTAGCTTGCCCAGCGTTGCCCATTGCGCCAACGACAGAGCTGATATTCACAATCCGACCCCAGCGCGCTTTGGTCATACCGCGCAAACACGCCTTACTTAATCGATAAAGCGAGTTCAAATTGGTGTCGATAACATCAAACCACTCGTCGTCCTTCATACGGAGCATGATGTTATCTTTGGTAATACCGGCGTTATTAATTAATACCGATGGCGCACCGTACTGCTCACCAATTGCTTTAACAACACTATTGACCGACTCAGAATCAGCGACATTGAGCATCATACCCATACCTTCAATGCCAGATTCTTTAAAATGCGCGGTAATCGCATCGGCACCGCCTTGCGAGGTCGCCGTACCGACCACCGTATAACCCAGCTTTCCAACAGCAATCGCGATGGCCTGCCCTATTCCACGGCTAGCGCCAGTTACTAATGCAATTTTTGCAGTCATACCAAACTCCTTAATAATATTTTCTCTCGTCGCAAATTACGCGATAGATTCCAGTGACGCCGCTAGGCTTTCAGGCGAATCGATATTGCTGCAATTCAACGATTTATTAATGCGCTTATTTAAGCCGCTAAGCACTTTACCTGGGCCACATTCGATTGTGTGGGTAATACCGGCAGCAACCATTGTTTCTACGCAATCAACCCACTTAACCGCACTGTAAATTTGCTCCACCAACAGGGCTTTAATTTCCGCTGGATCGGACTCTGTTTTGCCGTGCACGTTATGTACAACGGGAATATTAGGCTGCTGAACCGCAATATCTGTAAGGGCCAGTGCTAATTTTTCACCAGCGGGGCGCATCAATGAGGTATGGAATGGTGCGCTAACGGGTAGCGGCATTGCGCGCTTCGCGCCAGCGGCCTTAAGCAGCTCAATTGCCTTGTCGACGGCGGCAACCTGCCCCGCAATAACTACTTGTCCCGGCGAGTTAAAATTCACTGCTTCTACCACACCGCCGCTAGACGCCTCTGCGCAAATCTGTATTATTTGCGCGTCATCTAGACCCAGCACCGCGGCCATCGCCCCCTCACCTACCGGCACCGCAGTTTGCATATACTGGCCACGCGCACGCACCAAGCGTACTGCATCAGCAAAATTTAAAGCACCAGCACATACCAGTGCAGAAAACTCACCAAGACTATGCCCCGCCAATAAAGAGGGACGCAAACCACCTTGCTCGCACCACAAGCGCCACACCGCCACACTCGCCGTTAGCAATACCGGCTGAGTGGTTTCAGTTAGATTAAGCTGCGCTTGTTCACCGTTCTGAATCAAATCCCACATATCGTAGCCAAGCGCGTCTGACGCCTCGGCAAATGTGTTTTTAATAATACTAAATGACTCGCCTAGCTCGGCCAGCATACCGACTTTCTGAGAACCCTGACCGGGGAAAACCAGTGCAAGTTGCTGAGTATCCATTATCTATTCCTTATTAACGTCGAATTATTATGATTCTGTTCTGCATAAGCGGCTAGCTATTGCTTGCGTCAAATCACGGTGTACCGCTCTTGCCGCCTGATGAATTGCCGCCTCAAAACTTTCTTCGCTAGAACCACCATGACTTTTTATTACCACCCCATTTAAACCTAATAAGGCCGCACCGTTATAGCGTTCGGGGTTTATATCTTTTTGAAATGCGTTTAATACCGGCTTGACTAGCAGCGCAGCCAGCTTGCCGTAAAGGCTTTGCATAAATGTCGCTTTTAATTGGCCACGTATAAAGTTGGCCGTACCCTCACAGACTTTCAGAGCAACGTTACCAGTGAAGCCATCGCAAACCATGACATCTATTTCTTCCGAAAAAATATCATTGCCCTCGGCAAAGCCAATATAGTTAAGACTGCTATCAGCAGATATCAACTCGGCAGCCTCTTTCACAACAGACGTACCCTTGATTAACTCAGCCCCAACATTTAATAATGCCAAACGCGGCGAATCGCGCCCGTCCAACACACTAGATAGCGCCGAACCCATGACAGCGAACTGATACAACTGCTCTGCATCACAATCAATATTCGCGCCCAAATCAAGCATAAGTGTATAGCCATTTTCAGCGGGAACCGGTGCACAAATGGCCGGACGGCGAACCCCTGGCAAGCGATCCAATATTATGCAACCCATCGCAACCAGTGCACCGGTGTTACCTGCACTAATTACGCCGGCCACATCACCATCACGAAGCAGCTCAAGGGCTCGATACATAGAGGATTTTTTTTTGTATCTCAGGGCTTTAGACGGCAAATCGTCCATCGTCACAACATCAGGGCTATGACAAATTAAAACTCTAGACGTGTCGTAGTTTTTACTAGCGAGCGCAGATCGAATGGCGGCTTCGTCACCAACCAATGATATATGAAGAGCTGAATTTTGATTCAGCGCATTGAGCGAGGCAGAAATAGATGAGCGGAGACCATGGTCTCCGCTCATTGCATCAACGGCTAATCGCAGCTGCGATGCCACGCAAATATTTAGTCGTCTTTACCAGCGACAACTTTGCGGCCGCGGAAAAAACCATCCGCAGTCACATTGTGACGAAGATGCTTTTCACCACTAGTTTGATCAACAGACAGAGTTGCACCAGTCAGTGCATCATGTGAACGACGCTGACCGCGACGTGAACGGGTCACTTTACTTTTTTGAACAGCCATGGCCTAAAAATTCCTCGTACTAAAGATTAATCGCGGGGCTTTAATTGCCCCAACATAGCAAACGGCTTATCACCTTCCTCTACGTCACAAACGACCTCAACCGGTTCTGGCTCAGGTATAAATTCGCGACACTCTTCGTCATGAAAACTAACAAAGGGAGTATTTATGATTAACTCTTCTTGCAGCAAATCAGCGAGCACTAGACTTTCTTCTTCCAAAATCAAAGGATCCAATGATTTTGGAAGCGCCCTGGCCTGCTCATCCGTCCACACGATAGCTAAATTAAATTCAGCTTCAATGCATATAGGCATCGGGTTTAGACAGCGCTGACAAATAACCTCAACCTGCGCAACCGCGCTACCCTGTATGCACTTAAACCCCTGCTCGTCTCGAAAAAAACGCAAATCAACGTCTACCGAACCGCTGCTATTAGCGAGACCGGCAACGAAAAGATCGAGGCCCTCAACTTGTCGATAAGCATGAATTTCCATACCTGAAACAACAAATTTACGAGCATCAACAAACTTGGGCAGGGGCTGTCTTTGCATAGGCGCGCAATCATAGGGACTTCACAGCCTATTGTCAAAGCAAAAACACCCGTATTATTGGGGGCTTAGGGGTAGAAAGCACAACACCTTGTGTTCTCCGCCAGAATTTCGCCCACGCCAGCCGCCGTTAAACGCGTTAAGCCCCAAGCCTCAAAATAGGACATAGCAATCCATGCAAGCCAACACGCAACCCCACCCGCCCTTAATTTTAGCCTCTAGCTCAAAATATCGACTAAAACTACTAAACCAAATCGGCTTACATCCACTATGTATTTCGCCCGACATCAATGAAACCCCCTGCACACAGGAAAGCGCCCATGCTCTCGCGACGCGACTAAGCATAGAAAAGGCGCAGAGAATCGCCAAGCCCCATAGCAATGCCATTATTATCGCCGGAGACCAAGTTTGCGACGCAGGCGGCGTCATACTCGGCAAGCCTGGTAATGCAGAAACCGCAAAGCAGCAACTAAGCTTATGCTCAGGCCGAGAAATTATCTTTCACACAGGGCTCTGCGTATTAAACTCCGCCACTAACCATTTACAACACCACACCGCGCGCGTACTTGTGCACTTTCGCGATCTGAGTGGCAACGAAATCGACAACTATATAAAGAAAGAGCCAGCATTTGATTGCGCCGGCAGCTTCAAGATGGAGGGATTAGGCATCAGCCTGTTTAAGCACATTCACAGCGACGACCCCAATTCTCTGATTGGCCTACCGCTAATTAAACTCTGCGAATTTCTTAGAAACGAGGGTCTAGTAATAATTTAGCCCCCACCTTACAACAAAGAACGCTGATGCCTTTCGATTTCCGGCAGCAGCATCGAGAACTCATCAAGCACGGACAGCGGCTCCCACCGCATTAAGCGCTCAACACTGTGGGCGCCATACGACACACCAACACGCGGCATAGCAATCCGGCTCGCCATCTCCAAATCGTACTCGGTATCCCCCACCATCACTGCCTTACCAGGATCAACAGAGCGCTCCGCGCACAATTGGTGCAGCATCAAAGGATCGGGTTTTGATGCGGTTTCATCAGCGCAGCGACTACCACTAAACAGCTTGCTGATCTCTAAACCTGCAAATACACGATCCAAACCCCGCCGACTTTTACCGGTCGCCACACATAAATCATGCCCCGCCATCTTTAATGCCTGCAACGTTGCCTCTACGCCCGGGAACAACTGGCAAGGTTGGCGGTCCGCCTCGATAAAGCAGCGAACGTAGCAGGCTCGCATTTCTTCAACCGCCAACCTATTTAACTCGGGATATAAAAATGCAATCGCCAAGCTCAACTCTAAACCAATAATGTTGCGTATTTCTTCGGCATCACGAACCGCTACACCAAAATCCCGTGCGCCTTGTTGCATGCAAAAAACGATCTTGTCGCTCGAATCTAAAATGGTACCGTCCCAATCAAAAATTATAAGCATTACAATTCACTACCACCAAGCTCTAAGACTTTTTCTAACTCATCAGGCAGAGGCGCCTTCACATTAATATGCCGCCCATCCAAGGTAAACGCCAAAGAGTGAGCGTGAAGAAAAAGGCGCTTAAGACCTAACCGTTTAAAATTGATATTAGCCTCATCATCACCATATTTATCATCACCCAATATAGGGTAGCCTGCGTATTGGCAATGAACACGTATCTGGTGCGTGCGCCCCGTTACCGGCCGCGCCTCGATCAAACTCGCGCCAGCAATACGCTTCACTACGGTAAATTCCGTCAGTGATTTTTTACCCTCAAGCTCAACTCTCACCATTCGCTCGCCAGAATTGAGCACATTTTTTTGTAATGGCGCATTAACCTGCTGCTTGCGAACCGGCCACCTACCCACTACCAAGGCCAAATACCGCTTATCGACGCCTTTGCGGGCTTTTAACAATTCATGCAACTGCTTTAACACGCCGCGCTTCTTTGCCACCATAACGCAACCCGAAGTATCGCGGTCTAGCCTGTGAACCAGCTCCAAACTTCGCTGCTCAGGATACATTTGCCGCAAGGCCTCAATTAAACCAAGCGAAATCCCGCTACCACCATGCACCGCCAAGCCTGAAGGCTTGTTAATAACAATTAAACCTTCATCCTCATACAAAATCGCTGAGCGTAGATTACTATCTAAGCCACCAGGAACCACCACGCCCTCCCTGACCGCCACTCTTACCGGCGGAACACGCACCACATCCCCGAAGGCCAATTTTTGATCAGGCTTAACCCTAGACTTATTAAGCCTCACTTCGCCGCGACGTAAAAGGTTATAAATCCGCGACTTAGGCACACCTTTTAATTCTCGCATTAAGAAATTGTCGATACGCTGCCCTGCGTAATCAGCTTCGACAGTCACCAAGCGCACTACTGGATTGATGACAGTTTCTGAACTCACATACACTCCCGTAACTCATTGAGTTAGTTATTGAATACTGATATAGTCGCCCGGTAGTTACCGGGTCCGGTTCCCGCCACAGCATGGCTGTGACGTGAGGGAAGACCGCCGGCCATCTACTAAGGCAAAGACTGCGATTATGACGCACAGCCTTATTTCCATCAGTGAATAGCAGTGTACCGGCGGCATTCTAACGCAGTGTCGGTACATTAATTAATAGTACTGCCGATATTTGTTTACACCACGGCTGTGAAAGAACTCTGAGAAAGCGACGTAAAGAACGTTACCAATACTGGCGCAGCAAATAAGCGCCCAACAGTAATAGATGAAAGACGCCCAGCGCGGGACTGTAAAAACACACACCCCAGCGAACTGGAATATAAAGGCCAGGTTACAGGCCACACTGATGTACCCGTGCAGCGCAGCATAAACTACTGCGGACCCACAAGGTAATGCAGCGTATATCAGAACGCTTAAAGATGCTCGATCGCACGAGTGGCGCAACAAATCCCGGCTTTTGGGATTTTTAGCTCATGAAAAGAATGCTTATTAACGCAACTCAACCAGAAGAGTTGCGCGTTGCCCTCGTAGACGGCCAGCGCTTATTTGATCTGGATATAGAAAACCGTACTCGCGTACAGAAGAAAGCCAATGTCTACAAAGGCACCATTACCCGTGTAGAACCTAGCTTAGAAGCTGCGTTTGTTGATTTTGGCGCTGAGCGTCACGGCTTCCTCCCCCTCAAAGAAATATCTAAAGAATACTTCTACCGCAACCCTTCCGATGTCAGTGGCCGCGCCAAGATTAAAGATCTTGTCAAAGAAGGCACTCAAGTTATTGTTCAGGTCGAAAAAGAAGAGCGCGGCAATAAAGGCGCAGCATTAACTACCTTTATCAGCCTCGCTGGTCGGTACATGGTATTAATGCCAAACAACCCACGCGCTGGCGGTATTTCGCGCCGAATCGAAGGTGACGAGCGCAGCGAGTTACGAGATGCCCTTAGCTCAATCAACATTCCAGACTCGATGGGCGTTATTGTGCGCACCGCAGGTGTGGGCCGCAGCTCCGAAGAACTGCAATGGGATTTAGATTACCTTCTCCACCTCTGGTCAGCCATCAAGCAAGCCTCAGAAGAACGCAAGGCGCCCATCCTGATTCTGCAGGAAAGCAATGTTATTATTCGCGCCATTCGCGACTATTTACGCGACGATATCGACCAGGTTCTGATTGATGCCGAAGAATCATACAACGAAGCTATGCATTTCGTTGAACAGGTAATGCCGCACTTCAAAAACAAAATTCGCCTGTATAAAGATCAAGTCCCGCTATTCAATCGCTACCAGATTGAAAGCCAAATCGAATCCGCCTTTCAGCGTGAAGTACAATTACCCTCAGGCGGCTCGATTGTTATCGACCCCACTGAAGCACTGGTATCTATCGATATTAACTCTGCCCGGGCAACAAAAGGCGGTGATATCGAAGAAACGGCCCTACAAACCAACCTTGAAGCTGCCGATGAAATCGCCCGCCAGCTAAGATTACGTGATATTGGCGGCCTGATTGTTGTCGATTTTATCGACATGCTAGCAGCGAAAAATCAACGCGAAGTGGAAAATCGTGTCCGCGACGCCATGGAGCCTGATCGCGCCCGCATTCAAATCGGCCGTATCTCACGCTTCGGCCTGCTGGAAATGTCACGCCAGCGCTTGCGTCCGTCACTTGGTGAAACCAGCGCAAAAGTCTGCCCACGCTGCAGTGGCCAAGGCACCATTCGTGACACGAACTCACTCGCGCTATCCATACTTCGCCTTGTTGAAGAAGAAGCCAACAAAGAGAAAAGCGCTGAAATTCGCGTTGTAGTACCAGTAAATGTCGCATCTTACTTATTAAACGAAAAGCGTACCGCTATTTACGATGTGGAGCAGCGCAGCGGCGTACGTGTCGTCGTCATTCCAACACCTGCGCTAGACACGCCACACTTTGAAGTTATGCGCCTGCGGGATAGCGACATTGGTGACGAAAAAGAAATCAGCTACAAAATAGTTGCTGATCTTGAAGCACAAGCTGAAGCTTTAGACGAAGTCACAACAAGCACGCCAGTACCTGCGGCCGTTGTGCGAACACTAGCGCCCAAGAAACCCACCCCAGTCGCCGCGGAAACCAGTAGCGAGAATACCAAGGTAAAATCCAGCTCCGCTGACAATGGCGAAGGCTTTTTCAGCAAGCTAGGCAAAGCGCTTAGCAGTCTGTTTAAATCGGCTGAGCCGGAACCAGAGCCCGAACCAACACCCGCACCACGCCCACGCAACAACAATCCGCGCAACAATAATCGTCCGGGAAACCGCAACAACAACCGAGGCGGACGCAACCGTCGCAACCCAGATCAACGCGCACCTCGTGACGACAAACGAGTCACGGATAATCGCAGCAACAAAGTCGATAACGAGGCAAAGCAAGATGACGCCGTTGTCGATATCACTGCCGCAAGCACAGAGCAGAATACCAGCAATGAGAGCAACAACAGGCCCAAGCGTCGCCCAGGTAATCGCAAACCACGCAACTCGCAAGAGCGCAAACGTACCCCGGCCCCCACTGTAGAGGAAAACGTCGCTGCAGAGCCCGCAAACTCTACTAATGGAGAAGCACAGCTTTCCAGCGAGCCGATAAACAACAAAATAGAGCAAGCTATCGACTTCGACAACAAGGCACAGGAAAAAGCGGATGTTGTCGCCGGTACACCAATTAACCAAGTAAACGATAGCTCCAAGCTACCGGCGACCGAATTAAACGTGCAGGCCGAGCACACCACCAAAAGCATCACCCCGAAAGCAGTTAAAGATAATGACCTCAACACAGCTGCTAAAGAAACCACTAAGCCGGAAGCTGCAGCAAGCGAGCAAGCCCTTAGCAGTGAAGCTCCAGTACCCACTTCAGCACCAGCCCCCGTGCAACCTCAATCAGAAGAGCCGCCAGCAGTCGCAAATACGACTGAGGCAAAAGCTGAATCAAGCCCAGAACCAGTAAAAGTCGAGAGTGACGATAAGCCAAGCCCAGCAAAACCTATCGCAGAGAAACCCACTGCGAAAACAAATGAGCCCAGCACAATCGCTGTCAAAAATACAAAACCACTCGGGCGTGCGACAAATGACCCCCGGATCGCACCAAAACCGATTCAGAACTTGCAGATCGGCACTGCGAGCCCAAGGCCACCCGCATTAGACGCAAATATCGTAGCTATGCCTAATCCGAACCGCCCGAAAATGCCTAGGGCAGCAAACGATCCGCGTAACTAATACCCCACTCTTCTTATATAACCCCAAGCCCAGCTTATACGCTGGGCTTTTTTTGCCTAAATTTCATCCAATCAGCACGTCATCAAACTGATTTATAAGTCTTTTTTATAATACTGCTTGTTTCGCTAAACAAGCTATGTATAATTCGCAACTGCTGCGGAGGGGTGGCAGAGTGGTCGATTGCACCGGTCTTGAAAACCGGCGTTGGTTTATCCCAACCCAGGGTTCAAATCCCTGCCCCTCCGCCACTTTATCCAAAACCTATCAGCTTCCAAACTTCCTTCCCAAGTTACTCCACACCCAGTATGATAAGCTCTGTTTACACTATCTTTGTTTAGTAATTAACGGAGTAAGACATGCAAGACAAATCGGTCTTTCAGGCGCATACGCAGCCCTTAGCCGCACTGGAAACTAGTAAAGTTCTTCGCAACACCTATATGCTACTAGGCATGACCCTAGTAACTAGCGCAATGTGTGCTGGCTTAGCTATGGCAATGAATATTGGTCATGGCACGGGACTTGTTCTTTCACTCCTCGGCTTTGTAATGTTGTTTGTCGTTAATAAAACGGCTGACTCAAGCAAAGGCATCGTTGCCATTTTCGTTTTCACCGGCCTATTAGGCGCGGCCTTGGGGCCAATGCTTAAAATGTACCTTGCCCTACCGAATGGTGGCGAGCTGGTTATGCAAGCACTAGGTGGCACCGCCTTAGTATTCTTTGGCCTATCTGCCTATGTACTTACTACCCGCAAAGACTTTTCGTTCCTTGGCGGCTTTTTGATGATCGGCCTGCTAGTAATGGTTGTTGCTGGTATCGCTAATCTGTTCTTCCAAGTACCTGCAGCGTCTTTGGCTATCTCTGCTGCTGCAGTATTTATTATGTCTGGGCTGATCTTATTTGATACCAGCCGTATTATTCACGGCGGCGAAACCAACTACATTCGCGCCACCGTCTCGCTATACCTTGATATTTACAATTTATTTGTTCATCTGCTGCATTTATTAGGTGTTTTCAGTGGTGACGACTAGCCACACGCTTAACATCTATTTGAACACCGTAGAACAGGGGCTCTTATGAGCCTCTGTTTTGCTATTCTGGTAACGGGCCAACCCTATTCAGATCAATCCAGCAAAACCGCCCTGCAGTTTTGCAAAGCAATTATTGAACGTCAGCACAGCATTTACCGAATTTTCTTCTTTAACGACGGGGTGCATTGCGCAAATAGCTTTATTACCCCACCACAAGACGAACAAGCCATTCCAAAGCAATGGCAAGCTCTTCAGAAAGAACACGATCTCGATTTAGTCATCTGTGTTTCTAGCGCATTGCGTCGCGGTGTTATCGATCAAAAAGAAGCGCAGCGCTATGACGTAACTGGCCATAATATGGCGGAAGGTTTCAATATCGGCGGACTAGGTCAGTGGGTAGATGCCTGTATCAATGCTGATCGCGTCATTCGGTTTGGAAGCTAGATGCATTTCCTCTATTTATTTAGCCGACAAGCCTATGGGCATAGTCTTGCACGTGAAGCTCTAGATATGGCTTTGGCGACAGCAGCGTTTGATCAAAAAGTAAGCATCGTGTTTCTAGAAGACGCCATATATCAACTCCTCAATGCCACGGACGCTCAAAGTGTTGAGACTAAACCACACATCGGCGTAATAAACGCGCTGCCCTTATACGACATTGAGAATATATATTACTTAGATGATGACCGACAAAGTCGCGCCATTAGCGAAAGTAATTTATTAGTGCACGCGAGAGCTATTTCACGCCCAGCGCTACAGCAATTAATAGCCGCCGCAGATCGGGTACAAAGCTTCTAATGCACCTACATATTCTTAATAGCACAGCTAGCCTGAGCCGATGTCAAAGCAGTATTTCTGACACTGATTCAATAATATTAATTGAAGACGCCGTTGTGCTATCAGCATCCATCCCGCAGATATTAAGTGAAAATATTACCGTCTACGCCTTAACTGACGATCTCAAGCGCAGAGGTATTAGCGCGCCAAACAGTATAAAAGAAATATGCTTTACCCAATTCGTTGACCTATGTGCTGCCCACGCACAGTGTCTAAGCTGGTAAAATGGCAGACCTCACCGTACTCGGCCAGAACATTGCCACCGACCCCGACGGTTTTTTAAAAAATTTAGGCGACTGGTCCCCCGATGTCGCCAAAGCCCTAGCAAGCGAATGTGGGATAACTCTCACGGACGAACACTGGGAGCTTATTCTGCTGGTACAGCGTTTTTATCAAGAGTTTGGCCTATCACCCGCTATGCGCCCGCTGATAAAATACGCGAAACTTGAGCTGGGTTCTGAGAAAGGAAATAGTCTCTACTTTTTAACGTGCTTTCCTGACAGTCCCGCAAAAAGTCTCAGCAAAATTGCGGGCCTACCTCGGCCCGATAACTGCCTCTAAACCTCAATGAGTACATCATGTCGGTAGAACACCCCTTCGCGCAGTATGTGCGGATTCTAGGTAAAGGAAAAACCGGTTCGCGATCTCTGAGCGAAATCGAAGCTCAGCAAGCTATGGGCATGATTTTACGCGGTGAAGTCGAAGACGTTCAGCTCGGCGCATTTCTTATGCTGCTCCGCGTAAAAGAAGAAAGCCACGAAGAGCTTGCTGGATTTGTAAAAGCGGCGAGAGATGATATTTCAGCGCCCACAATAGCGGTAGATATAGATTGGGCAAGCTACGCAGGCAAACGCCGACAATTGCCGTGGTACTTACTCGCAGCGCTGGCTCTTGCCGATAGCGGTTTGCGCGTCTTCATGCACGGTGCCGCAGGCCATACCCAAGATCGTATTTACAGTGAGCATGTGCTTGCGACACTAGGTGAGGCACCAGCATCAAACTGGCAGGAGCTTAGCGACAAACTTGATCAATCAAATTTTGCCTATCTGCCCTTAGCCAATTTTTCACCCGTGCTACAGCGAATGATAGATTTGCGTAGTCATTTTGGTCTCCGCTCACCTGTTCACACCTTATCTCGCTTATTAAATCCGTTATCGGCGCCCTACTCCCTACAGAGTATTTTTCATCCCGCCTATGCTGAAAATCATCAACGGGCTGCGGCGCTGCTGGGCCAAGCACATGCAGCGGTCTTTAAAGGCGAAGCCGGTGAAGCGGAGCGCAAACCAGAAGCCGTATGCAAAGTTAAGATGGTTCACAACAAAGAGTTGTCGGAATCTGAATGGCCAAAACTAGTCGATGGCCGCCAAGAAAAGCAAGAAACACTCAATATCGACGATCTTATTAAGGCTTGGCGGGACGACGCCGTCGACGAATATGGCCGCTTGGCTATTCTTGGCACTATCGCCATTGTCATACAGCTACGCTCGCCCGAACTAGATCAGCAGCAATGCCTAGACCAGGCAGCTAACATCTGGCAGAGCCGAAATCGCGCGCGCCTCTCACCACGCTGAAAAGCGCCACACCACGGACACACTATGAGTATTAACCCTATCGACATCGACAATTACCCCGCGATTTTGCAAGACAAAGCGCAGAAGGTCGGGTCGATTTTTACGGACTTAGCACTGCCAGCACCTACTGTTTTTCCATCTCATCCCGCGCACTACCGACTACGGGCAGAGTTTCGTTTATGGCATGACAATGGCGACGCCTACTACGCAATGTTCGACCCCGCTGAACCGAAAACCCCAGTCCGGATCGACAAATTTCCAACCGCATCGAAATCCATAGATGACTTGATGCCGGTACTATTAAATAAAATTATTTGCCAAACAATATTGAGCAAACGCCTATTCCAAGTAGAGTTCCTCAGCACCTTAAGTGGCGATATGCTGGTTAGCCTGATTTATCACCGACGCCTAGATGAAGAGTGGGAAGCTTTAGCAAGGACTTTGGCGAGTGAGCTTAACATTCAAATTATTGGTCGCAGCAAAAAGCAAAAATTAGTATTAGACCGCGATTATGTCGTCGAAAAATTACCGGTAGACGGCGAGCTTTATATTTACAACCAATATGAAGGTGGCTTTACTCAGCCCAACGGAGTGCTAAACGCAACAATGATTAGCTGGGCTAAAAGCCAAGTTAAAGAAAACCCAAACAGCGATTTATTAGAGCTTTATTGCGGTAACGGAAATTTTACCATCCCGCTGTCTAAGCAATTTAGAAAAGTGCTCGCAACAGAAATATCAAAGACCTCCGTTAAAGCCGCGCACGAAAATTTTGCATTAAACAACGTAAACAATATCGACGTATTGCGCATGTCTAGCGAAGAGCTTACCTCAGCACTTAACAAAGAGCGTAGTTTCCGCCGCTTGGAGCACATTGATTTAGACAGTTACAATATAAATACTGTGCTGGTCGATCCACCGCGTGCAGGCCTAGACAACAATACTCGAGAGCTCATCTCAACGTTTGAACATATTGTCTATATATCCTGCAACCCAGAAACGCTACATCGCGATTTGCAAATATTAACCAAAACTCATACCGCAGATGCCTTCGCCCTGTTCGACCAGTTCCCGTACACTCACCATATGGAATGCGGAGTATTTTTAAAAAGAAGGGGCCAGCCATGACAGTGAAGCTAACCGATTTAGAAATTAGCAATGCACTTAATGATCTACCAGACTGGGAATTAAAAGACGGCAAACTATACCGTGTATTTGAGTTTGACGATTTTATTAGCGCCTTCGCGTTTATGACGAGAGTAGCAATTCGCGCTGAGAAAATTGATCACCACCCCGAGTGGAGCAATGTATACAAAACCGTCACTATTGCCTTAACCACTCATGATGCCGGTGGCCTCACTGCAAAAGACCTCGCCTTAGCCGAGGCAATAAAAATTGAGTTTGGACGTTAAACGCCTTGGCATCAAAAAGGAGTTAATAAAACACCACGCCAAGTTGCTGTAAATGCCGACTTAGATAATCATCTAAGCTCGGCATATCATCCGGATGAATATCCAGTACCGACAAATTCAATTCCTTACAGATTTCAGCGCGACGCATCCGCGCTGATATTGCATCTGAATGCTCAGTGGCAGCCCAAAATTCAAGACACACTGCACTATCCGGCAAATAAAAGTCACTGACTTGTAATTCGTCGACGGGTAAAGGTCGATAAATGCTATAACGGACCCCTGCTAAATAGAGCCACTGCGCGATACAACAGTGCTCCCGAGACTTACAGGCCACGCCATCTATGGCCGTCCAGCAGGAAGACTTATCCCCAAATAAATCACCGGTGGCCTGTGGCTCAATTTTGCACTCCTGAATTAGGCGGATAAATGCTTCTCGCTCGCGGATATCCTCAGGCCATAGCACATAGCTTAAACTGCTTTGTTGATTTTCAAATACCTGACCGCCAAGCGCACTGCCTGTTGCGGTCAGCTCCCAACCTCGAGGACTGGGCTTTAACCAGCCCAGCTCGACAAATAGTCGATTTAATTCACGACCACTAAAACCTTCAGGGCGTCCAAGCGCTGTAGCAGACAGCAGCTTATTGCTTTCCATCGCCTTAAAAAGTTGATGCTCAAGTAAGTCCTGCGGCCAGACAATATAGCGCCCGTATCGTTTACTACTCAGGTAGCTGCCCCCCTCAAACTCCCCCTTGGTAGTCAGCGCCCAGCCATCATCAACTTTGCGTATCCAGCCGTAATCCTTGAGAACTGAGAAAAGCTGCTGAACAGGAATTTCACCCTGTTTAGCTAACGCAGACGTAGATATTTTGTCGGAGGACATTCCCTAGCACCTAAGCCTTGGGATAGCGCGCAGCTAAACCTTGGTACACCTCGTCGGCAAATTGACTAGATTGAGCATCTGCTTTAGCCAAAATATCGACTAAATGCACATTATCCTCCTCGCCCTGCCATATTTTTATATAACTTCCGTCTTTGTAACCATGATCCTGCCGGAAGAAATTTAACACGTTATCTGCCTGATCATTCTTTAACTGTAAAGATAAGACCACTTTACCCCTCCCATTACCTCACATAATATTACTCCTAAGGATTTGGAATATGAAAACTTTTCTTTACACTGCATTTTATGAATAGTACCTTAAAAATGAACATGTCGGAAAGCAATATTGTGTAAAGTATGGATTATGTAATCAACACTAGAAGCTCCGCTCCTTTCGCGGTTAATGTGGCAGGACTTCCTCACGCCTACCCGAACCTCTATCTGCTGGAGGTGCTTACGAGACATGCTTACAACACCCAGCTCAAAGCAATGCGGGAAATTCTAGCCTTCGAGAGATTTTTGGACTGCAAAAAAATCTCGGTATTTCATAGGCTCAGGGCTGCATTACCGCCTTTAGACCCAAGCGAACTCATCGACTTGAAGAATTACTTATCATTCAGCTCCGAGTCTCGAAAGGCTTACATTCAGGGAAGGTTATTTTTAGGCACTACGCGGCACAAGAAATTCAGTAAAGTAGTACTGCAAAAAGGTAGCGAGCAACTCATGCAACGATCCAGGGCTGAACAATATGCATCCTGGCGACAGATTTCATGCTACCTAGACTTTTTGGCATCCAAAGTTCGACGTGAAATTCCATTAAAAGTGATCCAGAGTTACGATAACCAGCTTGCTAGCTTCCAAAAAAGCCTAAGCAACACAATACCTCCCGCAAGAAACATACAAACGAAGTATCAAGTCAAAGCATTGCCACCTGATCAGTTTATGGCAGTTGTCAAAGAACTGATCCAGCGTGACCCTGCTGACTTATTCAAAACAAAATCTAATAGACCTTCAACATCTGCACAAAGAGATCGCCTCTACCTTTTGTGTTTGGCAATGACAGGCGGTCGGCCATCAGAAGTTATGAATTTGAGATTGAGGGATTTTCGAAGCGACGGCGAACACTATTATGTCGAATTCAAAGATAGCCGTGATAACAAGCAATTTAGCCGTGAAGAAGTAGCTCCAGGTAAGCGCGCCAGAAACAAATCTGTCGGGCGCCACAATCGAGTCGTACCAGTTCCAAAAGCACTTTTCGACCTGAGAGAGCAGTATCTTAACGGGTTCTATCGGATAGCCATCGCGGCCGCTATTTCAAAGAGTGGATGCAATCTCTCAAAAGGATTCCTGTTTGTAAAAGAAAGCGGTGCCCCCCTCGGATCTAGAGATTACCCCTCAACACTGTTTTCTAGCATAAAAGAACACTTTCTCGTCTTACTTGACAGGTCATCTTCAGAGCTAACAGCAGTTGGGGCAACACATGACTTCATTCCTTATACGTTCCGCCACTCGAGAGCAACTTTATACCTATTTGAGGCTTTCGAATACGCTGAAAGTAAAGGAGAAAAATTTGACCTACAAATGGTTCTTTCTAACTTGCGATCTTTTGGTGGCTGGTCGCTTACAAGTGATATGCCAGAGCACTACGGCAGCCTCTTTACCGAGTGGAGACAGGATGGAATGAACGCCAATTTCGCCAAAAAAATTGATGCCTTTTTTGCTCACAGGCCTGATTTAACATGACGGATTCAAGTATGAAGCATATTTTTAATGGTCACTCAGACTATCAGACACAAGTTTACAAAGACGAGCAGAATGGGGCCGATATCTGGGTAGTTCGGTATGAACGAGAAAAATCTAACCGACTTAAATCCGCGCCTACCTCTAGAAGAAGGCAATGGGAAGAGTTTCAGATCAACTTCGATGAAATCCCGTTCGTCTCTCATGATTTGCGATCAAAGCTAAAGTCAATTTTGACTGCAATTGCCATGAAAGTAGTGCCTGAAACCTTTCTCATATACAAAAAAAACATTTTTTCCGCACTTATTAAAATGGAAGTAGATGGGATTATTTTCATCAATGGAGATCAAATTTCATCTGACGCAATTCTCGCGTATTGGGATCGGTGTTCTGGTTGAATGAACCGGACGCTTTAATAAGAGACAATAGCCGTCAATTATTGGAGTGTCATCATGGGAC
>NZ_CACSIJ010000016.1 GCF_902705855.1 Zhongshania aliphaticivorans | reverse complement strand
GTCCCATGATGACACTCCAATAATTGACGGCTATTGTCTCTTATTAAAGCGTCCGGTTCATTCAACCAGAACAGTGCTAATTGTTTTTAGGATAATCAGTGGAAGGTTTGGATCAACAATCTGAGCTTCAATTGCAAAAGTACTGTCTTTACTGAGAGGTTTTATCTGATGATTTAGTGGTTGGGTTTTGCGTAGATCCAAGGTGGACTGTATAACTACTAGGCTGTCTAACTTGATATCAGGATCATAGGCATAGAAGGTAATATTATTGTTTTCGATATCGCCTATAGTTATGATCTTAGAATAATCATCATCCCCAGATATGGGGTCGAGCCGTGTGAAGTCAGAGTTGGTGGGTATATACACTCCGAGGGTATCGAAATTTGGTTCTGATCTTTCGCAAGCCGTTAATATTATTGTAAATATAATAAACAATGATTTTTTTAACATACATGCATCCCTGCGTTAAATTGAGTAGTCTTCCGTGTAAGCTATAGCAATAATTGCAAATTTGATGGATTCGATTATCCAGAAGGTCTTATTACTTCTAATCTAGTTGAGAAATGATCCTTTAACAACGTCTTGCAATCTTGGGAATAGCCCCTACTACAAACGCATTATTTCAGATTTAGCTGACCAGTGGGGCATTCACGCCGAGCTTGGCGCGGCTATAAACAGTAGCAAGTGGCATGTCTTCGTCCTTGAAGGCTGCGTAAATGTCTGAAGTTTTAGCTTAGTTTTTGTCGGCGCCTTGGCCTTCTAGCTGCGCGGTGAGTTCCGCAAGTTGCTTTTCTAGCGCCTCGAGTTTGCTGCGAGTACGGTTTAGTACCGCCACTTGGGCATCAAATTCATCTCGAGAAACCATGTTTAAGCGGCTAAAGCCACCCTGTAATAGAACCTGTACTTTTTCTTCAATGTCGCTCTGAATTTCTGGGCCGCTGTTGATCAGCTTGCCGGCCTGTTGCGCCAGCTGAGAAATAAAATCGGGTTTTGCCATGTGTCGTTACCTCGCTATTGCGCTAAGTGTAGCGTTTATTGAAGCCGCGTGGGAGGTTTCACAGGCGGAATGCTTGATGGGAGACGGGAGACGCGGGGTCGCCCGCTTTTGCATCTCCCGTCTCCCATCTAGCATATTGCTTACAAATGGTGCGAGCTCCGCATATTCCAGAACTGATTTGGCGCAGTGTGCTTTTTCTGTGCACAACGATGGCCCAGATATTGCTTTTGCATCTGTCTAAGCTCGGCTTATGCGCCGTCTAGTGTGTGTTCAATATGTCATAAAGATAAGGATTTGCCGTTGACGGCTCAGCTTTCAAGCAAGGATATAGCAGTGATACCGGCGCCAGACGAGGTGTCTAGCAAGTCGTGGCGGGCGTCGATTGAGTTGACGTTTGAAGCGCGGGCTGGTCGCACAGATTTGGTGCGCTCAAGGCATAAAGGGCCGTTGCGGGTGCAGCGCGCTTTTTATCCTGAAGGGGATTGCTGTCATCTCTATTTATTACACCCCCCCGGCGGCATGGTGCCAGGGGATGATTTGCGAGTGGCATTAGGCTTAAGTCATGGCGCGCAGGCGCTGTTAACCACGCCATCGGCGGGCAAGGTGTATCGCAGTGATTTGGCGAAGACGACGCAGTCGCAGGGCATATCGGCAACGCTTCTTGCTGGTACTTGTCTTGAATGGTTGCCGCAGGAAACCATTGTGTATGAAGGCGCCGAGGCTGAATTAAGCAACAGCTTTGACTTGCACGGGGATGCGTCGCTGTGTGCTTGGGACATTGTGGTCTTAGGGCGTCGCGCCAGTGGTGAAGGCTTTAGCAAGGGCCGCTGCCTGCAAAAAATTGAGATTAGCCGCGACGGCATCCCGCTTTTACATGAGCGCACGGAATGGCTGGGCGGAAGTAAGATGCTGGATGCTCCCTGGGGAATGCATGGCATGTCGGTGAGCGGCACCCTATTTGCTACGCTGCAATGCGATCAAGATCGGATGGATAGTTTGCGAGAAGGTTTGGCCGAGCTGGTTGCCAGTCGAGGGTGGTTGCCAGCGGAGTGGGGCCTGTCACAAAAACGCGATATTTTCTTAGCACGATATGTAGGTAATTCGCCCGAGCAGTGTCGCAAGGGATTTATTTGGTTGTGGTCGCAATTGCGGCCTTTATTGAATGGACGGGCCGCGTGTCCGCCACGAATTTGGAATACCTGATTAATAATTGCCAGATTAATAAATACGGGAAGTTAAGGCGATGGAACTGAGTCCGAGAGACAAAGATAAATTACTGATTTTTACCGCTGCACTACTTGCAGAGCGCCGCAAGGCTAAGGGCCTAAAACTGAATTATCCGGAGGCAATTGCGCTTATTTCTGCCGAGGTAATGGAAGGTGCACGTGAGGGGCGCACGGTGGCGGAAATGATGAGTGCTGGCCGTGAAATACTAGGACGAGATGATGTGATGGATGGCGTTGCCGAGATGATTCACGAGGTGCAGGTAGAGGCTACATTCCCCGACGGCACCAAGCTGGTAACCGTGCACAATCCAATCGTTTGACGAATTTAGCAGCTTGGCTGCAAGAATGGAGGCTTTATGATTCCAGGTGAAATGCAAATTGCACAGGGCGATATCGTGCTGAATGAGGGTCGCGAAACATTAACGATTGATGTTGCTAATAGCGGCGACCGGCCAATTCAAGTTGGCTCTCACTATCATTTTTTTGAGACTAATCTGGCCCTAATATTTGACCGTCAAGCAAGCCGTGGATTTCGATTAAACATTGCAGCGGGTACGGCGGTGCGCTTTGAGCCGGGGCAGAGCCGCGAAGTTGAATTAGTTGCTTTGGCGGGCAAACGTGAAGTGTATGGTTTTCGTGGCGATGTGATGGGCGCCTTAGATGCGGCAGCGGCAGGAGCAACCTCATGACCACAATTGACCGCCGCGCCTATGCGGACATGTACGGCCCCACAGTGGGTGATCGGGTTCGTTTAGCCGACACCGAGTTATGGATAGAAGTAGAAAAAGACTTCACCACCTATGGTGAGGAAGTAAAATTTGGCGGCGGTAAAGTGATTCGCGACGGCATGGGCCAAAGCCAATTAGGCCGCGAATTTACCCCAGATACGGTGATTACCAATGCCCTGATTTTAGATCACTGGGGGGTGGTGAAAGCAGATGTAGCAATTAAAGCGGGTCGCATTGTGGCAATTGGCAAGGCCGGTAACCCCGACATTCAGCCTAATATCGATATTATTATTGGACCATGTACCGAAGTCATCGCTGGCGAAGGCCAGATTCTAACGGCGGGTGCGATTGATGCCCACATCCACTTTATTTGCCCCCAGCAAATTGAAGAAGCACTGATGAGCGGCGTGACGACCATGTTAGGCGGCGGCACCGGCCCGGCAACAGGAACCAATGCCACCACCTGCACACCGGGCGCGTGGCATATTGGCAAAATGCTACAAGCTGCAGAAAGCTTCCCGATGAATTTGGGCTTTCTTGGCAAAGGTAATGCGAGTTTGCCGGGGGCCTTGGAAGAGCAAATACAAGCCGGTGCGATGGGCTTAAAACTTCACGAAGATTGGGGCACCACGCCCGCCTCAATCGATTGCTGTTTGAGCGTCGCTGAAAAATACGATGTGCAGGTGGCGATCCACACCGACACCTTGAACGAATCTGGTTTTGTCGAAGACACCATAGCCGCATTTAAAGGCCGTACCATTCACACCTACCACACCGAGGGTGCGGGTGGTGGTCACGCGCCGGATATTATTAAAGCCTGTGGCTCGGCTAATGTATTACCGTCGTCGACTAATCCAACACGGCCCTACACCGTGAATACGGTGGATGAGCATTTGGATATGTTGATGGTCTGTCATCATCTAGATCCAAATATTCCGGAAGACGTGGCGTTTGCGGATTCGCGGATTCGAAAAGAGACGATTGCGGCGGAAGATATTCTTCACGACTTAGGCGCGTTTTCGATGATCTCGTCAGACTCCCAAGCCATGGGGCGCGTCGGTGAAGTGGTGTGTAGAACATGGCAGACCGCGCATAAAATGAAAGTGCAGCGCGGCCCGCTCATAGAAGACAGCAGCGGCAATGATAACTTTCGTGCCCGTCGTTATATTTCAAAATACACCATTAATCCCGCTATCACCCACGGTATTTCTCATGAAGTGGGCTCGATAGAAGTGGGCAAGCTGGCGGATTTAGTGCTGTGGAAACCGGCGTTTTTCGGCATTAAACCGTCCATGATTATTAAGGGCGGTGCGATTGCCGCGGCGCCAATGGGCGACCCCAATGCATCAATTCCCACACCGCAGCCAGTGCATTACCGCATGATGTTTGGTGCCTTCGGTAAAGCCTGCGTGCAGACCTCTGTGAGCTTTGTCAGTCAGGCGGCGATAGATGCCGATATCGCATCGGGATTGGGTTTAGGGCGGCCTCTAGTCGCAGTAAAAAATTGCCGGAACGTCACTAAAGCCGACATGGTTTTAAATAATTATCAGCCCGTGATGGAAGTGGATCCCGACACCTATGAAGTGCGGGCGGACGGCCAATTATTGATTTGTGAGCCCGCCAGCGAATTGCCCTTGGCGCAATTGTATTGCTTGTTTTAGCGGTGCAGGAATAATAAGGATTTAATATGTTGGAATGTTATGAGCTGGGCGAGGGCGCGAGTGAAATTCGCTTAGTATTAAATTATCAGGAACGCCAGCGCAGTCGCTACCGCGCAAAAACCCTCTGCGGATTAGAAGTTGCGTGGTTTGTCGAGCGCGGCAAAGTACTAGCTGATGGCGAAATTTTAGTCGCCAATAGCGGCGAAAAAATAGTAATTATTGCAGCAGAAGAAACCGTATCAGAAGTGCGCAGCGACGATCCTCTGCTACTGGCAAAGGCAGCCTATCATTTGGGTAATCGCCACGTGCCATTGCAAATCGACGCCGGTGAATTGCGCTACCAACACGACCACGTTCTAGACGATATGCTGCGCGGTCTTGGTCTTACGGTTCTGATCACCGACAAAAGCTTTCATCCAGAAAATGGCGCTTACCATAATAGCGGCGGGCATCACGGTCACTCCCATTCCCACAGTCATGCCGAGCACGACCATCATCATGGCTAGGCCCTTATTGCATTTAATGCAAATGGTGAGTCCGGCGTTGCCGGTGGGTGCTTACGCTTACTCGCAGGGCTTGGAATACGCTGTAGAAAAGGGCTGGGTTAATGGTAGAGCGGGCGCCGAGGATTGGATTGGCGAGGTGTTGAGCCATAGCGTCGGCGGTTTAGATTTGCCGGTATTGCTGCGTTTATTGAAGGCGTGGCAGCAGAGCGATTGGGGCGAGATTAAACATTGGAATCAGACCCTGCAGGCAGCGCGGGAGTCCCGTGAGTTGTTATTAGAAGACGTGCAAATGGGGCAAGCCTTATTGCGATTATTAGTGTCACTTGAGCTTCCGAACGCGCTGCAATGGCCACAGGATGAAGAAGTGAGTTTTGCCACGGTTTTTGCATTGGCTGCACAGCATTTTGAAATAAGTGATGACGACGCATTAAGTGGTTTTGCATGGAGCTGGTTAGAGAACCAAGCGGCGGCGGCGATTAAATTAGTGCCTCTTGGGCAAACCGATGGCCAGCGCTTGCTGATGGCCTTAATGCCCTGTGTAGAGCAGACGGTTGCGAATGCCTATTTACGTAGCGACGATGAAATTGGTGCGGGCTTGCCAGGTTTAGCAATGGCATCTATGCAGCACGAAACCCAGTATTCAAGATTATTCCGCTCTTAATAGGCGCGAGAGTAAAAATAAATTTTTAAAAAAGAATTGGAGTTTAAGTTATGAAAAAGCCTGCCTTGCGTCTAGGTATTGGTGGCCCTGTTGGTTCTGGTAAAACAGCCTTGGTAAAAACCTTATGTGCAGAATTGCGCGAGCGTTTTGATATTGCAGTTATCACCAATGATATTTACACCCGCGAAGATGCGGAATTTCTTTTGCGGCACGAGGTGTTGTCGCAAGACCGTATACTCGGCGTAGAAACAGGCGGTTGCCCACATACCGCGATTAGGGAAGACGCCTCGATGAATCTTTCTGCAGTGGCCGAGCTAAGTGGCCGCTTCCCAGACCTTGATCTCATTATGATTGAAAGCGGCGGTGATAATCTGGCCGCGACCTTTAGCCCTGAGTTGTCTGACCTCACTATCTACGTGATTGATGTATCAGCGGGGGACAAGATTCCCCGCAAAGGCGGCCCAGGCATTACCCGTTCAGATTTATTAATCATCAACAAAACCGACTTGGCGCCCTTGGTGGGTGCAGATCTTGGGGTGATGGACAGAGACGCCAAAAAAATGCGCGGCAACAAACCGTTTATTTTTAGTAATTTAAAAGACGGTAGCGGCGTAGCTGACATTGTGAACTTTATTGTTGAGCAGGGAATGCTGGGTCGTTAAGGCGATTCACAGAGGAGTAAGGACTGATGATCGACATGTTGCCGCTATTAAGTTTTTTAGTGCTGGGCTTTTCTGCGGGTGTAATACACGCTTTCGATGCAGATCATATTGCCGCTGTTAGCGGCATTGGTGGTCAAGATGGCGGGCGTCATAGTCTTCGCTTTGCTTTGCACTGGGGGTTCGGGCACGGCTTGGCGGTAATTGCCGTAGCCACGATGGTGTTAGTTGCTGGCACCGCGATCCCAACAGGTTTTAGTGCTTACGCTGAGGCGGCTGTCGCGTGGATGCTAATCGCGATTGGGGTGATGACATTTATACATTTATGGCGGCAGCACCAGCACAATGTGCACAGTAGTAGACCGCATAGCTATAACGCAACACTGGTTGGTTTGGTCCACGGTAGTGCAGGGTCGGCGCCTTTGCTGGCGGTCATTCCAGCTGCTGGTATGGCGAGTCCGGCACTAGGAATGCTGCACGTCCTGTTATTTAACGCCGGGCTCATTCTGGCGATGGCGGGGGTCGGCGCGCTGCTACGTCGCGGTTTGTATGCTGCGGGCCGTTACCATCGCGCGCTACAGTTGTCCTTGCAATCTGCTTTGGGTGTCTTCGCCACGGGTCTCGGTGTATTTTTATTGTTTTCACATTAATTACGAATAAGTTTATTTTGGTGCGGGCGCACAATAGTTGTGCGCCGCGTTGCACTTATATAAGAATAGAACAGGCATTAATTTCCCCATCTTCGCTCTATATCCTTCTGATCGTCATCTAGCGCCTGCTTTCCGGCACTTAAAACATTGATTGGCACCAATTCTGCTAATACCGCTTGGAGATTTACCAAGGTTCGTTAATCGCAGTGATGTTGATTGCCGATAATTAAAAAAATGAGTATGGAGCTAAGCATGAAAAGTCGTAAATCTATTAAGACTTTGGCCAAACAGGGCAGCATTGTGCTGGCGGCTGCGACGCTGTCATTAAGCGCCTCAATTGCACAAGCCGCAGACACGATCAAAGTCGGCGTACTACATTCCCTTTCTGGCACGATGGCAATTAGCGAAACAACATTGAAAGACACTGTGTTGATGCTGATTGAAGATCAAAACAAAAAAGGTGGAATTTTAGGTAAGAAGTTAGAAGCAGTTGTGGTCGACCCTGCGTCTAACTGGCCGCTGTTTGCCGAGAAAGCCAAAGAGTTATTAGACAAAGATAAAGTCGATGTCATTTTTGGTTGCTGGACGTCGGTGTCTCGTAAATCGGTATTACCCGTAATCGAAGAACTAAACGGTTTAATGTTTTACCCCGTTCAGTATGAGGGTGAAGAGTCTTCTAAAAATGTTTTCTACACCGGCGCCGCGCCCAATCAGCAAGCTATTCCAGCAGTTGATTACCTAATGAGTGAAGCGGGTGGCTCGGTAAAACGCTGGGTATTGGCGGGCACAGATTATGTTTATCCCCGTACTACCAACAAAATTCTTGAAGCGTATTTGAAAAGCAAAGGCGTTCCAGAAAAAGACATCATGATTAACTACACGCCCTTCGGCCATTCCGATTGGCAAACCATTGTGTCTGACATTAAAAAATTCGGATCACAAGGTAAGAAAACCGCGGTGGTATCGACCATCAATGGCGACGCTAACGTCCCTTTCTATAAAGAGTTAGCTAACCAAGGTATGTCTGCTGAAGATATTCCGGTTGTGGCTTTTTCGGTAGGTGAAGAAGAGCTAAGTGGCTTTGATACCGGCCCACTGGTCGGACATCTTGCGGCATGGAACTACTTCATGAGCGCTGATGCTGAAGTTAACGACGAGTTTATCGACAAGTGGATTACCTACATTGGCGATGAAAAGCGCGTTACCAACGACCCAATGGAAGCAACTTACATTGGCTTTAATATGTGGGTGAAAGCGGTAGAAAAAGCGAAAACTACCGATGTTGATAAAGTTTCTTCGGCTTTGATTGGCGTTAGCGTGCCGAACTTAACAGGTGGCGTTGCAACGATGCTACCTAACCATCACCTGACCAAGCCAGTGCTAATTGGTGAGATTCAAGAGAATGGCCAGTTTGACATTGTGTGGCAGACAGAAGCAGCTGTTCCTGGTGATGCGTGGACAGACTTCTTACCAGAAAGTGCCAAGCTAACAGCAGACTGGCAAGACCCGAAAATCATGTGTGGTAACTACAACACTGAAACTAAAAAGTGTTCAGGTCAAAACTACTAGTCCAATAAAAAGCTTTTCAGCCGAAAAGCTTTTATCAACGCTACTCCGTCATCGCAAGGTGACGGAGTAATGATCGTAAATGGATGTTTAAATGAAGCTCAATCATATTTTTTCGGCGCTTTTTTCCTTTCTTGTTTTGTTTCAATTACAGATTGTACAAGCTGAGCAAATTACGCCTTTAGAAAGCGAGGCTGACAGCGCATTGCTGTTGAATCAGCTGGTGTCGGTAAAATCAACATCAGATAAGAAAGACCTCATTAACCTTATTGCCGGCTCAAATTTACCCCAGCGAACGCGGGTATTAACGGCCATGCAAGACGGTGATTTGTATTACACCAAGGCAGATGAGCAGTTGGTATATGCTAAGACTCATCCCGATGGCTACGAAATTAGCGCCGTTGTTAATGGTGAAGATTTGGGTGTGGTAGGAAGCCGAAAAGTAAGGAAAATTAGTATTAATAATGAGCTGCGCACAGTCTTGCGCGGGGTATTGGCAGAATTAGCAATACGCAGTGAAGATGCTGCAGAACGCCTAGCGGCGGCCAAGGATTTAATTCGCAGTCCGGCACCGGAATTTCTCGCGGCTATCGAGCGCGCTAAAGCTATAGAAAGCAATGACAAGGTTTTAGAATCTTTGAACATCGCAATGGCGATGATCAATTTAAAGTCAGATCAGCAGGTGTTGCGCCTTGAGGCCATTGAAGCCTTTCGTGGCACCTTAGACAGCGACGCGATGTCGATACTCGCGGCCATGCAATTAAAAGACAGTGATGGCAATTATTTAGAAAAAGATGAATTGGTAAGAGAGTCCTCCGCGGCAGTATTGAGTGAAATGCGCGGTCAGGCGAAGATTTATAAATTATTAGAAAATGCATTTTTCGGCTTGAGCTTGGGATCGGTCTTGCTGCTCACCGCAGTAGGTTTGGCCATTACCTTTGGGGTAATGGGGGTCATCAATATGGCCCACGGTGAAATGATGATGCTGGGTGCATACACCACCTACGTCATTCAATTAATCATGCCGAATTATATTGACTACTCAATTATCGTCGCGATTCCCGCAGCATTCATTGTGTCGGGCTTAGTGGGTATTGTCATTGAGCGCGGTATTATTCGCCATTTATATGGCCGTCCCTTAGAAACCTTGCTCGCGACCTTCGGCGTGAGTTTGATTCTGCAGCAGGCTGTGCGCAGTATTTTCTCTCCCCTAAATAAATCAGTAAGCGCGCCAAGTTGGCTGAGTGGTTCTTGGGAAATCAACGGCGCTTTGTCCCTTACTTACAACCGTCTATACATCATTATTTTTAGTCTCATTGTCTTGTTGTTATTGGTGTTCTTATTAAAGAAAACCTTTGTCGGTTTACAGATGCGAGCAGTAACGCAAAACCGCGCAATGGCAAACTCGATGGGTATTCGCACTGGCTGGGTAGATGCACTCACCTTTGGTCTTGGTTCGGGCATTGCCGGTATTGCCGGGGTGGCGCTGAGCCAGTTAACAAACGTCGGCCCCAACCTTGGCCAGTCATACATTATTGACTCGTTTATGGTGGTGGTATTCGGCGGTGTGGGTAATTTATTCGGCACTTTCTTTGCGGCGATGAGCCTGGGAGTGGCCAATAAATTCTTAGAACCTTTTGCGGGTGCAGTACTGGCAAAAATATTCGTGCTGGTTTTCATCATTCTATTTATTCAGTGGCGACCAAGGGGCTTGTTTGCTCTGAAGGGCCGTTCGGTAGAGGATTAATCAGCGATGATAAATAAAACGATATTTGAGCGCAGCGCAATTGGTAGGCTATTGTTAGCAGATAAAGCTGGCCGTTACTTAATTGGTGTTTTACTTGCGGCGATGATACTGGTGCCGCTGTGTAATTTACTTATGCCTGCGGGCAGCTTTTTTCATATTCCCACGTATGTTGTTGTGCTGCTGGGTAAATACCTGTGCTATGCCTTGTTGGCGCTTGCCTTAGACTTAGTGTGGGGTTACTGCGGAATATTAAGTTTGGGCCACGGTGCATTTTTTGCCTTGGGCGGTTACGCCATGGGCATGCACTTAATGCGGCAGATCGGTGAGCGAGGCGTTTACGGCAATGCTGAACTTCCCGATTTTATGGTGTTTTTAAACTGGACTGAGTTGCCCTGGTATTGGTATGGCTTTGATAGCTTTTTCTTTGCCATGTTTATGGTTGCCTTGGTGCCGGCAGCGTTAGCGTTTGTGTTTGGTTGGTTAGCTTTCCGCTCGCGAGTAACGGGCGTGTATTTGTCGATTATCACTCAAGCTATGACTTACGCTTTGTTGCTCGCTTTCTTCCGAAACGATATGGGCTTTGGCGGCAATAATGGCCTAACGGATTTCAAAGATATTCTAGGTTTTAGTTTACAGTCTGATGTCACCCGCTGTGTCTTGTTTGCCTTGTCTGCCCTAAGCGTTGCCTTAGCTTATATTTTGTGTCGGGCAATCGTCAGCAGCAAATATGGTCGGGTCTTGGTCGCTATTCGCGATGCAGAAAGTCGAACGCGTTTTATGGGCTATCGCGTCGAACATTTTAAATTATTTGTGTTTGTGGTGTCGGCGATGCTTGCGGGTATTGCGGGCGCTTTATATGTGCCGCAGGTTGGCATTATTAATCCCGGTGAATTTGGCCCGATTAACTCAATAGAAATTGTTATTTGGGTTGCTATTGGTGGTCGTGGCACTTTATTTGGTGCTGTTATTGGCGCGGTAGCGGTGAACTATGCAAAAACTTATTTCACGGGTGCCTTCCCTGAGGTGTGGTTGTTTATGCTCGGCGCCTTGTTTGTGATCAGTACTTTGTATTTACCGAAAGGCATTGTTGGCGTGGTTAATCAACTGCGTGAGCGACGTGCGGAGCGCAATGCTACATCGACCCCAGAACAGGGAGCGCAGTCATGAGTGCAGTGGTAAAAAGCCCGGGTTTTCACAGTGCGGAAATGCAAAGCATGTTGTACCTCAATGGTGTAACGAAAAGCTTTGACGGTTTTAAGGCGATAAATAATTTATCTTTGGATATTTATCCGGGTGAGCTGCGTGCGATTATCGGCCCCAATGGTGCGGGTAAAAGTACGATGATGGATATTATTACCGGCAAAACACGGCCTGACTCCGGTGAGGTTAGATTTAGAGACAGTATTGATCTCACTCAATATGACGAAGCGGATATCGCCAATCTTGGCATCGGTCGCAAATTTCAAAAGCCGACGGTAATTGAAACGCTAACGGTGTGGGAAAACGTCGAGCTTGCCTTGGCGGGTACTCGTAGTGTGCTGCGCGCGCTGCTGCATAAATTGAGCAGCGAGCAGGCAGACAAAATCGACGAGGTGATTAAGTTAGTTGGCTTAAAAGCCAAAACAAATGATTTAGCTGGCAGCCTTTCTCACGGCCAAAAGCAATGGTTAGAAATTGGTATGTTGATTGTGCAGGGGCCAGAGTTATTGCTGGTAGATGAGCCCGCGGCGGGTATGACCGACCATGAAACCATGGAAACGGCTGCCTTGTTAAAAGAAATAAATAAAGACCATACCGTGGTGGTGGTCGAGCACGATATGGATTTTATTAAAGCACTGGATAGCAAAGTGACGGTACTCCACGAAGGCGGCGTGCTGGCCGAAGGGCGGCTTGAGGTGGTGTCTGCTAATCCGCGTGTTATCGAAGTGTATTTGGGGCGTTGATATGTTGGTCGTAAATGAAATTGATCTTTACTACGGTGCTAGTCAGGCCTTGAGAAAAGTAGATATTGTTGGAGAGAAAGGTAAAGTCACCTGTATTCTCGGTCGCAATGGTGTCGGTAAGTCGAGCTTGGCACGGGCAATCGCCGGTCGTCATCCCATTCGTGGTGGCAGTATTATGTGGGAAGATAAAGACATTAGCGCGATGGGGCCAGCGGATCGAGCGCGGGCGGGAATCGCCTATGTGCCACAGGGCCGCGAAGTATTTTCTCAGCTTACGGTGCAAGAAAATCTGTATACCGGCTACGCGCCGCTTAAGCGCAGCCAGCGCAGTATTAGTCCGGAAATTTTTGATTTATTCCCGGTTTTAAAAAGTATGTTGCGGCGACGGGGTGGTGATTTATCCGGTGGCCAGCAGCAGCAGCTAGCGATTGCACGGGCCTTAATTACCCGGCCACGCTTACTCGTGCTCGACGAACCTACTGAAGGTATCCAGCCGTCGATTATTAAAGACATTCAAAATGTGATTACCATTCTGCGCCAGCAGGGTGAAATGGCGATTGTGTTGGTTGAGCAATATTTTGATTTTGCGCGGGCGCTTGCCGATAACTATGCGGTTATGGATCGTGGTGAAGTTATCTTATCGGGTCGCGGTGATGAAATGATCGAAGAAGACGTACGTCGCCATATGACGGTGTAAGCTCAGGGTTTATACTAGCGCGAGTTTTGTCTTTCTTACGCACTAGTATAAGGAAAAAAATGTTCATGAAGTACCTTGCCATATTAGCGCTAGCGTTGACCCCGCTAGCGGGGCTGGCAGCCAGTCTCAGCATTCCCGCCGGTAAAACCTATATTGTCGGTATTGATCAACAAGAGCTTGTGCTCGAAAACCTCCGTATTGGCGATGGCGCCCGCATTACCTTCTCTTCTGCTGTAGCCGGTTGGCGCGTACAGGCTAGGCATACCTATATTGGCAATGGCGTTGTCATCGAGGGTAGTGGCAGTGCAGGAGCGGCGGGTGAAGCGGGTGAGAATGCCTCTACATGTTCAGACGGTATGGCAGGTGAACACGGTGGTGGTGGCAGCGACGGCGTAGAGATTCGCCTACAACTCGGTATTGAATCACTAGGCGATATGCAGATATTGGCTAATGGTGGTGACGGCGGAGATGGCGGTGCAGGTGGTGACGGTGCAGACGCCGGCGCAGCGTGTGACGGAGACTTTACTGGTAACGGCGGTGACGGTGGCGAAGGCGGTGAAGGTGGCCGAGGCGGTGACGTTACTGTTTTGTATAAAGTGCTTGCCAAAGGTGTTTCTGGTGATGATCTGATTCAGCGTATTCTTATTAGTAATGAAGGTGGTGCTGGTGGCAACGGCGGTGACGCTGGATCTGGCGGCGCAGGAACGAGTGGCCGTTTTGTGCATAAGAGAAGTTTGACGGGTAATCGCGCTTGGGTAGCTGGCAGTGACGGTGGTTTAGCTGGCAGCCCTGGTTTGGCTGGTTCTGCTGGAAACCCTGGGCGTAAATTGCTTGATCAGTTAATTTTGTCCTCAGAGCAGCCGGTTGAAGCCAAGTCTTCCGCAGCAATGATTTCAGAGCTACAGCGCCAAATTGAGCATCTTCGTGCGCGAGTGGAAAAATTAGATGAAAAGGGCGCAGAGTAGTTTTAGCGCCGCCGTCTAATTAGCGTCAATTTGGTACAAGAGCCCCAGTTTTCTGGGGTTTCTTGTTTTTGGCTATTGCCCATTTGAAATAGTCGGCCCTCCCGCCTAAATATCTATTCTTTCTGGGCGGCGGTTTTTGCTAGAAAATTGACGGCCATTAAACTATTGTGATTAGATTTAGTGAGCGTATTTATGTCGCGTGCAAACAATAATTGGTCGTGAGCCTGCTTTACAGCGTTTTCAAGACTGAGTCTAATTCACGCATATACCCGCAATAATGATCAACAGCGACAACAGATCGCGTGCTGATGTTTATATCCGCGATCTCCGGCATGGCCATTCTATTGAACATGTCATCTACGAGGCAGTTATTTGATGAATAGCAATAAAAGCAATCAACCCTTAAAGGGCTTACGTATTCTCGACCTTTGCGAAGGTAAGGGTGATAGTTGTGGCCGCTACTTAGCGGACTTAGGCGCTGAGGTGATGTTGATTGAGCCGGGTCAAGGCAGTCCCGCGCGGCGGGCGGCGCCCTTGGTGAAGGGGCATAGCTTATATTTTGCGACCCACGCGGCAAATAAAAAGAGCGTGGTGTTAGATATTGCGCAAGAAGGTGACCGGACAACTTTTTATGCGCTAGCGCAGCAGACCGATATTTTGATTCACTCTTGTTCAGAGACCGCGCTGCAGTGGCTAAATGAAATTACGCCGTTAGTTGAGTCGGAAGAGAGTCATTTAATTACCCTCGCAATATCAGATTTTGGCGACAGCGGCCCGTATGCGGGCTATGCCGGCAGTAATGCGGTGCATATGGCGATGGCAGGCATTACGGCGCGTTCTGGTCTTAAAGATCGGGAACCGCTGCTGCCGCCGGGTCAATTATGCTATGAAGCCGCGGCAATACAGGCGGCGTGGGTTGCGTTAGTCGCGTATTGGCAAAGTGCTCATACCCATCGGAGCGGTAATATCGATTTTTCGGTATTTGAGGCGAGCTGCCAGATTTTAGACCCCGCATTGGGGGTGACCGGCAGCGCCGCCGGCGGTCAGAGTGCGACCAAATTGGCACCTAGAGGCCGGCCGCCAGAGGGCAAAATGTACCCTTTCTTTCCCTGTGCAGACGGTTTTGTACGGATCTGCGTTTTAAACCCGCGCCAGTGGCAGGCGATGAGTGCTTGGCTTGGCGATGATCATCCTTATACCGACCCTGCATACGCAAATATGGCCAAGCGATTTAAACATATGCGCGAGATCAATCTATTAATCGAAGCATTGTTTGCCAAAGAAAATAGCACAGATTTGGTGGCGGAAGGACAGCGCCGTGGTGTTCCCATTGCTGCTGTCGCTACACCACAGCAGGTATTACAAGATCATCACTTCACGGCAAGAGGGGCATTTACAGAAATAGATCTCGCCGCCGGACTACAAGGCAAGGCACCCTCTGGCTATTTAAAAATTAACGGCCAGCGGGCGGGTATTCGTCAGCCAGCACCAGTATTAAACGAACATCAGCCGAATTTTAGTACTGATCGATTAGCGCTACGCAGCGCTAGTCCAGCTCAGTCAACTCGCCGCCCGCTTGAGGGCATTCGTGTACTCGATCTCGGCGTGATTGTAGCTGGCGCAGAATTGGGAAGATTGTTTGCAGATCAAGGTGCGGAGGTGATTAAGGTAGAGAATAAAGCCTATCCTGATGGCTTGCGCCAGTCCTTGCAAAATAGCCCTATTACAGAATCATTTGCACAGGGTTCCCGAGGCAAAAAATCGCTAGGCCTTAATTTACGCAGTGAAAAGGGCAAACAGATCTTTAAAGAACTGGTGGCGAAGTCGGACGTGGTTCTCTCAAATTTCAAACCAGGAACGATGGACTCGCTTGGCTTTGGTTATACCGAACTCAAAGCCATCAACCCGCGTATTATCGTTTCTGAAAGCAGTGCCCTCGGAGGCAGCGGACCAATGAGCAACAGCATGGGTTACGGCCCACTGGTGCGGGCTAGCAGTGGCCTTACCGGCTTGTGGCGTTATCCAGAAGACGAGTGCGGTTTTGGCGATGCATTAACCATATTCCCCGACCATTTGGCGGCGAGGGTGTCGGCGGTGGCGATTCTTGCATTGCTAATAGAGCGTGAAAAAACCGGCGTAGGCGGCACCGTCAGCTTGTCTCAGGCGGAAACCATATTAATGACCTTGTCCACCGAGCTACTGAGTGAGTCTCTGCAGGAGGGATGGTTGGCGCCCAGCGGGAATCGCGGTCGATTTGACGCGCCCTCAAACTTGTTTAGCTGCGAAGGTGACGATGAGTGGTGCGTGATTGATATCGAGGGTGACGAACAATGGCTGCAGCTCTGTAGCGCAATGGGGCGTCAAGATCTTGCAGAGGATCAGCGTCTTAAAGTTGCCAGCGGCAGACTCGCCATGCGTGATTACGTGGAGCAAGAGTTGTCTAATTGGACGCTAGAGCGGACGCCCCAGCAAATAGTGGAAACTCTACAGGCAGCGGGTATTGCCGCAGCAGCCATGGCGCGAATTAATGAGCTGCCCGATAACCCGCATTTAAAAGCGCGGGACTTCTTCAGAATCAATATGCAGCCGGGTTTAGATGCGCCCTTACTAACAGAGAATGGTCCCGCTGGGAGAAGCTACTTGCCGGAACCGGAAATCCGTCCAGCACCATTTGTTGCCGAACACACTCGAGAGCTGATGCGAGATATTCTTCAGCTAGATGAGACGACGATAGAATCGTTAATTGAATCGGGCGATCTTGAGGTAATGGTGTCGTAATTTGTGGCGAATAATCGCGGATCATTTAACAGCTAAGCAGCCCAAGGCTTGCAGAAATTACTGAATGAATATTTTGTTTTAAGGGATGCCAAAGGGCATCCCTTTTTTATTTTTTGGCGCCTTAAAGTACACGTTCGCTGAAATATAGTGCGCTGGCACCGAAATGGTGCGCCGTGTGTAAGGGTAATGCACGCTGTCTTTTTTTGTGACATTAATATTAATAAAATCCTATATTTTTTAATTATTTAGCGTGTTTTTAGCAGAATATATTGACGGTCTTAAATTATTTGGCACTCAAGTTGTGCATGTTATTGAAGCATTTAAATTCGAACTTAATTAAAAACGCTCTACTTTTGAGCATATCTATTGGTTTGGCGAGGGGGCTGTAACGTAGCCTTAACTATCGCTGTTGTATTGTTGTCGTTTTTTGTCTCTAAGATATTGTTTTAAAAGAATAAAAACCAAGTTGGCATCGAAAATGCTAAAGCTAGGTCAGGACAGTGCTTAATCACTTTCTTATACCTTAGTGGAGACTAAAGACATGAAAACAATGAAAACTTTATTAGCTGCAAGCGTTGCAGCTGCTTCAATGACCATGATTGCTGCTCCAGCTTCTGCAGATGTATCTGCAAGTGTCGGAATTGCGAGCACTTACTTGTGGCGCGGTTACGATTTAGGTAGTGGCACTCCAGCAGTATCTGGTGACATTAACTACAGTGCTGGTGGTTTTACCGCTGGTATTTGGGGCTCATCTGGTGATACCTCTGCCGGCACCGAGTATGACTTATATGTTGGTTACGGTGTGTCTGCAGGCGACTTCAGCTTTGACATTACCGCTTACAACTACAACTACCCATCAGGTGCTGGTTACCTAGGTACTGAAGAAACAGATTTCTTTGAGCACACAGATGTTGTACTGACCGTCGGTTATGGTCCAATCAGCGTTTCATATTATGAGCCAGTTGCTGGTCCTTCTGGTTACACCGAGTACAACTACTACACTGTAAGTGGTTCGCTTGGTGCGTTTTCTATGACGTGGGGTTCAGAGGATATTAATGGCGACAACACCTATCACGTTGACTTGGCATACGCTTATAACGACAACTTGTCGTTTATCGTCAGCCAGCAAGATGGCGATGAGGTATTAGGCGTCGATACTGATCCTAAGTTTATCGTTTCTTATAGCTTGCCAATTTCAATGTAAAACCCTCGGCCGGTGGCAGCGTTGCCACCGGCTATTTTTTTAACTTAGTCCTAATGTGCGCTAAGCGTACATTGACAGGAGATATCCGATGAAATTGATTACGGCTGTTATTAAGCCATTCAAACTTGATGATGTGCGCGAAGCGCTGTCAGACATCGGCGTACAGGGCATAACTGTCACCGAAGTAAAAGGTTTTGGTCGTCAGAAAGGTCACACCGAGCTTTATCGTGGTGCCGAGTATGTTGTCGACTTTTTGCCTAAGGTGAAGATTGAAGTCGCTGTCGCAGATGACTCGGTTGAGCCGACCATTGAGGCAATTAGCAAATCTGCAAACACCGGCAAAATCGGTGATGGCAAAATTTTTGTTACTGCTCTTGAACAGGTTATTCGAATCCGTACTGGTGAGACCGGCGAAGAAGCCATCTAGTCATACTGCAGCGGTTTATATTTATTAATTAAATTAAAAGACTTATCTCTTTCCCTTTGGAGGGCATGTGATGGAAGACATCATACAGGTCAAGTACGCCCTGGACACATTTTACTTCCTAGTTATGGGCGCGTTCGTAATGTGGATGGCAGCAGGTTTTGCCATGCTCGAAGCCGGTTTGGTTCGTGCAAAAAACACCACAGAAATCTTAACTAAAAACATCGCGCTGTTTGCGGTGGCTTGTACCATGTACTTATTGTGTGGTTACACAATCATGTACGGCGGTTCAGAAGGTGGCATTCTGCCAGATGCATGGTTCGGCAACTCAATTGCTGACGCATCTGTTGAAGAAGTGCTAGCGTCAAACGGCGACACCTACTACTCAGGTTCATCTGACTTCTTCTTCCAAGTGGTATTCGTAGCAACGGCTATGTCTATCGTGTCGGGTGCGGTTGCAGAGCGTATGAAGCTGTGGGCTTTCCTAGCTTTCGCGGTTGTGATGACAGGCGTTATCTACCCGCTACAAGGTTCTTGGAGCTGGGGCGGTGGTTTCTTGTCAGAAGCAGGTTTCTCTGACTTCGCTGGCTCAGGTATTGTGCATATGTGTGGTGCTTCTGCGGCACTGGCTGGTGTATTGATGCTGGGCGCTCGTAAAGGCAAGTACGGCGAGAACGGTCACGTTAATGCGATCCCTGGTGCAAACCTACCAATGGCAACATTGGGTACCTTCATCCTGTGGATGGGTTGGTTCGGCTTCAACGGCGGTTCAGAGCTGATGGTGTCTAACATCGAAGAAGCGAATGCGACTGCTCAAGTATTTGTTAACACCAATGCTGCTGCAAGTGGTGGCTTGATTGCCGCGCTGATTGTTGCCCGCTTGTTGTTCGGCAAAGCTGACTTAACCATGGTACTTAACGGCGCTTTGGCTGGTTTGGTAGCGATCACTGCAGACCCACTGTCACCAGATCCAGTTGTTTCTACTCTGATCGGTGCGGTTGGTGGTGTACTGGTTGTATTCGCCATCCTAGGCCTAGACAAGCTGAAAATTGACGATCCAGTCGGTGCGATCTCTGTTCACGGTGTAGTTGGTCTTTGGGGTGTAATGGCAGTGCCATTCAACAACAGCGACGCAACTTTCGGTAATCAGATCTACGGTGCCTTCGTGATCTTTGCTTGGACCTTCGTAGCAAGCCTCGTGGTTTGGGCGATCTTGAAAGCAGTCATGGGTATACGCGTATCTGATGAGGAAGAGTACGAAGGTGTCGACCTCTCAGAATGTGGTATGGAAGCTTATCCAGAATTCACCAACAAGTAATCTCCCCCGTTTGGTGATTTCAGGGCGCTCATAGAGCGCCCTTTTTTTTGCTGGATGCTTGACGGGAAACGGAAGTCGGCTTTAACTTCCGACGTCTGACCTTCGACGTCAAGCGCGCTTTTATATTAGCGTTTTCCGTCTCCCATCTAGCGTAAAGCGCAAAAGCGCCTCCCACCTAGCATCAAGCCAAAACCGCACTAGCAAAGATTTAAGGCCTCTATCCCGCTTTTCTGGGCTTTTTTACGGCAAAAGCTGGGATCACCTTGCCAAGTCCTTATCGCCTGAGCTAACTTAACGG
Organism: Zhongshania aliphaticivorans; assembly: GCF_902705855.1. Taxonomy (GTDB): domain Bacteria; phylum Pseudomonadota; class Gammaproteobacteria; order Pseudomonadales; family Spongiibacteraceae; genus Spongiibacter; species Spongiibacter aliphaticivorans_B. The sequence continues at coordinate 197,242 of NZ_CACSIJ010000016.1, read as the reverse complement.
CAGGTAATAATTCTTATCATAAAAGTAAGAGGAAACGTCGGCGATGAAATTAGTCAGTGCGGTGATCAAACCGTTTAAATTAGATGATGTCCGTGCCGCATTGTCAGAGATTGGGGTGCAGGGCGTGACCGTAACCGAGGTAAAAGGCTTTGGTCGCCAGAAGGGACATACCGAGCTATACCGTGGAGCAGAATACGTAGTAGATTTTTTACCGAAGGTGAAATTAGAGATTGCTGTTGCAGACAGCTTATTAGAAAAAGTGATCGATACTGTTACTAAAGCTGCGAATACCGGAAAGATTGGTGACGGCAAAATTTTCGTTACCTCGCTAGAGCAGGTTATTCGAATTCGCACTGGCGAAACTGGCGAAGATGCTATTTAACACTGCAAAAGTGATATGAACGGGGCGGCTTTGGCCGCCCTTTTTGTTTGCAATATTTTTGATCTTTAGCTCAAAAAGTAATGAAGATATTTGTCCGTAATAACAAAAAAACCTAACGCACCTCTTGTCAGAAAGCCTTGTATACAAGTATAAATCGCCTCGTAAACGCGGGATTCTTATTTCCGGGAGGACGTCGTATGGGGTCGCGTAATCGTAGTACAGAAACTCAAATATCAAACGCTCAAAGGTATGTGTCGGCACCGACGGTGCATGACCGTATGCGAGAGCAACTTGCAAAAGATGTGGAGGCTTTTCTCGCCCTTGGCGGTGAGATCAAGCATTTAGACCCACATTTGCGCAGTAATCTTAATGACATAGACACCGAATCAGATAGCTACTGATCAGAGTCTCGATATGGCATAGCAGCTAGGGCAATATCTGCTCTAGCTGCTCAATTTTAGATGGTAACTCCCGCCAATCATTAAATTGTTCATCAGAGAGGGCATGGGGTTCTGGTGAGTCTGGTTTTAGGCAGGCTTGAATAGTAAAAAAGCCAAGCGCCTTGGCACCGCTAATATCGTCAACTATATGATCTCCAATATGAATCGCCTCTTCTGGTTTGCAGCCAGCAATATCTAATGCCTTTAAAAAGAGCGCGGGCTCAGGTTTAGCGGCATTTACATGCTCCGCTTGAAAATTCGCGTGGAAATATTGACCGACGGGTTGTTGGTTAAGGTCAGCATTGCCATTGGTTAGGCTAATTAGCATATAGTTTTGGCTGAGCTCGCGAATAACGTTTTCGCAGTACGGAAAAAGCGTGACTTGCTGCCGTGCCGCAATAAAATGCGCAAATGCCTCACGGGCGATATTGGCGCTTTTCTCCTTATACCCGCAGAGCTCCAATGCCTCGGTAAGACTTGCGATGCGCCACTGGGATATTTGGTGCGCAAATTTAGGGTGACGTTTAAGAAAGTCTAATCGGTGTGCACGCAATGACTCTGGACTAAAGCGCTCGACCAGTGCCGGTGCGATAGTTGTTAAATACGAATAAAAAACCTGCTCAGCGCGCTGGATTACCGGCTTGCTAAGCCACAGGGTGTCGTCTAAATCAAAACTCAGCAGTTTAATTTTCTTCATGAATTAGCTTCGCAAGGGGCGACGTGGCGCGGACGGTGGCGTTGCGGATATTGTTTGGTCGACGCAGTATAGGTTTTTACCCGCGTGTAAGGCAAAAGGGGTAGATAAAATCACCGCTAGTTAATGATGTTAGTTTATGAAATGTGGTACAACAGTATGTGTTCACCAATAACAATATTGACATATACGGTAGAGACTTAAGTTATGGCACAAACTGCATTGCAGCCGGTAAAGGCATCACCGCCGTGGTGGCGAACCCTGCCGGATGACTTTTATTGTCAATCTGATGGCACCGAGCTAGATAGCGAATACCCATTGAAAGTCTACGGCACGGCGGTGATGGACAGAATCATGCGCACAGGTTTGTCGCTGATGATTTCTGGCACATTGCTACCACAGTTGCTAAAGGGCGACGGTTTAGCCCGCGAACGCGACTGGATGGACTTCTACGCTAATCTGGCGGAGCAGCGCGATGTCGATCAAGTATTTATAGCCCCGCCGGCAGTTGATATTACCGAACATAAAATCAGCAAATTTGCTTATAAACCGAAGGACATCCCCGCCGTAGAACTGCGTTTTGAAAGCCCATTTACACCCTTGAACCCTGAACTTACCGACAGCTATTTGAGTTACACCCGTAATCGTACCGCTAGAGCCCAGTATTGGAGGCATCCCGACGGCCCGCGGGCCACGCTGATATTTGTGCATGGTGTGGTAGAGAGTTCGTATGGATTTAATAGCCTCTTTTTTTCGCTCAAATGGTTTTACGACAATGGCTACGACATTGTACTGATGACCCAGCCTTTTCACGGTGATCGTGCAGAGCGTTGTCATCCATTTAGTGGCTACGGCTTATTCGCTGGCGGCTTTTCGCAGCTCAACGAAGGCATGCTGCAAGCAGTGTCTGACACGCGGGTACTTGTCAATTACCTACTGGAGCGCGGTGCGCGCCATGTGGGCATTAGCGGATTGAGTTTAGGAGGGTACATAAGCTCGGTGATGGCAGTAGTAGAGCCGCGCTTAGCGTTTTGCATACCCAATTCGCCGCTGGTGGCGCCGGTAGATACGATGCGGAGTTGGGTGCCAACGGGCGGGGTAATGGACTTGATTGGTAAGCGTACCGGACTGACGCCCTTGGACTTACGACGGGGGCTCGCGATACACAGCCCATTAAGTTATCAGCCAAAACTAGATCCAGACCGCGTCATGATCATCGGTGGCGCCGGTGATCGCTTCACCCCACCACGTTTTGTTCGCTTACTGCACGCCCATTGGCCAGAGTCACACCTGCACTGGTTTCCTGGCAATCACCTTGTTCACCTAGGGCAGCGTGAGTACCTGAAATTAATGCGGCGGTTTATGGATAGCCATTGTCAGGGGGCTTAAACAGGTCGGAAGTCGGAAGTCTGATGTCTGACGACAAGTCAAAAGCTAAAAACAGGTTGGACGTCGGGCATAACCCGTGTCCGACCTCAGACGTCTGACTCGTTATAAAAACGGTCCTTTCATCAATCTTGGTAGCGTTCGATTTACGACGTCAGCAATATATTCCAAGAACATAGTGCCCATGCTCGATTTAAAGTGCTGCGGGTTTTTGCTGGCAATGGCGATAACACCGTCGATGTTACCCGGTTGGATGGGCATGAGTGCCGCAGAGCCAATATGATCGGCGTGCTTGCCAAATAGAAAGCTCAATTCTTCGCCGCGCAGTACACCACATACCGATTTTTTACCGCGCAGTAAATTGCCAATTTGGTGCTGTGCTTGCTCAGGGCTCACTACTTTTAGTGAATTGCCGCCAACGCGCTTGGGGTCGGCGAACAGAATTAGGCTGGCGTAATCGATATCCTCAAAATCGTTCACCAAATGACGGCAGAGGGTGTTGCTCAGTTCTTCCGCACGTCGCGCTTCGATCAGCGATAAAATCAGAGTTTTGCTGCGTTCGAAGAGCATGTCGTTGCGCTGGGCATTGTCTAGCATACTGCTGATGCGGTTGCGCATGTCCATATTGCGCTCACGCAAGACCTCTACTTGCCGCTCAAGCAAGCTGACCGCTTTGCCGGTTTTGTGGGTGATTTTAAGTTCGGTCAGCAGATCTTCGTTATTAAGAAAGAAGCCAGGGTGGTTGCGAAGATAGCGCGCAACTTCAGTTTCACTCGGGAGTCCGTCTTTTTTCGGGCTTGCACTGTCCACAGAGAATCCTATATTTGTATCTGGCCTTCAAAAACCGTGGTGGCGGGACCGGTCATAATAACGGGCTGCCCAGGGCCTTGCCAGTCAATACTTAGGCTGCCGCCGGGCAAGTGTACGGTCACACTAGAGTTTAGCTTGCCTTGCACGATCCCGCTGACGACTGCCGCGCAGGCGCCGGTACCGCAGGCTAGGGTTTCACCTACGCCTCGTTCAAATACCCGCAACTTAATGGTGTCGCGATCAACAACTTGCATAAAGCCAACATTCACACGCTGTGGGAAGCGAGGGTGGGATTCAGTCGTCGGACCAACTGTGCCTACCGGTGCTGTATCGACATCATTAACGGGTAAAACTACATGGGGGTTCCCCATAGACACCGCGCCAACTTGCCATACACTGCCGTTTACATCGAGCAGGTATTCGCCAGCTTGTTGATCTGCCGTGAACGGTATACGTTTTGGGTCGAGAACGGGCTCGCCCATGTCGACGCGAACGTGGTGGTTTTCAGTGAGTTCTAACTCAATGATTCCCGCTAGTGTTTCGACTTTGATCTTTTGTTTGCCGGTTAAGCGTTTGTCGCGAACAAAGCGCGCAAAGCAGCGTGCGCCGTTGCCACATTGCTCCACTTCGCTACCTTCGGCATTGTAGATGCGATAGCAAAAATCGACGTCGGGCTGGCTGGGCAGCTCAACAGTAAGAACTTGGTCGCAGCCAATGCCAAAATGCCGATCGGCAATTTTGCGAATATGGTGCGGCTTGAGCTTGAAGCGCTGGGTGATTAGGTCGATAACGACAAAATCATTCCCCAGGCCATGCATTTTGGTAAAGCGTAACTGCATCGTAAAACCCTGTGGTGCGCCTCACCGATGGCGCTGGTAATCGATGCAGGCGCGATGCCGTGAATGAGTACGTAGATGTAAGCGCTAAGTAAAGTACTTAGCGGTATCGTTCGCCTCAGGGCAACACAGTTTCGCCACGCATCAAGTCGGTGACAGTTTCGCGGGCGCGAATGAGGTGGTATTTGTCGCCATCCACCATGACTTCCGCCGCACGTCCTCGGCTATTGTAATTGGAACTCATGGTAAATCCATAGGCACCGCTCGATGCCAAGGCCAGTAAATCACCTTCTTCTATGCACAGCTCACGATCTTTGGCTAAAAAGTCACCGGTTTCGCACACGGGACCAACAAAGTCGTAGCTGCGGATAAGGCCGTCTTGGCGGGGCTGTACGGCCAATAAGTCCATCCACGCCGAATACAGTGATGGCCGAATCATGTCGTTCATCGCGGCGTCGATGATCGCAAAATTTTTGTGATCGTTGAGCTTTAAATATTCTACGCGGGTTAATAAAACACCGGCATTGGCGGTAATAGATCGGCCGGGTTCAAACATAAGGGTCACTTTGCGGTCGCCCAGCTTCTCTCTAATTGCTCGAATATAGTCGCCGGTCACTGGCGCAGTTTCATCGCGATAGCGCACACCTAAGCCGCCGCCAAGGTCGAGGTGCGAGATAGTAATGCCCATGTCGGCTAATACATCAACGAGCGATAACACCCGCGCTAGTGCATCTAAAAACGGGCTAGTGTCGATGAGCTGCGAACCGATATGACAATCGACGCCTTTAATTTCAATATTGGGTAGCGAAGCCGCACGGCGATATACCTCGGGTGCGCGTTCAATGTCGATACCAAACTTATTGTCGCGCAGTCCGGTAGAAATATAGGGGTGGGTTTTGGCATCGACGTCGGGGTTTACCCGCACCGAAATGGGCGCAGTAACATTCATGGCCGCCGCAACGCTATTGAGTCGTTCTAACTCAGCCTCTGATTCAACATTAAAACAGTGAATGCCCGCCTCTAAAGCGCGCTGCATTTCGGCAGCAGTTTTACCCACACCAGAAAACACGATGCGCTCAGGTTTGCCACCTGCGGCCAATACACGCTCCAACTCGCCAACAGACACAATGTCAAAGCCGGCACCGAGTCGCGCCAATACATTTAAAACCGCAATATTGGAATTTGCTTTTACGGCGTAGCAAACCAGATGATCCTGCCCTGCTAATGCTTCAGTGTATTCAGTAAAACGCTGTTCAAGGTAAGCCCGCGAGTAGACGTAGCAGGGGCTGCCAAATTCCGCAGCAATTTTGCTAAGTGGCACAGACTCGGCGTGAAGTTCGCCGTTTAGGTAATGAAAAGGAGACATATAAGCTTACTCTGCAGACGGTGTGGTCGCGTTGTTGGTGGTTTTTGGGGCGTTGGTGGATGTTGCCGACGACTCTATTGACGCGCTTTGCTCATCAGAGAGCACGAGTGGGCCGGTTTGCCCGCAGGCACCGAGTAAAACCACGGCGCAAAATGCCACAATGCGAATGCCGACCATAACAATGTCCCAAATTTAACTAAGGCGCGCATTATACCTAGCTCCCGCAACAAGCCCAATGGCTGTCGACGAGCTGCAGAGATTTTAGAGGAAAGCTCTGCAAACGTGGTCATGACCTTTAGAGTTTTTGGGGCGCACTAGCAAGGGGTGGCGCGAAGGCAAAGCCCAGATTAAAACCGAGTTATGCAGCGATTCCCTAAGCTTAGTATACTGCCGCCCACCACGCTCTCTTACGGATGCTACTATGAACGACGTTGAATTCAACGACAATATCGATGACCTGTTCGCCACTATTGAAGATGCCATAGATGAGCTTGATGCAGATGTAGATTGCGAAATTAGCGGCGGCGTATTAACACTGCAATGCCCAGACGGCAGCGCATTAATCTTCAGCCGCCAAACCGCGACAAGAGAATTGTGGCTGGCTGCGCGTTCAGGTGGATTCCACTACGTGTGGCAAAACAATGAATGGTATTGCGCCCGCACTGAACAAACGCTGGCAGACATGCTGATCGAAATTAGCCGTGAGCAAATAGGCGAAACTTTGCAGTTAAATTAAGGCTTAACGTGCCAATATTGAGGTATTCAATATTTCTTCAATATGCTGTTTGTAGCGCATATACACACAGGTTTGCTGTTGTGGCGGCATGACACTTAGATTAATGCGGCTTAGCTGATAGTGCTGGGGGCGTTCGTCCAGCAATTGGAGTTGCTCGGCAAGCTCGTCGAATAAAAGCTGTCCAGATTGCGCATAGCTAAATAATTGGTCATTACAGCGCATGTCAAACACGAGTCGTCCAGATTCTTGCGTTTGGGCGATAGCCTCTAAATCAATGGTGGTATGCGGGAGTCGCTCACTGGCCGGTGCTTCCGTAAATACACCTTTTCTTTCGCTTGTCCAAGTCTCACCGTCTTGGTGTAGCTCATACACGTAAAATTTGTGCTTGCTCTGCTGTTCTTTTTGGCATTCAAATAAAAAGGCTAACAGCGGCTGCATGAGGTTTTCTTCCGTGGTAAAGGCGCTGCTGCTGTGGTGCAGCGAGCCGCGCTCGTCCCGCAAAAACAAGTCTGCCCCCGCTTCTCTGCGATGAAAAAATACATAGCAATCGGCAGTGTTTGCAGCATGAATAATAGAGGTTAGCGCGGAGTCTGGTGCGCAGTAACGGTCAATAAGAAGGGGGCTGTATTCCGCTTGACCGCGCCCCAAGCATTGAATAAGTGTGGAGTAGTTGTTGGCTTGAATACTGTGCAACTCGTCGTTGTGAGACTGCAAAATATAAAAGCCGTTGTTTAAACGAATGAGTAGCCGCTTGTTGACGGGCTTGGTGTAAAACGCACGGTAGAGCAGCGCGGGTAGATGCCGCGTTCGCTTCAGCAATTTATCGTCTGGATCATTAAAACACAGCGCACGTATAAGGGGTGGGTGGCTTCCCCTTGAGGCAGCCACCATCAATTGCTGATAAATTTTAAAGGTATCCAGCACCGTTTCGTCACCGTTGAAGGCAATCGACGAGACCTCGCCCCAACTATTAATCACTACAATTTCTATGTGATTGACGGGGTAGTTATTGTTGCGGTTTGCCAGCCCTGCGGCCCCAAGCGCATTCAGGGCATGCTGGCCGAGATTGATATACATCAGAAGGGTTTCAGGCACTTTAGGCCGATTAAAGGCCTCGTGTTTAGCCGGATCTGCCGCGTAAGCGTGGCGTGGTAGGTGTTTTTGTAAGTGCGCAGCCAAGCGTCGTAAATCAGCTTCGGTTACACCATCCTGCCGTCCGTTTAGCCGTAGACGGCTATAGTCGTTAATAAGGCCATTGCAATAACACCAACACAGCAGGCCGCTCAAGTGGTCGTGCTCCTGCAAAATGGCGTCGGCTTCAAAATCATGACGGGCGCTGGTACTCACTGCCCAGCGACGCTCGCTGCCGTAGCCAGACGAATGGAAGAATAATTGTTCTTCAGACAAGTCAGGCGCGATACCGGGGTTCAGCCACTCAACTTTGTAGCGCTTGCGTTCAAACGCGGCGTATAACTTGCGCCCCAGCAGCGTCATTTCTTGAGACTTGATTAGCGCCGGACGTTTGCTGCGCTTGGCAAAGTCTTGCAAAAAACGGTAGCTATTGGTGAGTTCGGCAACCAAAAAGCGATGTTCTTCTCGCACGCGCCTGAGCTTCCAACGGCTGCGGGTGTCGAGATTGAGGAGTTGCTCTGGCGGCCACTGCCATTCCTGAATTAATTTTTCTAGCAACTGACGTCGCCATGTGGTGTTGACTGCGCCGAGCTGTGACAGGCGTATACCGGCTTTAAAATAAAAGGCCCGACGAACCAGCTCTAAACGGTCAAATTCATTGCGTTCGTTGAGATAACTCGCCAGTCGTTGGTAGACCATAATGTAAGGGTCTAGTGCGTCGGCGTCGGAATTGCCATCATAAATGGCTTGCTTCAGGCTGACAGCCAAGGGGTAAACCTTGGGGAAATCCCGCGCGTAGGCCTCGGTCAGCAACAGTTTTAGTACCGCTTTATACGGTGAGCTAATGGCCTTATAAAGCTGCCAAACCCCCGCACCAATAAACTCCCCAGCAGGAATATTCGATACCCCGCCAAAGTCGATAGACTCATTTGGGCCGACGAAACCTTGGGCGTGAAGTAGGGCGGTGTACTCCTGATAATTCACTTCCTCGTCTGGAGGCACTAGCCACCAAATGGGATAGCGACCAGCAATTAATAGCGCGCTGCGATAAAACTCATCCAGCAACAAAAAGTGTTGGCTGGTGCCCGCAGATTCTGCACTGATGCGGTCGCGATGACCGCGCCGGAACTGATCGTTGTTCATTAAGAAAAAGTGAATTTCTAAGCCTAAGGTTTTTGCCCACTCAGAAATCGCCCCCGCCTTGTGGTAGAGCTTTTCTAAGCCGGATTCATCAATACCAGCATGGTGGCACAGCCAAATATCGAGGTCAGAACTTTCGGCTTGGGCGACAGTGCCGCAGGAACCCATTAAAAATATGCTGTGAATTTGCGGCGGAGCTTGATCCTCAGGACGGTAGTCGACACTGCGGGCGATATTGTTACGCACCCGATCCAAAGTGAGTGCGTCGGGCTGGTAGCCATCAATACCACAGGGCGCACGTAGGCTGTTATAGCCGGGCAAAATGGGGTGATTAATATGAATGAGCAGCGGCAGTAAATCTAAAAATATTTGTTGCCGAGGTAGCAGCGCGGTGCGGGTGCGCAATAGTCGTTCGCGGTTTAGTGTCAAAAATCGCTCGCGAATCACCGCTAATCCGTCGTGGCTGATACCGCGGTCGAACAGGGGGTTGCTGGGCTGGCTGTGGGTGGGCGTATCCGCCATACTTTGCGATCCGATGTCATTCTGCGCCCACTGTACCGGCAATCACGGGCACTTGTCATGTGCGGTCTGTGGCTGGCTTAGTGTGTTTGCGTAAGCAGTAAATGCCCTTGGCGATCAATGGTGGCCTGCCACTCTTGCTCTAGCCACAAGGTGGCGGTGGCGTCGCTAATAAGTGCTGGCCCATCAAGGGTTTGTCCGCAGCGTAAGTCCTTGCGCTCATAGCGCGGCACCTCAATTGCGCCTTTGTTATTACTGGCGATGACGTTTTGGGTATCTACGGCAGAGGCCGCCAAGCCGCCGCTAATAGTTGGCAATGTCAGGGCGAGGGTGTCGGCCCGCAAGGCTTGGCGAATATTAATGAGCTGAATCGGCAGCGCCAGTTCGTGGCCGTAGAGTTCGCGGTGGGCGCGGTGAAATGCTTGCTCAAGGGCGCGTATATCGTCCTGCCAATCTAAGTTAAGAGTGTAAGACTGCCCCACATAGCAAAGGTCGACACTCGCCTGCGCCGTAATTTGAGATGCAGAAATACCTTCGGCAAGTAACTGTTGGCGACCGCTAGCGGCTAAGTCCTGCAAATTAAGCCGCAAAATGTCTAGGTCTAGCTCTGTAAGGCCAATATTAATCGTGCGGGAAAGCTGGCGCTCGCGGGGCGCCAGCAACATGCCCAGTGCAGAAAACACGCCGGCGTAATTAGGCACAATAATATCGGAACAGCCCAAGGCTTCTGCTAATGCGCAAATATGCAAACCACCAGCTCCGCCAAAACAACACAGGCTGAAATCTGCAGGATCGTGGCCACGCTGTACGGATATGACTCGCAGCGCGCGCACCATGTGTTCATTGGCAATGTCGATAATACCGGTGGCGGTGGCCTCTATGCTGATACCTAGTGCGCTGGCGAGTTCGCCTACTGCGCGGTGGGCTGCATCGACATTTAAGGGCATAGCACCGCCTAGACGGGCGGCGGCGGGCAGGCGTCCGAGTACGACATTAGCGTCGGTAACGGTTGGCCTTGTTCCGCCCTTGTTGTAACAGGCGGGCCCCGGCTCTGCACCAGCAGATTCCGGCCCAACACGCAGCATACTGCCTTCGTCTAAATAGGCGATTGAGCCGCCGCCAGCACCTATCGTGTGCATATCAACCATGGGCACCGCAACGGGGTAGGGGCCAATTTTGCCTTCATTAGTTAACTTGATATTGCCGTTAATCAGAGCGACATCACTAGAGGTGCCGCCCATATCAAAGGTCATTAATTGGGGGTGATGTAAAATCTGACTAATATGTTTTGCAGCGGCCAAACCGCCAGCGGGGCCAGACAGCAATAAATTAACAGCGCGTTGTGAGGCATTGCTGGCGTCGGTGGTGCCGCCAGAAGATTGCATCACCGCTATAGGGGTGGTCTTTAAGGCGCTCTGTAAATTGCGTAAATAGCTCGCCACCTTTGGCCCCAGCCAGGCGTTTAGCCAGGTGGCCATGCCGCGCTCGTATTCCTTGTATTCGGGTAATACCTCAGAGGAGCAAGACACAAAAATATTGGCGGGAATCTGCTCGGCAATGGCTTTTTCAAAGTCGGCGTTGATAAACGAGAACAATAAATTAATCGCCACCGCCTCGGGTTTCAGGCGATCAAGTTCTGCCATCAAGGCGTCTAGCTCTGCCTGGCTAAGGCCGTCGATTATATTGCCGTCAGCCCCTATTCGGCCGCCGGTTTCTAAGCAAAGTTCGCGGGGCACCGGCGCGGCTTTAGGCGCGGGTCTGAGTTCGTAAAGAGCGTCGCGGGTTTGGCGGCCAATCGTTAACATATCGGCAAAGCCACGGTTGGTAATAAAGACGGTTCTCGCGCCTTTGCCTTCCAGTGCAGCATTGGTTGCCACCGTTGAGCCGTGTACGACCAGCAGCCTGCCTTGGTCTACCAAATCCTGCAGGCCAAGTTCGCGGATGCCATGCAAAATGGCTAACTCGGGATGCTCGGGCGTAGACGGGCATTTATAGCTGCGTATGGTTTGATCTTGCAGCAACACAAAATCGGTAAAGGTGCCGCCGGTATCAACACCAAGGTAAGCCTGATCTAGCATAGTTCACTCAAATAAAAATCTTGGGCCATTGTCGCCAGTCGCCATTCATTTGTCATCGCTTGCGGCGGTATTCATGACGATAAGGCAGAAGCTGAGATACAATCCAGCGTCTATTTATAAAGCCGAGCGTGTCGTGCCAGAATTACCCGAAGTCGAAACTGTAAAGCGTGGCATTGCTCCGCATCTGCTTGCAAGGCGGTTTGAAAAAACCATCGTTAGAGATCTTCGCCTGCGCTGGCCGGTTGACCCAAACCTCGATGCGCTGCTGCGCGGTAAAGAAGTACGGAGTGTTGAGCGCCGAGCGAAATACGTTTTGCTGCGCCTAGATACCGGGTATTTGGTGATTCACCTTGGCATGTCGGGACGGCTTTACCTTGTGAGCGCCAATACCCCCGTCGCCAAGCATGATCATCTAGATTTTTTACTCAGCGACGGCCAAGTGCTGCGCTACACCGATCCAAGACGTTTCGGCGCGGTGATATGGATCGCCGGTGACGATGTCTCCACCCACAAATTATTTGCCTCATTGGGGCCGGAGCCACTCACCGCAGAGTTCGACGCGGCCTATCTGTTTAAGCGCTCCAGAAAGCGCAAAGTGCCCATAAAAAGTTTTTTAATGGATGCCCATGTGGTCGTTGGGGTTGGCAATATCTACGCCAATGAAGCGCTTTTTATGGCCGGTATCTCGCCACTGCGCGAAGCGGGCAGCATCAGTCTTGCCCGTTATACCCGCTTGGTGGTGGCGGTAAAACAGGTGTTGGAATATGCGATTGCACAGGGCGGCACAACCCTAAAGGACTTTGTCGGCGGCGACGGCAAGCCGGGATATTTTAAACAAGAGCTGCAGGTTTATGGTCGCGGCGGCGAGTCGTGTTCGGCTTGCCAGCGAGTACTGCAGGAGATCCGTATAGCGCAGCGCACCACGGTATTTTGTAAGGTTTGCCAAAAGTAGAATGTATCGACATGCGCTGAATGTCGTTGAATTTCCGCGAACTGACTTTTTAGCGTGCTAGAATCGCCCCCAGTTAACGATTTGATGTGCAGGATAATTGAATGAAAGTTGCGGTATTCGGTATTGGTTATGTTGGCTTAGTGCAGGCGGCGGTATTGGCAGAAGTGGGGCACGAGGTTGTCTGTGTCGATGTGAATGCTGAGCGGGTCGAGAATTTAAAAAAAGGCATTATCCCAATATACGAGCCGGGTTTGACTCCCCTCGTAGAGCGCAATTACGAAGCCGGCCGCCTGCAATTCACTACCGATGCCGAGCTTGGCGTAAAGCACGGCAAAATTCAGTTTATTGCGGTGGGCACCCCGCCAGATGAAGATGGCTCTGCTGATTTGCAATATGTGTTGGCCGTGGCAAAAACGATTGCAACGTATATGGAATCCCCCAAGATTATTGTTGATAAGTCTACCGTGCCAGTGGGTACCGCAGACAAAGTCGCCGAGTGCATTGCCGCAGTATTAAAAGCGCGGGGCGTGAGTTTAGATTTTGACGTGGTGTCTAACCCCGAATTCTTGAAAGAAGGCGCAGCGGTGGCAGACTGCCAACGCCCAGACCGTATAGTGATCGGCACCGACAGCGCCATTGCCGAAAGTAAAATGCGCGAGCTCTACGCGCCCTTTAACCGCAACCATGAAAAATTGATTGTGATGGACGTGCGCTCGGCCGAGCTGACCAAATACGCCGCCAACTGCATGTTGGCAACCAAAATTAGCTTTATGAACGAAATGGCCAATCTGGCCGAAAAACTCGGTGCCGACATCGAAAAAGTAAGGCTGGGCATAGGTTCAGATCCGCGCATTGGCTACCACTTTATCTATCCTGGCTGTGGCTACGGCGGCTCCTGCTTTCCCAAAGACGTTCAGGCCCTGGTGAGAACGGCAGAAAAAGTCGGCTATACACCAGAGTTGCTGCGCTCAGTAGAGGCGGTAAACGGTCGCCAAAAAGAGAAATTGTTTAGCCATGTTCAGTCCTATTTTAATGGCGACCTAGCTGGCAAGCGCATTGCACTGTGGGGATTGTCTTTTAAACCGAATACCGACGATATGCGCGACGCATCTAGCCGAGTGCTCATGGAAAACCTCTGGGCCGCCGGTGCGATAGTGCAGGCATACGACCCCGAAGCCATGAACGAAACCCAGCGCATATACGGCACCCGAGCAGACCTCAACCTAATGGGCACCAAAGAATCGGCACTCAACGGCGCAGACGCCCTCGTAGTTTGCACTGAATGGAACGCCTTTAAAGCCCCAGATTTCGATCTAATAAAAGAAACCCTAAGCCACGCCGTGATATTCGATGGCCGCAACTTATACGACCCCGCCATACTAGAGCCACAAGGCATCGCCTACTACGGCATAGGTCGAGGACGCAGCGTAGAGTAAATCATCGGCCTCAGGCGCGGCCTCCTACAAGACCACCCAAATGTGTCGTGATGTGATACAAAACCGCTGGGATGGTAGGAGCGGGCGCCGACCGCGATAGCTCGGGCTGGAACGGTGCGTAATTCTTTCGGCCTCGGCGCGACCTCCTACAAAACCACGCAATCGTGTCGTGATGTGATACAACGTACCTGTTTGGTAGGAGCGGGCGCCGACCGCGATGAACCTCGGGCTAAACCTGCGCGTAATTCATCGGCCTCAGGCGCGGCCTCCTACAGGGGACTACGCCGTTGGGGTACATCCCTTCGCGTAGGAGCGGGCGCCGACCGCGATAGCTCGGGCTGGATCGGTGCGTAATTCTTTCGGTCTCAGGCGCGGCCTCCTACAAAAATCATCACGGACGTTGATCGTGTGGCCTGGGCCAGCGGCCTCCTACAAACACCGAGATAACATTATTAAAAATAAATGGCATCCCAAAGCGGATACTCTCCAACATTCTCAACAAGCCCAGCTCGCAATGGATTTGCAACGATATACCGCGCCGCAGCAACAACATCGTCATCTTGTCTCAGCGCGCGATCATGAAACCCACGCTGCCAAACTCTCCCATCGCAAACATTAAGACGATTCACATTATGGGCAGACCGTGTTTTCAGGAACTGAACTGTGCGCGAAAGCGATGAATTTCCATGCAATACCATTAACCAATGCAAGTGATCTGGCATCACCACAAACGCGAGGGTCGTGGCGGCCTCTACCTCCCGTAAAGCCGTAACGACACCGCGGCCTATCCAAAAATTATTGAAATAAGGCTGGCGATGCGCAGTACAGGTGGTAATTAGATAAGCTTGCCCAGATAAAGAGCGGCGCCCCAAACGAAGATCACCACCCTTTGGCGGGTTATTCATTGGCATCCATCCTTGGATTACGATTCGGATTAAGCTTAGTCTATTGCTGACTAAATCGTAAATCTATCGGCCTCGGCGCGACCTCCTACAAAATCACCTAATTGTGTAGAGCGGGCGCCGACCGCGATAGGCCTCGGGCTGGCTCAGCGCGTAAATCTATCGGCCTCAGGCGCGGCCTCCTACAAAATTACCTAATTGTGTAGATACTCTGTTTGCCGTCAAGTTTGTAAGTGCTGCTCACTGAAGAGCAGCGTTGAATCAAAGGCGGTTTTGGTCTTCAGGCAGGCCCACAATCCGGTGAGGTATTTCCTCATTACGGCGCACAGAGCCTGAATTTTCTTTTTACCTCGGGCCACCAGGTTCTCGTAAAAGGCCTTCGCCCTAGGGTCGTACCGTACAGCGCTCATTGCAGGCATGTACAGTGTCGAACGCAGGTAGGCATTGCCCGCTTTGCTGAGTCGAGCCGGTCGGTTAACGCTACTGCCTGATTGCGTCAGGCGCACATCCAGCCCCGCGAAACGACTCACCTGCGGGGCTTTTAGCTCGCAAGGCAATACACACAACTCTCCCAAAACGCTTAAGGCAGTAGCCTTACCAACGCCTTTCGCGGCACATAGGTTCGAGAAGTCTCTAGACAGTGCGGGCGACTCAGCAATGAGTGACAGCGCGGCCTCGCTTAACCGTTCTATGCGCTGATCCAACAAGGCAATACCGGCCTGCTCGTCCTCAATCAGCAAGGGCAGAGTGCTGCGCTTGGACTGCAATGCATGTAGCCGGTTCTTGGCTTGGCTCCGTGTACCGGTTAAGCGATTGATCTGCCGCCCGATATCACGCAGGGCAAGCCGAGTCTCATCGGGCGGCATCCAGCGCCGGGGCTGCATACGTTCGCCGTATTCCGCCAGCAAGGCCGCATCCACGCCGTCAGTCTTACTGTTGGCAAGCTTTAGAGAGGCGAAGTGGTGGAAGCTCTTCGGGTTGATGACCGCCACTGGCAAGTCAGCCTGTGCTAGGGCTACCGCTAGGTCGAAGTAGTAGATCCCAGTGGCCTCCATGACAATTAGCGCTGGCTTGAGCTCTGTGAGGCGCTTAAGCGCCTGAGCATGCCCCTGACTAGTTTGGCGATACGACTCCACCTTAGACACCTTGCCATTCTTGCGGCTCACCATCTCAAACGAGTTGGCGGCAATATCTATCCCGACAAATACGCTCATCCGCTTTTCCTCCCTTGCATCAATACGGCACAATAGTCACCGGTTCCCCGACCTCGCACTTGATGCCGCCTCAACCTTGTGATGCGAAGTCCGGTCTGACCGGCTTCCGGATACTCTTCGAGGTAGGCAATGAGGCGGGGGGCCTCTCTACAGACGAGGTCAGATAATGCTGCCTCTAGGAGCGGACGGCCTCCCCGGTAACCGTTGAAATAGCCTACCAATTCATCGAAGTTAAACATACAAGGAGCGGGCGCTGACCGCGATGGGCCTCGGGCTGGATCGGCGCGTAAATCATCGGCCTCAGGCGCGGCCTCCTACAAAATCACCTCGCCGTTATATGGGTTCTGCGATAAGGCGCGCGTGACTAATGGTGCGTCATGGCGAGAATCCGTTCTTCACTCTGAGTAATAGCGCGTATTGTCGTTTTCTTAGCGGGTGTTTAGGCGTGTATTAATCGATAGATACGATATCTCGTTATACTGCATGATATATAAAGGTGTGACATAGTGGTTTTTATGATTTGCTTTCGTGCTAACCACGAGTACACTAAAACCTACCCTAGTTTGGGTACTTGGCAGGGATGCTGACCAAGGTTGGTGATTCACACAGGATGTGTGTCTTCGGACAGGATTACCGACTCCCTGCCATACTTTCAAGTTTATAATCCCCAAGAATTAATTTCTGAAAATCAGAATGCGCAGTTTGCGTGATACGGGCATGATTTATCCAGCGCGTATCGCGCAAGGGTTCGGTATTTTCGCGGTAGCACGTCGGATGCCAGACATCCGACGTTCATTTACTTCTCAGACTTATACTCATAATGGTAATTGCCGTAGCCGTAGCCTGCCGCGCGACGTTCTACCGCGTTTAACACAACGCCTTTTACTGTAATGCCATTTTGCTCAAAGCGGCGTTTAGTGACTTCTAGTTCTTTAATTGGGTTCAGTCCAAAGCGTGCAACAAGCATTGTTACCCCGCATTGACGGCCCACAATAGCCGCATCAGTTACTGCCATAATTGGGGGAGTATCTACAAGAACAATATCGTAATCGTTACTCACATCTTCCAGCAGATTTGTTAAGCCTTTGCTCATTAACAGCTCAGATGGATTTGGTGGAATAGCGCCCCGGGGAATAATGAAAAGATTGGGAATTTGCGTTGGCTTAATGGCATCTTTTACGCTAATTCGTTTACTTAGCAGCTCAGAGACACCGTCTTCAGGTTCCATATCAAACATCTTATGCATATAGCCTTTGCGCAAGTCCATATCAATGAGCAATACCCGTTGGCCTGCTTGGGCAATAACGGCTGCCAAATTGCCAGACACAAAAGACTTGCCCACGTTGGGGCTGGGGCCAGAAATCATCATAATGTTATTGCTTGCTTCCAACATAGCAAAGTGCAGGCTGGTTCTTAGGCTACGTAACGCCTCTATGGTGATGTCGGTTGGATTATGATGAGCGAGCAGCACTGTTGGGTGTTGGTTGTGTGGGTGCCGTCTAAGCTTGCGGTTACCTAGCAGGGTTCGGTCTAGCTTGCTTTGTTCTTTAGATAGCGGAATGGATGCGTACACCGGTATACCAATAGCTTCAATTTCGTCTGGGTTCTCTACCCCGCGATTCAAGGCTGCACGCACCAAAGCAATCGCTATCCCTATAAAACAACCTAATAAGGTCGCTATTATAGCAATAAGTAATCGCTTTGGCTTAACGGGTTCTTCAATATTCACCGCGGCATCATCAACAATGCGCACATTCCCTATGGTGCCAGCGCGAACAATATCCAGCTCTTGAATATTATTTAACATCTGCGTGTAAATTTCTGTACCGACTTCTAAATCTCGTTTCAAACCTAGCAGTTCTTGCTGTGTTTCGGGTAGACCCCGTATGCGCTCGTTAAATTCGACTTTCCGAGCCCGTTGCTCAGCCATCTGTTCACGCCATGCTTGGTAGGCTGGGTGGTCGTGAGTATATAGGCGATCTAGCTCAGCTTTTTTAAGCTGCAACTCTGCAATGCCAGATTCAATATCAACAACTTGCTCAAGTAAGCCCTCGGCCTCGGCACTAATATTTACCGAGCCAGCTTTGACTTGATATTCATTAAATCTGCGCTCCGCGTTTTCTAAGTCTTTCTTAATGGTGGGTAATTGATTTTTCAAAAAAGATAAACTTTTTGCTGCCTCGGCAGATTGGCGCTCAACGTTCTGACGCAAGTAAGTGCGAGCCACAACATTTAAAATATCTTCGGCACGGCTTGGGTCGCTATCGTCTACAGACAAAGCAATAATGCCTGAGTCTTTACCGCGTTCAGACGCGCCGAGGGTCGCTTGTAAATCAATAATCGCATTTAGCCGACGGAGTTTAGTTAAAAATATTTCTGTGCCTGGCCGCGCGTGTAGTTTGCTAACAAATAATTCATAACCGGGTACTGTAACAGTTTGGCCTACAGTTCCAGTAAAAATGGTTTCATCGTTGGGAGACAGTAAGGTATAGCTATTGCTTTCGCCGACAATAAGCGTATGCATCTCATTAAATAGTGTTGAGGGTACATTAAACTTAGGTATCGAGATAAGCTCGCCGCCCCATGCATTGGCATTAAAGCCTAGTAATGGCGTATTTAATCCGCCGTTGGCATAGCTAAAGTGGCGGGCAATTGCGCTGCCAATAATCGGAAAGTAATTTGGCTCAATAATAATATCTAAGTGCAGCTCATCGACGGCCGTACCAATTACCGTACGACTTTTAAGTAACTCAATTTCAGTAACTGCTGCAGACTCACCGCCAAACATTTCCGTAACGTCGCTCATGCCTGGTAAGCCGGGTGACTTTTCCTCAACTTGAACAACCGCATTTGCGCGATATATTGGTGTTGCTAGGATTGCATAACTAACACCCAGCACCATAAACAGTATGGTGCTGGCGGCAATAATAGACTTTGAATCCCACAAGGTAGCAAGTAAGTTGAGTAAATCAATTTCGTCGTCAAAATGATGGCTTGAGTTATTCTTAGACGGGCCGCTATAAGTATTGTCTTGCGGAGTTAATGGGGTTTGGCTTGTCATAAGGTCGAGTACCGAAAGTCAGGTAAATATCTAAAGTCGTTACAAAATAGGCGCACTTTGGGGTGCGTTGTAAGCAAAGCCCTTAAGGCAACTCTGATTAATTGTTAAACATGCATGCGTATTTATAAACTACGCTCTTTAATTGTTTTCAACATCCCCAATTGTATCTGTGGCAATAATAGATGGCAGTAGCTGGCTTAAAAAACGATTCCATCGCGTTATAGGTGCCGGAGACACATAAACCACGTCGCGGGCTTCAAGAGGGAACTTGTCTGCCAACATAAAGCCCACGGCAGATGTCACGTTTAAATTATAAATAGTCGCTCGGTAAACCAATTGCCCGCTTTCATCTTTGCTTATGCCGGTGTTGCGCAACACATAAACACCACGCCCGTCAGCGCGGTTCTCGTCAATACCGTTAGCTTCTGCCAAGGCCTCAGCCAAGCTTGTACCGTTTCTAGACATGCTCAGACTTTGTGGGCGATTAACCTCGCCAAGCACAAAAATTTTACTGGCGTCATTGCGCGGTACATGAATTAAATCGCCGTCTTGTAGCAACATGTTCTCCGCCCAGCGGCCATCTTCATACAGGGCGCGTAAAGAAATGCGGCTCGCTACGCCATTACGCGTAAGCGTTATCGTATCCCAAGACGCAGAGCCAGTGAGACCGCCAAGACGTTCAATTGCATCAACGAGCGTTAACGGAGTAGAAGAGATAGGCACAATACCCGGTTGAGAAATAGAGCCGGTTACGTATACCTTCTGGCTATTAAAAGACGCAATCCGCACATCGATCTGTGGCTTTTTAATAACAGCACTCAAGCGATTTTCTAGCAACTCTTTAATTTCAGAGGTTGTTAGCCCAGCCACAGCAAAATTTCCGGCGTATGGGTAGAACACCGTGCCGTCAGCTTTTACCTCATTACCGCCTTCTGCGGCTGTTCTAAATGAGCCGGCGGGAATAGTCAGCTCTGGGTGCTCCCAAACCGTAATTGTTAACACATCGCCAGGGCCAACCCGATACTCGTAACTGCTAAGCGCCTGTTGCAATTCTAAATTAGGGGACGCACTTTGCGGTACAGGCGTATTTAAGTGGCTCAATACAGTCGCATTAATAGGGATATAGCTAGCGTCGATAATGGCGGATGCATAGGCTTCTGGGGTGTCGTCAATCCAGCGCGACTTCAAAGAGCTCATATGACTACCGGGCACCACTGTACAGGCCGAAATGCCCGCAATCAGAACGGCGAAAGCCATTACTTTAAAAATATTCATGCAGAAAAGTCCATTGCTGCGGTGTTTGGGTACCTTATATTGTATGTGTAATCCTAAGGTGTTAATCAATAGTGCTATGAAGGGCTAAATACACGTAAGGCGAATAAGGCCGGCTATGCAAACTTGATATCCTTGCTATTGCATACTCCCCTATCCTTTAGGGTATTTAGAATGACTAGCGTTAGCCCAATAGACACAAAGACGCAATCATATCGACCTTGCTTGCTCTACACCAGAGCTCTTTTTGTGGGCAACATAAGCGCCAGCATCGCCAAGTACACCATAAAATATCGCCAGCTTGAAAAGCACAAAACGTAGACAGCGTAAATGACAGAAAGTCTGCCAGTGCCTTCTACAAACAATAAGCATCGACCTTAAGGTAAAAATAGTGCCTTAAGTAGATGTGGGCGTTACTCACCAGATATTTGGTCACAGCGGAGTGTGGCGCAAGGACGATGCGTCACAATGACGTAGGTGTGGTAATTTAAGTTCGGCACTCAGCATATATGCCTAATGCCGCACAAGCAGAACCACTTAATAGTTACTCGACGCTGGTCGACTCATAAGTTGTGCGCTATTAATAACACTCCAATCTAAGACACACAGGAACAAAGCCACACATCGACGGACTAATAAGCTCAAGGTAGACATAAAGTCGGTCATCAGAAAAATAGAAATACATACAGTTACGAGACGGTAAAAGGCTTGGCCTGTTGAATGGCTGGATTTAGCGCGAATAGCACATTTTCACATGACCCCGACCTTGGAATCTGCACATAATTGGCGCAAAATCGCCCCAGTGCCAACGGGCTCGACGACAGCGTAACACTAACATTAGCCATTAAGCCGTAAAGGGCTGCTCCAAGGATTGAGATTAGGCGGTTTTTACGGTGGTTGCCGCAGTATGTATAGGTAGCAACGTAAATAGGGGCAGGCTCAAAGGGATAGCCTGTTACCAGAACATTCAACGTATAATGACTAATGCGAGGGAGCTGCGGTGAGCGCCGAGCGGTTCAATCTGAATAAGACCATACAGCCCAGCGGCTTTATCAAG
Organism: Zhongshania aliphaticivorans; assembly: GCF_902705855.1. Classification (GTDB taxonomy): domain Bacteria; phylum Pseudomonadota; class Gammaproteobacteria; order Pseudomonadales; family Spongiibacteraceae; genus Spongiibacter; species Spongiibacter aliphaticivorans_B. The sequence goes on along the minus strand of NZ_CACSIJ010000016.1, from coordinate 175,830 downwards.
CAACACCACTCCATACTTGCGGGTATGCATCAACTTACAGATATAATTCTTATCTGGGGTCTATTAGCACTATCAGTCCACTTAGCGGGCAGCGGCTGGGAAGTGTGTTATCAAATTGCTGCCTTCCTCAGCTCACTGAGCTACCACGTACTTGCTTATAAAAATGGCCTGTATTTTTCCTGGCGCGGCCAGTCGCTATTCCAAGAAGTAAAAACCGTATTCCTCACATGGCTACTTGTGCTGGGAGCGTTACTAACCGTCGTATTTTTATTTGAACTAAACGAATCTTACGGTGGCGGCGTTATGGTAGCGTGGTCAATAGCAGTACCCACGACCATCAGTTTTTACCGTATATCGGCAAGAATCATCCTCAGAGAAATACGAAGAACCGGCATAAATACCCGTAAAATTGTCATTGTTGGTGCAAAAGAGCCAGGTATTACCCTAGCGGCAAGCATTTTACAAAGCCGATGGATGGGCATGGATATCGCCGGCTTTTATGATGATCGAATCACCCCTGGCAGCAAACCGCTAAACGGCGAAAACCTGCAAGTCCTAGGCAATATAGAACTCTTAAAAGCACAAGCACGAAAAGGCGATATAGATGACGTCTACATTGCCCTGCCAATGCAAGAAGAAGACACCATCAAAGAGCTTGTAGAGTATCTCGCCAGTAGTACCTGCAGTGTGCACATAGTGCCCGATCTATTCACCTATAAGATGATGAATGTGCGTAGCCATCAAATTGACGGCTTGCCAGTAGTTAGCATATCTACATCGCCATTCGGCTCCTTCGACGCCATCGTTAAACGTACAGAAGATATAGTGCTGAGTGCTCTTATTCTATGCGTCGTCGCAGTGCCTATGTTATTCATAGCGGCAGCGGTTAAGTTAACATCTAAAGGCCCCGTTATTTTTAAGCAGCGTCGCTACGGCATTAACGGCGAAGAAATCATGGTCTGGAAATTCCGCTCCATGACCACCTGCGACAACGGCGACGTCATTGTGCAGGCAACAAAGAACGATATACGTGTAACCAAGCTAGGTGTGCTTCTTCGTAAAACCTCCCTTGATGAGCTTCCCCAGTTTATCAATGTACTGCATGGCACAATGAGCATTGTTGGCCCGCGCCCCCATGCAGTAGCACATAACGAACTTTATCGTGACAAAATAGACGGTTACATGCAGCGCCACGTAGTTAAGCCGGGCATTACTGGCTGGGCCCAAGTGAATGGTTGGCGGGGAGAGACCGATACCTTAGAAAAAATGGAAAAGCGTGTTGAGTTTGATTTGTTTTATATTCGGAATTGGTCTGTTTGGATGGATTTAAAAATTGTCTTTATAACTGTTTTGAAGGGGTTTCTTGGTTCAGCTGCTTATTAGTGTTCCTGCTAGGTTGGGCTAGGCTTCTTTCTTTATTGTGCGTTTTTGGCCCTGCTATTTTCTAGTGGAAGTCGTTTTAGTCATTAGATGTCTACGTCTTTCGCGCGCCATGGTGCTGCCGCTTTGGGGGTTAAGGTTTTCTATTTCTTGAAGGTGTGCTTGGCGCGAGTTTGAACGGAGCCATTCCCTGAATTCGGTATACTTTAAATTCTAGCTTCTATTCATGATAGTTTGAACCTTTTTAGGGTTTATAACACTCCACTTTGCGCATAGCATCTGTAGGTCATCGTTTTTAAATTGTTTAGAAAGATTTGCTATTTCATGATTTCGTGGTGAGGAGGCTTTTTGAATTGCTTTCTCCGCGAGGCAAATTGGTTTTGCTTGCGTTGATATGGGTGGAGGTAGCTTGTTGATTGATAAAGTGAGCTTTAGGGAATGAGTATATGAGCAGTCGCGAGAAGAGTCTGATTAAAAACAGCTTAATATTAGCGGTAGGTAACGTTGGATCACGAATTATAAAATTTTTCTTACTCCCTTTATATGCAATATTTTTGTCTCCGCAGGATTTAGGTATATACGACCTTGTTTTTACGCTTGTTTTGTTGTTGGAGCCATTAGTTACGCTAAAAATTGTAGACGCAATATATCGGAATTTGATTGCTTATAAAGGCGGAGAGGTGGTGTGGACTGGTGCGCTATTTTCACTGCTCTCTGTGTTTGTTGTGGTTGTGCTTTTTTTAGTATTTTTCCCCACCGAGCTATTTTCATACAAGCTGGAAGCTTCGATATTCTTAATTTCAAAAGTTTTTCATACTTATTTTTCGGAGGTTGTTCGGGGCTATCGTAAGAATGGCCAGTATGCTGTGGGGGGGGTGGCTTTGGCCCTGTTAGTGTTGTCATTTAGTTTGGTTTCGTTATATTCAGCTCCTGAAAAAGTTTCGGGATTGTTGTTGGCTACGGCGGCGGCTCATTTTTGCGTTGGTGCTTATTTTCTCCGGAGTTCAGGATGTTTGGCTACGAAGCCTGTATTCCAAGTCGGGTTGCTAAGGCCTCTACTCATTTTTTCAGCCCCACTTGTTCCTTCAGCTATGAATTGGTGGGCTATTCTTTTGGCGAGTAGAGTGTTTGTCTCTGCCGAATTAGGGTTGGATCAGAGTGCTATTGTTGCGATCGCAATGACCTTCCCTACGATAGTGGTAGTGCTTGGGCAAGTTTTCTTTCTTGCTTGGCAGGAGTCCTCATTTTTAAATATGAATGTCTCGGATCGGGATCAATATTTTTCTAAAGTGTACAATAATTATATTAATTTTCAGCTGCTGCTTTGCGTAATTTGTTTCTGTGCTTCAGCTGTTTTATACCAGTTTTTTTACTCGCATGAGTACTTTAACTCCTGGCGGCTTAGTTACCTGTTTTTCTGGGGGGCTATTTTTAACAATTTATCGACATTTCTTTCTGTTGGGTATACTGGTAACTTTACAACGACGGGCGCATCATTCACTGCAGTAATTGGTACTTTTATCAGTGTTATGTCTACATGGTTGACTGTTCCTTACTGTGGGATATGGGCGGCGCCTATAGGATTTTTTTTAGGCTTACTTAGTTTATGGCTTATACGAAGTTTGCATACACGAAAATACTTTCGAGTGAAGATTAATTTAAGATCTATTGGGCCAGCAGTGGCTTCTTTTGCAATATTAAGTTTGCTTTTGTTAGTAAATAATATTTTGACAGGCATTCTCGTATCGAGTGTGGCGCTAATTCTAGCTTTTTGGGCGAACGCGCCCCTTTTGAAAAGTGCTGTAGGTGAGCTACGCCAACGGATTAATTTTCGTCAAAATTAAGGGTAGATTTGACATCCAAAAGATGGCGATGAAAAACTATTTTTTATCAAAAAAGATTGTTTTTAGATTCGTTGTTTTGGGGTTTGTTTAGAGGTCGAGGTCGTTCGGTCAGCTATTTTTGGCGGTAGATGATCAATGTCGTGAGAAGCATAGTGCTGTTTCATGCGCCATTTGAGCTGTGAAAGAGTTTGATACTTAAGGAAATGTCGATGAAAGCTGCAATTTTCGCCTACGCATTTGATCTGGACCGCGTTCAATTCTTTGAGCGCTTCCGAGATGCATTGGCGGCGTGTGGCCTTGAGCTCGTTCTTATCAGTAATCGCCCAGCTCTTGCGCGGCAGTACCCTTTGTTGCGCTGTTTATCTCGCCCAGTGCGGGCGTTTGCGCTCGGTGACGACCTCTTAATTAAAGATAGCTTGGAGTATCGCGTCGGAAATCGTGATATTCGTTCCGCTCGCCGCTTGGTGTGTGCTCTGGATGACTGTCTTGACGGGTTGCGGCGTGAGTATTCTTGCCAAGCCGTATTTATCTGGAACGGCAGCGCTCTTCCCGAGCGAGTCATGACTCGGTTTGCGAGACAGCAGGATATAGGCACGGTCTATTTTGAAAATTCCAATTTTCCCGGACGAATGATTATTGATGGGGAAGGGGTAAACGCGCAGTGTTCTATTGCGCGTAACCCCAGTGCATTACGAAATTACCCTTCGCCGCTTACTTCAGATGAGTTTGAGCAATGGAAGCAGGGGTATATTGTCAGTCAGCGACAGTCCCATAAAGTGCATCAAGCCAAAGGTGTTCGACAAATTAATTGGTCCTTTCTTTATGACGCTTTTATGCAAGTCGTCAATGGCGTGCCAAAGTATGAAATGTATCCGTTGCTGACGAAAGCTGTCCGCAAGCTTGATGCTTTACTTTATCGTCCTCAGAATCATGTTCTCGAATCTCTGCCTGAACGTTTTGTCTTCCTCCCTTTGCAGGTGCAGAGCGATAGCCAGTTAATCTTTAATAGCGAAATTGGTAACGAAGAGGCGATTGCGCATATCGCTGGGAGCTTGGAGCCGGGGCAGGTTCTGGTGGTGAAGCAGCACCCCGCTGAGCCGAACAAGCGGGCGCAACGGCGCTACAGTGAAGTGATCGCTAAATTTGATGCGCTTGAGATCAGCAATAACACCTTTGAGCTAATGTTGGCGGCAGAAAAAGTGTACACCATCAACTCAACGGCGGGATTGCAAGCCAAGTTAATGGGTAAACCGGTTGAGTGTCTTGGAAGGGCTGTCTTTGCAGGCATGAATGATGAGGAGCTTAATTGTTATATTCACGGCTTCCTCTCGCATGTCGAGTTTTTTGATTCGGTCAGCGATTTGGCTGAGCGGGATGTTAATAGCGTTCTTTCTAGGAAGATAACACTAAAAAATTAATGGTCATGTCATGCTATCTTTAAAAAGAAAAAAATCAGTAAGCTCAGATTGTTCAGTTGCGGGCTGCTTTTGGCTTGTTATTTTTTGCTTTGTTGGTGGTGGGCTTTATTATTTAGTTATCCCTGTGGCGGCGGCAAGGTTTTATATAAGCAGTGGGTACCCACTCTACTCGGACGTACAGTCGCTTCTTCTTTCGGTCGACTGGGTATTATACTGGCAATTAGTAATAGGGTTTTTTTTTGCTTTTCTTGTTGGTGTTTTATTGTCTATAAAATTTCCCCTGCTTGCGCGTCGAGAAAAATATAATTCTTGGCAAAATATTCACCCGTTATTTTTCGTATTGCTATTTTTGATTCAGTTGTATTGTTATTTCTTAATAAGGGGGCAGCTGTTTACGGGATATATGCTGAGTAATTGGAATGAACAATATTCGGTAAAGGCTTTTTTGTCGGGGTTGAACATTACTCTGGCAACTATGTTGATATTTAATCACAACGGTGGCCGGAAGTTGTTGCTTGTTGAGTGGATCCCTATGGTCGTTAATTCCGTAGTGTTGTTGGGATTAGGGGGAAGAATGTATGTTTTGTGTGGTTTTTTGGCGCTACTAATCTATTTTAGAATTTTTAATCACATAAGTTTAAGAAAGATTTTTCTTGCTGGCTTCTCTGCGGTTTTTTTGATGCTAATAGTTGGGGTTTTAAGGTCGGGAGCGACTGTTTCTACTGAGAAAATAGTTTATATATTTATCGGGGAGCCGGTTTTGAATTGGATTGGTGGTGCAAATTTTCTTGTGACAAATGCTATTCATGCGTTTGAAGCTCCGAGCAGGATGCTGTCTTCTTTGGTTGGTTTTGTGCCGACAATAATTTGGCCTGGTAAAGCTGAGTACCTTAGTTCAATTGGTAGTGATTTTATTATTGAGAGTCCAGCTGGTGGCACTCATGTTTTGATAAGTTTATTGTCGAATTTTGGTGTAGTTGGATCGATGCTTTCTGTTGTCGTTCTTGGTTTTTTCTCTGGATTGTTGGCAAAGATCGGTGCCCGTCGAAGGGTTTATATACCGTTTTTTGCTATGCATTGTGCGTTATTGTCATTCATGTTTTTTCGAGATACTTCTTTGATTCATCAAAAGTCTTTGCTGATAAATGCATTTTTGATCCCTTATTCCTTAGCATTGTTATCTGCTTTTTTTCCTAAGAAGCACCACCTCAAACTAGATGGCGAGCAGTGTTGATGAAAGTAATTCTCAACCTTTCCATGCTTGGTGATAAGCCAACTGGTCTTGGCGTTTATTCATTAAATTGTGCAGAGATTGCCAATAGGTTTAAAGTCAGCGTTATTGGCAGGGCACCCGCGAATGTTGAAGTTGATGCCGTTATTCAGTCCCCGGAATCTATTGGGATTGGCGGTGGTAAGTTGGCGGCGATCAAGCGTCAGCTCTGGATGAGAAAATTAACGTTTGATCGTGAGGCTTTGGTCTATTCTCCAACTCACCACGGCTTGCCAGGCCAGGAAAACCAAATTATTACCATTCACGATATGATCTGCTTGCGGTTTCCTATGCAGCATCTGCCCCAGTATATTTTTTTCAGGTATTTAATGCCTCGCCTGCTTAAGAAGTGTCGGGCGGTTTTCACCGTTTCAGAAACCTCTCGCAGGGATATTCTTCGTGTCTATCGCTTTCCTCCTGAAAAAGTTTATGTCGTGCCGAATGCGGTAGATGTTAGCCGGTTTGTGCCTGGGCGTGTAGATACGCAATCGCCGTATCTGTTGATGGTGGGCGCTCGTTACAGCCATAAAAATGTCGATGAGGTATTGCAAATGGCCGCCTTGTGGAAGGATAAGTATCGTTTGGTGGTTACTTCCTGCAGTGGTAAATATCGTCAGGCGCTAGAAAAAATTATCGGTCAACTTGGTATTAGCGATCGTGTTGAATTTCGTAACTACGTTTCTGATGCGCAGTTGTTGCAACTTTACCAGGGGTGTAAAGCATTGGTGTACCCGTCGAAATGGGAGGGCTTCGGCATTCCGCCCCTTGAGGCATTGGCTTGCAGTCGGCCTGTTATTGCTTCAGATATTGAAATTCACCGCGAAGTACTTGGTGATGCTGCGTTGTTTGTTAAGTTGAATGATGAATCTAGTTGGCGCGAGGTTTTTAGCGCAATAGAAGACGAATCTACTCTTAATAAAACCGTGTCTAATGGTAAGAAACGGCTTGCACATTATACGCAGAAAAATTCACTTAAGGCGCTCGAAGCTAGTTTGTTGGCTGTAGAAAAAGGATTGGAGCGGACGTGAACGATATACTGGTACTGCTGGCTACATACAACGGAAGGCCGTGGCTGGAGGAGCAAGTAAACAGTGTTCTTGCTCAGCAAGGCGTTACCCTTCGATTGTTGATTGGTGATGATTGCTCTACGGATGGGTCAATAATTGATTTGAAAGCTATGGTAAAGGATGATCGAGTACAGATTAAAAAATTTGACTCGTCCTCAGGCGGTGCAGGACAAAATTTCATACGTATTCTCAGTTATGCCGATTTAGATCTTTTTGATTACGTAGCTTTTTCTGATCAGGACGATTACTGGAGCCCGGATAAACTTTCGAGGGCAATTGGCAGGCTTAAATCTCTCAACGGCGATGGCTATTCTTCGGCAGTGACTGCCTTTTGGCCTGATGGTAAAGAGCAGTTACTTAGCCAGAGCATGAGTGAAACGGATATTGACTTTCTTTTTGAAGGCGCGGGACAAGGGTGTACTTTTGTATTGCGAGGCGATTTTGCCAGAGAGATACAGTTTTTCATTAGAGAGCACTCTGCTGGGCTCGCTGGAATTCATTACCATGATTGGCTAGTTTACGCTTTATCAAGAGTAATGGGTAAAAAATGGCTATTTGATCCCACGCCTACAATGCGTTATCGACAACATAGTGGAAATGATACTGGTGCGCGCGCCGCACTAGTAGGTATTCGAAAGCGTATGAATTTGATAAGAAATGGCTGGTACGCTGACCAAGTTCAGCAGGTCATAGCTGTCGTTTCCGTACTTAAAGAAAGCAAAAAAGTCTTTCCTGAAGACTTTTTATTAGTGTGGAATTTGCCTGATGGTATCTTCCGGCGATTCCATTTGGCTATGATTTTACTTAAGCGTGGGCGCCGCCGTCGAACTGACCGGGTGGTACTGGCAATTTCTTCGATATTAGGATGGCTATAAACTAGTCTGGGGTTTTTTATGTCTTGTGCAGTTATTTTTGGCGGGTCCGGCTTTATTGGATGCTTCTTCGCTGATTACGTCTTGAGCAAAAAATTGTTTACTAAAGTTTATTTGTACGACGTGGACTCTTGCGAGGAGAAGTCCTTTTCCTTTCGCTGTCAACTACTTGAAGAACACGGAGAACTTATCGAATTTGTGCGTGGCGACGTGTGCGAAGCTATTGTATGGAAGCCTGTTGAACCTGTGAGTTTTATAGCTAATTTTGCGGCGGTTCATCGTGAGCCTGGCCACGAAGACTGGGAATACTTTAAAACGAACTTACTTGGAGCAGAGAATGTAACTGCTTGGGCGGAGAAGGTTGAGTGTAATCGAATTGCTTTCACTTCATCGATTTCGCCCTATGGTATAAGTGAAAGCGTTAAGGATGAGGCTACTTTACCTGTGCCCGTAACTTCATACGGCTCATCGAAGCTAGTTGCTGAAAAGATACATGAATCTTGGCAGGCGCGGGATGCTGAGATCCGTACCCTAGTGATTGCTAGGCCTGGAGTAGTGTTTGGCCCTGGCGAAGGGGGAAACGTCACTCGTTTGGTGAGTGCGGTATGTAAAGGTTACTTTTTCTATATGGCTAATCGTGGCACACGCAAAGCAGGTATTTATGTAAAAGAGCTTTGTAATGCGATTTGGTGGATGCATAAGTTACAGATGGAACAGGGAAAAGGGGTTGTATTGTTTAATGGGTCCATGAATCCCGGACCTTCTATTTCCGAGTATGTTGTTGCGGTGTGTAAGGTTGCAAAAGTTAAGCGATTCGTGCCGAGTATGCCGTTTTTCTTGTTGCTGGCAGCGGCCTATTGCATTGATCTAGTCGCTAGGCCGCTGGGGATTAGTCATCCATTCAGCCCTGTACGCATACGTAAATTAGTTCGTTCAAATAATATCTTGCCTAGTGTTTTGGTAAATAGCGGATATGAGTATTTGTTTACACTAGAAACCGCTATGCAAGATTGGAAGCGCGATTGCCTAGAAGATTGGAATTAATGTTGTGTATTACCAAAACCTGATTTCTACGTTTGTGACGCTTGGTAAGGGATCGCATGCGGTAGTGTTGATAACAGGAATCCTAGCGATCATTTTAACTTAGTATTTAACCATGCAATTTAGTATCGTTGGCGCTGCAACGGGTACGGCTGTAGCATTCGCTGTGCAAAGTTTACTGACAGCATATTTTGTTAGAAAGCGCTTGGGTATTAATACTTTGGCAGTTTGGCGATAGAGTAAAAGAAGGTCTGACGCAGGGTGTCGGAAGTCGGACGCAAGGCATTCGCTGCGCTTTAAGTGGGCTGCTTTTGCTTACGACCTCAGGCTGTTTTAATTATTTTTGCAAAGGAATCGCAGTATGCGTGCAGTAATTATGGCTGGCGGCAGTGGCAGCCGTTTATGGCCGTCTAGCCGCGGTTTATTCCCCAAGCAGTTTTTATCTATTGCTGGCGACAGCACCATGTTGCAAGCCACTCTCGCTCGGGTTGAGGGTTTAAGCACTAGCACGTCGGTTATTTGCAATGAAGAGCATCGTTTTGTGGTGGCGCAGCAGGCTCAGGAGTTCGGTGCAGCATTAACGTCTATTATTTTAGAACCCGTTGGCCGTAATACCGCGCCGGCTATTGCCCTTGCTGCTTTTGATGCGCTGGATTCTTCTGATGGTGCTGCGCCATTGCTGTTGGTGATGGCGGCGGATCATGTGATTGACGATGTGGCGGCATTTCATACTGCGGTCGAGGTCGCAAAGGCGCAAGCTGAAGCGGGTAAGGTGGTCACCTTTGGGATTGTACCCGAGTCTGCCCACACCGGTTATGGTTATATTCAGCGCGGCGCTGAGAGTGGTAATGGCGCTTATGCGGTGTCTCGGTTTGTAGAAAAGCCCGGCGCAGACACGGCGCAATCTTATTTAAATGACGGGGGCTATTATTGGAATAGCGGTATGTTTTTAGTGGCGGCTGATGTGTATTTGGCAGAGCTAAAAGCCTTTCGCCCTGATATTTATGACGCTTGTGAGAAAGCCTATTTGGGTAAAAGCCGCGATGTCGATTTTTTACGGATTGACGCCGAGGCGTTTAAGGCTTGCCCAGATGAATCTATTGATTACGCGGTAATGGAAAAAACCGATAAGGCCGTGGTGGTGCCGTTGTCTGCAGGTTGGAGTGATGTGGGTGCGTGGTCTTCTTTGTGGGAGATTGGCGATCAAGATGCATCTGGCAATGTCAGCAGCGGTGATGTGCTGAGTCATAATACGTCTAACTCTTATATCCGCGCTGAACACCGTTTGGTGGCGACGGTGGGTTTAGATAATGTTGTGGTTGTTGAAACCAATGATGCGGTGTTGGTGGCGGCAAAAGATCAGGTTCAAGATGTTAAAAAAATTGTTGAGTCATTAAAAGCGCAAGACCGTAGCGAGGTGAGTCAGCACCGTCACGTTTATCGGCCTTGGGGTGTTTATGATTCTATTGATAATGGCGAGCGGTATCAGGTTAAGCGTATTACCGTAAAGCCGGGTGCTAAATTGTCGGTGCAAATGCATCATCACCGCGCTGAACATTGGATAGTGGTGTCGGGTATTGCCAAAGTCACGAATGGCGATAAAGAATTAATGCTGACGGAAAACCAGTCCACCTATATTCCCGTTGGCGTCGTTCACGCCTTAGAAAACCCCGGTAAAATACCTTTGGAATTGATTGAGGTTCAGTCAGGCTCATACCTAGGCGAAGACGACATAGTGCGTTTTGAAGATCGGTATGGGCGGGTTCCCAAGGGGTGAGGGTCGAATTCGATCGGCCTCAGGCGCGGCCTCCTACAGGTTCACCGAATTGGTAGGAGCGGGCCAGCCCAGGCTGCCTTCTCTTGCTACGCAATTCACCTTGGCCGACCGCGATGGGTTTTGGGTTGGATGGTGCGTAATTCCATCGGCCTCGGCGCGGCCTCCTACAGAAATCATCGTATCACCCCACGTGTAGGAGCGGGCGCCGACCGCGATGGGTTTTGGGTGGATTGGAGCGTAATTCAATCGGCCTCAGGCGCGGCCTCCTACAAAAATCATCGTATCACCAGGTGTGGGAGCGGGCGCCGACCGCGATGGGGTTTGGGGTGGATTGGAGCGTAATTCATCGGCCTCGGCCAAGGTGAATTGCGGCTTCATCGCAAGAGAAGGTGGCCTGGGCCAGCGGCCTCCTACAAAATTCACCTTGGCCGCCCGCGATGATACTCATGAAAGCATCTGAATTAATATGCTGTGCCAGTGCTCCAGCTCGATTTTGCCCATTTTATTTTTAAGCCTCCTGGCGTCTACCGTACGAACCTGGTCTAGTAAAATACGGCTTTGCTTTCCATTGAAGACAAGTTCGGGTCTACATCCTAAAGGCTGACCCTTAGTGGTAATGGGGGCGATGATGACGCGGGGTAAAACGGCGTTCATATCATCAGGGGAGATAATCAGGCAAGGTCGTGTCTTTCGAATTTCACTGCCGACTGTCGGATCTAATTCCACCCAATAAACTTCACCACGCTTCACCATTCCCAGTCTTTCTGCTCAGAATCCAGTTCTTGCAAATCAGACAAAGGTTCAACGTCTTTAGCGGGAGCATAACCCTCAAACCAACCTTGTCTTAGCGGGGTAACGGGTTTTAAAAGTAATACTCCGTCTTCTAAAATCAGCTCCACCTCGTTTTCGATTTGAAGCTGCTCCAAAAAAGCGGATGGAATGATGAGCCCTCTCGAATTACCAATTTTTCTCAGCGTGGTTAGCATCTTTTCGCCCCATTTTTGTGACAACATTGTTATAACATTGTAGATCTGGTTTGAAAGTAATGCAATGCCCCCTCAAGCAGGCAAGGAGCGGGCAGGCCCAGCTTGCCCTTTCTTACTACGCAATTCACCTTGGCTGACCGCGATGGGGTTTGGGTTGGATTGGAGCGTAATTCGATCGGCCTCAGAGCGGCCTCCTACAGAAATCATCGTACCACCACGTGTGGAGCGGGCGCCGACCGCGATGGGGTTTAGGGTGGATTGGAGCGTAATTCCATCGGCCTCAGAGCGGCCTCCTACAGAAATCATCGTACCACCACGTGTAGGAGCGGGCGCCGACCGCGATGGGTTTTGTGGTGGATTGGTGCGTAATTCCATCGGCCTCAGAGCGGCCTCCTACAGGATCACCCCATTGTGTTGTGATGTGATACAAAACCACCGAATTGGAGCGGGCCAGCCCAGGCTGCCCTCTCTTGCTACGCAATTCACCTTGGCCGACCGCGATGGTTTTGGGTTGGATTGGTGTGTAATTCATCGGCCTCGGCCAAGGTGAATTGCGGGTTCATCGCAAGAGAAGGTGGCCTGGGCCAGCGGCCTCCTACAAAGCATATCGGTCATTAAGCGAATTATCGTTCGACATAATAAGCGAATAATGGTACAACACAATAAGCGAGCAATAGGTGCGCGCGATAAGCGAGAAGAGCCACTATGGCAACCCCTTCCGAAAAGCTGGCTGATGCATTAGATGCCCTTTACGGCCTTCAGGCAAATGGTTCAGTTGCCATACGTTCTGCCGATCTCTCGCGTACTCACCGCGAGCGCCTCGTTCAAAATGGCTTTCTTGAGGAGGTTATTAAGGGCTGGTATGTGCCTGCACGCCCTGATGAAACGCGCGGGGAGAGCACGGCTTGGTATGCGTCCTTTTGGCAATTTTGTGCAGCTTATCTTAATTATTTAAAAGGCGACGATTGGTGCTTGTCACCTGAGCAATCTATCGCGCTTCATACCGAGAATATGGTTGTACCCAAGCAGTTATTAGTTCGAGCCACTAAGGCACGGAATAATGTAACCGAATTACCTCACGGCACGTCATTACTAGATATTCGCGCTGCGCTCCCTGAGCTCGCTCAGGTGACGACCAAAAACGGTCTGCGCATGTATAGCCTTCCCGCTGCTTTGATTGCCTGTAGTAAGCAAAGCTTTACTCAGAACTCAACCGATATGCGCGCAGCATTATCCATGATCAGTGATGCATCTGAAGTTTTGGGGCAATTGCTAGAGGGAGGACATAGTTCGATTGCAGGTCGTTTAGCGGGTGCCTTTAGAAATATTGGTCGTACTCAAATTGCCGACGATATTTTGGGCACAATGCGTGCGGCTGGGTATGACTTGCGAGAATCAGATCCGTTTGAATCTCAATCTAGCCTACGCTTCTCGCGGCGCGAGCAATCTCCATCTGTGAATCGTATTCGGCTTATGTGGCAGGATATGAGAGAAACCGTGATAGCGCACTTTCCTGCATCTCCCTCACTAACCGTTGATAAAACCGCATACATGAAGCACGTTGAAGATGTGTATGTAACAGACGCCTATCACTCGCTCTCTATTGAGGGCTATCGCGTCACGCCAGAGTTGATCAACCGCGTTCGCGCTGGAGACTGGAACCCAACACAAAATGCCGACGATAAAGAGCGGCTAAATGCTTTGGCCGCCCGAGGCTATTGGCAAGCTTATCAAGCCGTGCGTAAAAGCATAGAGCAAATACTCGATGGGCGTAATGCGGGAGAGGTCGTGGATAACGATCATCGCGTATGGTATCGCGAAATGTTTGCACCCGGAGTAGCCGCCGGCATTCACAAGCCCGCTGATCTGGCTGGTTATCGGAATGCTCCCGTTTTTATCCGTCGTTCCATGCACACGCCTCCAAGCCGAGAGGTTGTGCGCGATACAATGCCAGCGTTTTTTGAATTGCTACAAGCCGAAGAAAATGCCGCTGTGCGTGTTGTGCTAGGGCATTTTATATTTGTTTATATTCATCCCTATATGGACGGCAATGGCCGCACGGGGCGTTTTTTAATGAACGCAATGCTTGCCAGTGGCGGTTACCCTTGGACGATTGTGCCGCTAGAAAAGCGCAACGATTACATGGCTGCACTTGAAGAGGCCAGCACAAACCAAAACATAGAGCCTTTCACGAAATTTTTGGGGTTACTTGTTCAAGCTGCCTTGGAAGGTAAGGCAGAGCCTTCAATTCCGAGCGTGTAGAAGCGGCGCCGACCGCGATGAGTATGGGTTGGATTGGTGCGTAATTCATCGGCCTCGGCGCGGCCTCCTACAAGACCACGTAATCGTTTCGTGATGTGAAACAGCGTACCTGTTTGGTAGGAGCGGGCCAGCCCAGGCTGCCCTCTCTTGCTACGCAATTCACCTTGGCCGACTGCGATGGGTTTTGGGTTGGATCGATGCGTAATTCATCGGCCTCGGCCAAGGTGAATTGCGGGTTCATCGCAAGAGAAGGTGGCCTGGGCCAGCGGCCTCCTACAGGTTCAGCGCCAGACGTTAAAGGCTAGTTGGCTAACACGGTAAATTCTGTCGCCTTCGCGCGAGGAGTAACTCGGTTATGTTTCTTTTTCAGTTCCACAATCCCGTAGTTAGCCATTGTCTTTAGGGTGCGAGATAGGTTGTTTGGTTTGCGCCCTGTTGACCGCGCAAGATCTGCGATCGTATTCGGCTCGGTCTGTGCGATAACATGCAGTAGGGCTCTGTTTTCGTCACTTAACACCTCGGCAATTGATTTCATGGAGGTAAACCACACTTTTGGGTCGCCGGGTTTTGGTGTGAGTTCGCCTTTGGCGATAGCCAGCGTGCGCTCGCGAATTTTGTCTTTGGGCATAATCCCAATTTTGAGTGTCTTCATTTCTTTTCTCTTTTCATGGCGTCATCAACGTCTTTGAAAAAATCTTTCAGCATCTGGTGGGCGGTTTCAAATAAATAGGGCACCCCTTTATCAACTGCGCTACGGTGCCTGTGGTCGTACGGTAGTTTCTGGCCTGCGTACTTAAATTTTTTTGGTGGTTTCACCGCATGGGCATTGTCGTAACCAATCAACCTAGTTCCATAACGGTTATGGAGCGTCAGTGAATACCGAATGCCATGCGGAATGTCCTGATTTGGCGCAAGCTGCCGAGCTTCAATTTTTACCCAGTAGCCATCACCTTGATCTAGGATCGATCCATCCAGTAACAATAGATTTTCTATTCCGCCATCGTTCTCCATGCCGAATGGTATCAGCTGATGATACCATTCGGCAAATATTGGAGTATTTGAAGCGGGGGAGAATTCAATTAAAACTTTTTAGGCAGTGTGTGTAGGGGGCGCCGACCGCGATGGGTTTGGGGTGGATTGGAGCGTAATTCATCGGCCTCAGAGCGGCCTCCTACAGGTTCACTCGGTTTGGTAGGAGCGGGCGCCGACCGCGATGGTTTTGGGTTGGATTGGAGCGTAATTCAATCGGCCTCGGGCGCGGCCTCCTACAAGTTCACTCGGTTTGGTAGGAGCGGGCGCCGACCGCGATGGTTTTGGGTTGGATTGGAGCGTAATTCAATCGGCCTCGGGCGCGGCCTCCTACAGGTTCACTTCCCCAAATACTTTGGCAAGGCTGTTAGAATGGGTGTTTTTTGTTTGGGTTAAATCGATATGGCTACAATTCTTGTCACAGGCGGTGCGGGTTACATTGGTAGCCACACGGTTGTTGAGCTTCAAACAGCTGGCCATGATGTGGTTATTGTCGATAACTTAGTGAATAGCAGTTCTGTTGTTTTAAAACGAATTGAAAAAATTACGGGTGTTGCGCCAGCGTTTATTGAGGCTGATGTGCGCAATGCGGATGCGCTGGCAGAGGTGTTTTCATCTCACAAGGTTGATGCAGTTATTCATTTTGCTGGTTTGAAGGCGGTGGGCGAGAGTGTTGAACAGCCCTTGCGCTATTACGAAAATAATGTGGGTGGCACGATGGTCTTGTGTCAGGCGATGGCAAACGCTGGGGTGTTTAAGCTGGTGTTTAGTTCTTCTGCTACGGTGTATGGGCCTGGTGCGCCTGTTCCGTATGAGGAGTCTATGCCCTTGGGGCAGCCTTCTAGTCCGTATGGTGCGTCTAAGGCGATGACGGAGCGTATGCTGGCAGATTTATGCGCATCTGACACTAGGTGGGCGGTGGCGGCCTTGCGTTATTTTAATCCGATTGGTGCGCATGAGTCTGGTTTGATAGGGGAAGATCCGCAGGGTATTCCGAATAATTTAATGCCGTTTATTAGCCGTGTTGCGGTGGGTAAGTTAGAGGAACTGTCGGTATTTGGCGGCGATTACGACACCCCAGACGGAACTTGCATACGCGATTATTTGCATGTTGTGGATTTAGCGGCTGGGCACTGTCGTTCATTAATGGCCTTGGATAAACCCGGCTTACACGCGTTTAATTTGGGTGCAGGGAAAGGCGTGTCGGTGCTAGAGATGGTAAAGGCCTTTGAGGCGGTGACGGGTAAACCTGTGCCCTACAAAATTGCGCCGCGCCGCCAAGGCGATTTACCCGCATTTTGGGCGAATGCCGAAAAAGCAAAGCGTGAACTTGCTTGGGAGGCTGGCAGCAGTTTAGAGAAGATGATGGCTGATACATGGCGTTGGCAGCGTGGCAATCCTGACGGTTACAATTTGGGGTCAGTGTAAAAACGCCATATGTGTTTCAGTTGAGGGGTTTTACTTAAATCGAGGCTAGGGTTCTTGCCTTGGCCGAAAATGTTTATTGTTCTGGCCTTAAATGCCAAATTTATGCTTTTCAAAATTGAATAATGCATCTATAGTTTCCGTAGGCTCAGGACGAGCTCATAGCATGGAAGGCATTCTCAGGACGAGAACTTGCAAGGGATGGTAGGGCATTGCCAAGAAGGCGGCTGCCTTCCTGCTACTTTAGTTTATTTGGGGTCAGTGTAAAAACGCCCTATTCTTTGTTATTCCTAAGCTTTGGTCCTCGTTTACCTGGTGTTACCCGCCGGCCTGTTAAGGCTTCGATTTCTCGTTTGAATTTGTCATTTCCCAAGGCCATGCCTTTGTTGGGGGCTGATCTTATTGCTTTTTGTGTGCTGGGGTCTAATTGGGTTGCGAAGAGGGCTCGATAGGCTGCGATTCTTGCTTCTTTTGTTATTCCAAGCCGTGTCCGGTTCATTCAACCAGAACATGCTGTCTGGCTTCTTGGTGTCAACTCAAACTAGAGTTTTTACACTGACCCCAAATATCCGATTAGTCGGAATAGGTATTCGGCTTTTGCTTCGCGTTCTTCGAAGGGGCACATGAGTAGGTTTTTGGCCATGCCGTTGACTAGATCGAAGGCGAGGCTGGTGATGTCTTCTGCGCTTAGTTCATTGATTACGTGCCCTTTGGCTTGCATCCCTGCAATCATGATGGTCATTAAGTCTCTGAATTGTTGATTTTTTTCTCGCTCTGCGAGGAGGCTGGCGTCGTGGGTGAGGGCAAAGGTGTGTAGGTTGAGGCGCACTCGCCATTCAAGGTCCGATTCTACGTCTAGGGGTAGGCCAGCCTTAATGACGGGGAAAAACGATTGGATGTTGGGGCTTTCGTCGGCAACGGCTTCTTGCATGCGCAGGTCTATGCGTTGGTCTGCCCAGCGGAATGCGGCGATGACGATTTCTTCTTTGCTGCTGAAGTAGTGAGACAGTACGCCTATGGAGCAGCCAAGCTCCTTGGCTAGTGCGCGGGTAGTAAGTGCTTCTAAACCTTTGTTCGCGATCAAGCGGGCGGCTGCGGCGGCCACTTCTTCACGGCGGCTGTCGTGATCTACTTTCCTCAATTTTCTTACCTTGTGCTTATGGTGTTCGGCGCTTCTTTGCCATTGTAGGCGAATAATATACCGAAGATGACCAATATTTCATATCGGACGCTTGATATGTATTTTGTGCAAGCCTATGATTGGCTCAAATAACAATGCTATCGCACCCCGTCTGGAGGGCCGATTATGAGTACCGTAGCAAACCCCGATTATAAGTTAGCCAAAAATAATGAAAACCTAGATCACATTCCCGGTTCATTTGGCCTACCCATTATTGGTCAGACCTTTCAATTGGTGAATGACCTTTACGGCACCATTGACAATCAATATAAAAAATATGGAAACGTGAGTCGGTTCGGTTTGGCTGGGTTTCGCGGTGCTTTGTTGGTCGGCCCTGATTTGTATAAAGAGGTTTATTTAGACAAATATAAAAACTTTTCTGCTGAAATGGGTTATATGGGGTCGTTGGGGCGCTTTTATAAAGGGGCTCTTTTGCTGCGTGACCACGAAGAACATAAGTTCCAGCGTCGCATGATGCAATCTGCATTTAAGAACGACGCGATGAAAGGTTACATCGGTACGATGGGGCCGATGATTGGCGACGCTATTGCTGATTGGGGTGATAAGGGAGAGTTATTATTTTTCCCCGCCATTAAACAAATTTTATTAGACGTCGCTGCACAGATTTTTGTTGGTTTGCATGAGAGTGATGAGCGCGCTGCTAAGTTGAATAAAGCATTTTTAGATATCGCTAATGGTTTGATGGGGATTATCACCAAGGAGTTGCCGGGCACAAAATACCGTAAAGGCAAGATTGGTGAGCGTTATCTTAAAGAGTTTTTTGGCGGCTTAATTGCTGAGCGTCGTGCCGGTGACGGGGTTGATACCTTTAGTTATTTTACCCGTGAAAAAACCGAAGACGGTGAGTATTTTTCTGACGAAGATATTATCGCGCATATGAGTTTTTTGCTGTTTGCCGCGCATGATACAACGACTAGCGCCCTGAGCCATATGCTGTATCACTTGGGTCAAAACCCAGAATTACAGCAGCGTTTGCGCGATGAGGCAATGGCTATTGATAAACCCTATTTAGAGTATGAAGATTTAGAAAAAATGCCGTTGATGGAAGTGGCGGTGAAAGAGGGGCTGCGTTTGCATCCCTCGGTCATGATGATGCAGCGCCGTACAATTAATGAATGTGAATTGGGTGGTTACACCTTGCCACCGAATACCATTTTATTCTTGGCGCCGCAGCATAATCACCGTATGGCGGAATACTGGGATGAGCCAGAAAAATTCGACATAGACCGCTGGTTAGAGCCGCGCAATGAGCACAAGCGCCATACCTTCAGCTTTGTTGGTTTTGGTGGTGGTGCGCATAAATGTATCGGTATGCACTTCGCGTTGATGCAGGTCAAAAACTTTATGCATCAGTTTTTGCGTGAATATGAATTTAGTTTGGCGGATAACTTCAGTAGTAAAATGCAGACGGTTCCGCTGCCTAAGCCAGTAGATGATTTGCCGATAGTCGTAAAGCGTATTGCTAAAGGCTAACTGAGGGCGCGAGTGACTTGGGTTTTGTCTGGCTAAGATGAAGCCCGCGTTGCTATGAAGTGAGTAAGCTTTTCATTTCATCGAACAAGTCGATTATTTAAGTGTTTTTATTCCTAAGCCATATCCCTGTGGGATATGGCTTTTTTCTGAGTTTTAAAAATGCAGTGAGTTTGTGATGTTATTGCTGAGACTTTGCAATGACTTCATTTGCGTACCAGCTCATCATGCCAATTTTTTCTTCAACTGTTTTATCATCTGCTTCTGATGCATAAACATCACGGAATGCGACGAGCACCTCATCGATGCCAATATCTTCCAAACGCTTTATTCCGTCAGCTGAATAGGCTTCGGCTGTCATTGCGTGAAATTCAAATGGCAGGTGGTCGCGGCCGTACTCCTTGCGGAACTCATTGATTTTATCGACCATTGTTTTAATCGAGTCCAGCTCGCCGCCGGCGGCTATCCAGCCATCACCTAAGCGCGCGGCGCGGCGCAGTGCGGGCATTGAATGGCCGCCGACTAAAATGGGTGGGCGCACTGTTGGCACGGGACAAATTTTAATTTCTGGCATGTCGAATATATCGCCTTTGTAGCCGAAGTATTCGCCGCTCATTAAGCCGTTAATGATTTCTATCATTTCGTCCATACGTTTGCCGCGTTTGTCCCAAGCGACATTTGTTACTTCAAAGTCTTCTGCCCAGGGGCTGATACCAACGCCGTAGCCAAAGCGATTGCCGGTAAGAATGGCGAGGCTAGATAATGATTTAGCGATTAAGGCGGGCTCGTGTACCGCTAGTTTATGTACCGATGTGGTGAAACGGATTTTAGTGGTTAACGCCGCTAAATGTGCAGTGAGCAAAAAGGGTTCGATAAACGGCACGCCGTCTAAAAATTCACGACTGCCGTCACTGTTGTAAGGGTATTTAGAGCTACCTTCTTTGGGGTAGCAAATACTGTCTGGCATGGTGATCGTGTCGAAGCCGAGCTTTTCTGCCTCGAGGGTTAGTGGGAGGTATTGCTCGGTGGGACACATGCTGTGGTGATAGGCGAATTTCATTGCAGAGATTCCTTGGCCGTCATTATTGTTTTGGTGTTTGTACGGGGTATACGCGCGCAAACTATGGTTGGTTGACAATAATACAAAGCAAAATTTACCGCCTCATCCGAATGGCGCAGCAGCGTCAAGAAAAGTGAGTGTTTTCGCGCTGCTGCGCAATCTATCGTGCTACATCATGTCTCGTTCTATATCTCGCAGGCGCCGAGAATAATAGCGACAGTTTTTCCATATCCAATCTTCTTTTGCGCGACGGGCTTTTTTCATTGCAGCGCCGCTGGCGTAGCCCTTGAGTTTTTTGCCGTCTCCGAGGGCTTGTTCGAGCCGCACGGCTTCTATTTTTCGGGCTCGGCAGGCGTCCCAGTCGGCGGCATGTAATTCACTGCCGGCGCTAAAGCTTAAAAAGAGGAGTATTGCTAGGCGAGACTTCATAATGACCTCCGTGTCATTGCTGAAAGTTGTTTGATAACAATAAGCCACTTACTGCTAATTTGTAAAATTGGCTGTGTAATTTCTTGTTGTCTGACTTGGGAAAGTGCTTGAGCGAAAGCCTCGATATGTAGTGAAGGCTCGCCGGAAAATGTGTTTTGGGAGCGGTGGCGCGCCGAGCCAACATGCCTGAGTAAAGCAGAATTCAATTCAATAGGGTGTAACAGGCTCTAGCTCTCCTGTCTTCTCAGTACCTCGAATGGCATAATGGCCAGCTGTAATTATCGCAAATTGGAATTTTTTACATGAGCAGAGTTGCCCTGCCCCAGTATTTAGAGAGCGCCGCTGTCACACCAGAGTTACAAACCGTACTCCTCGGCCTAGCAACGGTCAGCGCTGATATTAGTAAAGCTTTAGCCAAAGGTGCACTTGCCGATATCCTCGGCGCCGCCGGTGCGGAAAATGTGCAGGGCGAAGATCAAAAGAAGTTAGATGTTATTGCTAACGACATGATTAAAGACGCGCTCGCGGCCCTTCCTGCAGTGCGCGGTCTTGCTTCTGAAGAAGAGGCAGAGGTAGTGCCTTGCCATACGGATGGTCGCTATTTGGTGACCTTTGATCCGCTGGACGGCTCTTCGAATATTGATATTAATAGTATGGTTGGCACTATTTTTTCGGTGCTGCCACACGCTGGCGAGGCACCGGTAACGGAGCAAGATTTTTTACAGCCTGGTCGCCATCAACAGGCAGCGGGCTATGTTTTGTACGGGCCGTCGGTCATGTTGGTGTTAAGCACCGGCAACGGTGTGGTGATGTTTACGCTAGATCAAGACACCGGCAGTTACTTGCTTACTGAGGCTGAGGTTGTAATTCCAGTTGAGGCGAAAGAATTTTCGATTAATATGTCTAATCAACGCCACTGGGCTGCACCGATGCAGTCTTATATTGCAGATTTAATCAGCGGCAAAGATGGCCCACGTAGCAAAGATTTTAATATGCGCTGGGTTGCGGCAATGGTGGCGGACGTGCACCGTATTTTGTGTCGTGGCGGTTTGTTTACCTACCCTTGGGACAGCCGTAAACCAGATCAGGCGGGTAAACTGCGCTTGATGTACGAGGCCAATCCCATGGGCTTTTTGGTCGAGCAGGCCGGTGGCGAAATTTGGACCCCCGACGGTAAGATTCTCGATATTCAGCCCGATCATATTCATCAGCGCGTTCCCGTTATTTTGGGCGCGGCCAATGAGGTCGCGCTTTGCGTTGACTATCATCAGCGCTGAGATCACCCAGCCCCAGTACCGGAATATTAGCTAATGCTCAGTTATCGCCACGGCTTTCACGCCGGTAATCACGCTGATGTGCTCAAGCATGTGGTCGAAGTGCTTATTCTCGACTACCTCATGCAAAAGCCGACAGCGCTTTCTTATATTGATACCCATGCGGGAGCGGGGTTTTATCACTTTGCCAGTACCTTCAGTGCTCAGAATCGCGAATTTGATACAGGTATTGCTAAGCTGCGTTCTAGCGACCTTGCTTTGCCGGAGCCTTTAGCACGGTATTTGGAGATTGTAACGGCGTGCTGTACTGGCGAGGCTGAAGGCTACCCTGGTTCACCCGCTATCGCATTGGCTATGTTGCGCGAGCAAGACAAGGCGCATTTGTTTGAGTTGCACCCTAACGATCATCAAAATTTAAGTAAGCGTTTTAAAGACCGCGCGCGTATTAATGAGGCCGATGGTTTTGCAGGTTTGAAAGGTTTATTACCACCGCCGAGTAAGCGCGCCTTGGTGTTGATTGACCCGCCCTATGAAGATAAAAATGACTACCGCAATGTGATTAGCGCACTGAAGGATAGTCAGCGTCGCTTTCCAAATGGGGTATATGCGTTGTGGTATCCGCTGATACCCAGAGACGAATCCAAAGACTTAGGCCGTCGTCTAAAAGCCTTGTCACCCAATAATTATCTTCATGCGCAACTGTGTGTGCAGGCTGAGCAGGGTAGTCACGGTATGTATGGCAGTGCGATGTTTGTCATTAATCCGCCGTGGCAACTGAATGTGCAGTTGCAAGAGGTGATGCCAGTGTTGCAAACCCTATTAGCGAACGTCGAGAGCAAGCCTTTTGTTCTCGATGCGGTGATCGCCTAAAATTTTGGCAAAAAAAAGCCCGTCGATTGCTGACGAGCTTTTTAGGTGTCGGATTTAAGGCTCACACTACTTCGTTGGCGATAAACTCCATTGTGTCTATAGAGGTTTCAAAGTGATCGCGGTGGCCAATGATGAGGGTGCTGACATCGGACTTCTTCCAGTCTTGTAGGCGCTCTTTAATACGCTCTTTGGGGCCGACTAGCGAGATTTCATCTACCAATGCATCTGGCACGGCTTTGATTGCCTCGTCATGTTTGCCTTCGTACCAGAGGTCCTGCACTTTTTCGGCCTCGTCACCAAATCCCATTCGCCCCATTAGGTTTTTGTGAAAGTTGTCTTGCCGCGCACCCATGCCGCCTAGGTAGAGGGCCATGGTCATTTTGCCGGGATACATAGCCTCTTCGAGGTTGTCGTTAACAATGCAATTCACCATGGCGTTAATTTCAAAATCGTCAGATTTATTAGCCAAGCTGTCATCGAAAATATTCATGCGGTAGGGCGACACAAATATGGGCATCCAGCCGTCGAATTTCTCCGCCGCTAGCGCGATATTCTTGGGGCCTTCGGCGCCAAGGAATACCGGAATTTTTTTACGCAAAGGGTGGGTAATGCTTTTTAAGGGTTTGCCGAGATTTAGGCTATTAGGGCCCTTATATGGCAGATTGTATTGTTCACCACTAAATTCTACCGGTGCCTCGCGGGACACCGCTTGCTGAAAAATATCTAGCCATTCGCGGGTGCGCTCAAGAGGGCGCTTAAATTGTTGGCCGTACCAACCTTCTACTACCTGCGGCCCAGATACGCCAACCCCCAAGCACAGGCGGCCATTGGACAAGTGGTCTAAGGTCATGGCGGTCATTGCCGCGCATACTGGGGTACGAGCAGATAATTGCATCACCCCTGTGCACAGGCGAATTTTGCTGGTTGTGGCGGCAATAGCGGCGAGGGGGGTAAAACAGTCTGAGCCGTACGCCTCTGCGGTAAACACGGAATCGAATCCCATCGTCTCGGCTGCTTGGGCCAATTCTAGAAAACGGTCGGTGGGGTGCTTTTGCCAGTATCCGAGATGTAGTCCGAGTTTCATGCTAACTCCTCTTTATTATTCCGCTAAGGCGATAAAGATTATACGGCGCGAATAGGTGGAGCTAGATGACATCTCCGCTCAAATACCACCCTTTAAGGGTGACGAAAAAGATCACGGAGTTTGTGGGGGTACGTGGGATTTTGCAGCCACGGCAATTACTCAGCGTAACGCGAGCTGGCCGTGGCTGCAGTGCGGGGAGGATTTAGAGCGCATAGTCGCTAGCTTTTTACCGCCTCGCCGTAGTACATAAAGCCGGCAATTTTGGGTACGCCCTCGGCGTAGCAAGTTTCTAGCTTGTTTATGGTAAATCCGCAGCTGGTGATAGATTCTGCAATGGGGCGATTAAGATGACAGCCGCCTACCAGCTTTTTCCAGACCGGCGTTACTCTGTTCTGCCAGTTTTGTACGGCACTCGTTTCGGCTAGGCCGTGTTCACAGAATAATAATTTTCCGTCGGGTTTTAGTACGCGGTGCATTTGCTCTAGTGCGCGTTGCCAGTCGGGGATGGTGCAGAGGGTGTAAGTCAGTAAAACGGTATCGACGCTGTTGTCGTCAAGCGGAATATCTTCACCGGGAAGATCCAGCCACCGTACTTCAATGGTTGATTTGTCGAGATTGCGCTGGGCTTTTTTGCGCATGCCGATGGACGGCTCCAGTCCCCAGACGAAATCAATATTGTCTGGATTGTATAGCGCTAAATTAATGCCGCTGCCCATGCCGACTTCTAAGACTACGCCCTTGGCGAGGGGGACGACCTTTTTGCGCAAGTCCATAATAGATGCCATCGAACAGGCTTTGTCGATGATCACGGGTAGTACTTTATTATCATAAAAGCCCATAGCGTATTCCTGCAGGTTTCACTTGGCCGGTAAATTTACCGGCTAAAAATGCAGATTAGCACAGGCTTGGCGGCCTAGCAGCCATTTAGCCTTTAAGTTTGGCGAGGCTGCTGAGGGTGCTAATACAGGCCGATGCCGCTTCTGCGCCTTTCACCACAAAGTGTTCGCGGAAGAAGCTAATGTGCTCGTCGCTGTTATGAAAGTTGTGGGGAGTCAGTACTACAGAGAATACCGGAGTGCTGGTTTCTAGTTGTACCTGCATAAGGCCCGACACGACCGCTTGGGCGACGTATTCGTGCTTGTATATGCCGCTATTGGTCACTAGGCCTGCGCCGACGATGGCGGCGTATTTACCGGTTTGGGCGAGGAGCTTGGCGTGGAGCGGGATCTCAAAGGCGCCGGCTACTTCAAAGCACTCGACGTTTATATCGCTACGCGACGACATTTCTTTTTGAAACGATTCTTTGCAGCGGTCGACAATGTCACGGTGCCAGCAGGCTTGAATAAAGGCGACGGTTTGCTTTGGTGATGTGGTATCTGTCGATGTCATGTTTTTGTCCCAAGTGAATACGGCAGGGCAAAGATGAGCTGACAGACCAGTGTTGGCATAGCGATGGAAGCTAAGCGTGGTGGTGTGTAACGATCTTTTCTCATAACCGGACTCTAACCGTCGGCTCTGGAATCCCACCAGATCTGCTGTCCTTACGAGCTGCGAAGCTCAATAAGCGCCCGCGGGCTACATGCTTAGGCATGATTACCGCCGGTGGGGACTTCCACCCCGCCCTGAGAACCCTCAATAGGCATAGGCGCTATCGGGGCGCGCGAATATTAGCAATCTGCGGCGGATTTGTATACTCACGGCCAACATTCAGGCATTGAGCTAATTTGTTTGTGTGAAGGTACTTGGCGGAATAAGGGAGATAAATGACGGGAGCGCTAAACATCAGACAAAAAAAGGGCGGAGTTTTTAGCTCCGCCCTTCATCTATTTTACAAGCCGTTATTAAGCCTATGGCATAATGGCGGGTAGTAGTTTTTGCAGGGCCATCTTTTGCTTGGTGCCTTCGCCGGTTAGGGCAAAGCCTAGCAATTCGCCGTCGGTGCCGACAAAGCGTGCAACCACATTGATGCCGTCTTGTTCAATTTCCCAGCTGCCTTTGGCGTCGCGGGGCGCAGGGCTGACCGTAACGGGGCATGCTGGGGTTTTGATGGTGACCGGCATGGCAGGGTAGCTCACTTCGGTCGCATCACCGCTGAGGGTTTTTGCTAGGGCGCGAGCTTGTGCCATTAGTGGCGCAACGTAAACCAAAACGTGGCCAGCGACTTCAGCGCAGTCACCCATGGCGTAAACGTTAGGTGCACTGGTTTCTAGCAAGCGGTTAGTGGCAATACCGCGATTTACCGTCAAGCCAGCTTCTTGCGCTAGTTTGATTTGTGGGCGCACGCCAACGGCAGACAGAACCAAGTCGCAGCTGATGGTTTCGCCATTATTAAGGCTGACGACTAAACCGTTGCCTGACTTGTTCACCTCGGTGACCAGTGGGCCGAAATGGAATTTCGCGCCCTTGGCTTCGAGTCCCGCTTGAACCGCTTTACCTGCTGCTTCTGGCAGCAGAGTAGGTAGGCAGTATGCTAGTGGGTCAACAGTTTCAGTCTCGATGCCACCGTTGAGTAAGTCATTGGTGAACTCGCAACCGATAAGACCGCCGCCAATAATGCAGACTTTCTTAACATTGTTTTTTGCTACCGCAGTGCGGAAATCATGGTAGTCCAGCAGGTCGTTTACTGAGTACACGTATTCCAGCGCATTGCCTTGAATGGGCGGGCGAATTACATCGGCGCCCAAAGCCAATACCAATTTCTTGTAGTGAACTTGGGTTTCTTTGTCACCAATTGTGATGATTTGCGCGGCGGTGTCGATGGCCGTGACTTTGGTAGAGGTCCACACGCTGGCATTCAAATCTTCACCCATGCCGCCGGCGTCTTTCTGTGCCAGTGCATCAGCGTCGGTGTTTTTGGTGAAGCCGGTAGAGAGCATCGGCTTAGAATAAGCGCGGCCGTCATCAGAGGTAATCATAATGACTGGGCTGTCTTTGTCGTGCTTACGCAATTCACGAACCAAGCCATAGCCGGCCAAGCCGGTGCCGATCACCACAATGGCGGCTTCGCTGCCGGCGGACGCGGGCTCATCATGATGGGGAAGGTCGCTTTCCTCAGACTTCTCAATCATCTCGAAATCTTCTTTGCCCACACCACAGTCGGGGCACAGCCAGTCGTCGGGGATATCTTCCCAACGTGTTCCTGCCGCGATACCAGAATCAGGGTCGCCGACTTTCTCGTCGTAAACCCAGCCACAAACAATACATTCCCACTTACTCATTTACCAAATTCCTCATAAGCCATATGCTTCTGTCGGCGAAGCTTAAAGTAATATTTATACAGATATCATCGCCTATATGGCCGATATCGTCGCTTGCAAGTCGCAGGTGATTCGCGCATTCTGCCGCCACACTTTAGTTTTGATTGCTGCGCGTTTATTGTGTGGCAACGCTTATGTTCAGTGACCTTCAACACTGGAAGACGAGTATTGTACGCTTTTCAAACATCACGATTCCACTCGCAAGAGCCAAACTGGCTTGATTGCCAGAAATTCCCGCGCTCTGCACTGCCCGCAAAGGATGCGCGCTGGCTATTAGATACCGGTTCCTTGACCGCCCATTTGCGCCGTGTGTCCCAAGGGCACTTTCACGTTGAGGTGCTATTTCAGCGTTGGCAAATTCCGCGTTTGTCTGAACGCCGCTTGCTAGGTATGGGTGATCGCGACTGGGGCTTGATCAGAGAAGTTCGTTTGCACTGCCACAATCAGCCTTGGGTTTACGCCCGCAGCGTGCTGCCGGCTACATCGCTGGTTGGCCGCTTAGACCGTTTACGTACTCTAGATAATAGGCCGCTCGGCCATTTGCTATTCACTGACCCTCATATGTCCCGCGACCGCTATGAAATATGTCGGGTGCCGGCAGCCGCTTTGGG
This sequence comes from Zhongshania aliphaticivorans, assembly GCF_902705855.1. GTDB lineage: Bacteria > Pseudomonadota > Gammaproteobacteria > Pseudomonadales > Spongiibacteraceae > Spongiibacter > Spongiibacter aliphaticivorans_B. The sequence continues at coordinate 148,203 of NZ_CACSIJ010000016.1, read as the reverse complement.
CGAGCCGGTCACAGAGCAAGACGATGACGGACTATGGGGGCGGCGTTCGCGGTTTGTCCTCAGCGGTCATCCTATTATGGTGAGCGAGATATTTTTACCCGCCTTTCGGTCCTGGTAGTTTTCCTCCGACCTTGGACGTGCTGATATACTTTTGTCACAAGACTTCGACGGCCATGTTATGAACGCATTACTCCAACACATAAAAAACCAAACCCCTCAGTATTTAGCGCTGATGCGAGTAGATCGTCCAATTGGCACGTATTTGGTGTTGTGGCCAACATTGTGGGCGCTGTGGTTTGCTGCAGGTGGTTTTCCGGCTTGGCATATATTGATTGTTTTTGTGGCCGGTACGTTTTTAATGCGCTCTGCAGGCTGCGTGATTAACGACTTTGCGGATCGCAAAATTGATGCTCACGTCAGTCGAACCAAGCAGCGTCCCTTTGCGACAGGGGCGGTGACGGAAAAAGAAGCACTACTGCTGTTTGCGCTGCTTTGTTTACTAGCCTTCGCGCTCGTCTTGTTCACTAATTTACTCACCGTATTATTTGCCTTTGGCGCAGTAGCCTTGGCGGCAACTTATCCCTTTATGAAGCGCTATACCCACTTGCCCCAGTTAGTGTTGGGCGCGGCCTTTGCGTGGGGAATTCCAATGGCGTTTACCGCGCAAACGGGAGAGCTACCGCCACCGGCGGCATGGCTGTTGTATATCGGCGTGTTGATTTGGACGGTGGCCTACGACACCTTTTACGCGATGGTAGACCGCGAAGATGATTTAAAAATTGGCGTGAAGTCGACGGCAATTTTGTTCGGCGACGACGACAAAGTCATCACCGCCATGCTGCAGGTTTGCGTGGTAGTTGTGTTGCTGATGGCGGGGCCGCGTTTTGAGATGAGCTTTATTTATTATGCGGGTGTCATTGCTGCCAGCGGGCTGTTTATATACCAGCAGCAGCTCATTCGTTATCGTCAAACCGATAAATGCTTTAAGGCATTTTTAAATAATAACTGGGTGGGCGCCGTTATTTTTGCAGGTATTGTGCTGCACTTTCTAATAGGGGCATGAGCATTACTAAACTTGAGCTAGCGTTTGTCGGCGCGATTGATGAGATTGGTGCCGAGGCGTGGAATAGCGCGGCGGGTTTCGACTACCCCTTTACTCGCTATGAGTTTTTACACGCGCTTGAGGAGAGTGGCGCAGTGGCTGAAGACAAGGGCTGGCAGCCGCATCACCTGATTATACGTCGCAATACTCAGCTAGTTGGCGTCATGCCTTTTTACCTTAAGACCCACAGCTACGGTGAGTATGTGTTTGACTGGTCTTGGGCCGACGCCTACCAGCGCCACGGCCGCCCTTATTATCCCAAATTATTGTCCGCTATTCCGTTTACTCCTGCGACGGGGCCACGTTTGTGTTTGGTCGATGAGAATGATCGTAGCGACGTGATGGCAACTTTAGCAAAGGCCCTGCCGATACACGCGGCAGAAATCGGGGCTTCGTCAGTACATATTCTATTTTCGCGGGCAGAAATGGCGAATATCTGGTCGCAAGAAGGCTTAATGCAGCGAATTGGGCCGCAATATCATTGGTATGACCGCAATTACGGCGACTTTGACGGATTTTTAGCTGAGTTCAGTTCTCGCAAGCGCAAGGGTTTACGCAAAGAGCGCCGCGTTGTTGTCGAACAAGGTTTGAGCTTACAGGTGTTGGCGGGGGCGGAGGTAAGCGCCCAGCAATGGCGATTCTTTTTTCACTGCTATCAGCTTACTTATGCCAAGCGCAGCGGTCATGGCGGCTATTTGCCAGAGGCATTTTTCACCCAGTTAGCGGCGACCATGCCAGAGCATTTGGTGATGGTGCTTGCCAGTCACGGTGATGAACCGGTGGCGGTGGCGTTGAACTTCCGCGACAAACACACGCTGTACGGTCGCTACTGGGGCTGTATTCGCGAGTACGAATTTCTGCACTTTGAAGCCTGCTACTACCAAGGTATTGAGTATTGTCTTCGGGAAGGTCTGCGGCATTTTGATCCCGGCGCGCAGGGCGAGCATAAGATTCAGCGCGGCTTTACCCCTATTTTGACCTACTCAAATCACTGGTTGGCGGATGCGGATTTTTCAACAGCGGTGCAGCGATTTTTAGACGACGAGCAGCTTCATGTAGGTAATTACTTGCGCGAAGCTAGCGAGATGCTGCCGTTTAAAAAGGCCGACTAGCACGCGGTCGGCCACGGGTGTATTTATTGCTGGGCGTTTTTTAAAGTGCGCTCAACGTATAGCAGACAGATGATGGGCAGAATAAAGCTACAGCCTATTTGCACTGCGTGAATAATATCGGCCAGTGTCCACTGCGTATCACGGCTAGACCAATAGGCGACGATTGGCATCGCGATAAAAATCAAAGTGGGTAGGTAGCGCCACAGGTAATAGCTCATGCTAGAGGCGGCTTCGCTATCTGCTCTTCGGTAGCAATAGAAGGTGATCAATGCTACTAAAAAGCCGATGATCAGCACGTAGTAGCTGCCAAGAATGCCAGCAAGTAAATTCAAAATTGCGCCGAATACTAAACTAATCAAACTGATATTAACGAGTCCGCGAAGTATGCGTAATTTGCGTCGTTCCATGTTGGCTCCTGATATTATTTGACGATTTAGGCGTGAATGTCTTTGACCAGTAGACCATATTTTAGTGCCGATTCTGCCAGCGGTTGATCCAGCGGGATCTTCACGCGGTGGCCTGAACCGGGCGCCGCACTGATCGCCTTGCCGTGTTTGTCACTAAGAGTCTTTAAGGTAAAGCGAGTGTTGCCGCCGGGCATCATTAATTCTAGGGTATCGCCGGTTTCAAAACGATTTTTAACATCGACGGTAATCACTGAATCCCGCGCATCGACTATTTCACCCACAAACTGTTGTTGCTGGGCATTGTTTAAACCCATTTCGTAGTTTTGATACTCCTTGGGCGGATGGCGACGATAAAAGCCCTCGGTATAACCCCGATTAGCGAGGGTTTCTAGTTTATCCATCAACTGCATATCGAAGGGTTTGCCGTGGGCGGCATCGTCTATCGCTTGGCGATACACCTGCGCAGTGCGGGCAACGTAGTAATGCGACTTGGTGCGGCCTTCAATTTTTAGAGAATGCACGCCCATGGCGGCCAATCGCTCTATATGCTGCACGGCGCGCAGGTCTTTGGAGTTCATAATGTAAGTGCCGTGCTCATCTTCGTAGGCGGGCATAAATTCGCCGGGGCGCTGGGCCTGCTGCAATAGCACCGGTTCAGTCACGGGTTGGGGTTCGGGCTGAGGTTCAGGTATATAAGTTTGCACTGGCACCAAATCGCCGTTTTCGTCTTCTTTGGCTTCGTGAGCCTGATATTTCCAACGGCAGGCATTGGTGCAAGCCCCTTGATTGGGGTCGCGGTGATTCATGTAACCAGATAACAGACAGCGACCGGAATACGCGATGCACAATGCGCCGTGCACAAAGACTTCAATCTCCATCTCTGGCACGCGCTGACGAATTTCTTCGATTTCATCGAGCGCCAACTCACGGGAGAGAATCACGCGCTGGATACCGTTTTGGTGCCAGAACTTAACCGAGGCCCAGTTCACCGCATTGGCTTGAACAGATAAGTGTATCGGCATATCTGGCCAGTTTTCGCGCACCAGCATCATTAGGCCGGGGTCGGCCATAATCAGGGCGTCGGGCTTCATTTCTATGACGGGGGCGAGGTCGCGTAAATAACTGCGAATTTTGTCATTGTGGGGCGAGATATTAGACGCTAAGTAGAATTTCTTGTTTTGCCGATGGGCTTCTTCAATACCACTGCCCAAAGTTTCTAGGTCTTTGAACTCGTTATTTCGCACCCGCAAACTGTATCGTGGCTGGCCGGCGTAGACCGCGTCTGCGCCATAGGCAAAGGCATAGCGCATATTGCGGAGGCTGCCTGCGGGTGAAAGGAGTTCAGGAATCATGGGACTAAGGCCTTGGAATTGCATTTGATGTCAGGGCGCCTATGGTAGCGTAAACCCCAAGCCTGTTCACACTAATTGGATTGCTACTGCTTGCCTCTCACTTAGAATGACCAGACTACCTTCCCCGCGCCTCGATTGACGCCTTTTTAGTCACAGCAGTGATAATCCAAGACCCTATGTATTATGCGCTATTGGTGGTCGAGCTAGGCTTGGTTACACTCGATGTGACTCGAGAATTACGTTTGTCGTGGGAATACGTATATTGAATATATTCGTCATAAAGCTGTTGCTCATACCCTTGGTGTTGGTCGCCTGCGCACCAGCTTTGGTGCGGCCATTGGACGGTGATGGTGACGGAATAGCTGATGCAGATGATCGCTGTCCGGCTACGAAAGCGGCTGCGGAGGTGGATATATATGGCTGTGCAGACAGCGATGGCGACGGCATTATCGATACCGTTGATCTCTGCCCTCGCACGCCAACAGGTAACGTTGTTGACCAGTTTGGTTGCATGGACAGTGATAATGACGGTGTAAAAAACGGTGAGGACCACTGTCCTCGCACCGCTGCGGGCGAGCGAGTCATGCACAATGGCTGTTCAGCGCGGCAAACTGTCGAGCTCGAAAGCCTGCGATTTGATCATGGCAGTATCACTCTTGACGCTCAGGCCCATGAACGCTTATCTCGTTTGGCAGGGTTGCTCCGTTCAACGCCGCAGTTTCGTGTGGCGTTGCAGGGCCACAGTGATAGCAGTGGATCAGCTGATGCGAATTATCGCTTGTCGCGAATGCGGGCAAATAAAGTAAAGGTAGTGCTGCTTGAGCTGGGTGTACCTGCCAGCCGTATTACCGTCCAAGCCTATGGTGATGCAATGCCGGTTGCTGACAATGACACACCCGAAGGTCGAGCCCGTAATCGACGAGTTGCTCTACGAGTGATTCGGGCGAATTCGTTTAAATAGGACGGCAATTCAGGCATTTGGGGGTGCATTTGCACGGTCATTATCAAATGCTACTTTACTGTTTCTATAAGAGGGTTTAGGATTTCTTGGTTTTTAAACGTTAGTTCGCACACATTTTAAATAAAATTTTACGTTATTATGCGCCACTATGCCCTAAAGTGTGTATTAAGCCTCGTGCTGACGTGGTAATTTGCGCTTTATAAGGTATAACTTTAATGAATCAGGGGATGTTTATGAGCAAGCAATGGAGAAATGCTCTTGCTGCCGGTGTGATTTTAGCATCAGCGGCAGGTGCGGCGACGGCCCAGGCCGAAAAGGAAAAGGGTTACTACATTGGTGGTAATGCTTTTTACAATGAAGTATTTGACGCAGACGGCACAGTAACAACGTCTGATGCCGGCGGTATTCCCGGACTTAGCGCTATTCCAGTTGTTGGCGATCTGCTTAACGGATTGCTAGGTGGTTTGGGTGGCGGTGGCGGTGCAAACGCCAACTTTGAAACTAGCTACGACACAGACATTAGCTACGGTTTCACCTTTGGTTATAAATTTGAAAGCCCATATCGTCTTGAATTTGAATATCGTCAAGGCGAAAACGATGTAGATAAAGTGAGCGGCGGCGGTGTGTCTTTATCTAGCAGCAGCTCGTTAGAAGTGACCTCGATGATGGGTAACTTGTGGTATGACTTCTCTGCAGGTGAGCGTCTACGTCCTTACATCGGTTTTGGTTTGGGTCAAGCAAACCTAGATTTTGGTAATGGTGACGACGACGTTACTATCGGTCAGTTGGGTGCGGGTATCACATACTACATGACCCCTCGTTTGGCGATTGATGCAGGTTACCGTTATAGCGTTGCTGACGATGCAAGCTTTAAATCTGGCGGAACCGAAACTGAAATTGAATACAGCGCACAAAGCCTGTTGGTTGGCCTGCGTTATAACTTCTTTGACGCGCAATATGGCGTACAAGATGCTGATGGTGACGGCGTTTCTGATGAAATGGACGAGTGCCCAGGCACACCACGTGGCGTACAAGTAGACAGCGTTGGCTGCCCACTTGATGGCGACAACGACGGTGTCGCTGACTACCTTGATCAGTGTCCTAATACACCAGCTGGTGCTGAAGTAAATGCTGTTGGTTGCCCATTAGACGGCGATAACGACGGTGTTGTTGATGCAGATGATGCCTGTCCGAACACGCCTGCTGGCGAAGCGGTTATGTCTAACGGCTGTGCAAAAGATCAGGCGGTGATTCTGCGCGGTGTTAACTTTGAGCTGAATAGCGCTAAGTTGACTGTAAATGCAGAAACTATTCTGAATGACGTAGCGGCAACACTGACTAGCTCGCCTGGCTTCAATGTTGAATTGCAAGGCCACACTGACAGCACTGGTAGCGATAGCTACAACATGAACCTGTCGCAAAACCGTGCTAAGTCAGTGAAAAACTACTTGGTTGGCAGTGGTGTTGGCAGTGATCGTTTGACTGCAACTGGCTACGGCGAAGAACAACCAATCGCGAGCAACGATACTAAGGACGGCCGCGCAGAAAACCGTCGCGTTGAACTGAAAGTATTGGGTAGCGATACAGTGGCTGAGCCAATGTCTTACGACGAGCCAATGGTTGAAGATGAACCAATGGTTGAAGACGAACTAATGCTTGAAGACCCTGCTGTAGACGACGAGCCAATGGTAGAAGAAGAGTCAGCAGACGAAATTATGATGGACGAGCCTGCTGCAGAAGAAGAGTATCAGCCATACGAAATGTCTGAGGATGAGTTAGATTACTAATTCGCCATTAGGCAGTTAGTTTAGCTCAGAAAAAACCCGGCCNNGGCCGGGTTTTTTTATGGCTGTTGTTTTTACTAATTGAAATGTTGCCGTGAGCTACTTGGGGTTTGCGAGGCGTTGCCAAATAAGTAATTGATTGTTGGCGGGCATATTGTGGTCTGCCACAAGTTGAAATCCAGCATGCTTAGCCAATTCGCGTATTGCTTCAAAATCGCGGATGCCGCTCACGGGGTTGTTTCGTTTTAACCAAAGGTCGAAGTCAGCGTTGCTGGGGGAGGTGAAGTCTCCGCCGTACTTAAATGGGCCGTAAATGCAGAGCAGTGCATTGGCTTTTAACTGTACGTTCACCTTATGGAAAAACAACTCAACCTCTGGCCAGCTCATAATATGCAGGGTGTTTGCAGAAAAAATGGCATCGTATTGTTCTACAGGCCAGTTGCTATCACGAACATCCAAAGTGAGTGGCGCCGGTAGATTAGTGCCTGTTAGCCAGCTGCGTATGCCGTCTATATTTTCAGCGCGATCACTGCACTGCCAAATTAGCTGAGGCATATTGGCCGCAAAGTAGACCGCGTGCTGTCCCGTGCCACTACCGATTTCCAGCACATGCTGGCATGCTTGTAGTGCAGTTTTTAAGTGATTCAGTATGGGCTGTTTATTGTTCTCGCAGGCTTGGGAGAAGGGTTTAGCGTTGCTCATGGTACGACCGCCGAAGGTGTGTGGCGCCAAGTGGTGGCGAATGTAAAAATTCAGTTTAGCGTTTATAAGGGGAGTACAACAATGGCCTATTGGTTGATGAAATCTGAGCCTGATACGTTTAGCTTAGACGATTTGCGGAGCCGACCCGATAGCACCGAGCACTGGGATGGCGTTCGTAATTACCAAGCTAGAAATATGATGCGGGACCAAATGAAGCGCGGGGATAAGATTTTCTTTTATCACTCGTCCTGCCCTGTTCCGGGTATTGCTGGAATTGCCAAGGTGGTTCGGGAAGCGTCTCCGGACGGCAGCGCACAAAATCCTGAGTCACGCTATTACGACCCTAAGGCGAGCGCCGACAATCCGCGCTGGTTTATGGTGGATGTAAAGTTTGAGCGTAAATTTAAGCGCTTATTGCCCTTGTCAGAATTGAAAGCAGAACCGGCATTGGCCGAGATGGCCTTGCTTAAAAAAGGTAATCGCCTGTCAATTATGCCGGTGAGTGAAGATGAGTGGCAGCAGATACTGTCGATGGTGTAAGTGCTAGCAATTATCGCGCAGGTCTATACCGGCGCGTCTCTTAAAAACACCCATTCCCGCGCAGTTGATTGTTCGGCGCTAAAGTAATAACCCTCACTATTGAAGGATTTAAGTTGCTCAACATCTGTTAGACGCTGCTTGATAATATAAGCCGCCATTAAGCCTCTCGCTTTTTTCGCATAGAAACTGATGATTTTATATTTGCCGTTTTTTAAATCTTTGAATACTGGCGTAATAATTTCAGCCTTGAGGGTTTTGGGTTTAACCGCGCTAAAGTATTCATTGGAAGCGAGATTTACTAGCACTTGAGAGTTGATTGCTGTGAGCTGCTTATTCAGGGCCTGGCTTATTTTGTTGTCCCAAAACTCATATAAATTCTTGCCGTCTTTGTTTTCAAAACGGGTGCCCATTTCCAGTCGGTAGGGCTGAATTAAATCTAAGGGCCTAAGCAGGCCATAAAGCCCAGAAAGAATACGCAAATGTTGCTGTGCGAATTCAAAATCATCCTCGCTGAAGCTGTCGGCATCTAAGCCAGTATATACGTCGCCGCGAAAGGCTAGCGCCGCCACCTTGGCATTGTCTGGCGTAAATGGCCGCGACCAATTCATAAACCGTTGGTGATTTAATTCGCCGAGTTTAGGGCTGATTTTCATCAGCGCAGAAATATCGTCGGGGTTGAGCTTTTGCAATTGCGAGATCAGCTTTTGCGAACGTGGCAAAAAGTCGCCTTGGGTGAATTGCTCGGTGTGGGATGGGGTTTCAAAATCCAGCGTTTTGGCTGGAGATATAACAAGTAACATGTGGTTTCCTATCAGGCTTGCAGCAATGCTTGCCACCAATTAAGAGGCTCGCCGCTATCGGCATCGTAGACATTGCCGTAAATCCAACTGGCCTTGTCGCCGTTTATCCATTTGCCCATCAGTTGTTCGATGGCGCTGAATCCTACGCCAAAATGAATGCTGTAGACCAAGGCGCGCTCGGTTTTAATATCTAAGTGGCCAGACAGCTTTTCAATTTCTGCGGTGAGCTGCATTTCTAAGGCCTCATTGGGCTCGCGGAAAAACACCCGAATACATAGATTGCCGCCGCGCTCTACGACGATAAAGCGGCCGCGGGAGTCCGGATTGAGATTTATGCTGTCTAGGGCTGCCACGCCGCGCACAAATAGCGGCGACTTCAGCAGGCGATAATCGCCTTCGTTTTGCAGCGGTGTGGCAAGCACCTTCTCAAAAATGGGCTGATTATTTACAGGGTGGGTGCCGGCATATAATTCCAGCAGGGTTTCCTGGTCGGGAAAGAGCGCTTCATCTGTCATAGGTATTTGCGTTGTTACGGAGATTAGATGTATTGGTGGGCAATGATACCGATTTTACTCGGCTACCGCACGGCAAGGATCTGCCGTGGGTAACAAGTAGGTGGAGTGCTTACTGATTGGGAAATTGAATGCCGATTGGTGGCGGTATGTAAAAGTTGTCGGGCCGTGCTTGCTGGCCAATGCTAATTAATTTAAACCCGCCTTCGACCTGTAATACACCGCTGTCTTTTTGCTCATTGAAGGCATTTTCCAGCGCCAGCAGCTTGTTGCCGCGCTCGTTTTTCATTGAGCTGGCAAAACGACGGAAGAATTGGCGCAGGCCGTCACTGGCTTTGACCACATCGGCTCGGTCGGTGAGCACGGTTAGGTATTTCGCGCGGCCATCGCTAGCGGTGTAAACTCGGCCCTTTATACCGGCAACGTCACTGAACTGGCCGGTAGGCGTTAGGCTTACCGCGCTGGAGTCGGGTATAGTCAGCTGCTGTCCGTTTTGGGCGTTGTTGAGAATGCCGCCCATTTCGTCAACGTTCATGACGACGCGGGCGCCGCCTTGCTGGAGCACGGCAATGGCTTGCTCGCCGTTGATAATAGAATAGCCAAGCTGGCCGCGATCTACGCGGATGTGTTGATCGTCGCGATAGCTGAGTACAATGGTTTCTTTGCCCATTGCATACCGCGCAACAAGATCTGTCTGTGTGCTGCCGGCATGTAAGCTACAGGCAAAGCCGAGCAGAGTAAGAATAATAATAGTACGCATGGTGTCTCCTTGGCATCTGAGCCCGCAGAATAGCTATAATATGAGACCTTTGCACAATGGTTATTTTATCCTCTGCCGGCGACAAAATCGTACTCAATCGGTCATTTATGATTATAAATTCCCTCATTTCGTGTGCTTTTTCCTTGCCAGAGAACAAAATTCCGGCTCGTGCAAAGGTCTCAATATGCAGCTAATTTAGGGATACCCGAATAGTGAAGCAGTGTGTTTATTTAATAGATGAGTTTACTGAGCGACTTGGACGTCTGCTTGCGTGGTTAATTCCCTTAATGATGCTCGGTACCGCAGCGGTTGTCATTATGCGTTACGGTTTTGGGCAGGGAATGACTGCTTTACAAGAGTCGGTCACGTATTTGCACGGCACAGTCTTTATGCTTGGGGCAGCGTACACCTTAAAGCACGGTGGCCATGTACGGGTGGATATCTTCTATCATCGCTTTTCGCCACGGATAAAGGCCTGGGTCGACAGTATTGGCAGCATCGTCTTTTTGTTACCTCTCTGTGGTTTGATTCTGATTACGAGCTGGGATTTTACTGCAAACGCATGGCTGATACGTGAGGCTTCGGTTGAGCCCGGCGGTTTGCCTTTTGTTTATCTTCTTAAATCGTTGCTGCCGCTGATGGCGATAAATCTCGCTTTACAGGGCGTGGCTGAATTACTGCGAAATACTATGATCTTGGTCGGTACGGAGGCTGAAACGCGTGCTGATTGAGCTTTTACCTCTGCTTATGTTTTTGGTGATTTGCCTAGTGTTAATGCTAGGTTATCCCGTGGCCTTTAGCCTTGCGGGCACCGCCATGTTGTTTGCGGGTATTGGCATTAGTATCGGCCATTTTGATGCCTCGTTTTTATCTTCTCTGGCGGGACGCTTATACGGCACCATCACTAATGTCACGCTGATAGCCGTCCCGCTGTTTGTGCTAATGGGGGTGTTACTGGAAAAGAGCCGCCTAGCGGAAGACTTACTCAGCAATATGGCTGCGCTATTTGGCCGTCGTCGCGGTGGCTTAGGATTTTCAGTGATCTTGGTTGGTATGTTGCTAGCGGCAAGCACTGGTATTGTTGGCGCGACGGTCGTCACTATGGGCTTGATGTCGCTGCCAACCATGTTAAAGCGCGGATATGACCCGAGTTTAGCGACCGGCACCATCTGTGCTACCGGCACCTTGGGACAAATCATTCCCCCCTCCATCGCATTGGTTTTATTGGGTGATACCCTGTCTAGTGCTTATCAACAGGCGCAATTAGATTTAGGTGTGTTTAGCCCTAAAACCTTGTCGGTGGGCGATTTGTTTATTGGCGCGCTGGTGCCTGGTCTGATGCTAGTTGGTCTTTACTTACTTTATATGGGCTTTGTTGCAATGAGACAGCCCGAACGAGCGCCAGCCGCAACAGACCTCGATCCGCCGCCGATAAGTGCTTTGTTAAAAGGTTTACTTCCGCCGGTTGTATTAATTCTTACTGTATTGGGTTCTATTTTACTGGGGGCCGCCACACCAACTGAAGCCGCTGGCGTCGGCGCACTTGGCGCCGCACTTATGGCCTTGGCCAAGGGGCAGCTCGGCGTTGCGCGAATGGGTGAGGTGGCGAGAGAAACCCTAAAAGTGACCAGCATGGTCTTTATGATTTTAATTGGCGCCGCGGTATTTTCTTTGGTGTTTCGCGGATTTGGCGGTGACGATTTAATTCAGCACTTTTTTGCGCAACTTCCAGGTGGTGTGATTACCGCAACCTTGATAGTCATGCTGGTGATATTTTTTCTTGGTTTTATTCTCGATTTTATTGAAATCACTTTTGTGGTGGTACCGATTGTCGGTCCAATATTATTGGCGATGGGCGTAGATCCCATTTGGCTGGGAATTATGATTGCGCTTAATTTACAGACCTCATTCTTAACACCGCCTTTTGGCTTTGCGCTGTTTTATTTGCGTGGTGTTGCACCGCCATCGGTCACTACCGCCGATATTTATCGCGGCGTTGCGCCGTATATTGCACTGCAATTGCTCATGCTAACCTTGCTAGCAATATGGCCGTCATTAGCGACGTGGTTACCATCTTTTGTCCGAGGTCAATAATGATAAGTCCTACATTGACAATTCCTGTGGGCACACGTTTACTGTGCGTCTTTACCACTTTCTACCAAGAGAATACTAATTATGCGTGACATAGACGACACGCCCAAACCGACAGGCACGCTCGCCTTACAAACGGTTGCAATGCCAGCCGACACCAACCCCAGTGGTGATATTTTCGGCGGCTGGTTAATGTCGCAAATGGATTTGGCCGGCAGTGTTACCGCATCGCGCCGAGCAGGTGGTCGAGTTGCAACGGTTGCTGTTGATGCAATGGCATTTATGACGCCGGTTCGCGTTGGCGCGGTGGTGAGTTGTTATACTGAAATATTAGACGTGGGCCGCAGCTCTATTCGCGTTCGTGTCGAAGTGTGGATAACCAGCATACATCAAGATGAACCTGCCAAAGTGACTGAAGGTGAGTTTGTCTTTGTGGCGATTGACGGCAATGGCCGTACTCGCATTGTTGATTGAGTTAAGCCTGCTACAGAAAGACGATGTAAAAGCACCGAGAAACAGCCCAGACTAGGGGCCTTGTTCACACTAATTGGATTGCGACTGCTGGAGACATTTTTGTCTCCAGCCCTCCGGGTTGTGATTAAAAAGCACTACTCGTCGTTGCTCTTCTCTCATTTGGAATGATCAAACTACATTCCTCGCGCCTTGATTGGCGCTCTTTTAGTCACATCAAATTAGCGTGAACAGGTTCTAATAGCTAACGACAATAATGGAGAATAACAATGTCGATGCTTAACAAAGTCTGTCTCATCACTGGGGCCACCAGCGGAATCGGCAGAGAAACTGCTTTGGCCCTTGCCGAGCAAGGCGCAGAACTTTTTATTGTGTGCCGCAATGCCCAAAAAGGTGAGGCTGTGTTGGCGGAAATCACTAGCCAATCTCCTGACTGCAAGATCACCCTCTTACTTGGTGACTTGGGCTGTCAGGCAGATATTCACCGTATAGCTCAGCAATTTCTAGAAACGGGCAAGCCGCTACATTTACTCATGAATAATGCGGGGGTGGTGAATACCCATCGCAAGCTCAGCCGCGACGGTATTGAAGAAACCTTTGCAGTAAATCATCTTGCGTATTTTTTGATGACCGAATTACTGCGCGAGCGTCTAGTGCAAAGCGCACCGGCTCGCATTGTGAGTGTTGCATCGGCGGCTTATAGTTTTGTGAAAGGCGTGCAGTTTGACGACCTTGAATATGAGTCAACGCCCTATAAAACCTTCCAAGTTTACGGGCATTCAAAGTTGTGCAATATTTTGTGGACACGGCAGCTGGCAAAACAGTTACAAGGCACGGGTGTCACCGTTAACTGTGTCCACCCCGGCGCGGTCAGTACGGGATTAGGCCACCAAGATCATGCCGTGATTGGGAAAATTGTTGGCTTGCTACTGAAGCCGTTTTTCCGCAGCCCTGCGAAGGGGGCAAAAACCTCTATCTATGTTGCTACATCGCCAAGTGTCGAAAATATTACGGGCGAGTATTTTTCAGACAGCAAGATCAAACGAGTGAAGCCCTGGGCGAAAGATGATGACGCTGCGGCAAGACTGTGGAAAATCAGTGAAGAATATTTAAAACTGGCGTGAGTCTAGGAATTAGGCTTTGCTATTTAAGAGTCTTGTCATAAACGAATCTCTTAAATAGCAGAGTGTTTTTAATAAATAAATCTATCCTTACAAATCCCGCGCATTGATATATGACTGCTCAGAAATATGATGGTATTCCTTGGCGCCATCCATAAAGTTTTTCCAGCTGGTATACACCTTGTTTGTAAATGGGTCACTATTGGCGAGTTCTTTCAAATAATCGTCAGATGCTTTGTGAAGCTCGCGAATAACGTCGTCGGGTAGCTTGCGCAGATCTACATGATGAACGTCAACCAATTCACGTAGTGCAGCATTATTGCGTGCGGTGTATTCGTCGAGCATATCTGCATTGGCGTAGCGTGCGGCGGTTTCTACAATCGCTTTAAGATCTTCTGGCAACGCTTCAAACGCTGATTTATTAATGATGAGTTCTAGCGTAGAGCCCGGCTCATGCCAGCCCGGATAGTAGTAATATTTTGCGACTTCATGAAAACCAAAAGCGAGGTCGTTATAGGGAGCAACCCATTCAGTTGCGTCAATAACGCCGGTTTGGAGTGAGGTGTAAAGCTCACCGCCGGGCAGCGTTACCGATGTGCCGCCAAGGCGATTCCAGACTTCGCCGCCGGAACCGGGGATGCGCATTTTTAAGCCTTTTACATCTGCCACGGAATTAATTTCTTTATTAAACCAGCCGGCCATTTGCACGCCGGTATTGCCGCCCGCCATGGGAATTAAATTGAAGGGTGCGTAGGCTTCGCGCCATAACTCTAAGCCGCCGCCATGATATAGCCAGCCGTTCATTTCCTGTGCGGTCATGCCAAAAGGAACCGCAGTGAAAAAGATGGAAGACGATAATTTCCCTTTCCAGTAGTACGCGGCGCCATGGCCAGCTTCGGCGCTGCCGGTAGAGACGGCATCAAAAACGCCCATCGCGGGCACTAATTCGCCGGCACCGTATACTTTTATGAGTAAGCGGCCTTGGCTCATTTTATTCACCATGGCGGCAAATTTTTCTGGGGCGGTGCCGAGCCCTGGAAAGTTTTTGGGCCACGTAGTCACTAACTTCCAGTGAAAAACTTGTTGCCCGCTGGTGCTACTTTCTTGGCGTTGGGCGCTGTGATCTTTGCTGCGTTCGCCCACGTATAGCCAGCTCATGGCAACTAATGCTGCCAGTAAAGCCAAGATAATTAGCGGCGAATAATTGGCTTTGGTAGCCTGATTCATTGTTATTATTCCTGTCTTACAATAGCTGCAAATTCGCGTATTGCAGCACTAGCCACTTGCTGCCTTCGTCTTCGAAATTGACCTGTACTCGCGCACTAGCACCTTGGCCTTCGAAGCTAAGCACTACGCCGGCGCCAAAAATACTGTGCAAAACTCTTTGCCCCAAACCAAAGCCGATAGATGCCGCCGCAGCTTGCTGAGCGCTAGTGGTGCTTGGTGCGT
This sequence comes from Zhongshania aliphaticivorans, assembly GCF_902705855.1. Classification (GTDB taxonomy): domain Bacteria; phylum Pseudomonadota; class Gammaproteobacteria; order Pseudomonadales; family Spongiibacteraceae; genus Spongiibacter; species Spongiibacter aliphaticivorans_B. Next base: position 133,039 of record NZ_CACSIJ010000016.1, on the reverse strand, counting down.
AGCTGCTGGGCCGAGTGACGGTATTGTTAATTCGCACTTCATCAATCAGCTCGTTTGGAATTTCTCTAACAAAGCGTGACAAGCTATTAAAGCTTTCCTGCCCGTGCAGGCGGCGAGACTCTGCGTAGCTTAAATATAATTTTTGTTCGGCGCGGGTAATGCCAACGTAAGCCAAGCGGCGTTCTTCTTCTAAGCGCTCAGGGTCTTCCATCGACATTTTATGGGGGAAGAGGTTTTCTTCAACGCCGACAATAAATACTGCTGGAAACTCTAAACCCTTGGCCGAGTGCAATGTCATAAGCTGCACGCTGTCTTCATGTTCATCAGCTTGTTGATCACCGGCGTCTAGCGCCGCTTGGTCTAAGAATGCGCGTAAGGGCTCGGCTTCTTCATCTTCTGAACTATAACCACGCGCAGCGGTGATTAATTCTTGTAAGTTCTCGACTCGGGCTTGGGCCTTTTCACCCTTTTCTTTTTCGTGAAAGGCGATTAAGCCAGACTTATCAATGGCGATACTTACCTGCTCATCTAGAGGTACATCTTGGCACTGCGTCGCAAGATCTTCGATGAGTGACAAAAACCCGCGCAAAGCATTGCCCGCTCTAGCCGGTAGCAAGCCATTTTCAATAATGGCGACGGCAGCGCGCCACAAAGATGTTTGATGTTCGCGAGCATATTCCCGCAGTATTTCTACCGTGCGATTGCCAATACCGCGGGTAGGGGTATTGATGACACGTTCGATGGCAGTGTCGTCGTCGCGCAGCGCAATAATGCGCAAATAGGCTAAGGCATTCTTGATTTCTAAGCGATCATAAAAGCGTTGGCCGCCATAAATACGGTAGGGCACGCCGGCGCGAATTAAATATTCTTCAAGTACACGAGACTGGGCATTGCTGCGATACAGCACGCCGATGTCGCTGCGGCGATAATCGTCACGGAGCAGCTCATCAATTCGATCAGTAACAAAGCGCGCTTCGTCTTGTTCGTTAAAAGCGGCAAACAGCGCGATCTTGTCGCCGTCTTCGCCCTTTGTCCAAAGTTCTTTGCCCATTCGTTGGCTGTTATTGGCAATCAGCGCATTAGCAGCTTTAAGAATAGTGCCGGTGGAGCGGTAATTTTGCTCTAGGCGTACGACTTGGGTATTTGGAATGTCTTTGGAGAACTGCTGAATGTTCTCAATGCGCGCACCGCGCCAGCCGTAGATGGACTGGTCATCGTCGCCGACGGCGGTCATCGCCATGCCTTTGTTGGTCAGCAAACGTAGCCACGCGTATTGGACCGCATTGGTATCTTGAAACTCGTCGACCAGTACATGTTTAAAGCGCTGTTGGTAGTGATCAAGAATGGCGGCATTGTCGCGCCACAGCTCTAGAGCGCGCAGTAAGAGCTCAGCGAAATCAATAACCCCTTGCTGGCGACAGACTTCTTCGTAACGACGGTAAACTTTAAGCATGGTGGTTAGATGGTGATCGCCGCCAAAGTCGTCGATATGTGCTGAGCGCCGGCCCTCATCTTTGTGGCCGTTAATAAAATACTGGGATTGGCGCGGTGGCCAGCGGCTGTCGTCCAATTCTAATTCGCGATGAATACGCTTGAGCTGGCGCAGTTGATCGTCGCTGTCCAGAATTTGAAAATTGTCGGGCAGACCGGCTTCGCGAGCGTGGGCTTTTAGCAAGCGGTGGGCTAAGCCGTGAAAGGTGCCCACCCACATACCGTGGTTTAGGTTGCCATCTAGCAAGGCTTCAATCCGGCCGCGCATTTCGCGGGCGGCCTTATTGGTAAAGGTCACCGCCAGAATGCTGTAGGTAGACAGGCCTTCGACCTTTATCTTCCATGCTATGCGGTGTACTAAAACTCGGGTTTTGCCACTGCCGGCCCCCGCCAGTACTAGCGTGCCGGTGCTGTCAGCGGTAACTGCGTCGCGCTGTGCGTCATTGAGATCATCAAGAATATAAGATACGTCCATGGCGGCATATTCTACTGGGATTCGCCGGCGCTGACACCGCTAAAATGTGATTAGCGGCGAGTGAGCAGCAATATTAGTAATGAGCGCTACTTTGCCGGGATTAAATGATGGTGTAGTGGCGAGCGATATTGTCGCTGAGAAATAAGAAGCCGCTAGGCATCATGTCTGCTGGGACATAATATCTAGCGGCTAAGTGGTACAGATATCGTTATGAGCTTATTGTGGGCTCGGCCCTACGCGGTCATTTTTGAACGGCTATTTCCTCACTAATTGGTCCTTCATCTGCAATACGCGTAAAGCGAGCTTCAACGAGGACATCGGCGAAATCTTCTTGGCCGGCGGGGCTTTTGCTATCAATTAACACACTATTTGCCGCTCCTTTAACGGGTGCGATGTTGAGAAACCAGGTGTCGTCAAATTCATCGGTCTCGGTGTAAGTCAAAGTGCCCGCTGAGTTGAGCTCCCAAACCAGGGTGGTAACGTCATTTTCTTCAAAGGTCACGGTGCCGGTGCCATCTGCCTTGAGCTGGACGCTGAAACTTTCAACGAAACCCACTTTGTCGTGATAAGACGGCGAGGTCGTGGTGACCTGCCAATCACCGACTAAACCTGCCTCGTCAAAGCGGGTTTCGCGATGGGCTAGGATATCGTCTAAGTTTTCGCCATCACCAACGAGCGTAGTTGTGAACTGGCCGATGCGGGTAAATGAGTATTCGTCGCCCTCGCCTATATCTTCCGAGCTCAGGTCGCCCCATCGTTCCACAGTGAAAGTATTTGTATTTTCATCAAGGTGGTCTTTATTGTATAAACCGCCATCGCCATCGGTTTCAATGCTTGCAGTGGCAGTATAGTTGTCACCGCTGATTGCAAGCGTGCCGAATTCACCGGATAAGGCCTGCGCCGGTTCGTTGGCGTTATCGTAGTCTTCAAGATTATTGGTGTGTGCAAGGACGTATTCGGTGTCAGATAAGAACGTCAGAATATTGAGATTGTCGCTTTCCGCCTCATAGAGCTTCCAAGCACCCTGTAATGCACCAGGGAGGTTTTTAATACGGGAAAAGGTAACGGTCTCACCGGCATCGTCAGTAAAGCCGAGTGTTAGCTCGTCGCCGACTAAGCTTGCAGATGATACCGAGCTTCCCTCATCGTAAAGGCCGCCTGAATTATCGGACTGCTCAATCAGACTTGTGCTGAATGCACCGCTCTCAATATCCCAAGAGTAAGTACCATATTCGACTGACCCTGCGACTTGGTCACCGTCGTCAGTATGCTCATGAATAATGACGTATTCGTTTCCTTCGACGAATGTCAGTACATTGCGTTTACCGTTGCCTTCACTGTACAGCCAGCTGCCGAGAATTTGTGCTTCTTGTGCACTTTGGAAGTGTGCTTCAGCCTGCTCTTCGCTGACGAGTTGAATGCCATCTCCTATGGTATCCAGTATTGCCTGGGCTTCGCTGTCGAAGTCGGCGCTTTCTAAATCTAAGGTGCTGTCTTTGAACGCGTTTTCCGCTTCTGCTGAGATTGAAATGCCATTGTCGGGATTGTTGTCGTCGTCTAGCGATTGCAGTAGCTGTAAAATATTGGTCCGAACTTCACTACTACCTTGGGCTAGGTCAGTTGGGGTGATTTGTTGTGACGCGCTGATGCTGGGGAACTGCAGGTCGCCAATGGAGAATACAATTGACTCGCCCTCGCGGTAGTCGAATTCACCTAGGGCGTTGGTCAGGCCCTGCAAGCTATCAGTTTGGTATTTAACACCGTATACCGGGCTATCTGTAAAAATGCCTTTAAGGCTGTCGCTGGGCGTGCCGGAGCCACCTCCGCTAGAGCCACCGCTGCCACCACCACACGCGGTGACAAGAAATATACAGTTTAAACCAAGCAATTTTAATTTCATTGTAGCTACCCCATAGCCTTATGTTTTTAGATCAGAACTAAATGAACACGCATAATTTGTGTCTAGTATGAGACTAAGGACTATTGCTCGAGATGGCCTCCCCAATATTGGGGGGAGGCGCTATATTGTTGTTACTACTGATATGGCTTAGTGGTGAAAAGGCACCAATACGCCTAGGCTGAGTTACAATAACAGGGCATAAATCAAATAATTTGAACTGGTGGGCAGCAATTTGCGACCGAGAAATATCATCCGTGCCATGGAAACTTGCCGTGAGCAAATGCGCCGATCTGAGCGCAAAGTGGCCGACTATATTCTGGCCAACCGCAAAGAAGTGATTCATATGCGGATAGTTGACCTTGCGCAAGAAGCGCATGTCAGCGAGCCCACCGTGGTCCGTTTTTGTCGCGCAGTCGGCTGCGACGGTTTTCAAAACTTTAAAGTAGCCCTAGCTCAACACATTGCCCACAGTCCAGAGTACGAAGAATTTAGCTTTGGCGACGAAGACTCTGCCCGCCAATACACCTTCAAGGTGTTTGACTCGACGATGGAGGCCTTGAAAAAAGTTCGCGACAGCATAGAAGTCACGGCCATCGAAAAGGCCGTGGAATTACTCAGCAATGCCCGCCGCGTTGAATTTTACGGCTTTGGTGCCTCTGCCGCCGTCGCTACCGATGCCCAGCACAATTTGTTTCGCCTACAAATCTCTGCAAGTGTTTATTCCGATCCACACGTGCAAGCGATGTCGGCAATGTCCTTAAATCAGCAAGATGTGGTGGTGGTCATTTCCCAATCCGGCCGAACCAAGGCTTTATTGGATGCCATAAACTTAGCCAAGCAAAATGGTGCGCCGGTGATTGCACTAGCGCCCAGCGGATCACCCGTCACCGCAGCGGCGGACCTCGCCATTTATGTTGACGTAGATATGGACGAGGGCGACTACACGCCGTTGCCGTCGCGCTTAGCTCATATGGCTGTGTTGGATATTCTCGCCGTCGGAATTTCCCGCAGTAAGGCCGGAGTGCGCGAGCATTTAATCGCCATAGAAAAAGGCCTGCAGGTACTGCGTACAGATATTAAAGAGTGAGTGTTTGCTAACGATGAGCAGGCGAGTATACGAAAGTGCGCGATACCGTTATTTTAAATTAGTTCATTTTTATTTTAAAAAAGGTGGAATTGTTTTAAAAAGCTGTTTAACTTAGCGGCGTCTAGGACGGATGTCGCAGTGAGTTGCTGCGTAGGAATATGAATCTCAAGGAGTGAGAATAGGTGAAGGGATTTCGGCCGCTTTTATCAAATGTACAAAGGCTTGCACGCCGGCCCGTCATTATGGCCGCTTTTAGTCTGTTAGCTACTGGCTGCGCAACATATCAATCTTCAGACGCTGTTCAAAATATAGATCTCCGTTATCAGGCGGGAGACTATGCCTTACTTGCAGAATCCATTGAACAGCAACTTGATCTTTTCGATTCTGAATCCGGTGAACTTGCCACAGTAACACCCACTGGTGATGTATTGCTGCATTTAGAAGCGGCGGAAAGCTGGCGCTTAGTCGGAAATAAAGCGCGCTCTATAGAGCATTACGACGTTATTGAAACCCTATTTAAAGATGAAGATACAGAAGGGTTTGGCAAGAAAATAGCAGAAGGTATTGGTGCAGCATTTGTCAATGATAGCGTTCGTTCGTATGAGCCGCCGCCAGCTGAACGTATACTGACAAATTTTTATAAGGCGCTGTCTTTCTGGTCTTCTGGCGAGCTTGATAATGCGCGCGTTGAATTTAACCGTGCTAATGAGCGTGCGCGAATTGCGGTTGAACGCTATCAAAAAATGATAGAAAAAGAACAGGCAAAAAATGAAGAAGATAGTAACTCTAAACAGAATCTCCATTCAGATGGTGTTCAAAACGCGCTATCGCAAAATTTCCCAAATATTGAATACTGGGAGGTTTTCGACAGTTTTGTGAATCCCGCAGTAGCGTATATTAATTCAATATTCTTGGCGCAAGGCCCCGGTGCTGATATTGAAAAAGCCGAAACTTTATTGCAGCGGGTTAGCGGTATGGTAGGCGATAACGCACAAATCAATGAAGATTTACTAAACCTTCGGCAATACGGGCGCTTAACAATTGGCAGCCCGCAGCGTTGGATTATTTTTGAAAGTGGCTTAAGTCCGGTGTATGGAGAGAAGAAATTCTCCATTCCGTGGATAACCTCTAATGCATTAATTCAAGTAACCGTCGCTCTTCCTGAACTTATTGATCGTCCTAGTGGAATGGGTGTCAATGGCTTGGCTATTGATGACAACGCTGTACAGTTAATACCGTTCGCAAGAATGGATATGGTTATGCGGACCGAATTTAAGAAGCGCTGGCCAGCCACAGTTTCACGTGCGGTAGTATCTGCTGCGACAAAAGCCATACTGCAAGACCAGATGGGACGGAAATTTGGTGCACTGGGGAATTTAGCCGGTACTGTGTATGCCAATGCTAGTGCTTCCGCAGATACTCGCGCCTGGCATGCCATGCCTGAGCAGTGGTCATTGGCAAAAGTTCCTGCGCTTCAAGAATCCTCGTTAAGAGTGCCTTACGGCAACGGTGAATATAAAGAAGTGATGTTACCTGCCAATCAGAATACCTTGATTTATATAAAGCAGCCAACACCGTACGCGGCGCCGCTTGTCGAATTGTTCTATTTATAAGAGGGAGTAATAGGTGAATAAAATAACTAGGATTTTGTTAGTAATATCTTTTGCGCTGGGATTGCAAGCCTGCGGATTATTAAAACCACAAGACGCCTCACTACCATCTTGGGCAGCGCATGTGTCTTACGACGGGCGCTATTTAAATATTTTAGATGTGCGTGATTGGTCTAATGATCAAAAAGGCATGAAGGTAATGCTGCGAGCAGAGTCAAGTGCAATGACAGATCTTAGAATTTCATTCCGTGTTAATTGGTATACCGAAGATGGCCAGCCAATTCAGACGGTGCTAGGGAAGTGGCAGGAGCGGGTTGTGTCGCCAGGCCAAACAATAGAGCTAGTTCAGGTGTCGCCAGGGCCGCGTGCGGCAGATTACCACTTTGAGATTATTGAAAAGTAAGTTGAGGAATTAAAATGAACAAATTTATTTCAATGTTCGTGTTGGCTATTGCATTAACCGGCTGTGCCAGCGGTGTTCAAATTGTCGACACAAATAATGATACCGCTGAAAGCGTAATGGGTTTGGAGTATCGAGATTTTGAAAAAGCAGCTGGTGAATCGGTTCAGTCTATGCTGGCTACGGGTGCGGTAAATAACCCCAATGGCGGTCGCTATGTGCTTGCGATAAGCCGGATGATAAATGACACCATGCAGCGCATTGATACCGACCAATTAGTGAAAAAAATTCGTATCGAACTGCTCAATTCTGGCAAGGTTGTAGTGACTACCGCTGTTGGTTTAAACGGCCCTGAAGATGAAATGACAATGGCGGCACGTGAGCTGCGTGGTAATGGTGAATTCAACCAAAGCCGTGTGGCCGCTAAAGGACAGCTGCAAGCACCTGATCTTTCTTTGTCCGGTAAAATTCTTCAGCGCAATCACAATATGTCGCGCGGAAAGCAGCAGGTTGAATACTTTTTCCAGTTAACGCTAACAGATATAAATAGTGGATTAGCAATTTGGGAAGGTGAAACACCAATTATTAAACGTGGCTCAGCAAGCACGGTTAGTTGGTAAGGATTATTTATGAATAAGGCGATTCTCGTGCGTGCTGTAACCGCATTTAGTGTATTGATATACACCTCTGCAACCTTGGGTGCACAGCTAAACATTGACGAAAATACATCGCTTTTTGATGCTATTGAAGATTATCAGTTTCAAATGGAGTCGGAGCTTTTAGCTCAAGGTAAAAATTACCACATGGCGTACGGTATTGCTGGTATAGCTGGTGCGAAGGGATCGACGGCATACGTAACCAGTGTGAATACCGCTTATCAGTTTGCGCTGGCACAGGCGTACGCTCAATTAGCTGGCGAGCTCGGTGCTGAGATGATTTCAGCTGAGACAAGTGTCAATGTGACAAGTACGGGTGGCCCAGCGGAAGCACTAGTTGCTGATTGTGAAGAGCAGCATAAGGTCGCTAAACAAGATACTCAGACTAACGAGTCGTTTTTAGATGTTGTGAAAGGCGCTATACGATCATTAACGAGTAGTGATGAAGAAAAAGCGGAAAAATCTAAGTTAGAATCGATCATTGACTGCACTTCCACAACAGATCGACGCTTAATTACAGATGTGGTTTCTCGATCAGTGAATGATTCTTTTTCAGGCGCTCGGATTGTCCAATCAGTTATTCACCAAGGTCAGCTTGGCGTTATCATTGGGCTTTCTTCAGAGACAGCAGAGGTCGCTGGAGTGCTAAGTTCGCAACAATCTAGCGCGAAAACAAATCTTGGCGCTAAAGCAGAAATTCAACAATGGGTGCGTAATCAGCTCGATGCTCAAACTGGCTCCGTATTGGGGCTGGTCGGTTCTCGAATGACCAAATTGTCGAATGGCGAATGGGCTGTTGTTGGATTTGGCATTGCGCCGGCAAGTGAGCCTTCTGCGTCAAATGTAATGAACAGTAGCCGAATCCAATCTGAGAGAAAAATATCTGAAACAAATGCCATTCGGGAATTGGCACGATTTTCTAACATGGCCGTGGCCCATAAATTAGATCAGTCAACTAAAGATGACACTCACGCTTATGTGCAAAAGCATATTGAAGATGGGAGTTCTACTGTTAGCCAATTGCAGAAAAACGTTATTTTAAGCCAATTGGAACAAGCGTACAAAACGCAAACGACTTTACGTTTAAAAGGCGCGTCAAAAGTGGTTGCTAAAAAGTACAGCGATGACGGTTCGGGCGTAGATTTCTATCTTACGGCCTATGCGTGGAGTCCGAGTATGCTGTCTGCCGCGGAGCAATTTCGATCAGAGACCAGTTCGGCGTTTGATAAAGGTAAATCTGGAAGTACAAGCGTTAGCGTATCGGGGCAAGGTAAATCTACAGGCAATACGCAGTCGGCGCCTGTTATTAGCGAAGATTGGTAAAAACAATGAAACGTATATTCATGGCAATGAAGTTATTAGGTGTTATTTTCGCGGTGTGTTTGTTGTTGCCGGTGTCATTACATGCCCAACCGACGGGAACTCGGCAAGTAGAGGTGGAAGCGAGCGGCTTTGGTGGAACACAGGATGAAGCGATACGTGCTGGATTGGCGTCGGCGGTTTCTCAGGTCAACGGCACGTCGTTGCAGGCAGATCAGGTTACGGCAAGTAGCAATGTTGTCGGCGCAGTAAGTAATAAAGACGGAGTAACTGAAGACGTTGATGTCACCTTGTCGGCGTCAATATCTGCCCGTACCCAGACGAGCGGTAACATTCATAGCTACGATGTGCTTTCGTTGACAAAGATTGAATCTGGTTACGAAGCAAAGCTTATGGTTCGTGTTTATCGTTATGATACATCGGCCTCGTCTGCGCGAAAGCGCATGGCACTGCTGCAGACTAAAGCGAAGAACAGTAAGTACTTTGTTTTCCGGAATTACTCTGGGTCTGAACTTGCTGGGCTAATGACAACAGCGATGGAGCAGGAGCTGGTGCAAACTCGTAAGTTTGCAGTTTTGAGTCGAGATAATCTCGCTGAGATAGGCGCCGAACTGAATCTCATCTCTTCCGATGCAACGTCTCGGGAAGAAAAGGCGAAACTGGGCCGCATGCTGGGTGCTGATTTCTTATTGCTGCCAGAGATAGTCAGCGCCACGGGTTCAACACAGAGTAAAACTATTAAAATTACCGGCCAAACCGAAACGTGGTCCGCTGGTTCTATTGTCGTCAGCGTAAAAGTTATCGCCGTAGCGACTGGCGAAGTGAAATACGCAGAGCAATACAGTTCGTCAACAAGCTCTGAGAATAGTCGCGGCCTTGTTGCGAATGTTGCTAAGAAGGCAGTGACTGATATCGTTGAAAAAATATATCCAAAGCAAATAATTAAAGTTTCATCGTCAGGCGTCATTATTAATGCCGGCGGCCGGTCGGTATCTGTAGGCCAGCGATATAATGTATTTCTGCCTGGAGAGGTATTATTTGACCCTTACACTGGCGAATCCTTAGGTTCGGAGGAAACGTTTGTGGGGGCGATTGCCGTAAGCAAAGTGCTACCGAAAATGTCTCACGCTACTAAAGTGTCTGGCGGGGGATTTGAGCCGGGAATGATCATTCGCCCGACATCTACGCCAATAGCAAAATCTAAAGCTCCTGTTCAGCCTAAACAACCCGTATCGGGTGTTGCCCTTCCTTTTGATTAGTCGATAGGTAAATAGTATGAAGAAAGTAAAAGTAATGATAGCAGCCGGCGTTCTTGCGGCATATTCCACTGCGTCTTATGCGGAGCAGGGTGCCGGTTATTTAATCGCACAAGTATTGCTAGCGGACTACGACGTTTCTGAAAACGAGATGCGAAGCATCCTAGATGATGGCAGCTTGTCATCATTTGCTTATGATAACGAAGGTGAAGGCTTTGCCTTTGGTTTAGGCTATCGTTTCAGTAATAACTTTGCTGTCGAAGGGGGGTATATCGATCTGGGTGAAGTGAGTGGCGATGGCAACTCTGATGGAACCGTTTTTTACGCTCCGGGTAAAGTAGAATCTTCAATTGAAACCGACGGTATATTTGCAGGATTTCTATTTTCTCAGGCCCTTTCTCCGGGTTTTTCCTTGACCGCTAGATTGGGTTTTTTGAGCTGGGACTCTGAATTCTCGATAAGTGATTCTGTCGATGGTGGGTCCGGCAATGATGATGGAAGAGATGTTTATTTTGGTTTTGGTGCCGCTTTCAATGCCAGCTCTGCTTTTCAAATTACTGCTACTTTTGATCGTTACCAGTTAGACGATGTCGATGTTGATGTTATTGGCTTAGGTGCCAAGATGTATTTTCAATAGTAAGTTTTGGTATTTAGTAAGCAAGCATTTTTGCCGCTAATAAGCGGCGTTTTTGTTTTATATACAGTTATTCGTTTTGCTAGGAAATGGCGCTAAACACATTAACCCGCGTTCCATTTAATCTCGGCACCCGCGACAGCGGATCTACGTCAGTGTTAGATACCAAAATATTTCTGTTCACGCCGCCATTGTATGTGCCTTCCCCTGTTTTAGGATCGAAGGTGCGATAGCCCCAGCCATGCTCCATTACCGCGACGCCGCGGCGAATGTCGGTAGATAGTTTTGCCTTGGCTTGTAATTGATTGCTCGCTGAGCTGACAGTAACAAGTTGGCCGTCGTTAATGCCAAATCTTTTAGCGTCCTCAGTATTAATTTCGATGGTGTCACCGCTCATTTCCTGTTCTTTCATGCCGGTCATGCTAGTTTCTACTGACCAAGAATTCATCATTTTCATTCGCCGTCTGCCGATCAACTGCAAAGGGTATGTCGAGGTATCTTCTGGGGTTTCATTGACGCGTTTGTCTAGCAGCTCAATAAATGGCGGTGGTGCGATATTTACTTTGCCGCTGGCGGTAGTGAGTTTTTTGAATAGTGCACCAAATTCTGGTCGAGTGTTGACGTCGCCAAGTCCATGTTGGGCATTTTGTATATCTTTCCATTTAAACCTGCCACCGGATCGAATGAGGACTCGTGATAGCCATATCGGGGAAAAGCCGTAATTCTTTTTGCCTGTCCACGTGGCTAGTTTTATGCTGGCTTTGACGACTGGGTTTAACCATTGCTTACCCATTACAAAAGGCTTATTCATTGCAATGGCGAGGTCGCGTAAAAATTCCCACTCGTAGCGCATGCCATCTGGAATTTCTACAGCGGCGCGGCTCATTTGCGCGCGCGGCGAGGGGCTGAGTGCTTGCAACAAGGGATTGATGTCGGTGCGCTCGAGAAAGTGATCGCCTGGAATGAGCCAATCTGCGTGGCGGTGACTTTCACGCTGAAAATGATCGATCACAACAAAGCATTCTAATTGTGAAAGCGCGGCATCGAGTTTGTCGCCTTCGGGCCCGGAAACAACGGGGTTGCCGCTATTCATAATTAAGGCGCGTATTTGGCCTTCGCCGGGGGTGGTAATTTCGTCGGGGAGTTCTGCAATACTGTGGGAGCCGGCGATATTTTTGTTGCCCCGTAGGCGGCTAATTGCGTCTGAGGGTGGAAACAGGGCATCGCCCGCTTTTAAAAAGTCTAGAATACCGGCGGCGTAATAAATGCCGCCCTCTTGCTCTACCCGATTAGTAATTAAATTTAATGCCTGCACTAGCCACAGCGCTAGGACGCCGTTGCGACCTTGGCTAACGCCGGTTCGGCCGATTGCCATTGCTCGTGGAGCCTTAGCGAATTGCTCGGCAAGTGAAAAAATGGTGTCTTTTGGTATGTCGCAGAGCTGGCTAAGAGCCTGTAAATCGGCGCTTTGTGCGTGGCTTTTAAGCGTCGCTAAACCATCTAGATATTGTTTGGGGGCATTGTCCCATTCATTGTCGAAGATGATTTTGATGATGGCTAATAATAGCGCCCAGTCAGACTCTGGCAGAGGCGCAATATGTTGGCTGGCTTTGGATGCGCATTCGGTCTTGCGAGGGTCTACAACGACAAGTTCTGCACCGGTGTCTTTACGGGCAAGTATGCGTTTCCAGCCGTCGGGTGAATAACCTATCCAACACATTCCGCTAATTTGCGGGTTGGTGCCGATTGGCAGGTAGTAATCACAGTGGTCTATATCTGGTTGTAAGCTTACCCAGGGATTGCCGTAAAGATTTTCTGACACAACATGCAACGCATTTTGATCAACAGAGGCGACCCAAAACCGGTTTTCGGTGCCGATGGCGTCGAGGAACATTGAGAAGAATAGCGCGCCACCGAAGTTGAAGCCATTGGGGTTTCCGGTATAGCTGCCAACAGCGTTTGCACCGTGGTTATCGATAATGCTGTTTAAACGCGAGCCAATATCGGCTATCGCTTCTTCGTAACTGGTCTCTATGTAGCGGTCACCAACGCGCTTCATGGGTTTGGTAATGCGCTTTTCGTGATTTAAGGCGAGATGAGATTTCGCCCCTTTTATACAGTAGTCCCGCCAGCTGAAGGCATTGTCCTTGTCGGGCTCTATTTTGATAACCGTATTGTTTTCCGCTGTGACTTTTAGCCCGCAGCCCTGTTCGCAAATGCCGCACACTGTGTAGCTGGTTTTCATTTTATTCCCTCGACGACGTTATTGTTATTGGCTGGCGGGATCATTTAACCGACATTATTAATTCTCAGTTTAATACTCTAACAAATTGTGTCAAAAATACACTATTTCTTTTTCGCCTCTTATTCGCGGTGGATTCTCGTTCTTTTGGGGGTGCCTGGTTTTTCTTAAGTTTTCCTTAAAGATGGCGCTGTACGCTACGAGCATGGAAATCTAATGTGAGGGCGCAAAGGTGTATTCAACTCAAATAGATGTGGTAAACAACGATTTAGGTAGTACCGCTTATACGAGCCCTCAGACCGGTGAAGCTCTAGAGGCAACCCCACAGCTTAATATTATTGGCCGTGATGCGCCGGAGCGGGCAGAGATAGAGGCCTATATTGCAAACAAGTTCTCGGCTGCCTACGGCGCAAAGCTTAGAGAGTTTTTGCCTGTTTTCTTACTCATGCGCTCGCGTAGTGGTATAGCGGGGGTGCTTGGAATGCGTCGCGGTATTCACGGGCACGCGCTGTTTGTAGAGCAATATATGGATCAACCTGCCGAAGTGTTGCTGGCTAACTTATTAGGTAACGAAGTTCAGCGCACAAGCTTGGTTGAAATTGGTAACCTCGTCTCAACATGGCGCGGTAGCAGCCAAATGCTGTTTATTGCCTTGGCATCGCTAATTTGCCGCTCAGGCGCCGAGTGGGCCGTATTTACCGCAACGCCAGAGGTGCAAAAATTACTTCGCCGCCTGCGTGTAGAACAATACACCCTGTGCGAAGCCGATGGCCGCCGTTTAGGTGTGCAGCTAGCCGACTGGGGCACCTATTACGACACCAAACCCACCGTCATTGCGGTGAATGCCCGCAGTGCTATCGACATCTTTGCCAAACAGCCCATGACCGCCATGCTACTCGGCGGCTGTGATGCACAATTGAGCAATGTGGACGACCACGGCTTGCGAGCTCTGTATGAGTAAGATCATTCATGCGCTGCAGGGGTTTGCTTCAAACTCTGGCGATCTACCGGCACTTCGCGGAGATAATAGCGCGTTTAGCTATAGTGGCATGCTGGCTGCGGTGCACATGCTCGCGGACGAACTTACTACCTTGGGTATTGAGCGCGTAGGTCTTGCGGCAGACAACGGACCAGAATGGATTATTGTAGATTTAGCTTGCCAGTTAGCGGGTGTCCCCCTCATTCCGCTACCTGGCTTTTTTACACCACAGCAAATGCGTCACGCCGTTGAAAGTAGTGGTGTAGATGCATTGCTGAGCGACCGAGACGGCTTCGCTTCCACCTGCGCCACCTTATTTGGTGCGCGGCTTTCGGGCGGGGCAGTGACTTTTGCTAGCCTAACAAGCATCAGTGCGTTTCGTTTATGTCCGCTACTCGATAGCTTTTTATTGCCAGACAACACCGCAAAAATCACCTATACATCGGGATCAACTGGTCACCCTAAAGGTGTGTGTTTATCTGTAGCAGCCCAGTACGCAACTGCCAGCGCACTGAATGATGCGCTCAAAGATACACCGCTGCATCGGCATCTCGCGGTTTTACCACTGGCGACGCTTCTGGAAAATGTAGCTGGCGTGTATAGCGCGCTTTTGCGCGGTGCCGAAGTGATGCTGCCCAGCTTAGCGACCTTAGGTTGGGCGGGAAGCTCAGGCCTAGATATTCAAGCACTCGAGTCTACCTTGACCGCAGCAAAACCAGATAGCGCGGTATTGCTGCCGCAAATATTAAAAGGCCTGATTAGCGCACGGGAATCTGGAAAATGGCCTGCGCCAGCAAGCCTGAAATTCCTCGCTGTTGGCGGCGCGAGAGTAGCGCCTGATTTAATTAAGCGCGGCAGACAACTCGGTCTACCGGTTTATGAAGGTTATGGCTTATCTGAATGCGGATCGGTGGTTAGTGTTAATAGGCCGGGTGCAGATAAGCTAGGTTCTGCGGGCAAAGTGTTGACGCACTGTGTAGTCCATACTGCTCGGTCTGAGTTGGTAGTTGGCGGCAATGTTTACCAAGGTTATCTTCAAAAAGAACACTGTGTGCCTGTCCCTACTGAAGTTGCAACCGGCGATCTTGGCGAAATAGATGATGACGGGTTTTTGTGGCTGCATGGCCGCAGTAAGAACGTACTAGTAAATAGCTACGGTAGAAATATTT
Source organism: Zhongshania aliphaticivorans (assembly GCF_902705855.1). Classification (GTDB taxonomy): domain Bacteria; phylum Pseudomonadota; class Gammaproteobacteria; order Pseudomonadales; family Spongiibacteraceae; genus Spongiibacter; species Spongiibacter aliphaticivorans_B. The sequence goes on along the minus strand of NZ_CACSIJ010000016.1, from coordinate 117,820 downwards.
CACCGGAATGGCCAGAGAGCGAGTTATTAGCTCAACCAAGTATTCTGCAATGTATGGTTATTGGCGACGATCAAGCGTATTGCAGCGCATTGATCTACCCCTCGCCACATGCCAGCCACGAGCAAATCGATCACGAAATTAGTATGTGCAACAGTGTGCTACCCGATTACGCGCAAATTAAGCGCTGGGTACAACTGCCGGTGCCGCTTAGTGCTGAAAATGATTTGTTAACCGCTAATGGGCGATTACGTAGGCATGAAATTTTAATGCATTACAGCGGTTTAGCCGATACATGTTATTGCGATTATCCAGAACTAATACGTAGTACAAACTCCGCTGATGTGACGGTGGCAAAGGAGTAAAAAATGAATTTTTATGAGCAGCTTCAATTTGAAACACAAGGTGCGCGTGAGTCGCTTTATGCGATTGAATTTATTCAACGTGGCGTCGGTGGTCAGCTAAGTCTTGATGATTACATCGCATTCTTAACGCAGGCCTATCACCATGTAAAGCATACGGTTCCACTTCTCATGGCTTGCGGTAGTCGCTTACCTGAAAGCTACGAATGGCTACGTGTTGCTGTTGCGGAATACATCGAAGAGGAGCTAGGTCATCAGGAATGGATACTTAATGACATAAACGCCTGTGGTGGGGATGCAGAGGCTGTCCGCAACAGTCATCCCGAGCCGGCAACAGAATTGATGGTGGCTTATGCTTACGACACGATCAATCGAGTTAATCCTATAGGTTTTTTCGGTATGGTTCAGGTGTTAGAAGGTACCAGTATCGCGATAGCCGACAGCGCAGCCGGTGCAATTCAAGCTAGCTTAAGTCTGCCGAAAAAGGCGTTTAGCTATTTAAGTTCTCATGGTGCTTTAGATATTGAGCATGTTGAATTTTTTAAGGGTTTGATGAATCGGATCGAGGATCCGCGTGATCGGCAACAGATCGTTCACAGTGCAAAAATGTTTTACGTTCTATACGGCAATATTTTCCGAGAACTTGGTCTGCGCGAAGGCAGTAGACATGCTGCGTAAACAAATAAGAATGAGGAGTTGCTAAAGCATGACTACACTAACAATTGTGTTAACGGGTGCCTGTGGTGGCATTGGTCGTGCTTTGGCGATTGCATTCGCTAGTGCCGGTCATAAGCTTGTATTAGTGGGTAGAAATGCCGAGGCTCTGGCAGCACTGCGAGATGGTTTGGAAAGGCCGCGAAGCCATCGTTATCTAGTGGCGGATTTGTCGTCGGCCGCGTCAATAATTGAGTTGTGTACAGATATTGCTGATGGTTCTGCGGTAGATGTTTTGGTGAATAACGCGGGTACGTCTTCATTTGGTCTTTTTACAGAGACTGATGATGCGGTAATAGAGCAAATGCTCCAATTAAATGTATTGGCGCCCATGCGCTTATGTAAGGGGCTGATGCCCTTGATGCGCAAAAGCCAGCATGCCATGGTTATTAATATTGGGTCCGGTTTTGGCAGTATTGGCTTCGCCGGGTTTACTGCTTACTGCGCCAGTAAATTTGGCTTGCGAGGTTTTACCGAAGCTTTGCAACGTGAATTTGCCAATGAAAATATGGCGATACACTATCTGGCGCCAAGGGCAGTCAATACGGCTATGAATTCTGCCAACATTGTTGCCATGAATGCCGAGCTAGGCAATAAGGCTGATGAGCCGGAATTGGTAGCTCGCGCTGCGCTTGAACTACTTAGATGCAAAAAGAGTAGTAATCGATACTTGGGATGGCCAGAACGATTTTTCGTCAGCCTAAATGCTTTATTCCCCTCGGTGGTGTCTGCCGCGTTAAAAAAGCAGCTCGCAATTATATTGCGTTACGCTAGGAACTAGGGATCGGTGACGACAATGTATACGCACCAAGCACGGCTCATTATATTTTCGAGTCCCAGCATGGCCAATTGGCTATGGTAGTGATAAAAAGGCAGAAGAGTATTTGCTAAAAGGTTTGACCTTAGCGCCTGAGGATATTGATAGTAATGACGTTTATGCGCTGTATTTGTTTGGGCACGGTGAGGATAACAAGACGCCAGAATATCTTAATCTCGCCTATGTGGCAGCAAATAGAATAGGCAGACATTATGCAGATGAGACGCGTCGTAAAGAGATGCTCATTCTCATGCGTGAGCAAAAGAATAACAAATAATGCCGTGAGCAAGGTGTAAACAATTCATGCGAGTTCTGCTTATTGAGGATGATATATCGCTAGCCGAAGGCATGGTTAAAGCCTTGCATCGCGCCGGTTATGCCGTAGATCATGCGGCAAACGGTGCCGAGGGGCTTCGTTATTTTGAAGCGGCTCAATTAGATCTCTTAATTTTAGATTTGGGTTTGCCCGATATTGATGGACTAGTATTGTTGCGTCAGCTCCGTCAATTACAGACCGGCGTGCCAGTACTTATTTTAACAGCGCGGGACGCTTTGACTGATAAAGTTTCTGGTTTGGACGCCGGTGCCGACGACTATCTCACTAAGCCGTTTGCGTTTGAGGAATTACTTGCCCGTATCCGTGTATTGTCGCGACGAAATACGCCGATACGAGAGCCCGAACTTCATATTGGCAATATTGTTATCAATATAGCGAGTAATGAAGTACGACTGGATGGAGAGTTACAGAAACTATCTCGTCGCGAGTTTGCTATTTTACGTGCGCTGGCAGATCGTCCAGGTCAAGTGTTTTCACGGGAGCAGTTAGAAGAGAAGTTGTACAGTTGGGGCGACGAGGTTAGTAGTAATACTGTTGATGTGCACGTGCATAATTTACGAAAAAAATTAGGCCACAATTTGATCAAAAATATCCGAGGTGTTGGGTTTATTCTTGGGGGTAGTGGGTGAGCTCACTACGCCGATTTCTATTAGTCAGTATTTTATCTGTATTGATGTTAGTCAATTTCATTGCCGCTTTACACGGCTATAAATCAAGCATGGCCGAGGCCGAAAATTTATTTGATCAAAAGCTCACGGCAATGGCGCTGCAATTATCATCCGTGCCTTTACGAAGCCAGAGTAATTCGCCTGCGCCAGATGATGAGCATATGGTGTTTCAGTTGTTTAATGCCGACGGAAAGCTAGTGTGGCGCTCGGTGCATGCGCCGGATCAGTATATCGCGGCTAATGAGGGTTTAAGTGAAAATAATTTTAATGACTATCGTTGGCGAACGCTAAGTTATTTTAACTTTGTGAATGGTCACCGAATAATGATCGCCGAGCGAATGGATCTTCGCTACCGCCTTGCTGAGCGGGTGATTCTTGAATCCATTGTGCCGGTTGTTGTTGTGCTTCCGGTGGCTGCGTTATTGATTTGGTTGATTGTTGGTCATGGTTTAAAAAGTTTGGCGCTGTTAGCGGGGATACTGCGACGGAAGGCGGCCGACGATTTAAGTGCAGTTAATATAGATAATACCCCTATTGAATTGATGCCGGTTATTACGTCGATGAATTCATTGTTGCGCAGACTTGATGATTCATTTGAGCGGGAACGGCGATTTTCTGCCGATGCGGCCCACGAGCTTCGCACGCCAATAAGTGCGATAAAAATGCATTTGCATAATTTGCATGAAGAGTATCCAGAGCATAATTCCTCGCTAAATAGTTTGGAGCGAGACGTGGATCGTTTGGCGCATTTGGTAGAACAAATGTTGCTACTGCATAGAACCACGCCGGATCATTATCCCGCTAAATTTGAGAGCCTTTCACTCGCTGCACTTGCGGGTGAAATTATCGCGGCTAATTACGCTGATTTTTCCGAGAAGGAACAAACTATAGAGGTGCGCGGTGATGAGGGTAGGATAAACGGCGATCGCTTTGCTTTGCGCATAATGCTGCAGAATCTTCTAAACAATGCATACAAATACACCCAGCGTGGCGGCTTTATAAAGGTAATTATCGACACAGGGCCGGACTCGGTTCGATTAACTGTTAGCGATAACGGGCCTGGAATAAGTGCCGAGGTGAAGTCTAGAGTGTTTGAACGTTTCTATCGGGTTGGTGGAGATCGCCATGCCTCAGGCTCATCAGGTTGCGGTCTTGGTTTGTCGATTGTCGAGCATATTGCAGAACTACATCGAGCTACTATTTCAATGTCTGAAGGCGAGGGTGGTATTGGTTTAGCGTTCAAGGTGGCGTTCCCACCTTCACTTATATTCGGTGAGCTGCCATGAAATTACATGATTGTTCGTGTGGAGCGAATGGGTGACGAAATTGCGAATATTATTTTCTAAAAACGGCCTTGTTGTTTTTACATTGGCGTTACTCAGTGGCGCCAATGCCTATGCGGATAAGCCAGAATTTGAGCTGGCAATTGAGCAACATTTGTTTGAGCCTTCGGTCCTCGTTATACCTGCAAATACCAAGGTGAAACTTTGGGTGAGCAATAAAGATTCGACACCTGAAGAATTTGAGAGCTATGAGCTAAATAGAGAGAAAGTGGTGCTTGGTGGCCAGCGAGCGCTAATCTTTATTGGTCCATTGGCACCGGGGGAGTATCCCTTTTTTGGCGAGTTCAATCCCAAAACCGCGCAAGGGAAAATTATTGCCAAGTGAATTGGTGGAGTGAACGGTGTGACAATGAAAAGTGATGTGCCATGTTATTAACCAGCGTAATTATTATCATACGAGAGGTTCTTGAAGCGGCCTTTCTAATAAGTATTATCCTGTCTTTATGCGTTCAGCTAAATTTGACGAGGCATTGGTTTAAGTGGAGCCTTGCCGGCGGTGTTGCCGGTTCTATTGCTTTAGGTAGCCAGTTTGGTTGGGTGTCAAATTTGTTTGGTGGTATTGGTCAAGAGCTTGTAGATGCTGGCTTGCAAGTATTTATATATCTTTGTCTTTTATACATTTGCTTTAAATTCATTGATCACTATTTTAAGCCATCGGGATCGAACGCTACGTTTCGTGCAATTCTGACAGCTGTGATTGCATGCGCAATGACCCGCGAAGGGTCGGAAATTTATATTTATTTGCTCGCGTTTCAAGACCTACCAGAAGGTGGCCTTAGCTTGTATGGCGGTTCAATTATCGGTTTTGGTATAGGGTTTAGTTGTTGTGCTTTATTTTACTATTGGATATTGAGCTTCTCAGTATCCCGCTCATTGCTACTTGGCTGTGTGTTGCTGACCACCATGGCAAGTGGAATGATGCTGCAAGCCGCTAAAATGCTTATTCAAGCGGATTTACTTCCCGATGGTCAGTTGTGGGACAGCAACGGCCTGTTGGCCGAACAAAGTCTTGCTGGGCAACTGCTCTATGCCCTAGTCGGCTATGAGGCTACTCCAGCACCCGCGCAGTTGATGATATATATGGTTAGTGGTTTAACGATGGCGGGCGTGATAATCGCCCGCCATCAATACTGGCGGCACCGGCAATTACCTGAAGAAGCAAATCAGTATGGAAATTAATATTCATCGGCTCGTTATTGGATTTGCTATTTACATCAGTCTAGTAAGTTTAGTTAAGGCTGATGGCTTGGCAGTAGATCGAATTTATGCGCCATATGTAAATAGTTTGGAGAAGGAATTGGAGTATCGCATTAGCAGTGCTGAGGTCGGATCAGGGGCGTCAAATGATTATATTGTCCAGCGATTTGGTTTTGGCGCAGCCGTAAATGACAGTATTGCCCTAGAAGCCTATGTAAGTGCCGAGGGAGAAGGCGACGCCAACCGCTTAAGTGGTTATGAGTTAGAGCTACGCTGGCAACTTAGCGAGCAAGGCGAATACGCCGTCGATTGGGGCGCAGTATTTGAGTATGAGCACAGTCGCGATAGCAAGATTGAGGAGCTAGCAGGAAAGCTAGTCGTATTAAAAGAATGGGGGGCAATGGTGACGACGGCGAACGCCAGTCTTATTTATGAGTCTAGTGAATCTACGGGTGAGGAATTCGAAACCGCTTTGTCATTGCAAGCCCGATATCGTTATCGACCAATGCTTGAACCTGCTTTAGAGTTTTATGCGGCAGAGGATTATCGCGGAATGGGTCCTGTGCTAGTTGGTGCTATTCGTTTAGCGGCGGCAAACAGTTTGCGCTGGGAAGTGGGTACGGTGTTTGGTCTAGATGAAGACAGCGCAGATTATACGTTTCGTTTAATGCTGGAATATGAATTTTATTAGTGTTGCAGCCTTACTTGGTCGCCTTAAAATTCTCTTGTATGGTGTGGCGGAAAAACATGGGGAAGGTGTTTTTAATATAAACCTGCTCTTTCATCATATGGCGCGCACTAATTCCGCGGCTTAGCCTAACGATTACGCCGCGTGGATCTAGTCGATATACCTCGCCCTCAATTTCCTCGCTGTCTTGATTATGAAACAATATGTTACCGCGCAGATACTCACCTATTTGTAGCGGTGATTTTGCTTGTTGGGCCAGCAAAATACCCTGCTCCGAAATTTCTAAAACTCGGTATGCGGTGTCTTTATCCACTGTTAGCGGTGGTTGGGCTGCTCTGGGGTAGGGTAGCCGAAAGAAGCGCCGCAGATTATTTATTTTAGGTGCCATCTATCTGTTGTACCCGATTATGCTAAAAAGGTCGACTAAAAAAATGGCAGCTTACACTGGAATTTCTGCTGCGCGCAAAGCGCGGCGTAGATGTGAATAATCGCTTGCTTGCGGCAGTGTTGGCGGGTGCTCACCTTCCGGAATACAGCCCATTTCTACCAGTGCCCACTTTACCGGAATGGAATTCGGGTCTTCTAATAGTGCTAAGTATAGGGCCTGTAGATGGGTGTCCAGTGCCTTGGCGCCCGCCGAGTCAGCGGATTTTGCTAGGGTATATAGCTTAAGAAGTAAGGCTGGATTGACGTTGGCCGAAATAGATATGCAGCCATTGTAGCCCGCCAAAATCTGCTGACAAGCGCTGGTGTCATGGCCAGCGTACAGGGCGAAGTCTTTGGGTAGTTTTAGCTTGAGTAATTCTTGCGCGCTTGCTGGATTACTAGAGCCATCGATAAAACCATCTATACCTGAAATCAGTGCAAGTTCTGCGATGCCGGTGGGCGATAAAATATTTGAGTGATTGAATTCGGCGCGCACAATGGCGGGTAACTGAGCAGCCTTGGCAAGGGCCGCGAAGTGCTCCAGCAGTTCATTTTTCGAGAATGCGTCGGTGGTTGGCGCGCTGAGTAATACAGCGCTTGCCCCATATTCATTGGCAACGCTGGCGAACTCAAAAGCGTGGTCAATGCTGTCGCTACCGAGGTCGGCAATAATCGGAATTCGCCCGTCTGCCTGCCAAATTGCTCGGCGAAGAAGCTCTGTGCGTTCGTCAGAATCCATTGTTGAGGACTGGCCAGTTGAACCTCCTATGAGCAGAGCAGAGCTGCCGTTGTCCACATGCCAGTCCACCAAGATTTCCACTGTTTCGTAATCAGGTGCGCCGTTGGCGTGAGTGGGGGTAATTAGGTCGACAATAATTCCATTTATCATGTGTTTGCGCCGTGGATTTATGGATATGAAAATTTAGTATAGTCGCGCAATTTAAGCTTGTATAGCGAGTGAACGACGGTGCAAACGACCTCAAAATGTGCGCTATTTTAGTGCCCGTATTTGTAATTAAACCGAGGCGTAAATAGTGCGGTTTGATAGCCAGCGCTGTATGAGTGGTTTCACGTGGGATGGGTGAGATTGCATAATGTATTGGGCTTGGGCGCGCACGTCATCGAGTAAATCTGCGTCTCTTTGTAGGTCGGCAATTTTAAAGGTCATTAAACCAGTTTGCCGTGTACCTAACACTTCTCCTGGGCCGCGAAGTTGCAAATCTTGTTCGGCAATGACAAAACCGTCGGTGCTGTCACGGAGCGCAGCTAAACGTTGTTTGCCGTTGCGAGACAGCGGAGACTGATACAGCAAAACGCAAAAACTTTGGCGGCTGCCGCGGCCAACTCGACCACGTAACTGATGTAATTGAGCTAGGCCGAGACGCTCGGCATTTTCGATAACCATAAGCGAGGCATTGGGTACATCAACACCGACTTCGATGACCGTAGTGGCAACTAATAAATTAAGTTCTGCGGCTTTGAATTGAGCCATTACCTCGGCTTTTTCTTTTGGCTTCATGCGCCCGTGAACCAGTCCCACGCGCAATTCTGGCAGAGTTTCTTTTAACAACTCCCAACTTGCTTCTGCGGCTTGGGCCTGCAATTTGTCGGACTCTTCTATAAGCGTACACACCCAATAAGCCTGTTGGCCACTAGCGCACACAGCGCGCAGGCGCTCCATTACGTCGTCGCGGCGATCATTGGCGAGTACCACGGTGTTCACCGGTGTGCGTCCCGGCGGCAACTCGTCGATGACGGAGGTATCGAGATCGGCATACGCCGTCATCGCTAAGGTGCGGGGAATCGGCGTGGCGGTCATGATTAATTGATGGGGCTGCCCCACATTGGCGGCGGCTTTTTGCTTTAGGGCTAGGCGCTGATGAACACCAAAGCGATGTTGCTCATCAATAATGACCAAGCCGAGTTTGGCAAATTCGACGTCGTTCTGGAACAGGGCGTGGGTTCCCACAGCGACATGGGCGCCGTGATTGGCAATGGCCTCGCTTTGCACCTGCCGTGCTTTGCCTTTGAGCTTGCCGGTCAGCCAAGCAACGTGTAAGCCGAGTGGCTCAAGCCATTGGCTGAAATTTTGATAATGCTGTTCGGCGAGAATTTCAGTCGGCGCCATAATCGCCACTTGGTAACCGCTGCTTACTGCGCGCAACGCAGCTAGGGCGGCGACGGCGGTTTTACCGCTGCCGACATCGCCCTGCACTAAACGCAGCATGGGGGTTTGGCCGTGTAAGTCTTTGGCGATTTCTGCGGCGACACGCTTTTGGGCGCCGGTTAAGGTGAATCCCAATTGTTCTAAAAATGCCTTTTGCAGTTTCTTGGGGCCGTTTAATGGTGGCGCACCAAAGCGCTGGGTTTCACGCCGCAGCTCTTGCAAGGCGAGATTGTGAGCAAGTAGTTCCTCAAAGGCGAGGCGCTGCTGGCTGGGGTGGCGTCCGTCTTGTAATTGGCTGATAGAGGCGTCAGTAGGTGGGTGGTGTAAATAGCGCAGCGCCTCAGCTAAGGTCCAGCGATTGCGGTTTATTTGCGGCGGTAGTGCGTCGGCGGGCAGCCATTCGGTAATAGGGTAGCGATCTAGGTGCTGCAGCGCTTGGTCGCATAATTTGCGCCAGCTCGTCTGGGCAAAGCCTTCGGTGCTTGGGTAGATTGGGGTGAGCCGTTCTTCTATCGCAATAGGGGTGGTTTCGCTAATTACGCTGTATTCAGGATGATAAAATTCTAATCCACCGCTGCCACGCCGGGCTTCGCCATAGCACCGTAATTTGGTGCCGGGGGTGAGCTGAGCCTTTTGCGCGGCGTTAAAATGAAAGAAGCGTAGGGTAGTAGTGCCGGTATTATCTTGTATTCGGCAAACCAAACTGCGGCGGCGGCCAAAGACAATATCGGAAACCAGAACGGTGCCTTCAAACACCACGTCGGTATTGAGTTGCAGTGCACCCAGCGGCGTAATGCGAGTGCGATCTTGGTAGCGCAGCGGCAGATGGAATAATAAATCTTGGATGCTGACTATGCCCAACACCGCCAGCTTTTCCTGCAGGCGTGGGCCTACACCTTTTAAGGCATTCACGCTGATCTGATCTAGTGGTTTTGTCATTAGGCCGCGCTGGTGTTTGAGTTAGCGGCGAATGCCGGCGCGGCGGCTTTAATGGCTTTACTAATAACGTCGATGGCTTGGTGACGGGGAAAGCTAGTGCGCCATGCCAGGGCGACTGTGCGTGTGGGTGGTTTGGCAAACGGTCGAGTGCACAATACGCCGTCGCCATACGGGGCTACCTGCGCAGCGGAAAGTGGCAGTATGGTGATGCCGAGTTTAGAGACCACCATGTGCTTTAGGGTTTCTAAGGAGCTGCCCTCTACAACAGATTGTAATAGGCGGTCGCCGTTGGCAAAGGTTTGGCGTAGGCCTGGGCAGGCGGCCATGACTTGATCTCGAAAGCAGTGCCCTTCGCCGAGAAGGAGGACGTTTTCGTTGAGAAGGTCTTCGTGTTGTAGCTCTGCCTTTTTAGTTAGTGGGTGATCATTGGGTAGTAAGACCACAAAGGGTTCTTCGTATAAGGCTTGGGTAACCACGTCGCTTTCATTAAAAGGAAGGGCGACAATAATAGCGTCTAGTTTGGAGGAGCGTAATCTTTCCCTCAGCGTGCCGGTGAGATTCTCTTCGATATAAAGCGGCATTTCTGGCGCGAGTTCTCTTATCACGGGAATACAGCGAGGATATAAATACGGCCCAACCGTATGAATGGCGCCAATGGCCAGCGGCGTGCCTAGGGGGTCGCGGCCTTGATTGGCTAATTCGCGAATGTGGTCAGCCTGTTCCAGCACAATCTTTGCCTGCCGAATAACCTGCTCGCCGACGGGGGTGGTTTGTATTTGGCCGCGGCTGCGCTCAAATAATGAGATACCTAACTCGTCTTCTAGTTTTTTAATAGCGACGCTCAGGGTGGGCTGGCTGACAAAGCAATTCTCGGCGGCTTTGCCGAAGTGGCCCGTTTCTTTTAAAGCGAGAATGTAGCGCAATTCAGTCAGCGTCATAAATTATCCGGCGTTATAGTTAAACTCTATGGCGCTTAATACTACATTCTCGATAGGGAAAGGCAATCTAATGTCGCCAATCGATAGGTCTTTTTAGAAGCTAAGCAAAATTTTGCCGATGTGTTCACCACCCTCCATTCGTCTATGTGCGGCGCTTACTTCGTCGAAACTAAATACTTTGTCGATAAGGGGGATAAATTTACCCTCTGCGATTAGTGGGTAAACCTGCTCTTCAATCTCTGCGGCTATTTTTGCTTTTTGCTCGCCACTTTGGGCGCGCAGCGTAGACGCGGTGATGGTGAGGCGTTTCATCAACACCGGTACAAAATTGACCTCTGTATTAAAGCCGGCTTGAAAGGCAATGAATACGATACGACCATCGTTAGCCGCGAGTTTTAGATCTTTTTGCACGTAGTCGCCGCCGACCATATCTAAAATAACATCCATGCCCTTGCCGGTGGGCGTGTCGGCTAGCGAGGTGAGGAAATCATCCGTTTTGTAATTTACAGCCTTAATTGCGCCGAGTTTTTCGCATGCCGCACACTTCTCGGCGTTACCAGTGGTGGTATATACATTTGCACCAAAGGCCTTGGCGAGTTGAATGGCGGTAGTGCCAATGCCGCTGCTGCCGCCGTGAACTAAAAAGTTTTCGCCCGCTTTTAAATTGCAGCGCTGAAATACATTGTGCCAAACGGTAAAGAAAGTCTCTGGTAAGGCGGCGGCGTCTCGAAGGCTAATACCTTGGGGAATGGGCAGGCACTGGCTTGCGGGCGCGACGGTATAGTCGGCATAGCCACCACCGTTGCATAGTGCGCAAATCATATCGCCGACTTTCCAGCGGCTTACCTCGCTGCCGATCGCGACGACTTCACCAGAAACCTCTAGACCTAATACGGGGCTTGCGTCGGCAGGTGCCGGATATAAGCCGTAGCGTTGCATTAGGTCGGGGCGGTTGATTCCTGCGGCGGCAACTTTAATCAGCACTTCATTGGCGCCGGGACTCGGCATTGCTTCGCTGCTAATGCTAAGACTGTGGTCGTCCTTGTTTACGCTAACAATGCGGCGGGTAGTGGGAATGCTCATAGTCGTCCTCCTGATTGTTAAGGTGGTAAGATCAGCGCGGAATTTTAGCTGCGGTTTAGATCTGCATATTAACAAAGATTATGACCGACTCAGGCGGGCATTCACAGCGGAGAGCACTTTAGGATGGCTGAGCAAAAATCACTTTTAATTATTGGTTGCGGTGATATTGGCAATGGCTTGGCCGATATTTATTTGGCTAGGGGTTGGCGGGTTCAGGGTATGCGTCGCAAAATCGATAAGCTTTCGGAGGGTGTTGCCGCGCTAGCAGCAGATGTATGTGATCCGCAAAGTGTGGCCAAGTTGGGTCCATTACAGGCAGATTATTTGGTAATCACACTGACGCCTGCGGGCTACGGTGCAGAAGGCTATAGCGCTGTGTTTGAAGACGGGCTAAATACAGTCTTGGCGGCGATGGCGACGCCGCCGAGGTTTGTGTTGTTTGTGTCGAGTACTGGGGTTTATGCCCAAGCGCGTCATGAATGGATAGACGAGCGTAGTGCAACTGAGCCAGATCGTTTTTCCGGTAAAAGTTTATTGAAGGCAGAGCAGATTGTAGCGGCTACTAAATGGCCCTATGCGAATATTCGCTTTGGTGGTATTTACGGCAGCGGACGTTTGCAAATGCTGAGTAAGGTGCTGGATGGCGATTGCGCGCCGGCGGAGCCGGTGCATTACACTAATAGAATTCATCGCGACGATTGTGTCGGTTTTTTAAGTCATTTAATCGACAAGGCCGAGGCGAACGAGGCGATAGAACCTTGTTATCTCGGCGTTGATGATGAGCCGGCAAGTATTCAAGATGTGCAGTCGTGGTTGGCTGCAGAGTTGAATGTGGTTTACGCAACGAAGGGTCAGTCAATCGCTCGAACTGGCAGCAAGCGCTGTGCGAATAAACTATTGCGAGAAAGCGGCTATCAATTGAAATACCCAACATTTAGGCAAGGGTTTGTGCCGGTACTAGATGAGTGGCGTAAAACAGAGGGTAACTAGAAAGATATTGGGCCGATTAACTCGGCCCAATATGATTTATTACAGCGCTAAAATAACTTCCACTTCAATCATGGCGCCCCGTGGTAGCGCAGCGACTTGTACGCAGGCGCGGGCGGGGTAAGGTTCAGCAAAAAACTGTGCCATTACCTCATTTACCTGCGCAAATACACCGAGATCGATTAGCGAAATATTTACCTTGGCGGCGTCGTTCAAGCTTCCACCAGCGGCTTCGGCAACTGCTGACAGGTTTTTAAATACCTGGGTAGCTTGTTCTTTAATACCGCCCTCGATCATTTCCATCGTCTCTGGAATCAAGGGAATTTGGCCAGACAAATACACCGTGCTGCCAACCTTAACCGCTTGGGAATAAGTGCCAATGGCTTGGGGGGCGTTGTTGGTGCTGATGATTTCTTTGTTGTTCATGGTGGCTCCTGATGACTAAGTCAGGCGTCGGGAGTCGGACGTCTGACGGAAAAGCTGTTGGGTGGATGGCGTCCTGCGTCAGACGCCTGACATCCGACGTGTAATTAATGTCTTTCCCGCGTGACCTTAATAACCGCAGGAATATTACGAATTCGACGCATCACATTTGCTAAATGCACCCGCGAGCGCACGCCAACCACAAGGTGGATGGTGCTGATTTTGGGATTTTCGTCTTCTACGCTGATTTTTTCGATGCTGCCATCGGCGCCGTTAACGCGGGTTGCCAGTACAGCGATAATGCCGCGTTGCTTGGTAATTTCTATTTTCATTTCAACCGAGAAGTCGCGGTCGATATTTTCCGCCCAGCTCAGTGGCACGACGCGTTCGGGTTGGCTGCTGAGTTCAATGCTGTTATGGCAGTTTTCGCAATGCACCACCACGCCTTTCTCAGAGCTGACGATGCCGACAATGTGGTCGCCGGGAATGGGGTAGCAACAGCGTGCAAAGTTGACCAAAAAGCCTTCTGTGCCGTGAATGACCATAGACTGTCGGGTAAGTGGCGCGCGGAGTTTGTCGTCACCGTCACGGATTTCATCGCGAAGGTTTATTAGCTGGCGCGCAGTTAAATACGCTACGCGGTTACCCATGCCGATTTGCTCGTAAATATTGTCTGTCGATTTGGCGTGGGTGGAGTCGACGAGTTGAAGCAAATACTTGTCGTCTATATCAGCCAGATTCTCGTCCATACTGGCAAGGGCGCGCTCCAACATACGGCGGCCTAAGGTAAGAGCTTCGGTTTTACGCTGATGTTTAAGGTGGTGGCGAATGCCCGTGCGAGCTTTTGCCGTGACTACAAAGTGCAGCCACGCCGGATTGGGTTGCGCGCCGGGGGTGGTGATAACTTCGACTGTTTGGCCACTTTGTAGTGTTTCTGATAAGGGGGCTAAGCGACGGTTAATTCGGCAGGCGACGCAGCTATTGCCGATGTCGCTGTGCACAGAGTAGGCAAAATCGACGGCGGTGGCGCCGGCGGGTAATTCCATAATGTCACCGCGTGGCGTGAAGACATACACCTCGTCGGGGAATAAATCGATTTTGACGTTCTCGATAAACTCTAGCGAATCACCCGCGCGTTCCTGCATCTCTAATAAACCCTGCACCCATTGACGGGCGCGGGCGTGACTGGAGTTGCGCTTAGGCTCTTGTTCGTTGGACTTATACAGCCAGTGTGCGGCAATGCCGTTGTTGGCCATTTCTTCCATTTCGTGGGTGCGGATTTGAATTTCTATCGGCACGCCCTCTAGGCCAAATAACACGGTGTGCAAAGACTGGTAGCCGTTGGCTTTGGGAATGGCGATATAGTCTTTAAATTGCCCCGGAACAGGTTTGTACAAGCTGTGTACGCAACCTAAAACACGGTAGCAGGAGTCGACCGAGTCAACCACGATGCGAAACGCATAGAGATCCATAATCTCTTTTAGTGACTTTCGCTTGTTGCGCATTTTGGTATAAACGCTGAACAGGTGTTTTTCACGACCAATCACGTTGGCGGTGTGGCCTTCTTCAGTGAGGCAGTTTTCTATATTTTCACGAATGCTCGAAATGGTTTTTTTGCGGTCGCCAAAGCGGGTGGTAATCGACTTTTTAATACGTCGCGCGCGCATGGGGTGCATGGACATAAAGCCCAAGTCTTCAAATTCAACCCGAATATTGTGCATGCCTAGCCGTTGGGCAATGGGTGCGTAAATTTCTAGGGTTTCGCGAGCGATGCGTCGGCGCTTTTCCGGCGGCATGGCGCCAAGGGTGCGCATATTGTGGAGGCGGTCGGCCAGCTTCACCAATATGACGCGAATGTCTTTGGCCATTGCGAGGGCCATTTTCTGAAAGTTCTCAGCCTGTTGCTCAGCTTTAGACTGAAACTCAATGCGGGTCAGTTTAGACACGCCGTCAACCAGCTCAGCTACCACGTCGCCAAACTGATTACTTAGTCCTTCTTTGCTTACACTTGTGTCTTCGATCACATCATGCAGCATGGCAGCCATCAAGCTTTGGGCGTCCATATGCATTTCAGAAAGAATGGTGGCAACAGCTAAGGGGTGGGTGACGTAAGGTTCACCGCTGCGGCGGTTCTGACCTTCGTGGGCTTGTTCGGCGTAATAGTAGGCTCGCCGAACCTGATTAACTTGATCGGCAGAAAGGTAGTCAGAAAGAGATTTTGCAAGGGCGTCAATCGATCCCGCCGGCTCAACTTTGCCAGGCTTAGGATTGAAAAAACTGTATTGATGCATTGGCGCCCCTGTCAGACGCAGAATTACAGTGCAGCAGCGCCTAGTTCAGCGCTTAGATCCAGCTCTGGTTCTTCTGCAGTAGTGTTTGCAGCCATGACTTCTTCACGGGTAATTTTGCCTTCGGCAAGTTCGCGCAAAGCGATTACTGTAGGCTTGTCGCCTTCTTCAGGAACAAGAGCGTCTTTCCCGCCAGTGGCAAGAGCGCGGGCGCGTTTGCTCGCAACCATTACTAATTCAAAGCGGTTATCGACAGCTTCTAGGCAGTCTTCAACAGTAATTCGGGCCATGATCTATATCCTGCGTACTAAATAAAATCAGCGCACAAATTGTGCGCTGTCAATTACGTGTTAGTTTAACAAATAGCCAGCGCTTATGACAGTAGTGCAGAAAGTAAAGCTTGATGCCGTAATTGTTGGCTGGCGAGAGTTAGGCGATGGCTGCGAACAATGGCTTCTAAGTCTGCTAGCGCAGTATTGAAATCATCGTTGATGACCACGTAATCGCTTTCAACATAATGAGACATTTCCGCGACGGCGGCATCCATGCGCCGTTGAATTACCGCGCTATCGTCTTGGCCGCGACCTGTTAAGCGTTCATTCAAGGCCTCTTTCGATGGCGGCATAATAAAAATAGCCACCGTGTTAGGCATTAGGCGGCGAACCTGTTGCGCGCCCTGCCAATCAATTTCCAGAATGACATCCTCGCCAGCAGCAAGTTGAGACTCAACCCACAGCTGTGACGTGCCGTAAAAATTATCAAATACCTGCGCGTGCTCAAGAAACGCCGACGCGTTTAGCATCTGCTCAAACTCGGCGTGGCTAACGAAATGATAATTCACACCATCTTCCTCGCCGGGGCGCATGGGTCGAGTGGTATGCGATACCGACACCCCCAGCCGAGGCGTGTGCGCCAACAGCTTAGCAACCAAACTGGTCTTCCCTGCGCCAGACGGCGCGGAAATGGTATAGAGCGTACCTTGACTGTGCATAGCGAAAGGGGCGTCCTTTGTATCGTGTTCGCGACGGTGGGCGCGATGAAGATTAGGGATTATACGACCTGATTGGAGGGGCGTCACGGGCTGTTAAGAGAATGATAGCGGCTGGTAAAGTCGTCTCAATCGAGGTAGGTCTACAAAACATGACTAAATAAGTTAGCTTAGGTTTTGTAGACTTTTGCAGCAAAGCTATGCAGTTTGCTCATTAAGTTGGGTAGTGGCAGAAAGGCTAGCCTTAGCATTCTGCTCTAATCCTGCTTGTTATCGCTAAAAGTTTGTTGGTTAATGAGTTAAGTACAAATATAGGACTATATTCCCGTTTGTAGATAAAAAATAGGAACTTAGTCCTATTATGTCCTTGGTTACGATTTGCAAAATAGCCAAGACGGGACTATATTCCCATTAATGGTTTAAAAATGGGGATATAGTCCCATAGGCGGTAGTATGGCAAAGCGAGATTTACACAATGTGTTGTTTCCCAAGCAGCGCAAAATCCTCACGCATTTTGGCGAGGATTTATTGTTAGCCATGAAGCGTCGCGGTTTTACTAAAAAGTTACTGTGCGAGCGAACAGGGTTTGATCATAAAACGGTAAACAAGGTATTCGCGGGCGATCCCGGTGTCGCCATAGGCACGTATTTAAAAATCATGGCAGTGCTGGGGATGGATAACAACTTTGCTGAAATGGCTGCTCACGATGAGGTCGGTATTAAGCTGCAAAATATCAAACTGCTGGAAGGTTCAAAATGAGCCGTGACGTAGTCGAAGTGTATGCAGGCTGGCATCCTATTGACGAACCATTATTACTTGGCCATCTCGCGTATAGCGACTCAAGTCGTGGCGGTGTCTTCAGTTTTTCCTACGACAAAACATTTTTAACATCGCCCTACCGCCTGCAAATTGATCCTATGCTGACACTGCACACAGGTGAACTCTACAATGACGAAGCAGATAAAAATTTCCGTGCGTTCTTAGACTCATCACCGGATCGTTGGGGTCGCATTTTGATGCAACGGCGTGCGGCCATTGAAGCGCGCAAAGGCATTCGAGCAACAAGTCGATTAAACGAGCTGGATTACCTGCTGGGCGTACATGACTCTTACCGAATGGGCGGTATTCGATTTAAGCGAGCAGGCTCGGATGCTTTCTTAGATGACAATGCCGAATTTGCTGCGCCGCCAATGGCGTCTCTGCGAGAGTTAGAGCACGCCGCCATACAAATAGAAAAAGACGACAATATTGACAGCGATGAATATTACCGCTGGTTAAAAATGTTGATTGCACCTGGCTCATCTTTAGGTGGAGCAAGGCCCAAGGCTTGTGTGACAGATGAACAAGGCCATTTGTGGATTGCCAAGTTTCCCAATTTAAACGACACCTACGATGTGGGTGCGTGGGAGATGGTCTGTTATGAATTGGCTTTAGCGGCTGGCGTTGATATGTTTCCAAGTGAGATCAGGCAGTTTTCATCTCAGCATCATACCTTTTTAACCAAGCGCTTTGACCGTGAGGGTGACAAGCGACTGCACTTCACATCGGCCATGACACAGCTCCAATACTATGATGGCGAACAATCTCAAGGTGCCAGCTACTTAGAGATTGCTGAGTTTCTTTCCACTCAAGGCGCACAAACAGAAGCCGATTTAGCCCAGTTATGGCGTCGGATTGTGTTTAATATTGCCGTGTCTAATACTGACGATCACCTGCGTAACCACGGTTTTTTACTCACCAAGAAAGGCTGGAAGCTGTCACCGGCTTATGATTTAAACCCGATTGTTGGCAAGCATGGCCTTCATCTCAATATTAGCGATACCGACAACGCACTCGATTATCAGCTTGCCTTTGAAGTAAAAGACTTCTTCCGCCTGTCGCAGGAAGGCGCAACACAAATTTACGATGAGGTGTTAAACGCGGTGAAGCATTGGCAACAAGTCGCTAAGCGCTTAGGAATCAGCCGAGCAGAGCAAACCATGAAGGAATCGGCGTTTAATGTTTAATGAGCAAGTGAAACTATCTTTTATTTTCCAATGGATAAAGAAGTTATAGATTCACTTTCATTCTCCGTTTCTCACTTCACTTGCTCCAAGCTGCTGTACTACCTGCACGCCGATATTGCTATCGTCCAAAACGGAAAATACCCTTGCCCCATTATCAGTAGCTGATAATATATGCGGCTTATGTATAAGCGTACGGCCTTTCGATTGGCCAAGTGCTGCTCTTATGCACTTCGCTGACAATCTAGCGAGCAAACGATTCGGGTCAAGAATGAAAAACGTTAAACAAACGCGCTGTGTGATAGGCATTAAAGGTCAAACGCCGGCCCCCGATTACCCTGTCGATATTTGGTTCGATTCGCTTAAATCGGTGGCCAATGTGCTGTCGAAAGAAAATCAGCAAATGTTAAAAGTAATAGCCGAGCAACAGCCACAATCGGTTACTGAATTGGCTGCGCTTACGGGGAGAGCGGTAAGTAATGTGTCGAGAACACTGAAAACTTTGGGCAAGTACAACTTAGTTGAAATGGCAAGATCACCAAATGGATTGGCGGTAAAACTGCAATATCAATCAATGTTGCTGTTAATTCAGCCATTGGAATAAAAGGGACAATATGCAACAAGTTGGAATTTATGAGCAGCTTATAACTCAGCTTATCGAGAGTCGCATTGACCGAGAGCGATTCTATGTGGGCGAACGTGAGCTTAATAGCAGTGAAGCATCAACGTGGTTGTCTCGTTTCCTATCACACATTCTTGAATATGCCATAGAGTCAGTACCCGTCAGCGATGATCGCCTGCAACAGCAAATTGCTTTATCCAATCAATTATTACTATGGTTAAAAACACAAATTCAAGATAACGATTTTATCGAAGATAATTTACTTGTTAGTCAAGGCAAAATTCTGATCGCGCTATATGAATTAGAAAATCCTGTTTCAGCCGATTTAAAAAATTATATTAACGACATTTTTCCTTTAACCGGAGTTAGTCAAAGTGAGCTGTTTTGTGGCAGCAATGCTGGATTGTCGCTTGAATCTGAATTGAAGCGAGAGATCTTGTCTGNGGATAAAATCTACTGGTTAGTGTCATTTATTAAGTGGGCAGGGATACGAATTTTCCGTAAAGAGTTAGAAGAATTTACGTCTAGCGGCCGCGCACTAAAAATTATCACTACCTCATATATGGGGGCGACTGACGCTAAAGCGGTTGAGTACTTGGCCAGTCTACCCAATACCGAAGTGAAGCTGAGTTACAACACTGAGCGGGAACGTTTGCACGCCAAAAGCTATCTATTTTTGCGCAACACTGGCTTTCACACCGGCTATATAGGCTCTTCTAACCTCTCACATTCAGCATTAACCAACGGTTTAGAATGGAATTTAAAAATTACTTCGCAAGAGATCCCGCACATCATTAATAAATCATTGAGTACCTTTGAAACCTATTGGGCTTCTAACGATTTTGAATATTTCAATGGTGATGCGAAAAGCAGTGAAAAACTCAAAAAAGCGTTGAGCCAGCAGCGCGGAGATTTTGAGGCTAGCCCAACGCATTTCTTTGATATTTCGCCGTTTCCGCACCAAAGTGACATATTGGAACAGCTGGCTGTTGAGCGCAGTGTTCACCAACGATTTCGCAATTTAGTCGTTGCGGCAACCGGTACTGGAAAAACTCTAATTTCAGCCTTTGATTTTGCGCGTTTTATCAAAATGAAACCGCAGGAAAATTTCTTATTTATTGCGCACCGAGAAGAGATACTAAAACAAGCAAGAGCAGCTTATCGTGGTGTATTGCGTAATGGCACGTTTGGTGAACTTTGGGTGAGCGGGTATACGCCAGAGCACTATAGGCAACTGTTTGTTTCTATCCAAACGCTCAACAATCAGCTTGCTCAGCTTAACTTAACATCCGATTTTTATGACTACATAGTGATAGATGAAGTCCATCATATTGCTGCAAGTAGTTATCGCGCGGTATTGGAATATTTTTCACCCTCAGTATTGCTAGGGCTCACTGCCACACCCGAGCGCCATGATGGTGGAGATATTATAGCGGGTTTTGGTGGTGTGATAGCCGCTGAAATTCGTTTACCAGAAGCCATTAATCGGCGCCATCTTTGCCCTTTTCAGTATTTTGGGATTGATGATGATACCGACCTTCGCACCATTGCGTGGAATCGGGGGCGCTATGATATTACTCAGTTGACTAATCTTTATACTCACAATCAAGCACGTTTTAACAAGATATTACTGAGTATGCAGGAGATCATAACTGACATTAGCAAAATGAAAGCGTTAGCTTTCTGCGTGAGCAAAGAACATGCTCAATACATGACACAACAACTGCTATTGAAAGGCATTAAAGCGGATGTGTTGATCAGCGATAATAGCCATGAGCGGCAACAAAAGCAGCAAGCTATTCGCTCTGGCAGCATTAACGTGCTTTGTGTGGTTGATATCTTCAACGAGGGTGTCGATATTCCCGAAGTCGATACCTTACTGTTTTTGCGGCCAACAGAAAGCTTAACCATTTTCTTGCAGCAACTTGGTCGCGGTTTGCGTTTAGCTGACGGCAAAGAGTGTTGCACCGTATTAGATTTTGTTGGCAACTCACGTCCTGAATATGATTTTGCCAATAAATTTAGAGCTTTAGTGGGGAAAAGTCACCGAGCGATCAGTGAAGAGATAAAGCAAGGATTTCCTCACGCGCCATTAGGTTGCCGCATTGAGTTGAGTAAGCGTACGCAAGAAATGGTACTCAGTAATATTCGCCATGCTTCATTAACTTTGACGCGCCTAGTCGCGATGATCCGCCAGTATCCTCAGTATTCCACGCTACCATTAACACTCACTAACTTCTTAACCCTAAATCCTCATGTCGACTTGAATGAACTTTATAAACGCGGCAGTTGGTCGCAGCTCGTTCAGCAAGCCAATGATGAAATCCACGAAAATACCGCAGATGAAAAGTTCGCAAAAATGGTCAGAAAGGTCATTCATAATCGAATTTTGACCTGTGATGATCATGTCTATTTACGCTTCTTAAAGCAGCTTTGCCATAACAACTTTGCAATAGAGGACTCGAATCATCGTCATGCTTTGATGTGCCATTATGATTTCTGGCAGAAAACGGGCCCCGAATGTGAATTCGATTCCATTGAACAGAGCTTAGCGAAACTAAATTCTTGCGAGTTAAAAGCAGAACTATTGGACGTCGTTAACTGGCAGCTAGCACAAACTAAGCATGAGCAACCAATAATGCAGGCTTTGCCTGAGGTTTCATTAAGGCTGCATGCGCGCTATGCGCGTGAACAAATATTGGTTGCGTTTGGTGCGATCACGTTTGAACGCCAACCGTCAGCGCGAGAAGGTGTATTTGTACTGAAAGATCAGAATATTGAACTGATGTTTGTCACCTTAGACAAAAATGAAAAGCAATTTTCGCCAACCACTATGTACCACGATTACGCGATTAACGAACATCTTTTCCATTGGCAGTCACAAAATAGCGCTCGGCCCGACAAAGGGCGTGGTTTGGAGTACATTCAGCATCAAAAAATGGGTAAGCGTTTGTTTTTATTTGTGCGAGAGCAAAGCAAAGATGAATTCGGGCGCACTATGGGTTTTGTTAATTATGGTGAAGTGGAATATGTATCACACACTGGTTCACAGCCGATGAGCATTACTTGGCAGTTAAAGAAGCCGATGCCTCATTTTATGTGGCAGCAAGCCGCTAAGTTGGCGGTTGGGTAGATTCCGTATTGGGTTTTATAGCTGTCGACGTATTTTTGGTGTGTTATACCACTATCGAAGAGGTGGTGAAGCGAGTGCGTGCAACAATCAAATATGCAGAAGGTTAACTGAATGGCAGATAACATTCCTCAGGCTCCACGCGGGGAGTTTGTTCTTTTCACCAGCGCGGATGGTGCAGCTCGCGTTGAGTGTCGCTTTGAATTCGATACATTGTGGCTATCTCAGGCTGTGATGGCAGAGCTTTATGATAAAGATGTTCGTACGATTAATGAGCACTTAATTAACGTCTTCAATGAAGGAGAACTTGTACAAAATTCAACCATCCGGAAATTCCGGATAGTTCGATTAGAAGGTACTCGGCAAGTCTCTCGCGAGATTGATCACTACAATCTTGATGCCATTTTGGCGGTGGGCTATAGGGTTCGTTCACAGCGCGGTACACAGTTTAGGCAATGGGCAACTGGGATATTAAAAGAATATCTTATCAAAGGTTTTGCCATGGATGACGAACGCCTGAAAAACCCGCCAGTGGGTCAGTCTGCTGTTCCAGATTACTTTGATGAAATGCTGGAACGCATTCGCGATATTCGAGCCAGCGAACGACGTGTTTATCTGCGGGTTAAAGAAATCTTTACTATGGCCGCTGACTACGAACCATCTAACGAAGATACAAACCGCTTCTTTCAAACAGTCCAGAACAAGCTGCATTATGCCTGCACGCATATGACGGCCGCGGAGCTTATTGCCAGTCGTGTAGATGCCAGCAAGCCAGATGTTGGCCTTACCAGCTACAAAGGCGATGAGGTACGCAAGACCGATGTCACCGTTGCAAAAAACTATCTGCGGGAAGATGAAATTAAAGAGCTAAACCGTATTGTGAATATGTGGCTCGATTTTGCCGAAGACCAAGCACTGCGCCGTAAGCAGGTATTTTTACAAGACTGGGCTGATAAGCTGGATCAATTCTTGAGTTTTAACGACCGGGATGTTCTGAGTGGAGCCGGAAAAATCTCCAAAAAAGCGGCAGATGAAAAGGCAAAATTGGAATTTGAGAACTTTGCAGAGCAGCGTCGCCGTTTAAAAGAAGCCGAAGGCGAGAAGGCAAACATAGCAGCACTTAAGGCGATACTAAAAAAGGATAAATAGACGTTTTAAAACGACTTCAGTAAAAAATACCCGCCATCCTTGGCTGTAAAAAACTACTCAATATTCTGGATCTGTTCCCGCATCTGTTCTATCAACACCTTCAATTCCACTGCCGCCTGCGTGCTTTCTGCAACCACTGCCTTTGATGACAGGGTGTTGGCTTCGCGGTTGAGCTCTTGCATGAAGAAGTCTAGGCGCCGGCCGCTGGCGCCACCTTTTTTAAGGACGCGTCGCACCTCTTTGACGTGGGTGTCGAGGCGGTCTAGCTCTTCGTCTACGTCGGCTTTTTGGGCGATTAAAGCGATTTCGGCTTCTAGTCGGTTGGGGTCGAGTTCGACTTTAAGTTCAGCTAAGCGCTGTTGAAGTTTGTCGCGCTGTGCGGTGACGATGGTGGGCATTTTGCTGCGAATGTCGGTGACGATGTCGCTGATACTCGCTAGGCGTTGTTCAATGAGTTGGGCGAGTGCTTCGCCTTCACGCTGGCGGGTGGCGATGTGTTCGTCTAGCGCGGTATGGAATCCTTCTAAAAGCTGTTTGCTTAGGGCGTCGTTGTCTAAGGTTTGCGGTTCGAGCACGCCGGGCCAGCGCAGTAGTTCAAGTATATTGACGGGGGCGGTATGGGCGATGTGCGCTTTTAGGCCATTGGCGGCGTCTAGTATTTGATTGGCGAGTGCGTCGTTGAGTTGCAGCGCTTGTTGTTGGTTTTGTTGTTGCACGCGGAGTGCGCATTCCACTTTGCCGCGCTGGAGTTTGCTGCGCAGGGCGTCGCGTAGGCTGGGTTCTAGTTGGCGCCAGCTTTCGGGTAGTTTGAATGACAGTTCTAGGTAGCGGTGGTTAACAGAACGTAGTTCCCAAGTGACACTGCCCCAAGGATATTCAAAACGTTGATGGGCAAAGGCGGTCATGCTGCTGGTGGTCAAAGGATTCCCCTGTGGTGCTAATGTGTAGATGGTCAGTGTAAGCGTAAACCCTCGCTGAAGGTAAACATTGCGTGGGGCAGATGTTACTTGCTTTGCTATTCATCGCCCGCGCTTGCTTGAGAGAGGTATACTATGGGCTTACACAAAGGAGAGCAATATGACTGTAGTCCGTCCGAGCGAACGCGCTTACGATGAGAAGCGTGCTGTGCGCATAACCCGCAATTTCACCTGTCACGCCGAAGGTTCTGTTTTGATCGAGATGGGTAATACTAAGGTGATTTGTACTGCCTCGGTGCAGAACAGTGTGCCTGGTTTTTTGCGTGGCAAGGGGCAGGGTTGGGTGACTGCGGAGTACGGTATGTTGCCGCGCTCGACGGGTAGCCGCATGGATCGCGAAGCGGCACGGGGCAAGCAGAGTGGCCGTACTCAAGAAATTCAGCGCTTAATTGGTCGTTCATTGCGAGCAGCAATCGATTTAAATATGCTAGGCGAGAACACCATTTATTTGGATTGCGATGTAATTCAGGCTGATGGCGGCACCCGTACCGCGTCTATCACCGGAGCCTATGTTGCATTGGCGGATGCGGTGGCGAGCTTGCAGGCTAAGGGTTTAATTGAAGGCAATCCTTTGCTGCAACAGGTTGCGGCGATTTCGGTCGGGGTGTATCAGGGCGTGCCAGTTTTAGATTTGGATTATGCCGAAGATTCGACTGCCGAAACCGATATGAATGTAGTGATGGATGGTAGTCAGGGTGTTATCGAAGTTCAGGGCACTGCCGAAGGTGCGACGTTTAGCCGAGCAGAAATGAATGCGATGATGGATTTGGCTGAAAAGGGAATTGCTGAGCTGGTCGCCGCGCAGAAGGAGGCGCTGAAGGCTTGACGGGAGAGGGGAGACGCTAAAGATTCCGGAGTCCAGAGGTGTAACGCTAACGCGGGAGAGGTAAGTTAGGGAGCCATCGAGGATCGTGGCCTTGCCTCTCCCGTCTCCCGTTCAGCATCAAGCTAGCTTAAAACGGGCTCTCTGGTAGTTCAAAGTCGTAGTCCATAATCAGCGGTGCGTGTTTACCAAATTCCTGTACTTTATAAATCGCACCGTATTCTACCCGCGGGGTCATGTGCTCTGAGGTAACCTGCATGTCTACACGCCAGCCGTTGGTGCCGGGTTCGCCGTCGGGCCACCAGCTGAATTCGTCGGCGTCGTTGTTCACTAGACGGAAGGCATCTGCGTAGTGTTGTTCGCGAAATAAACGATCCAGCCACTGTTGTTCTTCTGCCAAGCTACCTGGTTTGCCGTGATTGCCGCGTACGTCTTGAATGTCGATGGCGCGATGAGCAATATTCCAGTTTCCACAAATAATGAAGTCACGGCGTTTGTTGCGGACTTTGGTTAAGTGGTTTAAATACTGTTCAAAAAATTGGTTTTTGCGGATTAGGCCAGCGGTGTCGCCTTCATCTGCGGTGGGCGCGAGCAAGCTACCAATACTGATATTGTCGAAGTCGGCCTGAATATATAGACCGTCCATGTCAAAGTCTAAAAAGCCCAAACCCGTCATGATGGCTTTGGGGAGCTGGCGGCAATAAATGGCGACGCCATTGTGTTTACCGTCGGCGGCATCGAAAAAGTAAGGGTTGTAATCGCGGGGGAAGTACACGTCGTCGCGAAGTTTGTATTCGGCGATACCAAGATTTTGAATGCAGATTATGTCTGCGTCTTGTTTAGTGACCCAGTCAAAAAAGCCTTTTTTGGCGGCATCTACTATGCTGTCAGCGCAAAAGCTGATGATTCTCATGTGTTTCCTATCGCGTCGATCATAGCCAGTGGTATGGCTAAAGGATATGCAGTCTCAGTGGCTGGGCGCGCCAGACTAAGATGCTTAAATACTATAAAGTTGGGCTGTTCTAGATTTTAGATATAAACAAGGGCTTAGACTACAATGAAACCCTAACGACAACAATCACAGCGGTTAATATCTACTAAAAAACACGGTAATTACCGTCGATGCCCACCGTAGATCATTACATTTACGTGCATTTGTCGCCAATTCTATGGTTTTCGCTAGTAGCCAGCCGATGCCGCCGCGTAAAATGGCGCGATTAACACTTACCTAATTTTAGAGGGTGCGGATGAGCATTCAGGAATACCAGCAGCAATTTATTCAGCAAGCTATCGCCAGCGAGGCATTGTGTTTTGGCGAATATACTCTGAAGTCGGGCCGCGTTAGCCCCTATTTCTTTAACGCAGGTCGGTTTAGCAGTGGTGGGGCGCTGGCGGCGCTGGCCCGTTGCTACGCTGATGCGATTGTGGCGTCTGGGGTGGAGTTTGATGTTTTATTTGGCCCAGCATACAAGGGTATTCCACTGGCTGCGGCAACGGCGTGTGCTTTAGCGGATCATCACCAGCGCGATATTCCCTTTGCATACAACCGCAAAGAGAAGAAAGACCACGGTGAAGGCGGCAGCATTGTTGGTGCTGCATTACAGGGTAAAGTGCTCATTATTGATGACGTAATTACGGCCGGCACGGCAATTCGTGAAGCTATTTCGCTGATAGAGCTTGCGGGAGCGAGCGTTGCTGGCGTTGCAATTGGCCTAGATCGTCAAGAGCGCGGGCAAGGTGAGCGCTCGGCAATTCAGGAGCTGGAACAAGACGCTTCGCTTGAGGTTATTAGCATTGTTGGTTTGAATGATATCGTCGATTACTTGTCTACAGCGGCGAGTGATGAGGCATTGGTGGCGCGTATTAATGCGTATCGAGATCGCTATGGTGTTGAGGTATAAGACCGTATAAAGCATTTGTGCGTTTGAGAATAGGAAATATTGTGGCTGCGAGTCCTTGGGTTTTGTCAGTAATGTTGATGTTAGTAGGGGTGCCCTTGTCGGCGGAAACCCTCTATTATCGTTACCCAAGTACCAATGGCACGGTGGTTATAGACAGCAGTGTGCCGCCAGACGCGGTGCCTCGTGGCTACGATGTCATTCGTATTGATGGTTCTGTGGTGAAGACCGTTCCCCCAAGGCTGAGTGAGGCAGATCTTAAGGCTCGCGCCTTAGAGCAGGAAGTTGCCGCCGCCAGAGCCGAGGCAGATGCTAAGACCCGTAAATGGGACGAATCCCTATTGCTCCGTTACAGCAGTGTTCAAGATATTGAGGTTGCTAAGGTGCGGGCGTTGAATGACATCAAAGTTAGAATTTCTATTCTAAAAAGCAATTTGTCGACGATTAAGCAACAAATACTAAAGAACCAGAGTGAGGCCGCGGAGCTAGAGCGCCGTGGCCAAGATGTGCCGGAGACACTGATGGAGACCTTGGCTTCTCTGCGGCGAGAAGTGACAACCACTGAACAGCACATAAACAGCAGAACGCTGGAGCTGGATAGTGTGGCGAATAATTACGAGCGCGATAAAGCGCGCTTTGCCCATCTGCAGGAACAGGTCGAAAAGCGTATGCAGTATTACGCCCCCCGTAAGTAGCTCTAGCGGAAAATCGCCGCGCTGAGCTGCTGCCATTGTTCGTCCCAGTGTTCAGTGGGTTGGCGTTTAAAATCACTTCGTACAAATTGGCCAATGCGGCCTTCGGCGGCAGATAGCAGTAAATTTGCAGTGCTATTCACCGTAATGACGGTACGCAAACCTTCCCGTAATTCAGCTTCACGTAATATGGTTTTTAACTGGGTTTCTAGGCGGTCGTAAAATTGCACTACGCGGTTGCGCAGGCGTTCATTTTCGCCGGCAAGTGCGTCGCCGTTGAAAATACGAGTAATACCGGGGTTGCGTTCGGTAAAGCCAAGTAATAGCTGCAAGATATGGCCAATTTGCGCGATGCTTTGGCTTTCTTCTTTTAAAATCAGGCTGACGCGGCTGAAGATGGCGTCTTCTACAAATTCAATGAGGCCTTCGAACATTTTTGCCTTGCTCGGAAAATGCCGGTACAGCGCCGCCTCTGACACGCCGACTTCGGCGGCCAGTTTGGCGGTGGTAATGCGCGCGCCCGGTTGGGTTTCCAGCATGGTGGCGAGGGCTTGCAAGATTTCTTCGCGCCGTGAAGGACGTTTGTTCATAGGGTGTAGCTGACCTTAGTGGGCGCAGAGCCCTCGCTGTGTAAAGTATTGTCGGCTAATTTAACCGAGTAATTTTTGGCTATTGGTAATAAGTGTACCCACGCCAGTGTCGGTAAAAATTTCTAGCAGTACTGCATGAGGAACGCGACCGTCAATAATATGGGCGCTGGTAACGCCAGCGTTAACAGCGTCGAGCGCGCAGCCTATTTTGGGTAGCATGCCGCCGTAAATAGTGCCGTCAGCAATTAAGTCGTTCACTTGCTCAGTGCTAAGACCGGTTAGTACTTTGCCAGACTTATCCATTAAGCCTTCGATATTTGTTAATAGCATCAGCTTTTCAGCTTTCAAGACTTCGGCCACTTTACCTGCGACTAAGTCGGCGTTGATATTGTATGACGCGCCATCTGCGCCCACGCCTATTGGTGCGATAACGGGGATGAAGTCACTGTTCACCAGCATGTCTAGGACTTCGGTATTGATCTTTTCGACTTCGCCGACGTGGCCGATATCAATAATTTCGGTTTTGGCTAGGTCGGGTGTGCGCTGGGTAACTTTGAGTTTTTTAGCGCGGATTAGCTGCCCATCTTTGCCCGTTAAGCCAATCGCCTTGCCGCCGTTACGGTTTAGTAGAGACACAATTTCTTTGTTAACCGAGCCGCCGAGCACCATTTCTACCACGTCCATGGTGGCGGTGTCGGTGACGCGCATACCGTCTACAAAGTGGGATTCGATGGCCAAGCGTTTCAGTAGGTCACCAATTTGCGGGCCGCCGCCGTGAACCACAATGGGGTTCATGCCAACCAGTTTCATCAGTACGATATCGCGGGCGAATTGCTCCTTTAACTTGTCGTCGATCATGGCGTTGCCGCCAAATTTGACCACAATGGTCTTATTGGTGAAGCGCTGAATGTAAGGAAGAGCTTCGGTAAGTACGCGGGCGACATCGCCTGCGGCGGAGCGACTCATAGACATGATGAATTCTCGTAAAGTCGGTGGCTGAAAAAAGGACGCCTATTAAAGACTATCTGCCAGCGTTGGATCAATCCTTAGCAGCAAATCCTTAAAGTCATTTTGAATCCTTGCGAGTGAGGCCTCACTTTCGGCTTCAAAACGCATGGTAATTGCGGGGCCGGTATTTGAGGCGCGAATTAGCCCCCAGCCTTGGCGAAACTCAACCCGCAGGCCGTCGATATTTATCAGCGCGGCGTCGGCGAAATTTTGGTTTTCTGCAAAGGTTTCAACAAGGGCGAATTTACGCTCATCGGCAACGGGAATCAAAATTTCTGGGCTGCTAATTAGCGTACGCTGGCTATCTAGCGCTTCATCCATAGTGAGGCCTGACAGGGTGAGAATTTCTAGCAGACGGGCAGCGGTATACATGCCGTCGTCAAAGCCATACCAGCGCTCCTTGTAAAAAATATGTCCAGAGAACTCGCCGCCCAAGAGTGCGCCGGTGTCGGCCATTTTTTGTTTCATAAAGGAGTGGCCGCATTTCCACATAGTGGGGCGGCCGCCGGCATCTACGATTAGCTCAGAGAGTAGACGGGAGCATTTTATGTCGAAGAGAATTTCTGCACCGGGATTGCGTGCGACCATGTCGGTGGCGAGCACCATTAGCAATTGGTCTGCGGCGGGGCTACGGCCCTGTGCGGTGACGATGGCGACACGATCGCCGTCGCCGTCGAAGGCAATGCCAATATCTGCGCTGTGTTCTGCCACGGCGGCTTTGAGTGCGCTTAAATTACTCTCGACGGTGGGGTCAGGGGCGTGGTTAGGAAAGTCGCCATCGATTTCGCAAAATAAGGGAATAACCTCGCAGCCCAATTCTTCAAATAGCGTGGGGGCAATATTTGATGTTGCGCCATTGCCGGCATCAATGACGATTTTTAGGGTTTGGGCTATGACGACGTCGCTGATGACGCGGTCGATATAGCGCTGCTCTATGCTGTCGCTGTCTAAGCGACCGTTTCCAGTTTCAAATTCTTGGGCGTCGATACGGTGGCGCAGTGCTTGGATGTCCCGTGAGCTCAACGATTTAAATTCCAAGCTAATTTTCATGCCGTTGTAGTGGCCGGGATTGTGGCTGCCGGTGATCATGATGGCATTGCCAATGTTCAGGTCTTGGCAGGCATAGTGAAGCATTGGCGTAGCGAGTAGGCCGAGATCGGTGACATCAATGCCGGTGCTGAGCAGGCCTTTTATTAAAGCGTCGTGAATACGCGGGCTACTCAGGCGGCCGTCTCGCCCTAGGAGTAGTTTTGTTTGGCCGCGGTTGAGCGCTTCGCTGCCCACGGCGCGGCCGATAGCAAAGCAAGTATTGTCGTTTAGCTCGGTGTCGGCAATGCCGCGAATATCGTAGGCGCGAAAGCAGTTCACGGCGAGGCTTGCCGCCTTGGCAGGTGGCTTGGATTCAGCGCTATGCAATTCGGGTAGTGGCGGCGCGCCGTCTGGTGCTGGGAAATTGTCGCGTTTTGGCAAATTGCCTTGGCGGCTCGTCGCGAGCTTTTTGGCGAGTGCTTGTTCAAGGCTCGGTGTTGGTGCCGTTTTTGCCGTTGGCACGTTGGGTGTTGGTTTGGGTGCGGCTGGGATTTGGTAGCTACGCACAAAGAAAATGGCGTGACTACCCGCAATGAGGGCAACGCAAAGTACGCAGATTAGCCATAGCAGGGTGCTGTCTGAACTGAGGCTTTGCACGGTAATTTCTTGTGGATATACCTGTAGCGTCCAGCCTGGCACAGATAGGGGGCGGCTTTGCATGGCGTCTGGATAGCTGATCGCAGAGGGTTTAATAACGCTGTCACGACGGGCTTTGTAGGTTTGGATTAGTTCTATGCTGACCGCATTGCCTGCTAGGCTCTTAAGCATTTTTTCAAAGTATTGAGCATTGAAGGTAACGTAAACCGCGCCGTGTTTGCTAACGGTTTTAACAAAGGAGATCAGCCATTGCTTCTCGTGTTTATAGGCTTCAATAATAAGGCTTTTTTTCTCAATGCTTTTGCGCAGCATATCGATTTCGATGTTGTTGCGTAGGCGCTGGGTTTCGCTGCGTTCATCGGCAATACCTTGCTTGCCGATATAGATGATTTTAGTGTCGAGTGCTTCTGGGAATGCGCGCTGCAGGCTTTGTGTAAATAGGCTTTCGTCACTGATATTACCCTGCTCAAGCGCGGCGAGCAGTTCTGGATTGGCGGTTTGTTTGCTTACTCTGTCGCCTAGTTGGTCGATAACATCGCGAACAATACCGCGTTGATGGTCGGCGATATTAGAGGTGACGGTGTCTATTCGTTGGTGTAGTGCGCGGGGCTCTTCAACGTGTTGTATCCAATAAAATGCGCCGAATACCATGCCAATACAGAGCAGCGCTGAAATGACGATGTCGCGCTGATTAGCGGAAAATCGAGGGGCGCGGTTACGGGGGGGAGTCTTGGCGGTGGGCGCTTTTTTTTTCATTGCAGCAGTTATCTGATCCTTGCAGGCGATGGTTTTATTCTGATTTTGGCGATCCTAGTAGCGTCATAATGGTAGTGCTGGCGCGGTCTGTCTAGTTTTTCGCGGCAAAGAATTTTTCGGCGATCAGGCTAATCAATTGGGTGGCGAGCTGGCTCTTACCCATTTGCGGAATTTGGCAGTCGCCGTCCTTCCATATGGCGGTAACGGCGTTGTCATTGGCGTTAAATCCGATGGCGGTATTGGAAACGTCATTGGCGATAATCAGGTCGAGGTTTTTACGCTCTAACTTGCCGCGAGCATAGTGAACAAGATCTTGGGTTTCTGCGGCAAAGCCAACGGTGATTGGCCGCTGCTTGTGCTTGGCCACGGTGCTGACAATGTCGGGGTTACGCACTAACTCAATATGCATGCTGTCATTGTCTTTTTTGATTTTTTGGCTCGCAACATCGCTAGGGCGATAGTCTGCTACCGCAGCACAACCAATAAAAAGCTGGCAATTGTCGAGGGTGGTCATGGTGGTGTCGAACATATCTTGGGCGCTAATGACATCGAGTCGAGTCACTCGTTCTGGGCAGGCAAGATTGGTTGGTCCGCTGATTAACGTCACTATCGCACCGGCATCTGCGGCTGCAGCGGCAAGTGCGTAACCCATTTTTCCGGAACTATGATTGCTAATGTAGCGAACGGGATCAATGGCTTCACGAGTGGGGCCGGCGGTAATGGTGAGGTGCACGCCATCTAGGGCGCGGGAGTTAAAAATACTGGCCGCATGTGCGGCGAGTTCTTCTGCTTCTAGCATTCTGCCGGGGCCAATATCGCCACAGGCTTGTTCGCCCGCCGCTGGGCCATATAACGCGATGTTGCGAGCGGTAAGGGTAGCGACATTGGCTTGGGTTGCGGGGTCGCGCCACATGCCTTGGTTCATCGCTGGGGCGAGGGCAATCGGTGCTGCGGTGGCTAGGCATAGGGTGGTGAGTAAATCGTCGCCTCGGCCGTTGGTAAGTCTAGCCATAAAATCAGCGCTGGCGGGGGCGACTAAAATAAGGTCTGCCCAGCGCGCCAGTTCAATATGGCCCATGCCGGCTTCGGCTTCAGGGTCTAGCAATGTGGTATGAACCGGGTTGCCCGACAGAGCTTGTAGTGTCAGTGGTGTAATAAACTCCATCGCTGCAGCAGTCATGACGACTCTTACATCTGCGCCGTGATCTTTTAAACGTCTTATCAGCTCTGCGCTTTTATACGCCGCAATGCCGCCGGTAACGCCGAGAAGAATATGCCGGTTGCCGAGTTGTTTCATATCACCGTGTCACTATTGATCAGTATGGCGTTATTATGAAGCTTATCGACGCTGCCGACTACCACGAGGTCGGGCGGTGTTGATAATCCATGCTCACCAAGGAGGGTGTTATGGCGATTACCGATTGGCCGGAGGACGAGCGGCCGCGAGAGAAATTATTGCAGCGCGGTGCCGAGGCGTTGGCAGATGCAGAATTGTTGGCGATTTTTCTGCGCACTGGCGTTAGGGGGAAGTCGGCGGTGGATTTGGCTCGAGAGCTGCTGCAGGAGCACGGCGGGCTCAGTGCCTTGGTGTCGGCTAGTCGTGAGCGCTTTTGTGCCTCTCACGGCCTTGGAGATGCCAAGTTTGTGCAATTGCAGGCTGTGGTCGAAATGTCTCGTCGCTATTTGGCGGAGGCGCTTCAGCAGCGTCCGGTGTTTAGCCGTGCGGCATCGACACGACAATTCTTATTGGCGCAGCTGCGGAATGAGGTGCGGGAGGTGTTCGCGGTGATGTACCTCGACAATCAGCATCAGCTACTCTGTTACGAGCCATTGTTTTACGGCACGATTGATGGCGCAGCAGTTTACCCCCGTGAGATAGCGCGACGGGCACTGGAATTACATGCTGCGGCACTGATTGTGGCGCATAATCACCCATCGGGTGTGGCTGAGCCTAGTGATGCCGATATTCGGATTACCCGTCGAATCCGCGATGCCTTGGCCCTGCTGGATATGCGCTTGTTAGATCACTGTGTGGTAGCGGGTCCAGAGGTGATTTCGCTGGCCGAGCGCGGATTAATATAAGGAAAATTTCTGCATAAAACTTGCTTGCTGATCTTTGTTCTGGTATAAAGTCGCGCTCCATTTGGGCCGTGTCCGGGATGCTACAATTTCTCAGGGCACCCGAGTATTGTCAGAAACACGCGGCGGCCCGGTTTGAACCTGATTTTATAAAACCTTTTGCACCGTCACTACGGATAAAGGTTGAAGAGGCGACTATCATGTCTAGAGTATGTCAAGTTACTGGCAAGCGTCCGGTAACCGGAAACAATGTATCACACGCAAAAAACCGCACTCGTCGTCGTTTTTTGCCAAACCTGCACAGCCATCGTTTTTGGGTTGAAGCAGACAAGCGTTTTGTCACTTTGCGTGTTTCTAGCAAAGGCATGCGTATCATTGACAAAAAAGGTATTGAGTCTGTGCTAGCAGAACTTACTGCCCGTGGCGAAAAATTCTAAGGAGACTGGTCATGGCTAAGAAAGGCGCAAGCGATAAAATCCGTTTGGTTTCTAGTGCGGGTACTGGTCACTTCTACACGACCACTAAAAACAAGCGTAACACTCCGGATAAATTTGAATTCTCAAAATACGATCCAGTGGTGCGTAAGCACGTGATGTACAAAGAAGCTAAAATCAAGTAACTCTTGGTTTTAAGGCGTGCATAAAAAAACCGCGCATTGCGCGGTTTTTTTATGCCTGCAGAATTTAGGGGGAAACTAAAGCCTGCAGGGCTTAAGTGGTGTGAGTTTTAGTTAGTGACGGTGAGGTTATCTTCAACGTCATTTACGTGGTCAAAGCCTTTGGCAATTTCTATGGCTAAGTCGTGGGCGGTGTCACTTTTAACCGTGCCAGTTAATACCACCATGCCATTTTTAGTGTCGACATCGATACTGGTGGCTTCAATGTCGTCATTGGATGCGTATTTCATATTAATACCCGCAGTAGTAGTTAAGTCATACCACGTACGGCTAAATTTCTTGCCGGTCTCTTCTGCTTTGCTGGTGTAGTTTTTGTCCACCATAAGTTTATTGTCTACAGATTTCACGCCGTCGACATTCTCGGCAATTTGGCCAGCGAGGTCTTTTTCAATCTCGCTGTTTACCGTGCCCTTCAGGGTCACTTTTGACTGTTTGACGTCGGTGTCGATTGTGAAGTTATTAAGCTCGCTGTTTAGCATTAAGGCTGTTTCAACTTTCCCGTCGAGCCATGCATCATTTGTTTTGCCTTGCCAATCATTAGCCAAGACCGGGGTGATGCTAATCGATGAAAGCACAATAGCGCTTGCTAATGTTCTTTTGATAGTCATATTCTTCTCCATGAATCTGATAGATGAAAATGTTATCTATTTAAAAATAATTTCAAGAAACTTTCTTTTTAAGCTCTTCAAATTGTTTTTTGGCTTCGTCTTTTGCCAAGCCGTAGCGCTCTTGTATTACGCCAATAAAACGCTCGTTGTTAGCTTGTGCACAATCAATGTCGTCATCAGTTAAGTCAGCCCATTTCTCTTTGATTTGACCCTTTAGCTGTTTCCATTTACCTTCTGCGATATCCTGATTCATAAAATATTCCTCGTGATAAGGTGTGTTTTGCCGTTAGTGGCAACGTAAAATGCGATTACAGCCGTGGAGGCCTTCCTCGCAAAATTTGCATTAATAAAGAAATAACAAGCAGCGCTAAAAATATAAAGAATAAAATTTTAGCAATACCCGCCGCTGTGCCTGCTATGCCACCAAAGCCAAGTGCTGCAGAGGCTATGGCAACAAGAAAAAATACAAGTGACCATCCCAGCATAATAATTTCCTTTTTTGTTGCAGTGTTAATTCCGACATCGATTAAAAAATAAGTTCAAATTTCGTTTTTATTGTGAATGAAAACTTTGGTCGGATTGTATTGTCCACACAATGACCACACTTATTTAGTGTTCTGTTAATAAATGGAGAATCAATATGGCTAATGCAACAGCAACGAGTGATAAAGCGCATGTAAAAATAGATGGAGCTGCAGAGAAGGTTCATGAGGCGGTTGACCGTGCTGCAGCCGTTGCGGGTAGTAGTGAAGAGCGTTTAACTCAGCTTGCCGATGAGTTGCGTGAGCATGCGGACAAGCTTGCGCAATCGGCTAAGTCACGATCTGAAGCGGTGACATCTGCGGTGGGGGATTACACGCGAGAGAATCCGACAAAAAGTATCGGCATCGCTTTTTTATTGGGCGCCGTACTCGCATTTCTATTTCGTAAATAATTGGAATATCGATGAGCGTAGTACGTGATGAAGGGCAGGCCTTGGCTGATGCTTTGTTAAAAGAGGCGGAAAGTCACAAAGAGCCGTCTTCAATACCAAGCGACGAGTCGATGGCGACGTTGTTGGATTCTTACCGTGATTATTTGGCTGGGTATTTAACGCTGGCGGAGTTACATGGGCAGCGCTGGCTGTTGCTGTTTTGCAAATTGCTGGTGCTGAGTTTGGCCGTGTTCATGTTATTACTCGCTGGATGGTTTGGCATTTTAGCTGCGCTTGTCGGCGTGATGATGCAGGCAGGTTTATCACTTGCCGCTGGAATGTTGCTCGCTAGCTTGGCGAGTTTAACCTTGGGTTGGTGTTGTTGGCGTGCTTTGCGTCGATGTATTGGCGAGTTTACGCCATCGGCATTGACCAAAAATACTGGCGGTGTGAGATCTGCGACAAAGGGAGGAGATTAATCATGGCGAGTGCTGAGTCACAGTTATTAGATGCCATTAAGCAGAAGAAGGCGCAGCAAATTCATGACAAGGAAATGCTCAGTCGCCGAAGTGAGCTATATCGCGCTGAGTTAGTTAATAAAATCGCTAAGCCTGAGTATCTTGTTGGTGGTCTTTGCCTTGGTATTTTCTTTTCTCGTCGCGAAAAAACGAATAGAGATAGTGGTAATAGCCAATGCAAGAATGAAGTTAGTAGTAAAACTCCAATTTGGCGGCAGATTGTTGTCGATGTTTTAGACCGACAGGTGAGTCGATTTCTGATTGCGATTCGTCGCCGTTATGAGAGCGCGCCTAAAAAGACGCCGTTATAACCGTGCCATGTTTATACGGTAAGATGATTGCTTTGATTAAAGCGTAATAATTTTTTACTACTTAAACAAAGTTCTGAAAAAGCAGTATTACTTTTACTGTATTTTGGCCACTGAGTTGTATCGTCGTCGAGATAGTGGGCAAGCGCAATACTGATCGCGACGCCGTGAGAAACAATGACGACGCTCTCATTTTGATGTTTCTCGTTTATGTCCTTAATAGCCGCAAGCATACGTGCTTTTACCACATTCTGAGATTCGCCATTTGGGCTGCAGAAATCGGGGTTGTGCACTAATTCGTGTAAAGTGTTATTTCCAGTGCTGCTTAATGTTTCAAAGGTTTCACCCTCCCAGTCACCAAGGTCCAGCTCCATTAATCGCGGATCTTGTATTACTTCAAGATTAAAACTTTGGCCGATTGCTTCAGCAGTAATCCGGGCGCGCTGTAAGGGGCTGCTGTATATGATGGTCGGCGTGATGTAGTGACTAAAATAGGCGCCTAGCTTGCGCGTTTGCTCATAACCTTCTGGTGTTAATTCAGTGTCGGTTTGGCCGTGCCATACTTTGTCGATATTGGCGTAAGTTTGTCCGTGGCGAACAAAGTAAATTTTTCCTTGCGTCATTTTTACACAAACCATTTTAATTATAAGGCAGCACGAATATCGTTGTGCGGTGAATAATTCCTTTATAGTAAGTGAAGCAAGCGTGGCTTGCCATGACTGCGGGGTAAAAGGT
This sequence comes from Zhongshania aliphaticivorans, assembly GCF_902705855.1. Taxonomy (GTDB): domain Bacteria; phylum Pseudomonadota; class Gammaproteobacteria; order Pseudomonadales; family Spongiibacteraceae; genus Spongiibacter; species Spongiibacter aliphaticivorans_B. The sequence continues at coordinate 80,287 of NZ_CACSIJ010000016.1, read as the reverse complement.
AACTTGAGGAAGGCGTGCCAAAGCAAAGAATACTTGGGCACGCTGGCGGGAGGGCTCTAATTTCAGGTGTAAAAATATTGCTGTTCTCGGAATAGATTCAATCTACAAAGACGCAAAAAGGGGGCGAATACGCCCCAAAGCCTGGATGCGAGTAAATTTAGAAATTATATGTCGCTTCGAGTCCATACATCATTGGGTCGCCGATCATGTAGTAATCGATACCAAAACTAGCTTGTAAATTAATGCTATAGGTTTTGTATTCCTCGTCTGTAATATTTTTACCCCAGAGGGCGATTTGGTAGCGCCCGTCGTTGTCGTACCATCCCAGTCTTGCGTTGTAGATGGTGTAGGCGTCTTCACGACCCTGCTCGTAACCGGCTGCATCGTTGTAAGCGCTAAACCACTGCTCATCTTGATAGTTGGCATTTAGGTTGAGCGAGAGGTAGCCGCTGTCGCCAGTGTAAATGTCATAGTCTGCAGAAATGCTCACATTAAGCGGCGGTGCCGAGATCAACTCGTTGCCATCTAGTTTTATCGTGTCATCAAGGTCTGCCAAGGTGCTGGTATCGCGTAGCTCTATGTCGGTGTACTCGGTTTCTAATATACCAACACCAAGTTGGATGGTGAGGCGTTCAGAGGCGCGCCACCAAATTTCAGCTTCGGCACCAATAATTTCTGAGGCGCCTGCGTTTTCTAGGAAGTTAGATATTCCCACCACATTAATAAATTGTTGGTCGGTGTATTCATACATAAAGGCCGCGGCATTAATGCGGAGGCTATTGTCGAGTAAGTCTGCTTTGAAGCCGATCTCGTAAGCGTCGATGTACTCAGGTGCCGCGTAGGACGAATCTAAGGGGCGAGCCTCATAGTAAATGCCGCTGTTAAAGGCGCCGGCGCGATAGCCTTTGCTGTAGTTGGCGTAAACCATCCACTCATCACTGAAGCGGTAATCCGCGCCAATTTTTCCCGTCCACTCTTGTTCGGTAGATTTCTGCTTAGGCCCGCTTTCCAGTGTGTATGGCCCCTCGGTATAGCCGGGTAAGCCGTAGGCTGTTAATTGGGTTAGGTAGCTCGTCGGGTTGGTGAGGAAGCTGATAATTGCGCTCGGGTCACCGCTAACAATGGGCGGGAGAAAAACCGGCACAAAGGCTTGGTCATAGCCAGTGGTGTTGCCGGGCAAGAACGTACCTCGTGGCGTGCCATCTAGGCCAACGCGGGAAACGTTGATGTAGGTCAGCCGGTTGGTATCTTGGGTGTAGCGAAGACCAACATCAATGCCGAATTTAGGCGAAATATCGAAGCGAATTTGGGTGTAGGCCGCAAGCGTTTCCTTTTCGGTATCTTGCCGTTGATCGACGGCGCCAAAATCAAGAACGAAGGGTGCCTGTCCTGCTAAGTCGGGTTTGGCGATCGCTGCGCGGGGGTCTAAAAGATCACCAAATAACTCATAAATATTATGCATTTCTAATTCTTCGAGACCGTAATATAGGCCGCCGATAATTTGGAAATTGTCATCGAAGTTCGATACAAATCGGAAATCCTGTGAGAAGGAGCGGCTGGCGGTATACCAATCAATTTCTAATAGTCGGGTCGGGCCGCCATCGTCATTCGTGAATTTATCTAATTGGGTGTCGTAAAACGAGGTGACCGATATGAGCGAGTATTTTTCTGCCTCGTAATTTAATGTGCCGATAAATAGATCCATGTCGAAGTCATTGCGGTTTCTATGACCGGTATTGTCTTCTACTTGATTCCAGTCAAGATTACGTGCGCTGCGGTCATAGCCGGTGTAATCGATATAACCGTTAGAGTCGTAGGGGTTGGTGGGTAATTTTACGGCCTCTAATCCTCGGATATCGGTACGAGCTTCGGCGCGAGGCACTTTCATATTGCCTCTGTTTTTGGCGTGGGTAAATTTGAAAACTCCGTTTAAGGCGTCGGTGATTTGCCAGTTTAAGGACATACGTGCAGCGCTAAAGCCGAGCATGCCGCGATCTTCGCCGGCACCTAAGTTTTCTTGAACACCGTCATTTTCCTTAATTTTAAATGCGAATCGCCCCGCTAGCTTTTCGTCAATCAAGGTGTTCGCAATTGCGCCCTCAAGATTACTCATACCGAAATTGCCAACGCCAGCTTTAATTTTTCCTTCCAGCGGGTCGCCAATAATTGGGGTTTTTGTAATGATATTTATAGCACCGCCTGTGGTGTTTTTTCCGTATAAAGTGCCTTGCGGGCCGCGCAATACCTCTAGACGTTCTACGTCGAAAAAGCTGGTGCCGTGGGTAAACACCGCGCCTAAATAGGCTTCGTCTACATAGACACCAATGGGGCTGGCTTGGTTAGAGCTGTAGTCAGACATGCTTACACCGCGTATTGCAAATATCGGCTGCACCTCACCATAAGGCCCGCTCACCTGCATATTGGGGACTTGTGCAGAAATATCGTTGGCGTTTTCAAAGCCTAGCTTATCTAAAGCGCTATCTGCTAAGCCGGTAATGGCCACCGGTGTATCTTGGACGCTTTCCGCTCGGCGTTGAGCGGTAACCAGCACTTCTTCTAATACTTGGGAGTAGCTAGTGGGTGCGTAAGCACTGCCTATTGCTAGCAGCAGACCTAATTTTTTGAATGGCTTTGTTGTTATTAGATGGTTCATTTTTTTTGCTCCAGGCTGTATGGGAAATATAGTTTTTTTAAAATTTTATTGGGCAGACTGCAAAATCATGTCGGCTGCTTTTTCTGCAATCATTATTGTGGGGGCGTTGGTATTGCCGCCGATGATGTTGGGCATAATAGAGGCGTCTACTACGCGCAGGCCTTCAACACCACGCACTTTTAGGGTGTTATCGACTACCGCCATTGGATCGCTGTCTGGCCCCATCTTGCAGGTGCTGGTGGGGTGATATTGGGTGTCGGCGCGGTTGCGGATGTCGGCTTCGATGGCGGCGTCGTCCTGCCAATCCACGGGGTAAATTAGCTTCGGTTGGTATTTTGCAAAGTGTGCAGACTCCAATATTTTCGATTGAAATTTGGCGCCTTTTATAAGGCGTTCGAGATCGTCGCGGTCACTTAAAAATTGTGGATCAATGCGCGGTGCGTCTAAGGCATGTTGGGAGTTTAGGCTGACTTCGCCTCGGCTTTTGGGGCGTAGTACTTCGATGTGGCAGCTATAGCCATGACCTAAATGCATTTTGCGGCCGTGGTCATCTACTACGGCGACGACAAAGACCATTTGTAAATCCGGCTCGCTTAGATTTTCTTCTGAGCGAACAAACGCACCGGCTTCAGCGTAGGGTGTGGTGATAATGCCTTCGCGCTTAGTGGCCCACTGTGCTGCACCAACAGCGACACGAGCGGAACCGCGCATAGAAATACCAAAGGTGTCACGGTTGTAGTTGGTTTTATAGGCAGTGGTGTAATCGATGTGGTCCTGCAGATTTTGGCCTACGCCGACGAGGTGCTTTTGTATTTTAATGCCGTGTTTTTGCAGGGTTTCTGCTGGGCCAATGCCAGATAGCATCAAAAGCTGTGGAGAGCCAAAGGTGCCGGCACTGATTATGACTTCTCGCCGAGCGCGAACTTCTTGAATTTGCTCGCCTTGAAAGTAGCTCAGGCCGACGGCACGCTGACCTTCGAATATGATTTTGTTGAATGGCGCATTGGTGACGACCTTAACATTGGATCGGCTCATAGCTGGGCGCAAGTAAGCAGCGGCGGCGCCCCAGCGTTCGCCATTCTTTTGGGTGACCTGATATTGAAAGCAACCGTGTTGCTCTTTGCCATTGTAGTCGGGGTTATGGGGAAGACCCTGTTCTTGAGCTGAGCGAATAAAGGCCTCGTTAAGCGGGCTAGGACAGGCCAAGTCGGCTACATTTAGCGGGCCGGCATTACCGTGAAACTCTTGATCATGACCAAAGGTTTCATTGCATTCAGAGCGAATAAAGTAGGGTAGTACGTCGTCGTAGCTCCAGCCTTTATTGCCTAGCGCCGCCCAAGTGTCGTAGTCGTTGCGGTGGCCGCGCACATACAGCATGGCATTGATGGCGCTGGAACCGCCGAGGCATTTGCCGCGGGGTTGGTAGCCGCGGCGGCCATTTAAACCCGCTTGAGGGGTGGTTTGGAGCGCCCAGTTATTGATTTTTGAACGCATCATCAACACCAAGGCCGCAGGTGCTTTGACTACGGGGCTATTGCCATTGCCGCCGGCCTCTATCAGGCACACACTGTATTTGCCGCTTTCGCTTAGGCGATTAGCCAAGGTGCAGCCAGCACTGCCAGCACCGACTATAATGTAGTCGAAGGTTTCGAACGGCATGTTGAATCTCTCCCCAAATTATTATGTGCTGGCGGGTATTTGTGCGAAATGAAGACGCTAACCAGCTTTTTGAGTGAGAATAATAGAGTTTAAATCATGTCGACGTTTTTCATTCAGCGCAGACTTGTTATCCTTTTACGCAAAATTATAAAGAGCCAATGCCGTCAATGAGCAAGCCATGGTTGCCTGGGACACAAACGACTACCGGTACTTGGGGTCGTATTCTTAGCGAATGTTTAAAAGATGCGAATATTGATCCGCGTCCGCTATTTGAGCAGGTGGATTTAGACTACGAAGAAGCTATAGCCCCGGATACCCGTATTCCCGATATTAAACTCCGGCATTTATACCCCTTGGCGATAGCGGCAACCGGCACCGAGAGTTTCAGTATTCAGCTCGGTGGCTATGTGAAGGCACACAGCTTTCATGCCTTGGGCATGGCTATTTTGGTAAGCAAAACCGTCGGTGATGCCTTGCAGCGCTTTCAGCGACACAGCGCGATTATTTCGGACTCGGGTTACATCGAAATGAGTTTTGTCGGGGATAACTGCCGTTTTGAAGTGAATGTTGATCGCGATATTCACGATATTAGGTTGCTGCCTTTTGCCGCCATCAATGCCTTTACCTTTGGCGTGGTAAGTATGATGCGGGAAATCACTGAGGATGCGGACCTCAACCCTATCAGTGTTGAGCTATGCGAGCCCCAGCCCAAAGATAGCAAGCCATATGAGAATGCCTTCCGCTGTCCAATAGCGTTTGGCAAGCCGCGTGAGGCACTTATGTATCGCATTGCGGATTTGGAACGCCCCGTTAGGTATGCGAATGAGTCGCTGGCCAAGCAGCACGATCAAATCACCGAGTCATTTATCAAAAATATGTCGCCGGCTTTTGAGGACGAACTTTACCGTCAAATTCTAAATGAATTGCCCAATGGTGAATTGAGCGTTGATAGGCTGGCCTCGCGCCTAAATATGAGCTCCCGTAAATTGCAGGGCAAGCTGCAGCAGCAAAACACCAGCTACCAACAATTGCTTGATAAGGCGCGCAAAGAATTAGCTAGCAAATACCTGAGCAGTACAGCCTACAGTATTACCGAGATTTCGTTTTTATTAGGATTCGCTAATACCGCAGGATTTTGCCGAGTATTTAAGCGCTGGTTCGAGTGTTCGCCAACGGATTATAGGCTGCGGATAGCGGCCCATGGCTGAGTTGGCTAGGCAATGATAAATACCATCTAGACACTTAGTTTACACAAAAGCGCTTAATCATCTGCTGTAAAACATCGATAGTCGGCTGGATCTGATCTAGCGCCATAAACTCGTCTGGTTGGTGTGCTTGGTCTATGGAGCCCGGCCCCATCACAATGGTTTGCATGCCTAACTGTTGAAAGAAGGGGGCCTCTGTTGCAAAGGCGACGGTGCCTGCTGCTTGTCCGGTGAGTTGTTCTACGAGGGTGACAATTTCTGAATTCGCGGGTTCTTCATAGGCGGCTAAGCCGGGCATTAAGGCGCGTAAGCCGATGTTGATAGCCCTGCGCTCGGCCACCGGGGTGAGGATTTTTTGAATCATGGCATCGAGTTCGTCGTTGTTCATGCCGGGTGTGGTGCGAATATCAAAGTGCAACTCACATTGGCCGCAAATACGGTTGGGATTGTCGCCACCATGAATACAGCCAAAATTCATGGTCGGAGTGGGCACTGAGAATCCGGGATGTTGGTATTTTTGCGCCAGCTCTTGGCGTAATTGCATGAGTCCGGTCATGACTTCGTGCATGGCGTCCAGTGCATTATTGCCTAGCAGGGGGTTGGACGAATGGCCGGAGCGCCCTTTGATGGTGATGCCTTTCATCACTATGCCCTTGTGGGCGCGCATGGGTTTTAGGCCGGTTGGCTCGCCCACCACGGCGTAGCGAGCGCCAGACAGATCGGATTGCACTAATGAGCGCGCGCCGTCCATGCTGCTTTCTTCGTCGGCGGTGGCCAGAATGATAAGGGGCGCTTTTAGAGTTTGGTCTAGAAACGGTTTTAAGGCTTCGATGGCAATGGCGAAGAAGCCTTTCATATCGGTGCTGCCAAGTCCGTATAGCTTGTTGTCGCGTTCGGTGAGGGTAAAGGGATCGCTATTCCACAGGGATTCGTTAAACGGCACCGTGTCTGTGTGGCCGGCAAGTACGAGGCCGCCACTGCCGCTGCCGAGGGTGGCGATTAAATTGGCTTTGTCTTTATGGCCGGCAATGGGCTGAATGTGAATAGCAAAGCCCAGCGGTTCTAGCCATGTGGCCAGTTGCTCGATAACGCGGATATTGCCCATATCGCAGCTGGGGAGTGTTGAGCTGACGGAGGGGAGTTTAACAAGTGCTGTCATCATCGACAGAATGCTGGGGGTGTTTGCTGATTTTGCCACGATGAGTCCGCGCTAATTGTTAGGTAACGGGCCATTGTAGCGAGTCGCGCAAACAAAGCCAGTGGCTTTGTTTGCGCTGCGAGAGGCTTAACGCGAATGAACTAAAACAGTGCTTTTAAAATAAAGAAGAATAATATTGCCAGTCCCGCGCCGGCTGGCAGCGTAATAATCCACGACATAAAGATATTGCGGATAACGCTCAAATTTAGCGCCGCAATACCGCGGGCTAAGCCGACACCTAATACCGCGCCGACCAGCGTATGGGTCGTAGAAATGGGGAGGCCCGTTGCCGATGCAATAACAACAGTAGATGCCGCACCCAGTTCCGCTGCAAAACCACGGCTAGGTGTTAGCTCTGTAATCTTGGTGCCAACGGTCGCAATTACTTTAAAACCGTAGGTAGCTAAACCAAAGACAATACCGCCCGCACCCACTAATAGAATCCATGGTGGTAGAGAAGATTTGGCGCCAATTTCACCGCCAGATTGAATCACACTAACGATGGCGGCGACGGGGCCGATGGCATTGGCGACGTCGTTTGAGCCGTGGGCGAAGGCCATTGCGCAGGCCGTGAATACCATCAATACGGCAAACATGCGTTCAACACCGGCAAAGCGAGACGTGCTCGCATCTGCCGGGGTGTCTTTGATGCCACGCATAAATAGCTGGCCGATCAATGACACTATAATGCCGACTACAAAGGAGTACATGATGCACTCATTGAAGTCGAGTCCGAGGCCAACGTGCTTTAAACCTTTGGTCATGGTGACCATGGAGATCATGAAGCCCACTAAAAACAAGTAATAGGGGATGTATTTTTTTGCCGAGGCAAATGGGTCGGCGGCGTTGAGAATTAAGCGCTGAGCACTTAAAAATAAGCCAAAGGATAAAGTGCCGGCGAGCACCGGTGACACTACCCAGCTAGCCACAATCTGGCCCACCTTGCCCCATTCAACGGCGTCGGGGCTAATGCCAACGGCGGCAAAGCCCACCAGCGCGCCAACAATAGAGTGGGTAGTCGATACCGGCCAGCCCATGAGGCTAGCGACAAACAACCAAACCGCAGCAGCGAGCAGGGATGACAGCATGCCAAACACTAAAAGGTCGGGATTTCCAGATACAAAGGCGGGATCGATAATACCTTTTCGAATGGTTTCAGTGACTTCGCCGCCTGCGAGGTAGGCACCACAGAATTCAAAGAGCATTGCGATCAGAATCGCCTGTTTAATAGTGAGCGCCTTAGCGCCAACAGACGTTCCCATTGCATTGGCGACGTCGTTTGCGCCAACACCCCAGGCCATGAAGAAGCCGAATAAACAAGCTAAAATCAGCAATAGTTGCCCGTGTTCAGCAATAATTGACATGTGAGTTCCTTATCTAGGCAAAATATCCGCGTTTTAACGCGCGATGATGATTTGCAGACGTGAGCCTACTTTTTGTGATTTGTCAGACAGTTCACCAATCAAGTTAATGGTTTGATATAGGAACATGACGTCAACAGGCGGTAATTCTTTTTCGATTAAATAGAGCTCAGCGCGGATAGTTATTTGTACTTTGTCAGCCGAGTGCTCTAGGCGATCAAGCTCTTCGATTAGTGTTTCAACGAGTTTGACCTCGCGACCGCGAAAGCCGGTTTCAAGTAGCTCATCAAGCTCTTCAATGGCCTTCATGGCTTGGGCAGACGTGGCGATGGCCAAATCTACGTACTCGCCCATCGTTTTGGTGAGTTGTTCGGGGATCTTCATTTGCCGCCCGAGCATCAGTCCGGCAATGTCTTTGCTGCAGTTGGCAATGCGATCTTGCATGCTAACTAAATCGAGGAGGTCTGCGCGAGGAACTGGTAGAAATAGATTGCTTGGCAGCTGCAAGCGTACTTGCTTTTTGAGTTTGTCGGCCTCATTTTCAAGATCGACAATAACACCATGTGCTTTACTGGCTTTATCCCAGTCACCTTCCAATGCGGCGTTTATAAAAGGCTTTAAAGCTTCAGCACAATTTTTTGCTTGCTTCATGTGTTCCTGAATCGGCGCAAACGGTGATTTACCAAATAAATTACCAAGCGAGTTTAGGGGCACGGTGCAACTCCTGTTGTAGTCGAACGTTAAGTGGCCGGAATTATACGGGCCTCGACCAAGGGTCACCAGTGAATAAACGTCACTAGTATCCTTTCGCACAGTTGTTAAGATCTGATGACTTGCCATAATGATAGCGATATCGATCATAGGGTTTACGCTTATATGCACAGCAATATCAATAAAACCGGACCGCTAGAGGCTGCATCCATTATTAGGCAACTCGTAGAAGACGGACTGTTGGACGCTCCTGTGGCAAAGCGTGTGCGGCCTAATCCACCGCGTATTGGTGATAAAACCCAGCATGTTCTTAATTATCTTGCCGCCGAACAACTGCCAGATGCCAGCCGTGTGGGGCGCGTGCTTACCATGGATCGTTTACTTGAATGGCTGTCGGGGAGTTGCGAGCAACTTCCGCAGCGCATAGATCCATTAAAAATAGACGTACCGGCGATTACCGAGGTGATGTCCTTTGCCTTTGCCCAGCGTCATCGTATTTTGGCGGTGGCGGTGTCAAAGCAAGAAGTGGTTATTGCTGGTAGCGAGCCGTTTATTGACGCGTGGGAAAAAGATTTACAGCAGGTTGTGCACCGCCCTATTCGGCGTGTACTCGCTGACCCTGAGGCGATAGACCGATTTACGGTCGAATTTTACAGTTTGGCAAAATCGGTGCGCGGTGCCACGGGCGATAGCCGGCGTGGAGGGCAGGCCAATACCAATCTGGAGCAATTGCTGGAAATCAGCAATCTCAAGGACTTAGATGCCAATGATGGCCACGTCGTTAATATCGTTGACTGGTTATTGCAATATGCCTACGACCAACGCGCCAGCGATATTCATATCGAACCGCGCCGCGAGCAGGGCAATGTGCGCTTTCGCATAGACGGTGTGCTGTATAACGTGTATGAATTGCCGGCGACGGTACTGACGGCGGTGGTGAGTCGGTTGAAAATACTGGGGCGGATGGATGTGGCGGAAAAGCGCCGACCTCAAGATGGCCGATTAAAGACCAAAAACTCCCATGGCGACGAAATTGAACTGCGGCTCTCGACATTGCCTACGGCGTTTGGCGAAAAAATGGTCATGCGCATATTTGACCCTGAGGTTTTGCTGCGAAGCTTTGACGAGCTGGGTTTGCGCGGTGACGACCGTCAGCGCTGGGACGGTTTGATTCGTTCTCCCCACGGTATTGTGCTGGTAACGGGGCCGACGGGGTCGGGTAAAACCACCACCTTATATTCCAGCTTGAAGCAGATCGCGACCAGCGAAGTAAATGTTTGCACCATCGAAGATCCAATTGAGATGGTTGAAGATGCCTTCAACCAAATGCAAGTGCAGCACAATATCAATCTCGATTTTGCCGGCGGTGTTCGCGCTTTATTAAGGCAAGACCCCGACATCATTATGATTGGTGAGATCCGCGATTTAGAAACCGCCGAAATGGCGATTCAAGCGGCCTTGACCGGTCACTTGGTAATTTCAACCTTGCATACCAACGACGCGCCGTCAGCGGTGACTCGGCTGTTAGAGCTGGGCGTTCCCGCGTATTTAATTCGGGCGACGGTGCTTGGCGTGATGGCACAACGCCTAGTCCGAAGCCTGTGTCCGCATTGCAAGGAGCCGGTTGCTTTAGATGAAACCGAATGGACGACGCTAACTGCGCCGTGGAAAATTAGCCCCCCGGCCCAAATTCATCACGCACCGGGTTGTTTAGAGTGCCGCAATACCGGCTTCTATGGTCGTCAGGGTATTTATGAAATTTTACCCGTAGAGGGCCAGATTCAAGCTGCGATAGGTGATGATGTTGAGCTCGATAATTTGCGGCGGATGGCCATGAAAAATGGTATGCGAACCCTCAGATTAAGCGGTGCGCAAAAAGTGGCGCGGGGCGAAACCACCATTGCCGAAGTGCTAAGGGTGGCACCTCCGGTGCAGGCGGGTTGAGCCCAGTTTTACGCTGTAACGAAAATAATACCGAGTAAGGATGTGACAATGATGGCGCCAAGCCGACATCGTAGTTTAGATATTTTGGAGGCAGAACTGCCGGCAATACTGGCCAGTGAGGTAGAGCGGTATTGGCAGCGACTATTGGATCGCTGTGACGCTGATCAGCGCGCTTGGTACTCGGCGTTTGCGGAGTCTGATCAGCGTCAGTATTTACTGACGGCCTTTGCTGGCAGCCCCGCATTGGCAGATTTGTGTGAGCGACACCCTACATGGCTTCCCGACTTATTTGCAAATAATGCCTTGAGTGCATGCTTACCAGATAAGGCGTGGATTGAAGAGCTGGGTGTTTCTTGCGCTGAGTGCGTCAATGCCGACGACTTGGCTAAGGCGCTGAGAGATTTTAGAAATCGCCACTGGCTGCGCATTGTGTGGCGCGACCTCAATCGCTTAGCTGCGATGGAGGAAACGGTGCGAGATTTGTCGGCGCTTGCCGATGCTTGTGTCGAAGTGGCGCTGGCATTTTTGCATAAGCAGCTAGTTGTCGAACGCGGCGAACCTCGCTCAGCCGATGGTACTCCCCAGCAATTGGTGGTGATTGCGATGGGTAAATTGGGGGCCGGCGAGTTAAACCTGTCCTCTGATATCGACCTTATTTTTGCCTATCCAGAGGCCGGTAACACCGTTGGCGCAGCCCGCAGCGACGACAATCAGGCGTTTTTTATTCGTCTTGGTCAGCGTTTAATCAAGGCGCTAGATGCTCGCACTGCTGACGGCTTTGTATTCCGCGTAGATATGCGCCTGCGGCCTTATGGGCAAAGCGGCCCGCTGGTGATTAGCTTTGACGCCTTGGAAGAGTATTACCAAGATCAGGGGCGGGACTGGGAGCGCTATGCGCTAATTAAGGCGCGCTGTATTGCGGGTGATCGCCGTGAGGGTGAGCGCTTGCTGACTCAGCTGCGGCCCTTTGTATATCGCCGCTATTTGGACTTTTCAGCAATTGAATCACTGCGAGATATGAAATCCATGATTCAGCGCGAGGTGGCGCGCCGGCATCTACAAGACAATATTAAACTCGGTTCCGGTGGTATCCGTGAAATTGAGTTTATTGCTCAGTGCTTCCAATTAATCCGTGGCGGCCAAGAGCCAGCTTTGCAGGCCTTGCAGCTACAGACGATTTTGCCTGAGCTAGCCCAAATGGCCTATCTGCCAGAGTCCGTAGTTGACGACTTACAAGAGGCCTATCGATTTTTGCGAAATACCGAACACGCGATTCAGGCATGGCGAGATGAGCAGACCCAGCAGTTGCCAGATGCCGATCCAGCGAGGGTGGCGCTGAGTTTTACGATGGGCTTTGGCGACGATGTCGCTGCCTTCTTATCTGCGCTTGAGCAGCATCGGCAAGGGGTTGCGACTCACTTTGCCAATGTCATTGCGCCGCCAGAAACGGAACCCGACGGCCAGCATCTCAGCAATAATCGCTGGCGAACGATGTTAGATGAGCTGGATAAAGACTCGGTGCGCCAAACATTGGAAGAGGCCGGTTTCGACGATGCCGACGAAGCGGCGCGATTATTGGTTGCCCTGCTTAGCGGCGCCAGTGTGTTGCGTATGCAGGGCAGTGGTCGCGATCGGCTATACGATTTTTTACCGCTGATTTTAGAAGACTTGTGCGATGCCGAGTCGCCGGCGGCAACCTTACTGAGATTAATTCCGCTGATTGAGGCGGTACTGCGCCGAACCGCCTATTTAGTACTGCTGATTGAAAACCCGGGTGCTCGCAAGCGCCTTGTTGAACTGTGTGATGCCAGCCCGTGGATCGCCCGTCAGCTGGCCGCTCAGCCCGTGCTGTTAGATGAGTTGTTAGATGCCAACAGCCTGTTTTCTGTGCCAGAAAAGGCCGGTTTAGCCAGCGAGTTGCGACAACGCTTATTGCGTATCGAGAATAATGATCTTGAGGCGCAAATGGAGGCGCTGCGCTATTTTCGCCTGGCGCATGTGTTAAAGATTGCGGCGTCTGAGGTCACCGGAAGCTTGCCGCTGATGAAGGTCAGCGATTACCTGACCTATATTGCCGAAGTGGTATTAGATGCGGTACTCGATATCGCCTGGCAAAACTTAATAGACAAGCATGGCAGCCCAGTGCCCGCGGGGGATGATCAGCGGCATTTTGTTATATTGGGTTACGGCAAGCTGGGAGGGCTTGAGCTGGGATATGGCTCAGACCTCGACCTCGTATTTTTGCATGACCTGCCCTCAACAAATGTCAGTGACGGTGAGCGGCCGCTAGACGCGGGAACATTTTTTACCCGCCTTGGGCAGCGCATTATTCATATCCTCACCGCGACAACCCGATTGGGCGACCTTTACGAAGTGGATATGCGACTGCGGCCGTCGGGTAATTCTGGTTTGCTGGTGTCGTCATTTACCGCGTTTAGTGACTATCAACATACTCAAGCGTGGACATGGGAGCATCAAGCTTTGGTTCGTGTGCGAGCCGTGGCCGGCGATGATAATTTGGCGCAAAAATTTGTCGATTTAAGAGCCGGCATTCTCAGTAAATCACGCGACATTTTGGTGCTTAAGGCCGAAGTCGTGGCGATGCGCCAGAAAATGCGTGACCATCTGCTGTCTGCCAGCAATAAAAATGCGGAATTTGATATTAAACAAGGTACTGGAGGTATCGTTGATATTGAATTTATGGTGCAATATGCGGTTTTAGCATGGTCGCAACAGCACCCACCGCTTACCTACTACACTGATAATATTCGCATACTGGAATCACTGTCCGAACAGGGCCTGATTTCGGCAGCGGATACCCGGACACTGATTGACGCTTACAAGGCGTTCCGCAGTCAGGCGCATCGCCTCAGCTTACAAGAGCAAAAAGGGCTGATAGCCGAAACGGCATTGGGTACAGAGCGGGAAATTGTCAGCCGTTTCTGGCAGCAACTGATGTTGTCTCCATAATGGTATTTGCCTGAATTTGTTGAGGAGTAACACACGATGTCTATGGCTGATCGTGACGGCCTGATTTGGTTTGATGGTGAAATGGTGCCTTGGCGCGACGCGCGGGTTCACGTTTTAACTCATACACTGCACTACGGTATGGGTGTGTTTGAAGGCGTTCGCGCATACAAAACAAACGACCGTGGCACCTGTATTTTCCGTATGCAAGAGCATACAGACCGTTTATTCCGGTCTGCGCATATTATGCGTATGGAAATGAGCGTGACCAAAGAGCAGGTTAACGAAGCACAGCGCGCGGTAGTACGCGAAAATGGCTTAGAAGAAGCCTATTTGCGCCCCATGTGCTTTTACGGCTCAGAAGGTATGGGCCTGCGTGCCGACAACCTTAAAATGCATGTGATTGTTGCCGCGTGGGATTGGCCGAGCTATATGAGCCCTGACGCCCGCGACAACGGCATTAAAGTGCGTTGCTCGTCCTATACGCGCCATCACGTTAATATCTCTATGTGTAAAGCCAAGGCTAACGGCCACTACATCAACTCGATGTTGGCATTACGTGAGGCGCTGGATAGCGGCTGCGAAGAAGCCCTGCTGTTAGATAACGAAGGCTATGTTGCGGAAGGTAGTGGCGAGAACGTCTTTATTGTTCGCAATGGCAAGCTGTACACCCCAGAGCTAACAAGCTGCTTAGACGGTATTACACGTAACACCATTTTCGAATTTGCCAACGAGCTTGGCTTGAAAGTGGAAGAGAAGCGTATTACCCGCGATGAAGTTTATGTGGCTGACGAGGCCTTCTTTACTGGTACGGCGGCTGAAGTACTGCCGATTCGTGAACTAGATGGCCGGAAAATTGGCTCAGGTTCGCGTGGCCCAGTAACTAACTTGCTGCAAAATATGTATTTCGACCAAGTTAAAGGTCGCCGTGAAGAGTTTCCTGAATGGCTAACGCCTGTTAGCTAAGATCCTCTTTAAAACGCCGTAGCAGTTCTTGCTGCGGCGTTTATTTAATGGCTTGTTCCTTGCCGTATTTGCATTCTCCACGAATCACCACATCATTTAATACTGCATATTGGTCTATCACTATATGTCCTGCAGGACAGTATTCTTGCAGTCGTGGATCTAGCTCTAGGTCGTGCAGGGTTCGTTTTAGTTGCGACTCGCTGTCTTCCCGTGGTTTGCCAGTGCCATCCTCTTGTCTGTTTCTAGCGGTAATCGGGCGGGCTTTTTCGCGGAATAGGGGTTGGCTGTAGCTGAAAAGGCGAATATCTCCGGCTTTTATAGTTGTTTCAAATTTGCCGACGGGTTTTTGCTGGCTTGGTCGGCTGGCACAGCTGGCGGTAAGCGCTATTGTTAGACTGAATAACGTGCAAAAAATGGCGTGTGTACGCATGTGGGTCTTATTCTCTTGGGCTGGTTGCGGGCCTTGGCGAGTTTAACATGACAAAGTCTTAATGCTAGATCAGGGCTTGGTCAGACATCGTTGGTGGATTTATGCTCACCTCGTGGTTAGAATCCTGTTACTTAGTAAGACGGTATTCATCTTTTTTGTGCTTCGCGGCTGTAAAAAGTGCGTGTGGTATGACCTTGGTAACCTCAGCGGGTTTCCAAGCAGAGGAGAATCCCTCGGTGCTATATTTAAATAATAGTTATCCGAATAACAGTAATCCGAATAATAGTGACTCCGTTTTATGTCCTCAGATCCAGCAGCTATTGCGAGCCCGTCCCCCCTTCAGCCAATTAAGGCTAGTGTTACTCCATTGCGTAACGCAGAACCTAGGCGTGCACTAAAAGTGTGTTTATTAGGTTACCGTAGTGCGCCCTATGGCGGCGGTCAGGGAATTTACCTCAAGTATTTAAGCAAGGCCTTGGTAGAGGCCGGTCATCAAGTAGATGTGATTTCAGGGCAGCCCTATCCGCACCTTGATTCGCGGGTTAACTTGATCAAAATGCCGGGGATGAATTTATTTGAGACGGGCTTAAGTTCGATTCGCCCGCATCATCTTACTTCCCTAACCAACATTTATGAGTGGACAGGTAAATTAACTGGGGCATTTTCTGAGCCCTATTGTTTTGGGCGGCGAGTGCTCAAATACCTGAAAAAGAACGGCCGTCATTACGATATTATCCACGACAATCAATGCCTGAGTTACGGCATGCTCAAGCTGCAAAAGCAGGGCTTTCCACTGGTCACAACTATTCATCACCCGATAACTAGTGATTTGAGCATTGCCTTGAATGCGGCTAAAAGCTGGACTGAACGACTATTTATTCGTCGCTGGCACAGTTTTTTAATCATGCAGCGCAAGGTTGCCCGTGAGCTGCATCATGTGGTGACAGTGTCTGAGCGATCCAGAATGGATATCGCCGCTGCGTTTGATATTCAGCCAGCGGGTATTAGCTTGGTGCATTGCGGT
This sequence comes from Zhongshania aliphaticivorans, assembly GCF_902705855.1. Classification (GTDB taxonomy): domain Bacteria; phylum Pseudomonadota; class Gammaproteobacteria; order Pseudomonadales; family Spongiibacteraceae; genus Spongiibacter; species Spongiibacter aliphaticivorans_B. The sequence goes on along the minus strand of NZ_CACSIJ010000016.1, from coordinate 64,169 downwards.
ATCGACACCGAAGAATTTAAGCCTTTGGACAATGTCGTAAAAAATCCAAACCGTATTATGGCTACCGTGTCGTCGGATCAGCCACTGAAAGGTATGCGTTATTTATTAGAAGCTGTGGCAGCAGTGGTGCCTAATTATCCAGACCTTGAATTATTACTTGTCGGTACGCCCAAAGAAGATGGCGAAAGTGGGCAGCTAATTCGCGACCTAGGTCTTAGCAAACATATCCGCGCCGTTAGTGGCATCAGTACAGAAGACTTGGTGAAGTACTACAACGAAGCCTCGGTGGTGGTGGTGCCTTCTATTTACGAAGGTTTTGGTTTGCCTGCGGGTGAGGCTATGGCCTGCGGCACCGCATTAATTTCCACCGACGGTGGCGCCTTGCCGGAAGTGGTTGGTGACGCGGCGATTCAAGTGCCGGTTCGTAATAGTCAGGCCATTGCAGAGGTGTTAGAAACCTTGTTGGCATCACCCGCATGGCGTGATGAACTGGCGACGGCGGGGCGCAAACGTATTGAAGAATTGTTCTGTTGGACACGCGCAGCGCAACAAATGACGAATTACTACTGGCAGGTGATACAACGTGAAAACAGTTGATTTTCGTCATTTCCAACTGAATGCTGGCGATAAAATTCTAGATTTAGGCTGCGGTGAAGGTCGCCATGTGATTTCTGCCTATGTTGAGGCAGATGTAACGGCGATTGGTGTTGATCTGTGTTTGCGTGATTTGCAAACCGCGCAAAGTCGATTCGCTGATTTTTGTGTTGATACGCACGACGATAAAGCTTTTGGCCTTGCCAATGGCGACGCCATGCAGCTGCCCTTTGCAGACAATACCTTCGACAAAATCATCTGTTCAGAAGTCTTAGAGCATATCCCTGACTACCATGCGGTATTAAAAGAAATAGAGCGGGTGTTAAAACCTGGCGGCTTATTCTGCGCCAGTGTACCTAGAGCATGGCCAGAAAAAATATGCTGGGCCTTAAGTGAGGCTTATCACAAGGTCGAGGGTGGGCATCTGCGTATATTTAAAGCCAGCGAATTACGGAAACAAATTCAGGGCTTGGGCTTCCGCTTTTATCGGCGTCACTGGGCACATGCCTTGCATTCTCCCTATTGGTGGTTGAAATGCGCGTTTTGGAAAAATCAGGACTCTAATCCCATAATTAAGCAGTACCACCGCTTTTTAGTATGGGATTTGATGGATAAGCCACTGTTTACCAGAACCTTAGAAGCAGGTCTAAATCCGGTGCTGGGTAAGTCTGTTGTTATGTATTTTGAAAAGGCGGAGGCGGCATGAGCGGGCTATTTTTAAGTAAGGGCCTATTTCCGCAAGAGTTTTTTCGGCCGACAGTGGAGTTTTTATTACGGGCCCAGCAGGCTGATGGCAGTATTCCTTGGTTTGACGGCGGTCACTGCGACCCTTGGGATCATGTTGAATCGGCAATGGGCTTGAGTATTGGCGGCGAATACCGCGCGGCAGAAAATGCCTACCGCTGGCTTAAAAACGCCCAGCTCGAAGATGGAAGTTGGTGGGCAGCGTATCGAGCCGGTGAAGTGGACAACCGAGAACGTCGTGAAACTAATTTCGTTGCTTACATTGCGACGGGTGTTTGGCATCACTACTTAATTACCCAGAACAAAGTCTTCCTGCAAGAGATGTGGTCCTGCGTTCGGCGTGCAATCAGTTTTGTGTTGGCGCAGCAGTCTCGCCACGGCGACATAAACTGGGCAGTGAATGCACAGGGGCAGCCGATGACGGATGCCTTGATTACGGGTTGCTCATCAATTTATAAAAGCCTTGAGTGTGCGGTAAATATTTCCGTTGTGCTCGGCGATCCACGCGTTGATTGGCGGGACGCCCGTACCGCATTGGGTGAGGCCTTACGTAATAAGCCTGAGCGTTTTGATCGTACCTGGGAAAGCAAATCCCGCTATTCTATGGACTGGTTTTATCCCGTATTAACGGGTGTGGTTCCTACGGCAAAAGCGAGCGCGCACTTGCAAAAGCGCTGGGATGATTTTGTTGAACAGGGCTTGGGTTGTCGCTGTGTGTCTGACCAGCCGTGGGTGACGGTGGCGGAGTCCTGCGAGTTAACGATGGCATTACTGGCGGCGGGCGATCATGCCCGCGCGGTGATGGTTTATAGCTGGTTGCACCAGTGGCGAGAAGCCAGCGGTGAATATTGGACTGGCTACCAATTTGTAGACGACGTGCTCTGGCCAGACGAGCGCCCAACGTGGACTGCGGCGGCTATCTTACTGGCCGCAGATGCCTTGACTGAACACACCGCTGCGCACCGTTTGTTTAAAGACGTATGTGTTCTTGATCTGAATGGGGCCGAAATTGCACCAGCAGCAGGTCGTATGCGGTCTTGGTAGTTTTAGAAAAGTGAGTTTTAGGTTTGGTTTTTATTTTATTTGGTGAGCATTAGATCACGGATACCTAATGCCGATTGTTTTATTGTCATCCTTTGAAATTACTCTATAGTTGTTTCACATAATGATAGTTTCCGCTGCTGCTAAAGGCGGACTTTGATTGATGAGGATGAATTTATGAAAATAAAAACGCTCGGTATTTTCGCTGGCGCACTGCTTTGTTTCTCTGCTGTGTCGCATGCCCAAGTTCCAGGCCTCGCTGGCATCCCCGTTTTGGGTGACATATTAGGCGGCGGTTTACCAGGGGGGGATCAGCTGGCATCGATAACGTCCCTAGGCACCTCTTTATTGGGTAACCCAGAAACGCTGATTAATATTGGCACAGGTACCGGCTTGCCCTTGGTGATGGAAGTTGTTCCTATTCTTGGTGTGCTTAGTAGTGACCCTGCGGGCTTGCCAGATTTTCTTCTTGGTGGGGGCACAATATTAACGCCGTCCTTAGGCGGAGCGCTGCCAATTCCATTTGTTGTCGTGCCTTTATAAGACTCGTTTTAGCTAATCAACACTAGCGGCAAAACTATCGAATGAGTTGAATAGTTTGCCGCCATTTATATCCACTGTATTGTCATTCCCCTCTAGTTTTGCTCTTTGTCCTCATGCAGCGCCAGTTGAGCCTCTAATTGCCGAGATACTGTGTGCGGGGATTTGCTACCTTTGGCTAGCAGACGATAGGCCATAGGTATAACAAACAGCGTCAGTATTGTTGCCGAGCTAACACCAAATACAACAACAATCCCGATAACATAGCGCGACTCGCTGCCTGGGCCTGATGATAGCAGCAGCGGCACAGCGCCCATGATGGTGGTGATGGCCGTCATGGCAATGGGGCGCAGGCGTTGGCGAGCCGACTGTAAAATGGCCTCCTCGAACGCTAAGCCTTGATCGCGCAGTTGGTTGGCAAACTCCACCAGTAAAATGCCATTTTTGGCGGCAAGCCCCACCAGCATAATCAGCGCAATTTGACTGTAAATATTCAGGCTTTGTCCAGCGAGGTAAAGACCAATTAGTGCACCGGAAATGGCCAAGGGAACGCTAAGTAAAATGATAAAGGGGTGAATAAAGCTTTCAAATTGCGCGGCAAGCACAAGGTAAACCACCAGTAGCGCTAGTGCGAAAGTGAAATACACCGAGTAGCCTGCCTCGCGGTAATCCAGCGACTCGCCCTTGAAGTCTATGGTTGCGTTAGGAAACATCTCTGTCGCGATATTCTCCATATAGGCAAGAGCTTCACCTAATGAATAACCATTGGCGAGGTTGGCGTCTATGGTAATGGCGCGCACACGATTGTAGCGGTTGAGCACCGCGGCATCGCCGCGCTCTTGCAAGCTAACGAGGTTTCCAAGGGGGATAAGATTCCCCGTGGTGGCTGAGCGCACGTATATATTGCTCAGATCTTCGGGGCTGTGTTGGGAGTCGGGTTCGCCCTCTACGATAACGTCATACTCTTCGCCAGCCATCATAAATGTAGTGACCCGTCGCGAGCCTAACAGTGTTTCTAGGCTGCGGTTAATTTCACTGGCGTCCACCCCGAGGGTGGCAGCACGGTCGCGATTAATAGTCACAGCAAGTTGGGGCTTGGTTTGGCGAAAGTCGCTGTCGATGCCTAATAAGCCTGGGTTGGTTTTGGCTTCTTTAATCAGCTGCTCAGACCATTGGGCAAGTTCTTCATAATTACTGCCGCCAAGTACAAACTCCAGTGGTTTGGTGAAACCACCGCCCAGCGATTGCGGAGTAATAGGAAAAACACTTAGGCCGGTGAAGCCAGCTAAACGCTGCCGTATTTCGCCGACGACCCCTGCGACTGGCTGGCGTTCACCCCAAGGCTTTAGAACTAATATACCCACAGCTTCATTGTAGACATCAGCGCCGCCGCGGCCGCCTGGGGCGCGCAGCAAAAGGCGGTGGATAATGCCGGCGTCTACCATTGGCATCAGCCGTTTTTCTATTTCAGCGAGCTGGCGGGTGACGTAATTATAAGAGGCGCCTTCGGGGCCGCGAATAATCATGAATACCACGCCCCGATCTTCTTTTGGGGCAAATTCAGCGGGCACTTTTTGTAAGAAAAATACGCATGAACCGATAGTTAACGCAAGCGCAAGAGCGGCGATGATTGGGTGCTTCATGCTGCCGGCCAGCAATTTGCCGTAGCGGGTTTCCATGCGGTGGAGCAGGCCTTCCACAAAGTTGGCGAGACCGCCGTGCATGGCGTCGCGGTTAAGTACCTTTGAACATATAACCGGCGACAGGGTGAGAGCGACAATGCTAGAGAACATTACCGCCACCGCCATTGCAACGGCAAACTCACCGAATAGGCGGCCAACATCGCCATCTAAAAAGCTAATGGGTATAAACACAGCAACCAAGACCGCCGTCGTTGCGATGACGGCAAAGCCGACTTGGCGGCTGCCGCGATAGGCGGCCACGAGTGGCGGTTCGCCACTCAATAAACGGCGGTGAACGTTTTCTAATACCACAATACTGTCGTCTACCACGAGCCCAATGGCGAGAACGAGGGCGAGCAGTGTGAGTAGATTGACCGTGTAACCAAGCGCGTAAAGTACGGTGAAGGTGGCGATGAGCGATACCGGCACGGTAATGGCGGGAACCAGCATGGCACGGAAGTCGCCTAAGAATAAAAATATAACCAGCACCACCAACCCAGCGGCAATAAAGAGCGTGCTGTACACCTCGGATATGGCGCGGTCGATAAATACTGAGCTGTCAAAGCTGGAGTGAAGTTGGATGCCATCGGGTAATGATTTACGTACCTTTTCAGCCTCGGCGTGAACTGCCTCCGCCACCGCAAGGGTATTGGACACGCTTTGTTTTACGATGCCGATACCGACCATGGGAACGCCGTTGCCTTGAAACGACTGGCGATATTCCGCTGCGCCTAATTCAACTCTTGCAACATCGCTTAGTCTGGTTAGGTAGCCCTGTTCATCGCGTTTTACCACCAAGCCTTCAAAGTCGGTGGGGCTGAGATAGTGGCGATTAATTTTGACGACAAAGTCGCGGTCCAGCGATTTTAATGTGCCGGCGGGCAGCTCGACGTTTTCGCGGCGCAGGGCATTTTCAATATCGCCCACGGTGAGTTGGCGGGCCGCCAGTGACTCGCGGTTTAGCCAAATACGCATGGCGTATTCTGGCCCGCCGCTAATTCGTACCCGCGCGACGCCGTCGATAACGGCAAAGCGATCAACAATATAACGTTGGGCGTAGTCAGCAAGCGCCAATATGCTGCTGTTTTCAGAGGTTAAGTTGAGCCACATGATCACCTGTTCGTCGGCGTCGGTCTTTTGCACCTCTGGCGGGTCAGCTTCTTCGGGTAGGTCGGCCAGTGCGCCAGATACTCTGTCACGCACGTCATTGGCGGCGGCATCAATATCTCGCGACAATTTGAATTCGATATTGATAGAGGAGAAGCCGTCACGGCTACTTGAATCTATAGTTTTGATGCCCTCAATACCGGCGATGCGGTCTTCAATAATTTGGGTGACGCGGGATTCAACGACCTCGGCAGATGCGCCAACGTATACCGTTCGAATGGAAACGATAGGCGGGTCGATGTCGGGGTATTCGCGCAGCGGTAGGCGCTCAAAGGCGAGTAGACCAAAGGCAACGAGGAGTAAGCTTATAACTGTCGCAAAGACTGGCCGCTTTATCGCCGTATCAGAAAGCAGCATAACTTAATCGCTCCCCTGCGGTGCAACGGGGGCACCATCTTGCAATGCGCTAAAGCCTTCATAAATAAGTTGCTCGCCGGCCTTGGCACCGCTGCGAATCTCAACAAAGCCGGGTTTGCGAATACCTAACTTCACTTCGCGGCGCTCCGCTAATTTTTCGCCGCTCATAATCCACACATAATGGCGCAGCTGAATACTTTGCAGGGCCGATTCGGGAATCATTACCGCCTCGTGCTCATCGGTAATCAGCGTCACTAGCATTAACATGCCGGGCTTTAATTTGCCCTCTGGATTATCAATCAGGGCTCTGGCGGTAATGCTGCGATCAACAGGGTTGATGCGGGTGGCGATGGCAGAAATAGTGGCGTCGAAATCTTCCCCCAAGGCTTCGCTGCGGGCAACAACGGATTGGCCGGTGGCAATGGCGCCAATGCCAAGGCTGGGCAGTTGGAAGTCTAAGCGCATAACGCTGATGTCATCCAAAGTACTAATGCTGGTGCCAGGGCTAACAAGCGCGCCGGGGCTGAGCTGACGCAGCCCCATGACGCCGCTGAAGGGGGCGCGGATATTGCGCTCGGCCAATAGCGCTTGTATTTCTGCAATTTTACTTTCGGCGCGGAGCTTGGCGGTTTGGCGTTGATCGTATTCGGTTTGCGCCGCAGATTGTTTTGCGATCAAGCCCTTAAGTCTTGCTAGCTCGCGTTCTTGTTCCGCAAGGTCGGCGCGGGCAGAACTAAGTTGAGCCGCTTCTTCATCTTGTTGCAGAGTGATGAGCAATTGTTCCGCTTTTACTTTGTCGCCGTCGTCGAAATGTAGCGCAGTAATTTTTTCGGTGACGTTGCTAGTGATATTAATGGATTCCTTGGCCAGCAAGGTGCCCAAGGCCTGCACGCGGTTTTGTACAAGCTCGGATTTTAATGGGCTAACTTTTACGGCGGTGGGCGGGCGGGCGGCGACGGTGGCATTGTCGGCGGGGCTGCAGGCTGCAAGTGCGGTAACAATACCGCTGCAGAGTAGCAGTTTATATTTTGCGCTTATCAAGACGGCACTCCGTTTTACACCTATAGAGGTGCTAGCTGAAAATAGTTATATACGCAGGCTAATGTAACGGCTGATCAGAGATTAATCATCTTTTTACGATTTTAATTGTAAACAGTGTTGGAGTTTACAAACCACCAAGGCTTTAAGCCTTGGTGGTGTGGCGGCGAATCAGTGTAATTCGCCATCGTGTAACAGGAAATTTAGCTGCGTTTGTTCAGGCGATTTTCTGCTCGCTCTGCGGCGGCAAGAACTTGTTTGGGGGCGGTGCCACCAATGTGGTCGCGGGCATTTACTGAACCTTCTAGCGTGAGTACATCGAAGACGTCCGCTTCAATGTCGCTGCTAAATGTGCGCAGTTCTTCCAGTGTCATTTCAGACAAGTCTTTGTTTTCAGCAAGACCGTAGGCAACTGACTTGCCGACCACTTCATGAGCGTCGCGGAAAGGCAGGCCTTTACGTACCAGATAGTCCGCTAAGTCGGTCGCGGTAGAGAAACCACGCATAGCGGCTTCACGGGTTATGGCGTCATTCACCGTAATGGCCGGTACCATGTCGGCGTAGGCTTTTAAGCAGTCTTTCACGGTGTCGATAATATCGAATATCGGTTCTTTGTCTTCTTGGTTATCTTTGTTGTACGCCAGCGGCTGAGACTTCATCAGCGTGAGTAAGCTAACAAGATGGCCGTTAACGCGACCAACTTTGCCGCGAACTAATTCTGGTACATCGGGGTTTTTCTTTTGCGGCATGATGGATGAGCCGGTGCAGAAACGGTCGGGTAGTTCGATAAATTTAAATTGTGCAGATGTCCATAACACTAACTCTTCGCTAAAGCGCGACAAGTGAGTCATTAACAGGCTAGCCGCTGCCGCAAATTCAATGGCGAAATCACGATCACTTACTGAATCTAAAGAGTTTTCAGTTGGGCGGTCAAAGCCCAAAAGCTCTGCGCTGTAATGGCGGTCAATAGGGTAGGTGGTGCCAGCTAATGCAGCGGCGCCTAGCGGGCATTGGTTTAGGCGAGTGCCGCAGTCTTGAAAGCGGCTGAAGTCGCGCTCCAGCATTTCATTCCACGCCAGCATGTGATGCCCAAAGGTGACTGGCTGCGCGGTTTGCAAATGGGTGAAGCCGGGCATGATGGTCTTGGCTTCGCGCTTGGCTAGACTGATAAGTCCAAGCTGCAAGCGGCTCAATTCTTTACAAATAAGCGCTAATTCGTCGCGCACGTACAGGCGAATGTCAGTGGCGACTTGGTCATTGCGCGAGCGACCGGTGTGGAGTTTTTTGCCGGTAATGCCAATCTTGTCGGTTAGACGCGCTTCAATATTCATATGCACGTCTTCAAGGCTGACTGACCATTCAAAAGTGCCGGCGAGGATTTCTGCGCGAATTTCTTCAAGGCCGCGCTGAATATCAGCTAGCTCTGCAGCGGTTAATACACCGACTTTTTCTAGCATGGCAGCGTGGGCTAATGAGCCATTAATGTCGTGGTGATAAAGGCGCTGATCAAAGCTGACCGAGGCGGTAAAGCGCTCTACAAACTGATCGGTGGGTTCGCTGAAGCGGCCGCCCCAGGGTTTGATGCTCGGTTCTTTATCACTCATTTCGCTGTGTTCCCGTATTGCTAATTGGCCTAGCGTGGATGTGTTTGCGACCCACCGCCGAAAAGGGCGCCATTATAGCAGTTTTAGCGGCCTTGGCGTCCCCGCCGTATTCCCGCTTCGGTGTGCGTGTTGCGGGTAATACCACTGTCATATTTCATGGCCATACTGCTGTTCCTAAAAATGCCCCAGTGATTCCGAGGAAGCCGAATGAGCGACGTCACCTCACCACGCGCGAAGCTAGTCGAGATGCTTTGGCAGCTTAAAAAAATCTACGACAAACAGGGCGACAAGGGCGTGCGCTACGTTCATTTTAATACCTTGTTAAATGATCCCGCCTATCGCAAGGAGCTGATTGAACAGGCTGCGGTGAGCACTAATCCCGATATTCGCCAGTTGGGCATAGGTCTATTGGGTATCAATACCGGTGGTGCTTTAACCCACGGCCGTCATGACCGTCCAGCGGTGATTAATCCCGATATTGCAGAAACTGTCGGCTATAAATCCACTTCAGAAAAGCCGCTTCAGCGCTCAATGCGCAATGTGGTTTTGGCGATTGCTGTGCTCATATTGCTAGGCGTCATTGGCGTGGCGATATTTAGCAAAGACATCAGCAGAGCCATGAGCGGCACTCAATTGGTGAGTGGCTCGCTGCGCGGGGAGCAGCTGTGGACCAACGATAAAGTCTGGGTGCTAGACGGTATTGTGTATGTAGAAGCGGGTGCGCGATTGGTGATTGAAGCGGGCACCACAGTGCAGGGGCGCTCGGGCAGTGCATTATTAGTCACCCGTGATGCCAGCATTATGGCGCGGGGCACCGCGCAGGCACCCATCGTGTTTACCAGCTCTGTGTCGGCAGGCAAACGTCAAGCCGGCGACTGGGGCGGAGTGGTATTGCTGGGGAATGCGCCGGTAAATACCGCCGATGCGCAGATAGAAGGATTAGATGCGGGCGATACGCGGGGCATGTTTGGTGGCGCCGACCCACGGGATAATTGCGGGGTGCTGGAGTATGTCCGCATCGAGTTTGCCGGATTTGAGGTTTACGCCAATAACGAGCTTAACGGATTAACCTTGGGCGGCTGTGGCAGCAAAACCATTGTTCGCAATGTGCAGGTGCATCGCGCCTTAGATGATGGCATCGAAATTTTCGGCGGCAATGTGGATCTGCGCCATATCTTAATTACCGGCGCGGCGGACGATTCGCTGGATTGGGATATGGGGTGGACGGGGCGCGTGCAGTTTTTGCAAATCCAGCAATACGCTGGCATTGGAGATAATGCCTTTGAGGCGGATAACCGCGAAGGCGCGTATCAAGTAGAGCCGGTCTCTGAGCCAACGCTCTATAACGTCACCTTGTTAAGTATGAATAGCTTAGAAAAATATCAGCGCGCCATGACATTGCGCCGTGGCACCGGCGGTCATTTTAATAATGTAGTCATTGCTGGGTTTTCTGGTGAATCAATTGACATTAAAGACAGGGAAACTGTCGCGCGTATTGACGAAGGCAAGCTGAGTTTTGGCGGGTTGATGATCGCCAATATTGGTGCTGACGGTAATCGCTTCTTTGCCTCGGAGCTTGCCGACCAGGATGACGATGGCGGCTTTGATGAGGCGAGCTATATTTCACGCTTCGCCAGCCTAGGCGTGAACCCGCAATTCTTAAAAGTGACGCAAAGCGAGAGCCAGCCAGATTTTCGGGTGGCGGCGTCATCGCCAGCAAAAGATAATGCCGTTGCCGTGCCGCAGGGCGAGTTCTGGGATGAGGCGGCGAATTATCGCGGCGCTATGCGTCCTGGCGTCTCCGCCAGTTGGACCGACGGCTGGACTGACTTCCCCGTAAAATAATGTTTAATATCAACTTGCGGGTGTAGATTTGCCCGCAAGCTGCTTCTCATCTCAGGCCGCCCGCAAACATCTTAGCTGGCTGAATCACTGTCGAATAATCACGGATTTACTTTTTTCAGGAGCCACGGGCTCCCTATCACGGTATGCGTGGCGCTAACTGTTTGATTTTTAATAAGGCAGGTATATGATCAAGAGAAAGGGAATTCACAAGTGATAGAGGGAACGAGTCTTGCTAACATCAGTGACCAATTTCACAACATTCTATCAACCCTTGATACAAATGGGGTTTCTGACGCCAATCCAAATCCAATTCTGGAGATAGGGAGCCAAAGTGATATAAGGCCCCAGTCTTCATAATAAAACTGTTAGGTGTATATGGAAACGGTTTTGATACATGGAGATGAATGGAAGCTTGAAGACATTCAAGAAGAAATTTCGTGGTGTAGAGAGCAGTCATGGATTAAGCAAAAATTCACTGCATCTGACGCAGTTAAACAAAAAAATCATTGGCGCAAATACATACCAGGCGAGGTTATTCCTAAAGGTGGCGAAATTGTTCCAAAAGGCCATGACCATGAGCATTGTCAGATTTGTTGGTGGTCAATCTCAGAGTCCGAAGACCCCACCAAAAATCAGGGTTATGTAAGCGGCCATCATTGGGTATGCACAGAGTGTTATGGTAATTTTATTCAGCCCAAGTAACACACCTAACAAGGTGGTGTTGTTCGCCACGCAAAAAGCGCGCGGCTGGGACAGCCTACACGCCGCTTCGCTCTGTTACGGCTGCCCCAAACCACGGCGTTCAGGCTGTAGAAAAATACCTCCAGCCCGCGCCAACACTGAGTCCATGTTGTAAAATAACCGCTTCACCCGCATATCGGTTCGTTTATGGCCAATTACCTTGATGACAATCTCAATCAAAGTGTCTTTCTTGATATAAATTATTTGGAAGTCCTTGGCGACAATACGTTTGAGTTTTGCCTTTACCAGTTGATGACACATACCCTCGACCTTGACGCGTTTCATAAGCGCTACAAAAATAAAAATGTGGGGCGCAAAGCCTATCCACCAGCCATTTTATTACGTGTTATTTTCTATGCTTATTACCGAGGTATAACCTCCAGTCGTGCCATTGAGCGCTGTTGTAAAACCGATTTAAAATTTATGGCGCTCGCAGCAGGAAAGACTCCGCACTTCACTACAATAGCGGACTTTGTCAGTAGCTATACAGATGAAATGAGAGCGGTTTTTCATAAAGTTCTTATGATCTGTTGCAAGAGCGGTCTTGTGGGTAAGGAACACTTTGCGATTGATGGTTGCAAGCTACCGTCTGACGCCTCTAAAGAATGGAGCGGTACCCACACAGACCTGCAAAAGAAATCGGATAAGCTTAAAGCTTCAGCGCAAAAAATTATTGAGCGCCACCTCTCGAATGATTCAGATAAAAATTCCGGTGATAAAGGCCGTGAACTTAAAACGGCCGATACGCTGATAAAAAATGCCGCCAAAATTGATGAGTTCCTTAAGAATAATGACAAGCGGCAAGGTGTGGGCAAACGAAAAAAAGAGGTGCAGAGCAATATTACAGATAATGACAGCACCAAAATGACCACCTCAAAAGGGACTATACAAGGCTATAACTGCCAGACAGTCGCCGACGAGTTACACCAGATAGTTGTCGCTACTGAAGCGTTTGGTGTTGGCCAAGATCAATCATTACTAAAGCCAATGATTGAAAGAATTCGTGAAAGTCTTGGTGACGACTGCTTAAATGACAATGTCTTACTGACAGCAGACACGGGCTATTCCAGCGAAGACAATATGAAGTACTTATTTGACGAAGGGATTAATGCTGTGGTTCCTGATACCCACTTTCGTCAACGCGACCCTAAAATTGCCGGTTCTGAAACCGTTGCAAAGCATAAGGCGCATCGCTAGAAAACACGGAAAGACCAACGCAAGGGCACGTTGAAATTCCCCGCTTCTGATTTTATCGTCAATAAAGAAGCCAAGGCCTGCATCTGCCCAAATGGGCAGGAAATGATGTACCACGGCGACCACTTTGAAATTAACAATAAGCGCTATATGCGTTTTAAATCCTACTTAAAAAACTGCCGTGCTTGTCCGTTGCAAAGTGATTGTATGAAGCGACCCTTAAAAGAGCACGGTCGGCAAGTATCTTTTGCGGTTGAGGGCGAAGATAACGTGAGCTATCTGGATTTAATGAAACGGAAAATTGATAGCGAACAGGGCCGAAAAAATTATTCCCGGCGCATGTGGACAATAGAACCCGTGTTTGGAAATATCACCAGTAACAAAGGCACCAACAAACTCAGTTTAAGAGGAAAGGCCAAAGTTACCTGTCAGTGGATGATGCACTGTATTGTCCACAATATTGAAAAGCTATGGCGCTACGGTGATATTGAGAGTGCAATGAGGTGAATGGGCTTGGTAACGTGGCCGAGGGCTATTCTGACGTCATTTGGGTGATATATTAGGGTTCTGTAGGTCAGAAGCGCGGTGCTAATATTTTCCCATGCAGAAGAGTCCTATTTTTGGTGGTGAGGAATTTTTACGTGAAAAGTTTAATTTTTCTACAGCTTGGTTAGGCTAAAATCTTAACTTTAATTATTGCGTCTTTGTTGTTGATAGTTGGAAGGTGTCATTTTTATTTTCTGCTTAAAGAGACGACGAAATACGCTATCGTCCGTATAACCCAGAGAAAGGGCGATTTCCTTTACGGACGTATTGGTGGTTGCTAACAATGTGCAAGCATGGCTTATTCTAACCCCGTCAATAAAGGCTTTGGGGGTTTCTCCGGTTAACTCTTTTAATTTACGATTTAGCGTACGTTCAGAAACAGCCATTATTTTTGCCAAATCACCAGCGCTCATGGTTTGGTAGTGTGCTTTACGAATGGTATATTCCGCTTTTGCTAGGAATGGATTGTTTGAAGCCTGATACCCCTCCGGCACATACAGGTTTTGAGATTTTGGTATCGCATCAACGACAGAAAAATCAGCCACAACCTTCGCCGTTTCAATACCAGCAAGCTTTTTCACTATATGCAATGCAATGGTGACCCAGGAAAGTGGGCCACCAGCAGAGATGATACCGTTATCATCAATTAATTCACTTGCCCATACCGCATTCGCCTTTGGGAATCGTTGCTTTAATTCATCATGTAACCACCACGTGGTAGTGCATTTGCGGTTATTAAGTAAGCCCGCCTCTCCAAGTGCAAATACACCGCTACAAGAGCCACACATGAGCGCTCCTTTTTTATATTGTGTAGCCAACCATGAGCAGGTAAGCATATCTGTAATGGTTTTGGGTGGGTGTCCTTGACCATTTGGAATAAGCCCCGGTACCAACACTGCATCGCAATGCTTAATTGAAGCAAAATCAGAGTCGACCTCAAAAATACGCCCATGCCCGTCAGTTATCGGCTGCCCATCATGATTCGCCAAAATCACGTTTGGGTGCCACTCCACCTTCGAAAGTGCTCCATCTCCAGACTTCTGCACAAAATGCAAACCACTTAATGCAAAGATATCAACCATGCCCATTAGCCCTGATGGCAAGGCGTTATTCACTGAAAGAATCACAATTGTCGTCATCCATACACTCCAAACAAATAATGGCAGATATTGCATGCATGCTGTCTTTTTTGCCACTACTGGTCAAGCTGCGCCAAACCCTACAATGGCACCTCGATTTCAACATAAGGCGAATTTATGAAAACTTTCAATCCTATGCGTAAAGCAAATATTTATCTAACTGTATTTATATTCATTTGAATGAATGTGTCTATATTACGCTCAGAATGTACCAAAACAGGAGACTATCATGAAACAAGCAAGCTATATTCCATTTGAGGCCAAGTCTGGACAAGACAAAGAGCTAACTGCTTTTCTAAAGGAAGGCGCAACACTGGTCGCGCAAACTGAACCCAATACATTGTATTGGTATGCGCTTAAAAAAAACGATGGCAGTTTCGGAATTTTTGATTTTTTTCCAAATGAAGCGGGCCGGNCAGAGCACTTTGCAGGGAAAGCAGCAGCCGCATTAAATACCAATGCAGATACGCTCGTAGCGCATGGTTGGGATAAGGGGGTTGTTGCTAATATTTCTAACTTTAGCGTTTTATCCTATAAAGAACCTAGCACAGACTTAGAAAATGCAACAAGCGCAACTTATATATTGTTAAAAGCCCAACCAGGAAAAGAGCAAGAATTACAGCAGCTATTAATCGGAGCCGCATCTGTTGTCGGCCAAACTGAACCAAAAACGTTGTTATGGACATCACTTAAATTAGATAGCAACACTTTTGGTATTTTTGATACCTTTGCCGATGAGCGTGGAAGAGAAGCTCACTTTGCCGGGAAAGTTGCTGCTGCCCTCAAAGCCCAAGCGGATGATCTTGTCGTTGGCGGTTGGGATAACGGTGTTCTAAACAACATTCATAATTTTGAGATTATTGCAGAAGCTGGCAAATAATTTTGGTCTTCTAGCTTGTTTGCTCACAATTAGCCTAACAAAGTGTTCAACCGGACCCAGCTACGCTGGGCCAGTTAACACGGCGTTGAGACTGAAGAAAACCGACAGACCTCTATCTTGTTTGGAATATTCGGCCCTACGCTAATTGCTAATACCTGCCTGCGCTTATGCGCTCGAAAAACTGCTTACAAATTGATCGCCAAGCTCGGTCTATGCCATATAGCCTAAAACGGTCATTGTGGGGGTAAATCGACATGGCTCGCACTAGCCGTATGCGCTCTGGCACCAGCCTGCTATGCTTTACGAAACATTTGCAAGGTAGATTCCGTGTCGCGTTGGCAAAGCAAAACGCAGCTAAACCCTCCATCATCACCGCTAGCTCAGCGGGTGTCGTTTATTGGCAATCTGTCTAGTCCGCAATCACTATTGCTAATCGTCTTGTTCGCGTCCTTGCTCGCCATTATGTTCACGCTGTTGAAATCGGGTTTGCGGGATTTTGACTGGGTGTTGCTGGGTATGTCTGGCATGTTTACCCTCTGGTGTTTGCTGGGGGCGGCGGCAATCTTGAATTTGCTCAAACCATTATTGGACTCGTTTAGCAGCGCACAAACAGCGGGGCTTAGTTTTGTGGTTTGTTTGCTTTGGGTTGCCTGCGTTACTGTGCTTGGGCAGTGGCTAATGACTAGCGGATTGCGCGGTAAAGTCTGGCTGCTCGACTATTGGGCTCTGGCTGAGACCTTGGTGGTGGTGAGTGTATTGCTTGGTATTGGTATGCGCTACGCCTACCTAAGTTTGCAGTATCGCTTGCGGGAGCAGAGTAGCTTGCATGCGCGCATAGATGCACTGCACTCCCGTATTCGTCCGCATTTTTTGTTTAATACCCTCAATAGCATCAGCAGCCTCATTAGTGTGGCGCCGGATAAGGCGGAGCAAGCGGTAGAGGATTTGGCCGCCTTATTTAGGGCAAATTTGCAAAGCGGTATGAGTGTGGTGCGCTGGGCAGATGAGCGTGATTTGTGCGAACGCTATTTACGTATTGAGCGCGCTCGTTTGGAAGAGCGGCTCAAAATTGATTGGCAGAATGCCGAGCTTGATGATGATGTCTCGGTACCCTCGCTATTACTGCAGCCCTTAATCGAAAACGCCATTGTGCACGGTATACAGCAATTGCCGGCGGGGGGCGTTATTGCCATTAGCGCGCGGGCAAGCGGCGACATGGTAGAAATAGAAGTGCAAAACCCTGTGCCCACCTCGGCGGGTATCGAAATAGGCAACGGCATGGCCAGTGAAAATATTCGGCTCAGATTGCAGGCGCTGTTTGGCGATCGCGCCGATTTTAAGGGTCAATTGCAGGGCGATAGCTACCGCGTGCGGGCGGTATTTCCATTGCAAAAAATGCAGGGCGGCTTGGCGTGAAGGTATTAATTGTTGATGACGAACCCCTAGCGCGCCAGCGCGCGGCGCGACTGCTGCAAGAATTAGACGGTATCGAAATAATTGCTGAGGCCGCAAACGCCGAGGCGGCTCTAGCAGAAATTGAACAACACCAGCCGGACGCATTGCTATTAGATATCGCCATGCCGGGTATGAGCGGCATTGAGCTGGCGCGTATTTTAGCCGAGCGGGAATCATCGCCGGCCATTGTGTTTTGCACGGCCTATGATGAATACGCGATTGCGGCGTTTGATGCACAGGCGGTGGGGTATCTGCTAAAGCCCATTCAACGGGAAAAATTGGCCGCTGTGTTTGGGCGTCTGTCGCGACTTAACAAAGCGCAAATCGCAGCATTGGCTGAGCTTGAGCCTCCGACTCAGCGGCGCCAATTATCCTCATCTGGCCCACAGGGAATTAGTCTATTGCCGGTGTCTGCGGTGCGCTATTTTTATGCCGACCATAAATACGTGAGCGCGGTACATCCTGATGGTGAGCTGCTGATTGACGATAGCCTGCGGGAGTTGGAACAGGAGTTTGCGGCGCAGTTTGTGCGCATTCATCGCAATGCGCTGGTGGCCTTGGCCTATGTGCAGGGCATTGAGCGCCACGGTGTTGCCGGCTATAGGGTTAAGCTGCAGGGGCTTGCCGATGGGCCACAAATTAGCCGCCGTTATCTGCCGGCGGTGCGGGCGCTGTTGGCAAAAGGCATGTAATACATTGGTTTTTGGGGCCGGTTTTCGGTTTTGTCAGCGCTCTTGCTGGCGTATCATGGTGGCCCCACGGTGTTCAACGGAAATATTCATGTCCGACAATACAATCCGCATCGCCACCCGCGAGAGCCTGCTGGCACTTTGGCAGGCGGAATTCATTAAGGCCGAGTTGCAGGCCGCTCATCCAGGTTTAGAAGTTGAGCTGCTGGGAATGACCACCCGCGGCGATCAGTTGCTAGATTCCCCCCTGTCTAAAATCGGTGGCAAAGCGCTATTTGTTAAGGAGCTTGAACAAGCCCTTATTGATGGTCGCGCCGACATTGCTGTGCATTCCATGAAAGACGTGCCAATGGAGTTTCCGGAAGGTTTGGGCTTGGCGATTATTTGTGATCGCGAAGACCCCCGCGACGCCTTTGTGAGTAATCACTTCTCCTCAGTCGATGAGTTACCAAAGGGAGCGCGGGTTGGTACCTCAAGTTTGCGGCGCGAATGTCAGCTGCGTTCGCAACGCCCAGACCTGCAAATTTCTAGCCTGCGCGGTAATGTGCAAACTCGGCTACGCAAGCTCGATGAAGGTGAGTTTGATGCAATTATTCTTGCTGCCGCGGGTTTGATTCGACTGAAACTAGAAGATCGAATTGCCGCTTTAATGCCGGTTGAATCTAGTTTGCCCGCCTGTGGTCAGGGCGCAGTTGGGGTTGAAACACGCTTAGCTGACCAGCGGGTGATTGATTTACTAAAGCCCTTGCATCACAAGGTGACTGCAGAGCAGGTTATGGCTGAGCGGGCCATGAACCGCCGCCTTGAAGGTGGTTGTCAGGTGCCTATAGCAGGCTATGCTATTGCCGACCCAGAGAATCCCGAACAACTTTGGCTGCGGGCCTTGGTTGGCGAGCCAAGTGGCAAAACCATCCTCACCGCAGAGCAGCGCGGCCCCCGCGATCAAGCCGAGGCATTAGGTATTGCCGTGGCTGAATCGCTATTGGCGCAGGGCGCGGGCGCTATTTTGCAGGCGGTATATGGCGACAGCAAAGCTTAGTAATTTGCGGGTGATGGTAACGCGGCCAGCGGATCGCAGTGGGGAGTTTGCCGCTGCTTTAGGCTCCGCTGGCGCAGAGGTGGTTTTGCAGCCGCTGTTAGATATTGCGCCGCTGTCCTCGCCAGAGCATGACGCCGCGATTCAAAAGAGCCGTCGCTTGCTGATGGATTTAGATCGATACCAGCAACTCATATTTATTAGTGTGAATGCGGTGCAATACGGTCTAGATCAAATCGAACAGTACTGGCCTCAATGGCCGCTGGGTATTCAAGTTTATGCAATTGGTGCGGCTACGGCGGCGGCATTGGCAGAGCGGGATATTCGTGTTCACCAAAGCGCGCCAGCGATGAATAGCGAAAGCCTGTTGGCCAGCGATGACCTGCAGTGCTTAAAAAATAGCAAAGTGCTGATTGTTCGCGGCGTGGGTGGTCGTGAATATTTGGCTGCGGAGCTAGCTTCACGGGGCGCCGAGGTGGATTATGTCGAATGCTACCAACGCAGTAGGCCAGATATTGGCGGTGGCCAATTGCGGGCATTGCTGTTACAACACCGTATAAATGTCGTGGCATTAAATAGTGGCGAAACTTTAAACCACTTTACTGAATTGATGGGCGCTGAGGCGCTTAATTACCCCGTGTTGTTACCGAGCGCGCGGGTAGCGGATATAGCCCGCGAGCAGGGCTATCGGCAGATTATTCAGGCAGATAATGCCGGCACCACAGCGAGCTTAGCAGCACTCGCAAACTATGCTGAAAACAATCATTAAATGGATCTCGAGAGAACATAATGAGCGGCGACAAACCGGAAGAAAATAAAGAGCAAACCACGGTGACGACGCAGGACCCAGCGGTGATTAGCGCCTCTGAACCAGCGCCTGCTAAATCCGCAAAAAAAACGCCTGAAAAAAAACCTAAATCAAGTAGCAATTTGCTGGGCTTGCTTGCATTGCTAGTTGCCATTGCCGCCTTGGCGCTGGCGGGCTGGATGTACCAGCAAGAGCAATTGCTTGCCGCGCAGGAACAAAATACCAGCGATAACTTTAAATCAGAGCTGCGTACCCTAAGTGCTTCACAGGCAGAATTTAAATCTCTAATCAGTACCCAGCGCGAAGCGCTAGCGCAATTGCGTAGCGACGCCAGCGCACGCTTAGACGCCCTGAGCCGTCGTAGCCAAGATCTTGAAGTAAAAGTGCAGTCACTGGCGACGGTAGATCGTCGTGATTGGTTGTTGGCTGAAGTGGAATATTTGTTACGTCTTGCAAACCAGCGTGTACAGCTCAGCCACGACCCGCGCTCAGCCGCGCAATTGCTTAGCAGTGCAGATGAAATTTTAAGAGATTTAGATGACGCAGCCCTGCACCCAGTGCGCGCCGAGATAGCGAAAGAAATTGGTGCCTTGCAAGGCAGTGCGCAGCGGGATGTAGAGGGAAGTTATTTAGCCCTACAGGCACTGGCGACCGAGGCAGAAAAGCTAAAAATTTATAAAGCACCGAGCTATGAGCCGGTAGCGGCCACAGAGGAACAAAGCGATTGGCAGCAGCGTTTACAAGGTGGCTTAATGGCGGCGTGGGATAAATTGCGCAGTTATATTCGTATTCGTCACCACGAAGAAAACTTCCGCGCGCAATTGGCCCCCGAGCAAGAAGCGGCTCTGCGGGCGAGCTTGCAGCTCATGTTCGAGCAGGCACAGCTAGCCTTATTGGCTGATCAGTCCGATTTGTATCGCCGTGCATTAGAAAAATCTGCGGCATGGTTAAATCGTTATTATCAGCTCGATGAGCATCGTGACACATTGCTACAGCAAATAGCGGTATTGGCAGAGCTTCCGATACAGAATGAGATAGCGGATATTTCTGGTTCGCTACGCAGCTTAAAAGAGTACATTAAAAGTAATCGCTGGCAGAAAGAGGTTCGCCAATGAAAATATTCATTGCGGTTCTTTTAACCCTCGTGCTGGCGGCAGGCTTGGCAGCGGCGATTCAGCATGATCCTGGTTATATCCTTATTGCCTACGCACAGACGACGGTTGAAATGACCATTTGGGTTGGTTTAGCGGTTCTTGCTGTGTTTATGTTTATACTTATTTTTGTATTTGTTGGACTGCGTCGCGGCGCTAAAGTGAGCGATAAAATTGGTAGCTTTTGGAATGACCGCAAAGCGAGTCGCGGTCGCAGCCACACCACCTTAGGTATGATTGCCTTTATCGAAGGTAATTGGGCAAAGTCGCGCACTTTATTAACTGATGCTTTGAAAGGCAGTGAAGCGCCATTAGTAAATTACCTATTAGCAGCCCGAGCTAGTCACGCGATGGGCGACGCTGCAGCGAGTCGTCACTACTTGGGTTTAGCAGAGCAAACCAGCGCCAAGGCCAGCATTGCGGTTGCATTAACTCAAGCCGAAATGCAAGTCGATAAGGGCCGTCTTGAAGAAGCATTGGCAACACTCACCCGTGCGCGCCGTAATGCGGAACGTCATCCCTCGGTATTGAGTTTGCTAGAAAAAGTGTATTCAGGTTTGCGCGACTGGAGTTCGTTGTTAGAATTGCTGCCAGACTTGCGTAAGCACAATATTCTACCTTCTGAAAAAATAGATAGCTTAGAGCGTCAGGCCTTGATGGGCCAATTAGAACAGGCTGCACAGCAGTCAGATGTCAGTGGCGTGCAGCAATGGTGGAAGCACTTGTCGCGTACATGGCAGCGCGATACAGACTTAAGTTTAATTTATTGCCGAACGCTGGTGGCCATAGGCGATCAGGCCGCAGCAGAAAAAGCGCTGCGCCTCGCATTAAAGCAAAATTGGTCTGCAAATTTGGTACTGCTCTACGGACTTATCGCGGGAGCAGATACTTCACGGCAACTCTCCACCGCAGAGGCTTGGCTAAAAGAGCATCCAGAAGATACAGCCTTGTTGCTAAGCCTAGGCCGCCTCTCATTAAGAAATGAACTGTGGGGCAAGGCCAAAGATTATTTTGAACGTTGTTATCGTCGTAACCCTAGCACTGAGGTTTGTTTTGAACTCGGTCGCCTGCTTAGCAATATGAACGATCATAGCGAGGCAGAGCGCTATACCCACGAAGGCCTGCAATTGCAGGGGCAAGCTCTACCGCAGCTGCCGCAGCCACGCCTAACTGGGCACTAATTGTTCAGTCTTGCAGTGACCGTCTCGATGAACAAAAGTTTTTTACCGATTTAATAGTTAAATTCGCGCGGCAGTGCGCCGAGAATCAACTCTAGGATATAAATGTGAATGTCGACGCCCTAGAAAAAATGCTCGCCAAAGGCAATGACAGCGCAATGCTGCGTTTTGGATTGGGCAAAGCTTACCTCGATGACAGTAAGTCAGATGCCGCAATAGCGCATTTGCAACACTGTGTTCAGCTAGATCCAGGCTACTCTGCGGCATGGAATTTACTTGGTAAAGCGCATCTTAAGATGGGCGACAAAGTCGCGGCGGAAACCGTGTGGCAATCCGGTTTGGAATCAGCGCTACGCAAAGGTGATAAGCAAACGGAAAAAGAAATCACCGTCTTTTTGAAAAAATTGAAGAAATAAATATTCGCGTTGCCAACGCACTTGAACTCTAGAGCCCTTCCCATTAATGCATTCACGGGCTGCTTAACTTATTGAACTTTATCAAAAGCGGAATAGGCTCAAGGGAAGGGAATAGTCAGTAGAAAGAAAGGGGCAGTTTTGTTTCGCCGGTAGTGGGTTCAGTATTACATTAAATCCCCTAAAGTTTATAAATCATCGTCATAGCTACACTCCTTGATAACGGGCCGAAGTGAGCAGGCTATCGAGGCAAGTTGCCGAATACATACCCTGATTATTTGGTGCTAGAACGAGATGTAAACGCTTTCAGAGATGGTTGCCCTCGCGTTCCTACCCTGCTGGCGGCGCTAAAGCAAGACGCCGAGTCGTGGCACCTGGTACCTATCTGTGTCAAAATTGAGTGAAATGTGAGCAAGAGGTTTTGTCTATGAATCTCCAGAAAATTGAAGACGAGGCGCTGCACCTTTCTAAAGAGGAGCGAGCTCAATTGATACAGCGATTAGTATTGAGTATGGAGTCTCCGTCAGAAGAGGAGCTTAGGTCTGATTGGTTGCTTGAGGCCCGACGTAGAGGAGAGGAGCTTGATGATGGCACAGTTCAGCCTGTGCCTGGTGAGGATGTAATGAGGAAGGCTAGAGCTCTCATTAAATGAACTATTATTTTCACCCGGCAGCGGAAGCCGAGTTTCTGGAATCAGTTGGCTATTATGAATCCAAAGTTCCTGGATTGGGTGGAGCCTTCATAGAGGAATTTGAAGCCCTAGCTAATTTGCTTGGCGAGTCACCAAAAGCTTGGCAAGTTGAGTTACTGCCCGATATTCGTAGAGTACCCCTTCACAGATTTCCCCTATCAATCGTTTACCGAGAAAGTCTTGGTGGTTTTCAGGTTCTGGCGGTTGCTCACGACCGGCGACGCCCACAGTATTGGCTGGGCAGGCTTTAATAATTCGCTTACACAGAGCGCACTTCGGCACTCTAGCCCGACGCGTGTGTTGCGCGCTCAGCTCCAAGTATCTACGACGAAACCACGTGGCATTTAAAGAAGGACAAACATGTTGAACTGCGATTTGAATTCTTCTTTCAATAGCGCACCTCAATAAGAGATGCGCTCCTTTAACACGCGTATTTGCTAACTGATTGCTACATCAATTCTTTCATCAGCGCCTGCAACGCTGCTTCGCGGTCGCCTAATAGGTCTTTGTATTGGCTAAGCATGCCTTGTTTCTCTTGGAAACTGGCAATTTGCGGGCCGTAGTCTGTACTGAGTTTGGCCTTAAGTTTGTCTTCTACTTCGCCGAGTTGTGATTTGAGCTCTGCGCCAAGTACGTCACCCAGTATGCTGTCTAGGTTTGATTTGAGTTTGATGGCGGGTTGGTCGACGGTGCCGTTTACGCTCATATCCATGACTAATTTAGTGACGTCTTCTAAGGCAGCAGCGAGAAGGGTGGCGGTTTTGTTGTCGCTAGTGACATTGGCAACCAATAGTTTGGCTTGGTCAACTAAGCCTTCCACCGAGCCCTTGAGGTTATTACCGTCTATAGAGAAGTTGGCTGCGATATCGGCAATCCCTTTCTCGAGTTGCAACGGTAAGTCGGGGCTTTGCGACAGCGATACACCGGACAGGGCTAATTGCTTCAAGCCCATATTGAAGACGCTTTTAAGGGTGTCGTTGCGTTGGTCAAAAATACCGTCAATGACTAGTTGTGACTTCTGTTCCATGCCACCGCGTAGCGCCATCGTGATGGGTTTGTTCCAGTAGTCTTGTTTGTCGGTGACGTCATTGATTTCACCAGAGTAGGCGAGTTTTTCACCGCCAATAACTTGGTAGCCGTCGATGAGGATTTTACGGATTAAGATATTAACCGGCAGTTCTGCTGCAGGTTCGTCATTAGCAGGCGCTTCTTCTTCGCTCGCCATATTTCCCATTGTTTCTTGGTAGAGGCTGAGGCCGCGTTGTACCACAGTATTTACTTCGTCGCCTAACAAGAAGCGCAGCATACCTTCTGTGCCTTGGTCTAGGCCGTATTTGGACAGCATACGCTTAGACTGGTCTGCGGGTAGATTTGCTGCGCGTAAGCTTAGGGATTTGATTGCAGCAGAGTCTGTTTTTAGGTCTTCGTTTAAGTTTTCAAACTGGCGAAGCTCGGCTTTAATGTCGTTACGCAATTCTTTGGCGCCGGCAATACGCTCAATAACATTTTTATTTTTTAGTTCTTTCCAGCGGACTTTGTACTGATCAAATTGTGATTGATCTGGCAGCTTTTCAGATTTGGTTTTCCAGCGCGATTCGATTGTGGTGAAGCCATTTTGAATGTCGGTGACTTCGGCCTGAATGGTGGCTTTTTCTTCAGCTAGTAGTGCATTTGCATCGGGCAAAGCGATACTTGGCATTGAACCTTCGCTTTCTTCTTTTGGTGGCGGCATGCTGCCATCTAAAGTGCCAGGGGTGCTGCGTGCGGTGTACATTTGCAGGCCAGACAGTACGACTTGATCAGCAATGACTTGCATCTTAAATAGCGCTTTAGCATCTACGTCAGCAGATACAGTTTCACTTTCTATTAGATTGCGCATTGGCTCTTGTGGATTGGCGACGGTTAGGCCGTTGAGTGCGACGTGGGTGGGGTAAAAACTGATGTCTACACTGTCGACGTCAACCCGCGCGCCAACTTGTTTGCTGCCCTCGCGCTCAATCATAAATTTCGCAATGGGTTCTAGGGCAAAAACGACGCCGACCACCGCAATAACAAGCAGGACAACAATACCCTGCAATATTCGTTTGACCATGAGATTGTTTCTCCAGATTCGATGCAGTTGCACGCTAATTGCGTTGATGCCGCATTACTTATTGTATGAATGAGTTGTTATGACTCGGTGTTACGCGCTATTTATATGGATTTAAGCATAGCGTGTTCCCTTAGTGACTTAAACCGCAAGGCGGTTTAGACCACAGATTTTGCATTTAGTGCGGCGTGGTGCATTTTAACGTTGAAGCATTTCGATATGGTAGCGAGCGCCGTTAGTGTTTTGTAGATAAGCGGCTTGGGCGATAAGTGCGGTAGCGTGGTTTATGTGTGCCCAAAGTGTCTGGCGCTGATGTTGATGCTCTCGCCAAAGCGCATATTGACCTTGGTGGTCACGGTCAATCGTGATCAGGCTAACGCTGTGATTAGTGTTTGTGCAGGTATTGAGTAAGTGGATATTGCGTCCGGTGATGTCGGCAACTTCATTTAGCTCTACGGAATTTTCAAAAAGTATGGCGCAGATGTCGCCTTTGTGCGGCGGAATTTGTCGGCCGGCGGGTAGTAATAATTGACTTGGATTTTGCCATTGGCAGCGCCAGTGTGAGGGTGATTTTATTAATGGTAGATGGCTGATCTGTAAATGGCTCTGGGCATAGCTAACACATAGGGCAATGGTTGAGGGGCCTTTAATGCACTGGCCATTGCGCAGTTGTACGCAGCCTTTTAATAGTGTGCTGTCGCAGCGGCCGCAGTTGCCGTTGCGGCAGCTGCGCGCCACAACCAAATTGGAACTCAAGCATTGTTCTAATAAATTTAGGTCACTGCGGATTGGCAGGCTAAGCGCGGTATCAATGATCGACAGCCTTAGCTTGTTCATACCTAGCAGTTAGCGGAATGCAAATATTCAGCGCGGAGTCTGGGTAGTAATTGACTCAAGGCCAGCGCGCGATGACTAAGCTGGTTTTTTTGTTCTTTGCTGAGTTCTGCTGAGCAAAGATTTAGATCGGCTATGTAAAAGAGTGGGTCGTAGCCGAAACCATTGCTGCCGCGCGGGGCAGACAAAATATCGCCGTACCATAACCCTTCGCTGACGATGGGGGCGGGATCGTCAGCGTGACGAACAAAGGCCAAGGCGCAGTGAAAGTGAGCGCGGCGGTTGGTTTCGCCTGTTAATGCGTCTAATAGTTTGGCGTTATTGTCGGCATCTTGGGCGTGTTCGCCCGCGTAGCGCGCCGAGTAAATGCCGGGTGCACCGCCGAGTGTATCTACGCTGAGTCCGGAGTCGTCGGCGAGCGCAGCAAAGCCGGTTTGGCGGGCGGCATTGCGGGCTTTTAGAATGGCGTTTTCGATGAAGCTTAGGCCAGTTTCGTCGGCCTCTATTACATCAAATTCGGCCTGACTGCGCAGTGTAATGCCCATGCCGGCTAATAAGTTGCCAAGCTCAGTTAGCTTGCCACGATTGCCACTGGCGAGGACGACGGTATTGTTAGAGGAGCTGGACACGGAGTTTTCTGCCTATTCGTCGTCGATGTATAGCATTTTATTGAATTGAATATCGTAGCTGGGGCGATTGTCTACATTGACTGATAAACGGAAATCTTGGCGCTCGTCGTTGCTGAGTTCAAACTCAGCAATATAGTAAATGGCATCTTGCTCAATAATTTCTTTAAACTCTAAGGGCGTGCGGTGAATAAGGTCAGAGCTGTTACCTTTGACCTTGGCACGCACGGCAATATTGCTGGTGTTGAGTTGGCGTCTTACCGATACATTAATAATGAACTTATCTTCGCCGCGAATAATGCCGTAACTTTTCGCGACCTGCGGGGTAAGGAAGGTGGTGTTTACAACACTGTAGTGCACTGTGTCTTTGCCAAAGTTTGAGCTGGTTGCGGTCACCGGTGGTGCTTCTTGGGCTTGTGCGCTAAAGCTAAGTAAGAGGCTGAAAAACAATGCGGAAATGTTTAAAAAAGTAATATTTAGTTTCATAGTTTTGCTCGGTATATGCAGAGTTATTTGCTGATGTGATAAACCGCCGTCACACCTAATAGATTGGGGAAACGATTCGCCAATGGCGATTGGCTGTTGTCAGCGCCGATGACGCTGCTGTTTAAAATACGAATATTTTTTTCGTCACAGAGTGCTTCAAAATCCTTGACGGTACAGAAGTGAATATTCGGTGTGTCGTACCATGTATAAGGAAGGAATTTTGATACCGGCATTTTGCCGCGATGTCCTAAATACCAGCGGCTACGCCAATGGCCAAAATTGGGGAAGGTGACGATGCATTCGCGACCAACGCGCAGCATTTCGTCGATGACCAAATGCGGGTAGCGAAGGGTTTGCAGTGCCAGCGTCATCACTACCATGTCGAAGCTGTCGTCGCGGAAATTGCCCAAGCCGACATTGAGGTCGTGTTCGATAACATTGACGCCCCGCGCCAAGGCGAGGGTGATATTGTCGGGGTCGATTTCTAGACCAATGCCCGAGACATTCTTTTCTTTGCTTAAGGTCTCTAGCAGCATGCCGTCGCCGCAACCAAGGTCGAGTACGCGGCTGTTGGCATTAATCCACGGCTGAATCAGGGTGAGGTCAAAGCGCATGGCCAAGCTCCTGTTTGAGTCGTTTCATATAAGCGTGGAAGACATCCATATAGCGCGGTATTGGTATTAAGAAGGCGTCGTGACCGTGGTCGGCTTCTATTTCTGTGTAGCTGACGGATTTGTTCGCGGCAACAAGGGCATCGACAATTTCCCGTGAGCGGGCGGGTGCAAATCGCCAGTCGGTGGTGAAGGAGGCAACCATAAACGCGCATTTGGCGTGTTTAAATGCTTCTGCTGGATCGTCGTTGTACTCCCTTGCTAGGTCGTAGTAATCCAGCGCTTTGGTCATGAGTAAATAGGTGTTGGCGTCAAAACTGCCAGAGAAGGCTTCACCCTGATAGCGCAAATAGCTTTCTACTTCAAACTCCACTGCGGTGTCTGAGCCAGAGCCCAGCGACAGGTTTCCTGTTTTTAGTTCGCGGCCAAATTTTTGCTTCATGCCGTCTTCAGACAGGTAGGTAATATGGCCGACCATACGCGCTAGTGCGAGCCCCTGTTTTGGCAGGGTTTGGTGTTCAAGGTAGCGGCCTTCATAAAAATTGGCGTCGGAGGTAATGGCGCGTCTGGCAATTTCATTAAAGGCGATATTCTGCGCAGATAACTTCATTGCTGAGGCAATGACAATGCAGTGGCGTAATGCATCGGGGTATTCCAGGGCCCAGCGCATGGCTTGCATGCCCCCTAAGCTGCCACCGATCACTGCTGCCCACTGGCTGATGCCAAAGTGCTGCATCATCAGGTGCTGGCTTTCTACCCAGTCGCGGCAGCGCAATGACGGAAAATCAGGTCCCCAGGGCTTGCCAGTGTCGGGATTAATCGAGGTGGGGCCGGTAGAGCCGTGACAGCCGCCGATATTGTTAATGCTCAGTACAAAGAAGACATTGGTGTCGATGGGTTTGCCAGGGCCGATGCAGCTGTCCCACCAGCCGGTTTTACGGTCGTCTTCGCTGTGCTTACCTGCCGCGTGGTGGTGTCCGCTCAGGGCGTGACAAATTAGAATGCCATTGGACTTGTCGGTGTTTAGCTCGCCGTAGGTTTCGTAAACAATGTCGTGTGCGGGCAAGGCGCGGCCGCAGGCCAGCTGCAAGGGTTGGTCGAAGTGCAGTTTTTGCGGCACAACGATGCCGACGCTATTTTGATCCGCAGTATTTGTGCTGGGCGGAGCTTGTGTCATGTGGCGCAGTTTCCTTAATAGCTGATAACGGTGTTGCCAGCGGCTTAACGCGTTGGTATCGATCCTTAGCTAGGGTCTGTATTTACTGCTTAATTAAATTCAAGGCCTTGGGAATGCTTGCTGGCGATGAAATTATAAGCGTTTTTTGTCTATTTTGACTGCCGCGAGTCAGCTCAACATGCTGCTTGCTAACGCCAAACTCTTTGGCGATAAACGCGATTAAATTGGCGTTGGCCTTACCGTCTGTTGCCGCCGCACGCACTCTTATTTTTAATCTGTTGCCATGTTGGCCGGCGAACTCGTCGCTGCTGGCCCCCGCTTGAATATGACAGAACAAGATTAAATTACCATTTTGCCAGCGGTAAAAGTCAGAGGGCTCCGTCACAGCTTACAGTCCCATTATTAGGCCTCTAGGTAAAGCTGCTGCTGCCGCGCCGTGACGCAAAACGACTTCTAGCACTTTGATGCATAAAAATACGAATATCGGCGACAGATCAAGCCCACCCATTGCTGGCAGTAATTTGCGGAAGGGCGCCATGACTGGCTCGGTGATTTGATACAAAAGCTGTGCTGCAGGGTGGGCGCCGCCCTGGGCGACCCAGCTCATAATAATATTGCCGATAATGGCAAAGAAATACAGATTTAATATAGCGCTGCACACACCAATAACCGACCAAATTAATAGCTGTGCGGGATTTGGAAAGCCGCCGCCATAAAGTTGGAATAGCAGTGCAATACCTACCGCTTGCGCAATCAGTGCTAGCAGTAAGGAAGCGGTGTCGATCTTGCCCATGCTGGGAATAATTTTGCGTAGTGGAATAACCAGCGGGTTGGTGGCCTTCACCAAAAACTGGCAGATAGGGTTGTAAAAATCCGCGCGTACTAATTGCAATATCATGCGCAGTAAAAACGCAGTGATGGCTAAGCTGATAATGGTGTTTAGCAGCATAATGGTGATTTCAGCAGCAGCTGTCATGCGCCTTATTCTCCTTCCAGTTCGATGGCAAGCTCTTCGGCGCGGATGCGAGCGCCGTTGAGTGCGGTTGCAAATAATTGGCGTAAACCGCCGTCTTCTAACATATTAATGGCGCGTTCGGTGGTGCCTTTTGGCGAGGTAACGCGGCGGCGCAATTCTGCGGCATCTACGTCGCTAGTAATGGCCATTTGAGCTGCACCTAAGGCGGTTTGCAGAGTAAGTTGATTGGCGACCTCGTCACTTAAACCCATCTCGCGGCCGGCGGCCTGCATGGCTTCCATGACCAAAAAGAAGTAGGCGGGGCCACTGCCAGAGAGCGCGGTAACGGCGTCGAGCTGATTTTCTTGATTAACCCAAAGTGCGAGCCCGACAGCTTCTAATATGGTGGTGGCCTGTTGCTGTTGCACGTTATCCACCTGTGCATTGGCATATAAGCCTGTTGCGCCGCTGCGAACTAACGCGGGGGTGTTGGGCATGCAGCGCACAATGGCGGGATTGCCACCCAGCCAGCCAGCTAAGCTGCCGCTGGTGACGCCGGCGGCGATGCTAATAATCAAAGGTTGATGGGCTTGCACCGCATCGGCGATGTCTTGGGCGACCAGTTTCATAATTTGCGGTTTAACCGCCAGAATGAGTACATTCACTTCGGCGATTAGCGCATGGTTGTCGCTGCCGGTATTCACTGGGGCGACGTCTTTGAGTTTAGCTAAGCTGTCGGCATTGGGGTCGCTGGCCCAGATCTTACTGGCAGACATGCCGCTGGCGACCAGTCCGCCGATGATGCTGGAGGCCATATTGCCGCCGCCAATGAAGCCAATTCGCATTTCTTCCACTCTATTTCCCCGTTTACTTATGCCACTTGCGCTCGAAACTGAGGCACTGGCTGGAAATTAACGCGGGCAGTATATCAGCCCCGTTTTGATACTGGCAGTCAATGCGAGCTAGATCAGCGCGACGGGCTTGGTCTTGGCCCGAAAATGTCGCTGCCGATCCGCACCAAGGTTGCCCCTTCGGCGATGGCGGCTTCCATGTCGGCGGACATGCCCATCGACAAGGTGTCCAGTACTGCACTGGGGAATTTTGCCTGCAGGTCGGTGAAAATACTGCGTAGCGCGGCAAAATTGTGTCGCTGCTGCTGAATATCGTCGGTGTTGACGGGAATCGCCATTAGTCCGCGCAGGCGGAGTTGAGGTTGTTGGAGCACTAATGCAGCGAGCTGGGGAATAGCATCTTTGGCCGCTCCCGCTTTGCTAGTCTCATCATTGATGTTCACCTGTAGGCAAATATTTAAGGGTGCTAGCTCTGGCGGGCGTTGATCATTGAGACGAGTGATGATTTTGGCGCGATCCACGCTGTGTACCCAGTCAAAATGGCTCGCAATAGCACGGGTTTTATTTGCCTGAATAGGGCCAATAAAGTGCCACTGCTTAGGCTGTACGCTTAGCTCGGCTTGCTTGTCGAGGGCTTCCTGCAGGTAATTTTCGCCGATGTCGCTGATGCCCGCATTAATAGCCGTGGTGATTTCTGCTGCGCTGCGGGTTTTTGTGACAGCGATAAGCGTGGGACGGCTGCGCCGCTGATAAAGTTTGCAGGCGGCATCTATTCGGCTCTGAATTGCTGCTATATTGGCTACTATGTCTGCTGATGTAATCATGCTTGAGATTATGCCTGATGCCGGAATGCCGTGCCGCATAGTCTTAAAATAAAAACTTTGTGCTGTACGATAATCACATCGCGTTATACAGTTTTGAATTGACGATATTTAGGACGTGGAATTACGTCACAGCGAATAATGCGAACGTAATTTGGCGTGGTGCAGATTTTCAGCGGGCCGATCTGCCGTAAATCGCTTTAATGCCGCTTGAGGACTTTCATGGATATCACAGAATTACTGGCCTTTAGCGCCAAGCAAAATGCCTCGGATTTACATTTGTCAGCGGGCTTGCCACCGATGATTCGGGTAGATGGCGATGTGCGACGCATAAACTTGCCACCGCTGGAACATCGCGAAGTGCACGGCTTGATTTATGAGATTATGAATGACCGTCAGCGCCGTGATTACGAGGAGTTTTTAGAAACCGATTTCTCGTTTGAAGTGCCCGGTGTGGCCCGTTTTAGGGTGAATGCCTTTAACCAAAATCGCGGTGCGGGCGCGGTATTTCGTACTATTCCCTCTAAGGTTTTGTCGCTAGAAGACCTTGGTATGGGACAGGTATTTAAAGATATATCGATGTTTCCGCGCGGGCTTGTGCTGGTAACTGGCCCGACGGGTTCGGGTAAATCAACCACGCTGGCGGCAATGATTGATTATATTAATGACAATAAATTTGACCATATTTTGACCATTGAAGACCCGATAGAATTTGTTCACGAATCAAAAAAGTGCCTGCTTAATCAGCGTGAAGTGCACCGCGATACCCACGGTTTTAACGAGGCATTGCGTTCTGCTCTGCGTGAAGATCCCGATATTATCTTGGTGGGTGAGTTACGGGATTTAGAAACAATTCGTTTGGCCTTGACCGCTGCTGAAACGGGGCATTTGGTGTTTGGCACCTTGCATACAACCTCGGCGGCGAAGACGATTGACCGGATAGTGGACGTGTTCCCCGGTGAAGAAAAATCGATGGTGCGTTCGATGTTATCCGAGTCATTACAGGGCGTTATTTCGCAAACCCTGCTGAAAAAACCGGAGGGCGGCCGAATAGCCGCTCACGAAATTATGATTGGCACCCCAGCTATTCGTAACTTGATTCGTGAAGATAAAGTGGCGCAGATGTATTCCTCTATTCAATCTGGCGCCGCAGTGGGAATGCAAACGATGGATCAGTGTTTGAAAAATCTGCTGCAGAAGCGCCTTATCAGTCGCGACGCCGCGCGCCTAAAAGCGCGTTTCCCAGAGAATTTCTGATCTTGTCTGTGTTGCCGCAATGCCGTAAGGAGCCATCCATTGGAAATTGAAAAACTGCTAAGAATCATGCAGGAGAAAGGCGCTTCGGATTTGTTTATCTCTGCGGGTGTTGCGCCATCTATTAAAGTGAATGGCCAGCTGCTACCCGTGAGCAGTAATACGCTCAGCCCTGAGCAAGCCCGCGAAGTGGTGATGGGGGTAATGAACGACCAGCAGCGCCGTGAGTTTGTACGGGATAAAGAGTGTAATTTTGCCATTAGTGCACGGGGCATCGGGCGCTTTCGGGTAAGTGCTTTTTATCAGCGCAACTTGGTCGGTATGGTGCTGCGCCGTATTGAGACGAATATTCCGAGCACCGATCAACTGGGCTTACCTGAGCAGGTAAAAGAGTTGGCGATGACCAAGCGTGGGCTAATTATTTTTGTTGGCGCGACGGGCACTGGTAAGTCGACCTCGCTGGCGGCGATGATAGGCCATCGCAATGAGAATTCGCGTGGTCATATTATTACCGTAGAAGACCCCATCGAATTTGTGCATCAACACCGTGGTTGTATCGTTACCCAGCGCGAGGTCGGTATAGACACCGAGTCCTTTGAGGTGGCCTTAAAAAATATGCTTCGTCAGGCGCCGGATGTCATTATGATTGGCGAAGTGCGTACCCGCGAAACGATGGAGCAGGCGATCACTTTCGCAGAAACTGGTCACTTGTGTTTGTGTACCTTGCACGCGAACAATGCCAACCAAGCCCTCGATCGTATCTTGCATTTTTTCCCCGCTGAGCGGCATCCGCAGTTGTGGATGGACTTGTCGTTAAATCTTAAGGCGATGGTGGCCCAGCAGCTTATTCCTACCCGCGACGGTCAGGGCCGCCGAGCTTGTGTAGAGATTTTACTGAATACGCCGCTGGCCTCAGATCTAATTCGCAAAGGTGATGTGGCAGCGGTAAAAGACTTAATGCGGCAGTCTACCGAGCAGGGCATGCAGACCTTTGATCAGGCTCTATACAATTTGTACGTTGCTGGCGAGATCACCTATGAAGACGCCATTGCACATGCGGATTCTGCCAACGATTTGCGTCTGCTAATTAAGTTGGGTGCAGATAATAACCCTGAACAAATGCAGAAAATGGCGGGTGGCTTAACAATGCAGGAAGATCATCCGAACAACAAACCGCCAGCGCGCGGTGGTTATCGTCGGTAAGTGATTAGATTTGCCGCATCCAACTTTCTAAAATAATCGCGGCACTGCGGCTGTCTACAGACTGGTTTTTGAAATCGCGGGAGCCGGTGTCGTCAATGATGTCACCACGCGCTTCAAAGCTGCTCAGGCGCTCGTCGGCAAAGTGCACGGCAATCCCAAAGCGGCCGTGAATACGGTTGCCAAATTTTTTGGCCCGCTGCGACATTTCAGATACGCTACCGTCCATATTTAGCGGTAGTCCTACTACCACGGCATCGGGTTTCCACTCGGTCATGAGCTTGTCGATATCTTCCCAGCGCGGAATGCCGTCTTTGGCTTGTAGTGAGGCCTGTGGGCTGGCGGTGCCGGTTAGGGTTTGACCCACCGCACAGCCAATCCATCGCAAACCAAAGTCAAAGCTGAGTAGGGTTTTGAGTTTGTCGCTCATTGGGTAGAGTGTTTCCTTAAGCGTGACCGCTATCTGGTGCGATTTGCGAGAAATTGATGCCGAGGATGGCGAGAGCCGCATCGACTTTGTCTTCGGCCGCGACATCAAACAAAACATGGTCGCTGGCGGCGACGGTAAGCCAAGCATTGTCTTGCAGCTCTTCTTCAAGCTGGCCAGCATCCCAGCCGGCGTAGCCGAGAGCAATAAGACTTTGGCTTGGGCCGCAGTCGCGAGCAATGGCATTGAGGATGTCCAAGGAGGTTGTGAGGCTTACGGTGTCGGAGACGTCAACGCTGGCCTCCCAGGGTTTGCCGTCGCGACGGTGCAATACAAATCCTCGGTCAGTATGCACGGGGCCGCCAGCATAGACAGGCTGTTGGTGATTATAAATGTGACCGTCTAATTCCAGTTGCTCAAGTATTTCATCTACGTCCATATCGAGTGGGTGATTAATAATGATACCCATCGCGCCGAGTTCATCGTGTTCGCACAGATAAGTAATGCTACGGGTAAAAATCCCGTCTTTGAGCGCAGGCAGGGCGATCAAAAAGTGATTCTTGAGTGATGGGAAAGTGGAATTGGTCATGGCTCTAAGTATCGGTGATATTACTGCAAACACAAGTTGTTAGCCGAGATAAACAGCAAATTTAGCTTTGATTGGTTTTGAGGGATTGGCGTTCAAAACGCCATGTGCGCACGATACCGAGACGATTTTTGCCATCCAACACGTCGCTAGGAATGGCCTCGTAGGGGGCCGCTAAGCGCACAATTCTGTGGGCGGCGCGATCTAATATGGGGTTGCCCGAGCTGCTTAAAATACGTACCTCATCTATTCTGCCGTCGGGCATGAGCAATAGTAAGAGACGCAGTTCGCCTTCTATTCCTAGTTTCCGCGCTTCTTCGGGGTAATTGGCGTTGCCCACGGTTTCTACTCGTTTCTCCCATCGGTTTAGATACAGCGCGTCGGGTGAGCCTTTGGTGGCGACCGAGGTGATAAATTTGGGGCGCGGCATGCGGGCATAATTTTGATTGAGCTGTTCAAGCTGAGCTTCCAGTGCAGAAATATTTTCGCTGAGCTGGCTGCTATCGTCGCTGCCGTCCCAGGGTTGCTTCTGGTGGAGCATGCGGGTTTGTTGTGGCTTGGTGCTGCGAGCTGACGCGGCCGTGGTGCTGAGGAGGGAGCTGCCAACATTGTCAGGCACCGACTTGGCTAGCTTTAGGGCCTCTTCATCGCGCAGGGTATTGTCGTGAAAAGCGCTCTCGGCGGTGGTGCTGAGTTCGGCCTTCTCTTTTAAGCTGCCGCTCCCCACTTGATCGAATTGAGCTAGATAATCAGCATCTTCTGGTGCCGTTTTACTCTGGTACTGGGCTAAGGTGATTTCTAGGCTAGGTAATTTAACGCGGGCTTCGGGCGGAGCAAAAGTGATACCGAGTATGACGGCGAGGTGCATGGCGGTAGCGACCGCAATAATAAACCCCAGCCTATCGGGTGGAGTTTGATTCTCTATAAACGGTGCCGCCACAGGGGTCATGAATTAAGCTGCTTCGCATCGTTGAGTTTGGCGGCGATGCAGTCCATTAATTGGCCAGCTATATCGGTGCCAAATTGGGTGTCGATCTCGCGGATGCAGGTTGGGCTGGTGACGTTGATTTCGGTGAGTGAGTCGCCAATAACGTCTAGGCCGACAAATAATAGGCCTTTTGCCCGGGCAACAGGGCCAACTTCAGCGGCAATGCGGCGGTCAGCGTCACTCAGCGGCTGGGCACGGCCCGTTCCACCGGCGGCAAGATTGCCACGGGTTTCGCCTTTGGCGGGGATGCGGGCCAAGCAATACGGTACGGGCTCGCCGTCAATCAGCAGAATACGTTTGTCGCCGTCGCGAATCTCTGGCAAATATACTTGGGCCATAATCGTGGTTTGGCCGTGGTTGGTCAGGGTTTCGAGGATAACGCCAACGTTGGCGTCATCAGGCTTTAGCCTAAAAATTGAGCTACCACCCATGCCGTCTAGCGGTTTCATAATGACATCGCGGTGTTCGGCGTGAAAGGCGCGCAGCCTAGCTTGGTCGCGGCTAACTAAGTGGGTTGGGCCGCACTGAGGAAATTGCAGGGCAAAGAGTTTTTCATTGCAGTCGCGCAGGCTGCTGGGTTTGTTAACTACCCACGCACCTTGGGTCTCTGCCAGTTCAAGAATATGGGTTGCGTAGAGAAACTCATTGTCGAAGGGCGGGTCTTTGCGCATCAAAATGACGTCTAGTTCGCCAAGGCCGATATCTTGTTTGTCACCTAGCTCGTAGAAATGCTCTGGATCTTTAAACACCTGAAGAGCTTGGGCGGAGGCGCGCGCCAGTCCTTCGCTAACATAGAGGTCGGCTGGGGTCATATAGCTGATGTCCCAGTGCCGCGCGGACGCGGCCCAGAGCATAGCGAGGGTCGAGTCTTTTTTGTAGGCGATGTTCTCGATGGGGTCCATCACTACGCCAAGGCGAATAGTCATTTTGATACCTGTGTCCTAAAACCTTGCAAATAGGCTTTGTTTAGCTGCCTTACTGAGTTAATAATTACCGACCATAGAATACCGTAAAAACAATGAAAGTTTGCCTATTCGCACAATTTTGCTTTACTGACACCACTGGATGATGGTGTCAGCCTGCTTTACGTGGTAAAAAAACCAACACCGTGCGATAAGACACTGGATTGTTAGCGCATTAATACGCAAGCCTTATAAGGTTACTCATTCTTATGGAAGTTAATTTTTCCGACCTGAAAGTTATGATTATCGACGATAGCAAAACAATTCGTCGTACTACTGAAACCTTGTTAGCCAAAGAGGGTTGCACAGTAGTTACCGCCGTGGATGACTTTGACGCCTTGGCAAAAATTGCTGATACTAGACCCGATATCATTTTTGTCGACATTATGATGCCGCGCTTAGACGGCTATCAAACCTGCGCCTTGATTAAAAATAATAC
Organism: Zhongshania aliphaticivorans; assembly: GCF_902705855.1. GTDB lineage: Bacteria > Pseudomonadota > Gammaproteobacteria > Pseudomonadales > Spongiibacteraceae > Spongiibacter > Spongiibacter aliphaticivorans_B. Next base: position 27,330 of record NZ_CACSIJ010000016.1, on the reverse strand, counting down.
TGAATTCAAGTCTACGCCGGTGATTATGTTGTCTAGCAAAGACGGCTTGTTCGATAAAGCGAAGGGCCGTATCGTCGGGTCAGATCAATACCTGACTAAGCCTTTTAGCAAAGGTGAATTGCTTGAGGCGATTCAGAATCACGTACACGTTGCGCACGTTTAATTTGCGTTTTGCCGAGTTAAATAAATGGTGGAATCGGTCTTTGTGATCGGTTTACGGCCATGTTATGCGCTGCAGCTATAGTACTACCGATGAGGAAGGAAGATGCCACGGGTTCTTATTGTTGATGACTCCCCAACTGAAATTTTTAAGATCTCAGAGATTCTTAGTAAAAACGGCTACGAAGTTTTAACGGCGGAAAGTGGCGAGTTAGGCCTAGATATTGCGAAGACGCAGATGCCTGATGTGGTGCTGATGGATATTGTCATGCCAGGCCTGAATGGTTTTCAGGCGACTCGACAACTAAGTCGCGACCCTGACACTAGCGGTATCCCCGTCATTATTGTGACCACAAAAGATCAAGAGACCGATCGTTTGTGGGGGCAGCGTCAAGGTGCTAAGGGCTATTTAACTAAGCCAATCGATAGCAAAGGTCTTTTAAAGGCCATTGATGCGGTACTTAATTAGTCGTGGCTAGAAGCGGCGACTTTGGATGACTTATGTCTAATACCCTGCCATTTGATTATTTGCACAGTCTCGCTGCTAGATTCCAAGCTGGCTTTAGCGTCTTGCCGAGTGCCCGCGACAATCATGTGATTACGTGGAGTGGCGTCGGTTTTCGTATTGGCGAGCAATATTGTGTCACTGCAATGGACGATATAGCCGAAGTGCTAACCGAGCCTGCCGTCACTCGTTTACCTGGTGTGAAGTCTTGGGTGCGCGGCGTGGCTAATGTGCGGGGACGCTTGCTACCGCTGGTTGATTTAACGGCGTTTCTTGGCGTGCGTGCGGGGCTGGATCAGCGCCAGAGACGGGTACTCGTTATTGAAAAAGGTGATATTTATTTAGGCCTCATTGTTGATGACGTGTTCGGTATGCAGCATTTTGATGCTGAAACCTATCGTTTGGAGTGCAGTTTGCAAAGCGATTCTTTTGCTAATTATGTGCAGGGAAGTTATCAGCAAGGGCAGCGGCAGTGGGCGGTATTTAGGCCTGCACAATTAATAGAAGATAACAATTTTTATACCGTAGCAGCATAAGCTCGGAGTTAAACACAATATGAAGCCTTGGCACGGAATGGCAGCAATGATTCGTGTGGCGGTTTTAATATCAAATATCAGCACTGGGAGTTCGGTAAATGAAAGCAGGTAATCAAGGCGCGCTCGCACGACTGCGGACCAGCCGGGTTGTGAGTCTTCTCGTTATAGTTATTTTGGCGGGTTTTGTGGGTGCTGGATTAAACACCTATATTATTTTGCGAGACGCCGACTACGATCAGCGTTACCTAGAGCTCACCAGTGAGATGCGGTTATACGCCCAGCAGATTGCGAACACCTCGCGGGAGGCGGCACTGGGCGATAAGGGGAGTTTTGATGCTTTGGCGCGCGCCCAGCGCAATTTTGAACAAGCCCGTAGCCAGTTGGTCGATGGTACGAAAAAACTGCCATCGCCTGCGGCAATGCTGGGTAGCGACATAGATCGCCTAAATGTGCTGTGGGCGCAGGTAGACAGTGCCTCGGACACCATTACGGGTAATAGTGAGAAAATTGTCTTTTTGTACCAAGTTGCTGAAAATTTAAATCTGCAGTTGCCAGACTTGCAGCAAAACAATAATAGAGTGGTAGAAATTTTACTAAAAAGCGGCGCAGATGCTAAGCAAGTCGCTATTGCCCAACGTCAGTCTTGGTTGGCTGAACGTATTGGCCGCCACGTTGATAAGATGATCGGCGGCGGTGATGCGGCTACCCAGGCAGCGGAGCAATTTACTATCGATGCCAGCGAATTTGGCACGGTATTGAATGGCTTGTTGCAAGGCAACAGTGCGATTGGCGTTGAGCGTATAAGCAATGCCAAGGCGCAAGCCATTTTGGCTGCTATTGCTGGGTCCTTCCAGCAGTTAAGTGGTTCGATGGGGAATATTTTTGAGGTGTCGCCGGAGTTATTGAAATCCTCTGAAGCGGCAATGTTAATCGCTGAGACGGTGCCAGAAATCACTCAGGTAACGAGTAAGTTATCATCAGAAATTGCAAAGCTGTCTGACAAGCGACCGTTGTCGGTAGTCAGTGCATTGATTTTTGTCGGAATAATATTGTTTGGTCTTACTGTTTTAGCTTTGCAGTCAATGCGTAATACAGGGATGCGCCTGCGCGAGACAGCGGACGCAAATGAAAGAAACCAAACAGCAATTTTACGCTTACTGGATGAGTTGGCCGACCTTGCAGATGGTGACCTCACCACCTCGGCAACAGTAACAGAAGATTTTACCGGCGCCATTGCCGACTCGATCAACTACACCATCGACCAATTACGGGTACTGGTATCGCAAATTAACGAAACTGCGGTAGAGGTGTCTTCTGCGGCGCAGAGCTCCCAGTCTACCGCCTTAACCTTGGCGCAAGCCTCGGAGAGTCAGGCAAAAGAGATTGCGGGTGCGTCGGCGGCAATATCAGAAATGGCGCAAACCATCGACCGGGTATCATCAAATGCACGGGAGTCAGCAACGGTTGCACAGCGCTCGGTTGCCATCGCAAATACCGGTGCCGAGGTGGTACAGAACACCATCAAAGGCATGGACAATATTCGCGAGCAGATTCAAGAAACCTCTAAGCGTATTAAGCGTTTGGGTGAGTCCTCGCAGGAGATCGGCGATATCGTCTCGCTGATTAATGATATTGCCGACCAAACTAATATTCTGGCACTAAACGCTGCGATTCAGGCGTCGATGGCGGGTGATGCTGGTCGAGGCTTCGCGGTTGTTGCGGACGAAGTTCAACGCCTTGCAGAGCGTTCATCTGGTGCAACTAAACAGATTGAAGCCTTGGTAAAAACCATTCAGTCAGATACCAACGAGGCCGTTATCTCGATGGAGCAAACCACCTCCGAGGTTGTGCGCGGGGCGCGTCTCGCACAGGATGCGGGTACGGCTTTGACCGAAATCGAAACGGTATCGCAGGAGCTGGCAGAGCTTATTGAAAATATCTCTAGTGCAGCGGCGGATCAGGCGGTGTCAGCAGGGCAAATATCGTCAACGATGCAGGTCATTCAGCAAATCACCTCACAAACATCTGCTGGCTCAACAGAGACTGCTAGATCGATTGGTGCGCTGGCAGAAATGACCAACGATTTGCGTAGCTCGGTAGCCGGTTTCACGCTGCCAGAGCAGCAACTCTGATTGCCTTTGTTGCCGACTAGCCAAGAAGATTCAGCTTGCCCAGTTGCTGCTAGTTTCGGCGGCACTGTGACGATGGAAAGGGAATGTAGAGTTAACCAACATGACTGATCGCCGAGACTATATTGCGCTTGAGTGGGTCGCCGGAGAAATTTCCGACGCACTAGGTCAGTGTGTGCCGCTGATAGATGATTTTCTGCACAATGCTCATGATGCATCTTTATATCGAGTAACGACGCTTTTGCATCAAGTGCAGGGCAGTCTGCGGATGATAGAGTTTAGCGGTGCCGCACTGCTAGTAGAAGAAATGGAACACAGTGTTCTTGCGGTTATGGCGGACTCATATACTGAGGATCGTCAGCGCGATGTCCTTAACGCGGTGCAGACAAGTGCAGATGAACTGCCGGCGTATTTACAGCGAGTTAGCACGAGTAAGAGTGAACTACCTGCGTCGTTAATTATGATCTTTAACGACCTCCGTGCGGCAAATCGTCAAGCGCTATTGTCGTCGTCAGTCTTGTTTAATCCACCATTAAATGTAATGCCTACGTCCTCGGTAGATGGGGCGAGTGTGTCGGTGCAGACATTCAGCGAGCTAGCCGGCAAGCTATTAAAAATGTATCAAATAGCCTTGCAGGCTTATTTGCGCGGCGATGATGATAAGCAAAATTTGGTGTACCTAGGCAAAGTGTCGGGTCGTGCCGCCAAACTCTGTAGCGGGCAGGCGCAGCAGGTGTTGTGGTCATCTGCCTTGGCGTTGATAGAAGGCTTGTTAAACGAATCCATTGCCCATCATTTTGCCATTCGTGATTTGCTCAGCCGTTTGGGAATGGAACTGCAAAAACTGTTTAAGGATGGTCAGTCTGCCGCAGAAAACTCGGTGGAAGTGTCTCTGCTAAAAGATATTCTGTTTTACATCGCAAGTAGTCCAGCATCGTCGCGCTATATTAATGAAGAGCGTGGCAAGCACGGTTTAGCTACTTTATTTGACACGTCTACATCTAAGAACGGAGCCGGCCAACATTTTGCCGAGTTGGCGCGGCCCTCGGTAATTGCCGAATTACAGCTGGCAGCGAGTGCCGTTGGCGACAATGACTTGCTGCAACGTCGGTGCGAAGGTATTGCCGATGCCTTAGCGGTATTGGGTTGGGTTGAATCGCTTTATTCGCTAAAGGCGATTATCGAACAAGTACAACAGGGCTTGGCGGGCCAGCAAATGCAGGCGGTCGCAAACTCCTTACAGCGTATTGCCGAGCGTCTCGAAACAACTTCCACAGAGCCATCAGATGTTTCTTTAGATGCAGCGCCAGAGGAAGAAATTAGTGTACGCAGTGTTATCGCCCAGAGTCGTTCAGTTTTGTTCGACGCTCAAGAGGCGATTATTGCTTATGTGTCTGAGCAGTGGCAGAGCAAGCACTTGCAAGATACACCCCAGCAGTTACAGGACTTAGCTGAGCTGATGAGGCCGGCTGATCTTACTGCGCCAGCGGCGATATTAGAGAGCTGCGCAAATTATATTTCGACGAATATTATTTCCCAGCAGTTGGTGCCGGACTGGCAGGCTTTAGATGCCTTGGCCGATGCCTTAACTTCGGTGGATTATTATCTTGAGCGCAGCAGCAATGGCCAGCAGTATGATGACGAATTCCTATTAAAGGGAGCGCAAGATTGCGTGGCCCGCTTGGGCTATCCCGTGTTGGGGTTGCCGGCGGCGGCGAATATATTGCAGTGGCCAAATACGGCCGACGACGTGGCTGCACGGGCTAATATTGGTGCAGAGCTTGCGTTGGATCCCGATATCCTAGAGGTCTTTCTCGAAGAGGCGTACGAGGTATTGACGCTGCTAAATGAAACGTTACCAATTTGGCAGGAACGCTTAGATTCCGACGATTATTTAGCTGTAGTTCGCCGCGCCTTTCATACCTTGAAGGGCAGTGGCCGTATGGCGGGGGCAACGCAACTTGGCGAACTAGCCTGGTCGGTTGAGGCTGTGCTGAATAAGGTGGTTGATAGCCATTTTGTGATGGATGACGCGAGGCTGCAGCTGGTCGAAAACGTTACCGCACTGCTGCCTGATATGCTTGCCGCCCTAACCGATGGCCGTGAACTGCCCGCGTCGTCGGTCGATGGATTAATGACTTTTGCGGGGGCCCTGGCGCAGGAACAAATTCCACAATCCAATCTTGGTTCCGGTGTCGACGAAGATGGCTTAACTGCTATTTTTATGGGCGAAGCAGATACGCATTTACGTGTGCTTGAGGCCTACATCGAGAGTGTAGAGAGCTATCCGGCGCAACTAACTGATGAAGTACAGCGAGCCCTACATACACTTAAAGGCTCGTCTAAGATGGCTGAAGTGTGGCCGGTAGCGAATATTATTACGCCGCTAGAGGGTTTGGTAAAAGAACTGCGCTCTATGCGGGTAGCGGCCGGCGAAAGTTTGTTGGCGCTTATTTCTGATGTGGTGCGTCAAGTGCGCATGATGGTCAAGCAATTGGTCGACACACCAGTGTCTGCCTTGCACACACCTAAAACCTTATTGTCGTCTATCAATGCCTTGTCTGTGCAGCTTATTCATGAAGCTGAGTTCGCCGTTGATCGCGGTGCGCGTGGGGAGTTGTCCGCAGGTGCCTTAGATGCATTTTTAGCGAATCACAGTGACAGTGTTCAGGGTTTGCTTGACGTACTTAGCGAGCAGAGTGATGTTACGGCACTTACCTTAGTTGAGTACGCGCCGACGATGGGCGTGTTTGCCCAGCGTGCAGAAGACATCAATTGTGAGGCAGTAGCTGAACTTGCCCAGGCCTTGCAGGTGCTGTTGAGCCACGCCACTGATCCGCTACCAAGTCAGTTTACCGGTTTAGTGTATGAAGCTTTAGAGCAGCTGATGGATTATTTAAATCAGTTAGCTGCTGAACAGACGGTGGTTGAAAATAGCGACCTACTTGATCGGGTTCGCAATGTTGATTTGAGTGCGAGTGAGGCAATTCAATTTGTAGCGCCCTCTGTTGCTAATGATCAGTCCGAGTCAGCCCCTTTGGGCGACGGTATTGATCTTGAAATACTAGAAATATTTTTAGAAGAAGCCGCAGATTTATTAGAGAGTATTGACGAGTCGATTCACCACTGGTCAGGCGCGCGGGATGAGTGGGTTCACCTCGACAATATTCAGCGTTATTTACACACCGTAAAAGGGGGAGCCAGGCTATCGGGGCTGAATACTGTTGGCGATCTTAGCCATAATTTTGAAACGGCTATTGCGTTGGCAGTTGCGCAGAAAAACACTCAAAGCGAAGACTTTTTTAAGCTCGTTCAACAATTCCAAGATCAGCTAGTTAATTGCGTTGCGGCGATAGATGACCCGACCTTAGCCAGTGGCGTAGCAGAAGAGATTATTGTTGACCCTGATCAGAGCGATAGCAAAGATGAGAATGCCCTTGTTGCGTTAGCGGCCAAGCAGGAATTAAAGTCCACTCAAACTGACGTAAACACGGGCAGTGACGAGACGTCTTTGGTCTCGTCTATGGCGAAAGTCACGCCACAAGAAATGATTAAAGTGCCGTCGGCGCTGTTGGAACGCTTAATTAATTTGGCCGGTGAAACCTCTATTGCCCGGGGCCGTGTTGAAGAGCAGGTGAGTGAAATTCATTTCTCCTTGGAGGAAATGGAAATTACCGTCGAGCGTTTACAAGAACAAGTACGGCGCTTGGATATTGAAACCGAAGCGCAAATTATTTTCCGCCAAGAGCAGGTTGAAAGCGAAGGTGCTGATGGTTTTGATCCATTGGAATTTGACCGCTATTCACAGCTGCAACAGTTGTCGCGATCTTTGCTTGAGTCGGCGTCAGACCTTACTGATTTACGCGGCACCTTGGTAGAAAAAAGTCGCGACATGGAAACCTTATTGATTCAGCAGTCACGGGTAAATACCGAGTTGCAAGAGGGCTTAATGCGTTCGCAGCTGGTTCACTTCTCGCGCATGGTTCCACGGCTGCGGCGCGGCGTTCGCCAAATTGGTAGTGAACTAAATAAGCCGGTTGAGTTTAATGTTTACAACGCCGAAGGTGAGATGGACCGTCGCGTGTTGGAGCGGATTGTACCGGCGCTGGAGCATATGCTTCGTAACGCAATCGACCACGGTATTGAGTCGCCGGAAGTGCGCGAGGCAGCGGGCAAGCCCGCTCTTGGCGAAATTAGTATGCGCTTCGATCGTCAGGGTGGCGACGTTGTTATTGTGATTAGTGACGACGGCGGCGGAATCGACCTGCAAGCTGTGCGTAGACGCGCAGAAGAAATGGAACTGATTGCCGCTGATGCTGAGCTCAGTGAACGCCAGTTGCTTGATTATATTTTCCACGCAGGCTTTAGTACTGCTAAAAACATCACCCAAATCTCTGGTCGTGGTGTGGGCATGGACGTTGTTAGAAGTGAGATAAAGCAGCTCGGCGGCGCTATCGAAATTCAAACGGAAGCTGGCCGGGGCTCGCGTTTCGAAATTCGTCTGCCCTTCACCGTGTCAGTCAATCGCGCCTTGATGGTCAGTGTCGGTGGCGAAATTTTTGCGGTGCCTTTGAATAATATTGAAGGCATTGTGCGGGTAAATCCCTATGAGCTTGATGTTTATTATCAAGAGGGTGGCCCAGACTTTGAGTACGCCGGGCAGCAGTATAAATTACGCTATATGGGTAATTTGTTAGATGCAGGCCGCGTTGCCCATTTAGAGGGGCAGCTTGAGTCGCGTCCGGTTTTGTTAATTNGCAACGCCGAACCGCCGACGGCGATACAGGTTGATTCGCTATTGGGTTCTCGGGAGGTAGTAGTGAAAACCTTGGGGCCACAATTTGCCGCGGTGCCTGGATTGTCTGGGGCAACAGTATTGGGTGACGGTAGTGTTGTTGTTATTTTAGATATGTTGGCGAGTATTCGTGCCGATGTGGCGCGTCGCTTGGCAGGAAACCAAGCCCCAGCCCAAACTGCAATCTCGAGAAAGAACAGTCGTTTGGTGATGGTTGTCGACGACTCCGTGACGGTAAGAAAAGTCACCTCGCGCCTTTTAGCTCGTCAGCATATGGAAGTGTTATTGGCACGTGATGGCGTAGATGCGGTAAGTCAATTGCAGGATAGCGCACGTTTGCCTGATGTTATTTTGCTGGATATCGAAATGCCGCGTATGGACGGGTTCGAGGTCGCGAGCCGTGTGCGCAGCAATCCGCGTATGAAAGATATTCCGATTATTATGATTAGCTCCCGTACTGGCCAAAAGCATCGTCAGCGGGCTTTCGGTTTGGGCGTACATAATTTCCTTGGTAAGCCCTACCAAGAAATTCAACTATTAAAGGCGATTGACGAAGTAACGTCTGGCTTGGTGGATGCATGAATACAGTGGTAGAAGCATCGTCAACAGTACTGGCAAATATTATATTGCCATTGGTGAAGGGTAACCTGTTGTTGCCAAACTCGGCGGTGGCTGAAGTGGTATTAGCTGGGCAGCTAAGCTCAGCGGTATCGTCGCCATTCCTATTGGGTTATATGAGGTGGCGCGAGCAGGAAATTCCACTTATTAGTTTTGAAGGTTTACTGACAGGATCTTTGCCAGAGGATTTACCGCTGCGGCAAATGGCGATTTTGCATGGCATTACTGATCGGCAAAAAATGCCTTTCTTCGGGCTGGTTCTAAGTGGTGTGCCGCGCATGCTTAGACTGCGGGAAAGCGATATTACGCCTCTGGATACCGAGGCGCATCGTCTGATTCATAGCCAAGTTAGAGCAGCTGATCTGACATTAATGATTCCCGATTGGGACGCGCTAGAGCAAGAAATTTTAGACGTCTTGTAACACGTTTTTTACCAGTCCATATCGCCCCAGCGATACTGCACAATACTGATGGCCGCTATGGGAGCCGTTTCGGTGCGCAATACCCGCGGGCCTAATTGCAGTGGGTGAAAACCCTGTTTAATACTGTAAGCAATTTCCTCATCACTGAGTCCACCCTCTGGGCCAACCAACAAAGTTATATTTTCTGCTTTGTTATTTTCTATAAAACTGTGTTCGTTCAGGCTGGGGCATAGCACGAGTTTTAAGTGCTCGCCCAAGTTTGCATACCAGTCGTCTATATTGCAGGCTTCGCCGATGTCTACTAAATCATTGCGACCGCTTTGCTCGCAGGCGCTGATCATGATCTGCTGCCAGTGGCGTTGCTTTTTCTCCTGCCGTTCTCCGCTGAGCTTTACATCTACACGCTGGGTAAACAGCGGCGTAATTTTGCGTACACCTAACTCGGTCGCTTTTTGAATTACCCAATCAAAACGGTCACCTTTAGAAATACCAATGGCGAGCTCAATATTTAGTGGCGAGGGTGGTGATGCCGGAAGCATCTTGTCGCCTAGTTTGCAGCTGACGACTTTTTTGCCCGCTTCGCTAATGGTGGCGGGGTAGGCGCTACCGTCGCCATTAAATAAAATAAGTTCGCGGCCAGCGCGCATGCGAAGAACTTGCGCTACATAGTGAGCAGCGCGTTCGTCTAGCGTCAGTTGCTGGCCGAGGGTTAGGCTCTGTTCAACATAAATCCGTGGTATGCGCATATTAATTTAGCGTCTTAATAAACGCTTTGGATTTGCGTTGAAAGTTATAGAGCTGCTTTTTAGCCGGCGGCAGGTCGTCAATTTGGCATTCCACATAGCCCTGTTCTTGGAACCAGTGGGCGGTTTGCGTGGTTAGCACAAACACAGAGTTTAAGCCTATCCTGCGCGCTTCCTTCTCCAAAAGTTCTAATAAGCGTTCCGCGCGATCGGCGCCGCGATAATCTGGGTGAGTGGCTACGCAGGCGATTTCGCCGCTGTTTTGTTCGGCGTAGGGGTAGAGTGCTGCACAGGCGACGACCATGCCGTCTCGAACTAGAATTTTAAAGTGCTCAATCTCGTTTTCTAATAATTCCCGCGAACGTTTTAACAAAACTCCCTTGGCTTCGAGGGGTTCGATAATGGCGAGCAAGCCGCCGACGTCATCTATATTCGCCGTCCTGAATTGCTCATAGTGCTCTTGGGTAATGAGTGTGCCGGCGCCGTCGCGGCTAAAGAGTTCTTGTAGCAGAGCGCCGTCTTGTTGGAAAGAAATCATATGGCAGCGATTGATGCCTAAATCTCCGGCGTCGACCACTGCTTGCACAATGCTGTCGCTGTGCAGTGCTTTTTGTTGCTCTATTTCACGATCAACATCGCGGTATTCGCATTGCCGTATTAACTCGCCATCGCTGTCGAGTAGGCCGGCATCGGCAGTAAATAAAATTAATTTGTCAGCTTTTAGGGCGACGGCGGTGTGTACCGCGACATCCTCGGCGGTGAGGTTGAAAATTTCACCGGTTGGCGAATAACCGAGTGGTGACAGCATCACAATGTGTTGTTGACTAAGTTGTTGCTGCAATGCCTGTGCGTCAATTTTTCTAACTATTCCTGTATGGCGCAGGTCGACGCCGTCGACTACGCCGATGGGCCTAGCGGTAACATAATTACCTGAGCACACCCTAATGGATGCGCCGTGCATGGGTGAGTTAGCCACACCCATCGACAGTAGCGCCTCAATATGGGCGCGCAAAGATCCTGCCGCATCAGTGACGCAACGGAGTTCAATGTCATCAGTGATACGTAAATCATTGTGGTAGCGACTCTCGATGCCGGAGCTTCTAACCCGATCTTCAATTTGTGGCCGCGCGCCGTGGATCAGCACAAGTTTCACACCAAGGCTGTTGAGAAGGGCGATATCGTGCACAATATTGGCAAAGTTGGGGTGCGCAACCGCCTCGCCGCCAAACATAATCACAAATGTTTTTCCGCGGTGAGCGTTAATATAGGGTGCAGAGTTGCGAAACCATTTTACGTAATCGGTATGTTCTGACATGGCAGCGGTATGTGTTATGAGTTTAAGCCTTCATTTTGTGTGTAATGTCATAGGCTTACAAGCCATTTTTGCAAGCTTTATATTACCTAGCGAGCTGTGACTAGAAATATGAGTGATACTGCAATGAGTGACGCCGAGCTGCATTGGCAGGCGGGCTTGGAGTCGGCAATAGCAGCCCATTTTACTGCAGCGCATGCGCGGGTTGATGAGGTGCATCAGCGCTATTTCGAGACCTTTTCAGCGGTGGCCGCAAGGCATTGGCATAATAAGACAGATATCCCCGCCGATTTAATGAATATCCCTCGGGCGTTGTGGCGCTTGCTGCGTCGTGTAGGGCGGCGTGGATCGCCGGTATTTAGACAGTTGACCGGCAAGGAGCAAGCGATAGCCACTATTCTGTCTGAGGAAATTTTAGAGTTGCCCACCTTACAGGCACTTTTGTTTCAGCAATTACGTACACATCCTGATTATCAACAGGGCGACATTGAGCGACTGCGCTTGGCTTTGGCACCTTACGATAGTGAACTCGCTGCCAAGCGGCTACAAGCTGCTGTGGCGCAAATGGGTTTGCAGCACGATAGCAGTCGTGACCTGCTGCTATTTTTAGGTGTGGGGCTACTTGGGCGTGGTGTGAGCGATAAAATTGCCTTTGGCAGCGCCTCGATGATCGGCATGTCAGCGGCAAGCAGTCTTTACCTTAGTCAGCAAAGTGTGTGGGCCGCGCTGTGGACGGGATGGTTTGGTGTTCCCAGTTGGGTTGCGGTGAGCGGGGTTATAGCGGGTTTTGCGGTGATGGTAGTCGCAACACCGCTTGTCGCACCAGTTATCGAACTTGGTGTGAATCGTGTGTGGGGTCGGCGCCGATTGCACGGCTTAATCGACCAAGTGGAGCGAGAATTGCGTCCCTCAATTTCCACTCAGCTATGGCAGTACGGCAGTTACTTGCAGTTTATTCCCGATCTTTTGGTCGCCCTTCGGCACCTAAAATAAGCGGGCAGCAGTTAACGAAAAATTAATTAGTGACAGCGACGCCGTTAAAGGTAAATATGCAGTTTTTTCAGGGGCTGTTAGGTGGAAGCTGAATTACTAATATCTGACTTAGATAGCGAACGTATTTTCGATAGTATCGCCGACGCCTTGACGGAAACCGGTTACATAGCTCTACCTGCAGCGCTGCCTCTTGGTATCAGCGACGCATTATTTGCGCGTATGGTCAGTTTTGAAGATGATGTTTTTCGCCCCGCTGGCGTGGGCCGAGCAGCCGAATTCCAACTAAATCCCTTCGTACGCAACGACGAAATTCGCTGGTTTAGCTCCGGCGATGAGGTCGAGGCACAGTATTTAGCGTGGATGGAAAAACTGCGGGTGGGCCTCAATCGGCGTTTATTCATGGGGCTATTCGACTATGAATGTCATTTTGCTCGCTATATGCCCGGCGCATTCTATAAAAAACATGTCGATGCCTTTAAGGGGCGTACGAATCGCGTTTTATCCACCGTGTTTTATTTAAATCCCAATTGGGCCGTCGACGACGGTGGGCATTTGGTGATGTACGAAGACGATGTTGAACCCATTGCAAAAATATCACCCTTGATGGGCACTTTGGTGGTGTTCCTGAGCGACCGATTTCCTCATGAAGTTACTACCGCCAGCCGACTGCGCTACAGCATAGCGGGTTGGTTTCGCGTCAACACCACGCTTGGCCCACATATTGATCCCCCGCAATAGATATTTGGGGTCAGTGTAAAAACTCTTAAGTATTGGCCCAAAAACAAATGACTTACTACATATTTTAAGTTCTTAAAGGTCTCACAATCTTAAATTCTAGAGTTTTTACACTGACTCCAAATATTGTGTGGTTTAGCTTAAAGCCGACGCAAAAGCCCCAGCGTATTGACCCTCGCAATAGGTTCAAATAACCCAGAAGCCAGTGCCATTTTATAAACAGCATACGGTGCTTGGCCGCCTTCTTCTGGCGCAGGGAATAGGTCGTGGATAGCAAGTACGCCGCCAGTCATAATTTTGCCTGCCCAGCATCGGTAATCGCAAAGTGCGGCATCGAGGCTATGGCCGCCATCGATGAAGACCATGGCGAGCGGTGTGTTCCAGTGTCGCGCGCTAACCTCAGAGGTGGCGACGATGGGGACGACGGTGTCGTCTAAACCGGCGAGTCGAATATTGCGGCGAAATTCCTTAAAGGTGTCGAAGCGCCCTTCGCCCGCATCGTAAAGATCAGGGTCGTGAAACATTTCGCCGAGTTGATGTTCTTCGGAGCCAATGTGGTGATCTATTGCGTATACCACGCTGTTTTTTTGCTGGCAGGCGAGCCCTAAATAGATGGTCGATTTACCGCAGTAACTCCCCACTTCTAATACCGCGCCGCGTTCTGCAACGGACAGTGCGTGTTCATAAAGCGCCTTTGCCTCATCGTCTGCTAAAAAGCCTTTTACGTCGTTTATGTGGGCGGGTAGCGCAATATCCATAACTTTCTCGGGCGGTAAAAAATCAAGCACGAACAGTAGCCAACTTAGCTCGTGGCGGCAACTTACTAAATTGTTAGCTTTGTTGATTTGGCGGTGTTTTATGTGTAGAGCGATTGCTCTATGTTGACACTGGCATCATCAATTAATTGCTGCGTATACTGGGCGGCGATCTACAATAAAGTGAATAGGATAAACAGCCATGCTCAAATTATACGGTTTTGCAGTTAGTAATTACTTCAATATGGTCAAGCATGTATTGCTATATAAGGGTGTCGAGTTTGACGAGGTGTTGACCTTTCCCGGTATGGATCCCGCCTACAATAGTAAAAGCCCAATGGGCAAGGTGCCGTGTATAGAGACTGAGCATGGTTACTTGGCTGAGAGCAGCGTTATTCTGAATTATATTGAGGCTGCATATCCTGCGCGGCCATTGCTACCGGCTGACGAATGGCAGCGGGCAAAGGTGTGCGAGCTAATGAAGGTGGCCGAGCTGTATTTTGAGCTGCCGGCCCGTAGATTGTTTCCTGAAGTGCTTGCGGGTAAAGCGGTCAGTGCAGAAATAAAAGCCGAGGTGCGTGAGACTATTGAGAAGGGCGGTGTGGCGTTGAGTCTGTTGGCTAAGCCGGCGCCGTATATGTTTGGCGAGGCAATGACGATGGCAGATGTGGCACTTCGCTATTGTTTGGTGACGTGTAAGTTGGCGACGCAGGCTATTTATCAGTGGGATGTCGTGGCTGAGGTGCCGGGCCTTCGGGCGTGGGATGAGATGATGGCGTCGGCGGATATTTCAAAGCAGTTAGACAAAGCGATGCAGGAAGGTATGGCCGCGTTTTTAGAGGCAATAAAGGCAAAGGCCTAATCACTACGAGCACGGGCGGTTATGCTTGGCCGCCCGTGCTTGATCTTTTTTAAAGCTCCGTTTCTAGGGCTTCAAGCTCTTCTTGAATTGCCAGCCACTGCTCTTCGGTATCGTCGTTTTGCTCACGTAGGCTTGCTTGTTCGCTTAGTAGCTTCTTTAGTTTATCTTTGTTGCTCTCTTCGTACAGACTGGCATCAGAGAGCTGTTCTTCAATACGGGCTAATTGCTCGCTAAACTTTTGCATACTTTGTTCTAATTTTTTGAGCTTTGATGTCAGTGGCGCTAACTGCGCACGACGGGCAGCGGCTTGCTGACGAGCTTGCTTTTTGTCGACTAGTGGCGCGTCATTGTTGGCAGCGGTGTCATTATCAATTGGTGCGCTTTTATCGCGGTTAAGCAACCAGTGGCGGTAATCTTCTAGGCTGCCATCAAAGGGCTGAGCTTGGCCTGCATCCACAAGTAAAAACTCGTCCACAGTGTTTCGCAGCAAGTGGCGATCATGGCTGACTAGAATCACCGCGCCTTCAAAGTTTTGCAGCGCAGTGGTTAGGGCGTGACACATTTCTAGATCAAGATGGTTGGTTGGCTCATCCAATAGCAGCATATTTGGGCGCTGCCACACGATGATGGCGAGGGCGAGTCGCGCTTTTTCGCCGCCAGAGAAGTTCTCGCAGCTTTGTTCTGCGTGTTTGCCGTGAAAGTTAAAGCCACCGATAAAGTTGCGAATTTCTTGCTCGCGGGCGTCGGGCCGCAGGCGCTGTAATTGCAGTATTGGGCTGGCGCTTAAATCCAAAGACTCTAGCTGGTGCTGATGGAAATACCCCATGTGCAAATGCTCGCCCTGCTGGCGTTCGCCAATAAGTGGCTGCAAGGTGCCTGCTAGGGTTTTCATCAGCGTTGATTTACCCGCGCCGTTGGCACCTAAAAGTCCAAGGCGTGTACCGGGGTGAATGCTGATGTTGAGCTTGTTCAGAATCGGGCTGTTGTAACCCAGTGTTGCTTGGGAGAGCGACAGCAGTGGGTCTGAGAACTGCTTGGGCTCATAAAAACGGAAATTAAACGGTGAGTCGATATGCGCTGGTGCAATGTCGGCCATCCGTTCCAGTGCTTTTAATCGGCTTTGGGCTTGTTTAGCTTTGGTCGCCTTGGCGCGGAAGCGGCGTACAAAGTCTTCCATATGGGCGCGAACTACTTGTTGTTTTTCAAAGGCAAGTTGTTGCTGGGCAAGACGTTCGCCGCGCTGGCGTTCGAAGGCGGTATAGTTGCCGCGATAGCGCGTCATAGTTTGGCGTTCTAAATGCACTACATGGTCGCAGCAGGCATCGATAAAGTCGCGATCATGAGAGATTAAAAATAAAGTGCCTTCGTAGCGGTGCAGCCATTGTTCTAACCAAAGGCTAGCATCTAAATCAAGATGGTTTGTTGGCTCATCGAGCAGCATCAAATCTGATGGGCACATCAGTGCTTGTGCTAGATTCAGCCGAATCCGCCAGCCACCTGAGAAATCATTAACCGAGCGTTCAAGCTCCTGCAGTTTAAAACCGAGGCCGGTGAGTAGGCGCTCAGCGTCGCTACGAATTTGATAGGCGTTGATTAGATCTAGTTCGCCATGCAGTTCGGCCAAGCGATGATCGTCGTCGCAGCTCGCTATTTGCGCTTCAATGTCGCGAAAGCGGTGGTGACCGTCGATAACATATTCGATAGCGCAGCGGTCGCTGGCGTCTACTTCTTGGCGCATTTGCGCTATTTGCCATTGCGCGGGAATGTAAAGCTCGCCGCTGTCTGGGACTAGCTTGCCGCACATAAGTTGGAATAGGCTGGACTTGCCGGTGCCGTTGGCGCCAACGAGGGCAATATGTTCGCCGGGATTAACGCGCAGGTCGGCCGATTCGAGCAATGCTTTGCCGCCGCGTTGTAAACTGAGGTTCTGGAGTTCAATCATGATGGGGCGCGATTATAGCGTGAGTACCAAGTAATGGATGAAAAATTTAGTGCCGGTGGGAATTCACCTAAAAAGACGCAAAGTACCCTGTGGGAATTTGCGCTAGCAGCGTATGCGGAGCCCATAATACAACGCCACTGCCTGTATTTGCAGGACCATTACCAAATGGACGTAAATATGTTGTTGGCGGCGGGATTTTGCAGTCATCAAGGCCGGGTTTGGACGGATTTGTTATGTCGTGAATTGATTGCCTTGGCTGCACCCATCCGCGAGGAATATATACTTCCATTGAGGGCGATGCGCCGGCAGACCGAGGGGGGAGGCGGTCTTTACGATGCGTTAAAAGCGGCGGAGCTTGAGGCTGAGCGCATGGAGATTGAGGTTTTGGCGAAGCGCATTGCAACTATAACGGCGACAGCTGAGAGCGATGTCAATTATTTGGATGCTGTGCTCAGCTATGCCGCATTGTACGCAGACGTGCGGCAGGGTGATGTTCTTGGTAAATGCGTTGAGATGGCAGCTAACTTTGCCGAAATCTCCTAAAAGTCATCGAATAGGCTGGCAAGTCTGTCGCCGGCCTTGTCGGGATGGCTAGGGATGTCGCTCATGCGCCGAACCCGCCGTCTAGGTTTTGAATATATCTCCTTGGCGACTTGAGCTGCGGGTTTTACTGCCTCAGTTTCTGTTGGTGTGCTTACAACAGGAGCGTCAGGCGTTTCCGGCTTGGAGTTGGCGTCCGTATCTATGTTGCTGATTTTAGTGGCTGTTTTTGTTGGCTGCGCTGGCGGCTTTTTCGCGTTGCTGGGTGGCGAGCTAGGGCTTGGCTTTTTCGTTTTGGCCGCAGCAATTTTGGGTGTTGTTTTTTCACTTACTGCGACGGCTTGTTTCGGTTTTGTAGGAGATGCTGCCTTTTCGGGCTTTTTCAGCGCTTTTTCAGTGTCGATAATGGCCTTTAATACGGCCTTTTCTTTGCGAATAGCCAGCTTTTGCTCAAACATTTTGCTGCGCAGCTGGGCCAACTCTGCCTGATAGCTATCAAAATGGGCCTGATGATTGTCTATGCTGGCTTGGGTTCGAGCCTGAATACTAGGTTTGGCGTCGTGCTGTTCTTTCAGGCGCTGTTTGGCGTGATTTAGTTGGTCGCGGGTTTTGTCAATTCGGGATTTTTGGGAAACTTCTTCTTTTTCAAATACTAAGAGCTCACTTTCCAGTGCCGCAATGTGCTTTTCTCTAAGTGAATGTAGCTCAGATTGCAGGTTTTGCAGCTCTGCAAGCGGGGTTTTGGTCGATTTACTCTTGTTTTTATTACCAATCATGAGATTTAACCCTACGAATGTTCAAAAAAACATCAATCTGCATTATACAAACTTGCCACAGAGAATCTATCTCCTCAATCAATAGGATTTATACCTTGGGATACTGTGTCTGCAGGAACGCTTGTGGCAGACTATGGTCTGAGTATGCATGCCGAATACGCGGCAGTAATTTTTATCCATAAATAAGGTAGTTACATGAATAAGACACTGGTTTGTGCGGTGGTAATGAGTGGTCTGCTTACGGCTTGTAATAGTGAAACTGCGTCTAAGCCTGATTTGAAGACAGAAATCTCTAAGGTCAGTTATGGTATTGGCGTAAATATTGGGGCCCGATTCGGCGACGATCTTCCTCTCGATGTTAATGCATTTAGTGCCGGTGTGCGTGATGCGTTAGCTGGTGGTGAGCTGCAAATGAGCGAAGAAGATATTATGAGCACGCTGCAGGAGTATCAGCAAAAGCAGTTAGCCGTTCGTCAGGAAGAAGCTCAGGAAGCCGGTGGCAAGAATAAAGAAGAGGCGGCGGCATTTTTTGCAAAAAATGGCAGTGTTGAAGGCGTGAAAACGACTGAAAGTGGCCTGCAGTATCAGGTATTGGCAGAAGGTGACGGTGCCAAGCCTAGCGCTGATGACACGGTAGAAGTGCATTATCACGGCACCCTGCTTGACGGCACTGTGTTTGACAGCTCTTATCAGCGCGGTGAGACGGTTAGCTTCCCTGTTGGTGGTGTTATTCCTGGCTGGACTGAAGCTCTGCAGATGATGCCAGTGGGATCTAAGTGGAAGTTATTTATTCCTCCTGAGTTGGCTTACGGTCCTGGCGGTGCAGGTCAGATGATTGGCCCTAATGCGGCGCTAATTTTTGATGTTGAGTTAATCAGTATTGCCGGTGGCGAGAAGAAATAAGACAAAACGTAGTATCGTAGCGTGAATAAAAAAGGCCTCAAGTGAGGCCTTTTTTATTCTGCATTGTGGTGGTGCAGTACATCCGTGTTGCACCGTCGTCATCCTTGACCCCGCGTAGTTTAGGTTTTTCCTTACGGCGGTGAATCAGCATTTGTCCTGTTTGCTTGTAAGATATCTCTTATAATTCGCCGTTAAAACCCAAACTTATAATATGTGCTATTGCTGCACTAAAATGCGGCGTAGGTTTATTGAAACTGGGCTAGGGCCGCTGTCGTCCAATTTTTAAGTTGTTGAATCTCGTTTGGATTAGATTTTGTGTTGGGTAGTACGTCGAAGGTATGGGGATGGCGGTCAAACCAAAGTTGTGGCTCTTTATATGCCTGAAGCTCTGGTGCTGTAGCGAGCCAAATCATCGTGTCTGCGCCCATGCGGCTGTCTCGCATAAAATGTTGGAGTCTTTTATTGAAAGCCGGTAATGATTTGGCTACCCCAGGGGTGGCGGCCCATCCTGGGTGCATGGTGAAATAGCTAGTCTTGGTCGTGCTTTCATTGCTCATATATAGCAGGGCGCGTTTTGCACGGGCGTAAGCCTTGCTGCCATCGTAGGGTTCACTGCGAAACTGCAAGTCATCAAGCTTAATACCTTGAAAGTATAAGCCGCCAGATACGACGTTTATGACTCGGCTATTGTCGTTAAGGTGCGGGCTGAGTAGTTTGCTCAGTAGCACAGGGGCAAGAAAGTTGACGGCTAAGGCTCGCTCAAACCCTTCATTTGTTTCCTCTCGGGTAGCGAATAGGGCGCCGGCATTGTTAATAAGGACGTCGATGGGTGGTAGTGAAGTCGTAATCTGCTGTGCAGCGGCAGCGGTTGCCTCCAATGAGGCGAGGTCAGCTTCTACAAGGTGTAGTGTATTCTCGCTACACGCACTAAAGCGTTGAATTTGTTTGGCGGCATTACTTAGCTTTTGTTTGCTTCTACCAATGAGGATTAGCGTTGCACCTAATCTTGCTAATTCACAGGCAGTATCTAAACCAAGGCCTGCAGTGGGGCCTGTGATCGCTACAATTTTACCGTCCATTCTACTGCTGTGTGATTTGCGCGGCAGTGAAAGATAGCCACGTTTGCCAAAGGAGAGTGTGGCGGGTACGACCAGTTTGTCGAGAATGTCGTGCCATAATCGCCTGTTACTGGGGGTGCCGGGGATGGTAAGTGCTCGCTTTAAACCGCTAATTGCCTTTTTTCCAATACGATTTAACATCGGTTTTATCAGCGGTTTGAGCGGAGCGGGTAACCATCGTAAATCGAGTTCGGCTCGATAATCGATTTCGGTACGGGTTGGGCTGATCGCTTGAAGATTGAGAGTGTCGATCGCGCTAAAATTGTCGCCTTCACCGTGAAGAATTAGCTCTCTTGGCTCGTTGATGACGGCTTGCCGGTAGCGCATGGACACCTGTTTACCGGCGGGGAGTTTTAACAGGATTTCGTATTCCGTACCGACTGCAACGCCGTAGGGCGTTAACTTGCGAGCGCGATATACGCCGGGGTCCCATTGCTCAATGCTAGAAAAATCTTTTAGATACGCAAAGCACTCTTCAATTGGACGGTTGACGACAATTTTTTCGTGCAGGGTGTGCTTCATCAGACTGTCTCGGCGTAGGAGGTACAGGCCCGTTCCCGGTATTACGGCTAAGCTGACGTATACCCGTTGGTGAGCGTTGTATTGTTAACTGCTACGAGTTGATGATAGTTCTAGATCAATGGTGTTGCTTGGTGGAGGTGGGAATAGCTTGGAAATCGGGGTGTGTGGTACTTGGCGGCGCTAATTATTGTGATTTTGCCGCGATATTGAGTTTAATTAATGTTTGGAATAAAAAGTGTGAGTACCAGCATGGCACCAATTAAAATTGCCATGTGGGTAGCTAAGGTGTTGTTTGGTATAGAGTCACCATTACTATTTGTCATAATCGCCTCTCCTATCTAGGTGTCTCGTGTATTATCCTGAAGTTGCGGTTAAGTAGGCTATCGATTTACTTGGTAATAGTTCGTTAGGTTTCTGGTCTTTTGCTATTGATATAGCGAGACCGTATAAGGGCAAACGGTAGTTTAAAAAAACGGTATAATATGTGCTTCAAAAATGGGCGTGCGTTTATATCGATCCAAATTTGATGTGGGTAAGGGCGGCATAGATGTGCACATTAGTGCTGGTTCTTGGTGTATTGGGTCTACGGTTTGGGGAAAAGGTTTGAAAAAACAAGGCGTTAAGCCAATTAAGAGCACGGAGCCTAAAACGCGAGCGCGACGTATGTCTCCAGAGCTTAGGCATCAACAGATTCTTCAGTGTGGCATACATATGTTTGCTGAACGGGGTTTGTCGAATGCCAACCACGCCGATATTTCTGCGGAACTAGGGGTGTCTGTTCCTACCGTATTCCACTATTTTCCTACCATCGATATGCTGCAGCAATCCGTGTTAACGGAGATCCACCGTTATTTTATTGATCAAATGATTGTTACGCGCTTAGAGAAGTCATCGCCAGCCTACGAGCGCATTGAAGATATATTACTTGCGTTTCAGACCCTAATTGATGAAAACAGCCATTATGTTCGAATTTGGTTGGAGTGGTCCGGTTTTACACGGGGCTTTATTTGGGACATGTACCTCGACTTCTATAAAGAGGCAGTATCTGGTTTGCGCAAATTGCTATTGCAAGGGCGGCAAGATAACTCCATTTCATCAGAAATAAACGCAAGTGACGCGTCGCGGGTCATCATGGGTATGGCTCATACCGTTGCGCACATGCGCTATTCTGGAAATTCTAAGCGTACAGTGCAGCACACCGTCCACTCCTTAGTAATGAGCTATCTAGCACCAGACTGATGGTGAATCTGGCTTCATATCTTCGCCAATTTTTTATGGGTTGAATCTAGCCATAGTTGCTAGATTTTTTTGCGCGGCTACGCGGCTATCTTACTCGCTACTTTATTGACTTGTTTGTCAGTAGTTGGTATCAAGGTCTCTGTAGCTTGAATACTGTTGTGATGATGCAATGCCCCCGTTTGGTCATACCTCTAATGGCACTTGAAGCGCGAGTATTACTTTCCCAGGCGCCAAGAAACATCGTACGGCGACAAGCTATACCCAACCTCTTTGTTGATCGAGCATTTTTGCTGCCTATGCTGCATGTACGTTAGGCACAATATAAAGTTTGGGTGGTTTGTAATTAATATCAGTTTCAATAGCAGGTAGTGATCACAGTTTTGCAGCTTCCTTAATATTGGCCTGCAATAATTCTTTATATGGTATGAGTTGATGTGGCTTAGCCCAAATAAGTACAGCGGAGTTTTAAATGAATGGATTAGAGTTAGCTATTTCGCGTATTCAAGCTGGGCCACAGGGGCCGTCAGTGGGTGCATTCTTTGATTTTGATGGAACCTTGATCGACGGTTATTCGGCGGCAGAATATTTTAAAGAGCGTATTCGTACTCGTAAAATAAGTCTGAAGGAAATTATTACCGGCGTAAGCGCATCTTTCAAAGATATTGTTGATGAAGCTGAATTTTCCCAATTATTCAAAGAACTGATTTCAGAGTGGGCTGGCAATAGCGAAGAAGAAGTTCGTGAGCTGTGGGCTAGATTATTTATAGAACGCATCGCCAAGCGTATGTTTCATGAGGGCTACAGCTTGGTGCAAGCCCATATTCGTGCTGGTCATACCGTGGCGATCGCCTCGTCTGCTACCCGCTACCAAATAGAATCACTGGCGGCAGAATATGATATTGAGCATATTTTAGCGACAGAGCTAGAGGTGAAGCGCGGTATTGTGAACGGTAAGTTAGTGGGTGAACCCTTGTGGGGTAAGAACAAAGCTGAGGCGGTGCGTCAGTTTTGTAAAAAACACAAAGTCGCCATCACAAAAAGTTATGGCTACGCCAATGGCGATGAAGATATAGATTTTCTATCCGCAGTCGGCCTTCCTACCGCAGTGAATCCCCAAGCTAAATTACTGACCAAGGCGGATATCATTGGTTGGCCGGTTTTGAATTTTGATCCGCGTAAGCGCGCGCCGCTAAAAGCCGTTGCCGGTACCATTGGCGCCTATTCGGCCATGACGGCGACGATGCTGGCGGGTATGACCTATAATCGCTTTTATAATGAACCCCGTCGTGCCGCCGATATGATTGGCACCATCGGCAGCGAGTTAGGCTTGGCCTTGGCCGGTGTCAAAATCAATATTTTAAATGAACAGAATTTGTGGAAAGTTCGTCCTGCCGTATTTATTTTGAATCACCAGAGTAAGCTCGATTTTTTCATTTTTTATAATATTATTCGCAGAGAATTAACCGGCGTTGTTAAAAAAGAAGCGGAAAATGTGCCGATTATTGGCCCATTCTTGCGCATGGCAGAAATGTCATTTTTAGATCGTAGTAATTCCAAAAAAGCGATAGAAGCTTTACAGCCAGCGGTAGATAGATTGAATCGCGGATTGTCTGTTGCCATCGCGCCAGAGGGAACCCGTTCGTATACTCCTAAGGTCGGCCGATTTAAGAAGGGTGCGTTTCATATCGCTCGTCAAGCCGGGGTGCCGGTTATTCCTGTTGTTATTCGCAATGCGGGTGAGTTGATGTGGCGTGAGGATTCGGCGATGCGCGCCGGCACAGTGGATATTTGTGTGCTTGACCCGATTGATGTCTCTGCCTGGGCGGCTGATGAACTCGACGATAGAATCGCCGAAGTTCGACAAATGTTTGTCGACACTATTGATGATTGGCCAACTTTACCTGCGGTAACTAAAAGTATTAAAGCGTCGTCATAATATTTCAAGATACGAAGTTTTTAATTTAAAGTTTAGTGGGGCGCCATTATGTGCGCCTCCTCAAGGAGTGATACATGCCGCAGAATACTAACCCGGAATCGGCGGGTTCTGTTTCAAGTGCGTCCATTACCGTCAGTGATGAGAAACCTATTAATACCAAGCCACAAATAAAGACTGCCACTAAGCGGGCTGCGGCCCGTAAGACGGCGTCTAAAAAAGCCGCTGCACCGCACGCTACTAGCTTGCCGGAATCTAATATTAAGACTAGCGTAAGTGCTGAACGTTTAGCGAAACTAAAAAACTGGGGTGGCGATAAAGTCATGTCCGCCTCAGAAGCCATTATGTGGCGCATGGAAGTGCTGCCCAAAACCCGCTCTACCGGAACGTCTTTGCATATTTTAGAGGGCACGCCCGATTGGTCGCGGTTTATGGCGACGATAGAGTGGATGGTTGGCGTGGTGCCACGCCTGCGCCAAAAGGTATTTATAAGTGGTGTTGGGCAGCTGCCTAGCTGGGTAGATGACGAGAGCTTTAGCCTGCAGTATCACGTGCGCAGGGTGTCGTTACCGGCGCCGGGCATGCAGTCGGACCTCATGACCTTTCTTGAATCATTTTCAACCACGCCCTGTGATCGCAGTCGTCCACCGTGGGAGATTGTGCTTATTGAGGGCTTGGACAAAAATCGCAGCGCCTTTGCATTGAAAATCCATCACAGCCTGACAGATGGTGCGGGACTGATTCAATTGTTTGAAGGTTTGCTGGCACGCAGTGCAGACGAGGCATTAAGTCCCATACCGAAATGGCAGCCCCAAAAGTCGTTGTGGCGTCGGCAGGTTGGTGGACGACTCTTAACTGACTTTAAACAGTTTTCGTCAACTGCATCTAGTATGGGCCGACATGCCTATAAATGGATTAGCGATCGGGAAACTGAATTTTCAAAAATGGCCTTGGACTACACTCGCTCAATTATGGCGCTTAATCAAGCGCAAAGTGGNGGTGGTTCTCCGCTGTTTAGAAAGCGCGGCTTAGCAACGCGTATAGAGATATTTGAACTTCCTTTTCCTGCGTTGAAGGCCGCGTCAAAGAACGCTGGTGCTTCGTTTAACGACGTTTATCTGGCGGGAATTATCGGCGGTTTTCGCCGTTATCACGAAGCCTATGATATGACGCTTGAGGCAGTGCCGCTGTCATTTCCGGTGAGTGTACGCAAGCCTGGTGATCCAGAAGGCGGAAATCGCTTTAGTGGTGTGAGTTATCGCGCGCCGGTGTATTCCGACTTAAACGAACAATTGCAAGCGGTTGGCGATTTTGTGAGCAAGGTTCGTAAAGAGCCGGCAATCGATTTTTTCAATCAATTAATGCCGGGAATGTTGGCCATGCCGAATTCTGTAATCGCCGCATTGATGTCATTGGTCACTAGCCGAATGGATGCGCAAGCTAGCAATATTCCCGGTATGAGAGAAACGGTGTATTTAGCCGGATGCAAAGTTTTGTCGCATTACGCGATTCCACCGCGTCCCGGTTGTGCAGTAATGTACGCGATGATTACCCACGACGATAAAGCGTGCATTGCCTTAAATATAGACCCTGCAGCGATTGTAGAGCCACGTTTGTTGGTAGAAAGCGTCACTGCTGAATTTAATGAAATTATTTCCAAATTTTCGAAAAAGCAGGATTAATAATGGCGCAAACTAACGGAAAATATCTTGGTAGTGATGGTGTAAAAATATTCTGGCAATCGTGGCAGGCTGAGAATCCGGTTGCTGTGGTGGTGATATCTCATGGCTTAGGCGAACACGGCGGTCGTTACGCGGAATTGGCAACGGCCTTGGTCGCACAGAATTATACGGTGTACGCTATAGATCACCGCGGTCACGGTCAGTCCTATGGCCATCGCGGTGCGATCAATCGCTACCAGTATTGTATAGATGACCTGAATCAGTTGATTGATAAAGTGAGCGAGGAGCATCAGCTTCCGGTGGCGCTGCTCGGTCATAGTATGGGCGGCGCTATCGCGGTTGGGTTTGCCTTGCAGCAGCAGGATAAATTATCTGCATTGTTATTGTCTGGTGCAGCGCTGTCGGTAGATGCGATCAATACCCCAATACAATTATTCTGCGGCATAGTGAGCACCTTTGCGCCTAATCTGCCGTCGTTTAATGTTGCGCCTGAATTGGTGAGTCGAGATTCAAGCGTGGTTAAAGATTACTCAGAAGATCCACTAAATCTTACGACTCGTGTGCCGCTGAAAACAATTTCGGAGTTGGTCAATAAAGTCACTAAATTGCCGGCACAATTCCCAAAACTCAGCCTGCCTATGTTTATCATGCACGGCAGTGACGACAAACTGGTTCCGGCTGCGTCGAGCGAAATATTGTTTGAGAGAGTGAGTTCAGTGGATAAAGAATTAAAAATTTATCCGGGCTTCTATCACGAGATATTGAACGAGCTGCCAACCGACAGGCGGCAGGTAGTTAGCGATATTTGCGAGTGGATGGTGGCGCGTTTCCCCAGCTAAACACGAGGTCGGACGCCTTTCATATGCAAGGCGCCCGACGCTTCAGGTTTAGCGCAAGCTAGCAAAGAACTGCTGAATATCTTTAAGCAGCGCTTCAGGTTCTTCCATTGCGGCGAAATGCCCGCCACTGCTCATATGCGATAGATGCTTTAGATTGTAGTAGTGGTTAATCCACGCATCAGGTTGACATAGTATTTCTTCTGGAAAAATTGCAATGCCGCAGGGCGCTTCTACAACCGGATGGCGATCATGGGATGGCACCCAAGGCTGATGCGCAGCCTCATAGTAGAATCTGGCAGATGTGCCAAAACTATCAGTAAGCCAATACAGCATAACGGTAGTGATTAAGTCGTCTTTTGAGAACCGACTTTCTACATCGCCACCGCAGTCGCTCCAGTCGCGCCGCTTTTCTAAAATCCAAGAGCATAGGCCGACGGGGGAGTCGCTCAAGGCATTGGCTAGGGTTTGTGGTCGGGTTGATTGCAGGGCAAAGTAGCCGCCACCATCAGCAAAGAAGTTCATATTCTTCTCTGCGATACCCATTTCGTTGGCACTAAAATATGACTCATCTACGGTGCCGCCGCCAAATGTATCTAAGGGCAGCATGGTGGTGAAGTGGGCGCCGATTAATTTGTCAGCATGTTTATGGCCGAGTTGAGCGGTAATAATTGCGCCCCAGTCATGGCCGTGGGCGGCGAATTTTTTATATCCCAAACCGTCCATTAGTTTTACAAAAATATCGGCGGTGCTGGCAAAGTTAATGCCCGTAGTTGTCAGGGGCGTAGAAAAGCCGTAGCCGGGAAGTGAGGGAATGACGACATCAAAGGCGTCGGCCTCATCACCACCATAAGCAGCGGGGTCAGTCAGCGGGCCAATAAGTTTTTGATAGTCCCAAAAGGTCCACGGCCAGCCGTGACTCAGTAGCAGTGGTGTGGGTGACGGGCCTTTACCTTTCTTATGCAAAAAGTGGATAGGCATGCCGTCGATCTCAGCGCGAAAATGTTCGAATTGATTCATTTCCTTTTCGTGCTTACGCCAGTCGTAGTCCTTGCGCCAGTAATCTACCAGCTCATTTACTAATAAGGCGGAAATAATCAATACGCTGTGTTAGACTACCGTGCATGGAAATTGACGCAAGAAAACTAAGCACAGAAGAGCAGCACCTCCTCCGACGGTTGGCGGTGCAGCGGGTATTTGATGGTGAATCTGCCGCGGAGGTGACTCGAAGTTTTGGGCTAGGTGCTCGAACGATTTACCCATGGTTAAAATTAG
>NZ_CACSIJ010000015.1:7500-344231 GCF_902705855.1 Zhongshania aliphaticivorans | reverse complement strand
AGGCACTTCCTCCATCCGTGGAGGTCGTTTACCGCCCTATTTGGATTAAATGACGCAGTACGCAAGTACGTAAGACATCTCATTTAGCCAAGCCAGTTTGCCTGGCGACCATAGAGACATGGTACCACCTGATCCCATCCCGAACTCAGAAGTGAAACGTGTCATCGCCGATGGTAGTTTGGGGTTTCCCCATGCGAGAGTAGGTCATCGCCAGGCTTCTAAATAAAAATGCCCCAGCCGAATTCGGTTGGGGCATTTTACTTTGTGGAATCTAAAAAGTTGGGCAACTGGCGATGCCCAACGGTCATGGCCACAGCACTCGCTAACGCTCGCGGGCCACGCTGTCGCCAGGCTTTAATTTAAATGGCCACAGCACTCCCTATGGTCGCGTACCCACAGGGCATAAAGGCCACACTGACCCGAGATTCTAACGAGTCTCGGGTTTTTTTATGGGGCTCTGGAAGTGGATTCCACCAGGCGATCCCCTACGTAGATCTCAACCAAGGCGCTTGCTAGTCCCATATAGCAGAGTGCTAGACGGGAGACGCAAAGGCCAAAACCGCTCAGCGCTTGCAGGGTGTTTACAAATATTAATATAGTTCGCTAAGAAAGCTTGACGAGACTTTACTCGAAGCCGAGCATGCTTCTGCGTTCTGCGTTCTGCGTTCTGCGTTCTGCGTTCTGCGTTCAGGTGTCTAGCTGGCGAACATCAATATTTTTTACTGACGAGTTGCGTTTAATAATTTCTACAACGCGGTAAATCATCGTCACTTCGGCCACTCTGCCTGTAATAGCGACGCTTCCATTCCGACTAGTCAGTTCTAATTGGCCAGACAGCTTGTGGTCTGACTGTATTTGCTTAATTAATTCGCTCACTAATCGCTGGTCTTCGCTTGATTGTGGGCCGATATAGGAGCCGGCTTGTACATATACGGTATTTGTTTCGTGGCTTTGGTTTGCATATGTAGGGCCGCTGCTAAGGAGAGTGATGGCAGTAGCAAAGCCGATCATTTTGAGTTTCATAATTACTACTCCTGTATTCATTATATGAAGAGGACGCTGCGTGGGTATTTCGCGCGCTTGGTGTTAATACGAGCTACTTTTAATAATGGATTTATCGTGTAATTAGCTAAAAGTAGAAGAGGCTAGAAATTTGTCAATTTCTCCAGTACCGCCAAGAGTGATCATATTCTGATATTATCTAGCGCTTCTAAACGGTAGTTGGGTGCGTGGCTTCGTGGAATTATTAAATATATTGGCTGATGGCGAGTATCACTCTGGCGAAGAGATTGGCAGCCAGCTTGGTATTAGTCGGGCTGCGGTGTGGAAGCAGCTACAAAAATTGGAAAGTTTTGATTTAGAAATCGAGTCAATAAAAGGTCGCGGCTACCGTTTGGTTGGGGGTTTAGATTTATTGGATAGCGGCAAAATTCGTGCGTCTTTAAGTTCGGCGGCAAATTTAGCTATAGGTCAGTTCGATATTTTCCCATTAATAGACTCAACGAATAATGCGGCAGGGGATGCTATTAGAGAAGGATATGGCAGGGGCTATTGCTGTCTCGCTGAGCAGCAGACCGCCGGCCGAGGCCGTCGCGGTCGCGAGTGGCAAAGTCCATTTGGACGTAATGTGTATATGTCCCAAGTCTGGGAGTTTCAGTCTGGGGCTTCTGCTCTTGAGGGGCTTAGCTTGTCGGTTGGTCTTGCCATTGTTCGAGCGATTACCAAATTTGGTGTTAGTGGTTTAGGGCTTAAATGGCCCAATGACATACTGTACGAAAACAAAAAGCTGGCTGGAATTTTGTTGGAGATGCAGGGGGATCCCGCCGGCGTTTGCCAAGTGATAGTTGGAGTTGGGTTAAATGTTGATATGAGGGGCTCGAATACCGATGCGATTTCGCAGCCTTGGACTGATTTGTCGCAGATAGTCGGCGCCGTAGACCGCAACAAATTAGTGGCGGAATTAATGTCATCACTGCATTTGGTCTACAAAGAGTTCTTGGTTGGCGGGTTTGCTGTTCACCGAGATGAATGGTGTCGGTATGATGCCTTTGCTGGTCGTGATGTTAAGGTTCAGTTGGGTGATACTTTCATTGAGGGGGTGGTGTCAGGCTTGGATCGTAGTGGAGGCTTGGTGTTAATGACCGCTGACGGTGAGCGTATATTCAGTGGCGGTGAAGTGAGTTTGCGGAGCGCATGAGTTGGCACTGATATTGGAGCTAGATGTAGGTAATACAGCGATAAAGTGGCGTCGTTTAAGTGGGGCGGTCGTGCTGGATTCTGGTCGTATCGCAGACAATCTTGACGAACTCGAAGACCTGTTGGATGCCGAGGTAAGCTTTGTTCGTGTGGCTTCTGTTGCATTTAGTCAGAGAGAAACCCAGCTGAAGGCCTTACTGGTAGGTAAAAAAGTGGAGCACGAATTTGCAGTGTCTCAAGCCGAATGCGCTGGCGTAAGAAATGGGTACGACGACGTGTCCAGTATGGGGGTTGATCGCTGGTTGGCAATGGTTGCGGCATATAATAGTTGTCGCGAAGCATGTGTGATTATTGATGCTGGTACTGCGTTAACTATAGATGTAATCGATAGGGGGGGGCAGCATCACGGCGGTTACATATTACCTGGTGCTGAGTTGGCCTTAACTGCGCTCGGGCGAAGCACTGGTAAGGTGCGATTTGGTGTTGCTGCATCTAAGAGCTTGGGTTTGGGCAAAAATACTGGCGCTTGTGTACATAATGGCAAGTGGCTGGGCTTGGTAGGTGCAGTTCAGCTCGCGCTACATGAGGCCGAAAAAGAGATTGGTGTGAATTATAGGGTGTATGTCACCGGTGGTGATGGTGCGAATGTGATGCAGCTTGCGGGTGATTATGCGGCATCGTGGCATTACAGTAAGGACTTGGTTTTGGATGGATTGGCGCTGGTGCTAGCTAAGGCGTAAGCAAGGGGGTGCAGGTGCGTTGGTTTTTTGTATTACTGGTTGCGGTAAATACAGCCTTTTTTTTAAGTGACAAGGGTTCTATTTCTCTAGAGAGTGTCACTTTTACACCGGAAGATAAGGGTAATATCCAGTTGCTGTCTGAGCTTGGGCTGGGCGGTACAAAATCACTTACTAAAGAGGAGGCGTCTAATCGAGATGTTGCAGCTGGCGCAGAGAAGCGTGCATGCCTCTTTTTGGGCCCATATAGCAATAAAGATGAAGTCTTAGCAGGTCGTATATCGTCTGGTGACGTTAAATTATTTGCCGAAAAGTATGAGCGAAGCGCGGACTACTGGGTGTATTTGGGGCCGTACTCATCGTTTAATGAGGCGGCAAAAGTTGGTGCCGAATTGCGCGGCAAGCGTATCGATAATTTTATCATTCGGGGTGGCGAGCTAAAAAATGCTATTTCGTTGGGTGTATTCACTACAGAAGAGAGGGCGCGCGTTCATGCTAAGGGCCTGTTAAAGCGAGAGTATAGTAGCGCTGTGAAGCGAGTGGCAAAAGAGGGAGTGCGCTACTGGATGGCCTATGTTGGGCTCGAAGGCGATCAATCCCTAAAGGATATTGCTCGTGTGATGGAGAAAAAAACAGATAATAACAAAAGCTTGGAGAAAAAAAGCTGCAATCTGATTGCGTCTTACCAAGAGTTAGACTAGAATGCCGGCCTCGTTTGGAAGCGACGTGGTAGCTAAGCTGGCGTAGCTCAGTTGGTAGAGCAGCTGACTTGTAATCAGCCGGTCGGGGGTTCGACTCCTCTCGCCAGCTCCACACATTTTTCTGGCGAGCCTTGTAGTAACTGTAAGTCGGTCGAAGTTAGGCCGCTAACTACATGGCTCGAAAGAAAATATTCCGTTCTCTTGGGGTGGGGTTCCCGAGTGGCTAAAGGGATCAGACTGTAAATCTGACGCGCGAGCTTCGGTGGTTCGAATCCACCCCCCACCACCATTATTTGTAAGACTTGCCAGCGGATTGAAGTTTCAGCGGGTATGGTTCAATGGTAGAACCTCAGCCTTCCAAGCTGATGGTGCGGGTTCGATTCCCGCTACCCGCTCCAGTTTGGGCAGGTTTGTAAAAGAGATTTTCGGTGCTCATGTAGCTCAGTCGGTAGAGCACTTCCTTGGTAAGGAAGAGGTCACCGGTTCAAATCCGGTCATGAGCTCCATTAGAATTTGGCGACAAAAGCTGATTTGGTCAGCTTTTGTCTTTTTGTAGTGGCTTGACGAAAATAGTGACTTGACGAAAAAGTCCGCTAGGAGACTGTCGCAATGGCTAAAGAGAAGTTTGAACGTAATAAGCCCCATTTGAATGTGGGCACCATTGGTCACGTCGACCATGGTAAAACCACGCTGACAGCAGCCCTGACGCGCGTATGTGCGGAAGTGTATGGTGGTAAGGCGGTGGCGTTTGATGGTATCGATAATGCACCGGAAGAGCGTGAGCGCGGTATTACCATTGCGACCTCGCACGTTGAGTATGACTCATCAGTTCGCCACTACGCTCACGTCGACTGCCCAGGTCACGCTGACTACGTTAAGAACATGATTACCGGTGCTGCACAGATGGATGGCGCTATTTTGGTGTGTGGCGCGACTGACGGCCCAATGCCGCAGACTCGTGAGCACATCCTGCTGTCACGTCAGGTTGGCGTACCGTACATTGTTGTCTTCCTGAACAAGGCAGACCTGCTTGCAGAAGATTGCGGCGGCGTAGGCAGCGAAGAATACAATGAAATGCTTGAATTGGTAGAAATGGAGCTGCGCGAGCTGCTCGATATGTACGAATTCCCAGGCGACGACACGCCAATTATTGCAGGCTCTGCATTAATGGCATTGAACGGTCAAGATGATAACGAGCTTGGCACGACAGCGGTCGCTAAATTGGTTGAGGCTTTGGATACTTATATTCCACAGCCAGAGCGTGCGGTTGATCTGCCGTTCCTAATGCCAATCGAAGATGTATTCTCAATCTCTGGTCGCGGTACTGTTGTAACTGGCCGTATTGAGCGTGGCATTCTGCGCACTGGTGATGAGATTTCTATCATCGGTATTCGTGATACCACCAAAACGACCTGTACTGGTGTTGAAATGTTCCGCAAGCTGCTTGACGAAGGTCGCGCTGGTGAGAACGTAGGCGTGTTGTTGCGTGGTACTAAGCGTGATGACGTTGAGCGTGGTCAAGTATTGGCTAAGTCTGGCTCAATCACTCCGCACACTCGCTTTGAAGCGGAAGTGTACGTGTTGTCAAAAGAAGAGGGTGGTCGTCACACGCCATTCTTCAAAGGCTACCGTCCACAGTTCTACTTCCGTACCACGGATGTAACAGGTGCTTGTGAGCTGCCTGAAGGTACTGAAATGGTAATGCCTGGCGACAACGTGAAGATGGACGTGACATTGATTGCGCCTATCGCGATGGAAGAAGGTTTGCGTTTTGCAATCCGCGAAGGTGGTCGTACTGTTGGCGCCGGCGTTGTTGCTAAAATCGTAGAGTAAAATCCCAGTAGTATTGGGTGTAAGGCCGGGCTTGTCCCGGTACTTGTAGGCCAGTAGTTCAATTGGTAGAGCACCGGTCTCCAAAACCGGCTGTTGGGGGTTCGAGTCCCTCCTGGCCTGCCATTTACGTTAACACCGCTTCGCGTAATGCGTAGTGGTGTTTTGCGCTTAGCAAAAAAGGATATGACTGAACAATGAGTGCTAAGGCGGAAAACGCTAGTCGCCTCGATGGCTTGAAGTGGAGCATAGTTGCTTTACTTGTTGTGGTTGGTGTTGGCGGCAATACGTATTTTTCTGGCGAGTCCTTGCTTTACCGCGTCATTGCCTTGTTGGTGTTGGCGTCTGTAGCGGCTTTCATTGCGTATCGTACCGAAAAAGGTGCGGCATTTTTTGAATTGTTAAAAGGTGCGCGTACGGAAATCAGAAAAGTAGTCTGGCCGACGCGTCAGGAGAGCACACAAACGACACTTATTGTGGTGGCGTTTGTCGTTGTGGCGGCATTGATTCTGTGGGGATTAGATACTCTACTGGGTTGGCTGGCATCCATGGTTATCGGCTAGAGGTAGGGCATGACAAAGCGTTGGTATGTTGTACACGCCTATTCTGGGTACGAAAAGAAAGTGGCTCTTGCATTAAAAGAGCGCATTGAGCTTTCGGGCTTTGCAGAGCGTTTCGGTGAAGTATTGGTGCCGACAGAAGAAGTGGTTGAAATGCGTGGCGGGCAAAAGCGCAAAAGTGAGCGCAAATTTTTCCCTGGCTACGTTTTGATCGAAATGGAGCTCGGAGACGATACTTGGCACTTAGTTAAAGAAACGCCAAGAGTCATGGGCTTTATTGGTGGTAAGGCAGATAAGCCTGCACCAATTACCGAAAAAGAAGCGCAGGCCATCCTGCAGCGGGTTGAAAGTGGCGATAAGCCTAAACCTAAGACCCTGTTTGAGCCTGGCGAAATGGTTCGTGTTATCGATGGCCCATTTAATGATTTTAATGGTGTTGTTGAAGAAGTGAACTACGAGAAGAACCGTTTGCATGTTGCGGTACTAATTTTCGGGCGTTCTACGCCTGTAGAGTTGGATTTTGGTCAAGTAGAGAAGACCTAAGTTCACTGTTTTAGGTCAGCGTAAGCTGTCGCGGGGAGCTTCGTGTATGCGGAGCGTTACTACCCAAATGGAGAGGTAATATGGCTAAGAAAGTACAGGCTTATATCAAGCTACAAGTTGCTGCTGGTGCAGCAAACCCAAGTCCACCAGTTGGCCCTGCATTGGGTCAACACGGTGTGAATATCATGGAATTCTGTAAAGCATTCAACGCTCAGACCCAGAGTCTTGAGAGTGGCATGCCTATTCCTGTCGTTATCACAGTCTACTCTGACCGTAGCTTTACATTCACCACGAAAACGCCACCAGCATCATTCTTGCTGAAAAAGGCCGCTGGTGTGAAAAGTGGGTCAGGTACGCCCAACTCTAAAAAAGTGGGCAAAGTAACCCGTGCGCAAATAGAAGAGATCGCCACTATTAAAATGGCCGACCTTACTGCTTCTGATATGGAAGCGGCAGTGCGTACAATCGCGGGCAGTGCTCGTGCCGCTGGTATCGAAGTGGAGGGTGTGTAATGGCTAAGCTAACTAAGCGCCAAAAGGCAATTGCTGAGAAAGTTGTTGCTGGCAAACAATATAGTTTTGAAGACGCGGTGGCGCTGTTGAAAGACGTCTCTACTGTTAAGTTCCCAGAAGCAATTGATGTTGCAATCAACCTTGGCGTTGATGCACGTAAATCAGATCAAGCTGTTCGCGGTGCAACTACTCTGCCAAATGGTACAGGCAAAACTGTACGTGTTGCGGTGTTCACCCAGGGTGAAAATGCAGAAAAAGCAAAAGCTGCTGGTGCAGATTTTGTAGGTATGGACGATCTAGCCGAGCAAGTTAAAGGCGGCATGATGGATTTTGACGTAGTTGTTGCTTCTCCAGATGCAATGCGCGTTGTGGGTCAGCTGGGTCAAGTTCTTGGTCCACGCGGTCTAATGCCAAACCCGAAAACTGGTACTGTAACTGCTGACGTTGAAACTGCAGTTAAAAATGCTAAAGCGGGTCAGGTTCGCTACCGTACAGATAAAAACGGCATCATTCACGGCGCTATCGGGACAATTTCTTTCGAAGCTGGCGTGTTAAAAGAAAATCTAGAAGCCTTGCTGGGTGATTTGCGTAAAGCGAAGCCATCATCAGCTAAAGGTGTCTACATGAAGAAAATTACTCTTTCTTCAACAATGGGCCCTGGTATCGTTATCGATCAGGCAAGCCTGGCGTTAAAATAATTTTTGGGCGCTTGCGCCCAGGATAGAGCGTCCTTTTCGGAGGGCGTTTTCTGGCTTTGTGGTCTTTGACAGCTGACCTACTGTGTCAAAAGACAGAGACCATCAAAGACCGTAGGTGGGATTGGATTTTTCAGATCTGAACCCTTAATAGGTGTGTTGACTTGTCAACGTTACCGGCACCGGCCTACGCAGATGGTGGATTGGATTTGTTCACCAGCAAACGACTGTAAACTTTGTGTTTTCAGTCTACGGTAATTAACTGACAAATCCAGGAGTTATCCAAGTGGCATTAAGACTCGACGACAAAAAAGCGATAGTAGCTGACGTTAACGAGACTGCCGCTAGTGCATTGTCATTGGTTATTGCTGACGCCCGCGGGTGTACGGTAGGCCAAATGACAGAGCTGCGCAAATTGGCGCGTGAATCCCAAGTGAACGTACGTGTAGTGCGTAATACTTTGGCGAAGATCGCGTTAAAAGGAACTGAATTCGAGTGCGCAGAAGAGGCCTTTAAAGGGCCTTCTCTGCTAGCATTTTCGATGGAAGATCCAGGTGCTGCAGCTCGTATCTTCAAAGATTTTGCGAAAGCAAATGCTAAATTTGAAGTGAAAGCACTTGCGGTTAGTGGCCAATTGATGGGTGTAGATCAGTTGGATGTACTGGCTAAGCTGCCGACCCGCGACCAAGCGCTGTCTATGTTGATGAGCGTGATGTTAGCACCGGCAACCAAACTGGTACGTACAATGAACGAAGTCCCAGGAAAATTGGTTCGTACATTAGCTGCCGTTCGCGAGCAGAAAGAAGCTGCGTAAGCAGCGTTAAATTTTTTAGTAATTGACACAGTAGGGAGTTTCACATGGCTCTGTCACAAGACGATATTTTGAATGCAATCGCTGAAATGAGCGTAATGGACGTAGTTGGTCTAATCGAAGCGATGGAAGAGAAGTTTGGCGTTACTGCAGCTGCTGCAGTTGCTGCAGCTCCTGCTGCCGCTGCTGAAGGCGGCGCTGCTGCTGAAGAACAAACTGAGTTTGACGTTGTTCTGACTGCTGCTGGCGACAAGAAAGTTAACGTGATCAAAGCAGTACGTACGATCACTGGCTTAGGCTTGAAAGAAGCGAAAGAAATGGTAGATGGCGCACCATCTACTGTTAAAGAAGGCGCTTCTAAGGCTGATGCAGACGCAGCTAAAGCAGCACTTGAAGAAGCAGGCGCTAGCGTCGAGCTTAAGTAAGTTGCTTGTTGGCCTGCTTGCGGGTCAATCTCAAGCTGGGCTGGCGGGTTAAATCCCGCCGGCCTTTTGTTGTTTGAGAAATTACAGTCGGGGCCTATAAGGGTCTGACTCGCGACAGATAAACTGTCGCACTAACGACACCGTCGCCGGTCGCGGCGGAGTCAAGAGATGATGCTGGGGAGTACTGATGGCTTACTCGTACACTGAGAAAAAACGTATCCGCAAGGATTTTGGCAAGATGCCGCACGTCATGGACGTGCCATATCTCCTTGCGATTCAGCTGGATTCCTACAAAAAGTTTACGCAGGCAGGCGTTCCTGCCGCTGAACGCGGCGAGCATGGTTTACACGCCGCTTTTAAATCTATATTCCCGATAGTCAGCTACTCCGGCAATGCAGCCCTTGAGTACGTCGATTACGTACTTGGTGTGCCTGCGTTTGATGTAAATGAATGTCAGCTGCGCGGTGTGACTTATTCCGTGCCGCTACGGGTTAAGGTTCGCTTGATTATTTATGATCGTGAATCTGCCAACAAAAGCATCAAAGATATTAAAGAGCAAGAAGTCTATATGGGCGAAATCCCCCTGATGACTGAAAACGGTACCTTTGTAATTAATGGTACTGAGCGGGTAATCGTTTCTCAGCTGCACCGTTCTCCTGGCGTGTTCTTCGACCATGATCGTGGTAAAACCCACTCGTCTGGTAAGCTGTTGTATTCGGCGCGGATCATTCCTTATCGCGGCTCGTGGCTTGATTTTGAATTCGATCCTAAAGATCAGGTTTTTGTACGTATTGACCGTCGCCGTAAATTGCCGGCTACAATCCTGTTGCGTGCATTAGGTATGGCAGCAGAAGAAATTCTAGAACTGTTCTATGACGTGAATACGTTTAAGGTCGCCAAAAAAGGTGGCTTTACTATAGAGCTAATTCCTGAGCGTCTGCGTGGTGAGGTTGCTACATTC
Organism: Zhongshania aliphaticivorans; assembly: GCF_902705855.1. Classification (GTDB taxonomy): domain Bacteria; phylum Pseudomonadota; class Gammaproteobacteria; order Pseudomonadales; family Spongiibacteraceae; genus Spongiibacter; species Spongiibacter aliphaticivorans_B. Next base: position 334,260 of record NZ_CACSIJ010000015.1, on the reverse strand, counting down.
GATATCTGCGCTAAAAATGGCGAAGTTATCGTTGAGACTGGTCGTCGTATTACAGCTCGTCACATTCGCCAAATTGAAAAAGCGAATCTTACTGAGCTAGAAGTGCCTGTCGAATATCTGGTTGGGCGTGCCTTAGCCAAGGATATTATCGACAAAGCAACAGGCGAAGTGCTGTTCCCTTGTAACTCTGAAATTACAGCGGAAATACTTACCAAGCTAGAAGAGACGGGTGTGACCGAAATTGACACCCTATACACTAACGAGCTTGATTGCGGTCCATACGTTAGTGACACTCTACGTGCTGACCCAACCAATAGTCAGCTTGAGGCGCTGGTAGAAATTTACCGTATGATGCGTCCGGGCGAGCCACCGACTAAAGACTCGGCGGAAAACCTCTTTCAGAATCTGTTCTTCTCTCCCGAGCGCTACGATCTGTCGACCGTGGGCCGGATGAAGTTTAATCGCCGCATTGGTCGTGAAGAAATTCTCGGTTCTGGTACCTTGGATCAAAGCGATATCGTTGCTGTTATGAAAATGCTGGTTGGCATTCGTAACGGTAAAGGCATCGTTGATGATATCGATCACTTGGGTAACCGTCGTATCCGTTCTGTCGGTGAAATGGCTGAGAACCAATTCCGTGTCGGTTTGGTCAGGGTTGAGCGCGCGGTTAAAGAGCGTCTCTCTATGGCGGAAAGCGAAGGCTTGATGCCGCAGGATTTGATCAACGCTAAACCGGTTGCAGCGGCGGTGAAAGAATTCTTTGGCTCTTCGCAGCTGTCTCAGTTTATGGACCAAAACAACCCGCTGTCGGAGATTACCCATAAGCGTCGTGTTTCTGCGCTTGGGCCTGGTGGTCTGACGCGTGAGCGTGCTGGCTTTGAAGTTCGCGACGTTCACCCGACGCACTACGGTCGGGTATGTCCGATAGAAACACCTGAAGGACCAAACATCGGTCTGATCAACTCGTTGGCAACGTATGCGCGTACCAATGAGTATGGTTTCTTGGAGAGCCCTTACCGCAAAGTTAAAGACGGTAAGGTAAGCGATGATATCGAATACTTGTCAGCGATAAATGAAGCTGAAGAAGTTATCGCTCAGGCCTCGGCTGTCATGAACGACAAAGGCGAGTTGACCGACGAGATGGTTGCGGTTCGTCACATGAACGAATTCACCGTAATGCCACCAGAAAAAGTAACCTACATGGACGTTTCGCCCAAGCAGGTTGTTTCGGTTGCAGCGTCATTGATTCCCTTCTTAGAACACGATGACGCTAACCGCGCATTGATGGGCTCGAACATGCAGCGTCAGGCCGTACCAACATTAAAGGCCGATAAGCCTTTGGTCGGTACTGGTTTTGAGCGTTATGTGGCATCGGACTCGGGTGTGTGTGTGGTTGCTCGCCGCGGCGGTGTGATCGACAGCGTTGACTCGTCGCGTATTGTTGTGCGTGTAAACAATGACGAAGTTCAGCCTGGCCAGCCGCCGGTTGATATTTACAACTTGACCAAATACACCCGCTCTAACCAGAACACTTGTATTAACCAGCGTCCAATTGTGAGCGAAGGCCACGATGTGGTGCGCGGTGATATTCTGGCTGATGGCCCGTCTGTCGATTTGGGTGAGCTGGCATTGGGCCAGAACATGCGTATCGCATTCATGCCGTGGAATGGTTACAACTTCGAAGACTCCATCTTGGTGTCTGAACGTGTTGTAAAAGAAGATCGTTTTACTACCATTCATATTCAAGAGCTGACCTGTATCGCTCGTGACACTAAGCTTGGGCCAGAGGAAATTTCCTCTGACATCCCTAATGTTGGTGAGGGCGCTTTAGCTAACTTGGATGAGTCTGGCATTGTGTACATCGGTGCAGAAGTTGGCCCTGGCGATATTCTGGTAGGCAAAGTGACGCCAAAAGGCGAAACCCAGCTGACCCCAGAAGAAAAGCTACTGCGTGCTATCTTCGGTGAGAAAGCGTCAGACGTAAAAGACACGTCACTGCGCGTTCCTACTAGCACCAAAGGTACGGTTATCGACGTTCAAGTCTTCACTCGTGATGGTTTGGAAAAAGATAAGCGCGCCTTAGAAATTGAAAAGATGCAGCTTGATCAGTTCCGTAAGGACTTGAATGAAGAGTACCGCATTGTTGAAGAAGCGACATTTGTGCGCTTGTCTGATGCCCTAAATGGTCAGAAGATTCTCAGCGGCCCGGGTATGAAAAAGGGCGACGAGCTATCGGCGGCGGGTCTTAAAGAGCTGAAGAAAGATGACTGGTTCAAATTGCGTATGGCTGAAGAGCCACTAAATGCTGCATTAGAAGATGCAGATAAGCAGTTGGGTGAGCATCGCAAAACCTTGGAAGAGCGTTTTGAAGATAAGAAACGCAAACTAACAACCGGTGATGATTTAGCACCTGGTGTTTTGAAAATCGTTAAAGTGTATTTGGCAATTAAGCGCCGTATTCAGCCGGGTGATAAAATGGCCGGTCGTCACGGAAACAAAGGGGTTATCTCGGTCATCATGCCGGTTGAAGATATGCCTTTTGACGAAAATGGCGAGCCAGTCGATATCGTACTGAACCCACTAGGTGTTCCGTCGCGGATGAACGTTGGTCAGGTTCTTGAAACTCACTTAGGCTTAGCGGCCAAAGGTTTGGGTCGCAAGATTGATGACATGATTCGCGAGCAGCGCAAAATGGCTGAATTGCGTGCTTTCTTGGGCGAAATTTATAACGACGGCGCAGGTCGCCATGAAGACCTAGATAGCTTCAGCGATGAAGCGATTATGGATCTGGCTAAAAACTTGCGTGGCGGCGTACCGATGGCTACTCAGGTATTTGATGGCGCGAACGAAGCAGAAATAAAAAATCTGTTGACCTTGGCGGGGCTGCCAGATAGTGGCCAGTTGAAGCTGTGTGACGGCCGTACCGGTCTAGAGTTTGATCGTCCGGTAACCGTTGGTTATATGTACATGCTGAAACTGAACCATTTGGTCGACGACAAGATGCATGCGCGTTCAACCGGTTCGTACAGTTTGGTAACCCAGCAACCACTCGGCGGTAAAGCGCAGTTCGGTGGTCAGCGTTTCGGTGAGATGGAAGTGTGGGCGCTGGAAGCATATGGCGCAGCTTACACCTTGCAGGAAATGTTGACTGTTAAGTCGGATGACGTGAATGGTCGTACCAAAATGTATAAAAACATTGTTGATGGCGATCAGCGTATGGAGCCGGGCATGCCCGAGTCTTTCAACGTACTGGTCAAAGAGATCCGCTCCCTCGGTATTAATATCGAGTTAGACACGGAATAAACATCGACAACGACTATGGCAAGGGGCGCCCGGCTTAGTGGGCGCCTGAAGAATACCCTTGCGGAGGAACGGCCTTGAAAGATTTATTGAATCTATTGAAACAGGGACAACCGAACGACGAGTTTGACTCTATTCGTATCGGTTTGGCGTCACCGGAGCTGATTCGCTCGTGGTCATTCGGCGAAGTGAAAAAGCCGGAAACCATTAACTACCGCACGTTCAAGCCAGAGCGTGACGGTTTGTTCTGTGCCAAAATTTTTGGACCAGTGAAAGATTATGAGTGCTTGTGCGGTAAGTACAAACGCCTTAAGCATCGTGGTGTAATTTGTGAGAAGTGCGGCGTTGAAGTCGCGCTGGCCAAAGTGCGTCGCGAACGCATGGGTCACATTGAACTGGCTAGCCCAGTTGCACATATTTGGTTCTTGAAGTCATTGCCAAGCCGTATCGGTTTGCTGCTGGACATGACGCTACGTGATATCGAGCGGATTCTGTACTTCGAATCTTACGTTGTTACCGATCCAGGCATGACTACCCTAGAGAAAGGCCAGTTGCTAAGCGACGAGCAGTTCTTTGAGGCGATGGAAGAATTTGGTGACGACTTCGTTGCAAAAATGGGCGCCGAGGCGATCATGCATTTGCTGATGGAGTTGGATCTGCCTGCTGAGATCGAGCGCCTGCGCGAAGAGATTCCTGCAACCAATTCAGAAACCAAAATTAAAAAACTATCAAAGCGCTTGAAGCTGATTGAAGCTTTGGCTGACTCGGGCAACAAGCCTGAGTGGATGGTTATGAAGGTGCTGCCAGTATTGCCGCCAGATTTACGTCCTTTGGTTCCTTTGGATGGTGGCCGCTTTGCAACTTCAGATCTTAATGATTTGTACCGTCGGGTTATCAACCGTAACAACCGTTTGAAGCGTTTATTAGACTTGAATGCGCCTGATATCATTGTTCGCAATGAAAAGCGTATGTTGCAAGAGTCTGTTGATGCGCTGCTGGATAACGGCCGTCGCGGCCGTGCGATCACCGGTTCTAACAAGCGTCCGCTGAAATCCCTTGCCGATATGATCAAAGGTAAGCAAGGTCGTTTCCGTCAGAACTTGCTAGGTAAGCGTGTCGACTACTCTGGTCGTTCGGTTATCGTGGTTGGTCCTACCTTGCGTCTGCATCAGTGCGGTCTGCCAAAGAAAATGGCACTTGAGCTATTCAAGCCATTCATCTTCGGCAAACTAGAAGCACGTGGCTTGGCGACAACGATTAAAGCCGCTAAGAAAATGGTCGAACGTGAGCCGCCAGAAGTATGGGATATCCTCGCTGAAGTTATCCGCGAGCATCCCGTTATGCTTAACCGCGCTCCGACTCTTCACCGTTTGGGTATTCAGGCGTTTGAGCCAGTACTTATCGAAGGTAAGGCGATTCAGCTTCACCCTTTGGTTTGTGCGGCATACAACGCTGACTTTGATGGTGACCAAATGGCGGTACACGTACCGCTGACAATTGAAGCGCAGCTTGAAGCACGCGCGCTGATGATGTCCACCAATAATATTCTGTCGCCTGCGAACGGTGAGCCGATTATTGTTCCATCGCAAGACGTTGTATTGGGATTGTACTGGATGACGCGTGAGCGCGTTAACGGCATGAGCGAAGGTACTGCGTTTGCAAACCCTGAGGAAGTGCATCGCGCCTATGTTGGCGGCCTTGCGCACTTACAAGCGCGTATTAAATGTCGCTTGGTTCAGGTGAGTTTTGATGAGAACGGTGAGCGCACGGAATCTCGCAGCTTGATTGACACCACTGTTGGTCGTGTCTTGTTGTGGCGGATCGTCCCAGAGGGCTTGCCCTTTGAGATGGTTAACCAAAACATGACTAAGAAGGCGATCTCTCGTTTATTGAATGAGTGCTACCGTCGCGTTGGCTTGAAAGCCACCGTTATTCTTGGCGACCAATTGATGTACACCGGTTTCGAGTATTCAACTCGTTCAGGTTCATCTATAGGTGTAAACGATTTTGAAATCCCTGCCGCTAAGGCGCGCATCGTGTCTGCTGCAGACGCTGAAGTAGTTGAGATCGAGAAGCAGTATGCTTCTGGTCTGGTAACTCAGGGTGAGAAATACAACAAAGTTATCGATATTTGGTCCCGTGCGAATGACATGGTTTCCAAGGCGATGATGGAAGGTCTGTCGAAAGAGCCGGTCATAAACCGTAAAGGTGAGGAAGAGATGCAAGACTCTTTCAACTCGGTTTATATCTATGCTGACTCTGGTGCTCGGGGTTCTCCGGCGCAGATTCGTCAGTTGGCTGGTATGCGTGGTTTGATGGCTAAGCCAGACGGCTCGATCATCGAAACGCCTATCACCGCAAACTTCCGTGAAGGTTTGAGCGTACTTCAGTACTTCATCTCGACTCACGGTGCGCGTAAAGGTTTGGCCGATACCGCACTGAAAACAGCAAACTCGGGTTACCTAACTCGTCGTTTGGTTGATGTTGCTCAAGATTTGGTTATTACTGAAGACGATTGTGGTGCAGATCAAGGTCTGACCATGACGCCGGTTATCGAAGGTGGTGACATCATCGAAACATTGGGTGACCGCGTATTGGGTCGTTTGGTTGTTCGTGACGTATTTCGTCCAGGTACTGATGATATCGCGGTTGAAGCGGGCGTCATGCTCGATGAGAAGCGCGTTATTGAATTAGAAGAAATGGGTATTGATGAGATTGAGGTTCGCTCACCAATTACCTGTGAGACTCGTCATGGTGTGTGTTCCGCATGTTATGGCCGTGACTTGGCGCGTGGTCACTTGGTTAACCGTGGTGAAGCAGTGGGTGTTATCGCTGCACAGTCTATCGGTGAACCCGGTACTCAGCTGACGATGCGTACCTTCCACATTGGTGGTGCGGCATCGCGAGCAACCGCGGTCGACAATATCCAAGTTAAGCAAGATGGTAAGGCGCGTCTGCATAATCTGAAATGGGTTGAACGGGAAGACGGTTTCTTGGTTGCGGTAAGTCGTTCTGGTGAATTGGCGATTACTGACAAGAGTGGTCGTGAGCGTGAGCGCTACAAGCTACCTTACGGTGCTTTGATTAAAGTTGCCGATCGCGCTGAAGTTGCAGCGGGCGATATTGTTGCAACATGGGATCCGCATACTCACCCCATCGTTACGGAAGTTGCCGGTATCGTTAAGATGTCGGGAATGGAAGAGGGTATTACCGTTAAGCGTCAAACAGACGAATTAACTGGTCTCAGCAGTATTTCTGTTATGGACCAAGGCGAGCGTCCAGCTGCCGGTAAAGATATGCGTCCAGCGGTAACGCTAGTAGATGCCAATGGTGACGAGCTGTGTTTGGCGGGTACTAATGTACCGGCACATTACTTCCTGACTGAAAACGCTATCGTGTCTCTTGAGAACGGTGCGCAGGTTAAGGTCGGTGATGTTATTGCACGTATTCCACAAGAGAGCTCGAAAACACGTGACATCACCGGTGGTCTGCCGCGTGTTGCTGACTTGTTTGAGGCGCGTAAGCCGAAAGAGCCGGCTATCTTGGCTGAAATTTCAGGTACCGTGAGCTTCGGTAAAGAGACCAAAGGTAAGCGTCGCCTGATTATTACTCCCGCAGATGGCAAGCCTATTGCGGACGGGTCAGATTATTACGAAGTGCTGATTCCTAAGTGGCGTTTGCTGACCGTGTTCGAGGGTGAGCAGGTTGAGAAGGGCGAAATTGTTTCGGAAGGCCCACTGAGCCCTCACGACATTTTGCGCCTCAAAGGTGTGGAAGAGTTGGCGAAGTATATCGTCAATGAAATTCAGGACGTTTACCGTCTGCAGGGCGTAAAAATTAACGATAAACACATTGAGGTTATCGTTCGTCAAATGCTCCGCAAGGTTAATATTCTTACCTCTGGCGACTCCTCGTTCATTAAAGGTGAGCAGGCAGAATACGTTCGTGTGGTTGAAGAGAACGAAGTTCTTGGTGCCACGGATAAAATTTCTGCCAGCTATGAGCGTGAATTGTTGGGTATTACTAAGGCTTCTTTGGCAACTGAATCGTTTATTTCAGCGGCATCGTTCCAAGAAACCACTCGTGTTCTTACTGAGGCAGCGGTTACCGGCAAGCGCGATCACTTGCGCGGCTTGAAGGAAAACGTAGTTGTTGGTCGTTTGATTCCAGCTGGTACCGGCTTGGCTTATCACCGCGATCGTAAAATTAAGAAAGACGAAGCAATGAAAACCGTGTCAGCGCAAGACGTTGAGGCGGCACTGTCAGAGGCACTTAGCGATAACGGCTGAGTAAATTTGACTACTTGACGGGAGTGGAGCGCATCTTTAGAATTCGCGCTCCACTTTTTTTATAAGCTATCGGCGGTATCGGTAGTCAGTTGGTTAGCACATTGGTGTGCTGGCTTTAGTTACTGGAGTTAATTAATGGCAACGATCAACCAGTTGGTTCGTCAGCCGAGAAAGCGTAAAGCGGCTAAAAGTGACGTTCCTGCATTGCAGGCATGTCCACAGCGTCGCGGCGTATGTACTCGTGTTTACACCACTACACCTAAGAAGCCGAACTCGGCATTGCGTAAAGTGTGTCGTGTACGTTTGACTAACGGCTTTGAAGTTTCATCTTACATCGGTGGTGAAGGTCACAATCTGCAAGAGCATAGTGTTGTGCTTATTCGCGGTGGCCGTGTTAAGGATTTACCGGGTGTGCGTTACCACACTGTTCGCGGTAGCCTCGATACCTCAGGTGTGAACAATCGTAAGCAAGCCCGTTCTAAATACGGTACTAAGCGTCCTAAGTCGTAGTTCGACTTTTAACGTTTCAATTAATAGACCTTAAGTAAGGCCAAACCATCGTCTCTTCGCTGCAAGGCGACTCGGTGTTTGGATTTACCTGAAGACATAGGAATAGAGTTATGCCAAGAAGACGCGTCGCCGCCAAGCGGGAAATACTGCCGGATCCAAAATTCGGTAACCTGACACTGGCTAAGTTCATGAACCACGTTATGGTAAGTGGTAAAAAATCAGTCGCAGAGACCATCGTATATGGTGCTTTGGATTTGGTTAAAGAGCGCTTGAATACCGATCCGCTAGAGGCCTTCGATACTGCCCTAGAAAACATCGCTCCAATGGTAGAGGTTAAATCTCGCCGTGTTGGTGGTGCTACTTACCAAGTGCCTGTGGAAGTTCGTCCAAGTCGCCGTACTGCGCTGGCAATGCGCTGGTTGGTTGACTACTCGCGTGGCCGTGGCGAGAAATCTATGCGTCAGCGTTTGGCTGGTGAAATCATCGATGCATCGCAGGGCAAGGGTTCTGCTGTTAAAAAGCGTGAAGACGTGCATCGTATGGCTGAAGCTAACAAAGCGTTCTCTCATTACCGTTTCTAGTTTTTGCTATTAAATCCAGAATCAGGGGAGCATTGTGGCGCGTAAAACTCCAATTTCCAGATATCGCAACATCGGTATTTGTGCCCACGTGGACGCGGGTAAAACAACAACTACCGAGCGTGTGCTGTTCTACACTGGCCTTTCTCATAAGATTGGTGAAGTGCATGACGGCGCGGCGACTATGGATTGGATGGCGCAGGAGCAGGAGCGTGGTATTACCATTACTTCTGCTGCCACTACGTGTTTCTGGGCTGGAATGCAGCAGCAGTATGAACAGCATCGTGTAAACATCATTGATACCCCTGGCCACGTTGACTTCACTATTGAGGTTGAGCGTTCGCTGCGGGTACTTGATGGTGCGGTCGTGGTGTTGTGCGGCTCATCGGGTGTGCAGCCGCAGACGGAAACTGTTTGGCGTCAAGCGAACAAATATGAAGTGCCGCGCATGGTATTCGTCAATAAGATGGATCGTGCCGGTGCTGATTTTGAGCGAGTAGTGACGCAATTGCGTACCCGCTTGGGTGCGAATGCGGTGCCAATGCAGATGACTATTGGTCGCGAAGAAGAGTTTCGTGGCGTAGTTGATCTAGTAAAGATGAAAGCCATAATTTGGAATGAAGATGATCAGGGGATGACCTTCGTATATGAAGAGATTCCAGCTGAAATGCTTGATGCCTGTAAGAAAATGCGTGAATTCATGGTTGAGGCTGCAGCTGAGTCTGATGATGAATTGATGGAAAAATACCTCGATGGTGAAGAGCTGAGCGAGGAAGAGATTAAGGCGGGGATTCGCAAGCGAACGCTGGCGAATGAAATTATTCCCGTGTTTGGTGGCTCTGCTTTTAAAAACAAAGGTGTTCAGGCGGTGCTAGATGCCGTTATTGAATACATGCCTTCGCCTGCTGAAGTTAAAGCAATTGAAGGTACGCTAGACGATAAAGATGAGACTCCGGCCACCCGGGTTGCCGATGACGATGCGCCATTTGCTGCGTTGGCATTCAAGATTGCAACCGACCCCTTTGTGGGTACTCTTACGTTCTTCCGTGTGTACTCCGGTAAGTTGGAGAGCGGTACGGCGGTTATCAACTCTGTTAAGGGGAAAAAAGAGCGCGTTGGCCGGATGGTGCAAATGCATGCCAACGATCGCCAAGAAATTAAAGAAGTGCTGGCAGGAGATATCGCGGCTGCTATAGGTCTGAAGGACGTGACGACGGGTGATACTTTGTGCGACCCCAATAACGTCATTATTTTAGAGCGCATGGAATTCCCTGAGCCTGTTATTTCGGTGGCCGTAGAGCCTAGAACGCAAGCGGATCAAGAGAAAATGGGTATTGCTCTGGGTAAATTGGCCCAAGAGGATCCTTCTTTCCGTGTGAAGACTGATGAAGAAACCGGTCAGTGTATTATTTCCGGAATGGGTGAGCTTCATCTCGATATCTTGGTGGACCGTATGCGTCGCGAGTTTGGTGTCGAGGCGAATATTGGTAAGCCGCAGGTCGCCTATCGCGAGGCGATTCGCAATACCTGTGAGATTGAAGGCAAGTTTATTCGTCAGTCAGGTGGTCGCGGTCAGTTTGGTCATGTATGGATTCGTTTTGAGCCGGGTGAGGACGCGAATGCTGAGGGCCTAGAGTTTGTCAGTGAAATTGTGGGCGGCGTTGTCCCTAAAGAATATATACCGGCAATTGAGAAAGGCATTGCTGAGCAAATGCAGAATGGTGTGCTTGCTGGGTATCCCCTGCTTGGTTTGAAGGCGACGGCTTACGATGGTTCCTACCATGACGTTGACTCAAATGAAATGGCGTTTAAGATTGCGGCGTCCATGGCGACAAAAAAATTGGCTCAACTTGGTGGCGCAGTGCTGCTTGAGCCGGTTATGAAGGTCGAAATTGTCACCCCTGAAGAAAATATGGGTGATGTAGTCGGCGATTTGAACCGTCGTCGCGGCATAATTCTCGGGATGGATGAGAGTGTGTCGGGCAAGGTGATCGATGCGCAAGTGCCCCTAGCAGAGATGTTCGGTTATGCAACCGATCTGCGTAGTGCAACCCAAGGTCGTGCGACATTTACGATGGAGTTCGAAAAGTATTTTGAAGCGCCGCGTAACGTCGCCGAAGAAATCATGGCTAAGAACAGAGCTTAATTTTTAATAACCTTTATGCGAGGAATAAACCGTGGCTAAGGAAAAGTTTGAACGTAATAAGCCCCATTTGAATGTGGGCACCATTGGTCACGTCGACCATGGTAAAACCACGCTGACAGCAGCCCTGACGCGCGTATGTGCGGAAGTGTATGGTGGTAAGGCGGTGGCGTTTGATGGTATCGATAATGCACCGGAAGAGCGTGAGCGCGGTATTACCATTGCGACCTCGCACGTTGAGTATGACTCATCAGTTCGCCACTACGCTCACGTCGACTGCCCAGGTCACGCTGACTACGTTAAGAACATGATTACCGGTGCTGCACAGATGGATGGCGCTATTTTGGTGTGTGGCGCGACTGACGGCCCAATGCCGCAGACTCGTGAGCACATCCTGCTGTCACGTCAGGTTGGCGTACCGTACATTGTTGTCTTCCTGAACAAGGCAGACCTGCTTGCAGAAGATTGCGGCGGCGTAGGCAGCGAAGAATACAATGAAATGCTTGAATTGGTAGAAATGGAGCTGCGCGAGCTGCTCGATATGTACGAATTCCCAGGCGACGACACGCCAATTATTGCAGGCTCTGCATTAATGGCATTGAACGGTCAAGATGATAACGAGCTTGGCACGACAGCGGTCGCTAAATTGGTTGAGGCTTTGGATACTTATATTCCACAGCCAGAGCGTGCGGTTGATCTGCCGTTCCTAATGCCAATCGAAGATGTATTCTCAATCTCTGGTCGCGGTACTGTTGTAACTGGCCGTATTGAGCGTGGCATTCTGCGCACTGGTGATGAGATTTCTATCATCGGTATTCGTGATACCACCAAAACGACCTGTACTGGTGTTGAAATGTTCCGCAAGCTGCTTGACGAAGGTCGCGCTGGTGAGAACGTAGGCGTGTTGTTGCGTGGTACTAAGCGTGATGACGTTGAGCGTGGTCAAGTATTGGCTAAGTCTGGCTCAATCACTCCGCACACTCGCTTTGAAGCGGAAGTGTACGTGTTGTCAAAAGAAGAGGGTGGTCGTCACACGCCATTCTTCAAAGGCTACCGTCCACAGTTCTACTTCCGTACCACGGATGTAACAGGTGCTTGTGAGCTGCCTGAAGGTACTGAAATGGTAATGCCTGGCGACAACGTGAAGATGGACGTGACATTGATTGCGCCTATCGCGATGGAAGAAGGTTTGCGTTTTGCAATCCGCGAAGGTGGTCGTACTGTTGGCGCCGGCGTTGTTGCTAAAATCGTAGAGTAAGTCTTCACGCGTAACGCGTGATTAGGCTTGAGAGGGGGAGGTCGTTGGCCTCCCTTTCTTAGTTGTAAAATGCCTTTTTGGTATTTGTAATTGGTTGTGGTTTGTATAGTGAAATATCCTAGATATTTAGTTGACAACGTCTTGGTATATCTTTAACATTCCGCTTCCTTTTTTCGGGTTACTTCACGCGGATTCGTCGCGCTGGGCTCGGATTTATTTGGGATGGGAGTTTGGTCAGGTGCAAAATCAACGGATTCGAATTCGTTTAAAGGCTTTTGATCACCGTCTCATTGATGCGTCTACGCAAGAGATTGTAGATACTGCTAAGCGTACTGGTGCGCAGGTAAGGGGTCCGATTCCTCTTCCTACTCGCAAAGAGCGTTTTACAGTGCTGGTCTCTCCGCATGTAAATAAGGATGCGCGTGATCAATATGAGATCCGCACCCATAAGCGCATGCTGGACATCGTAGAGCCTACAGAAAAAACTGTAGACGCATTGATGAAGTTAGATTTGGCGGCTGGTGTAGAAGTTCAAATTAGCCTCGGCTAATTAAAACATGTAAATACTGAATTTTATTTTCAGACCCGCTCGGGGGCTGGCCCTGGGTTGTGTAACGCGCTTTACCGCGCGGCCATAGAGGGTGTTAGCCCCGTACACTGAGAGGTTGGAGCAATGACTATTGGTTTGGTCGGTCGTAAAAGCGGCATGACGCGCGTTTTTACAGAAGACGGCATATCTATTCCGGTGACGGTGATTGAGGTTGATCCTAATCGCGTTACTCGTGTCAAGGCAGATGACGTCGATGGCTATCGTGCTATTCAGGTAACTACTGGAGCCCGTAAAGCGTCGCGTATCTCTAAAGCAGAAGCAGGTCACTTTGCTAAAACTGGTGTTGAAGCTGGTCGTGGTCTGTGGGAATTTCGTTTGGAGCAAGGTGAAGAGAGCCCTGAAGTTGGTGCTGAGTTAACTGTTGCTACTTTCGAAGCTGGTCAAAAAGTTGACGTGACTGGGCAGTCTAAGGGTAAGGGGTTTCAGGGCGGTATTAAGCGCTGGAATTTCCATATGCAAGACGCGACTCACGGTAACTCATTGTCGCACCGTGTACTTGGTTCTATCGGTCAGTGTCAGACGCCAGGTCGCGTTTGGAAAGGCAAGAAGATGGCCGGTCACATGGGTGCTGAGCAAGTAACTGTTCAGACTCTCGAAGTTGTTCGAGTGGACGCTGAGCGCAACTTGATTTTAATCAAGGGCGCTGTTCCAGGCGCTCCGGGTGGTGACGTGTTTGTGCGTCCTGCCGTGAAAGCTAAAAAATCCTAGGGGGCGATGCAGTGGAATTAAGTATTGCGAAACCCGGTAACGGGGCTGCGGCGGGAACTGTTCAGGTATCTGACGTTACGTTTGCTCGTGAGTTTAACGAAGATCTAGTGCACCAAGTTGTTGTGGCCTATATGGCTGGTGCTCGTCAAGGTACTCGTGCTCAGAAAACACGCTCTGATGTGCGCGGTGGTGGTAAGAAGCCATGGCGTCAAAAGGGTACTGGTCGTGCTCGTGCGGGTACTATCCGTTCGCCAATTTGGCGTGGGGGCGGCGTTACATTTGCTGCAAGACCGCAAGATCATAGTCAAAAAGTAAATCGTAAAATGTATCGTGCTGCGATTTGCACGATTCTGTCTGAGTTGGCTCGTCAAGAGCGCTTGGTTGTGGTTGAAGAGTTTACTTTGAATGAGCCTAAAACCAAGCTGCTGGTTCAGTCGCTGGGTGAGTACGGTCTTAAGGGCGCTCTGGTAGTGACCGAAGAAGTGAATGGTAATTTATATCTGGCGGCACGCAACCTTCATGATGTCGACGTTCGCGATGTAAGCGGCGTAGATCCCGTTAGCCTAATTGGCTACGAGAAAGTGGTTGTGACCGTGGCTGCATTGAAAAAGTTTGAGGAGCTGTTGGGATGAATACAGAGCGCATCTATAAGGTACTGCTCGGCCCGCACGTTTCTGAAAAAAGTGCAGCCAGTGCTGAGCTGAGTAATCAGGTGGTATTTAAAGTATTGCCGAGTGCCAGCAAGCTTGAAATCAAAAAGGCGGTTGAAAAGCTTTTTAAAGTTGACGTGCTGGGTGTTCGCACCGTCAATGTTAAGGGCAAAGTAAAACGTAACCGTTTTGGTTTGAGCAAGAAATCAAACTGGAAAAAGGCGTATGTTAGCCTTGCGCAGGGTCAAGATATCGACTTTGCGGTCGCTGAATAAGTCTGGAGTTTAGTCAAATGGCAATTGTTAAAAGTAAACCGACTTCTCCCGGCCGTCGCTTTGTCGTCAGGGTTGTAAATCCTGATTTGCACAAAGGTGCACCGCACAAGCCGCTGCTTGAGAGTCAGTCGCGCAATGGTGGTCGTAATAACAACGGCCGTATCACCACTCGTCACGTTGGTGGTGGTCATAAGCAACATTACCGTTTAATCGATTTTAAACGTAATAAAGATGGTATTCCGGCACGCGTAGAGCGTTTGGAATACGATCCAAACCGCACTGCTTTCATTGCCTTGGTAATGTATGCAGACGGTGAGCGTCGCTATGTGATTGCGCCTAAGGGTGTGTCAGCAGGTGATCAGATTGTTTCCGGTGATTCATCACCTATTAAACCGGGCAATACACTGCCTATTCGCAATATTCCAGTGGGTAGTACTATTCACTGTGTTGAAATGAAGCCTGGTAAAGGCGCGCAGTTGGCGCGTAGTGCTGGTACTTCGGCTCAGCTGGTTGCGCGGGAAGGCCAGTACGCAACAATTCGTTTGCGTAGCGGTGAGACGCGTAAGGTATTGTCAGAGTGCAGAGCAACATTGGGTGAAGTATCCAACAGTGAGCACAGCTTGCGTAAGTTGGGTAAAGCGGGTGCGTCGCGCTGGCGCGGTGTTCGTCCTACCGTTCGCGGTGTGGCGATGAACCCGGTAGATCACCCACATGGTGGTGGTGAAGGTCGTACTTCTGGTGGTCGTCATCCCGTATCTCCATGGGGTATGCCGACTAAAGGGTATAAGACTCGTAAAAATAAGCGTACAGACAAACTAATTGTGCGTCGTCGCGGCAAGTAAGCCGTTTAGATGCCAGTTAGCGTAAAGAGGATAAGCTTGTGCCACGTTCATTAAAGAAAGGTCCGTTTGTCGATCTTCATTTGTTGAAGAAGGTTGAAGTAGCGGTAGAAAAAAACGATCGTCGCCCCATTAAAACGTGGTCGCGCCGCTCTATGATTCTGCCTGAAATGGTAGCTCTGACTATCGCTGTGCATAACGGTCGTCAGCATGTTCCGGTTATTGTTACCGAGGATATGGTTGGGCACAAATTGGGTGAATTTGCCGCGACTAGGACCTATAAGGGTCACGTGGCCGATAAAAAGGCCAAGCGTTAAGCTTGGGCCGAGAGAGGCTTTTAAGATGGAAGTAGCGGCACGTTTAAAAGGCGCAAGAATTTCTGCCCAGAAGGCTCGTTTGGTTGCTGACCAAATTCGCGGTAAGGGTGTAGAGGAATCGCTAGATCTGTTGACGTTCAGCTCTAAGAAAGCGGCGAGCATTATTAAGAAAGTGCTTAACTCCGCAATCGCTAACGCTGAGCACAACGAAGGCGCTGATGTTGATGAGTTAAAGGTTTCTACGATCTTTGTAGACGAGGGTTCTACTATGAAGCGCCTTCGTCCACGTGCAAAAGGTCGCGCGGATCGTATTCTCAAAAGATCTTGTCATATCACGATTAAAGTTGCTGACAGCGAAGGCTAGGTAGGAGAGACCACATGGGTCAGAAAGTACACCCGACCGGCATCCGGCTGGGAATCGTTAAAGAACATAACTCCGTATGGTACGCAAGCGGTAAGAACTACGCAGCGAACCTGGTAATGGATCTAGAAGTTCGCGAGTTGCTCGAGAAAAAGCTCGCGAGCGCATCGGTAAGCCGAATCGTTATAGAACGTCCGGCACAAACCGCGCGTATTACGATTCACACCGCACGTCCTGGTATCGTTATCGGTAAAAAGGGCGAAGATGTCGATAAGCTGCGTAAAGAGCTTTCGGTCAAAATGGGTGTGCCGGTTCATATCAACATCGAAGAAATCCGCAAGCCGGATCTCGAGGCGAAGTTGGTAGCTATGAATGTCGCTCAGCAATTAGAGCGTCGCGTTATGTTCCGTCGTGCGATGAAGCGTGTTGTTCAAAATGCGATTCGTCAGGGCGCGGAAGGTATCAAGGTACAGGTAAGTGGTCGTGTCGGCGGGGCGGAAATTGCTCGTACCGAATGGTATCGCGAAGGGCGTGTGCCATTGCACACACTGCGCGCCGATATCGATTATGCGACGCACGAAGCGGCTACGACCTACGGCATCATTGGTGTCAAAGTCTGGATCTTCAAGGGTGAAATCTTGGGAACCAGAAAAGAAGCGGTCGAAGCTAAGGCTAAGAAAGGTTCAGAGTAAGGGTTACGCAAATGTTACAGCCGAAGCGCACAAAGTTTCGCAAGCAACACAAAGGACGCAACCGTGGTCTGGCAGAGCGCGGTAGCCGGGTAAGCTTTGGCGAATTTGGCCTTAAAGCAGTCGGTCGCGGTCGTATTACAGCACGCCAGATTGAAGCGGCACGTCGAGCAATGACGCGTCACATCAAACGTGGTGGAAAAATCTGGATTCGCGTTTTTCCAGATAAGCCAATTACCGAAAAACCTCTGGAAGTTCGTCAGGGTAAAGGTAAGGGTAATGTTGAATACTGGGTCGCACAGATTCAGCCGGGCAAGGTTTTGTATGAAGTAGAAGGCGTGTCTGAAGAATTAGCGCGTGAAGCATTCGCCTTGGCGTCGGCAAAGATTCCTGTGCCGACCGCATTTGTTAGACGGGTGGTGATGTGATGAATGCTTTAGAATTACGCGAAAAGTCAGTTGACGATCTGAATGCCCAACTGTTGCAGTTACTTGAAGATCAATTCAAGTTGCGTATGCAAAAGAGTACCGGCCAGTTAGCGCAGACGCATTTGCTGAAGAAAACACGTCAGGAAATTGCACGCGTTAAAACTGTGCTCCAGGAAAAGGCAGGTAATTAAAATGTCAGAAGTAGCAAAAAGTGCTCGTACAGCCACCGGTAAAGTGGTCAGTGACAAGATGGATAAAACCATTACGGTACTGATTGAACGTCGGGTAAAGCACCCGATGTACGGAAAGTACATTACGCGCTCATCGAAAGTTCACGCTCATGATGAAAAGAATGAGTGCAAAATTGGTGATGTAGTGACAGTTTGCGAAACACGTCCAGTATCTAAGTTGAAGACTTGGGCATTGGTTAGTGTTGATGTAACGGCTACCCAGGTTTAATTTCACCGGCGGCCCTTGTGCAATCGCTTGATGCACTGTTGACTGGTTTGGAGTAAGAAATGATTCAAACAGAAAGCTATTTGGAAGTTGCAGATAACAGTGGCGCACGTCGCGTTATGTGCATCAAGGTGCTTGGCGGCTCTCATCGTCGCTATGCACGAGTCGGCGATCTGATCAAAGTCACTGTCAAAGAGGCTATTCCTCGCGGCAAAGTGAAAAAAGGTCAGGTAATGACAGCTGTTGTAGTTCGTACTAAGAAAGGCGTTCGTCGCGGTGACGGTTCGCTGATCAAGTTTGACGATAACGCTGCAGTGTTGCTAAACAATAACAACGCACCAATCGGTACCCGTATTTTTGGGCCGGTAACGCGTGAATTGCGTGGCGAGAAGTTCATGAAGATTATCTCTTTGGCACCGGAAGTACTGTAGTTACTGGGTGTAGAGAGAAGGCTGAGGTCAGGTTATGCGTAAGATTAAGCGTGAAGACGAAATTATCGTCTTAACCGGTAAAGACAAAGGCAAGCGCGGCGTTGTCCAGAAAGTAATGGATAACAATAAGCTGTTGGTGTCTGGCATTAATATGATTAAGAAACACCAGCGTCCAAACCCGCAGTTGGGTGTGGCTGGTGGTATCGTCGAGAAAGAAGCGCCGATCCAAGTTTCTAATGTAGCGATTTATAATCCGGCTTCTAAAAAAGCGGATCGCGTGGGCTTTAAAGTGGCCGAAGACGGCAGTAAGACCCGTATTTTTAAATCCAGCGGCGAAGCGGTTGACGCGTAGGGGTTAGTGGAAAATGGCACGATTAGGTGAACTATACCAAAACGAGTTGCGGGCTAAGCTGATAGAAGAGCTGTCTTTAGCTAACCCTATGGAAGTTCCGCGCATCACTAAAATCACCCTGAACATGGGTGTGGGTGAAGCTGCTGGCGATAAGAAAGTGTTGGAAGCTGCACTTTCAGACTTACAGAAAATTGCAGGTCAAAAACCAGTTGTGACGAAGGCGCGCAAATCAATCGCGGGCTTTAAAATTCGTGACGGCTGGCCGATAGGCTGCAAGGTGACCCTGCGTGGCGCCCATATGTACGAATTTTTGGATCGTTTGGTCAGTGTTGCAATTCCACGTGTTCGCGATTTTCGCGGCATAAGCCCGAAATCATTTGACGGTCGTGGTAATTTTGCAATGGGTGTGACCGAGCAGATCATATTTCCAGAAATTGATTACGATAAAGTTGATACACTGCGCGGTCTGGATATCACCATAACCACAACCGCTCGTAATGACGATGAAGGTCGCGCGCTGTTAAAAGCGTTTAACTTTCCGTTTAAAGGTTAAGGGGTAGGGGATTATGGCAAAGCAGTCTATGAAAGCGCGTGAATTGAAGCGCACCCAAACTGTAGAAAAATTCGCTGCAAAGCGTGTTGCACTGAAAGCTATTATTATTAGTGTTTCGGCTAGCGATGAAGAAAAGTGGGATGCACAGGTTAAGCTGCAAAAGTTGCCACGTGACGCGAGTCCATCTCGCCAACGTCGTCGCTGCCAGATTACTGGCCGTCCACACGGTGTTTACCGCAAGTTTGGTCTTTGCCGTAACCAGCTCCGTCAAGCAGCAATGCGCGGCGATGTCCCCGGCTTAGTTAAGGCTAGCTGGTAATATTGAGAATTTTGCTGTCGCGAGCTTTGGTCGCGACGTATAACGGGAGCAAAACATGAGCATGCAAGACCCACTAGCGGATATGCTGACACGCATCCGCAACGCTCAGATGGCAGGTAAAACTGCTGTTACAATGCCGTCATCTAAATTAAAAGTATCTGTTGCTAAAGTACTTGAAGATGAAGGTTATGTCGCCAGTTCACGGGTTGAAGAACAAGGTGGCAAGGCAGAACTGACAGTAGAATTAAAATACTATCAGGGCAAGCCAGTTATCGCTGAAATCAGTCGCGTTAGCCGCCCTGGTCTCCGCGCTTACGCAGGTAAAGATGAATTGCCATCAGTACGTGCAGGGCTGGGTATCGCTATAGTGTCAACCAGTCATGGTGTGATGACTGATCGCGCAGCAAGAGCTGCCGGTGTTGGCGGCGAAGTGCTTTGCACTGTTTTCTAACCCGACAGTTTAAAGAGTTCTTAACATGTCAAGAGTAGCGAAAAGTCCAGTGACTATCCCTTCAGGGGTTGAAGTCAAACTCGACGCCAGCAATATCTCTGTAAAAGGCAAGAAAGGCACGTTAGTTATGCCTTTGCACAAGTCTGTAGAGATTAAGCAGGAAGACGGGTCTTTAGTATTTTCAGCGCGTGAAGGCGCGAAAGATGGTTGGGCAATGGCGGGTACTACTCGTTCACTGACTAACAATATGGTTGTCGGTGTCAGTGAAGGCTTCCAGCGTAAGCTGATCCTTCAAGGTGTCGGTTACCGTGCAAAGGCAAATGGTACATCTGTTAATTTGGTGTTGGGTTTTTCGCACCCTATTGATTACGATCTGCCAGAAGGCGTTACCGTTGATACGCCAACACAGACTGAGATTGTGTTGAGTGGTACTGACAAGCAGATATTGGGTAAGGTAGCGGCCGAAATCCGCGCGTTCCGTCCACCAGAGCCTTATAAAGGTAAGGGTGTTCGTTACGCGGAAGAAAACGTCCGTCGTAAAGAAGCGAAGAAAAAGTAAAGGCAAGGTTATGAGCGATAAGAAAGTTTCAAGATTACGTCGTGCCCGCCGTGCTCGCTTTAAAATGCGTGAGCTACGCGCCGTACGTTTAAGCATTCACCGCACGCCACGCCACATGTATGCGCAGCTTATCGCAGCATCAGGTGACGTAGTGTTGGCGAGTGCATCTACACTAGACAAAGATTTGCGTGCTGGTGCGACCGGTAATGTCGCTGCAGCCGCTAGTGTGGGCAAGTTGATCGCTGACCGTGCGAAAGCCGCAGGCGTGACAAAGGTCGCTTTTGACCGCAGTGGATTTAAATTCCACGGGCGTGTCAAGGCGCTGGCAGATGCTGCCCGTGAAGGTGGTTTGGAATTCTAAGGTTTTAGGCGATGGCGTATAACGATCAGAAAGACAAAGCAAACACAGAAGGCCTGCAAGAGAAGCTTGTTCAGGTAAACCGTGTTGCCAAAGTGGTCAAAGGTGGCCGCATTTTCAGCTTCACTGCTCTTACAGTGGTGGGCGATGGTAGCGGTAAAGTTGGCTTCGGTCGCGGTAAAGCGCGTGAAGTGCCCGTTGCGATTCAAAAGGCAATGGAAGCAGCTCGCCGTAACATGGTGCAGGTTGACATCAAAGGTGACACTATCCAGTACGCCGTTAAAGGTCGTCATGGTGCATCTAAGGTTTACATGCAGCCAGCGTCTGAAGGTACTGGTGTTATCGCCGGTGGTGCGATGCGCTCTGTGCTAGAAATTGCAGGTATTCATAACGTATTAGCTAAGTGCTACGGTTCTACAAACCCGGTTAACGTGGTTCGTGCAACTATCAAAGCACTGGAAAGTGTTTCCTCTCCAGAAGAAGTCGCAACTAAGCGCGGCAAAACTGTAGAAGAGATCTTGAGCTGAGACAAAGGCAGGATTTGCTATGAACAAGATTAAAGTCACACTAGTTCGTTCTGTTACAGGACGACTGAAGTCGCACAAGGCCTGTGTTGCTGGTCTTGGCTTGCGTCGTATTCGCCATACTGTAGAAGTGGAAGACACTCCATCAGTGCGCGGTATGATCAATAAGGTCAACTATTTAGTACGTGTTGAGGGATAAGTGATGAGCGATATGCGTTTAAACACGCTGAGCCCGGCACCCGGTCGAGTTAAAGACGGCAAACGGGTAGGTCGTGGTATCGGTAGTGGCTTGGGTAAAACCGCAGGTCGTGGTCACAAGGGTCTGAAGTCCCGTTCAGGTGGTAGCGTGCGTCCTGGTTTTGAAGGCGGTCAGATGCCTTTGCAAAAGCGCCTGCCTAAGTATGGCTTCACCTCGCGTCTGTCACGCGTTACTGCACAGATCCGCACTGCGGAATTGATGGCAGTTGCTGATGACGTGATTGATCTTGATGCGCTTAAGCGTGCTGATTTAGTTAACAGCAATATTGAGCGTGCGAAGATCTTTTTGTCTGGTGATCTGAACAAAGCTGTTACTGTGAAAGGTTTAGCGGTAACCAAAGGCGCTCGCGAAGCAATTGAAAAAGCGGGCGGCAAAGTCGAGGAATAAGGCGAACTCCATGGCGAAGTCCAGTCCACTATCAACTGGAAATCAATCCGGAATGGGCGAGCTTATGGCTCGCCTCCGTTTTTTACTACTAGCGATAATTGTTTATCGTATCGGTACTCACATACCGGTGCCAGGTATTAATCCGGATCAGCTCGCCGCGCTGTTTAATCAAAACCAAGGAACAGTCCTTGGTTTGTTTAACATGTTTTCTGGCGGTGCTTTGGAGCGCATGAGTATCCTTGCTTTGGGTATCATGCCTTATATATCTGCTTCGATTATTATGCAGCTGATGTCTGCGGTTAGTCCTCAGTTAGAAGCCTTGAAGAAAGAAGGTGAGGGCGGTCGGAGGCAGATCAGTCAATACACTCGTTATCTTGCGGTAGTGCTTGCGCTATTACAGGGGACGGGGATGACGGTAGGCTTGGCCAATCAAGGCTTGGCATACAGTGCAGATTTTAGTTTTTACTTCGTTTCGGTGGTGTCGCTAGTTACCGGCGCTATCTTTATGATGTGGCTGGGCGAGCAGTTAACTGAGCGCGGAGTTGGCAACGGCATATCGATGTTGATATTTGCTGGGATTGTCGCGGGGTTACCCTCGGCAGTAGGTCAATCTTTGGAGCAGGCGCGTCAAGGTGAGCTAAATATTTTAGTTCTGCTAGCGGTGCTGGTTTTGGCGATTGCTGTTGTGTACTTGGTTGTCTTTATCGAGCGGGGTCAGCGGCGTATTACTGTAAATTACGCTAAGCAGCAGCGCGGCAATAAGATGTATCAGGCACAATCTAGTCATTTGCCGATGAAGGTGAATATGGCGGGTGTTATCCCTGCTATTTTTGCGAGTTCTATTTTGCTATTCCCTGCGTCTATTGCGCAATGGGTTGGGCAGAGTGGAGAGGGGATGGAGTGGTTGCAGGACGTTGCTTTGGCAATTGGGCCAGGACAGCCATTAAACATTCTGCTGTTTACAGCCTTAATTGTTTTCTTCTGTTTCTTCTATACGGCGTTGATGTTTAACCCTGATGAAGTCGCAGATAACCTGAAGCGTTCAGGTGCGTTTTTACCTGGGATTCGTCCTGGTAAACAAACTGCGAATTATATAGACGGCGTGTTAACCCGTTTAACCATGTTTGGCTCTTTGTACATAGCTGGCGTGTGTTTATTGCCGCAGTTTTTGGTCGTGATGTGGAACGTGCCGTTTTATCTCGGTGGTACCTCGTTGCTGATCGTAGTGGTGGTAGTGATGGATTTTATGGCGCAGGTTCAGTCTCACCTGATGTCCCATCAGTATGACTCGGTCTTGAAAAAGGCGAACTTAAAGAATTACGGCGGTGGTGTGCGCTAACCGCTCACTAACCTGATGGCTTTTTTGGAGTATCACAATGAAAGTACGTGCATCGGTAAAGACAATTTGCCGCAACTGTAAAATTGTTCGTCGTAAAGGTGTGGTTCGGGTTATTTGTAACGTTGAACCGCGTCATAAGCAGCGGCAGGGCTAAGCAATACGGTATCGGGGTTGATTTGCTTCCTCGGTGCGGGTAGACTACTGCGCCTTTCGTGCAGGTGTTGTCCGCTTTCCGGTCATTGCTAGGCGTTAAAAGAATTGGGCTTAATTGGAGTAACCTGAATGGCTCGTATTGCAGGTGTCAACATACCAGATAACAAGCATGCTGTTATTTCGTTGACCTATATATATGGCATTGGCCGTACAACTGCTAAGGCATTGTGCGCTAAAACAACTATAGCTGAAGACGCTAAAATCGGTTCATTGTCTGAAGAGCAGCTTGATGCGCTTCGTGGCGAAATCGCGAAAATGTCTGTAGAAGGCGACTTACGTCGTGTTGTTTCTATGAACATTAAACGGTTATTGGATCTGGGCTGCTACCGCGGTCTGCGTCATCGTAAAGGTCTGCCGCTTCGCGGTCAGCGTACTAAGACCAACGCGCGTACGCGTAAAGGTCCACGTAAGCCGATCCGTAAGTAATTTAAAGGCAGGATTCCTTTAGTGTAGCTACACCACTTGTGTAGTGTTGATATTAGAGATGGATATTGAACATGGCCAAACCAGGCAAACAAGCTCCACGGAAAAAGGTCAAAAAGACCGTCGTGGATGGTGTTGCGCATATACATGCGTCATTTAACAACACCATTGTTACAATTACAGATCGTCAGGGTAACGCACTGAGCTGGGCAACTGCCGGTGGAAGTGGTTTCCGTGGCTCTCGTAAAAGTACTCCTTTCGCTGCGCAGGTTGCTGCAGAACGCGCTGGCAACGCCGCGAAAGATTACGGTTTGAAAAATCTAGACGTAGAAGTTAAAGGCCCAGGTCCCGGACGCGAGTCTGCGGTACGCGCCTTAAATAACTGCGGTTATAAGATTACAAACATCACCGACGTGACGCCTATTCCACATAATGGTTGTCGTCCTCCCAAGAAACGTCGTGTTTAATTAACAGTTGAGGAATATTTAAAATGGCTAGATATTTGGGCCCAAGCTGTAAATTATCCAGACGGGAAGGTACCGACCTTTTCTTGAAGAGTGGTGTTCGTCCTCTGGATTCAAAATGTAAAGCAGAAACTGCACCTGGTATGCACGGTGCGCGTCGTGGTCGTCTTTCTGACTATGGCGTTCAGTTGCGTGAAAAGCAAAAAGTTCGTCGTATGTACGGCGTGCTAGAAAAGCAATTCCGTGCTTACTATACAAAAGCTGCTCGTCGTAAAGGCGCTACAGGTGAAAACCTGCTTCAGCTTTTGGAAGGCCGTTTAGATAATGTAGTTTACCGTATTGGTTTTGGCTCTACTCGTGCAGAAGCGCGTCAGCTAGTGTCGCATAAATCTGTATTGGTAAATGGCAAGACTGTTAACGTACCGTCTTACCAAGTACAAGCTGGTGATGTTGTTAGTGTTCGTGAAAAAGCGAAAGCTCAATTGCGCATTCAATCTGCAATTGCTCTTGCTGCGCAGCGTGGCGATATTTCTTGGATTGATATTAACGCCACCAAAATGGAAGGCGTTTACAAGAGCGCGCCAGATCGTAGCGACTTGTCTTCTGAGATCAACGAGCAACTGATCGTTGAGCTTTACTCGAAGTAAGTTTAACTCCGGACAAATCACTACAGGTGACCTATGCAAAGTGC
This sequence comes from Zhongshania aliphaticivorans, assembly GCF_902705855.1. Taxonomy (GTDB): domain Bacteria; phylum Pseudomonadota; class Gammaproteobacteria; order Pseudomonadales; family Spongiibacteraceae; genus Spongiibacter; species Spongiibacter aliphaticivorans_B. The sequence continues at coordinate 309,526 of NZ_CACSIJ010000015.1, read as the reverse complement.
TGTCAATGAATTTCTAACTCCACGCGTCATCCAAGTTGAAGAGCTTGGGCAGACTCGTGCGAAAGTGACCCTTGAGCCACTAGAGCGTGGATTCGGTCACACCTTGGGTAATGCTTTGCGCCGTATTTTGCTTTCGTCTATGCCGGGTTGTGCGGTAACCGAAGTTGAGATTGACGGTGTTCTGCATGAATACAGTGCGATGGAAGGTGTGCAGGAGGATGTTATTGAGATCCTCCTTAACCTGAAAGAAGTTGCTGTCATCATGCACGGTAAAGATCAGGCGACCTTGGTTCTTAATAAAAAGGGCCCAGGGATTGTTACTGCTGGCGATATTCAAACTGATCATGAAATTGAAATCGTTAATACCGATCACGTCATTGCGAACTTGAATGATGATGGCGAGATCAATATGCGCCTGACTATTGCTCGTGGTCGCGGTTATGTTCCAGCTGATGCGCGTGACAACGCTGAAGAAGAGACTCGCTCGATTGGTCGTTTGCAGTTAGATGCGAGCTACAGCCCAATTAGCCGTGTTAGCTATGTAGTAGAAAGCGCACGTGTTGAGCAGCGTACAGACCTCGATAAATTGGTGTTGGATTTAGAAACCAATGGCACTATCGATCCAGAAGAAGCGATTCGTCGTGCAGCAACCATTCTACAGCAGCAGCTTGCGGTGTTTGTTGATCTGGAAAGCGAAGGCGAGAATGAGCCATCACGCGAAGAGAACGAAGTAGATCCAATTCTGCTGCGTCCGGTTGATGATCTCGAATTGACTGTGCGTTCAGCTAACTGCTTGAAGGCAGAAAATATCTACTACATCGGTGACTTGGTGCAACGGACGGAAGTTGAGCTTCTTAAGACGCCAAACCTTGGTAAAAAGTCGCTGACAGAAATTAAAGACGTATTGGCGTCGCGTGGTTTGTCTTTGGGTTTGCGCCTAGACAACTGGCCGCCAGCAAGTCTTAGAAACGACGACCGAGTTCTTGCGTAATCCGTAAGATCTTTCGAATATTTTTTGCTGAGATAGCAACGTTTATTAAAGGAAAAAGCCATGCGTCATCGTCATAGTGGCCGTCAATTAAACCGTAATAGCTCTCATCGTAAAGCGATGTTCCGCAACATGACGGCGTCGTTGGTTGAGCACGAATTGATTAAAACAACCCTGCCTAAAGCAAAAGAACTGCGTGGCTACGCAGAACCTTTGATTACGCTTTCTAAGGTAGACAGTGTTGCTAACCGTCGTCTTGCATTTGCGCGCCTGCGTAGCGATTCTGCTGTTGGTAAACTATTTACTGATCTTGGCCCTCGTTACGAAGGTCGTCCAGGTGGCTATATCCGTATTATGAAATGCGGTTTGCGTACTGGGGATAAAGCGCCAATGGCTTACGTAGAATTGGTTGATCGTCCGGTAGCTGAAGAAGCTGACGACGAGTAAATAGTAGTTATTAAAAAGCCGGCTATTAAGCCGGCTTTTTTTTGCCTAAATTTTGAGTGGGGCTAACGGGGAGGACTTAACCTCCCATTGCTGATTTTCTTGCAGTATCGAGTTTTAATACGTCTGCAAGAAAATGACCAGTGTGAGATTGCGGCATTGTTGCAACGTCTTCTGGTGTTCCTTCAGCAATAATCAGTCCGCCGCCGCTACCGCCTTCCGGGCCTAGATCTACTATCCAGTCTGCGGTTTTTATAACGTCTAGATTGTGCTCGATAACCACCACGGTATTGCCGTGATCTCTGAGTCTATGCAGTACCGTTAGAAGAAGCTGAATGTCTTCAAAATGAAGGCCTGTAGTAGGTTCGTCAAGAATATAAAGTGTTTTTCCGGTGTCGCGTTTGGATAGTTCTCGAGCGAGTTTTACTCGCTGCGCTTCGCCGCCAGATAGGGTTGTGGCGGCTTGTCCTAAGCGTATATAGCTCAAACCCACATCCATTAATGTTTGTAGCTTTTTACTGATACTTGGTACGTTTTCAAAAAAGCCGTTGGCATCTTCAATGGTCATTTCTAAAACTTCGTGAATATTTTTGCCTTTGTAGGTGATTTCTAGTGTTTCGCGATTGTAGCGTTGGCTTTTACATACTTCACAGGCGACATAAATATCGGGCAAGAAGTGCATTTCTACCTTTGTGACGCCGTCGCCTTGGCATGCTTCGCAGCGGCCGCCTTTGACGTTAAAGCTGAATCGGCCAACCTTATATCCGCGTGAGCGTGCTTCTTGAGTGCCGGCGAATAATTCTCTGATGGGGGTGAATATTCCAGTATACGTAGCGGGATTGGAGCGAGGTGTTCTACCAATTGGGCTTTGGTCAATGTCGATACACTTGTCGACGTGGTTTAGTCCGCTTATAGACTCATGCTTGGCCGCTGTTAATGTGGTCGCGCCATTAAGCTCGGTGGCGGCTAAAGGGTATAATGTGTGGTTTATGAGGGTTGATTTGCCAGAGCCTGATACCCCGGTTACGCAGGTCATTAAGCCAAGAGGGATACTGAGGTCGACATTCTGTAAGTTGTTTCCGTTTGCAGCCTTAATTTTTAATAATTTTTTAGGGTCGACTGGATGCCGTTTTTCAGGAATGGCAATGGACTTTTTACCCGAGAGATATTGGCCGGTCAGTGATTCTTCGCTATTTAATATATCTTCAATTTTACCTTGAGCTATTATTCGACCGCCGTGAACACCTGCGCCGGGGCCGATATCGATAATATGATCTGCGGTTCGTATCGCGTCCTCATCATGTTCAACAACTATGACCGTATTGCCGATGTCGCGAAGATGTCTAAGTGTTTTTAGCAGACGCTCGTTATCTCGCTGATGGAGTCCTATAGATGGTTCATCAAGAATATACATTACGCCGACGAGTCCTGCGCCGATTTGGCTGGCAAGTCTAATTCTCTGTGCTTCACCGCCAGATAATGTGTCTGCGCTGCGATCTAAGGTTAGATAATTCAGGCCCACATCTACTAAGAAGCGTAGTCGATCGTTAATTTCTTTAAGTATTTTTTCGGCGATTTGGGCCTGTCGCCCTTCTAGCTTTAATGTGGTGAAATATTCCCTTGCGGCACCCACTGGCATTGCGGAAATTTGTGGGAGTGTGCTATCTAAAATAAAGACATTGCGGGCTTCTTTTCTCAAACGCGTACCGCGGCAGTCGGGGCAGGGTTGAGAATTTAAAAATTTACTTAATTCATCGCGAACGGTTTGTGATTCGGTATCTTTGTATCTCCGATCCATATTTGGAATAACGCCCTCAAAGGGGTGTTTGCGTTGGAAGTTGTCTCCGCGGTCGTTGATGTACGTAAAGCTAACTTCTTCGCCGTCGCTACCAAATAAAATTTTGTTGCGGTGTTCTTCTGTTAGCGACTCAAATGGTGCGTCTACATCGAAGCCATAGTGCTCGGCTAGCGACGTTAGCATATGGAAATAGTAAACGCTGCGACGATCCCAGCCGCGAATAGCACCTGTGGACAGGCTTGCCTCTGGATGTTGGATGATTCGACTGGCGTCGAAAAATTGCTTTACACCTAGGCCGTCGCAGCTACCACAGGCACCAAGGGGGCTATTGAAGGAAAATAGGCGAGGCTCAAGTTCGGCAAGACTGTAACCGCAGTGGGGGCAGGCAAATTTAGAGGAGAACACGAGCTCTGCGACGCTGCTGTCATCCATGTCGGCAACCCGCGCGACGCCGTCAGTTAATTCTAGTGCCGTTTCGAAAGATTCAGCTAGGCGTTGCCCGATATCTTCGCGAACCTTAAAGCGATCTACAACGACCTCTATCGAATGCTTTTTATTTTTGTCTAAACTAGGTAGGTCGTCGAGGTCAGTAACGATGCCGTTGATACGCGCTCGTACAAATCCTTGGCTGCGCAATTTTTCAAAAGTATGTAAATGCTCGCCTTTGCGGTTTTGGATGACTGGCGCCAACAACATCATTTTGCTGCCTTCGGGCAATCCGAGGACGGTGTCTACCATTTGGCTAACGGTTTGTGCCGACAGCGCGGTGTTGTGATCTGGGCAGCGGGGCTCACCCGCACGCGCAAATAGTAGGCGCAGGTAATCGTATATTTCAGTGATAGTGCCGACAGTGGAGCGCGGGTTGTGGGAGGTCGACTTTTGTTCAATTGAAATAGCGGGGGACAGGCCCTCTATGTGATCGACGTCGGGTTTTTCCATCATGGATAAAAATTGCCGCGCGTAGGTGGAGAGCGATTCTACATAGCGGCGTTGGCCTTCGGCATAAAGTGTGTCGAAAGCGAGAGAGGATTTCCCTGAGCCAGACAAGCCAGTGATGACAACCAGTTTGTCGCGGGGGATGTCGAGATCAATGTTTTTTAAATTGTGGGTGCGGGCACCGCGAACGATAATCCGATCCATAGTATTCCCCAGCGTGGTAAACCAGGCATTATACGGTGGCGGTGGAGGGCGGCGCAAAATAAGCTTGCGAAATCGCCTAGCGGTTTTTCATGTGCGGTTTAGCTGTTAGAATCAAGCACTATATCTTCTTGTTTTAGGTACCCATCTTTGAATCATCACACGATGAGCGCAGCCGAGCGTCGATCCGTCGCTTCACTCGCGACATTGTACGCGTTTCGTATGCTTGGCTTATTTATGTTGCTGCCGGTATTAAGCTTGTACGCGGGTGAATATAACCACAGTACGCCAATGCTGGTAGGTCTTGCCTTGGGTATTTACGGTTTGGGGCAGGCTGCGTTGCAGGTTCCGCTGGGGATGTTGTCGGACCGGATTGGCCGGAAGCCAGTCATTATTTCAGGCTTATTATTATTCGCGGCAGGCGGGCTTGTTGCGGCGAGTGCCGACAATATAATTGCGGTTATCGTTGGCCGCTTGCTACAGGGTACGGGGGCTATCGCGAGCACCCTGACCGCATTGTTAGCAGATTTAACGCGGGAGCAGCATCGGACTAAGGCGATGGCCGCGATTGGTATGAGTATCGGCGTGTCGTTTGCGGTAGCGATGGTGCTAGGGCCTTTGGTGGCGGCCGCTGTCGGAGTGTCGGGGCTTTTTTTACTGACGTCACTGCTGGCGGTGATTGGTGTATTTATTACTTTGTGGTTGGTGCCAACACCTGACATTGGTGGTGTGGACGCAAATAGTCAGTCGCTACAGGGTTTGCTGGGGCGCTGCTTGCGAGACAGTAATTTAATGCGCTTGAATCTTGGTATTTTTTCCTTGCATGCAATGCTGATGGCAATATTTGTTGCAGTGCCGAGCTTGCTAGAGGATCAGGGCCTCCTGCGTACTGATCACTGGAAAATGTATCTACCGGTAATGGTCATTGCGTTTATAGGCATGGTGCCACTAATTATTTATGCTGAAAAATATAACGGCATGAAGCGGGTATTTTTATCAGCGATCAGCGCAATAATAATTGTGTTGTTCGTGGCTACTTGGTTAGCCCAAGATTATTGGTATTTGATTTTAATGATCACGGTGTTTTTTGTGGCCTTTAATTTACTGGAGGCGTCTCTGCCATCGCTGGTAAGTAAGATGGTTTATCCGGGTGGTAAGGGTACGGCAATGGGCGTTTATTCTACCTTCCAATTTTTTGGCGCATTTTGTGGTGGTGCTCTTGGCGGAGGCTTGTTCGGCCGCTGGGGTGTGTCGGCACTATTTGTTGGTGCGGCGGTTCTTGCTGGGATTTGGCTGTTGGTAGCTTGGGGAATGACCGTACCTGAAAAAACTGAAAATTTAGTTTTGAATTGGCAGTTTGGTGTGTGGGATGCGACGAGCTTGCGTCGTGAAGTGCTGGGTTTGCCGGGGACTTTTGATATAACAGTATTAGAAAGTGAGCAATTGGCCTACTTGCGAGTGAGTCCGAACTTCGATCCTGCTTCCTTGCCAGATGGCATACGGCTAGGCAGCTAATAGCGTCGGAATCCGGTATAGTTAATCCTTTGCGACGTATCCGTTCGCGGTGATAGAAATAATAGGAGGTGGCGCATGGCGCGTGGAGTGAATAAAGTAATTCTGGTTGGGAATTTAGGCCAGGATCCTGAAACCCGTTATATGCCATCGGGCGGGGCGGTGACGAATGTTACTATTGCGACCAGTGAAACGTGGAAAGACAAGCAGAGCGGGCAGCCACAAGAGCGCACTGAGTGGCACCGCGTTGTGTTTTTTAATCGTCTTGCAGAAATCGCCGGTGAGTATTTAAAGAAAGGTTCTAAGGTTTACGTTGAAGGTTCTTTGCGTACTCGTAAGTGGCAGAACAAAGATGGCGTTGACCAATATACTACCGAAATCGTTGCAGCAGAGATGCAAATGCTAGACGGTCGCGGTGGTGCAGGTGGCGATAACAATTATGAAAGTGGCGGATACTCGGCGCCAGCTCAGGCGCAAGCACCGCGTCGTGCGCCATCGCCACAACCGCAATCTCAGCCACGGCAGAATCAAGCACCTCAGCAGAGCGCACCGCCAGCGGGTGGCTTTGATGATTTTGATGATGATATTCCGTTCTGAATGAATGCCAAGTACTAGTGTATAAATGCGAAGCGCCCTATTAATAGTAGGGCGTTTTTTATTGGCTTTGCGTAATGCCGTCCGAATGCCTTGCGGATGCTGTGGGCTTTGAGTAATGTTGATGGCCTTCAGTCTGCTTCATTTTACCTAGGCGCGTGTAGCAGTTAATGCTTTCGCTACAAGCCTTCTTTATAAAGTGTGAATGTTTCTGTGAATGTAGTTTTAATTTCTCGCTCCAGCGCCCTGAGTGACTCAATCCGCAATCAATTACATTTGCGGGAGCGGCCCTTGGTTATTTTGTCAAACGAAGATTTGCCAAGCTTTGATACAACGCTGCTGCGTAATGCGATTGTGGTTGATGGCGACGCGCTAGTTTGTTTTCAATCTTGCGACGGTGTTGAGCCGGAGTTGCATGAGCAGTTGCTAGGCGAGCGCAGGCGTTTGTTGCAGGCCTGTCGTGAAATGGATACGCCGTATATATTCTTAAGCGATGGTCGTGTATTTGACGCAAATACGGAGCAACTTCATGACTGCAGCGAAGATGAAGACACTGCTGCTTTTAGTTTGGCGGGGAAGCAGTTGGCGGAGTTTGAGCGCCTAGTTATTGGTGTTGCGGGGCAGGGTTTGGTGTTGCGTACCGGTCCTTTAATTGCTGCTCAAGAGGGTAATTTTTTAGGTGATTGCCTCGTGACCATGCGGGACGGTAATGTGCTGACCCTGAATGACGCGTTGATGGGGTGCCCCACGCCTGTTTCAGATCTCGCTAGAGTGGTGTCGGGCATGTTAGATCAACTAAGTTGCGGAGCGCCATGTCGCGGGATTTATCATTACAATAGTAGTGGTGCCGCAAGCGCCTATGAATTTGCTGAGGTGGTTTGTGCGTTTGCATCGCAATTTGTCGCTCCGGTTGCAGATATTGCCGCGGCAGACGCCGGTATTACTTGGATACCTAAGGTTCCGGTACTGTCTTGCGATCAACTTTTGCAGGACTTCGGTATTAAACAATTACCGTGGCGAGCGTACTTGCCGCGGATGGTGCGGGCGATATGCGAGGGTGTGAGTAAATGAGTAGTGAGAGCGTTTTCGTTCCGCTGGGTGTTGCGGTACTAACGGTATCTGACACACGGGATGAGAGTAGTGATACCTCGGGCCATTATTTGGTCGATGCGCTTAAGGCTTCCGGTCATAAGCTTGTCGATAAGCAGATAGTGAAAGATGATATTTACCAAATCCGTGCGGTGATGTCTGAGTGGATTTATCGTGAAAGCATTCAGGCCATAGTGGTGACCGGGGGTACGGGGTTTTCGGGGCGGGATTCTACCCCTGAGGCGGTGTCGGTGTTATTCGATAAGCAAATTGATGGCTTTGGCGAAGTGTTCCGGTCTGTGTCTTTGCAGGAGATAGGCTCATCTACTATCCAGTCCAGAGCATTGGCAGGCTTGGCAAATAATACGGTGATTTTTTGCGTGCCGGGGTCCACGGGGGCCTGCAAGACTGCTTGGAATGGCATCATTTGTGAGCAGCTTGATAGCCGGCATCGGCCCTGTAATTTTGTTGGCGTGTTAAAGACTCGTCAGAGTACGGGGTTTTAGAGGTGGCTTTGCGTTCGGTTGATGATGTTCTGCACTATCTGTTGGCGGATGCGCCAAAATGGGGCCATGAATTTCGGGATTTGGTGCACTCGTTGGGCGCGGTATTGGCCGAGGATGTCATCGCTGCTAGTAATGTGCCGCCAGCCGATAACAGTGCGATGGATGGCTATGCTTTTCGTTATTGCGATCTGCAGATGGGTCGGCCAATACCGATAAGTCAGCGTATTCCAGCCGGTGTGATTGGCGAAGCCTTGCAGCCGAGGACCGCAGCGCGAATTTTTACGGGGGCATTTATTCCTCAGGACGCTGACACTGTTGTCGCGCAGGAAGACTGCGAAACCAGTGGTGGTGCGGTAACCGTAAATGCGGCTGTGAATAAAGGTCAGCACATTCGTCCCTGTGGGCAAGATATCTCGTTTGGGCAGCGTTTGTTGGCGGCAGGGCATAGGTTGCAAGCCGCCGATTTGGGCTTGTTGGCATCTCTGGGTGTTTCGCAGATTGCGGTTTCTAAAGTCATCAAAGTGGCGTTAATGTCTACGGGTGATGAATTGCGAGAGCCTGGCGAGGAGCTTGGCGAAGGACAAATTTACAACTCTAATCGTCCTATGTTGGCGGCGATGATCCGTGCATTGGGTTGCGAGGTCGTTGATTTAGGGATTGTGGCCGATTCCCCTGCGGCGACTAAGGCAGCATTGTTACTCGCGCGTGATAGCGCCGATGTGGTGATAAGTAGTGGTGGTGTGTCGGTTGGTGAAGAAGATCACGTTAAGGCGCAGGTTGAGGCGCTGGGTGAATTGCAGTTCTGGAAGTTGGCGATAAAGCCTGGCAAGCCCCTCGCCTACGGTAAGCTGAGTAAGGTGCCATTTTTTGGTTTGCCAGGGAATCCGGTGTCGAGTTTTGTGACTTTCGGTCTATTGGTTCGGCCGTATTTACTGGCCATGCAGGGGGTAGCTGAACCTCTAGTGCCGCAGTGGCCTGCAGTTGCTAATTTTGAGTGGCCTAAAGCGGGTAGCCGGCAGGAGTATTTGCGGGCGCGAGTGATGCCGAGTGCAACTGGTTTGCAGGTCGATATTCATCCGCAGCAGAGCTCTGGTGCCTTGACGTCGGTGTCATGGTGTAACGCTTTGGCGGTTATACCGATTGGCGTGACTTTGCAGCGTGGCGATGGCGTCGAAATAATATTTTTGCGGGATTTGAGCTAGGAGTTGATTGCGCTTGCGGTGACATCAGCCACCGCAAGCGCATAGCGTATTTAAGCCGTATAGCGCTTAAATACTAGGCTGGCATTAGTGCCGCCAAAGCCGAAACTATTAGACATAACCGTATTCAGTGTGACGTTTTCTTGCTTGGTCGTCACAATGGGTACGCCTGCTGCTTCATCATCTAGCGTGCTAATGTTGGCTGATGCGGCAATAAAGTTGTGCTTCATCATCAATAGCGAAAAGATCGCTTCTTGAACACCAGTTGCGCCAAGCGAGTGACCAGCTAGAGATTTAGTCGAACCAATCGCTGGGATCTTTTTGCCTTCGTAGGCTTGCTTGACTGCCTTGAGTTCCTGCATATCACCTGCGGGGGTAGAGGTGCCGTGAGAGTTGATGTAATCAACGTCGCTGTCTACGCCAGCTAATGCTTGAAGCATGCAGCGTGCTGCGCCTTCGCCGCTTGGCGCTACCATGTCATAGCCGTCAGAGGTGGCGCCGTAGCCAACTAACTCACCGTATATTTTTGCGCCACGTGCTTTAGCATGTTCTAGCTCTTCAAGCACGATCATGCCTGCGCCGCCAGCAATAACAAAGCCGTCTCGGTTGGCGTCGTAGGGGCGTGATGCGCTTTCTGGGGTGTCGTTATACTTGGTAGACAGTGCTCCCATAGCGTCAAACAGACAGCTCAAAGACCAATGCTCTTCTTCGCCACCACCGGCAAAGACTACGTCTTGCTTGCCGAGCTGAATTAGCTCCATGGCATTGCCAATACAATGCGCGCTAGTAGCACAGGCAGACGAGATTGAGTAGTTCACGCCCTTGATTTTGAATGGCGTGGCAAGGCATGCGGATACTGTGCTGCCCATGGTTTGGGTGACGCGATAGGGCCCGATGCGCTTGACGCCGCGCTCACGCAAGGTGTCTGCGGAGTCGATCAAGTTAGCCGACGATGCGCCGCCAGAGCCGGCGATAATACCGGTGCGTACATTGCTTACTTGATCATCTTCTAAGCCTGAATCAGCAATTGCCTCTTGCATAGACAAGAAGGCGTAGGCTGCTGCATCGCCCATGAAGCGAAATTGTTTCCGGTCAATAAGTTCTTTTAGATCAAGGTTTTTAATCGAGCCAGAAACATGGCTACGAAAGCCCATTTCTTTGTAGGTTTCGTTAAACGCAATACCGGATTTACCTTCCTGTAGCGAACTTAATACCTCGGTCAGATTATTGCCGATGCTGGAAACAATCCCCATGCCGGTTACGACAACACGTTTCATCGAATACCTCGTCTTATGTCTTGTGATGAATTTATTAAATGGAATAGTGGGAAATATTACTCGAAGCTAGCGTCGTCTTTAAACAAGCCAACACGCAGGTCTTTTGCGGTGTAGATCACTTTACCGTCTACAGCAACTTCGCCGTCGGCAATGCCGAGTACCAATTTGCGTTCAATGAGGCGTTTGTAATTGAGGGTGTAGGTGACGAGCTTGGCGTCGGGTAAAACTTGGCCGGTGAACTTTACTTCCCCAGAACCTAGTGCGCGACCTTTGCCGCTATTGCCACGCCAGCCTAAATAGAAACCGACGAGTTGCCACATGGCATCAAGGCCTAGGCAACCTGGCATAACGGGGTCGCCAATAAAGTGACAGTCAAAAAACCAAAGCTCAGGATTAATGTCTAATTCAGCAACTAGCACGCCCTTATTGTAAGTGCCCCCTTCGGTGCTGATATGAGTAATGCGGTCTACCATCAGCATCTTGTCAACAGGGAGTTTAGGATTGCCGGGGCCGAAGAGCTTACCGTTCCCGCAATCGATGAGTTCTTGTTTGGTGAAGCTATTTTGATGAATTAAAGACATGAGACAGAATTATCAGTTTGAAAATGTTGCGGCCATCTTAGCACGAAGGATTTAGATGGCACATAAAAATGTCAACATTGGCGTGAACATTGCTGTCATGTTCTTGTAATGAATACACAGTCAAAGGAGCTCTTCTTGCTAAGTAGGCACGCTATAGGGAGAATGATGTCACTTTGCCTTATTTGCTGGGCGAGGCTAGGCCTTTGTCTGGATTAGTAAAAGGAAACCTCATGATTAGAAAATGTTTGTTCCCTGTTGCCGGTTATGGCACGCGCTTTTTGCCCGCTACAAAATCTATGCCCAAAGAAATGTTACCTATCGTGAACAAACCATTGGTGCAGTACGGTGTGGAAGAGGCGATAAATGCTGGGTTAAAAGAGATTGCATTGGTAACGGGGCGCGGTAAGCGTGCTATAGCTGATCATTTTGATATCAGCTATGAGTTGGAGAGTCAGATTGCAGGTACTGGCAAAGAGCGTTACTTAGACGGTATCCGCAATGTGCTTGATAAGGGCACGTTCATGATGACCCGTCAGCGTCAAATGAAGGGTTTGGGGCATGCGATTCTAACTGGTGAGTGCCTGATTGGTGATGAGGCTTTTGGGGTTATCTTGTCTGACGATTTGTGTCTCAATCATGATGACGAAGGCGTCATGGCGCAGATGGTGAAGTTATATAACCAGTTCCGCTGCAGCATTGTTGCCATCCAAGAAGTACCGATGGAAGACATTGAAAAATATGGTGTCATTGCCGGTGAAGAGATGGGTGACGGCCTCTATCGTGTAAGCTCAATGGTAGAAAAGCCGAAGCCGGAAGAGGCGCCTACTAATATGGCTGTTATCGGCCGCTATATTTTGACTCCCGATATTTTCGATATTTTGCGTGATACTCCGCCCGGTAAGAACGGTGAAGTGCAGTTGACTGATGCCTTGATGACTCAGGCCCAAAATGGCTGTGTATTGGCGTATAAATTCCGTGGCAAGCGTTTTGACTGCGGTAGTGTGCCGGGCTTTATCGAGGCAACTAATTACGTCTACGAAAATATTTATTCCGAGGGTTCAGCGTGAGCGTAACTGAGTTAACGTGCTTTAAAGCTTACGATGTTCGAGGCCGTATTCCCGATCAGTTAAATGAAGATATTGCCTACCGTATTGGGCGAGCGTTTGCTGAAGTTATTCAGCCCAAAAAGGTTGTCGTTGGTCATGATATTCGCTTGAGCAGTGAGGCCATAAAAGCGGCACTGACCAATGGTTTGCGTGACTCCGGTGTGGATGTGTATGACATCGGCTTGTGCGGCACCGAAGAGATTTATTTTGCCACCGCTCATGCTGGCATGGATGGTGGGATTGCTGTAACGGCGAGCCACAACCCCAAAGACTACAACGGCATGAAATTTGTGCGCGAAGAGTCTAAGCCAATCAGTGGTGATACCGGTCTTTTCGATATTAAAAAATTGGCTGAGCAAAATAATTTCGCCGCGCCTAGTGAGCGTGGCAGTTTACAATCTTTAGACACCTCTGCAGCCTATGTTGAACATTTGCTGGGTTATGTGGATGTTGCTGCACTTAAGCCACTCAAAATTGTGGTGAATGCAGGCAACGGTGGCGCGGGTCGCGTGGTAGATTTATTGGAGCAGTATCTGCCCTTTGAATTTATTAGAGTGCATCACGAGGCCGATGGTAATTTTCCTAACGGTGTGCCTAATCCGCTATTGGTGGAAAATCGTCAGCCAAGTATCGATGCGATTAAAGCACATGGCGCAGATTTGGGCGTGGCTTGGGATGGCGACTTTGATCGCTGTTTCTTCTTTGATGAAACCGGCGACTTTATTGAGGGCTATTACGTTGTTGGTTTATTGGCAGAAGCGTTTTTGCTGAAAAACCCGGGTGCGAATATTGTTCATGACCCGCGCTTAACCTGGAATACCATTGCTATCGTTGAAGAGGCGGGTGGTAAGGCGGTGCAGTGCAAAACCGGTCATGCGTTTATCAAAGAGCGTATGCGTATTGAAAATGCGGTATACGGCGGCGAGATGAGTGCCCACCACTATTTCCGTGATTTTGCCTATTGCGATAGCGGTATGATTCCGTGGTTATTAGTGACCCAGTTAATGTCGGTTAAATCGGCGAGTTTGTCGTCGCTGGTTGAAGAGCGTGTTGCGCTATTCCCTTGCAGTGGTGAAATTAACCGCGAAGTTGACGATGCTAAAGTGGTGATCGCTAAGATCGAAGCCAAGTATAAGCCGCAGGCTGCAGCCGTAGATTTTACCGACGGTTTAAGCATGAGTTTTGAAGGTTGGCGTTTTAACGTTCGGATGTCGAATACTGAGCCGGTAGTGCGTTTGAATGTTGAAAGCGACGGTGATTTTGCTTTGATGGAGGCAAAAACGGCTGAGCTATTAGCGATGCTATAAGGCTTGGTTTTCTTAGATAAAGCGCCTGCGGGCGCTTTTTTTTCGGGTGTGCTTTGGTGATTACGCCTGTTGTGCCTGTTTATAGCGTGCAATCAATTGTGCGGTTGAGCTATCTAGCTCAGGGGCTTCGTTGCCAGATAGTGCGCCCATAAGAGTTTGGCTGATTTGCTTGCCGAGTTCCACGCCCCATTGATCGAAGGGGTTTATTCCCCAGACAAAGCTCGCCGCAAATAAGCGGTATTCATAGAGAGCGATTAACGCGCCAAGGGCTTTTGGGGTAAGTTGATCCATCAGGATAGTGGTGCTGGGCCTGTTGCCGAGTATCGCTTTATGCTGCGCTAATCGCTTTGCGTCGGCAGTAGCCATTCCATTGCTGATTAAGGCTCTTTCAATTTCAGGGGCGCTTTGGCCTTGCATTAACACTAGGCTTTGGCTGAAGCAGTTGGCGATTAGATTTTGGTGTTGTTCGCCAATGGGGTTGTAGGTGTGCAGGCAGGCAATAAAGTCGCAGGGAATGGTATCACTGCCTTGATGCAAAAGTTGGTGAAAGGAGTGTTGGCCGTTGGTGCCCTCGGTTCCCCAAATAACACCGCCGGTGCCGTGCTGTAATATTTCACCGGTGCTACTTACTGATTTACCGGCACTTTCCATGAATAATTGCTGCAGGTAAATTGGCAGTAATTTAAGGCGATGTTCGTAAGGCAATACCGCTTGTGAACTAATACCCCAGGCATTGCGATACCAAACGTCGAGTAGGCCTAAAATAATGGGGGCATTAGATTCAAGAGGGCTGTGCTCGACGTATTGGTCGACTTCGTAACCGCCGTGTAAAAAAGCACGGAAATTTTCCATTCCAGCAGACAGCGCGACGGCTAATCCAAAGCCGGACCACACCGAGAATCGTCCGCCAACCCACTCCGGGACGCTAATAATTAAATCTTCTCTGATGCCGAAGGTTTTTGCTGATTCTGGTTTTGAGGTGACGGCAACAAAATGTTGGTCGACGTCATCGCATTTGAGTTCGCTACATAACCATCTGCGGGCGGTGGTGGCATTGCTGCGGGTTTCTTGGGTGCCAAACGACTTTGAGGCGACAATAAATAGCGTGGTTTCCGCTGGTACAGTGGCGAGAATTTCGCTAATGACGCTAGGGTCGATATTGGCGGCGAAGTGAGTTTTTAGCAGTGGTTCGCCCTGATTAGAGAGTGCGTCACAGATCAGGCGCGGGCCGAAATCCGAGCCGCCGATGCCAATGTTGACTAGGTCGGTGAATACCTTGTCGGTTTGTCCGCGCAATTTACCGTCGTGGATATCATTGACCAGTGCGGCCATATTCGAATACATCGAGTCAATCGTGCTATCGCCACTTTGTTGCTTGCTGGCCCAGAGGCGAAGGCTGGGGTAATTGGTTGCGCGGTTTTCGGTATTGTTGAGGTGCGCACCGGCCCTTAATGCGGCGAGTTGGGGGGCGACTCCGCGATTTCGCGCAAGTGTGCAGAGTGTGTCGAGTATATTGCTGTCGATGTGGTGTTTAGAGTAGTCAACGAATAGTGGGCCGATATCTGCGCTGTAGCGCTCGGCGCGCGTTGGGTCATCTTGAAAGCGTTGGCTTAGTGGTGTGGAAACGCTGCGCTGCGCAAGGGTCAAGAGGGTTGATCTTGTATTAATGCCGTAAGGAGAGGTTGTTCCGCAGTCTGATGTACTACTCACAGCATGTCCTTTTGAATATCTGTTTAGCGCAGCGGGTGTGTTCCGTCCCGGCGAGAATAGCTTAAATTGTAGCGGCTTCGGGAGGGGATTGTAATCCGCTACGTAATTTAGCTGCGGCGAGAGAGTGCAATAGTGGTGAGTCGCTCTAGGGCTGAGTGGTAAGGAGAGTCATTAAGGGGTGTAAGTGCATTTAGTGCGGCCTGCGTGTAGTGTTCCGCCGATTGTCGACAGTATGCCAGTGCACCGCTAGTGGTAACGGCGTTTACGATGGCGTCGAGCTGCTCTGCGGTTTTATTGCTGATGGCGTGGCGCACTAATTCTTGTTGCTGTGCGCTGCCGTTTTGTAAAACGTAAATGAGTGGCAGGGTGGGTTTGCCCTCGGCAAGGTCGTCGCCGATGTTTTTGCCTGTTTCCTCAGGGTCGCCTTCGTAGTCGAGAATGTCGTCTATCAGTTGGAATGCGATGCCTAGGTTTAGGCCGTAGTCGTATAGCGACTTTTGGTGTTGTTTGGCGTCGCTGATAATTGCCGCGCCTTCGCAGGCAGCGCCAAAAAGCACGGCGGTTTTGCTGCGAATAACGTCGAAATAGGTGGCTTCATCGGTGTCGGCATTGCCGGCTCGGCTCAGTTGTAACACCTCTCCTTCAGCAACCGTATTGGTGGTGCCAGATAAAAGCCCCATCAGTGGCAGGCTGCCAATCTCAACCAGAATTTGAAATGCGCGGGAGTACAAAAAATCGCCGACCAGAACGCTGGGTGCGTTCCCCCAGTTGGCATTGGCCGTGGGGCGGCCGCGGCGCAGTGCTGAAATGTCGACCACGTCGTCATGCAGCAAGGTGGCGGTGTGAATAAACTCGATGACAGCGGCCAGCTGGATGTGTTGCCGTTCAGCTTTGCCGATAGCGCCAGCGCATAAAAGCGTCAGCAGTGGGCGCAGGCGCTTGCCTCCCGCATCGACAATATAGTGGCCGATATTTTCTACGAGGGGCACTTTGGAGTGCAGTTGTTCTATGATGAAGTCGTTGACTGCAGCAAATTCGCTGCCAACGATCTGGCGGATCTGTTGCATGGTTACGCTAATACGTCTGGCGGAGTCGGTTGGCATCGTATGAGCGAAGCTGCGAGCTGTCAAGGTTTCTGCAGTAGTAGGTTTTTCGGGTGTTGTTTATTTTTGGGAAACTGCGTACAATTCGCGCCCCTGAAAGCAAAACCGTGCGGCCCCTTAATGGTTAAGTGGTGGTGACGGTGCCTGGACTTGTCCCGGTGTGGAGTGCGGTAGCACAACACGCTCGGCCGAAACAAATTATTGCAAGCAGGCTCTTGGAGATTATGCCCATGTACGCAGTTATTGAAAGTGGTGGTAAGCAGCACCGTGTGGTTGAGGGTGAAACCCTCAAGCTAGAAAAAATTGAAGTTGCCACTGGCGAAAGCGTAACCTTTGACAAAGTGTTGATGGTTAAGGCCGGTGAAGAACTAAAGATTGGCGCACCTTATGTTGAAGGTGGCAAAGTGACTGCGGAAGTTATTTCGCAAGGTCGTCACGCCAAGGTGAAGATTGTTAAGTTTCGCCGTCGGAAGCACAGCATGAAGCAAGCTGGTCACCGTCAGTGGTTCACCGAAGTGAAAATCACTGGTATCAGTGCTTAAGGAATTAGGAGAGACTCATGGCTCACAAGAAAGCTGGTGGTAGTACTCGTAACGGACGCGACTCGCAGAGTAAGCGTCTTGGTGTAAAACGTTTTGGTGGTCAATTGGTTAGCGCGGGCAGCATTATTGTTCGTCAGCGCGGCACACGCTTTCACGCTGGTGAAAACGTAGGTTGTGGCACCGACCATACTTTGTTTGCCAAGGCAGACGGTGTGGTTAAGTTTGAAGTTAAAGGTCCAAAGAGTCGCAAATACATTAGTATTGTTGCGGCCTAAGCCCTCTTCGTGACGTTTAAAGCCTCGTCTGTTGACGGGGCTTTTTTGTTTCTGTAGATAGGTTTTAAGCATATTCCTTTTTTAGGTTGGCATAGTCATGAAGTTTGTTGATGAGGCGGTTATCAGGGTTGAGGCGGGGCGAGGTGGCAATGGCTGCATGAGTTTTCGTCGCGAAAAATTTATACCCTGGGGTGGGCCAGATGGTGGTGATGGCGGGGATGGCGGCAGTGTCATTCTGCGGGCTGAGGCGTCGATGAATACCTTGGTTGATTTCCGTTTTGTGAAGGCGTACAACGCACGCGTTGGCGAGCCGGGGCGGGGCGCTAATTGCCGTGGCAGAAGTGCTGAGGATTTAATCCTGAATGTGCCGGTAGGTACCACGGTCGTCGATGAAGATACCTTGGAAGTGCTGGGGGATTTGGTCGCCGCTGATGACACGCTTAAGGTGGTTCAGGGTGGTTTCCATGGGCTGGGTAATACCCGCTTTAAATCCAGCACTAATCGCTCTCCTAGACAGTTTACTCGCGGTAGTGATGGCGAAGTTCGAAATCTGCGTCTAGAGCTGAAGGTGTTGGCAGATGTGGGTTTGCTGGGTATGCCTAATGCCGGTAAATCTACCTTTATTCGCGCGGTGTCTGCGGCCAAGCCCAAGGTGGCGGATTATCCGTTTACCACCTTGGTGCCTAATTTAGGTGTGGTGCGCGTAGAGCAGTATCGCAGCTTTGTATTGGCGGATATTCCCGGTTTGGTCGAGGGTGCTTCTGATGGCGCTGGTTTGGGGATTCGCTTCCTCAAGCATTTAACGCGCACGCGCTTGCTCCTGCACTTGGTCGATATGGCGCCGTATGATGGTGTTACGCCGCAGGAGTCGGTTGCGATTATCTCCAAAGAGTTGTCGCGTTTTAGTCCAACCTTGGCTGGGCGCGAGCGCTGGTTAGTACTGAATAAGTTGGACATGCTTCCTCATGACGAGCGCGAGGCGCGCTGCCAAGCTGTGGTGGATGCGCTGGGCTGGACGGGGCCGGTATATCGGGTGTCGGCTTTAACGGGTGAGAATACTAAGGCGCTGTGCCGGGATATATTGCAGTTTGTCGAGGCGCAGGCAGAGTTGTTGGCTACCGATAGCGAGGCGGCGGATCGCGAGCGTGATATTCAGGATGCAATGCAGGCTGAGGCTCGTGAGCGTATTCAGGCCTTGGCCGATCAGCGTCGCTCAGAGCGTCGTGCGGCGGGTGATACCGATGATTATGACGATGATGAAGATGATGAGCATGATGTTGAAGTGGTCTATCGGCCTTGAGGTGAAGTGATCTTGTCTGAGAATAGGCGGGGGCTAAAAGCCTGTAAGCGTGTTGTAGTAAAGATTGGTTCGGCCTTGTTAACAAACGACGGCCGAGGTCTTTACGCCGAAGGCTTGGATGCCTGGGTTGCGCAGCTTGCTGCGCTGCGGGCGTCGGGTCGCGAGGTTGTGTTGGTGTCATCTGGTGCGGTTGCTGAGGGTATGACGCGCTTAGGTTGGCGCGAGCGCCCTGATAATTTGCATAAATTGCAGGCGGCAGCGGCGGTGGGGCAAATGGGCCTGGTTCATGCCTATGAGACGCGCTTTAGTACCCATGGATTAAAAACGGCGCAAATCTTGTTGGGTCACGATGATATTTCGGCGCGGGATCGCTATTTAAACGCGCGCGGTACGCTGCTGACCTTGCTTGAGTTGGGTGTGGTGCCTGTCGTTAATGAAAACGACACGGTGGTCACCGATGAAATTCGCTTTGGCGATAACGATACCTTGGCGGCGTTAGTTGCCAATTTGATTGATGCTGACACCTTGGTTATTTTGACCGATCAGCGTGGCTTGTTTGAAGAAGACCCCCGTTCAAATCCCAATGCTAAATTAATTTCTGAGGCGTCTGTCGAAGATCGCGCGCTCGATGTGATGGTGGGCGGCGCAGCCGGTTCACTGGGTCGGGGTGGTATGTTGACTAAGTTGCGTGCTGCGCGCTTGGCGTCGCGCTCGGGTGCGAATACCGTGATTGTTGGTGGTCGTGAGGAGCGGGTTTTGGATCGGATTTTCGATGCCGAAGATTTGGGTACCTTGCTGCTCTCGAAGGAGCCGCCAATCACGGCGCGGAAAAAGTGGCTGGCTGGGCAGTTGCAATTGCGCGGCACCGTGCAGGTTGATGATGGCGCGGCGCGCGTGTTGCGTCAGCAGGGCCGTAGCTTGTTACCCGTGGGGGTAGTGGCAGTTGTTGGGCAGTTTTCCCGTGGTGACCTTGTTAAGTGTGTTGATGGGCAGGGTAATGAGGTTGCGCGAGGCTTGGTTAATTACTGCGCTGATGACGCTAGGCGATTACTGGGTCAGTCCAGTAGTAAGATTGTCGAGATATTGGGCTTTGTTGGCGAGCCGGAGTTGATTCATCGCGATAATTTGGTGGTGAGCGGCTGAGTTATTATTTATAAAGTAATCGCGCAACAAAAAAAACCCGCTATGAGCGGGTTTTTTTATGCGGCAAAACTAAAGCAGTAAATTAAGCGGCTGCGCTCATTGCTTTGATCTTGCTGTTTAGGCGGCTCTTATGACGAGCTGCTTTGTTCTTGTGAAGAATGCCTTTGTCGGCCATGCGGTCGATAACAGAAACTGCAGATACATACGCAGTTTTAGCCGCTTCTTGATCGCCAGAAGCAATTGCAGCCAATACTTTCTTTAGGTACGTACGTACCATTGAGCGCAGGCTGGCGTTATGCGTACGACTTTTTTCCGCCTGACGTGCGCGTTTTTTAGCTTGTGGAGAATTCGCCACCCTTATAACTCCTTGAAACCTAGTGCTGAAAATTTAGGCCGGGAATTATTCACGTTTGACGAACTATTGTCAAGCCCGTAGCCAGCCTATCGTGCTAATTATTCGCTAATCGCCATTTTATAAAAATCGTTCCGCGGCAATCATTCCCCAGCAGCTGATGCAAAGCAGCAGGCTGAGCATAACGGCGGCAGAGCCAATATCTTTCGCCTGACCAGATAGGGGGTGATGGTCGGTGCTTATGCGGTCAACTACCGCCTCAATGGCGGAGTTGACGAGCTCGACAATAACGACCAAAACCACGGTGGCGATTAAAATAGAGCGTTGGCTAGCGTTGGTGCCTAACCACAATGCGCCCGGCACCATGATAAGCGCGAGCATACTTTCTTGCCGAAATGCTTCTTCGTGTCGCCACGCGGCGCGCAAACCCTTGAGAGAATATTTTGATGCGTCCAAAATGCGGGCTGGCCCGGTACGGCCTGGTTTATTCATCATGATGGATTTTTGAATCTCCGCGTGGACAAAGAAAAAACTAAAGTTCTTGAAACGGACAGTGAGGGCTGTAGATCGAGTTACTCGGCTAACCGTCTGTGGCAAACAGTGTACAATGCGGGCCTTTGCTGTGTAACTTTAAGCGCAGCGCCAGCATAGAAATGTAGCAATAGTGTAATGCAATCAGATGACAATTGAGAGACAACTACTTTACCCAAACCACTGGCCTGCTTGGATTGGTTTGGGCTTGCTTTGGCTGCTTGCGCATTTACCGCGCAGCTTAAGTTATGCCTTTGGCGCCGGAATAGGTAACGTGTTTTATTATTTTGCGAAGGCGCGGCGCCATATTTGCGAAGTAAATTTGAAGCTATGTTTTCCTGAGTTGAGCGAGGCTGAGCATTCACTCTTAGTAAAAAAGACTATGCGCAATCAGGGTGTGGGCTTAATGGAAACCCTGAGAGTGTGGTTTATTGCCCCTGAAAAGTTAGGTGTTGAGTTTGAGTTGCTAGGTAAGGAGCATCTTGAAGTGGCAGAGGGGGAGTCTGGTATTATCGTCATTGGCACCCATTTCACCACCTTAGACGTGTGTGGCACGCTGGTTGGCTTTCAATATCCATCAGATTCTTTTTATCGTAAACATAAAAACCCAGTATTTGAGTATATTCTTAGCCGTTCGCGGGGGCGTTATGGCGAGCCAATTCATCGGCGTGACATTAAGCGCGCCTTGAGGCGGCTTCGAGACGGGCGGCGTCTATATTATTTGCCAGATCAGGATTACGGGCGTAAATCGACTGAGTTCGTTCCTTTTTTTGGTGTCTCTGCATCAACAACCATCGCCACGAGCACCTTGGCGAAGGGCGGCCGAGCGAGGGTTGTATACGCTAAGCAGCAGCGGCTTGATAGTGGGCGCCGGTATCGAGTAGAAATGATACCGATGGACAATTTCCCGAGCGGCGATCCAATCGCAGATGCTCGTGCGATTAATGTTCTTCTTGAGGAGAATATTCGTTTGGTCCCCGAGCAATATATGTGGGTTCATCGTCGCTTTAAGACTCGGCCAGAAGGCGAGGCTGGATTTTACTAGTGGGCGTTCTGCGCGTTTGGGTAATTACGGATGGCCGCTTGGGGCATTTGAACCAGCTGCGCGGTTTAATCGAGCGTTTACAGGCAAAAGCTGAGCTTGAGCTGCATTGGTTAGATATTTCCCGGCAGCCGTTTCGTTTTTCTCGCAGCGAAAGTTTGCTGAGGCAGTTTCAATCTCAGAGTAAACCTGATTGGGTGCTTTCTGCGGGTAGCAAAACGCATTTACCGTTGTTGTGGTGTAAGTGGGTGCTGGGTGCGAAGGCATTTTTATTAATGCGACCATCCCTGCCATTATGTTTTTTTGACGCGGTATGTATGCCGCTCCACGATTCTCCGCCGGAGCGTGATTCGGTGCTCGCTACCTTTGGGGTGATTAACCATATCGTTCCAAACTACGACGGACGGAACGAGGGGCGGGGACTCATCTTATTGGGTGGTATAAATACTCATTTTCGCTGGGATAATGCCGCTATTATTGAGCAGGTAAAATGTATTGCTGCTGCAAGTCCTGAGTGTGAGTGGTTGGTGTCCGACTCTCCGCGTACACCTGCGGACTTGCTAGCTGAATTGGCCGATTTGGATTTGGCAAATATTGAAACCTTGTCATACAAAAATACGGGGTCGGGATGGTTGCCGCATACCTTGGCAGCGGTAGGGCAGGTTTGGGTGAGCTGCGATAGTGTGTCGATGGTTTACGAAAGTGTAAGCTCTGGCGCGCCGACAGGATTGTTAAGCTTGAAGCCATTGCGTGAGTCCCGCGTTACCAAGAGTATGGCGCAACTAGCAGGTAGTGGTTTTGCAACGGCGTTTGAAAATGCCGCGCTAGCAACGGCGCTACCACCTGCCGCTCATCCTTTGTGGGAGGCAGACCGCGTTGCAGATTGGTGGCTTGGGCTGGTAAGCAGCCCCTTATAAATTTACTTCTGGACAATGTATGCCTGAGGCAGAGAAGCTAAGTAGTAACACCGCAAGACCACTAAAAATAGTGCAGGTTTTGCCTGCATTGAATTCTGGTGGTGTTGAGCGTGGCACCGTTGAATTGGCGCGTGAATTAGTGCGGGGTGGGCATACTTCGGTCGTTATTTCCTCTGGCGGCCGTATGGTCGATAGCCTTGTCGCTGAAGGCAGTGAGCATATTGGCTTTCCTGTTCACCGAAAATCTCTTTGGTCATTGCTGCAAGTTCGCCCCATGCGGCGACTGTTAGAATCCTTGGCGGCAGACGTAGTTCACGTGCGTTCCCGAGCGCCGGCATGGATTGTGTGGTTGGCGTGGCGACGGATGAACCCCGTCACGCGGCCACGCTTAGTCAGTACGTTTCATGGTATGTATTCGGTAAATTTTTACAGTGCGGTTATGGCGAAAGCAGAGCATCTTATTGCCATATCTGACTGCGTTAAAAAATATATCACTACGAATTACTATGCAGATGAACGCCGTATTACTTTAATCCCACGCGGCTTAGATCCTGCTGCGTTTAATCCCGATGCGTGCACACCGACATGGAAAGCTGAGCTATTTCAGCAATATCCGCAATTACAAAATAAGCACATTATTTTAATGCCGGGTCGATTAACGCGCTGGAAGGGACAGGAAGCTTTTTTAGATATGATGTCTCGCCTAATTCGGCTTCGTCAGGATTGTCATGGCGTTGTTGTTGGCGACGCCGAGCCAGGCAAACAACATTATTTTGAGGAGTTGCTCGTGATGCGCTCAAGTCTCGGTCTTGATGAGGCGGTAACATTTGTGGGGCACCGCAGTGATATCGCGCAGTTTTATGGCTTGGCGTCGGTGACCTGCCATATGTCAAACAAAGAAGAGCCCTTTGGGCGCACCGTGCCAGAATCTTTGGCAAGTGGCACGCCGGTAGTGGCCTATGATCGAGGTGGTGCTAGTGAGTCGCTTAATGCGGGTTTTCCTCTGGGCTTAGTGGTGCCCGATGATATTGTGGGGTTTGCGGCGAGGGTGGCAGATGTGATCGATGCTGACGCGGTGCTAACACTGCCGGAAAGTTATTATTTAAGTAGTCAGCTGGCGAGCACCTTGGCAGTTTATCGTCGTCTATTGGCTGAATAGGAGCGGCGGCTCTTGATGTTTGTTGCTAGCTTAGCTCAAGTGTAAGATTGAGTGCTTCGGCTTGCTGAATTTATTGGCTACGGTTGCAAAATTAATGAGAGTACTTCATGTAGATACCCAGCAGTTACGACGTTATGGTCGGACACGAGTAAGTTGGGCGCAAAAATTAGGTTTTGGATTAATAAAAAACGACCACTACCTGCAAAGTTTTAGTGACCGTGATGTAGCCGCATTTGAGGCGCCGTTTGGTATTCGAGATTTAGGCGTAGGCAAA
Organism: Zhongshania aliphaticivorans; assembly: GCF_902705855.1. GTDB lineage: Bacteria > Pseudomonadota > Gammaproteobacteria > Pseudomonadales > Spongiibacteraceae > Spongiibacter > Spongiibacter aliphaticivorans_B. Next base: position 285,640 of record NZ_CACSIJ010000015.1, on the reverse strand, counting down.
GCGAATAAGCGCCTGCTTGAGATGGCTGATGCCATGGAGCCAGATCTAGTGATTGCGGGTCATTGCGATACGATTAGCAATGAAACTCTGAGTGAAATTAAGCGCCGCCGTCCCGCCACGATTATCGTCCATTGCAATAATGATCCCCTTTTTGTTCCCAGCAATGTAGAGCGTATTCGCTCTAGAGCAGCTGTTGTTGATGCTGTATTTGTGTCAACTGGCTTAAAGGAATTAAAGCAGTTTGAGGGCCTTGGTGCGCGTATTTATCATATGCCAAATCCTATTGAGGCCTCCGTAGAGTGCTTGGATAACTCGACGAAAACGGATTTAGAAATTGATTTGCTGTTTTGTAGCAATAGTACAAATCTTACCAAACGGCTCGAGATGGTCGGCAATATTAAAGACGCAGTAAAAGACGAAATGAATTTTATGACCTACGGGAGTTTTGGCGAGGCACCGGTATGGGGGCGCGATTATGATCGCGCTTTGGCTAAGACAAAAATGGGCCTAAATTTGAATCGCCAAGAGGGTGATTACTGGTATTCCTCTGCACGGATGGCGCAGTTGGCGGGTAACGGTATCTTGCTATTTACTAGCAGTGCTCCGCGATTTGACGAGCTTTTACCGCCGGAGTCGGCGGTGTATTTTGATGATGAGGCGAGTTTGCTCGCAAAAATTCGCGAGTTTCAGGGTGACGATGCTAAGCGGCAGCATTGGGCCTCGCGCACCCGCGATTTTTTCCATCGTGAAATTAATTCAACGTTGTACGCGCAATTTATTGTAGAGGCTAGCTTGGAAATGCCTTTTAGTCACGACTATGTTTGGGTTCAAAATATTGCTGGTAACGGGGTTGCTCAGTGAGCTTAACATTATCGACGGAGCGTCCATTCTCTCGTGGGGGAAACCGACTCTGCTTTGTGCACCCTGACCACTCTAACAGATGCATTAAAGTGCGCCGCCCAGAATTTACACTCGAAGATTATCGTAGGAAAAAAGGCTTCCCGAAAAGCTTATTACCGCTGTCGGTTTTCGACGACAATGCTGAAGAGTTTAGAGTCTTACGTGATTTTCAGCAGAATTATTCAGACTCTGTTTTTGATCATATTAGTCGCGGCTACGGCATGATTGAAACAGATTTGGGTTTAGGCATTTGCTCAGAACTCATTCTTGATCATAACGGCAATATATCCATGTCGCTGATGTTGTATCTCTGGAACTTCGGTTATACAGATGAATGTAAAAAAGCAGTTGAGATGTTGAAAAAGCACTGGATGGACCACTTGGTGCCGTCGCGATCAATACTGCTTCACAATATTGTTGTAGAGAAGCGCCTTGAGGCTGATGTTGAATCCATCAATAGGCTGGTCGTTATTGATGGCTTGGGGGCAACGGGCATTGCGGCGCTTCCGTTTTTGCCTCGGCGTGCGCGTCGTTACTTGGTTGGGCGCAAAGTAAAAAATTTAGATGAGCGGATTGACGAGTTTTTTGAGAGTATTAAAAACGGCAAATATCCTGGTCCAAATGGATTGCCAATGAAAAATGGTGAGCCAGATATTCCTGCGCCGCGAAATAGTTAGTAAGCTCATCGGAGGCTGCGTTAACTCTTAATCATCTTTTGTGCAGAGCGTTAATAATTTTTGTGCTATCTGCTCCCATTGTAATTCGGCTTGAGCTCTTTGCTGGGCCTGCTGCCCCATCGCCTTTAATGCGGCACTATCTGCGAGCATTTTTTTGATACCTAGGTAAATGTCGTGTTCACTGTCGCCGTCGCATAATACTCCTGTACGACCATCGAGAACGGCGTCGCCGGCGCCGCCAATGCGGCCGGCAAGGCTTGCAACTCCCATCATAGCTGCTTCAATGTAGACAATGCCAAAGCCTTCAACGGAGTCGCCAACTGCACGGCATGGCATCGTGAAGATGTCTGCTTTTTGCAGCAGTGCAGATCGTTCTCCGTCGCTTACACGGCCACAAAATTTAACGTTATTTGTTATGCCGAGCTCTTGTGTACGCGCTGATAGACTTTCTTGTAGGGGGCCGGTGCCGGCGACCATATAGAGTAGATTGGGGTGGTCTTTGAGTAGTTTTGGCAAAATCTCAATAACTTTATCTTGGCCTTTGCGAGCTTCTAGTCGTCCAACGGTGAGCAGGATGGGGGAGTGCGCCATACATAAATTGCTAACGTTTGTTAGCTCGTTCGCGCTTGGTGCTGGTGGCGGCGTGACACCGGGGTGAAGAATGTGGGTTCGGAGAGCGCTTGCTGTGTAGGGGCGGAGACGTTGTGCGGTGAATTGTGAATTCGCAAATATAAAGTCTGCTTGAGACAGCGTTTTAGTGATGCGGTTTTTCTTCTTCTCGCTTGTTTGTGTGGGAAATTCCATGCCATGAGCAATGCATACACAGCATAAGCTGCGGAATTTTTCAGGGCTTAGCAGCTCCATACTTTTCCAGCTATCGCATATAAGTAGAGTGTCGTGGGTGTTTAGGTGCTTTGCGATCCACCGAGCTTTGCGATAACGGCGAATTAGCTTGGGGCCGCTTATTCTTTTAATTACAAAGGCTTGGCTGGTATCGAATTCCTGCTGCCCCGCAATGGTGGGGGCATCACATATGACACTTACGTGGTGGCCAATATTGTGCAAAGCCTTGGCAAGTTCATACATATAGTTTTGTATGCCGCCGGCTTCCGGTGGAAAATTTTGTGTGTTGATTAGTATGTTATGTATTTCCATTACTTGGATGTCCGGTCTACAGATCTTATGTGTTGGGCTTGTATTGATAGCCGTGGCGCTTTTTCTATCGTCGGTCTGTTGAATGTTACACTGTCTGCTGGTTTTGCGTCGCGAAGGAATATGAGTGAAATGGAATGTTGCGGTACTGGGTGGTGGATTAATCACGTAAATTTGGCTGCTGCCGCTGGTGTTTGAGTAGGTATATTGTAAGCTGTTATTGATGTTGAGTTAAATAGCGCCCGTTGAGCTTAGGTGTTTTGGCAGGCAAGGCTTGGTTGAGGGTGTATGCAAAAAAAATACTTATGTCGAGTTATAAGCCTAAATAAGGATGCGGAGAATACGCAAAAGCTTATAAGCGATTTGACGACCCAAGGTATAAACGCGGATGTATTTGATGCGGTAGATGGCCGCGATGGTGAACCATCCTTGGAGCGAGGAGAGTACTTTCGCGACACACTGGCGATGATTCGCCACGGAAAGCGCTTAACAAATAGTGAGCTGGGTTGCTATCTATCACATTTTAGAGCGGTGAAACAGGCATACGATGAGGGCTATGAGTACGCATGTTTGTTTGAGGATGACGTGGTTATTGAATCTTTGTTCGGTGATGTGTTCAAGGTGTTGCTTGAAAAGGATTTGGACATGGTTCGCTTGATGTCTTTAAAGCTTCGCAAAAGAAAAGTGCTAGGGCCTTTATTTGATAAACACTGTTTGGTGCGTCAAGAGCGTGGTGGATTAGGCGCACAGGCATATTTGCTTAACCGGACAGGAATGAAAAAATTCTTAGATTATGGCTGCGGTATTTATGAGCCAGTGGATAAAGTTTTTGATCATTTCTTTTTGTTTGACTTGAATGTGTTTGCCGTTGAGCCCCATGTGGCTTTTGAACTGTTGCATGAAACGAGTGTTGCCAAGAGGCCGCCGGTACATTCAGATTCTCCAAATTTGTGGCATCGTTTGATGTTTCATCCCGTCAAATTGTGGTTTAGCTTGTGTCGACATATCTACCGTTTGCGTCATCGGCAAGCTTTTCTTGACGCGGAAATGCCGGATGCGTCGATCAGTAAAACGACAAGAAAGCATTAGGTTGCTTTCATATTATTTAATAGGTGGTGTTGGTTAAATGGTAAGGCTGTTGGGGCAATGTAATGATCAGTATTAATATCGCGTTGTGTACATGTATGCGGCCAACACTTTTGAGCAAGTGTTTAGACAGTCTTGCCGCTATGGCTATACCCGAAAACTCCAAGGTTTTTGTGACTGTTGTTGAGAACGACGAAAACCAGACTGCGCGTCCGGTAGTTGAAGCAATGCAAGAAAATTTTCCGCTACCTTTAAAGTACGTGGTTGAAAGTAAGCGCGGCATTCCTCTGGCGAGAAATAGGGCGATTGCAGAAGCGCATAGTTTACACGCAGATTATTTGATATTCATTGATGACGATGAGTGGGTCGATAAGGACTGGTTGGTATTGCTGTTGGCTTACGCGCTTTCGGTTGGCGGCAAGGCGGTAATTTCTGGCGCAGTTAAGTCAGCCTTGCCGGCAGACACGCCGGAATTTATGAAAGAGATATTTCGCGATAAAGGCCGCAAGACGGGCGCTGTATTAAGTAGTTGTGCCACTAATAATGTGCTTATACCTATTTTTGTTACGAAAGAGATGGGCTTGCGGTTTGATGAAAGTCGGCCACTAGCGGGTGGTACCGATACCTTGTTTTTCTGTGAGGCAGTAAATCGTGGTGTGTTGATCTATAAATGCGCCGAGGCTTTTGTTAGTGAAGATATTCCTGCCAGTAGAGTGAGTTTACGATGGTTGTCGAAACGTAAATATCGCGTAGGTATTACCTTGGCGTGGCGTAAGCGGCGCAATGGCCGTTCTACGGCGGGAATAGTGATTTCGTCGCTAGCTCAGATTGTAGTAAACAGTTTGATTGCAGTTGTTGCCATCTTACTTTTTCAAAAAACAGCAGTGATTAAAGCCATAATGAAGGCTAGCCGCGCAGCGGGTACGGTAAGCGGTGTTTTCGGTGTCGAGGTGGATAGCTACCGTACGATTGATAATGGTTGAGTTTTTATTCTGTAAAGCCTTCCGTTTTAAAAGCGGTGCTCAAGAGAATGATCATTTGAAAATGTTATTTCATAAGGGCTCGTGAATGTGAATATAATAAAAAAAGTTTCTGCGTTTTTATCGATTTTCGTCTTACATTATCGAGCATATAAAGTATTAATTCGAAATAAGAGATCGTATCTGTATTCAACAGGTTGGATGCAGAGTTTGGCTCAAGGTAAACCGGTAGATATCTCGCAGAATGCAATCCCTTGGATGAACTTTAATATAGTTGAGTTGCTAGATCAGCGTTTAAATAAAAGTTTAAGCTTGTTTGAATTTGGCAGTGGCTATTCAACGTATTTTTATGCAAACCGGGTGAGGTGTGTCACATCGCTTGAATATGATAAACACTGGTATCAATTGCTTAAGCCGCAGGTGTCAGAGAGTGTGGATTTGGTCTTTCAGCAGGAAGACATTGACGGCGACTACTGTAGAGTAATTGTTGAACAGAAGAAGAAATTTGATGTCGTTGTTGTTGATGGTAGGGATAGAGTGAATTGCATCAAGCAAAGTTTTACCGCACTTTCTGAGCGAGGTGTGATTTTACTTGATGACTCTCAACGGGAGCGATATCTAGAAGGTATTGTGCTTGCAGAGGCTAAGGGCTTTCGCGTTTTGCACATGAGTGGCTTGAAGGCAACGGGTGGGCGAACTCATCGGGCTACCATTTTGTATCGCGACGGGAATTGTTTGGGTATTTAGTATTGTTTGCGTCGGTTTTTATTCCTTTGATGAGATATTACGCTTTGCGCTGAGAGGTATTCTCCATCGTCGAATAATAAGTAGAATTATTGGGGTATGCCATCTTGCGATATTTTTTGAATTTGATGTGCGGCGATCTAGCTAAGTTGTCGCGTTAAAGGCTAACAATTATGAAGGTTATTGTAACCGGCGGCGCCGGTTTTATCGGTAGCGCCGTGGTTCGCCATATTTTGGCAGATACCGATGTGTCGGTAGTGAATGTCGATGCCTTGACGTATGCGGGTAATTTGGAATCGATTCCAAATGCAGCAAGCTCAGAGCGTTATACTTTTGCTCACGTAGATATCTGCGATTTAGCAGTACTCAATGCGGTGTTTGCTCAGCATCAACCTGATTTTGTGATGCACCTTGCGGCAGAAAGCCATGTTGATCGCTCCATCGATGGCCCCGGTGCGTTTATTCAAACCAATATTGTTGGCACCTACAATATGCTTGAGGCCGCACGTCGTTATTGGCAGGGGCTAGAGGGCGATAAAAAGGCGGCTTTTCGTTTTCATCACATCTCCACCGATGAAGTGTATGGCGATCTGCACGGCACGACCGATCTCTTTACCGAAACCACCTCATACGAACCCAGTTCGCCTTACTCGGCGAGCAAGGCAAGCTCCGATCATTTAGTGAGAGCATGGGGGCGCACCTTTGGCCTGCCGATCATCGTCACCAATTGTTCCAACAATTACGGCCCCTACCATTTCCCAGAAAAGCTAGTGCCCCACATTATTCTCAATGCGCTGCACGGCAAGCCCCTGCCAGTCTATGGTGATGGCAGCCAGATTCGTGATTGGCTCTATGTTGAAGACCACGCCCGCGCACTTTTCAAGGTAGTGACCGAGGGTAGGCTGGGCGAGACTTACAATATCGGCGGTCACAACGAGAAGCGCAATATCGAGGTGGTGGAAACCATCTGTGAGTTACTCGAGGAGCTAGCGCCAGAAAACGCAAACTCCCGTGCAAGCGGCAAGGGTTTTAAAGACTTGATTAGCTTTGTTAAAGACCGCCCAGGTCACGACGCGCGCTATGCCATCGATGCCAGCAAGATTCAGCGTGAGCTGGGGTGGACGCCACAAGAAACCTTTGAGTCAGGGATTCGTAAAACCGTGCAGTGGTATCTTGATAACCCTCAATGGTGGCAGCGGGTGTTGTCAGGGGATTACAAATTGGATCGGATTGGTGGGGCTTGATGTAAGTGCTGAATGCTTGACGGGAGATGGGAGACGCAAAACCCCAAACCCCAAACCCCAAACCCAGAACTATGAATGCACCACCTAATCTTTTCTAAAAACCAGTATTAATACGACGCCTGATACTTATTGCGTTAGACCAATATAGGAAGCTCCATGAGTAAGAAATACAAAGGCATTATCCTCGCGGGTGGCTCAGGCACCCGCTTGCATCCCATTACCATGGGGATCTCCAAGCAGCTGCTGCCTATTTACGACAAGCCTATGATTTACTACCCCCTGTCGGTGCTGATGTTGTCAGGCATTCGAGATATTTTGGTCATCTCTACTCCTACAGATTTACCGGGCTTTCAGCGCTTACTCGGTGACGGTAGTCAGTTTGGCATTAACATTTTCTATGAAGAACAGCCGAGTCCCGACGGCTTGGCGCAGGCCTTTACGATTGGTGCCGACTTTATAGGTCAAGACAATGTGAGTTTGGTGCTGGGCGACAATATCTTCTACGGTCAGCATTTTTCCGACAATCTAAAAAGTGCTGTGAGTAAAGACAGCGGAGCCACGGTATTTGGCTATCACGTAACGGATCCAGAGCGCTTTGGGGTGGTGGAGTTTGACGAGGGCGGCAAAGCCATAAGCATTGAAGAAAAGCCCGCCAAGCCAAAGTCGGCTTATGCGGTGACCGGCTTGTATTTTTACGATAATGACGTGGTGGACATAGCCCGCAGCATCAAACCTTCCTCTAGAGGTGAGTTGGAAATCACCGATGTAAACCTGGCTTATCTCAACCGTGGGGATTTGAATGTTGAGGTGCTGGGCCGAGGCTTTGCTTGGCTTGATACCGGTACCCACGATTCCCTCATTGATGCGGGGCAATTTGTGCAAACCGTTGAACATCGGCAGGGCTTAAAGGTGGCGTGTTTAGAGGAAATTGCCTATAGGCGGGGCTGGGTGAGCGCGGAGCACCTAGTGAAGCAGGGGGAGCTGCTTAGCAAGACGGGTTACGGCCAATATTTACTGCGCGTAGCCGACGGCTACAAGTAAGCGCAACACCCAATAAACGGATACCAACAGTAAATGAATGTCATCCAAACCAAACTGAAAGACTGCGTGATTATTGAGCCAAAGGTATTTGGTGATCATCGCGGTTTTTTCTTAGAAACCTTCCAAGCAGAGCGCTATGGGGAGATGGCGGGTATTACACTGCCATTTGTGCAAGACAATCACTCCCGCTCAGCAAAGGGCGTGTTGCGTGGCCTGCATTTTCAAAAAACCAAACCTCAGGGCAAATTGGTGCGGGTGGTGAGTGGTGAGGTTTACGACGTGGCGGTGGATATTCGCCAAGACTCCCCCAGCTTTGGGCAGTGGGAGGGGGTGCTGCTATCTGAGGAGAACAAACGCCAATTCTGGGTGCCGCCGGGCTTTGCCCACGGATTTGTGGTGCTTAGTGACACCGCAGATTTTGAATACAAGTGCACCGATTATTACGATCCCGCCGATGAAGGTAGTTTAATCTGGAATGATCCGGCCTTGGCAATCACTTGGCCGCTGGCCGCCCCGACCTTGTCTGATAAAGACAGCAAGGCCCCCACCTTTGCAGAGCTGTTTCAGCAATGAGCGAGCAGAGCAGCACACAAGCAGAAATGCACATACTGGTAACCGGTGCCAATGGCCAGCTTGGTCAATGCTTGGCGGATCAGTTAATCAAACAGAACATCCCCCATAACTTATTATCCCGCCAAGATGCTGATATTAACGACACCGTCGTGCTAGAGAAGATCGTTGTTGATAAGTGTGTCACCGCGATCATCAACGCCGCCGCCTATACTGCGGTGGACAATGCGGAGTCTGAGCCCGAGTTAGCAAAGCGGGTGAATGAGGACGGGCCGATGGCGCTGGCCAAATTGTGCAGCCGATTTGATATCCCCTTGCTCCATGTCTCTACTGACTATGTGTTTGATGGCAATAAGCAAACGCCCTATATCGAAACGGATCAAACGGGTCCGACTGGGGTTTATGGCCAAACCAAGCTCAATGGCGAAATCGCCGTGCAGCGTCATTGCCCCAAACACATCATATTGCGCACGGCTTGGGTGTTTAGTGAGTATGGCAATAACTTTTTGAAGACGATGCTGCGCCTAGCAAAGGAGCGTGACACGCTCAGTGTGGTAGGGGATCAAATGGGTTGCCCGACCTACGCGGGTGATATTGCAACTGCCCTAATTAGTATTGCGCAGCAATTGCACGCGGTAGAGCTAAATAAAAGCGGGACGAAAGCCCTCTATGGCGTTTATCATTACGCCGGCAATGAGGCGGTGAGCTGGTACGGGTTTGCGATGGCGATTTTTGAGCGAGCTCATCAGTTGGGAGTGTTAGAGCGCATACCAACGGTAAGCGCGATAAGTGCAGAGGACTATCCGACGCCAGCTAAGCGTCCGGCCTACTCGGTACTGAATACGGCTAAAATCAAAGCTGATTATGGTCTGGAGCCCAGTGCGTGGCGGATGGCGCTTGATGACTTGCTGCTTGACCGCTAGGGATTGACTTCCCGCAAAATAGTTTGCGAAATATTGTACCGATAAACGTGGAGTACGAGGCAGGAATGCAAGATCTTTTTAATGAGATGACCCTGGTCACGATAACGCATAATAGTGCCAAGGTATTACCTGCGCATATCGAATCTTTACGGAATAGTGCTCAGAAGAAACTACCGCGCTGGTTGATCGTGGATAATGCAAGCACCGATGGCAGTGATGAGTTATTTGAGCGCTATGGGCAAGATATTGAATTATTAAAGAATACGGAAAATTTAGGTTTTGGCAGTGCCTGTAATTTCGGAATAAAGGCTAGTACTACTCGTTATGTGTTGGTGTTAAACCCAGATACTCAACTTGCCGAGCTTGAGCTGGAGAAGTTGCTTGCGGAATTGAAGCTTCATGGTGCGGCTATTGCGGGGCCAGCGCTGGGTCCTACTCAGGATCAACACGTTGAAGCAGCGGATTGGCTGGTTGGTGCGGTATTGCTGTTCGATACTGAGCAAATGGCAGCAGTGGGATATTTTGATGAGCAATTTTTCCTGTACGGAGAAGATGTCGATATTTGTAAGCGAGCAAATAACGCGGGCTTAAAAGTGCTTCACTGCCGTAATGTCAGTATTCCACATGTTGGTGGCGGCTCAACGGTACGCAGTAAAATAGTAAATCAGTTTATTCACTTCCACAAAGGCCGATCTTTTGTCTTGTATGCGCAAAAGCATGGTTTGCCCAATAATGTAGTAGAAAAATACATTGCCGATAATCGTCGCCGTAAAATTATTGCGGTGTTTACCTTTGGGGGTGGGCGATATTTGCGTGCCAGCGCGAAGCTCAAAGGCGTGGCCTCGGTTTTGGCGGAAGCTAAAAAAACTGACAAACCGATTGAGCATTAAAATATATTTGTAAATTCTTGGGTTCCATATAGCGATAATCTGAAATTCGCTATCACTTAACCATGGAAATTATGCTGATCCTATTTTCTGTTATTGCTATCATCGGCGTTTTGGATTTTTTAGCCAATCTGCTATTTGATATTTAATTAGTGAAAAATAGACTGAAAATATAAAATATTTAGCGCCGAGGAAATGACTGCTCTCTGAGCTTTTACGACAGATTGCTTCTTGAGCGCATTTAATATTTCGATGGTTTGTGTAAAGGCCTCCTTTTGTTAGTGACAGCGACGTTATGGATAATGAAATAATTTCAGTTACATTTTTGGTGCTATGTTATAAGCAGCAGGACTTCATTGATGACTGTGTGAAGGGCGCGTTGGCTCAAGACTACCCTGTGTCAGAGTTTGTTTTTTCTGATGATGCTTCTCCCGATGATAGCTATGAAAAATTATGTCTAGCGGTTGAGCGCTATGGCCAAGGGCGACCTGTCACAGTTAGAAAAAATGCAGAGAATATGGGGCTTATTCCGCATTTTAATTTAATGATGGCAAAGACAACTGGTGAGCTAATCGTTTTGGCGGCGGGTGATGATATTTCTTTTCCTGAGCGAGTCTCTACTTTGGTCGCTCGCTATCTCGCAGCAGGAAGACCGTCTTTATTATGTTCGGATGTTGCGCCGATTGATGATGCCGGGCGAGCGACAAGCTACCAGCCGCCGGGGGGAGAGATGTGTGCAATGCTAAATATTCGCGAAGCCGCCGAATCGAAATTTATGTATTTGGGTGCCTCAGGAGCGCTGTCGCGAGCCTCATGGTTGCGCTATGGTGATATTTTCTACCCATTCGCGTATGAAGATTTAGTGCTGGGTTTTCGTGCACTATTAGATAATAGCTTGGAGTTTATCGACCAACCTTTGTTGTATTACCGTGTTGGGGTTGGGATATCGACACTTTCTGAGCAGGTTGGTGTTGATCGTGATGAGTTGATTGCCGGTCGTCTAAAAGAAATTCGGCTTCGGCACGATGTTCTAGCGCAGCGAATGAGAGATATACAGCAATCTGGCCAGCGGTTGCCGACGATTATTAAGGTGCTGAATAAGCGTGTTGCACGGTTGGCTGTTAGAGTAAATTTTTATAGTGCGCGTTGGCGTTTGTTGTTTGATTTCTTTTGGCGCCCAGCGGCATTTTGGTCAGGTGTAAAGCGGGAGGCACGCTATCTTCGTGATCTTTAAGTACATTTACTGGGGCGTATCTTCTCGGGTGATAATAAGTGGCAGGCCGCCACTATTAGGTAGCCTAGGATTGCCATTAATGATGTTTCCGGAGGAAGCTTGAGTCTAATTGAGCTAATTGATCTACCTGTCTACGGTGATGCGCGTGGGCAGCTAGCGGCACTTGAGTCTGGGAAAAACGTGCCCTTTGAATTTAAGCGAGTCTACTATATTTTTGATACGGCGGCCGGTGTTGCCCGGGGCTTTCATGCCCACAAGAATCTTAAACAGGTCTTGGTGTGCGTTAGTGGTCGCTGTCGAGTAGTTTTGGACGATGGGCACAGCCGAGAGGAGGTCTGGTTAGACAATCCCAAACAAGGCTTGTTAGTGTGCGATATGGTGTGGCGTGAACTGCATGATTTGAGTGAAGGCTGTGTATTATTGGTGTTGGCAGACCAGTATTATTATGAAGATGATTATATACGGGATTACGATGATTTCTTGGAGCAATTGGCTTGAAAGATTTAACAGGTCGCAGTATATATTTGCGTTTGGCCGAAATTCAGGACGCAGAATTTATTCACTCAATACGGATTGATCCACGTTATAACCGCCATCTATCTGCCGTGAATGGTGGCGTTGATTCGCAGGAAGCCTGGCTACGAGAATACAAAATTCGTGAGGCGGCTGACCTCGAGTATTATTTTATTGTTTGTCGCCGCCGTGACCACATGGCAATCGGCACGATACGTCTATACGATTTTATTGGTGACAGGGATTCATTCGGGCTTGGTAGTTGGATTTTGACCGAAGATAAGACGGCTTCTGCGGCCTTGGAAAGCGTGAGTTTGGCCTATTGCTGTGGGTTTCAGGTGTTGGGATTTCGCGCTTGTCATTTGGATGTGCGCAAAGAAAACACCAAGGTAATTAGCTTCCATAAAAAATTTGGTGTTGTTGCAACCGGGGACGATGCGCAGAATGTTTATTATTCGATGACGCCAACAATTTTCAATAAATTTGCCGAAAAGAATAAGCGATTTTTGACTGCGTATTGAATGACTTTCAAAACATATAATCTTTTTGCATTTAGCCGAAATCGCTCTTAGCGAAACTTTGTCTGGAGATTCTTGGTGATCCCATTTTTTAATTTACAGGCAATAAATCAGCAATACCGCCAAGAAATGTTAGCTGCCATGGCGCGTGTAGTCGATTCCGGCTGGTATATACGCGGTGCGGAGCTTGCTGCCTTTGAGTCTGAGTTTGCCAACTATTGTGGGAGCCGCTTTGCTGTAGGCGTCGGCAGCGGTTTAGATGCTTTAAGTTTGACCTTAAGGGCTTGGATAGAGCTGGGTAAGCTTAAGGTGGGCGACGAGGTTTTGGTGCCAGCCAATACCTATATAGCGACTATTCTAGCTGTACTAAATAATGGCCTGTGCCCAGTTTTAGTTGAACCAGATGAAAAGAGTTTTAATTTGTGTCCGCTCAATGCGGCAAAGGCGATTACTGATCGCAGTCGCGTAATTTTACCTGTGCATTTGTATGGCCAGTTAGCTGATATGTCGACCATTAATACATTGGCAGAGCAGTACAGCTTATTGGTGTTAGAAGACGCCGCGCAGGCCCACGGTGCCGCCGTCGCGGGACGGCGGGCCGGAAGTCTAGGCCACGCCGCCGCATTTAGTTTTTATCCTAGTAAAAACCTTGGCGCCCTTGGCGACGGTGGCGCGGTGGTAACCGCAGACCAAGAGCTTGCCGACATGGTTCGGCTGCTCGGAAATTACGGTAGCGATAAAAAGTATCAAAACACAGTAAAGGGTGTGAATAGTCGTCTGGACGAGTTACAGGCGGCAATCTTGCGCGTGAAATTGCGTTTTCTAGACGGAGAAACTCAGCGGCGCCAAGCACTGGCTAAGCAATATCACGATCTTATCAAGCACCCGGATATCATCTTGCCGAGCTTCCGTGATGATGGTTCTCATGTTTTTCATTTGTACGTTATCCATACTTCGCGCCGGGACGAGTTACAAGCGTATTTTGCCGAGCATGGCGTTGAAACACTGATTCATTATCCAATCGCTCCTCACAAACAAGAGGCGCTTAGCGAGTGGCGTGAGGTGTCTTTGCCGTTAACCGAGTGTTTGAGTCATACCGCATTGAGCCTGCCGCTGGGGCCGGCTATGAGCGATGCGCAATTAATAGAGGTGGTACGGCTTTGCAATGACTGGCGTTAAGCTTGCACTCAATGATGGTGCAATACGCTAATGGCTAAAATAGCGGCGCCACAGCTCTAGTCGCCGCGTAATTGATGTCGGGGATCGCTTTTTGTCGATGCGATGAACGCGTGAGGCGAGGCAGCGAAGCTGGTTTTTTTGTAGCCAAACATTAAATAGCCGCTCGGCTATGAACCCGTATACCCTGCTCTGATAGCTGTCGTAGCTTGATATATCACAGCGCTCTTCTAACTCAAATAAAATCGGAAACAACCAGCTGCAGTAACTATCGACGAGAGATTTTTTGGCGACAAACATATTAAAGCCGGAGAAACTGTAACTTGTCATTACCGCGTCAAAATCACTTAAGTAATCCGGGCTCCGCCGCGCGATAATATCCCGACATTTGTCTAAGTCTTGAATGTGGTGAGCATCGCGATACTGCTCGTATACCGTTTTGTCATCGTGTACTGACGGAGTTGCAATAATAATATCGTAGTGGTTTAGAAACTTGAGGATTTCTTTTTCGGACAATAAATTTGGCGTTTGGCCGCCGCGGCCAGTGCTCAGGCCACTAAAAAACCGCCGGTAGTGGACGAGGCCGGTTATTGTGGCCGTGTTGTTTTTCCATATCCAGTAAAGCGCGGTGAGTTCGCAAAAGCTGGGATTGCGATCAGCGATTTGGTCTCCACTATTATCTCTTAGTATTTCCTGTGCGCTGCTATTTATATTGCTGCCCACCAAAAGTGGGCTATAAATATCAGCTAATTTGGCAGTGAAATCTTTGTGGGTGGCAATATAAATGTGCACTGAGCTATTCATGTCGATGTTTCTGGCGAGGGTGGTAGAGAGAGGGTGGATAAATCGATTCCAAATTGGTTTTTTATCCGTGCGCGAACGTCTTCAGCTTTATACCGTTGCTTACCACTACCTTGGTCGACCCAAACCGAATGTCCAGAGTGGCCCTGGAAGCCGTGTTGGTACCATTCGGACCGTTCATTAATGTTTATTTGCTGGGGCAGAGACTCTACTGGTAGCGGGTCTGCTATATGATAACCAAGCTTAATTGCCTGATAAAACCAGTAGGCGCCGACGTCAGCGCGGCTATAATAATTACCAAATAAACTGCGACTTTTCTCGCTGATTTCCTTCGTTATTGCTACGTTCAGCATGCAGCACCATTCGTTAATTCTGCAGGTGAAGCTTCCTTTTTTGGGCTTGGGGTCGTTGAGCTGCGATTTTTGTATAGCCATGGGCCAATGTGGTGATGGGCGATAGCCCTCCATAATCCGCTTGGGGTTACATTCGTCTGAATGGTGGCAGCGCCAACACTGGCCTAGATCGCCAACAATGGCCGTTTGGGGCTTGGCGGTAATTGTTTTTAAATATAAATCGACAATGTCATTTCGAAACTCGACATCGTCGTGGATGATAAATAGAAACTGTTTGTCGGTATTGTCTATGGCATATTGATAGCGCACGTCATCTTTATTGTGAGTAGTGCTGTTGTAAAAGCGATGGATTTTACTTAAGAAAAACCACGGCCCCATGTATTCAGGTCGATATTCTGTTAAGTAAATTTTTTTAATTCCGGCCGGCTTAGTATTTGTCCGAAGGTGAATTTTCCACGGCTTAAAATAGGTTTGTATGGTCTCATTTTCGTAGTAAGCAACAGTCGATTCGCCAGAGCAGTCGTCATTGATATAAACGTTGTCGATATGATCGCTAGCCACAGCTTTCAGGGTCATTAGGGTGTAGAGCAAGGACTCTGGTTTTCGGTAAGACTGAACTGCGACATCGACTTTTGCGGTTTCCATTCTTAGGTCTCTGTATAGAATGTTTAGATGGCTTAGGCCATGGATTGTAAGTCTTTTAATGCAGAGCCGATAATCTGGTGCATATCGTAGTAACGGTACTGGGCGAGTCGGCCACCAAAAATAGTTTTCGTGTCGGCATTGGCAAGCTCGCGGTAGCGCCGATAAAGGGCATCATTTTGGCTATTATTAACAGGGTAATAGGGCTCCATGCCTTCCGTCCATTCTGCGGGGTACTCCTTGGTAATAATGGAGTGGGGGGTGTTAACCGGATCGAAATGCTTGTGCTCAATGATTCGTGTATAGGGTACTTTATATTCGGTGTAGTTCACCACGGCATTGCCCTGAACATTGGGGATCTCGTGGCGTTCAGACTCAAAGCGTAGGCTGCGGTATTCAAGCTTGCCGAATTGATACGAAAAGTACTGGTCAATTGGCCCAGTGTAAACAATGTGCTTCGCTAGCTTGCGATATTCGGCTTGGCGATCAAAGAAATCGGTATTGCAGCGCACTTCAATCCCTGCCAGCATTTTTTCAATGATCTGGGTGTAGCCGCCAATCGGTATACCTTGAAATTGGTCGTTAAAGTAGTTGTTGTCATAGGTAAACCGCACGGGTAAGCGCTTGATGATAAAGGCCGGTAGGTCAGTGGCTGGGCGACCCCATTGCTTCTCGGTGTAGCCCTTGATTAATTTTTCATAAATATCGCGACCGACCAGGCTAATGGCTTGTTCCTCGAGATTGCTTGGTTCACGACCTTCTAACTCTCGACGCTGTTCGGTAATTTTCGCTTGGGCCTCGGCGGGCGTGCTGGTTCCCCATAGTTGGTAAAACGTGTTCATATTAAACGGCAGGTTGTATATTTTTCCCTGATAGTGGGCGATGGGTGAGTTGGTGTAGCGGTTGAATTCAGCAAATTGATTGATGTAATTCCAAATATCGCGACTATTGGTGTGAAAGATGTGGGCGCCGTAGCGGTGAACATGAATCCCGTCCACATTCTCTGTATAAATATTGCCGCCAATATGTTCTCGCTTTTCGATGACCATAACGCGTTTACCGCGTTTTTTTAGCTCGTGGGCGCAGGTTGAGCCGTAAAGGCCGCTGCCTACTATAAGGTAATCGTACATAGCAGTTTTCTCATGACATATTGCGATTGCTTAATATTGAAGCGGCTAGCGTAAAAAGCACCTAATGTACCATTCGATGAAAGGGGCTTGCAGGTGTTTTTTGAGTAGTTTCGAGTCCGACTTTGAACGAGGAAACAGAGTATAATGAGCGCCATTTGGTGCCAGCGGATTGCTGCATGTCGGTAGAGTGCGATATTTAGTGCACCTGCCTAGCTGTTCCGCTCTTTAAGTATGGTGAATTTGGGTATGTTTTTGTTATCAAAGAAAGAAGATTGGCTCGGGAATATTCGTGGCGATATTCTGGCGGGATTGGTTGTTGCCCTTGCTTTAATCCCTGAGGCAATCGCCTTTTCGATTATTGCTGGCGTTGATCCCAAGGTCGGTCTTTACGCCTCGTTTTGTATTGCCGTGGTAACTGCCATTGTAGGTGGTCGTCCCGGTATGATCTCTGCAGCCACCGGCGCTATGGCGTTGTTGATGGTGACCTTGGTGAAAGATCACGGCCTGCAATATTTGTTATCAGCGACTTTGCTTACCGGTGCCTTGCAGATTGTGGCTGGCTATTTAAAGCTCGGGCAGTTGATGAGCTTTGTGTCGCGCTCGGTGGTGACTGGCTTTGTAAACGCCTTGGCTATATTGATATTTATGGCGCAGCTGCCGGAGTTAACTAACGTTACTTGGCATGTTTATGCCATGACTGCCGCGGGATTGGGGGTGATTTATTTATTCCCGCTGCTGCCGGTGATTGGCAAAGTCATTCCGTCGCCGCTGGTTTGTATTCTTACTCTCACGGCGGTGAGTTTACTCATAGGTCTTGATATCCGCACAGTTGGGGATATGGGGGATTTACCCGATACTTTACCGATTTTCCTTTGGCCAGATGTGCCGCTTAACCTTGAAACACTGGGAATTATTTTCCCCTATGCGGCTGCAATGGCGATCGTAGGCTTGTTAGAGTCTTTAATGACCGCGACTATCGTTGATGACTTAACCGATACGGGCAGTGATAAGAATAGGGAGTGTAAAGGGCAGGGTATCGCAAATGTTTTTTCGGGTCTGCTTGGTGGTATGGCAGGCTGTGCGATGATTGGCCAGTCGGTTATAAATGTTAAGTCTGGTGGTAGGGGCCGGTTGTCGACCTTCTTTGCCGGTGCGATGTTGTTAGCAATGGTGGTGTTTCTAAGTGACTGGGTGTCGCTAATTCCAATGGCGGCCCTTGTTGCTGTCATGATCATGGTGTCTATTGGTACCTTTAATTGGGCATCTGTAACAGGGCTTAAGTCTAACCCGCTGTCGGCTAATATTATTATGCTGGCAACAGTTGCGGTGGTGGTATGGACACACAATCTTGCCTATGGTGTTTTTGTCGGTGTGCTGCTGGGGGCGTTGTTCTTTGCTAATAAAGTCAGCCACTTTATGTATATCAGTAAAGATCTAAGTGATGACGGTAATACGCGGACATATCGTGTAGTGGGGCAGGTGTTCTTTAATTCGGCGGAGCGCTTTAATGCCGGTTTCGATTTTAAGGAAGTGGTCGATAAAGTCGTTATTGATTTAAATCGCGCACATTTTTGGGATATCTCTGCGGTTGGTGCTTTAGATAAAGTCGTCATTAAGTTTAGACGAGAAGGCGCCGAAGTCGAGCTGATTGGCTTAAATGAGGCCAGCGAAACAATCGTTGATCGATTCGGTATTCACGACAAGCCCGAAGAAATTGAAAAAGTACTGGGAGGCCACTAATGAATAATAACTATGTGTTGGCGTGTATTGATGGTGCAAGTCTGACTACCGCCGTGTGTGATTACGCCGCGTGGGTATCACTTAGAGCGGGTGTCCCTCTCAAATTGCTACATAATATTGAGCACCGTCCACAGGCGGCTATTACCGATTTAAGCGGTAGTATTGGGCTTGGTAGCCAAGAAGAGCTGCTTGAAGAGTTGACGCGGGTAGAGCAACAGCGCAATCGCCTATTGATGCAAAAGGGTAAGTTGATGCTTGATGCGGCCGGCCAGCGAACCGTGCAGGCAGGTGTGACAGATGTGGAGTCTTGGCAGCAGCATGGTAGCTTGCAAGAGTCACTGGTTGAATTAGAGGAAAATATTCGTGTGCTGGTGATGGGTGTTCGAGGTGAAGAGCATCGCGAAGGGCAGCTAGGTGCGCACTTAGAAACAGTTATTCGTGCCTTGCATAAACCCGTGCTGGTTGTGAACACTGAATTTTCAGCGCCGAAGAAAATTATGCTGGCCTACGACGGCCAGGATGCGTCGCGAAAAGCCTTGGATATGGTGGCATCCAGCCCAGTATTTAAAGATATCCCCTGTCACTTGGTCTATGTGGGTGATGAGTCTACAGCAGCTAGTGTTCTAAATGAGGCTGCGGCAGTGATGCAAGCAGCTGGTGTTAATCATGAGCTTGTGAACTTACCCAAAGGCAAAAGCGATGAGCAGCTATGCCACTACCAAGCTGAAAATAATATTGATCTGACGGTAATGGGGGCTTACAGCCATCATCCCTTACGAGGCATGCTGCTAGGTAGTTTGACCGCGAAAATGCTACAAAAAACGCAGAAACCTTTGTTGTTGCTACGGTAGAGCTTTCTTATGCGCGGTGCTAGACCGTAGCTTCGGTCGTTAAATATTAGCCCGCACAAGTCAGCAGTATCGTTTTTAATCGTAGGCTTGCTGATTTGTTAAGCTGCTAGCTTCAGGTGTGATGCATTTCTCATTTTTGGTTTGGTCTTGTTTTAATTGTCTCCTATGATTACGGCTCGTGAGTTTTCGTAAAACTTGGGCGCTAAAGCGAGTCGAAGTTGTAGGTAAGTATTAATCATTATGGCTAGGGTTAGTATAGCGGCTGTAGACATGACGCGGACTCTATCCCCATTTAGCTAGGAATTATCATTGCACTATCGAGCTGATATAGACGGCCTACGAGCGCTTGCAATTGTCCCTGTAATTCTTTTTCACGCTGGCGTTAGTGTGTTTTCTGGCGGCTATATTGGCGTTGATGTTTTTTTTGTTATTAGCGGCTACCTTATTACCAGTTTAATTCTCGCCGATATGGATAAAGGCAGTTTTAGCCTCGCGCAATTTTATGAGCGGCGTGCCCGCCGTATCCTACCGGCTTTATTTGTCGTTACATTTATTTGTATTTTACCTGCTTGGTATTGGTTGATACCAATCGATATGAGTAGCTTTGCAAAAAGCCTAATGGCGGTTCCAAGCTTTCTATCTAATGTACAGTTTTGGCAAGAGAGTGGTTACTTTGAGCGCAGCACCGAGCTTAAACCGCTGTTACACACATGGAGTTTGGGAGTAGAGGAACAGTACTATCTGCTGTTTCCATTGCTAATTCTTGTATGTTGGCGATTTGGTAAGCGACGCTTGAATTTCATGTTGCTAGCTATTGCGATGGTAAGTTTATTGTTTTCTCGCTGGGCTGCCCACAAAGCGCCAGAGGCTAATTTCTATCTTTTACCCACTCGGGCGTGGGAGATATTTAGCGGCGCATTTATCGCTCTTTATTATAATCGCGGTGGCGTACTAAATGTGTCGTTTCGACTGCGCCAGTGTTTGGGCGTTTTGGGTTTGTTCATGCTGTTGTCGGGCATGTTTATTTACGATCGTGATACGCGTTTTCCGGGCTTTTATGCGTTATTGCCAGTGCTAGGTACAGTGCTGGTTATTTTGTTTTCTTCACCCGGTACATTGGTTTTCCGTCTGCTTAGTTCTCGTGCTTTTGTTGGTATGGGGCTGTTGAGTTACGGGGCTTACCTGTGGCATCAACCCTTATTTGCCTTTGCTCGTTATCATTATATTTTTCAGGGGGAGCCGCCTGCCTTTCTTATGGCGCTGCTGATTCTACTGTGTATCATCTTGGCGTATCTTTCGCGGCGTTATATTGAAGAACCATGTCGAAATAAATTTAAGGTCAGCTCAAGGGTGTTTCGTCGTGGGGCCGCGTCTGCGGCAGTAGTACTGATCGGCGCCGGCGCGCTGGCATTTGCGGATAAGGGCAATGTGCTTCGTTTTGATCCGGCTCTCTTGCACACCGTTGAGGGCGCCCGCAATAGCCTCAATCCCCTGGCTGAGGTATGCCGTACCGACGCGGGTCAAGAGTTTCACATTCCTCGGGCTGAATGTTGGTACGGGAAAGGTCAGAAAAAAATATTGGTATGGGGTGATAGCCACATCGATAATACCGCCGCGCAATTAGTAGACTATCTTCCGCAAGCGAGGATTTACCATGCTGGCTATGCTTCTTGCCCGCCAATTCGAGGTATACATCGCATCGACGTTGACTATTCCGATTGTGCGGCTTACACCGATAGCGTTTGGACATGGGCGAAGACCGAAGGCTTTGATGCGATCGTACTTAGCGCTCGGTGGCGCGCATACGTTGAGGCCAGTAAATTTGATAATGGCGAGGGTGGGATAGAAAACTATGCTGTAGACTTTGTCCCAGATACTGAATACCACAATGAGCAGGAGCGCCGAGCAGGAATTTTGGCGGCTTATAGGGCTTCAATTACCGAGTTAGCCAATGAATTTACCCCGCTGCCAATTTATTTGGTGTATCAAATACCAGAAGCGGGTTGGGACGTGCCAGACGTTTATTTACGCGCAGCATCACGAGCGAGTGAGCCAGTATTATTAAGCACCGATTATGGTGTATACCAAGCCGCTAATCGTCCTTCTAGTGAAGCTTTAGATAGTATAGATAAGGCAAATATTCAGCGTATTTATCCCGAAAACGTTTTTTGTAATACCGTAATCGCGGGGCGGTGTGTTTTGGCGCAGGGCGAAAAATTATATTATTTAGATGATGATCACCCGTCTTACGATGGCGCAGCTGCGCTTGCTAAGTACTTTGCTGGCGTGATTGCGCCTAGCTTATAGATTTTTGCTCGGGCACGGAGAGCTATTGAGGAACTCCTTATGATGTGAACTGCGGTATAGGAAGTGCCCTTCCCCGCAGGGCTGTCATGGCTTTGTATTGATTTGTTTAAACCACGCTGCAAAATTTTCTCCGTAGTATTGACTGCCAAACAGGCTTAAATGGTGGGAGTCGCGGTATAGCGTGTGACCGTCGCGCAAAATGCTGCAGCTTTCACCCGCGCAGAAATCGTCTGTCGGGTCATAAATCGCGACATTACTAAAGCGTGCACCGAATTCGGTAAGTTGGCTGCGATGTAGTGCCTGCCTTGTAAGTACGTCTTTTTTTGCAAAAATGCAGTCGACTTTACCTTTAATGCAATCTAGCGGGAAGAAGGTGAGCTCTGGAATATCAATAACAATAACCACATTTATTTTCAGCTGGTGCAAAAACTCAAGAGTATTCGCCAGCCCCCCATAAAACGCATCAATTCTATTTAATTTTGGGTTTTTAAGGTCTGTAATTATGCTGTCGAGAGGGTCGAATTTTTTTTGAATATGGTCTGCGGCTATAAATGTTTCTAGCGGATAAGAGTGGGCAAACGACAGCACTAGCAGCTCAAGTTGTTGTTGGCTTTTTACGTAATCGAAAACTTTCCTCAAGCGTGCAGTGCATACCGTGCCGTCGGCGGCCGTAAATTCCAAGCCAATTAATGGTGGGCAACTGGGGTTGCCAATTAACTGCCATTGATATTGGCTCAGTGCTTTAGCAATGCCGTAAAACTTATCGTCTGCATGGCTATCACCAACTACCAACGCAGTAGGCTGCTGGCTTGTGCCGTGGCAATAGTCGAGGGTCGGATCAGTTCTACTAAGTGTCTCTGGGCATTCCAGATAACCAAGACGGCTGGTGTTGTATGCTAGGTCTTTAAATAAGGATTTATTACGTTTTTTTGCAAAGCCATCAGATGTGCTACCCAAAACGCCAAATATGCACACACCGGCAATGGCTAGGCTTATCAGTGAAAAAAACATGGTTCGGCTGATTTTAGTTTTAGACCGAAAAGGCTGCTCAATATACCGCCACGATAAGTAGGCAAGCAAGATTGTTACGCCGAACAATGCAATATAGGCAGGCGTGCTTTGCTCCACAGTGGCGTGTCGGTAGAAGGCGTAGATAGGCTGGTGCCACAGGTAGGCGCTATAACTGATCAAACCGACGCCGACGAATAATCGCCTGCTGAGCAGTTTGGCTACATAGGTTTCTTTGTTTGCATAGATCAGAATAAAAACCGTACCTAGTACCGGCGTTAGCGCGTAAATACTCGGGAAGGGCGTGTTTTCATCAAAGGCGAAAATAGAGAAGACGACGGCGGCTAGTCCACCTAGGGCTAATGCATTGTTGTTTTTAATCTCCTTGCCTTGAACAATAAATACGGCGAGTGCGCCAGCAAACAGTTCCCATATCCGTGTTGGGGCAAGATAGAAATTTGCGGTTGGATTATTTCGCGCCCCCCATTCACTTAGCATCAGGCTTATGACTGCAAGAGTGGCGATGACCCAAAATAAACGCGTCTTGCCAAATCGCCATATCGACATTAAAAACAGCGGGAACAGCACA
The DNA here is from genome assembly GCF_902705855.1 of Zhongshania aliphaticivorans. Lineage (GTDB taxonomy): Bacteria > Pseudomonadota > Gammaproteobacteria > Pseudomonadales > Spongiibacteraceae > Spongiibacter > Spongiibacter aliphaticivorans_B. Next base: position 262,574 of record NZ_CACSIJ010000015.1, on the reverse strand, counting down.
TAGTACTGCTCTTCAACCGCGAGGCTCCAAGTATGTAGCAGGGGCTTCATTTCATTGGCGGAATCAAAATAACCACTTTTCAGCCAGAATAGAATATTGGAGCTAAAGCTACTTGTTGCTAATAGGCTTTGGCTAAAGTCTTTCATGGCCTGCGGTGGCAGCCATACCCAGGCAAAAGGGATGCAGCTCAGCATCACCAAAAGTAGTGCTGGCAATATTCGTCGAGCGCGACGCTCGTAAAAATTAAGGAGGCTAAACCGCTGGTTTTCAATGTCCTCAATGAGGAGTGTTGTAATGAGGTAGCCGCTAATTACAAAGAAAATATCTACGCCAACGAAGCCACCGCTAAACAGCTCAAACCCGGCATGGAATAGAATGACAGGGATAACGGCAAGGGCGCGTAAGCCGTCTATTTCTGCGCGATATTTCAAAATAGTATTCCTTTTATTGAATCGCGGTGTTGCCTTGGGTGGGGCAATGCGCCTTTCATTATTCTTTTACATTCGATATTTTCTCTATTGTACCGTTGGGTTTAGATCGGGCGAAACAGATCATTCCGATACGGGTGGGAATTGTCTATCTTGGTGTTAGCGGTTTTGGTGGGGGGTATTGGTTTGTGAGTTAACACAAACCAATACATAGTCGGGAGTGGGGGAAGTTGCTTACGATAGTTTAGTTACTGCGCCAGCACCGCAGCAATCACGGCCACATCCACAATGTCGGCTGCCGTACAGCCCCGAGATAAATCCATCCATGGTTTTGCTGGCCCCTGAAGAATGGGACCAATGGCTTTTGCGCCGCCAATGCGCTCAGTAATTTTGTAGGCGATATTACCCGCTTCTAAGCTCGGGAACACAAAGACATTTGCCTGGCCTGCCACAGTAGAATCTGGCGCCTTGCGTTGACCAATTGCCGGCACAAACGCGGCGTCAAATTGCAGCTCGCCGTCGATGTCGAGCTCTGGTGCGCGCTGCTTGGCGAGGGCTAATGCCGCAGTGACTTTGTCGACGCGGGGGTGGCTGGCGGAGCCTTTGGTTGAGAATGACAGCATGGCAACCTTGGGCTGATCGTTTGTTAGGCGAAGATAGCTAGCCGCGCTACTGATGGCGATGTCGGCTAGCTCTTCACTGCTGGGGTCAGGTATAACCGCGCAGTCGGCGTAGCTCATTACTCTGCCGTCACTTAATTCCATCAGGAAAAAACTGGACACCAGTTTGGCGTTTACATCTAAGCCTAGGCCTTGGATACCTGCGCGTAAGACGTCGGCGGTGGTGGCGGTTGAGCCAGCGACACCCGCATCCGCGTAACCAATTTTGATCAGTACGGCGGCAAGTAATACTGGGTTCTGTAGCGCGTCTCTCGCCTTCTCGGCGGTCATACCCTTGGCTGCGCGAGCTTCGGTAAAGGCGTCGATCGCTTTGCCGCGCCATATCTCTTTGTCGGGGTGTTGCTCAAAAATCTCAATGCCAGCGGGTGGTTCTGTACCTTCAGCTACATTGATTAAAATCGGCGTAACGAGGCTTTGGGCCTCAAGCGAGGTCGCGGCATCAATGACACGAGGATCGTAGTGCTCGGGCAGAATAACGCGCTTAGGCGCTTGTTTGGCTTGCAGGTGTAAGGCGCTGAGTATTCCGCTCATGACTGATCGCTTCTTTGGTTTTGGGGGTAATTGCGTAAGTGTTGTTTTGCTATGACTATTTGGATAGTGATATAGCATTCAGGCCGGAGAACCGGCCTGAATGAGGATAACTTATGATGCGCTAGCGTTTAAGCCAGCAATGCATCCGGAATATCCATTTCCATGTGCAGCAGCGCTAAGCTGTGTACTTTGCCCTGCGCGTCCATGATCAGCGTTTCCGTACCACCGCCGCCTAGCGAATCTTCAAGGATGAAGTTTAACACTTGTAGGTTAGGCAATTCATAACGCTTTACATCGCCAAAGCAGATTTCTTTGAAGTGATCTTTAACCACGGCAATGGTCAGGTTCTCACGAAGAAACTCATACAGCTCTGGTGTGCGGGCCTTAATGCCAACATTAGAGCCATCACCTTTGTCGCCTGAGCGAGCAATTGCTACGTCAAATAATTGTACACGGGCCATTTTATACTTCCTCCACGATCACGCTGGTGGTGACTTTAGTTTTGTCGATCAGGGCAGGCCAGTAACCTACTATCTCGGTGGGGCGTGGGCGACCAGCCGCAAAGCCGGTAACGCCAACAGGGCCGCTAGTAATAAGTGGTGCTAGCTCGCGAGCCAAGATGTTGAGCAGGTTCTTGTCGTGGCTTTTGGCGCCAACGCGCAGCATTACTTCGCTGGGCTCTTGCTCTTGTTTCACAATGCCTTTGTAGCAAACATTGGTGCCGAACAGCTCAACAAAGCGATCTGCTTCTGGAATGGGCTTGCCGTACATGCCAACACGCTCAAACAAGATGGCGGCGCCAAGATTGGCTTTCTCAATAGCGTCTGGACCGGTGTAGGTCAGCTGGCCAACAATCTTGTAGCCATCTTCGTACGACATAGACACTTTGTACGTTGGGGTTGGTGCAGAACCTTTTACGCCGCTGACGCGAACGCGATTTTCGCCGACTTGCTCTAACTTAATTGTGGTGAAGTCAGAGGTGCAGTCAGGTCCTAAATAGTTAACTGGGTCGCCTAGTTCGTACATCAGCTGTGACGTGATGGTGTCGATGTTGACCAGGCCGCCAGTGCCTTCGTGTTTAGTCACAATAAAGGTGCCGTCCGCTTTGGCTTCTACTACGGGGTAGCCAATGCGAGCGAAGTCGGGCACGTTGCGCCAGTCGTTATAGTTACCGCCAGTGCACTGCGCGCCACATTCGAGGATGTGACCCATTACGGTGCCAGCAGCTAGCTTGTCAAAGTCTTCCATTGACCAGCCAAATTCATAAATCAGTGGTGCAACGACTAGTGATGGATCGGTCGAGCGGCCAGTAACAACAATGTCAGCACCTTGTGCTAGGGCGTCAACAATCGGCTTGGCGCCAATGTAGACGTTGGCGCTAGACATTTTGTCGAGAATCGATTCAACCGCGTCGCCATTGTCGAGGTTTTTGAATTTTTCGCCAGAGGCCATTAGCTCAGGCAGTTGGTCGAGAATGTCGTCGCCTTCAACAATACCGATTTTAATACCGGTCATGCCGAGTTCTTTAACGACGCTTTGAATGGCTTCTAGGCAACCTTTTGGGTTAACACCGCCCGCGTTAGCAATAACCTTGATGCCTTTCTTTTGGCAGGTAGGCAAAATTTGGCGCAGCATTTCCACGAAATCAGTGGCGTAGCCAGCTGAAGGATTACGCAGCTTTTGCTTCTGCATAATACTCATGGTGACTTCGGCTAAATAATCCAAGGTCAGGTAATCCAGCGGGCCTTCTTCTACCAGGCGCAGCGGACCTAAGAGGCTGTCGCCCCAAAAGCCTTGGCCATTGGCGATAAGCACGGTTTTATCTTGGCTCATAATACGTTCCTGTTTGCGTGTTAATCGGGTTAAGGGGGTCGGCTATAAAACGATTACTGAATCCAAGCCGGTTTGCGTTTTTCTAAAAAGGCGGTCAGTCCTTCACGGCCTTCGTCTGAGCCGCGGGTCTCGGCAATACGCTGGCTGGTGTCGGCAATCATGTCGGCATTAATTTCGCCGTCGGCCACATCCAGCACTAAGCGTTTAGCTTCGCCAACGCCGCGTGGGCCGTTGCGGAGTAGGCTCTTGGTAATGCCTGCAATGCAGTTATCTAGCTCTTCACTGGCAACCACTTCTGACACTAGGCCCAAGGTAAAGGCCTTGTCGGCGCTGATGAGTTCGGCGGTGGTGAAGTAGCGGCGTGAGGCCCGTGGACCGATGGCCCGCACAACATAGGGCGCAATCGTCGCGGGAATCATACCGACTTTAACTTCGCTTAAGCAAAACGCGGCTTCTGGTGAGGCTACTGCCATATCGCAGCAGGCGACCAAACCAACACCGCCGCCGTATGCTGCGCCTTGCACTCGCGCAATGGTGGGTTTGGGTAAGTAATTTAAAGTGCGTAGCATCTCAGCCAGTAAATTTGAGTCGCGCAAATTTTCTTCAAAAGTGTAGGTCGCCATGCGGCGCATCCAGTTCAGGTCGCCGCCAGCGCAAAAGCTTTTACCGGTAGAGGCTAATATCACAACTCGCACGGCAGGATCTTCTCCGGCTTGTTTAAAGGCGGCGGTCAGCGCAGCAACCACTTTATCGTCAAAGGCATTATGGATGTCGGGGCGATTGAGAGTGATGGTGGCAATGCCGCCCTCGCTCACATGATACTGAATGATGTTGTCGCTCATGCCTTGTCCTTTCATACTGAATGAAACTTATAGCTAACCTATAGCTAACCACTATTGATGTTTGCTGTGATTATACTAATGCTGTCTATATCGAATTAATAGAGCATATCATAAGACTTTGGCAAATTGCTATTGAGCCTAATTCAATAGCGCTAAATATATGATTGCTAGTGTACAGTATGCGTGCGAATTTTTTAACTAGATTCTAGCATCTTTGTCGGTGAGCTCGGTGCATTTGATGACATGGCTTGTGGTGTCGGCATAATGATAAGTTGTGTAGTGTTACACGCAGGCTACGTGTTTAGGTTAGATATAAGCAGAGGGTCTAATCCGAAAGGCCGTAAAAGGGGGCGCGGGTATAAAACCGGCAAGCTACTTTGATTTGTTTTAGCGCAAGTCGCGACGGTGAAGTGTATTCGCTATTACGTTGCGGGCGTTATCAGCTGAGTGGTTGCTTGCTCAATACTTTGCTGAATGTGCTTCACCATCGCAGCAGGCTGGTCGTACATGGGCACGTGGCCGGCATTTTCTAGTAACATAAAATTCGCCGACGGCACAGCTTCACACATGGGGGTTAGGAACTGTGCGGGTGGTAATACGTCGTCGTTTGCAGACCATACGATATTAACTGGGATTCCTAGGCCTGGAAGTGGCCTAATAGGGCCGTCTTCACGGAACGCCGTTATTAGCGGCGGAATGACGGGGCACCGGCAGATTCCTAGTAATAATCTCTGTGCGGCGGTTGGTGATATTCGTTCGCCGTGTCTCATTTGGCTGGCAAATAACCATCGCCGTGCCGCAGAGAATGTCATCAGCGGCGCGAATAAGGGGCGCAAAAAGGGAAAGACTCGGCAAGCAAGTACCATCGCTCTAGCAATACGTAAAAAAGCTTTCTGATTGGGCCAGCTACCTGCTGGTGAAAAAGCAGTTACTGATTCTGCAAAGCCGCATCGCGCTAGCTCCAGCGCTAACCAGCCTCCTAATGAGTTGCCTACGACATGGGCTGATTCAATGCCCTGACTTTGCATTTCCTGGACTATTTTTTTACTGAGTGAATCCATGCTAACCGGTAGCTCTAGATCCACAGGTTCGCCATCAAGGTGCCCAGGTAACGCTAGCGGAATAATCCTATAGTTGGTTGGGAGCAATGGTAGCAGCGGTGTCCATATATCATGAACTGATGTCGCACCGTGAAGCAGTAGTACCGTTTCCGTTTTTTCGGTGGAAGGTGCGTTAATGGTTAATTTATTCATTGGACAAGGAGTCCTCTAATTCAAGAACGCGATTTAGACGTTCGAGTGTTTTGGCAGGCTGAGTAAGCGCCAAGCGATTTAGCAACCAAGCCGGAATTGGCCCTGCAGGATCCATGAACATTTCTGCGACCACCGTCGTTTTGTCATCGGCGACGGGGCTGAGCTGCCAGCGATACCACGCCTCGGTTACTCTTATGCGTTCGGGTTCGGGTGTATATTTATCGAGGACCGCTTTGCTGCTAATTACTAGCGTGCCACCGTCGCGGTACGCCTCGGTTTCCAGAACAATATCCCGATCGCGCACTGGCCAGGGCATATCGTAATGATAGTAGGCTCGTGTGGATTGCGTCGATGTCGATAGAATCTTGACGCTCTTACACATCTCATCCCAATCGAGGCGACGCAAGGGCGCAATTAGCAATGTCGCTACCTTGTCGAGTTGAGCGGGCAGTGTCGTTTCAATCCGTACTGCTTTTAGATTAGAGCCAGTTATATCTCGCGTTAAAATTTTGAATTCGGCAGATTCGCGACGGAGCGTCCAGTCATCGTCTGAGCCTTGGGCCTTCACAGGGAAGGCTTGGCTGGTGATGGCTAAAAGTAAAATCGTCCATGACCAAAGGGGGCGTAAATTAATCATTACGGTATTCAGTCCATTCAGCGGAGGTTGACTTCAATGCCCAGTGATACTGAGCGCGGCGGGTTATAAATGGTTAGAAGCCCCCCAGTATTAGGTGTATCAAATATCACGCCTGGTTCGAATTCATTGGTCAAATTATTTCCCACTAAATTGATTGATGGCTCGCCCCACAGCTCTGGAAAGCGGAAATTAATACTCGCACCTAATAACTTAATTGGAGGGTGTTCGCGGGTCCGCGCTAAATTGTTGTAGTTGCGATTTTGATAGGTGTAGTTGACCGTTGACACTATTTCTGCAGGGCCAAGATTACCCAGCCAAGCCACGATTAGAGAGCCCGACACGGGTGGTGAACCTGGTAGCTCGGTTCCCGCTTCTGCCGGCCCTTGGAAATCGTCGAAGAACGTTGTGGTGTGTGCATCGACGTAAGAGCCATTAAGTTTGATGGCAAATCCACCGGGAAGCAGCGTATTTAAACCAAACTCCACTCCAGTGTTTTCAGCTCCCCCCACATTGGTAGTGTAGGCAAATGCACCTGTGTATTCACGTTGCTGTACTTGCATATCTGTCCATTCCAGATAGAAAGCTGTGATATCAAATTGAATGGCGCCCTCAAGCCATTCGGTACGCAGCCCCAGCTCGTAGTTCCAAATATTGTCGGACTTGAAAAATAAAGGGACATTCGGGTCGCGGGTGGGGTTTTGATTGGCGCCAGCGTAGCGGAAACCTTTTACCGCCGAAGCAAAGACCGATATAGAATCTGAGGGAGCCCACTTGATCGTGAGTTTAGGGTTGAATACCGTTTCTGCCACTTGGCCAACGTCTCTACCAAGTGAGCCGGCGGTCAGTCCGCTGAGATCGCCAAGGACCGGTGCCAAGACGCCACCAAGTTCTCCGATAAGGGGTAGTTCAGCGACCGGCAAAAGGGTGGTTTCTATGTCGGCGTTGGTGCTCTGTCGGAAATAGCGGCCCCCTAGGCCTAGCTCCCAATGTTCGCCCAGCGCGCGAGTAACATCTACAAAAGTAGCAAATTCTTCGGCTTCAACATTGCCCCGCAGGCGTAAGAGGTCACCGGTTAATTCCGTGCCAATGTTTAACGCTAAGAACTGATCGCTATATATGTAAAATACACCGGCGACGTAGCTCCAATCGCTTAATATCCACCAATTCGATTCGGTTGGTTCATTCGATACAATACGCAGCTCTGCACTGGGCTGTTCCGAGTTAATAAAGGTGTCGCCATAGATGCCTACTCCAAGCGGAGAGGTTCCAAAAAACTGCGAGTAATCCAGCCGTTGGGGGTAGTCTTTGGTCATATTCGCGACAATGCCAACCACGTCAAAACTATTAAAATCCCAGTCGGCGGTAAGGGTATGAATATCGGTGCGAGAGTCAGTCACATCAGCAAAGAAGCGTTCAGAATGTGTTGGTTCGCCAAGGGTGTTGGCAAAGGCGCCATCGTCTTGGTGGGTCTCGCGGCGAATACCGCTGTAATTTAGGGTAAACGACTCCGATGCACGCCAGCTTAACAATCCGCGAAACTGTTCCGATTGCGAAGAATTAATATCTTCGCGACCAGAGCGGAGATCCGTTATGTAGCCTGGGCGGGCAGTTTTACTTGCGACAACGCGCGCGGCAAATTTATCGCCAAGCGGCAGGTTGGCCATGACATCGTAGCGATGTGACATACCATCGCTACGCGCGTGCTCGGTAGTTGCAGCGGCGAACTGGCCATAGGCCTCTTCAAAGTCGGGTTTGTTTGGCACGTAGCGAATTGCCCCTGCCAACGCCGACCCGCCAAATAGTGTTCCCTGCGGCCCCTTAAGAATCTCTACTGTTTTTAAATCGTAGGGATCTATGTTTGGTTGTGGGCCAAGAATTGAAGGATTCACCATTGACACGTCTTCGTAAAACATACCGAAAGTTCGCGTAAAAAAGGTGAAAAAAGTGTCTGTTGAAACGCCGCGAATGATGACCTGCGCCGCCTCTGGGTCAAGCCCCGGACTTACTGAGACACCCGGTGAAAACCGCGCAATGGATTCGATATTGGCGGCACCAATATCGCGTAAAGACTCCCCAGTAAACGCGTCAATACTCAGCGGTATGTCGCGCAGGCCGGCATCGCGCTTTGTTGCCGAGACGATAACTTCCTCTAAAATCGTGGTGCGCTGCTTTCGCGTCGAATTGTTTGTTGGTTCACGCTCAGCGGTATCTTGTGCTAACAATTGTAGTGGCGCAGCCATTATTAGTACCAAACCAAATTGGATGCAGTACAGACTGAGTTTCATAGATAGGGTTATGAATTTCTTTTTATCGCTCTTCATGATTCGCCTAAATTATTTTGGTTTTTATACGAAGGCTGAAATATCCGCTAAATAAAGGCTCGCAACAATGTCGTAGCTGGACTAATATTTTGTCATAAAACTCCCTCGTGCGAGCTTATTGATGAGTAAGTACTTTATACCGCCACATATCCGCTGGGCATTAACCGCAACGTTGGAAGCTCGAGGCATTGATGTGGAATCGTTGCTTAGTGAGTACACTCAATTCGAAGGTCTTGATAGCCCTAGGTACGACTTATTAGTCTGCCAGAGGTTGCTGCAAGCCGGCTGGTATTTGCTTGATGATGAAGACTTGGGTTTGGGTGACGGCCCGCCGTTAAAGCCCGGGGCTTTTTTTTACGCCAGTAATCTAATGATCAATGCGCCAAACCTTGGTGAAGCGATGCGAGTTGCCGCCAGTTTCTATAGCTACGTAGGTAAGTCTTGGCAGCCTGAATTTTTCAATGATAAAAAGCATGCGTGTTTTCGTGTGTATCGAAATAGTCGACGGAATGATCCCAACCACTTACTTGCCGACTACCTTCTTATCGGTTTTTACCAGTTTGCCAGCTGGTTAATTGGCGGTCGCATTGCACTCAAGAGCGTGAGTTTTGACTATCCTCGCCCTGAGCATGAGGTGGAGTTTCAGACATTATTTCCCTGTCGGCGATACTTTCAGCGCGACTACCTTGAATTCACTTTTAGTGCCACGTATTTAAAGCAAAAAATTGTTCAGAATGCAGGGTCACTTGAAACACTACTGCTTTCGTCCCCGTCGTTTTTACTGACGCCGCAAGAGAATATGCGCAGCTTTCACACTGAAGTTCGTCATCTGCTGGAAAAGTGGCCGACCCCTGAAATGCCAAGCGTTGGTGAAATCGCCGAAAGGCTGAACTTAACTCCGAAAATGCTGGGAACGAGATTGCGAAAGGAAGATGTAAGTTTTAATGAAATTAAGAAAAGTGTGCGACTAGACAAGGCCACGCAACTTCTCACTAACCACAATATTTCGATAGCAAAAATTGCTGAACAATTGGGATTTGAGGAAACCGCTGCGTTTAGTAAAGCATTTAAAGCTTGGGTCGGGGAGTCTCCCGCCCAATACCGAAAAATGCGTTCCTCGTACGATGAGTGAACTTGTCCACGTAGCGCTATGCTGCAGGTATAAAATATATGTATTGGCGATAAGGCTGACGGGATATTACAGTTACGGCTCAAAATCTTGCTATAATTACAGTCTATTTAATTACGGCCAATACTAAAAATTAGGAGCCAAAGGCATGATGAATATGAGTAGCGAGGGTGGCGATAAATGCCCTTTTGACCTGAATTTTAACCCAGACACCTTTAAAGTCGGCGACCTTGTTAGCTACAGGGTAGACGGAAGTATGATGGATATGCCTTTTGTTGGAGTGCTTGTAGAAGTACACGACGATCACGTGATGCTTGCTCATTACGACGGCAACCCCACCCCAGAGGGTAATGTCATGCGCGGCACCAAAATTGATCGCCCTGTGGTAAGTGAAGCTGACGCACTGAAATGATCACCGTCCCTGGTAAGAATCAGCAAGCAAGGTGCCAGACTGGTATCTTGCTTGATCTATAAACGGCCTGCTTTTCTAGCCAACCTAACTAAATTCCACTTTTCTCGTTTTATCTTCGAGAAGCGGTTGCAATACCAAAATTCCATCCCTATAATGCGCGCCCTGTCTTAGAGAAAAAGACAACAGATCAGTTGCGGGGTGGAGCAGTCTGGTAGCTCGTCGGGCTCATAACCCGAAGGTCGTAGGTTCGAATCCTGCCCCCGCTACCACTTTAAAGAACGGCAAATCAGTTACTTACTGGCTTGCCGTTTTTTTTCGCCTGTTGGTTTTGGGCCTCTGTGCCCACAGTGCGCCCAAATTGTATTTCTATTGAATTTCCAAACTCCATCAGTCGACCTTCGGGCAGCGGTATTCGAGTTCGCCAAAAAATGGCAGCCTCAGGCGCTAAGCTACTTGAGTTGCGGAGAACTATAGAATTTTCTGTTGATGACCTTGTTTACCTATGGCTATTTCGCGGTATGAACAGCGGCCTTGTCCGCGCATAAATATCGTTGTGGCAATGAGCCACACGTTGACGACCCGCTTGGCCGGTCCGTTGATTATGTTTTTATAGTCGCTGTATACGTCGCGCTCCTCGTCTAATTCTTTCCCTAATTCAGCAACACCACTGCGTTGCACTACGTGGGTTTCTACCGCGTTCCAGCCTGGAATCGGACAGGCGAACACTTTGCCCACGGGCAATTGGCTGCTCCACATATAGGTAAGGTCTTTGCCGTCGTCAAACTCTACGGCAATGGATAAATAATCGTGGTTGAGTAATTGATCTTCGCCAACCATCGAGGGCAATTTGTCTACCACCCAGCGCCAATTGAGCTTAAGTCCTGCTTCAAGTGGTTGATTGGCCACTGGGTGCTGAATAATGCCGACGTTCTTCTGCGCACAGCAATCGATATGGCCCTTGGGCGAGCTGGTGTAAATACTGCCGTCGCCAAAGGCGAAAAAGTTATTCCAGCCTTCGGGCATTAATTTTTCTGTACGTTGGCGCTGCAGCTCAAGACTAAGTAAATTGTCGACGTCGCCGGCGGCTGCCAACTTACTTAAGCCACTGTCGGCGGGTTCATTCCAGATAATGGCGATGCCGGTAATTTGACCCTGCCCCGCAAGGTAGTGTTCTGTAGGAACCCAAAGGTCTCCTGCGGGACTTGCGAACTCGCCAACTGCCCTCGCAATTTCTAGCCTGCCGTTGCGATCTGCGCTTAAGGTGCCGGTGTTTTGCATGGTGTTATAAATTGGACTGGCGTTTGATTTACCTGTAACGCGTGCAAAAAACACAAAACCCGGTTCAAGCCAGCGATTGTGTTCCTTGCTAAACCACCAGAGTCCGGTGAGAAAGAAAGTGACCTGTTGGCCGACTTTTAATTGCCCAAGTTTTTGGCTCCAAGGTAGGTTGCTAGGGTTAATGGTAAAGGCTTCGATACTTTGGATGTTGGCGGTACTTTTTTTAGCCAGCACATCGAATTGTGCGTGTAGATCTCTTGCCGCAATTTGGTTTTGCGGTGGAGATGACTGTTGAGCTTGCGCCATGGCGCAGGGCCCTGCAATAAGTGGTGATGCGGCAAGATATTTGACGAATTGACGACGCTTTGGATTCGCTTGAGATGAGTTGTTGGGGGTGAGTTGGTGCTGATTTTTATTAGACATGCTTACTAGCCCTGCTTTCTGGTTTGATGTAAATGCCGACTGAACTACTGGGCTGTGTTAGGGGCCTCAGCCGGCAATGGTATGATTTCCTATTCCATCTATTTACTTTAATTTGCCGTCTTGTGGTTAAGCTATGATCGCTAATCGATCTTTAATTAAGGTATCAACCACCGTGGGGTCGGCGAGGGTGGAGATGTCACCGAGTGAGTCCATATCGGATTCCGCTATCTTACGTAAAATGCGTCGCATAATTTTGCCAGAGCGCGTTTTTGGCAAACCGGGAGCCCATTGAATAACATCAGGTTTGGCGATGGGGCCGATCTCTTGGCTGCATAATGCAATGAGTTCAGCGCGCAAATTATCGTCAACCTCGGCATTGTCCATCAAGGTAACGTAGCAATAAATGCCCTGACCTTTGATGTCATGAGGAAAACCTACTACGGCGGCTTCAGCCACCTTGGGGTGCAGAACTAAGGCGCTTTCCACTTCTGCGGTGCCCATGCGATGGCCAGACACATTGAGTACATCGTCTACGCGCCCGGTAATCCAGTAGTAGCCATCCGAATCGCGGGTGGCGCCATCACCGGTAAAGTAATAGCCTTTGTAAGTGCTGAAGTAGGTGTCGATAAGCCGCTGATGATCACCGTAAATCGTCCGAATTTGGCTGGGCCAAGACGATTTAACCACCAGGTAACCAGATCCCGCACCTTCGACCTCACTGCCATCTTCATTCAGCAAGGCGAGTTGAACGCCAAAGAAGGGGAAGCTTGCCGAGCCGGGTTTTAAATCTGTTGCGCCCGGCAGGGCCGTGATCATGTGGGTGCCGGTTTCAGTCTGCCACCATGTATCAACAATCGGGCAGCGCGAGTCGCCCACCACGCGGTGATACCATTCCCATGCTTCTGGGTTTATTGGCTCGCCAACGGTACCCAGCAGGCGCAAGCTGCTTCGGTCACTGCGGCTTACGTAGTCATCGCCTTGTGCCTGAAGTGCTCTAATCGCAGTGGGAGCCGTGTAAAAAATATTCACCTTATGTTTGTCAATAATCTCCCAGCAGCGGCCTGCATCGGGGTAGGTAGGCACGCCTTCAAACATCAGGCTGGTGGCGCCATTACAGAGCGGCCCGTAAATAATATAAGTGTGCCCTGTTACCCAGCCCACATCCGCAGTACACCAATAAACCTCGCCTTCACGGTAATCGAAGGTGTATTTAAAGGTCATTGCGGCCTGCAATAAATAGCCGGCAGTGGTATGCAACACACCTTTGGGTTTACCGGTTGAACCAGAGGTATACAAAATAAATAGCGGGTCTTCTGCCGCCATCGACTCTGGCGGGCAGTCAGTGCTCATGCTGTTGACCGCACCGTGGTAATCGAGATCGCGGCCTTCAATCCAAGGGATATCTTTATCGCCGCACTTTACAACGAGGCAGGTGTGAACTTGCGGGCAGTGAAGTAGCGCCTTGTCGACATTGGCTTTTAGCGGCGTATTTTTGCCACCACGGGTGCTTTCGTCGGCGGTAATGATTAACTGGCAATCAGAATCTACTATGCGATCTTTCAGTGCTTCTGGTGAGAAGCCGCCAAAGACCACCGAGTGCACCGCACCAATACGTGCGCAGGCCAGCATCGCGTAGGCGGCTTGGGGAATCATGGGTAAATAAATACACACGCGGTCGCCTTTGTTGACGCCACGAGATTTAAGGGTGTTGGCTAATTTACAGACCTCATCTTTAAGCTCAGCGTAACTGATAGAGCGGCTTTCATCGGGATTGTCGCTTTCCCATATTAGAGCTGTTTGGTTTGCCCGTTCGGGTAGGTGCCTGTCAATGCAGTTGTAGCTAGCATTGAGTTCGGCGCCGCTAAACCATTGGGCTTGGCCCTTGCAAAAATTGTAGTCAACCACCCGATCCCATGTTTGATTCCAGTCTAGAAATTCAGTCGCTATGTCTGCCCAGAAGCCGCTGGGATCATCAATCGAGCGTTTATACATCGCTTTATATTTTTGCGGCGTGATGTGTGCATCATGAAAATTTGCGGGCACATTGTATACGTTGGCTTTAGACATGGTGGGCGTTCCGATTAAAAATTATGCTGCTAAGTGTTACTGTGCGAGCTGCGGATAACAATTCAACTAAAGTCGTAAGCGCTATACGAAATTAGTTGAATCCGTCGTTACGTGATGTCATCTGATGACAGGTCGTTGAAGTAGTTACTTCCCGTGGATGATTCTGACAGGTTCGATAACTTCTGGTGTGTGCCGTTTTGCCTTTTTGTTGGCAGACATCGTTGCAGCGCACTGTTGCGGGTCTTGCAAGATAACCACGCATTCCAAACATTGAATACATTCATCGTAGTCAATGGCACCGGATTTCTTGATCGCATCAATACCGCAGCGGTGTTTGCAAAGCTGGCAGGGACTGCCACATTCCTGCCGCCTATCCAGCCACTTGAAACGGTGAAGCTTACCCATAATGGCCAGTGCCGCCCCTAGTGGGCATAGGTAGCGGCAGTAAAACTTATGGATGAACAGCCCTAAGCCAAGAATGATTACGGCGTAGATGACAAATGGCCATTCGCGGATAAACGCCAATGTGACGGCTGTTTTGAAGGGTTCGATTTCCGCCATTTTTTCGGCTGCAGTCAGTGAGTAGGGCGCAAGCGCCAGCAAGCCAAGCAAAATGAAATACTTTAATTTAAGTAAGCTCTGATGAGCATTTGGGCTGATATTCCATTGTTTAATGTTGAGCTTAGTTGCAATGTTGGCAAGAAACTCTTGCATGACGCCAAAGGGGCATAGCCAGCCACAGAATAAGCCGCGACCCCACAGAATAAGGGAAAAGGCGGTGTAGCTTAAAAGAATAAAAATAATGGGATCGAGCAAAAATACTTGAATATCAAAACCATTTAATACGCCCATGAGTAGCGCGATAAGATTCACGATTGAGAGCTGGCCCTGGACGTAGAAACCAATATACAAAAGAGTGAAAAGTAAAAACCCCCTTCGAAACCATGTAAAACGTCGGCTATTTGTGACCAGCCTACGCTGCATAATAAACGCGATGCTTAGTATGATTAAGCTCAGCGTGAGAATGGCAATGTGTACCAGGCGGCCCTTCCATATCTTGACCCACATCGCCTCTGGCTTACTGATACTAGCGGTGTCGATTTTATTAAAGAGCTCACTTGGCAGTTGGTAGTCGCTCTTAACAGAAATGCTGTCATGAACTAAATGATTACGATCTAGCTTAATACTTAACACCATTTGCATTGCAGCGCTGGGGTCGAATCCCGCTTGTGGCCGTATTTTAAATACACGTAAATTATCTGAACTAGGGGCGCCCTTTGGTAAGTTTGCCTTGTTGCTATCAAAGAAATTAAGGTCTCGCAG
The DNA here is from genome assembly GCF_902705855.1 of Zhongshania aliphaticivorans. Lineage (GTDB taxonomy): Bacteria > Pseudomonadota > Gammaproteobacteria > Pseudomonadales > Spongiibacteraceae > Spongiibacter > Spongiibacter aliphaticivorans_B. The sequence goes on along the minus strand of NZ_CACSIJ010000015.1, from coordinate 247,417 downwards.
TGTAATTGGTAAATTATGCTGCTCAAGACTGATGCGTTCGGGAATCGTACCCGAACGAAATTCATCACCTAGGTAGTCATAAAAGCCATTCGACATTATCAAAATGGCCTGCTCGCCATCGCGGAGTTTATCCATCAGTCGTGTGTAGTCGGCGTCGCCGAGAAGGTTTCGGCCTATACTCGGTGCGTTTAAATAGGCGTAATAGATGTCGGTATAGTTGTGACTTAATTCTAACTGCTCGGCTGGGTAGCTAGATAATGGCTGACCGAGCTGACCTTCGAAGTCACCTATACTTAAGGTCCAATGTTTTACAAATTCAAGGTCTAACAATTTACGCCAGTTTAGTATGTTAAAAAGCTCCGGGCGCACGGTGGCGGGAGCTTGTTGTGCATAGGCTGGCAGAACGCGTCGTGCGACTTCTCGAGCGGAGGAGAGAATCGTGTCGTTAATGACGATGACCGATACCGTGGCCTTGGTAACACCGTCGAAGTAAGTATTGTGAGCGTCTTCCTTCTGCCCAGTTTTCCGGCCACCAAACATAATACGTTCAGACAGCGTGTGCTGCGGATATTGGTCGATAAATTGCTTTAAGGGTTTAGGGCCAAGACCGTGAAGAAAAATGGGTTCGTGATGATGCAGTATTTTTAAATCAGAAAACCGACCGTCGATATCTAAGCCAATCAGGATATTGATTCGCTCTCCAGAAAATCCTTTAAAGTCTACAAAATCATTAGATTCGTAGGCATAACCAATAATTTCATTAAGTTGGTATACCGACCAAATTTTGGTTTCTGGATCTAGTTCTGGTGCGCGCGTGGCGCGAGGAAAGAGTGTGAGTATCTCATTTTCTACGGTTTGCGTTTCGTCAGCGATCGCATACGCAATATTTGGAAGGCTTGTGAAAAGGGATAAAAAAATAATGACGAATAATAATTTTAATATATGGCTAATTCGACAGTGATGGAAAGATACGTCGCTATAAATCTGCCGATTGGGGGAGCTGAACTCTGAACATGGCGATAAGTCTTTGCCTGCTTCATACATAACGGCACCAGTTAATATTATGTGTTATTTAGAGGGCGGGCGCTGGAGTTAGTGTCCATTAGGTATAGATGTCGATGAATAGCACTTAACGTGTAATTAGCTACTACTTTGGGTGCAAATAAGACGAAAGTAGTACCTCACAGTAGTATTTAGCCTCTTTGGTTTAATTGTGGCTTAGTGCCCACAGCGTAGGCTAGGTCATTTAGATATTGCGTTGTGGAGAATAATAATGAGTAGATTGTCAGTCAGTAATAAGTGGCCTTTGTGCGGTCTTGTATTAAGTCTGCCTTTTTCGTCATTGTCGGTCGCTGATACAGAATACAAGCTCGTTGAAAATGTCAGGGTAGTCGGCATGTCGCCAATGGGAGTCGGTTCACTTACCGAGCTTTCGCCATTTCAAGTACAAATTTTCTCGGCAGAAGATATCGACAAAGACAAGGCTTACTCCGTAGCAGAATTTTTAAACCAGCATGGCGGCGGAATCTCCGTTAACGACGCGCAGAATAATCCCCTGCAGCCAGATATTCGCTTTCGTGGCTATGCGGCATCGCCGCTATTGGGCTCTTCGCAGGGTTTGGTGGTGTATTACAACGGCGTTCGAGTAAATGAGTTATTTGGCGACACCGTGAATTGGGATTTACTACCGGCTAGCAGTGTGCAAGAGATGGCCTTGATTGCAGGGGTAAACCCCATCTTTGGTCAAAATGCGCTGGGCGGCGCCATCGTTATTAAAAGTAAGACCGGCTTTAGTTCGCCTCAAGGCGCAATAGAATTGAGCGGGGGTTCGTTTGGGCAGCGTTCTATCTCAGTGTCACAGGGTGTACATGGGGAAAATTGGGGCGGGTTTCTGTCTTTAGATAAATATGAGGAAGACGGCTGGCGAGATTATTCACCGACGGAGGCGAGAAATTTATATGCGTCGCTAAGTCGGCATGATGATAGTAGTGAGCTTGATGTATTTTTTAATTTCTCTGATACCTATTTAAAAGGCAACGGTGCCATTCCCGTTGGCTTGTTGGAGACAGATAGAGAGGCNGTTTTTACGCATCCCGATTTAACAGAAAATCAGATGAGTATGACGAATATTGTCTATTCCCGCTGGTTGTCTGATGAGGTAAAGCTTTCCGTGAATGGCTTTTATCGCCAGGTGGATACCCGAAGCTTTAATGGTGATGGCACTGAATTTGAAGAGTGTGATGCACCAAATGATGACTTTTTGTGTGAAGACGACAGCGATGAGCTAGCGCGAGACCAGTTTGATAATGCCGTTAGTGGCGAATTCGATGCGGTCAATAATATCAGCCGCAGGCAGCAGCGAAGCTGGGGTGCTAGTGCGCAGATCTATTGGAATCTTGATGCCGGCTCAGTGAATCATCACATCACGTTAGGCGCAGATTATTTGGCGGGCATTACCGATTTTGATTCTCAGGTCGAATTTGCAAGTTTGACCGATGTTCGGTCGACCACACGATCGGGTCTTTATGACGCTGAGGGTTTCACTTCCTTGCGTGCCAGTACTGATATGGCAGCACTGTATTTTTCAGATACTGTCGAGCTTAGCGATCGACTCAGTCTAACGGCCATTATGCGCTATAACGTGGTAGAGGTTGGCGCAAAGGATTTGAGCGGAGAGCGACCAGAATTGACGGCCAAGCATAGTTACAAGAGCTTAAACGGAGGGCTTGGTGCGCGCTGGGTATTGACCGACGCTCTTAGTGTTTATGCTGGGGTGTATCAATCATCTCGGGCGCCAACGCCGGTAGAGTTGGCGTGCTCGCACCCAGACGCGCCATGTGTCTTGCCAAATACCTTCCTTGCTGATCCGCCATTGAAAGATGTCGTTGCACGCAGTGTTGAATGGGGTTTACGTGGCGAGTTAGCTAATCACAGCGCCGTATTGGCGTGGGATGTCGCCTTATTTACTACGATTAACCAAGATGATATCCATTTCCAAACAGTGGGTGGTGTTTCTTCCAATGAAGGATTTTTTACGAATATTGGTGATACACGACATCAAGGTATCGAGGTCAGCGGTTCGCTCACCACTGGCAAATGGCTTATGGATCTAAGCTATACCTATCTTGATGCCTATTATGAAACCTCGTTCATCTCGTTTTCACCGAATCACCCCAATAGCGTTGACGGTGCCTTGGCGGTAGAAAAAGGCAGTAAAATTCCATCCATACCAGAACATAGCGCAAAGTTATTGCTTGGCTATCAGTGGACTGAAAAAGTGAATAGCAATATTGTAGTTAACACTAGCACCGGTGTGTATTTGCGTGGTGATGAGGCCAATCAAGATAAAAAAACCGCATCGTATAGGGTCGTTAATGCAAATATTGAATACAAGCCAACAAAAAATATCGCACTAAATATTCAGGCAAAGAATATTTTTGATGAAGAATATGAGCGCTTTNGACTTTATGGTGAGCCAGATGAAGTGCTAGAAGATTTAGAAAATGAGAGCCCGCGATTTCTCAGTCCCGCCGCACCGCGCAGCCTTGCGCTAGGTATAAAGTACAGTTGGTAAGCTAGGCCACTCTTCGCCCAGAGATAAATAAATCAGGGCGAGGAGTGGCTGCAATCTAAAACGATATTATTTTATCTCCCTAAAATTAGCCTTCAATACCGTCTTTTTGATTCACGTCATGTTTTATGTCTGGCTGGAATAAATAGTCGTCTCATCCTTTAGGCGTAGCACTTTATTCATTAGGTCTTATATCCATAAGACGTTTTATTGTGGCGCAAGGTGGTATGGGGGAATGACAAAAATTTGCGCATATTAGTTCCGTCGCAACAGATGATGCGGCGGAGTTAATAGCAGCGTGCAAATTTTTGTGACGCAAAAGATGGCTACAAAAGCCAAAAAATTTTGGGGGAACTCATGAATAAGAAATTAATAATACGGAACATGGTTTCTGGCGCTACCGCGCTGGCATTTAGTATTCCGGCGATGGCGGCTGTAGAAGTTTACAATCAAGAAGACACGACGGTATCGATTGATGCGTCTTTCAATACCTTCTTCGTTCAAAGCGACATCGATAATGATCTTACGGGTGTGGATCGTACACAGTCGAGAATCAAAATGGGTTTGCTGCCTAACTGGGTAGGTTTTAATTTCAGCAAGCAGGTCGGTGACCTGAAAGTGGGTGGGCGCTCCTCGTTTTGGGTAACGATTAATGACAGCGATACCGCAGTGACATCCACGGGTATCGATGTTCGTCAGTTCTACGCGACGATTGATAGCGATTGGGGGCAAGTGTTATTTGGTAAAGATTTTACCTTGTTTAGTCGTTCTAATATTTTTTTAGATGAGATGTTACAGGGCTACGGCGCAGTAAATGACACCTTGGGATTGGTCGATGGGCAGGGTGTCTCTTTTGGGCATATTGGTAGCGGCTACCACTACCCATTCCCACATGCACAGATTACATATCGTACACCAGATTTTGGTGGTGGCTTTAAGTTGGCGATTGGTTTGATTGACCCTGGTAACACCACAACGGATACCGGTGCAGGGCGCAGCAGTGAAGAAAGCTTGCCGCGCTTTGAGGGTGAGCTGACGTACAACACCTCATTTGGCGACGGGAATTCAGTTACCGCATGGTTGGGTTTTTTGCAGCAAAGCTCGGAGAGTGATGCGGCAGGTGTTGATGATGTCGATTCACAAGGGTTTTCCTACGGCGCTAAGTTTAAAACCGGCGGCTTTGCAATAAACCTGTCTGGTTTCTCTGGCGAAGGTCTGGGCCTGTTGCTTGGGCCTGCGGTGGACTCAGCGTTAGGTTTACAAAACCTGATTTCTGAAAATGGCAAAGAAGTGGACAGCGATGGCTATGTTGCTCAAGCCTCTTACACCATGGGTGCAGAGCGCTTTGTTATTTCCTACGGTGAAACCACTGTCGAAACCTCGACAGAGTGGAATAACAGTACCAGCCAAGTTGCATGGTTCCACGACATTAACTCGGTGTTGCGCACTGTAGTGGAGTACAACGTAAATACCTTGGAAATTGGCAGCGCTGAAGAAGAAACGAGCACTATTGCTCTGGGTCTTATTGCCAACTTCTAACCACTAATCTCCCCTTGGGTCGATGCTTTCCGGATTCTCCCTGCTAGGGGTGGGGAGAATCCGGATTTTTTGCTTAAGCGTTAAAGCGTGTCTGATACTACTTGTACGACTAAGTAACTAAGTTTTGAGAGACCAAAGTACAGTTAATAATTTTTACTAATACACCTAGCATGAAGGTTAAGAGCCCTACTCACTGTTTGGGCTATTTTTAATGTTGATCGTGTTAATAATATATAAAGCGAGGTTGGAAAAATGATATACGCGCAACCAGGTGACGCCGGCTCAGTTATCACATTTAAACCACGGTATGAAAACTTCATTGGTGGTGAATGGGTCGCCCCCATCGATGGAAAGTATTTCTCTAATATTACCCCAGTGACGGGTATGCCCTTTTGCGAAGTGCCGCAATCATCGCCCGCAGATATTGAATTGGCCTTGGACGCGGCGCATAAGGCGAAGGACGCTTGGGGTAAAACATCACCCGGCGACCGTGCCAATGTGCTACTTAAAATTGCCGATTGCGTAGAGCGCAATCTAGAAATGCTGGCCGTTGCGGAAAGCTGGGAAAATGGCAAAGGTGTACGTGAAACCTTAAACGCCGATTTACCGCTGGTGGTTGACCACTTCCGCTATTTTGCAGGCTGTATTCGCTCGCAAGAAGGCACGGCGGCAGAGCTAGATGAGACTACTGCAACCTACCATTTCCACGAGCCACTTGGTGTTGTGGGTCAAATCATTCCATGGAATTTCCCGCTGTTAATGGCGGCATGGAAATTGGCGCCCGCATTGGCCGCAGGTAACTGTGTGGTAATGAAGCCTGCTGAGCAGACGCCGGCGAGCATTCTTGTACTTATGGAAGTCATCGCAGACGTTTTGCCTGCCGGTGTTATAAATATAGTGAATGGCTTTGGTAAAGACGTGGGCACGGCATTGGCGACTAGCCCTCGTATCGCCAAAATTGCCTTTACTGGTTCTACTGCTGTGGGCGCACAGATTCTGAAAAATGCCGCCGACAGCATGATTCCTTCAACGGTTGAGTTGGGTGGTAAGTCGCCTAATATTATCTTTGAAGATGTGATGAATTACGAAGAAGACTACATCAGCAAATGTGTTGAAGGTCTGTTGCTGGGCTTCTTTAATCAGGGTGAAGTGTGTACCTGCCCGTCTCGTGCCTTGATACACGAGAGCATTTTCGACGACTTCATGGAGCGTGTAATGGTGCGCGCCCGTCAGATTAAGCAGGGTAATCCCTTGGATACTGACACCATGGTGGGGGCGCAAGCGTCTTTGCAGCAGCTCGAAAAAATCCTCAGCTATATGGATATTGGTCGTGCCGAAGGTGTTGAGATGTTGATTGGTGGTAACCGCAATGTCTTAGAAGGCAATTTGGCTGGCGGCTACTATATGCAGCCTACGCTGATGCGTGGTCACAACAAAATGCGTGTTTTCCAAGAAGAAATTTTTGGACCAACACTGGGTGTAACCAGCTTTAAAAATGAAGCTGAGGCGTTGAGCATTGCCAACGATACTGAGTATGGCTTGGGCGCAGGCGTATGGACCCGCGATATGAACCGTGCCTACCGCATGGGTCGTAGTATCCAAGCGGGTCGAGTGTGGACAAACTGCTACCACGCCTATCCAGCCCACTCGGCCTTCGGCGGTTACAAAAAGTCAGGTATTGGTCGTGAAAACCACAAAATGATGCTGGACCACTACCAGCAAACTAAAAACCTGTTGGTGAGCTACAGCACCAGCCCGCTGGGATTCTTTTGAGTCTCGGGCCGCATTACGCGGTTTAAATGACCCAAGTAGTTTGTGTGCAGCCTGTCCCCGGTGCGAGTACACAAGCAATTTACAGGCTCTAAGTTTGCAAGCTGCAGAAGTGAAGGCTGTAGTAAGCGCTAGTACTGGAGAGCTTGTTTGGGTTGGTGCAGCCTAAGTCAGTGGGGTGTACCAAACATTTGTAGGACGTTGTGTTTGCCGCGACTTTGGGTCGCGGCTTTTTTTGCTCTGCGTTTTGCAATGTCGTCTTAATGTCGTTTTTAGCCAGCATGGAATTAACGATTCGCCTTGCCAATGACGTAACACCAAAGGGGGCTCGGTATAGGCCTAAAGTACAGTATTAGCATTGAGGTGTGGTGCTTACTATTTAAGCGTAGTAGGGGAAGTTTGACCGTTAGCTAATGTTCTACACGGCAAACTCAATAATTAGCTAAATAAAAGAGGAAAGTCTTATGTGGATAAAACCAGCATACCAAGATCTGAGGTTAGGTTTTGAAGTCACTATGTATTTCGCTAACCGTTAAATTTGCTGGCTGCCTGGACTGTGTTTGGGTGGCCGCGTCAGAGAAGTAGATCGCAATGAGAGTTCATGTATTAGGTTCTGCCGCAGGCGGTGGATTTCCACAATGGAACTGCAATTGCCAGAATTGTTATGGCGTTCGCAATGGCAAAATACGAGCTGTGCCGCGAACCCAATCATCGATTGCTGTCAGTTTAGATGGTATTCGGTGGCTATTAATTAACGCCTCGCCAGATATCCGTGCGCAGTTAGAAGCCAGTGTGGCGCTGCAGCCCAAGCGTGGCTTGCGGGACACCGGCATTGGCGCAGTAGTCTTAGTAGACAGCCAAATTGACCACAGCAGTGGTTTATTAATGTTGCGCGAGGGCTGCCCCTTTGATGTTTATGCCAGCCGCATGGTGCATCAAGATTTAAGTAGCGGATTTCCAATTTTTACCATGCTTGAAAGTTGGAATGGCGGCATTAACTATTGCGAGCTAGCCATCGACGGCAGCCCAATGACCCCCGCCGGATTTGAAGGCTTGCAGATCACTGCAGTGCCTATTTGTGGCAAAGCACCACCGTACTCCCCCCATCGTAACGACCCGCATCCCGGCGATAATGTCGCGCTTTACATTCAAGATATCCGCAGCGGAAAAAGTGTATTTTATGCGCCCGGCTTAGGCGGTCTAGACGAATCGGTAATCGATTATATGATTCGCAGTGACTGCTTATTAGTAGACGGAACCTTTTGGCGCGAAGACGAAATGATCTTTGCCGGCGTGGGAACCAAGCTCGCTAGAGAGATGGGACATCTGCCACAGTCTGGCCGTGGCGGTATGATCGATATGCTGCGCTGTTTTCCGGAGCAGCGGAAAATCCTCATTCATATCAACAACACCAACCCCATACTCGATGAAGATTCGCCTGAGCGTGCGCAGCTGAGCAAAGAAAATATTGAAGTGGCGTATGACGGTATGGAGATAGGTCTTGATGCTAGCGAAAGCCTGCTTACCGACGCTAATGTGCTCGCTGCAGATATTGCCACTAAGCTTGAAAACCAGAGGGCAGGGCAGTGACATCTGCCTTGCAGGAAAGAGGCTTCACCGAGGCCCTGTCGATAGCGGACTTTGAGCAAAGACTGCGCGATAAGGGGCGTCTATACCATATTCACCATCCCTTTCATGTTGCCATGCATCAGGGCCAGTGTAGCAAGACTCAAATTCAAGCGTGGGTGGCTAACCGCTTTTACTACCAAAGCAATATTCCTATTAAAGATGCCGCGGTGTTGGCCAACTGCCCCGATCAGGCGACGCGTCGTGAGTGGGTGCAGCGAATCATTGATCACGATGGCCGTGGTGACGACCTTGGTGGTATAGAGGCGTGGTTATATCTGGGCGAGGCCTGCGGTCTAAGTCGCGAGGATTTGCTGAACCATCGTCATGTGCTGCCCGGCGTCCGTTTTGCTGTCGATGCCTATGTGAACTTTGCGCGCCGAGCTAGCTGGCAAGAGGCGGCGTGCTCGTCACTGACAGAAATGTTTGCGCCAGAAATTCATCAGCGTCGCTTAGATACATGGCCACAGTACTATCCATGGATCGATGCCGAGGCGCTAGGCTATTTTCGCAAGCGCTTGAGTGAAGCGCGCCGAGATGTTGATCACGGCCTAAGTGTGACCCTAGATTACTTTCGTAGTGCGGAGCAGCAACAACATGCACTGAATATTCTGCAGTTTAAATTAGACATACTGTGGTGTTTGCTCGATGCCATTAGCATGGCTTATGTCTATGATCGCCCACCCTATCATCATCTCAAGAATGAGCAGATTTTATGGAGTAGCGTATGATGCACGCAGATAGAGTTACTAGTGTAGTACCGATATTGAGTCGTCACTTTCGTCTGCAGTGGGAGCCTGTGCAAGACTGCTTTGTGTTGCTGTATCCAGAGGGTATGGTAAAGCTAAATGCCAGCGCGGGTGAAATTTTAAATGCCTGTGATGGTAAAAGATCAGTAATTGAAATCAGTGAATTTCTTGAAAACAAATATCCCGATGCTGACGGTATTTCCGGCGATGTAATAGATTTTTTTTCGGCAGCAGAAGATAAAGGCTGGACACATTTTGTCTAGCCGGATTGGACCACCGCTATGGTTGCTTGCCGAGCTAACCTATCGTTGCCCTTTGCAGTGTCCCTACTGCTCGAATCCCCTTGAGTTCGCGCAGATTAAAAACGAATTAAGCACCGACGAATGGCTGCAGGTATTACGACAAGGTCGTGAGCTTGGAGCGGCGCAGTTGGGGTTTTCTGGCGGTGAACCATTATTACGGCAAGACCTAGAAGAGCTAGCGGGCGAAGCTCGCGGATTGGGCTATTACAGTAATTTGATTACCTCGGGAATGGGCTTAAATTATGATCGAGTTAGCGCATTAAAAACGGCGGGACTAGATCATATTCAGTTAAGTTTTCAAGACAGTGAAAAAGAACTCAACGACCAAATCGCCGGTAGTCACAAAGCCTTTGATAAAAAATTGGAAATGGCGCAAGTGGTAAAAGAATTTGATTACCCCATGGTCATTAATTTTGTGCTACATCGACATAATATTGACCATATAGAATCAATACTGGATCTCTGTTTACAACTCGGTGCTGACTACGTCGAATTGGCCAATGTGCAATATTACGGTTGGGGTTTGCACAACCGAGACGATTTAATGCCGTCGGCGGAACAACTCTGTCATGCTGAGGAAGTCACCCAGCGCTACCGCAAGCAGTATCAAAATAAAATGCAGCTCATTTTTGTGGTGCCAGATTATTATGAAACACGGCCAAAAGGCTGCATGAATGGTTGGGGCTCAGTGTTTCTCACTGTAGCACCAGATGGTTTGGCGCTGCCCTGCCATAGCGCCAGAGATCTACCTATCACCTTCCCCAATGTGAAAACCACAGCCTTAAGAGACATTTGGTATGGCTCAGACGGCTTTAATCGCTACCGTGGCGATGAATGGATGGCCGAGCCCTGCCGAAGCTGCCCAGAGAAAGAAAAAGACTTTGGTGGCTGCCGGTGTCAGGCGTATTTACTGACTGGGCAAGCAGAGAATGCAGACCCGGTATGTGATAAGTCTCCTCATCATCATGTGATTCAAGCGGCGGTGATGCGGGCCCAGCATCGTGAAGGGGATGTTCAGCCGTTGCTGTTCCGAAATACTAAAAATTCTAAACAATTGGCGGAACGATGATGTTGATATATCCGCGCCTCATTAAGGCAATAATGTCTCGGGTTTTTAGTATAAAAATCTCTGTGTTGTTGTTCGGTATGACTTTAATTAGTTTTTCTAGTATCAGCTCGGCAGAGGTGTTGCGGGTGGGTGCGTTGAAATATGGCACGGTGAACTGGGAACTAGATGTTATCAAGCGTCATGGCTTAGATAAAAAACACGGCTTCCAATTAGAGGTGCTTGAGCTGGGTTCGCCGCACGCAACGGTCGTGGCCCTACAAGGCGGTCGCGTAGACCTAATTGTGAATGATTGGGTATGGGTGAATAAGCAAAAAAATACCCAACGTGACTATGGCTATTCCCCGTACTCAACGGAGATTGGCGGCATGGTAGTCGCGGCTGATTCAGATATACATTCATTAGCTGATTTGCGCGGCAAGCGTATTGGTGTAGCAGGCGGCCCAGTAGATAAGGGATGGTTGTTATTTCGGGCCTATGCCACAGAAAAACTCGGCGTCGATCTTGCTGACATAAATAACGTGAAATATGCGGCGCCGCCCTTGTTAAATCATCTCTTATTAAACGGCCAGCTAGACGCGGTTATAAATTATTGGCATTACAACGCCCGCTTATTGGGCGAGGGAATGCGTAGCTTAGTGAGTACAGAGCAGCTTTTAAGTGCCTTAGGATTTGATAAAAAAGTACCTATGCTCGGTTGGGTATTTGACCGGCGCCAAGCCGAGAGTCGGCCTAAATTAATGAACGCATTTTTTGCGGCCTCCTTCGAGGCGAAGGCCTTGCTAACAAGTTCAGATACGGAGTGGGAGACCATTCGGCGTTTATTAAAGGCTGACAACGATCAAGTTTTTCTAGCGCTAAGAGACGCGTATCGTGCAGGTGTTCCTGATCCCTTGAGTCATGATGACGCCGCGGCGATACGCAAAATCTACGATATTTTATATCCGCCCATGAATCAGGGCGTAGCGGCTGAGTCCGATACGCCGGTCATGATGCGTGTAAAAAACTCAGAGCCCAATAAGCGTAACAACAATAATAAGTTCGACGAGGGGATGTTCTGGTGGCAGTTTTTGCGGCACCAGGAGTCCTAATGTGAGCTAATTGGCAGCGGCAAAGTGGCGATTAATATCATTTATAGGTTTGCTAGCGTGCTGGCAGGTCATCGTCATGTATTGTCAGCCAGAGTTGCTGCCAAGCCCCACCGAGATTGCTGCGCGAGTTTGGCTGGAAGGAATTAGCGGGAGTTTATTAGCGAATCTGCAGGCGACTATGCAGAGGGTAGGATTAAGCTTTCTATTTGCCATGTTGCTGGGCGTGCCACTTGGCTTGTGGATGGCCTACTCGCGTCGAGCAGACTTGTTGCTAGACGGCATTAATACAATATTTATGAATATCCCGGCATTAGTTGTGATTATTCTCTGTTTTTTATGGCTTGGTTTAAACGAAATGGCGGCGGTGGCCGCGGTTGTTATTAATAAAATCCCCGTCATTGTGGTGACCATGCGTGAGGGCGGGAAAGCGATTGATTTTAAGCTGATGGCGGTGGCTAAGGCTTTTAATATATCCCGTCGGCGCACGCTTATTGATGTGTACTTCCCGCAGCTCTACCCCTACCTATTGGCCGCGACCCGCGCCGGCTTGGCTTTGGTCTGGAAGATAGTGTTGGTAGCCGAGCTTATCGGTTGCAGTGATGGCGTTGGATTCCAGCTGGGTATCTATTTTCAGTACTTCGACATACCGGGTATTCTGGCTTACACCTTCGCCTTTGTTGGCATCGTCTTAATACTGGAGGCAGGATTTATTCGGCGTTGGGAAAATTCGGTAATGCGGTGGCGGCCATGATGCAGGTGCATATTGCAAACAAAAGCTATTGCAAGGGCGGCACGTCAGTTATCCAAGATCTCGATTTTGACGTAAAAGCCGGGGAGTTTTTGGCTATTGTCGGCCCCTCTGGGGCTGGGAAGAGTACCTTGCTTAACCTCATTGCTGGCGTGGATACTAAATTTGATGGTCACATTACCACCAGTATTGGCGGTACAGGGCCTCAAAATCTGGGAATTATGTTCCAAGAACCCCGTTTAATGCCGTGGCTTACACTGCTGGAAAATGTCTGCTTGGTGTCCGATTCGCCAAAGAGTACACTGGCTATTGCAAAGGCCACGGCCCTGTTAGAAACAGTAGGTATTACCGCTTCTTCTGCCCAGTATCCAGGTCAGCTTTCTGGTGGTATGCAGCGCAGAGTGGCATTGGCTAGGGCGCTGATGTCAGAGCCAGATATCTTATTGCTAGATGAGCCCCTGGTGTCATTAGACCAGCCTGCTGCAATGGAGCTACGGCAGTTACTACTTAAGGTGTGGCGAGAGCACAAGTTTACAATTGTTTACGTTACCCATCAGCTAGATGAAGCGATTACCATGGCGGATAGGATTTTATTTTTGTCTACCTCGCCAACTAAAATTATCAGGGAAGAATACATCAATTTGCCACGCCCGCGTCAGTCGCAGGACGTTGACGCATTGAGATTAAACTTGTGTGAACGGGTAGGTTTATTGAGTGGTCGCTTGGCATAGCGTGAGCTGATTTAGTTTGGTTTTGGTAAGAAGAATAAATCTATATAAAAATAACGATACGCATCGAGGGTGTTTACATGAGCGCAGTAGAAAAACAGCAAGTAAGTGCATTTAGTCCTGCTGTAACCTATGGCGGTTCCGATAATTCAAATGCAGTGACAGCGGCGCAAGAGTTGTATGAATCTTTGGCGATGGCGCGACCAGCTTGTGTGGTATTTTTCTGCTGTGTTGATTATGACCGAGAAGAATTAGGCGACACCTTGGCTGAGTTATTTGGCGAGATTCCTGTTTTAGGCTGTACGACCGCCGGTGAAATTTCACCTATGGGTCTGGCGCCGGGCTCGATCACAGGATTCTGTTTATCTGCAGATCACTTCGTGGTCGAAACCACGTTACTACAGAATTTAGCCACCTTCTCAGAGCGCGGGGCCTACGACACCGTAAAAGAAATGATGCAGCGGTTAGAGAGTCGCACTATTGCCCCCATGGCCTACAACAGTTTTGCACTCTCTTTGCTTGACGGCATGTCGATTCGAGAAGAGTTGGTGTTAAGCGCATTAAACGAGGCGCTATCGGGTATTCCCTTGGTGGGCGGCTCGGCTGGCGATAATCTGCATTTTCGTGATACTCACGTTTACTACGACAAACAATTTTTTAGTAATGCGGCGGCGATTATTTTAGTAAATACCACCTGCCCATTTTCGGTATTGAGTGGTCATCATCTTGTTGCCGAGAAGGAAAAAATGGTGGTGACGAAAGCGGATCCCGCCAAGCGCATTGCCCATGAATTAAATGCAGAGCCTGCTGCTTTGGAATATTGCCGAGTGATGGATATTTCATTAGATGAGCTTAATTCGGAATCTTATGCCCTGCATCCATTGTCTGTACAGGTTGGTGAAAATTTCTTTGCTCGCTCTATTCAGCAAGTTAATGATGACATGAGTTTGACCTTCTTCTGCGCGATTGACACTGGCATTGTACTAACCAAAATGCGTGACGGCGGCTTAGTCGCCGAGTTTGAGCGACGTATGGAAGAGGTAGTTGCAGAGATTGGAGAGCCACAGCTGGTTGTTGGTTACGATTGCATTCACCGTAGAATCGAGGCTGAAGAAAAAGGTATTTACGAAGAATTGTCGGCACTATACCAGCGCTATAAAGTGGTGGGGTTTAACACCTACGGCGAGCACTGCGATGCCATGCATGTGAATCATACCTTTACCGGCGTAGTGATTGGCGAAGCCAGCGCGTTCTCTGCTTAAGACATCGTTAATTTATTGTAAACGGGACCGGACAATGGAAAGCAATGTAGCGCAAAGTGAAGGCGTCGAAAGTGTGCTGGAAGCCTTGCGCTATGAGAACGAAAAATTAAAAAAAACCAACCAAGTTCTTATCGAAAGAGTTGAACAGGGATGGGCTAATTACGGCGATGCCTATCGCTCGTTTCAGAACGCAGCCCTACTTGCAGACAAAGTTAAAGATCGCACTATCAAGCTGCGTAAAACCCTTTATAAGCTCGAAGAAGCTAATCAAAGCCTGTCGGAAACCCGGTTGGAATCGGCGCATTCTCAGCAGCGTCTACTCGACACGATAGAAAGCATTTCTGACGCGATTGTACTATTCGACAAGAACCGGCGTTTGGTATTGGCGAATAGCCACTTCTATGAATTTTGGCGCCATACCGATGCGAAAATAGAAGTTGGGGTCACCACCTTTAAAGAGCTCACGCCAATGGCACTTGAGCACGGTATTTATGATCCCGAAGGCAAGCCGTTTGAAAAATTAGTGCAGCGTGGGGATATTTTTCGCGACACTGTAATTCGCCTCGCCGACGGCCGCTGGCTGCAGGTGTCTGAGCGGCCCACTGCTGATGATGGCTTGGTGGTAGCCTATAGCGATATTACACAAGTAAAAGAAAGTGAAATTGCCAGGCAGGAAAAAGTCCTTGCTGAGCAAAACCGTATTTTACAATCGCTCATTGCGAACTTGCCTCTGGGTGTGGTGCTAGTGAATGGCGAACGCAATGTCGAGGCTTGGAATAATCGCTTTACTAACTTAGTTGGTTTAGAACCCGCGAAGGTGTCTCGCGGTACAGACTTCGATGCCTTGTTTGCCGATTCGCCCTTGAAGGGCTTCAAATACTCACCCGATTCCACAATTAATCGCGGCCAGCGTGCACTTTTCGAGGCTGAGCAATTGCTGGAAGATGGCCGTGTTATTGCCATTAAAAGCCATTTGATTCCCGGCGGCGGCAATGTAAACACCTATCAAGATGTCACCGAGCAGCGTCGGACTGCTGAAGCACTTAAAAATGCCTATAAACATATGGAACAACGTGTTCATGAACGCACGGTTGAGCTGTCGGCGCTAAATCATCAGCTGCGTATCGAGATTGATGAGCGGGCCCTAGCAGAGCAGTCATTGCTAGAAGCCAAGCGGGAGGCCGAAGACGCCAATATTTCCAAGACCAAATTTATGACGGCGGCGAGCCACGATTTATTGCAGCCCCTGAATGCAGCCAGACTTTTTGCCACTGCTTTAATGGATTACGACTTGCCGGAGAGTATGGTGAAGTTGGTTAATTCATTGAGTTATTCATTGAGCGATGTGGAGTCTTTACTTGGCACCTTGGTAGATATTTCTAAATTGGAAGCGGGCATTGTTGAGCCAATTCTAGATTATTTCCCCGTAAATGAATTAATGCGAAACCTCGCTAATGAATTTGAGAAGCAGGCTGCCAGAGCAGGTTTAGAATTCAGCTTTGTGCCGTGCAATATTTCGGTCTATTCAGATAGTCAGCTACTAGCGAGAATTTTGCGTAACTTTTTGAGCAACGCTATTCGTTACACGGATAAGGGCCGAATCCTCTTAGGTTGTCGCCGCCGAGAGGATTGTCTTGAAATTCAAGTGTGGGATACCGGTGTGGGTGTGCCTAGCGATCAGCTTAAAGAAATTTTTCTAGAATTTAAGCGAGTTAATGCAAAAAAACAGCGAGAAGACAAAGGGCTAGGTCTGGGGTTAGCGATTGTAGATAAATTGTCTACTGTTTTAAATCACGAAATTAAATTGCAGTCGATACTGGGTAAGGGATCGGTATTCTCGGTCTGTGTTCCTTATGCAGGAGAAACCGAATATACCTTTGTTGAAGAAGATGTGCGGCCCGAATCACAGCAGGACCCGCTTACCGGAAAGCGGATTTTGGTCGTCGATAACGACTGGGCGATATGTGAAGGAATGGCATTGGTATTGGCGAATTGGGGCTGTGAGGTAGTCAGTGCGCAGTCTCTGGATGACTTGCGCAATAAACCCGAGTTATTAGCCTCAGCACCAGATGCCTTGGTATTAGACTATCATCTTGATGATGACACCACGGGCTTGGAGGCAGAGCTTATTGTTAGAGAGCGACTGTCTACTTCATTGCCAACGGTGATGATTACTGCCAACTATAGTAATGAGCTGCGTCAGCAGGTTAAGGAACTAGGCTTTCATCTTTTGAATAAACCGATCAAGCCCTTAAAGCTCAAATCGGTATTGGTTTATCTTTTATCAGAAAAATAATTATTTTATGTTGATGTAAATTTCAAATGTTAGACAACTACTAGTGTGAGCGATGCAGGTAGTGATCGAAATCAATCGCCGATGCGCAGAGTACCGCCTTCATACGGTTTTGAACTTTTAGCTTTCTCAAAATAGCGGATACATGAGCTTTAACCGTGGTTTCCGCAATACTTAGCTCGTAGCCAATCTGCTTATTCGATTCCCCTTTCGCCATACGCTCAAATACCAGCAATTGGCGGCGGGTGAGGGAAGAAATAATTTCTGTCGGTATGCCGGTATTATCTTGCCGGCGGCTGTGGCTATTGCTAGCGGCGCGACGAATGATATCGGGCGGAAGAAAGGCCTGGCCGTCGAGTATCTGTTCAATGGCGGCGATAATTTTTTCACGGGGCATGGATTTCGTAATAAAACCCACCGCACCATAAGTCATTGACTGTAGAACAATATTTTTGTCCTCTTCCGCTGACAATATAACAACCGGCACGTCGGGATAAGTGCTGCGCAGATTCACGATGCCGTTTAAGCCATCCATTCCTGGCATGTTTAAATCAAGTAGTACTAGGTCGACATCGGAATGTTGTTCGATATACGCCAAGGTTTCATCCAGCGATGCGGTCTCGGCAATTAAGGCATCGGGGAAGCGCTGCTGAGTGGCATTGCGAATTGCCTCGCGAAATAGGGGGTGGTCATCGGCAATAATAATATGAATCATGATTTCTATACCTCGTGCTGAGATAGACTATTTATAGTTATGGTGGCGCACGCAGTTCTAATATAACGCAATGCGAACAGCTTGTTGATGCTTAATGTCGAGTAACTTCTCATATTAGGTGCTTTCATGGAATCAGCTGGCTCCCGCTTTTCGCTTCAGTAGACCATGTTTTGGGTCGTAACCAAGAATTGCCAGTGCTAAAAATACCAAGGTCGTCATAGCACAAACCGAAAACGCTAATAGATTGAACTGCCCATAAAGCGCAAAACGAATTAATTCTATGCCGTGGGTGAAGGGATTAAAGGCGCAGATTTGATAAATGAGTTCATTAGACTCGCGCATTTTCCATAGTGGGTAAAGCGCAGAAGACAAAAAGAACATGGGAAATACAATAAAATTCATCACCCCAGCGAAGTTCTCAAGCTGCCGTATCACCGACGATAAAAATAAGCCTAACGCGCTTAACATAAGCGCAGGCAGCAGAGCGGCGGGTAGCAGGTAGACATAGCCAATCAACGGTGGAGTAATGTCAAAGAGCCGAGCAATGGCAACAAAGGCATAGACTTGAAACAGCGATACCAAGGAGGTAGCCAATAATTTGCAGGCCAGTAAATAGGCGCGAGAAATCGGGCTGGTAAGCAGTACGCGCATGCTGCCCATTTCGCGGTCATAGACCATAGACAGTGAACTTTGCATGCCGTTAAACAGCAAGATAATGCCTATTAAACCCGGTGCGATGTAGACCTCGTAGCTTATATAGGTTTCATAGGGTGGGATAATGGCAATGCCGAGGGCCGATCGAAAGCCTGCTGCGAAAACGGCCAGCCATAATAGCGGGCGGACAAGTGATGACAAAAAGCGCGAACGCTGTTGTAAAAATCGGTACATCTCTCTTTTGAGTATGCCCACAAAACAGTAGTAATAAGCGGAGGCATTCATGCTGCTGGCCTTGTAAGTTGCGAAAACAGCGCGGGTAAATCTTTTACATTGTGGTTATTTTGTAGGGTTTGCGCTTGGCCTTGGGCAAGGCATTGGCCCTTATGTAAAATTAATATCTGATCCTCATTGTGCAGTTCTTCAATTAAATGCGTTGTCCATAGTGCGGCAATGCCGTCTTGTTTACATAGCGCTCTAACGTGGCTATTGAGATTAGCTCTAGTGTCTATATCTAGGCCGGCAGAGGCTTCATCTAACAGAAGCAATTTAGGACGATGAAGTAGAGCGCGGGCTAGCTCCACCCGCCGTCGGTGGCCGCCGTTTAAATCGCGTACCCGGTCGTGCTGACGATCTGAAAGCGCAAAGCGTGTTAACTCTTGCTGTATACGGCTGCGTACTTCTCTTGGCGCAATGCCGTGTAGCGCACCGTGATATTCAAGGTTTTGCGCTACGCTCAAGTCGAGATCAAGCGTACTCTGTTGAAACACCACGCCGATATGACGCATGGCCTCATTTGCGTGTTTGTTTAAAGAATAATCAAAGACGCTAATCTCTCCGCTGGCCGGCTTCAGCAGTCGAGTGAGCAAGGACATGAGTGTGGTTTTACCTGCACCATTGGGGCCGAGCAAGCCAAAGAATACGCCCTCGGCGATATCTAAATTTAGCTTGTTCAGTGCATGGCGCTCGCCGTAGCGATAGCTGAGGTCCCTAATGTGCAGTGCATTATTACTCATAGTTTTGATATTACGGCTTTACCGCAACCCCCCAGGGAAACCGGCCGACCTTAATGCTCTTTAAGACGGTAAGGGATTTAACATCGATTACCGATACATCGCCGCTAATACCGTTGCTGCTTATTAGTCGAGTTTCATCAGAATTAAGCGCTAAATGCCAGACGCGGCGACCAACGAGTAAGTACTTGATGACTTTTTGCTGCGCTATGTCGATAACGGCCACATGATTGGCGGGGCCGAGTGCGATAAAGGCGAAACGATTGTCGTGGGTGAGGGTAATGCCTACCGGCTGAATTTTATCTTTATACACACCGGGAATTTGAAAAGAATATTCGTGGCTAATAGTTCTCGTTGCCACATCAATAACGCTGACCGTGCCGCCAATTTCGGACGACGCCCATAGCGTTTTACCGTCGTCGCTGAACTCGACGTGCCTCGGTCTTTGGCCTACCAAGGTGTTGTCGACAAGTTCGTGGCTGCTACTGTCTATCCAGTGCAGCATATTGCTGGTTTCAGAGGTATTGACCACCCATTTACCATCTGGGCTAACGGCCATGCCTTCTGGTTCTAGGCCCACATCTATTTGGCTAATTACCTCGCGTTTTTCCGTGTCGACTACCGTGACCACTGCGTTGTCTTCATTAGCGATATAAAGGTCTTTATTGTTGGGATGTAGAGCAAACTGTTCGGGATCTTCACCTGACGGTAAATTCGCAATAATCTTTTGGCTTTTAACATCCATCACTTGCACGCTGTCGGAGTCGCTGGCGCAAATATAAAGCTGACTAAAGTCTTTGTTGAACGTAATGCCTCGGGGGCGTAAGCCAACCTCTATCGTTGCAATAACTTTGAGGCTGTCTAAATCGATGACCGACAGCGTGTTGTCCTTCTCATTAGAGACATACACTTGTTCGGCCATAATCGGCATTGCTAGGCTCGTTAAGATAAGCAATACGCTTGCGCCGGCAATGCGGAAAGGGCGGGGATTTTTCATAGTGCTCTCACAGTGTTGATGCCTCGAATGCACAGCTCACCTCTGGGCGATCGTAACCCAGCGTGTCCATTTCCGAGTGGGGGTGTAGATAACCCTCTTGGGGCGATTGACTGATCAGTGCATTCGGTTGAACTAGGGGGATCGGTTGGCGAAGCTGGCCATTCCATTTTCGAAAACTTAAGCTGCGACCTTTGAACGCACTGAGCTGAAAATCATCGCTTATTAAATATTGATACACCGTGTCACCGCCAAGGGCTTTGGTACGTGTTACGGCTTCGCCAATAGCACGCACTGCTAACCATCCGGCGTAATCTATATCGTTCATATCGCGCTTAGCGTATTCGCTAAATCGATTTTGAAGTTGGGCCGCGCCCCATTGTTCAATACTCCAATGCCACCCTGTTGGCGTTAAGCCCTGTGTGCCAGCGGCGGGTCTAGCTAGCCAGGTGTTATAGGGAATATATTCACCGATATCGCCTATTTCATCGGCGATTAAGGTCACGTCATAGTCTTTCGATTGGCTGAATAAACGAATTTCGCTTTGCGCAGAGCGGCGTAAATCTGCGTTAAATTGCCACTCGCGTTCGTCAATAATGTTTGCCCCAAATTTATGGGCCGAGCGTTTAATTGCGGCGCTAAATAACGTGTCCTCATCATGCTGGCCACGTAGTAATAGCCATTTTTTCCAACGTTTGGATATTAAAAATTGGGCTAGCCCATCGGTGAGCATGGCGCGACTTGGAATGGTGTGAAGCAATCTCGGGCGACATTGGCTGCTACGAAGCGCATCGTCTTTGGCCGAAATATTAAAAATAATAGCCTTTTGACTGATGTGCTCATCGCGGCTTACCTTGAGTAAGGTCGCGGCGGGCAGCTTCGCGACAATAAGGGTATTGCCGCTTTCTACCCACGCTTGGGCAGCGGCAATGGCCTCGTTGCTGTCCTTAACCAATGACGCGCTGAGTTGGTAGCGGTCGCCCGTAAAGCGTCCGGTAGTGTTGTTGTCGCTAATGCCAACATGAGCACCGTCTAAACCTGAGGTTTGGGGTGTTTTACGGATATTGGATAAGACCGGCGTATCTATTTGGCTTTGTTCAAGGAATAGCACTGGAATATTGCGCTGCTCGGTGGTGAGCGCAGTAGCAAGCGGTGCTGAGCTAGCTAGGAATAAAATCGCTATATGCAGACGAAGGTGCATGAGCCTTAAGTCTTTCACTTAGGCAAGGCGCGGTGGTGACATGGTGGTGTACTTAGCGATATACACTTAAGGGCAGATCGTGAATTGTTAATTTTCATACCTTTAGATCTCTATTTTTATAATGATGCTGCGGGCGATCATTTTTACTACTTATTTAGTCTATCGTTCATGCTATGTGGAGCGCATGGCTATTGATATATGCAAAAGGTCGTAATGATGTGCGACTAAAGTAGTAGATTATTAGCAAGGTAATTTCGGTTTACTTCTTCCTGATCCGATTTTTCGCGACTACTACTTAGGGTGTAGTTCACGCCACAATTCCTGACACCAAAGCACAATTGCCATAAATAACCTGTTTGTTAGGCTATCAGCACAATACGATTTGGCTGAGCGCGGTGCCGTCAAGTTAGAAAATAATTTCAGATTGGTTGAGGAATACTATGCGTAATTTAACGGTTAAGCTTGCTCTGCGTAGCGGCGCAATTTTACTTCTAGGCTTTCAGGCTGCTTGGGTTTTTGCCCATGGCGATGTGACGCCGCAGGCAGTGAACACAGATACATTGCCGCAGTTGGGTGAAGAGTGGCGCGATGTTAATCCCTACCGCGGTGACGCCGAGGCGATACGAGTTGGTGATTCGGCCTACAATCAGAACTGCGCTCGCTGTCACGGTCTGCAGGCAATTTCTGGTGGCATGACACCAGNCCTTAGAAAACTAAATGATCCCGATGAATACATCGACATCGAAGAGTCTGATCAGTGGTTTATGACCAGAATTCGCCACGGCGCAGTGATCGACGGTCGAGTATATATGCCGCCGTTTGAAGGAATTTTAAGCCAAGAAGCGATGTGGGCAATTCGCTCATATTTAGATACCAGAAAGCTAGGCGAATGAGATCTGAGTAATGAGCTTTATACGCATGTCATTGTGGTTGCACGCACTGTGTTTGGTGATGGCTTTTGCCATTGCCAACACGGCGCATGCGCGTAAATATGATGATGTTATTAAATCTCAGTATATTGAGTTTGCGGTGTATCGGGATTTTCCGCCGTACTCATTTATAAAGGACGGTCAGCCAGCGGGAATTGATGTCGAAATTGGTAAGCATATCGCCAGTGAAATGGGCGTAGAGCCTCGTTGGCTTTGGATGACCGCCGATGAAACTGTCGACGATGATCTGCGCAATGCGGTTTGGAAGGGCAGTGTAGTTGATCGGAAGGTCGCAGATGTTATGTTGCGCGTGCCCTACGATCGCGAATATTCGTACGCGCAAGACGGTTACGGTTTGCCACGTAATGATATGGTGGTGATGTTGGCCCCGTATCACAAAGAGTCTTGGAAGTTAGTTAGAGATATAAGCAAAACTGGCAAAGTCCGAAATCTCGCTATTTTTCAATACCAAGCTATCGGTGTTGAAATAGACAGTCTGCCAGATTTTTTTCTTGTGGGAACTCTTCAAGGTCGCCTGCGCGAGAATGTGCATCATTATTCAACAGTATTTGCTGCACTTACCGACCTTAAGGCTGGAAAGCTAAGTGCCGTTGCGGGTATGCGTAGTCAATTAGAGTGGGGCTTGGATAACAAGCCAAGTAACTTCGATATTGACGACGACGGCCTAGAGGCACTTGGGCATAAAAGCTGGGATATTGGTATTGCGATAAAAGATAGTTATCGCCAACTAGCTTATGCCGTAGATGCGGTCATATCGAGTATGGTGGAAAATGGTGAAATGGAAAAAATATTCTCGCACTACCGCGTTTCTTACGAGCGCCCATCTATGTACGACGTCGAATCTTAAAATACGATTTAAACCACGACCGCGTGAATTAAATATTATCGTTTGTTGTCTTGCTTATACTCTTTATTTTTACTACCAAACCAATACCAATGGATAGTAACTGCACGCCTCTAGATCAATTGTGAGCATGTCGTCGTCGTCACATACTCAGACTCAGATCGCACTAACATGATCGCGAAGAGTTCTAACTTTTTCGCGCACACGCTTATGCGATAGAACAGAAGATACTGGGTGTTTGAAAATAAAATCTAAGTGTTAGGAAGNAGAGTTCCAATGAAAATAACGTGCATGGCAAGATCTGTCTCTATAGCAGCCGCTGTGGCTACTATCAGTTTCAGTTCGCTACTTAATGCGGGTGTCACTGATAAAGATATTTTGAATGACGCTACAACTACTGGCGATGTTGTTTCTTACGGTTTAGGGCCGCAGGGACAACGCTACAGCCCTTTAAAAATTGTTAATACCAAAAACGTAAAATCTTTATCGCCAATATGGTCTTTCTCTTTTGGTGGAGAAAAGCAGCGGGGTCAAGAGTCTCAGCCGCTAATTAAAGATGGCGTAATGTATGTTACCGCCTCATATTCACGTATCTATGCCGTAGACATCGCCACTGGCGAAGAGCTTTGGCAGTACGATGCACGTCTACCTGATGGCATTATGCCTTGCTGCGACGTAGTAAACCGTGGCGCCGCACTTTACGGCGATCTTGTAATTTTCGGTACACTGGACGCCAAGCTAGTTGCGCTAGATATTAAAACGGGCAAGCCAGTCTGGCGCAAAACCGTGGGCGATTATCAAGCCGGTTATTCAATGACCGCTGCGCCTCTCATTGTGAAAGGCATGGTCATTACCGGGGTGTCTGGTGGTGAATTTGGTATTGTTGGTAAAGTAGAAGCGCGTGACGCGAAAACCGGCGAAATGATCTGGAGTCGTCCAACCGTTGAAGGCCACATGGGTTACCTACGTGGCAAAGAAAACGGCATTACGGGTGGCAAAGCAGGTAAAACCTGGCCCGGTGATATGTGGAAAACAGGCGGTGCAGCAACATGGTTAGGCGGCACCTACGATCCAGAGGTTGATTTGCTATTCTTTGGTACGGGTAACCCCGCACCGTGGAACTCGCATCTTCGTCCAGGTGACAACCTTTACAGCGCATCGCGTCTTGCTATCGATCCGGATACCGGAAAAATCGTTTGGCATTTCCAAACTACTCCGCATGATGGTTGGGATTTTGACGGTGTAAATGAGCTGGTTTCCTTTAACTACAAGCAAGGTGGAAAAACGATTCAGGCTGCGGCAACTGCCGACCGTAATGGTTTCTTCTACGTGCTTGATCGTACCAACGGCAAATTTATTCGCGGACTTCCCTTCATTAAACAAATGACGTGGGCGAAGGGCCTGAATAAAGATGGCACGCCAATCTTCGACGAAGAAATGCGTCCAGGTAATCCTGCTACTACAGGCACTGATGGTAAAAAAGGTAAATCTGTCTTTGCGGTTCCGTCTTTCCTTGGTGGTAAAAACTGGATGCCAATGGCATACAGCCAAGATACGGGCTACTTCTATGTACCGTCTAATGAATGGGGTATGGATATCTGGAACGAGCCAGTTAGCTATAAAAAAGGCGCGGCTTACCTCGGTTCCGGCTTTACCATTCGTCCTATCTTTGACGATCATATAGGTTCTTTGAAAGCGATTGATCCAGTATCTGGTACGGTAAAGTGGGAGTTTAAAAACAACGCGCCGCTATGGGGTGGGGTTCTTGCAACCGCAGGTAACTTGGTATTTATGGGCAACCCAGAAGGTTACCTAATGGCTTTTGACGCGAAAACCGGTGAAGTGCTTTACAAATTCAACACCGGCTCCGGCATCGTAAGCTCACCCATCACATGGGATAAAGATGGCGAGCAATACGTCACCATCGTATCCGGTTGGGGTGGTGCAATTCCATTATGGGGGGGCGAAGTGGCCAAGCGCATTAAAAACCTGAACCAAGGTGGCAGCGTGTGGACCTTTAAAATTCCTAAAAGCTAAGTAAGAGAATAGCGCCGGTAATAGGCGGCAGTAAGATAAAAGCCCCGCTTGGTATCCAAGTGGGGCTTTTTTTGGGTGAGGTGTTTAAAAGACGCTTTCCATGCTCCATTTTTTAAATTACCGTAATGCTCTGGTTTGTACGGATATGGGCTTGTATTAAATGGACGTAAGGGAAAATGACTAAAGCAGCTGACGCATTTGATCGATCCATTCTTGATGCAGAAGACCTTCTTGCTCGTTTTGACGCTGAGAAAACCTTATCGAATGGAAAAAGTGGTGAAGTTCTTAAGCGTGCCGGGCTCGTAATGGCGTTAGCAGCCTGGGAAACATACGTTAAGGATCGCGTCACAGATGAGTTCGATATATGGCTCCAGTCGGTAGAAGGGAGTCCTATCGGGAAATTTGTGCGTAAGCGACTTGAGCAAGATCTTAAGCGGTTTTTTAACCCAAACTCAGAAAGAACCCGCCGGCTATTTATAGACTATTTTGAAATAGATATTACCAAGGAATGGGCTTGGCAAAATTTTGACGCTGCCTCGGCTAAGAAAACGCTTGATGCGCTAATTGCAAAGCGTGGTGATGCCGCTCATCAAGCCAATACATCTGAGCACCGAAGTGCAGAGCCTCATCAAGTAAAGCGCGAGGAGCTAGAAAAAGGAATTCGCTTCCTCAGAGGGTTGGTTGCCGCGACCGAAAAAGTGAAAATAACCAAATGATCGCTAGTAGATAGAAGTGCTATGCGATGTTTTTAAAATCAGTCAAAGATTCAGGGTCAGAAAGATTCGCGATCAAAGTAAAAATTATTTACTCGCTTACTTTCTAACCCCGTTTTATTCTTAATGTAGCTTCAACTTCGGCTTAATCGCCCTATGTATTCTGCCGGCAAGAGCGATAAGCAGGGAGTTGTAAATGCCGTGTATCGCCAGCAAGTGCATGCGATATAGCGACAGGTAAGCAAGGCGAGCAATGGGGCCACCTATGCGCATTTCACTGCCGACAAATCCGCTTATTAAACCACCTACCGTGTTGAAGTTGCTTAGTGATACCAGTGAGCCGTAGTCGCGATAACGAAATTCCCTAAGTGGTTTGTTGCGGTGGCTACGCAGAATGTTTTTATAAACGAGAGTCGCCATTTGGTGTGCAGCCTGCGCTCTGGGTGGAACAAAGCCTCCACTTGGTAATACGCAGCTGGCGCAGTCTCCAATGACAAAAATCCGTTCGTCGTTACTGGATTGCAGCGTTGGTTTAACCAATAACTGATTGCGATTATTGCATTCTAATCCTGCAATACTTGCGAGTTGTGATGGTGCTTTTATCCCCGCTGCCCAAACGCGGATATTGCAGGCTATGGTGTCGTCGGGCGTAATGAAACCCTCCGCAGAACATGATTTAACGCCGGTGTTGCAGTGCACGTCGATACCAATTTTTTCTAAGGTGCGCTGGGCTGCATTGGATAGCTTTTCTGAAAGCGCAGGAAGTATGCGCGGTCCGGCTTCTATTAGAGTGATTTTGTAATCAACTTTGCCTGCCACGTTCCGCTGATAACCAGACAAACCTTGAGCCGTGTGTTGCAGCTCTGCCGCTAGCTCTACCCCTGTGGCGCCGCCACCGACAATGCCAATACGCAATACTGGAGGTGCACTGTTGTTAGTATCTGCAGTTGAATTTAAAGACTCGCAGCTGAGGCGATCAGTCTGATTTAGCAAATGTTGATGGAAGCGCTCTGCTTGGTCTTTGTCGTCTAAAAAATAACAGTGCTCTTTTGCACCGGGCACGCCAAAGTCATTGCTGACACCGCCGATGGCTATAACGGCGTAGTCGTAATGTAAGTGTTGCTTCGGTGTAATGAGTTCGCCAGCGTCGTCGCGACGTTCGGCTAACACTAATGTCTTTTGGTCGCGGTCAATGGTTTCTAAGCTACCGAGGATAAAGTTGAAGTGTTTTTTCTTGCCATGGTAGCGATAATTTAATTCGTCGAAGGCTGAGTCGATCGACCCCGCCGCTACTTCGTGAAGAAGGGGCTTCCAAATATGGCTAGGATTTTTGTCTACTAAAATAACTTGGACTTTTTTACTGCGCTTGAATTTATTTCCTAGCTGAGTGGCTAGTGCTAAGCCACCGGCGCCGCCGCCGACAATAACGATATTTTCCATATTGGGCATCTCGCTGAAAGTTTTGCGCGAAGCTTATCAACGAGTAATGCGAGAGGATATTCGTCAAACGTCGCGGCTTTACTGTCACTTAGTAGTGTTGTGCTCATACGTGGTGATGAATTGGTCCGTGGCGGCAACGAGTGCGTCAATCATATTGGATTCTTCGATCAAGTGGCCAGTATTGGTGAGCACGATAAGCTCACTATTTGGAATACTTGCCGCAAGTTGCCGCGATGCACTTAATAAACAGGTTCGATCTAATTCACCGTGAATAATGGTGACAGGGACTTTAGGCAGCGCAGTGATATTGTTGAGTATTTGGTTTTCTTCGATGAAGTAGCGATGGAAGGCGTAGTGAGTTTCTATTTTCACTTTTAAAATTAGTGTCTCGTCGGGTTTTCGTTTTGACGAGCTAGAACTTAAATTGTGGGTGGCAACTTTACTTGACCAGTCAGCCCAAATTGCGGCGTATTTAAGCTGGGTGGCATGATCGCCATGATGAAGGCGCTGGTAGAATGCCGCTACTAAGTCTGCTCTTTCGTTCACCGGAATATCTTGAATGAATAATTGCCACTCCTCGGGGAAAACCTCGCTAGCGCCATGCTGGGAAAACCAAAATAAGTCCTGCTCTCTTGCCAGAAAACAGCCGCGTAAAATCATGCCGTTGACTCTTTCAGGAAAAGCTTGAGCATAAAGTAGCCCAAGGCATGCGCCCCAAGAACCACCAAATATTAACCATTGCCCTATATTTAAATGCTTACGTATCTGTTCTAAGTCATTTATTAGATGCTGACTAGTGTTATCGGCAAGTTCGCCCTTTGGTGTGGAGAGACCGCAACCGCGCTGATCAAAGGTAATAATAAAATATTGCTCGGGATTAAAGTAACGACGATGATTTTCGTTGCAGCTCGAACCCGGGCCGCCGTGAAGAAACACTACTGGAATTCCGGTGGCGTTTCCGCTTGTTTCGATATGAAGTGAATGAAGATATCCAGTATTGATGGTAAACGATATACTAGTTAAGGGAGGGAAAATATTATTTTTCATATCGCGGCTTCAAATCCGAAGTGCATCAAAGTTTAGGCTGCAATTTCAGCCCGGTAATCACCCATTAATTGATCAGGTGTTTTAAAACCTAAATCTCTTCTTGGGCGGGCATTTAGTCGATGTACGGCGTTATTTACTTCAGCCTTAGACACCAATTTCAAATTCGTGCTCTTTGGGAAATACTGCCTCAGTAGCCCATTCGTATTTTCATTTAAGCCGCGCTCCCATGAGCTGTACGGATGGGCAAAATAAATATCCGTTGATAGCGCTTTGCTAATCTTCGCATGATAAGCAAACTCTTTCCCATTGTCCGCCGTAATACTGTGAACCACATCCTTAAATGGCTTTAACAAAGTGATCGTAGCTTCAGTAACAGCCGAAGCACTTTTGTTATCCACTTGTGCTGACAAGGTGAACTTGGTGACCCTCTCCACTATGGTGACCAACGCGCCGCTATGGCCTTTCCCTATCATTGTGTCTATTTCCCAATCGCCAATGCGGGACTTGTTATCCACTACCTCAGGGCGATCATCAATGCTTACACGGTTCTTAATATGCCCGCGCGTTGATTTTCCGTTACGGCGCTTGTCGTATTTCTTGCCTTGTCGCCGCAGGTGCTTATACAAATCTCCGTTAGATCGCTTATCCGACCAAACATGTAGATAGATCGTTTCATGGCTAATCAGAAGCGCCTGATCATCAAGCAACCATCCGGATATTTGCTCCGGACTCCACTCCTGCCGAAGCTTGCTCTCAATCAGCGCAATCATAGCTAACGTCATTTTAGAGCGCCTTGCTGCCGACTTGCGACGTAAGGACGACTTGGCTTGGGCCTGCTTATGCCGATAACCTCGACCACCTGTATTGCGAGCCAACTCTCTACTGATCGTTGATTGGCTTGTACCGATGTTCTTAGCGATCTCTCTTTGTGAGCAACCTGTTTTCTTCAGGGCCGATATCTGGCATCGTTGCTCATAAGTCAGCTGTTGGTAATAACTCATCGTGATTTCATCTCTTGCCGGAGAAAAAAGTGATGAGCTTACCTTCAGCTGACCCTTTCTTCTACTGCGTCAGATGATGCACTTCAGATTTGAAACCGCGTATTATTAACCCAGCGAATTTTGGTATTTGTTATGCGGCATAACGAATTTTCTCGTGCTTGAAATATTTACTGACACGATGTGCCTTCCGTTGCAGCATACGCATGTGCTTCGATACCTTCTGCTTGAGTTGCTCTTTATTGCATGCGGGCTGCCCACTATACACACCAGCCTTGAAATCACAATTCAAATGGTTCTGTCGCATAAAACAGAAGCCGTACCTTATTTGCTAGAATTGAATTTCCAAAATATCCATATGAGCCATGTATGATCACTTTCAAAGGTCGGCACACTCCCAAATGCATTATCCTCCAGTGCGTCCGATGGTACTGCGCCTATTCACTAAGTTACCGGAACATTGAGGAGATGTTCGGGAAAAGTTATTACTTATCTTTTACGTAGTTTATGGGCGCGGTGAGCCCCACTCGGAGCTTGCCGTTAACGTTGCAGGCTATTGCTGGGGCAGCGCGGAATACACCAAATAAAGCCGAGATATTATCGCGGTTACCAAAGTTTGTTAACGGGGCTACATACGAAGCCCATGCCTCCTTGAGTTACTACGCGTACGCCAACAGCTACATCGGGCTTGGCTGTCTAGTGGCGACAGCCAGTCACCGCTTAACAGATAAGCGCGGTCGTGGTCGGATCGTCATCGTTACCTAATCAATCCTTGTGACGTATGCCCATTAAGATATGTGGTTCTAGGGCGAGCTCAATTTTAGAACGACGTGCTCGTGCGATACTGGCGGAATTGCTATTGGTGTCAGATGGCGTATTTGAATACGCCATATCAGTACTACCCATAGTGTTAGGTTCTGCGGCAAGCCCAAGGGTTTTCCGTTATGGCTATATTCACGGGGCTGTTCATATCACTTATTTAGACAGGTGAAGAAAAGTAGGCTGCAGTGGCTGATCTTGTGCTTCATTGAGTGAGCTCAAAATTATACCGTTTGGGTATTTTAAAAAATATACCAATAGGTATGTTGCTTTACAATGCAATATGGCAATAATTAGTGTCAGGGTGGATTCGAATGAAGGGACAGCTCGAGAGGCTTATGTCAGAAGGCAGTAGAGTAACAAAGCGGGAGCGAACTAGGGCGCACATTTTGCAGGCGGCGGCGACTCTATTTTCAGATTCCGGCTTCAGTGGCGTCAGTATGGACGGTTTAGCTAAGGCTTGTCGCTTAACCAAAGGGGCGCTATATGACCACTTTAATGGCAAAGAGGATGTTTATACCCAGTGCGTATCGCACTATGTGGAAGGGGCGATAAGCGATATTTTTAGTCAAAGTTTGACTGATGATAGTAGTGCGGAAGCAAAGTTGTTTAGCTTTTTGGAGCGCTTCCTTACTCGTTTACAGGATGATGTGGTGTTGCGCCGGCTATTGCAGCGCCTATTAATTGATTCAAAAGGCGTGGATCTTGCAGTGGTCGCAGAGTTCGCCTTGTTAAGACCATTTTCTTATGTTGTAGATTTATTGACCCAATATAAGCCCAACATAAATGCGAAAACCCATATCTACTCGTTTTTTTGCTCGGCAATTATGGGTGAGGACTTGCGAGTCATAGCAGAGCTGCTGTCGCCAGAGTTCAAAGGCATACCCGCAACACAGGCAATGCTTGAGCATTTTCGAGCAGTGATTCGTTAGCTGTGTGAGGGCATATAGTGCATTTTATACGTTCCGAGTGTCGAAACTTTATGTACCACTGCAGATTTAAAAGTGATGTATATGACTAACTTGCTAATTTCGCCACATTTTTTTGATATAATTCAAGTTGATATTGATGAGTTGCGTAATATAGATGCCCATGCCCAAAAGTAAAGCCATGTATGGCATAACGCGAATTGATGATGACTGCCACCGTACACATGCGTGGCGGGTTAGTCTTCGTCGCCAGAATAAGATGCACGTCAAAAATTTCCCTGATAAAACCTATAAGGGAAAGCGTAAAGCGCTTGCTGCTGCTAAGAGCTATCGTGACGAGATCATTGAAAAGTACCCGCCGACCACACGTCAGGCTATGTGCAATATTCAGCGTAGTAACAATAAGTCTGGAATTACTGGCGTTTATAGCTACGCGAAGCGATACAAATTAAAGAACAACAGCATAAAGGAGCTCTGGTACTGGGAGGCGCACTGGCCTGGAGAGAAGCCTGGTAGTTTTGGCAAGGCAACGTTTTCTTTTCAAGAGTACGGTGAGAAGAAGGCGCGTAAACTCGCTATTGATGCACGCAAGGCCGGTGTGGCGAAGTTAAAAGGTGTGTTTTGGGCCAGCGAGCGCGGCGATAGGCAGCAATAGATAATGCGCGTATAGCCCATCTTTATGGCGTTGAGGTGGTTTGACTGCAGTGTTTTTGGGGCTGCAATTAACGATATTGCGCGATGAGCGACCTCCCTTCTCAGCAGTGTGCCGATAGGTAACCTTGCGGCTAGTGCATAGTTGGTATGTAAAGCCGTGGGATCCTTCGTGAATAT
Organism: Zhongshania aliphaticivorans; assembly: GCF_902705855.1. Taxonomy (GTDB): domain Bacteria; phylum Pseudomonadota; class Gammaproteobacteria; order Pseudomonadales; family Spongiibacteraceae; genus Spongiibacter; species Spongiibacter aliphaticivorans_B. The sequence goes on along the minus strand of NZ_CACSIJ010000015.1, from coordinate 215,487 downwards.
GCTGCAGCGTTTTCAAGCTTACCAGTAACCCAAACGGTTACCCTTAATATTGGCTCCCTGCTTTAATGGCCGGTGCTCCTGTTCTATTCGCTTGCTGCGTAGTCCATTCTACGCGAGTTACAGCGCTATAAATTGCCGTTATATCAAGCTAGTCTATACCCTTAAATCAGCGGGCGGGTGCAATATCGCAATGAAGATTCTGCGTTTCTTTATCTATGTATTGATTGTGTTACTAGTGACGCCATTTTTACTGGTGAATTACGGGCCGCCTGGTGTCGCGACGACGTCAAAGGTCGCGCTGCATGCTTTGGTCGGATATGGCGGCGACGAGCCAGATGCAGACATTGTTCGTCAGCAGTTAAGCGTTGCCGATGGGTTTCGCGTGGATTTGTATGCGACTGGTCTTGGTAAGATTCGGTTCATGCATTTGACCGCGGCGGGCGATATTTTGCTTAGCCGCCCTCGCAGTGGCGAGGTGTTGATCTTAAAGGCCGACGGCAACGGTGATGGATCGCCAGATGATATTCATGTGTTGTTAAGTGGGCTGACGCGGCCCCACGGTATGGATTATGTTGATGGCTGGCTGTATATCGCAGAGTCCGATGGGGTCGGTAAAGTTGCCTTTGATGTTGAGTCTGGCGAGGTCAGCGGTGATTACACGAGGGTTTTGACGGGGCTGGGTGATAAAGGCAACCATTGGACGAAGACGATACGCGCCGGTGCTGATGGGTGGTTGTATTTAAGCTCTGGCTCAACGTGTAATGTCTGTGAGGAAGAGGATATTCAACGCGCTAGCATTATGCGTTTTAAGCCGGATGGTAGTGAGCTAGCCGTATATGCAAGGGGCTTACGCAATAGCGTTGGAATGGATTGGGCGCCGTGGAGCAATGCACTGTTTGCGACGGATAATGGTCGGGATTTGCTGGGTGATGATTTTCCGCCCTGTGAGTTGAATAAGGTTGTGGACGGTGGTTTTTACGGTTGGCCCTATATTAATGCATCGACTCCCGATCCTGATTTTGGTGCAAAGCTGCCGAGTGACTTGCCTGCGAATCGGCCACCAGCACATGAATTTAAGGCTCACAACGCGCCCTTGGGTATTCGCTTTTTACGGCACAGCAAGTTAGCGGGTTATGAGCGTAGCGCATTAGTTGCCCTGCACGGTTCGTGGAACCGCAGTGTGCCAGATGGTTATAAAGTGGTGGCGCTGCAATGGCAGCCAGACGGCACTATTATAGAAAGCGATTTCGTCACTGGCTTTTTACAAAACGGAAAATTACTGGGGCGTCCGGTTGATGTTACTGAGGCCAGCGATGGCAGTATTTATATTTCAGATGATTACTCTGGTTCAATCTATCGTGTAACACCTGCTGACGGTCTAGCGTCTTCATTTACGCTGCCCGTCGCTGTGAGTGCGCCAGATGAGAATGTGGGCGTGTTGGATGCTTACGATGTAAAAAAACGAGCAGCGTTAGCCTTGCAAGGTAAGGCGCTTTATCAGCAATTTCATTGTGCAGGCTGCCATGAGGAGCAGGCGGGGAATGCGCTGACGGCATTGCATGAGCGTTACAATGCCGCGAGTTTGACGGATTTCTTTAGCGCGCCTACGCCACCTATGCCGGCTTTCCCGCTGAACGCAGAGCAGCGGGAAGCCTTAGCCGTTTATTTGTTTGATAAGGAGTTAAACGCAGCAAAGTAAGTTTTGCTGATTAGTCGTTTGCTGCATCGGTTTCTACTCGCCTAACAATGGTTTGTAAGTCGCTGCGGCGATCAAACATGCGGTCGGTGTACATATTGAGCAGGCCGCGTAGGGCCGCCAGCGGCGCCCAACGATTTGGTACAATAATGCGTGGTGCGCGTTTGCCTAATCCCCGAGCAACGGCGGAGGCAACGACTTCTGGCGTGATTAACTGTCGCAGCGGAGCGGGGAATGCTTTTTCAATTAACTCAGACGCATTGGCGTTAGCGCCAAAGGCAACACGGGTCATTGGGGTTTTTATCCATCCCGGATATAGCACGCTGGCAGTGGCGCCAGTGCCAGCCAGTTCGGCTCGCAGGCTGCGGCCAAAACTTTCAACACCGGCTTTAGACATGGCATAGGGTGCGTTGATTACGCCATTGGCAAAGGCGTAAAGCGATGAAGTCACTAATACCTGCCCCTCGGCTTTGATCACTTCTGGTAATGCCGCCCGCACTGTCCGCCACACACCGAGCAGGTCAATTTCAATAATACGTTCAAACTCTATTTCGTCTGCGGTGGCAATGGTTTTGGGTGTTTGCCACGCTACGCCGGCATTGGCAAATACAATATCAATGCGACCAAATTTTTTGATGATGTTGGCGACGACCTGTTTGGTCGCGTCCATGTCTGTTACATCGAGGATTTGAAGCAGGACTCGATCTGCGTCGAACTCTGAGGCTAGTTTTTCAAGTGCGTCGGCGCCAAGGTCGGCAAGTACCACACTAGCTCCGCGACGATAAAATTCTCTAGCGCAGGCTGCGCCAATACCGCCAGCCGCACCGGTAATAAAAACAACTTTTTTATTAAAATCGAAGTTTGTCATGATGATATTCCGTCGCCGCGATTGCGGTGTATGTGGACTATTTAAATCAAATAACAGTGCGATTATTTTTTGTTGGCAAAGGCCATGGCCTTGCGCACGTTTTCGTCTTTAAAGCCGATACTTTCAATAAACTTGCGCAGCAGCCCGGGGGCGTTCGCGATGAGTCGATTGACTCGTGGCACGGTGACAATTTCGGCGCGGCTCTCGATGGCATTGACTGCAGCGGCAACTACATCGTCTAAGCCCACCGTTTTAAAGGGGAATTTTTGGTGGCTTCCCCATAACGCGCTGCCAGCGGCATTGTCAGAAATATTATCTAGCAAAGGTGTTTTGAAAAACGTGGGATGCAAGGTGCCAACGTCGACACCGTGTTGGCGAACTTCAAGGCGCACGCTATTACAAAGCGCCCATACACCGGCTTTGCTGGCGGTATAAGACGCTTGCAGTGGTGAATGCACAAATGCAGCCATAGACGACACCGCAAATAAATAACCGCGACTGGCTTTTACATGGGGTAGGGCTGCGCGAAACGTGCGCCACACACCATTCAGATTGATATCAATCACGCGTTCAAAATTATCGCCACCTTCAGCGCTGAGTGGTTCAATTAAATCGACCCCCGCGTTGGCAATGACCACATCTATGTGGCCAAAATACTCTGCCGCTGAGTTCATGGCGCTTCGCAAACTATCAACGTCACAAACATTGGCGTGCCACGTTTTTGCTCGCAGCGTGTCTGGGTAGTACTCAAGTTGTGCGGCGAGGGCGGTGTGGTCAATGTCGAAAAGGGCGAGCTTGGCGCCGCGTTGATACAGTGCCTTACATAGCGCGTCACCAAAGCCGCCGCTGGCGCCCGTAATGGCGATGACTTTATCGGTTAGTGGGTACTTGCTCACAGCTTAAGCCCGCGCGCGTTTTGCAGAGCATCTTGGTAGAACGCTAATTGGTCGGCAATGCCGAGGTCGAAGTCTTTGCCGGTGTAAATGTCAAAGTGGCCGATGTCATACTGTTTCAGTGTTGCGGTATTTTTCATGCGCTTGGCCATTTTGATTGCTGATTTAGCCGGTGCGACTGTGTCTTTGTTGCAGACTTGGATGAGGGCAGGGCAGCAGATTTTTTTGGCTTTGCTAATGGGGCGATATAAAGACAATACCAATACCGTGCGGGCGCTCATTTCATTGCGCCAACCGGGATTGGTGATAGCGTGATAGCCGCTGAGCGCGTCGTGGCTTGTCATGGCGGCAAGTTCGCCGGGTTTCGCGATAAGTGGAATATAAAGTGGGCTCATTCCGACAGTGGCGCGTGCTTGATCAATGAGTCCACAACTGCTGAGTTTACTTAAGTGGACTGGGCCGGCGTATTTTAAAATTTCTAAACTTGCGGCGCGGCCGTCAACCATTGGCCCTTGGGCAGACACCGCCACAAGGCGTTTATCTTCGGCGGCGATACTGAGGACATGACCGCCCGAGAACGAGGTCCCCCATAAAATAATCTGTTCTGGGTTCACACCGTCTAATTGGCGCGCAAAGCCGATAGCGGCGCGCCAGTCGTCAAGTTGATAGCTGACTTTTAATAATTGCCGGGGCTGACCATCGCTATCGCCAAAGTAGCGATAATCAAAAACTACGACATGATAGCCTTCGGCCGCGAAGCATTCTGCGTAGGGAGCAAGGCCGCATTCGCGGGTGCCACCCAAACCATGGGCCATAACAATGCAGGCGCTGCTTGTTTGGTCTGACTGGCTAGGGTAATGCCATGCGCTACAGCGCGTGCCGTCACTGTCAAATTCCACGTCAAAACGTGTGGGGGTGCTGTGTGTTGCCATATTGCCTCTCCATCCCTAATTATTATTTGAGGACTTGCATAGTATGGTTTTACTGCGGCAGCCGTACTGCAATGCGGCTGCTTAATTATGCAAAGTCTTGTTTACTCGCTTAGCTATAATGCACTTATTCGTCGGAATACCCTGCACTTTGTTTAGGTTTAATATAGCGTGGCGTTTGTACGCCTTGGGCAGCGCAGGTCTCATGCAAGGTTTGTTCGATCCATCCCGCATCCATAATATTGAGGAAATTACCCTCACCGTCAAAGTTGATATTCGCGCCTGACACAACCATAAAGCCATCTGCGCCACCGCCGTCTTCGGGGCAATGGAAGGTATGTATAGAACCGCCCGGCTCATATAAGTAGCTACCTGCGGTTTGTTTTTGGTCGGGGTATTCCACGTAGTGCCAGCAGCCAGCCAAGGTATAGAAGTGCACGGTGCCCGTATGGAAATGCATGGGTAGGGTGACGCCTGGAGCAAATTTAACCCGCAGAACCCATAGGCCATTTTCGGTATCGAGAAATAATGGGTTAATCGTTAATCCGGGAATTGCGTCGCTCACGGGCGGTTGCGTGTTGGTGTCGATGGTTAGCAGGGTATCTTGGTGGTTTACCGAGGTTGGCAGGCTCATGGGCGTCTCCGCATTATTATGTGATTAAGCGATGGCTACAATATAGGCGGGGGCCGGGCCACTTGCTTGACTTATTACGAACAATAGTTGATGTTTTGCGAAGATCATTTTTTGGGGCTGCCTTGGTATGTCGCTGATTCGTAGCGGTGCAATTGCTGGATTTTCTGAGCTGGTAAATAGTTACGGCGCGAATCCGGTGGGCTTATTGGCAGGTGTCGGTTTGACGAGCGCGCAGCTGCGCGATCCTAATAATTATATTGCCTATAGTCAGGTGGCCGACTTATTGGAACTGGCGGCGGAATCGTGTCAGCAAATGTTATTTGGCCTACAGCTGGCCCAGCGTCAAACCTCAACGGTATTGGGTGATATTGCCCTAGGCTGGTCGCAACAGCCGACCATGCAGGCGGCAATCGATAAGGCCTGCCAGCAGCTTTATTTGCATGTGCGAGGCTTGGAGCTGCAGCAGCGAGTGGAAGGCGACATGCTGAGATTCGAGTTTGCATTTATGGTGGGCGGTAGTCTCGGTATTCAGCAGCTTATTCAGTTAAGTTACGGCCATTTATGTAATTTTATTGACGAATTGGTCGGCGCGGATAGCCGCGAATTACAGCTGTCGTTGCATCAATCGGCGGGTAAGCAAGACCTTGTTTCTCTGCTGCCACGCTATGCATCGAGATTAGTATTTGATGGCGTTGATAATTTTGTGAAGGTGCCTGTGCGGTGGGGGGCACGCAAACCGCATGTCGATACGGCGTCACTGGCCGAGCATTTTCGTCATTATGTAAATAACCTTGAGCAGAGCTATCCCGATAGCGTGACAGATAGAATTAAAAGCGTGCTTGGGCAATTATTGCGTAGCGGGGATTGCAGCTTGGCGAGGGTGGCGGCAGTCTTAGGCGTTCAGCCACGGGTATTACAAAAGCGACTTGCCGCCCAAGGGGCTGGCTACTCGCAGTTGCTACGAGAAACACGTCAGCAAATCGCCGAGCAATACTTAGCAAACAACGCCATGTCAGTAACGGATTTAGCCTTGAATCTGGGCTATGCCGAAGTTGCCGTATTCAGCCGTCATTTTAAACAGTGGACGGGTTTGTCACCGCGACAGTGGCAGCAGCGGTATATTGCTACGCGCTAGGAGTCTTCCTGTATTGTGGAAGGCGTTGACTCCCAAGTCTGTAAAATGGATATTAGTGCGATTAGGTAATTGGCGCGGAATGTGCTGTTTCTATAAATGTGTATTTTAAAAAAGCTACGGAGTGGGCGATGAAGTCGGTATTTATATTAGTGGTAACTGTGTTTTTAATTGCCTGTGCGGGCAATGAAACGGTGGTTTATTCCAACGGTTTCAGTTTTGCGAAATACGATTACGTTGTAATCGAACGCGATGACAACAGCGCCGCCTACGGTTTAGATGTGAAGTTTGGCAATGTGATTTCAGATTATCACTTAGCAGTGATGGGCTCTAAAGAATACGACAATCTGCCGTATGCCCAAAAGAAGCGGGTATTGGGTGCGCGGGTGTCGATGAGTGGTGACAGCGATCGTATCGTCATGGGTGTCGCGTTTCAGGACTACATCACTGGGCGTACCGTGGCGAATATGGGGTCTAGCGAAAAAGGTGATTTGTTTGATAAAGGTGACCGCGAAGATGTTTTTCTGTTGGTAATGAGATCGGTCGCCACCGCCATTAATGCCGACCGGCAGCAAGCGCTTACTGCAGGCGCGCCGCAAATTACTGCACCGCGTGTTGCCCCTGCGCCGGTTGCTGAAGTCCCGCAAAACACTCCACAGGATGATAGCCCCGAGTCTAGGCCTTATACCTTAACGCCTGATTTTTCTGAGTAGCTGTTTTGTAATTGATTTAGGTAGCTGGAAGCTGTGTTTTTGAATACCGATAAAGTGCTGCTTTACTTGTGGTTTGCTATTTTGCTGTTGTTTTTCATTGTGCCGATGGTAAAAAGATATCTAAAAGTTAAACGGTTTAATTGTGGCGATGAGTATATGGATGGTCAGGCGTCGTGGATGGCGGCTCCCATTACAATGAAGTATCCGGGCAGTGCAAGACAAAAGAAAATCGAGGGTTCGGTTATCGTTGAAATTGAATTTAATAAAAGCTGTGATTATATTGGCGCTAAATTATTACAATCTTCCGGTAGCCAAGCCTTAGATGAGTCGGTGTTGACTGCTGTGGCGGCGGCGAAGTTACTCCCCAATAAAGAGCTAGTTCAGCAGTGGAAGGTCACCTTTAAACTAGAAGTGCCGTCAGTTATGCCGCAATTGTGATTACTCTAGTTTGAAGGTGATTTTGATTTTTTGATTACTCTCTTTTCCCTCCAGCAATGTGGTTTTTTTCAAACCATCTAATGCGGCATTGTCTAATACTTCTGTGGCGGACTGTATTATTTTCCAGCTTGTAAGCTGGCCGCTGTTATCAAACTGAAGATCAAAAATGGACGAGCCCTCGATTTTCTTTTGTCTTGCACTGCCTGGGTAGTGAATAGTGATAGGTTCTTGCATCCATGAAGCTTTCACAGACATTATTTGGTCGCGAATAAACAGGCCGCTGTTGTCGACGGCTCGGAGTAGTGCCAGTAGCCCAATACAGCATAATGTAATAGCAATAAATTTGGCGTCGATTAATACGGGCTTAACAATATTCGAGTCTTTGCGCCAAATATCTTCAGACTTTATATAAAAGTATAAAACACATAAAACCCCGAGATAGCCGACGAATATATTGATAGATAATGTAAACACGCTCTCTAAAGCACACTGGCAATCGACATAGTTATCAAATAGCCAATATGCGCCGGCAATGGCGAACCACAGTGAAAATAATTTCCAGAAAAGTCGGACAACGATCGTTAATGAATTCCCGAAAAGGAATATTCCCGTAGCCGTAATGATTAAGGTGAGGGCATAGAGCAAAGAGTTAAGGTCTGTAGTGCCTGCCTCCCCAGATGCGATGATCGCGTCGATTTTGAGGTAGGCGGTATAAGCAATGAATGCCGCATAGAGATTCAGTAGTTTTCTTGCGGGTATCGGCTCGCTGTTATTCACTTGCTCGCCTTTAGTCCACTTATCCATGCAAAATCTCCTTCAAGCTAGTGTGAGGAAAATCCACTTTTCGCTCTAGCTATTAATTGGAGGAGATTACCAGAAACGCAAGGATTTTGGTGTAATCGTGGCTGATTATTTGAGAGGCTAGCGGCACTTTTCTGCTAGGCGCAAAGAAATAACCTTATTCTGACGCCTTTAAAAATTCGATTACATCTTGTTCTGCAGTTTCGCCCGCTTCGTCGCCATACGCCTTTCTAAAGCCATATGTTTAAGCATAACGCGCAATAGCCCTGTGTGGGTGTTTGGTTCGCGTCCTTCTGCAAGATCAATTATTTGTCGGTAATACCATTGAGTGGCGGCGCCAAAATTAAGCGTGCGAATTTTTTGATTACTGCTTTTTGGGCCGAACCATCCTGTGCCAAGACGTAGTTCTTTCTCCCAATTGGGTAGGCTAGCTTGTTGACCTTCGAGCAGTGCTCGTATATCTGGCTGTGAACATAGTGGCCGACCAATACCGATGACATCTAATGCACCACTGTCTAGAGCAGCTTGCATCGCAGCGTGACTGCGAAAGCCGCCGGTAATGGCTAGTGGGATGTTGGTTACTTTGCGAATACCTTCAGCGTATTTGAGGAAATAGGCTTCGCGATGTTGGCTAGATTCGGCACTCGCCTTATCTGTTTCGTCGCCCATTAGTGCTAGTTTCTCGTAGGTGCCGCCGGATATTTCCAATAAATCGATACCCGCTTCAGACAGCCATTGAGTGACCTGCAAACTGTCTTCGTGACTAAACCCGCCTTTAGAAAAATCTGCAGAGTTTAGCTTTACCGAGATGGCGAGGTGGGGGCCGATGGCTTCGCGCACTGCCGCGACGGTCTCAAGAAGGAAGCGTGCACGGTTTTCAAGGCTACCACCCCATTGATCGCTGCGAGTATTGGCGAGGGGAGATAAAAATTGACTGATGAGGTAGCCGTGGGCGGCGTGTATTTGAACGCCGGTAAATCCTGCTACTTTTGCGCTGGCGGCCACTTTGGCGTAGCGGTTGATGGTTTGCTTAATATCGATTTCGGTCATTGGCTGGGGCCTGCCAAACATACCGATCAGGTCGATGCCAACGTCTGAAGGTGCAAGCGGCCTAGTTGATACCTGCCGTTGGCACTGGCGTCCAGGATGATTTATTTGCATCCATAGCTGATTATTTGCCGATGTGCCGGCCTTTGCCCAGTCTTGTAGAGCCGCTTCGCCGCCATTGCCGTCAATCACGACGTTGCCGGGGCGCTCAAGAAAACGACGGTCAACCATCACATTGCCGGTCACCAAGGTGCCAGTTCCGCCTTCGGCCCAGCGTTTATACAAATTCGATAAGCGCGGTGTGGCTTGGTCGTTGAGGTTGGCGAGGCCTTCGGTCATTGCAGATTTTAACAGGCGATTTGGCAATACCGCGCCGCAGGGTAATGTTAATGGATCGTTTAGGCTTGGCATTGAGAGAGTTTGTCCTAGGGATTGTTATTATAAAGCCATGTATTGCAGGGGTGGCGCGTTGGGGCACAGTAGCGAGTATTGAGAAATTAATATTGCCCTACTGCGCCATAATTTGCGTATGCTGCCGATATATACACGGTTTTAATGAAGAGGATGTATGGCAATGTTTGATTTACTCAGTTCGGTGGTGGCGAGTTCGGCGCGTGCTTGGCGTGGTGCGGCTGCATTCAGTGGTGCAAAAACTAAACAGCCTGAGCAAATGTTGGTGCTCTACGATATTGAGGCCTGCCCATACTGCCGCTTGGTTAGAGAGGTCCTGAGTGAGTTAGATTTGGATGCGCTCATTTATCCCTGCCCAGTGGGCGGCATGCGCTTTCGGCCAGATGCTTTGGATATTAGTGGTGTTAGTCAGTTTCCCTTATTGCTCGATCTTAATACCGGTGATCAACTTTTAGAGTCGGCTGATATTATCGATCACCTCTATAAACATTACGGTAATGCGAGTCGCAGCGCATCTAGGGGGTTGCGACGTCAGCTCGCGGTATCTACTTCCATGGCGGCCACCGCTGCGCGTTCGGTTGGCGGTGTGCGTGGTATGAATGCGACGCCGTCGATCTCAGCTCAACAACCTTTAGAACTGTTTAGTTTTGAGGCTAGTCCCTATTCACGGCCGGTGCGAGAGCTGCTGACCGAGCTAGAAATTCCCTACCGTCTACGTAATTTTGCCAAGTCGCGCTGGCAGGAAATGGGCCCGCCGGTCGTGCGCTCGCGTTGGTTTCCTGATGCACCCATTACCAGCCCAAACCGGCTGCGGATGCGTGAGCTAACCGGCCGCTCACAGGTGCCGTATCTTATTGACCCCAATACCGGCGTGAGCATGTTTGAGTCAGTAGATATCATGGTGTATCTAAAAGACACCTACGGGAGTAAGTGAGCAAAGGCTGGCGCGGCGCTCTGCGCCGCTATCTGGCCGCTAATCCTTGAAGTTACCGGTAAAATAGCGATAATTGAGCGCAAAAAGTAGGTGTGCCATATTGGTTTGGCAAAACCTCTATTTGACCGTAGTTATTTCCGCTAATCAGATTTTCCCGTCTGGCAGTGCAAAGATTTACGTTGATCTATTCTCGCGTCGCGTTGGCAACGTGGTTTTGCCCTCGTTAAGGATGTTATGAAGCCCATTCCGGTAACAAGCTCTCGGCTACAGCGCGTCTTGCTTGATTTGGCGGTGGTGGACGGTGAGCTGAGTCATATCCAGTTTGCGGACAAGCTGGGGGAGCTGATTAGCTTATCCGACGCTATTGTCTTGGCTGAGTCCTTGCGGGGTTTAAAGAAAAAGCCGTTTACGGCTGTAGATAGCAGCGACGATGCCAATACGGTGTTTTTGCAAGCCCGTGCGGAGATGCTGGGGTTTATCGTTAATAGCTTTGTGCTAGAGGGCGATGAGGCGCAAGTAGGTGCCTCGCCCTTTATATTGCCAAGACCAAATCGTGACACCTTAGATGATCCCAACGCCGGTTTTGTCGCCTACCAGCGTTTTTACTCGCTGCACCAAAGCGAAATGGATCATCGCGTGGTGACTTTGCGGCGGCAATTGCAGCAGATTATGACGGGGCGCTCGCCTGAGCTTGCCCAGTTGGCCGCGCTAGATAGCAGTATGGCTGATACCATGGCGGATTTTAGCCGCCGTGTTTTCGCTGGTATTCCACATTTGCTGGCAAAACGTTTTTACTATTTAAATCAGCAATATCGCCAAGATCGAGCTGAGAATGAATCGACAAAATTAGTAGCCGATGACGCCAGCTGTTGGCTGCAAAAAGACGGTTGGCTAGATCGTTTTATCCGCGAGATGCAGGCGGTTTTACTCGCCGAGCTAGAATTGCGACTGATGCCGGTGATCGGCATGTTAGAAGCAGTAGAATTTGAAGTAGAGAAGACACAATGACAAGAATGATATCGATAGCTGCGTTTGCCATAGGCGCTGTAGTGGTGGTGTGGATGGCGTCGGCGTTTGTGAGCAGCAATGTGCTGGCGCTGGGCGTAACCATACTGATTGCAGCGGCTTATACGGTCGGCTTTGCAGAGTTAGTGCGCTATCAGCAAGCTAGCGCGGCTTTGAGCGGAGCCTTATCAAGTGTTGATGATTCGCTACAAGACTTAGACGCATGGTTGGCAAATATTCCAGACTCACTGCGCAATGCGGTTCGCCAGCGGGTTCAAGGGGAATATGTCGGCTTACCGGCGCCAGTGCTCAGCCCGTATATTATTGGCCTGCTGGTGATGCTCGGTTTGTTAGGCACCTTTATTGGTATGGTCGCGACCTTAAAAGGCGCCGTGGTGGCGCTTGAGGGCACCAATGAATTAGAAGCCGTTCGCGCAGGTTTAGCCGCGCCGATTAAAGGCTTGGGTATGGCTTTTGCGACCTCGGTGGCGGGGGTGTGCGCGTCGGCGATGTTGGGTCTGATATCGACCTTAAGCCGTCGCGAGCGCTTGCAGGTGTCACGGCAATTGGACACCAGTATGAGCACGGTATTTAAACCGTTTTCATTGAACCAGCAGCGTCGCCAAAGCTATCAAGCCATGCAATCACAGGCGGATGCGTTACCGGCGGTGGCGCAGCAATTGTCGGTTTTGGCTGATCGCCTCGGGCAAATGGGTGATGAGCTGGCGGCGACCTTAACGCGTAATCAAGAGCAATTTCATGCCGCCGCGCAGAGCCAATATAAAGAGCTCGCCAATTCGGTGGATGCCTCGCTAAAACAAAGCCTTGCCGACAGCGGCCGTATTGCGGGGGAGAATATCGCGCCGGTTATTTCGACTTTCGTGAGCGATATTCGTGATGACTTAAAGAACAGCCAGCAGCAGCTACATGCCACAGCCGAAAGCCATTTGCAGAGTTTGGGTGAGCGCTACGCAAATACCTCCAATGATTTTAAGCAAGCATGGCAGCAGGCGGTGACGGCGCAGCAAGCAGGCAGCGAGTCTTTGTTAGCGACGATGGATCAACGCTTTGCAAAGCTTGCCGAACAATTCGAAACCAGCTCGCAGTCTTTGGTTGGCAGCTTTAGCACCGTCAGCGAAGACTGGGTGGCAAGGCAGCAGTCTGCCGAGCAGGAGCGCTTAGCTAACTGGTCAGCGGTATTTGATCAAAGCGCCGATTTACTGCGCAGCAATGCCGAAGCATTAAGTGTTAACGCTCGCACTGGCACACAGGAGGTAATGGCCGAATTTACCAAGTTGTTATCAGCCTCAGAAGAGCTGGTCGTAGCGCGCACTCAAAACGAAAGTGATTGGCTGGCAAGCTATCAGCAGCGAATGGGCGATATGACCGCCGCGATAAAGACAGAGTTGCAAAGCTTGCAGGTGTTGGAAGAGCAGCGCGGTGATGCGGCGGTGAATCGTTTAGACGAACTGCAAGCGGCGGTGGCTGAACATTTAGCAGGTTTGGCGAATGCGCTTGAGGAGCCCATGGGACGCTTGATTGAATCCGCGTCTGAAACCCCGCGTATCGCAGCGGAAATAATGACCAAATTACGCGCAGAAATGAACGAGAATATTGAGCGTGATAACAGCTTATTAGACGAACGTCGCGAGTTGATGATTCAGCTGAATGGCTTGTCTGAGTCGTTGCAAAGCTCGGCAGCAGGGCAGCGCGAAGCGGTGGAAACTATTCTAAATAATTCATCGGGTTTACTCGCCGATATCAGTCAGCGTTTTGGTGACAATGTAGAGAAAGAGTCAAGCAAGTTATCCGATATTGTGGCCCACTTTGAAGGCAGTAGCGCCGAGCTGGCGAGCTTGGGCGATGCCTTTGCAACAGCGGTGACGCAGTTTAGTGACGCCAATGGCGGGCTGATCGATACGCTCTTAAAAGTTGAAGCGGGCTTGCAGGGCAGCGGTGAACGCAGCGACGAGCAAATGGCATACTATGTTGCGCAAGCGCGGGAAATTATTGACCACAATATGTTGGCCCACCAAGAGATAATCAATCAGCTGCAAACTTTAAGTAATGGCGCAGTTGCGGCCAACGAGGAAGCGCAGGCGTGAGCATATCTGAAATAGATAATGGCTTAGATCAAGAGCCGCCAATTTGGGCCATCTTCGGCGACCTGATGACCGGCCTTGTTGGCGTGTTTGTTTTGTTACTGGTGTGGGCCTTGGGCTTTCAGCTTGAGTTGTCGCAAAGCTTAGAAAAAGAAATACAAAAGCGTGAGGTGGCGGAGCAGCGTCGTCAGGCTTTAGAGGAAGCGCTTGCTGATCCTTTAGCTGCCGGCAGAGTTACCTTGCGCGACGGTAAAATTGGTATTAGCGGTAGCGTTTTATTCTCATTGAATTCTGCCGAGTTGCAGGACGAAGGCCGTGAGTTATTACATACCTTAAGGGCGCCGCTGCAAGTCTATCTTGGCGACAACGAGCAGCTGCTCATGGTGAGTGGTTTTACCGATGATCTGCCGATTCAAAAAGGCAATTTACACTTCCGTGACAATTGGGAGCTGTCTGCACAGCGTGCGCTTACCGTTACCCGGGCACTGATCGACGAGGGCATGCCTGCCGATATGGTGTTTGCCGCTGCTTTTGGCGCCCAGCAACCGGTGATAGAAAACAGTGATAGCGATAGTCGCTCGCAAAATCGACGGGTAGAAATGGCGCCGGTGCCGCGTGTACAAAACTCAGAAGCACAGGTGCCGTAGGCGATGCTGCCGGAGCTACAGCAAGATTTAACGGCCTTGCGAGAAGCGAATGCACATCGCTTTGATCCCGCTCGTTTTCGGTTTATTGAGTCTCTGCTTGAGCGGGCCGCGCATGCTCGCGCGCCGGTACAAGATATTCTGCAGAACAAAGCCAATGCGGCCTTGAGTGCCTACTGTGCTGATCAACAATCCGCTGAAAAGAAGGTAGCGCTTAAAACTGCCGACAGATATGAAAGCACTGTTGCCAAGCTCCTTGAATTGCGGCAAGTATTAGATCAAAAACAACCTGCTTTTAATTCGACGGCATCGACCTTAGAGCGTCAGTTACAGGAACAAGAAAACCAGAGCTTGGCGGCTGCGGTGTATTCTGTTGACGCTTTGGCTGGGCAAGATCAAGAAGTGACAGCAACAGGCCAAAAGCCTTTAAAAGCCAGTCAAAAAATGCAGGTGTTTCAGCAACGCCGCGCTATAGAAAGGCGGGTTGAAATAGCCATTCAGCAAGGGCCAGAAAGTCCAGGGCCGCTAAACCCGCAGATGCTGGCATTAAAATCGCTAACCGCGATGCGCGATTTGTCACCGCAATATTTAAATCGCTACGTCAATTACTTGGACGCTCTGTTCTGGATTGAACGCGCGGCGGAACGACCAGAGCCAGCTAAGCCCGCAAAGAAAGCTAAAAAAGCCGCGCGGAAAAAATAGTGTCCGTCTTAGGTTTGTCTCTCAGTATTCGTCTTTTTATTTCGTCTAAGATAAATGGATCTGCGGCATGGTAAAGCGCGCTGTGTGCTCGCGCTGCGAGCGACCCTTAAAAACCTGCTTATGTGATGTGATAGTGACAATGAGTTGCCCCTATCGAATAGTTATTTTACAAGATGTAAAAGAAGCCAAACACGCATTGTCTTCGGCACCAATATTGGAAAAATCGATTGAAGGGGCCGTTCGTGTTGTGGGTGAGCACTTTGACCCAGATGAACTTTTTGGCGCAGCATGGCGAGAAGATACTTTGTTGGTCTTTCCCTCTGAAGATGCACTCACGATTGAACAAGTAATATGTAGAAATTTCAAAAATATTATTTTGTTAGATGGCACGTGGCGCAAGGTTGCGCGGTTGATACACTTGAATCCGTGGCTGAGCGAGTTGCCGTGTATGGCGATTCAGCCAGAAATGGCCTCGCAATATAAAATCAGAAAATCGCCAAGAGAGGATGGCTTGTCGACTATTGAGGCGGCGGTAGCGGTGCTTAATGGTGTGTCGCCGGAGCAAGACTATTCAGCCATTCTGCAGGCATTTTACAAAATGATTGATCTGCAGATTGAGGCCATGGGGCCTGCGACCTATCAAAAAAATTATCCCTCCTGAAAAACACTGGCTCTCTGCTTATCAGCGGATCTTAGCTGCGCATAAATAATTCTGGTGAGTATCTGGGCATATTTGCCTGTCACAATTAGCAGCAATACTCATTGAACGACGAATTAGCAATCAAGAGGGAAGCGAATATGAATATTGAAACAATTGGTGACGTCGTTGCGTGGTCAAGTAAATTTCATAGTAACTTAGCTGGTTTTATTGAAGCTAGCGTAGCGTCATCTACGGATGAACGCGCCAAAATGCTTAGTGGTTATATTGCCGATCATGAGCGTCAGCTTGCTAAAACGGTGGCGGCTTTTGATCATGTGGAGAGCGATAATGCATTGGGTACGTGGTGTACTGAGTTTTTGAATCAACAACCTTTGCCGGATACGTCAACTAAAGATGAGCGCTGGGCGAGCTTTAGTGCAATTGAACTCATGGATGAGGTGCGGGAAATTCATGGACAATTGATTGCGCTGTTTAGCCATCTACTAAGCCGCTGCGGCGCGACACCTGCGGCCGATATGCTGGAACAGCTAGTGGAGTTGGAAGAACATCAATTAATGTTAATGGCGCATTCGGCTAACCGTCTTGAAGACCTTTAATATAATTTAGTGGACCGAGATAAAGCTAACCTGAGGCGTATTTTTCGGCCTGCGTAGTGCTGTTTCCGGTACTAGAATTTCTGGCTTGCCGATTTATACCGATTTTTTTGCTTAAGAAAAGCTTGCGCAGTGACTTGCTCTTCTCCTATAGTCGAGCGGTATTCACGTTTAAAAATGAAAAGCTAATTACTATGTATTCTATTTGTTCTGTCATGTTTGCCGCAGCCAAACGCAATATCGCATTGCGCTGGGTGGTGTGGCGCGCGGCAGAAAAATGATGCATTGATGTAAAAACGCAAAATTTCTCAAAGGCCGCAGACCCACCCTCTGCGGCCTTTTTCGTTAAAGACCACAGATAACTGTCTCGGCAAGTATTCAGGTAGACGATCATGCTTGTACGGTTGACCTATGTGTTGGTCATATTTATTTGGGCCACCACGCCACTGGCTATAAAGCTGGGCGGCGATTCCCTCGCGCCTATTGCGGGTCTTACCCTGCGGATTGCGCTGGCGTTTGCAGTGGGTAGTGTTATTTGTACGCTTGGCGGTTTTGCGGGGCTGTCCATTCGTCGTCATTGGAAATTGTATTTTGCAGCTTCGATCAGCCTGTTTCCAAATATGGCCTTGGTCTACTTCGCGGCGGGATACTTGTCTTCGGGCTTGATAGCCCTGTTGTTTGGTTTGACGCCCTTTTTTACCGCGGTGCTTGCAAGACCTATTCTCGGTGAGAGCCTATTACAACCGCGTAAGGTGTTTGCGATAGTGCTGGCAAGTTTGGGCTTGGTTTGTATTGTGCTGGACGACGTGACGGTGACGGGCGAGAGCTATATCGGTGTTGGCCTTATGTTGCTATCAAATATATTGTTCTCGGCGAGTGCACTGTGGGTGAAAAAGCTCAATGCGACTATGTCGGTAGATCCCTTAGAACAGGCTTTAGGCGCGATGGCCTTCGCATTGCCGGGGCTGGGCTTGAGCTGGGTGTTTATATTCGGGATCGAGCCTGTCCATATTAGTCCGCTGTCGCTGGGGTCGTTGTTATACCTGTCGCTTTTTGCGTCCTTAGTCGGATTTGTTGCCTATTATTCGATACTGAAACATATGGCGGTGGAGACGGTATCGCTGATTCCGTTTATCACCCCAATTATGGCAATACTCTTGGGTGTTATGCTGGCAGATGAAGTTGTTTCTGTGGCAATGTTGGTGGGAGCCGGACTCATTCTATTGGCGCTGGCAATTCATCAGGGGTTTTGGCGGAAAAATAAAGCGCTTGAGGTTTTGCCTGCGGCTAGTGCGGCGGAGTGATGATATGTTGTGCGGTGTCTATCGCAAGGCTTAGCTGAAAATGTAACAGCCGTAGCCAAGCGGCGTCTTAGTGATGCTTGGGTGCGAGCAGATTGCAGCCTATTAATTGAGTTAATGTTGAAATATCAGGAGTGCTTATTAATGTCAGATTCGAATAGCTATACGCCGCCAACGGTGTGGAAGTGGGATAATCAAAGTGGTGGTAAATTCAGCAATATTAATCGGCCGATATCGGGTGTAACCCATGACAAGGCGCTGCCGGTAGGTAAGCACCATTTACAACTGCATTCATTGGCAACACCAAACGGCGTGAAAGTCACCGTGATGTTAGAAGAGCTGTTGGAGCTGGGTATTAGCGCGGCAGAGTATGACGCTTACACCATCAATATTGGTGAAGGTGAGCAGTTCGGTAGTGGCTTTGTGGATATTAACCCCAATTCCAAGATTCCTGCCTTGCAAGATCGTAGCGTCAACCCACCTATTCGTATTTTTGAGTCGGCGGCGATCGTGCTGTATTTGGCTGAGAAGTTTGATGCCCTTTATCCTAAAGACGCTGTCACGCGCGCGGCTTGTCAATCATGGCTAATGTGGCAGCAGGGTAGTGCGCCGTTTTTGGGTGGTGGTTTTGGGCATTTTTATGCTTACGCGCCAGAAAAATATCAGTACCCTATTGACCGTTATAGTATGGAGGTGAAGCGGCAATTAGACGTGCTAAATAAACATTTGTCGCATAACACTTATCTATGTGGTGATGACTATACCATTGCGGATATTACTACGTTCCCTTGGTATGGCGCACTTGTGCAGGGACTTCTCTACGACGCAGCTGAGTTTCTTGATGTTGCCACGTATACAAATGTGCTGCGCTGGGCTAATCAGATTTCGGAGCGGCCGGCTGTTAGGCGCGGGCGCAGGGTGAATAAAGCGTGGGGGCCGGAAGCGGAGCGTGTCCTAGAGAGGCATAGCGCGGCGGATTTCAAATAAATGAAGGTGTGAGGTAGTTGAATAGGCTGCCTTATTAACATTCGAATTCGTTGCGGGTGTGTTGCTGCTGCCTCATAATTTGTGTTTGAGTTATAAGATAGCAGATGCATAGAATGTACACTCAGGTATGTATAAAAGACAAGGATGTTGAGTGACTGCTAGGGAAACCATGCGCCGCGTACATATTGTATCGTTAGCGGCCATAGCAAGAGGAATACTAAGGTTAGGATGACTAAATTTCGGCGATCCAATATATTTTCCATTATTGACCCCTTGCACTCTAAAACTTACAGCGAGGGCGATGCGAAGTTATATCGCCATCGCTTTACAGCGGGTTTAATTCTTAGTGCGATGGTTTGCCTCGCAGCGATTGTAATTGTAGCTAGTTATTTTCTTCCTCACGGAGATCAAGGCTTACACATCGTAAGGGTGTTGTTTGTATTTGTAGGCTTGGGTGCCTTGTTGTCAATTTACGTCCTGCGAGCCCTAGATCAGCGCGTTCTAGCTACTAACATTTTTATTTCATTTGTAGGGTTGGCATTAATTTATCTGGCGGTAATGACCGGTGGGATTTTATCGCCGGCGTCGATATGTCTTATTATTATTCCGGTCATTGCGACACTCAGTATTGATTCTTTTGCAGGAAAAATTTGGGGTGTTTTAGCATTTGTGACATGGTCTTTATTATTTTATGCTCCGCAACTTGGTTTTGAAATGAAGAAGACAATGCCAAGTGTGGATGACAGTCTCGGATTTTATGTCAGCATTTTAACGACTCACGTCTTTATTGCTTTTGTAGCATTTTACTATGAAGGTACCTCTAAGACCTTGCGGCAGAATTTGCTCAAAGAGAGGCGCGAATATCATTACTTGGCAAATCACGACGCACATACTGGCGTGATCAATCGACGCCATTTCCTAGAAATATTAAAGTCGGAAATTAATAAATATGAGAAAAGCGGCGATTCATTTTGCCTTTTTTTCATCGATCTTAATGATTTTAAAAAGGCAAATGATGATTATGGGCATCATTTTGGCGATCAAATTTTAGAGATATTTTCTCGTAGGCTGCGTCATCGGACGCGAGCCACTGATACGGTGGCCCGTATCGGCGGTGATGAGTTTTGCGTTATTAGTCGCGACATGAAAACAGAAGATGATGCAAAGTGTGGCGAGCAGCGTTTTGAGGCTATTATTCAGGAACCCATGTCGCTGAACGAGAGTAGCTATACTTTGAGGGCGAGCATTGGTTGGTCAATTTATCCGATGCATGGACGAGATCATGAAGCATTGCTTAAACATGCTGATCAGCACATGTATGAAGTCAAACGTCGCAAAAAAGAAGGCCGTAGTTAGTATATTTACGGCCAGATAATCGTAGCGTTCCGCTCTAAATTTAGGCTAGTAGAACCTCTGTAATTACACGCGGGAAATTCGACTTAACACAGCTTTCAGATAGCGGGTTTCCGGTATTGCTGAATGTACTGGGTGGTCGGCCCCCTGCATACCTTCTGCAAGAATTTGCGCATGACGATCAATATGGCGAGCAGACGCGCGCACTAAATCTAGCATTTCTTCCCGCGGCATATGCATTGAACATGAACCAGAGATGAGAAACCCATCGTGGTTTAGTAGACGCATCGCCATCTCATTGATACGGCGGTAAGCCAGAATCCCTTCCTTCTGATCTTTTTTGCGTTTTATAAATGCCGGCGGATCTACAATAATGATATCGAAGCGCTCGTCGGCTTCTTTTAGAGACTTAAGTGTGGTGAAGGCATCACCTTGAACGGTACTGAGTTTGTCGGCGACGCCATTGAGCTCGGCGTTCTTATGCACCATATCTAATGCGGTTTCGGATATGTCAGCGCACCATACATCGCTTGCACCAAAGACTGCAGCCTGCACGCCAAAGCTGCCCACATAACTAAAAACGTCGAGTACGCGCTTACCTGGGGCAAGGGCACGCAGCCATTCACGGTTGGGGCGTTGGTCGTAGAACCAGCCGGTTTTTTGGCCTGCCGCCAACGGCGCTAAAAAGCGTACGCCATTTTCAATAAGCTCAACTTCATCGGGTACCTCGCCATAGGCGGTAACCACTTCTAGCTCCAAGCCTTCTAATTTGCGAACTGGCGAATCGTTGCGCAGTAGAATCGATTGCGGTTGTAGCATACGTACCAAGGCTTCAATAATAATGTCGCGCATGGCATCCATGCCGGCGGTGTTAAGCTGCACAGATAAATGATCACCAAAGCGGTCAACAACGAGACCGGGTAGTAAATCGCTTTCGCCGTAAATTAAACGGTAGCAGGGGTGCTCATAAAGTGTTTCACGCAGCGCGAGTGCCGACTTGATGCGTTTTTTGAAAAAGTTAACATCGATGGCGCGCTCGTCATTGCTTAATAGTCGAGCGCAAATTAGTGACTGTGGGTTCACGTAGGCTAGGCCAAGGTCCTTGCCTTGCTGATTTTCTACGATAACGTGCTCACCGGCGGCAAAATTGCGCAGCGGAGTGGCATTACTGTCGATTTCATTGCTGTAAATCCAAAGATGACCGCTGCGCAGACGTTTGTCTTCGTTTTTGGCTAGGCGGAGGCGTTGCAGAGTCATATTGGAATCTCGATGGCGGTGGGGCTAAAGCGGGCATTATCCCTGATTGGCGCGTGGGGTGAAATACATTACAGGTTTACGTATGACAATTACTGGTTGGCTCAAAATGCCTATGCTTTCTCGGCTTGAATTAACAGGTTTCTAGGAGTGAGTGAGGTAGAGCAAAATTCGCTGAGGGTGCAGTGATATTGGTGTTCTTGTAGAAACAGCACACTGTCTAAGACGCAGTGCAATTCGATGGCGCGCCGAAACGCCATGCGAACAAGATCAATACGCTCTGCGGTTTTCAGTAATTGCCAGCCTACTTTTTCATAGTCAGCAAGATGGCTGGGGATATTAATGCTTAGCGGCTTGAGCTTAAGCACGGTAGCTAACCAATCACCAAAACTGGCTTTGCTCCAGTGCTGTGCCGTTGAGGGTAGGGGCGTGTTGGCGGAAATACCCTGCTTATCTAGTATCACACGCAAGGCTAAATAACGCGCTTGTAATTGTCTTCGAGCTGCGGTTTCACCGGCGCGCGCGGTATGGGTTTGTCTTACTGCGGTGCGCAAATCGTCGTTGCTAAAGCGAAGGCCGCTGTTTTGCATTTGTGGCGAGAGATTGTGATATTTGCCGTCGTTAAAGCGATGGTAACAGCACGGTGAAAAGCTGAGGCGTCGGCTGTTGCTGGCTACGGCAGTTGTTAATAGTCGTTGGTGAAGAGCGCCGCAGGCATGCAGTGCCAGTACTTGCATTGATGGGTTTAGGTAGGCAAATACCTTATCGCTCAGTACGTCACAGATGACGACCTTGCGTTTGAGTTTGGTGTTTTCTGCCCGCTGATTACCCTCTGATACTAGCGCTTCGTCGATTTCTAGGCCGGTGGCGTCTAGTCCGTAACGCATCGTTAAGGCTTCGCTCAAATAGCCTTTGCCACTACACCATTCAATCAATGGCGTGTTATTGATACGCGCAGGGCGTGTTGGTTCTTCTTGCTGATCTGAGAATTCGGACAGCGGGTGCGCGTTTATAAATGCTTGGATTTGCTGCCACTTCCTGCCGGGAATACCCGCTGGTGGTTCACATGCATGATGTTCTGGTGACGGGGTGAGTGAGATAAGGTGGAGTAGCTCAGTGGCGGGTGGAAAATAGGGTGCTAACGCAGTCAGTAAATCTCGATCATTTGACTGTAGGTGGTTAAGTTTGTCATCGGTAAGGCCAAACAAAAAAGTGAGTAGTTCCGGGTAGTCGTCAAATGAGCGCGCAGTAATATTGTTATAGGCGTTGTAACGCCACAGCGCTTGGTGCTGTTTCAATAGGGCGTTGAGCTGCAGTGCGCTGTGTGAGAAGTTCATGGAGCTCAGTGTAATCGATTTAAAAATGCTCCTTAAGCTCTTTACTGCGCTCTAGTTAGATAATTTTCGAGTCTTAATCTTGCGATGAAATCACGCTTTCTATTCGTTGCAAGGCTAGCTGCGACAAATAGTCGCATTCTCGCCGCGTAGTATTGCAGCTAATATAGCGACGACTTTCTGAGGGCACATAAATGAATTTATTAGCAAAGCTAGGATTGATTACCTCTACATCATTGGCGATTTTGGCTTGTGGTGGCGGTTCAAGCGGCGGTGGCGGAACCGGTGCGGCGACAAGTGAGATCAGTATTCCTTTTACTGCGCGTGCCAATGGCACTGAAATAAAATGCGGTGCGCAGCTTAGTGGCTTAGGTAGTGATTCCGCATCAGGAACTATTCGTGGCTTTGCTTTGTATATTCATAATGTTGTGTTGATTAATAGCGATGGCACAGAGCTGCCATTTACACTGGACGATAACGATTGGCAGAGCAGTGGTGTGGCGTTGTTGGATTATCAAGACAAGCTGGATAGCTGTGGGAGTGATACTGCGAAGCCGATTAATAATAAGCTTATAGGCAGTGTGCAAGGCGAACTCATAAATGTAGATCGTATACGTTTCACCGTTGGCGTGCCTAGCGAATTGAATCACGAGGACGCATCTGCTGCAGTGACGCCGTTAAATCGTACGGATCTGTTTTGGTCGTGGCAGTCTGGTTACAAGCATTTACGTATGGATGTCGCCCCAGATGGCGGTGTGATAAAGCCGGATAATTCAACAACTACAACATGGAATATTCATTTAGGCAGCACCGGTTGCGAGGGAAATCCGCAAACTGGTGAAACCGTGAGTTGTAGTGCAAATAACCGCCCGACTATTGAATTAGATATTAGCGATATTGCTAATCAACAGATTGTTATTGATTACGGCAAGCTTGTTGAGAATAGTGCATTAATGAGCGATCAAGGTGGTGCGCCTGGGTGTATGTCTGGCCCGACAGATTTAGATTGTCCAGCTATTTTTGACGCACTCGGTATGGGCCTTGGCGACAATAGCGATCCAACCGAAGGCCAAACCGTGTTTAGCGTTGAGTCACTTTAGAGCATAGTATGACAAAATATTTTGCTTTGGCCGCGTTTGCGGCCATTTTCGTTTCAGGATTGTCTGCATGTGGCGGCGGTAGTGAAACCCGATATCAAACTGGTGGCAGCTCAGCTGAGCGTCAGTTTGACTGGAATCTTCCTGCGCATATTCCTTTGCCGATTGTTCCTAGCGAGAACCCGGTTAATGAAGCGATGTTTGAACTAGGTCGCCACTTGTTTTACGAACAGCGGTTGTCCGGCAATGGTAGCCAGTCATGCGAGTCTTGCCATCATCAAAATATGGCGTTTGCCGAGTCCTTGGAACGCTCTATTGGCTCCACTGGCGAGCTGCATCCACGCAATGCCCAAAGCTTGGTAAATGTGGCGTTTAACACCACTTACACATGGGCGAATCCGGCGTTAGTCACATTAGAACAGCAAATTTTAGTGCCGTTATTTGGTGAGTTTCCTGTTGAGCAAGGCCTTAACGAAGATAACAAAAACGCTGTATTGGCCGAGCTAGACGCCGACCCCATATATCAACAACTCGTTGGTGAGTTAGATAGTGGTGGTGATAACGACGTGCTGAACTTTAATATTATTGTTAAAGCCCTGGCGACGTTTGTGCGCGGCATCAACTCCTTTAGTAGTGACACTGATCGCTACGAGAATGGTGAGGCGAATGTAATCTCAAATGCGGCGCTCAAAGGGAGAGAATTGTTTTTTAGTGAGGATTTGGAGTGCTTCCACTGCCACGGTGGGTATAACTTTACTGATGCCACTGCCGATAGCAGCCAGTTATTTGTTGACACGCCTTTCCATAATACGGGTCTTTACAATCTTGACGACCAAGGTGCTTACCCTGAAATAAGCCAAGGGATTATTGAAATTACGGGTAAAGCTAGCGACATGGGTAGATTCAAAGCGCCGAGTTTGCGCAATGTAGCCCTTACTGCGCCGTATATGCACGACGGCAGTATAGCGACGCTTGAGGAGGTTATTCGCACCTACGCAGCGGGAGGTCGTAATATCAGTAATGGGCCGAATACAGGGGATGGGAGAGCAAACCCGTTTCGCGATGGCTTTGTGTCTGGTTTTGACATTAGCGAAGACGATATTCAAAACCTGATTGCCTTTTTGGAAAGTCTCACGGATTTTGAGCTCATCAACAATCCTCGCTTTGCTAATCCTTGGGAAAATTAAGTAATGAAGAATTACACATTCTTTCTTGTTGCTTTGGCACTCAGTCAAGCGGCTTTTGGTCATGAGCTTAACACTGACGACACTCCCTTAATCGAAACGGGATTGGCGGTATATTTGTCTTATAGCTATCGCGACAAAAACTATGTGGCGCCAAATAGTGATTGGCAAATTCCTGGCGCTTTAATGGGGGGCGAAGCGCTACCCGTGGAAGACGATGCCGCATTAGATGATGCAACGGCGGATTATCGCTATGCTTTTAGTCCCGACAACGGCATTCAGCTCAGCGCAGAAGCGCATGGTGGTCACGGCGAAACAGAATTTAAATTTGCCCATTACTGGTATATGTATCAGTGGCGATTCGACGACAGCAAGCTGCGACTGGAGGTGGGGAAAATGTTTGCGGCATTCGCTCCCCATGCGAATTGGCACGCCAGCCAAGATGCGTATAGCGAAGCAAGCTTAAGCGGAGACATTTTTTGGGGCCGCAGTCTAGTCGATACAGGTATTCGTGGCAGCCTACAAAGCGGCGCATGGCATTACGGCGCAGAGCTTTGGCGGGGTGATAGCTGGCTTGCCGACAACGGCCATGCCGGCGATGTTTTCGCTCGGTATAGCGGTAAATACCGCAGCCTTAAATTCACACTAGGCGGTTGGCTGCTTAGTGCCGAGGCAGAAAAACGTAGAGACACCCGCTACTTTGGCGGGCATAGCCACGGCAACGTGGTGGTCAGTAGCAATGACGCCTATTTTTCTGGTGACATTTTAGCCGGTGGGTTAGACGCGCAGCTGGATATTGCCGTCGGCCATCAAGACACTCTACAGCTCGACCTTAGCATTACACAGTTAGAGAACGATGGCGTAGTTGTCGATTCGCAACGTCAAGCATCGCTGAATAGCGAATATCAATCGACTCAGTTAGGCGTTACGTGGCGGCGCGGTCGCCATGAGGCTAGCTCTCGTTATGAAAGCTTGTCATTAGACAATAGCTTGAGCGGTTCTGCCGCCATATTAGTAGGGCGTGCGACCAGCTTAGATAATCCCCAGGGCATTGATCCTAAGCGGACAACGGTCAGTTACCGCTTTCATTACAATTCTAATCTGACGCTTCGCACGGAGTGGGTAGATGAGGCCTTTGGCAATATTGATCAGCAGCGCTGGGTTGCGGGTTTTGTGTTGCGCGGAATTTTCCAATAGCTCGGTCTTGAGCTACGTCAATTAACTTGCCACGACATTCAAGTTGGCGTGGAGATAAGCTCCTTAAGCGAGTATAATGCGACTAATTATCATTTCCATCTGAGTGAGTTATGAACCTGTCCGAACTGCCTAAAGGCGGCCACGCTACCGTGCAGGCTGTTATAAACAGTAGCTCGGACGACCCCATCGCGTTGCGTATTCGCGAGCTTGGTTTTGTCGCGGGTGCAAATGTGCGTGTCATTGCTAAAGGCCTTTGGGGGGGAAACCCCTTGGTTGTGCGGGTCGGCAATACTCGTTTCGCATTGCGAAAAGAAGAAGCACAGCGAATTCAGGTGGTGGAAAATAAATGAGCCGCGCACAGCCAAAGATGCATCGTATTGCGCTGGTTGGTAATCCCAATTGCGGTAAAACGGCGCTGTTTAATTTACTAACGGGTAGCAGGCAAAAAGTTGCGAACTACGCGGGTGTGACCGTGGAGCGCAAAGAGGGTCTGTGTCCTATCGACAGTCAGACTAGCGTACAAATTCTTGACCTGCCTGGGGCGTACAGTCTCGACTCCACCAGCCCCGACGAAGCTGTAACACGAGATGTGTTGCGGGGGGAGTACCGAGGCGAGCCTCAGCCCGAAGCCATTATTTGTGTTGTGGACGCCACTAATTTACGTTTGCATTTACGGTTTGCACTAGAGTTAACGGTTCTCGGCCTGCCGATGATTGTCGCCGTAAATATGATGGACAGCGCGCGACGTCAAGGTCTACATATAGATATTGCTAGCCTGTCTGAAGAGATGGGCATGCCCGTAGTTGAAACCATTGCCGTGCAACAGCAAGGTGCTATGGCATTGCGTGAGCAGTTACAGCAACAAGCTTGGGTAACGTGCGCCACTCGATTACCCCGATCCAGAAGCGCGCTATCAACGAGTGCAAACGATATTGGATCGCTGCGTTACCCATACACGGCAACATCGCAATTTAGATGATCAGTTAGATTCACTGCTGTTACACCCCGTTCTCGGTATGCTTGTGTTGGCAGGCGTATTATTTTTTATGTTTCAGGCGGTGTTCGCGTGGGCAGCACCGTTGATGGACGGTATTAGCTTTGTGATAGAAGCCGTCGGCAAGTTGCTTACGGCATCTATTCCAAAAGATTCCGCACTGTTTAGTCTTGTTAACGATGGCATTATTGCGGGTTTAGGGAATGTCTTGATTTTTTTGCCGCAAATCTTAATTTTGTTTTTATTTATTTTACTATTAGAAGAGTCGGGGTATCTCCCTAGGGCAGCTTATCTACTCGATAAATTGATGTTCCGTGCAGGGCTCACCGGTCGCGCGTTTATTCCATTGTTATCAAGTTTTGCCTGTGCCATCCCTGGTATTATGGCTACGCGCAGTATTCAAGATCCCAGAGACCGCCTAACAACTATTCTGGTTGCTCCGCTGATGACCTGCTCGGCAAGGTTGCCGGTATACACCTTATTAATTGCTGCTTTTATTCCTCAGCAGCAGATTGCCGGCTTATTCAATTTGCAGGGCTTGGTGCTATTTGCACTGTATTTTGCGGGAATTATCAGTGCCTTGTTGGTTGCCTATGTGATGAAAGCCGTGCGCCGAGATAAAAATGAGCACGCACTATTGATGGAGTTGCCGGCATATCGTTTGCCCAACCCTAGGGACATCGCCATCGGCTTGCTGCAGCGAGCACAAATATTTTTGCGCAGGGTGGGCGGTATTATTTTGTCGTTAACGGTATTGCTTTGGTTACTTTGTACGTTCCCGGCGGCGCCGGAGGGATTTAGCGGCCCGGTCATTAATTACAGTTTTGCCGGTCAGCTAGGGCAGCTGCTCGCATTTATATTTGAGCCTATTGGTTTTACTTGGCAGATTTCAATCGCCTTAATTCCTGGTATGGCAGCGCGGGAAGTGGCGGTTTCAGCGCTCGGTACGGTGTATGCCATGTCGGGGACTGAAGAGGCTGTTAGTCAACAGCTTGGTCAGCTAATCGCGCAACAATGGAGTTTACCCACTGCGTTGTCATTACTGGCGTGGTTTGTTTTTGCCCCCCAGTGTATCTCTACCTTGGTGGTGATTCGCAAAGAAACCAATTCTTGGCGAGTAATGGCTTTTGCTATTGTGTATTTATTTGGGCTTGCTTATATCGCATCTTTCTCTGCCTACCATATTGGCATACTGCTGTTTGGATGAGGTGATTTATGGCATTTACAATACTGCAATTTTTTATCATCGGATCGCTGACTGTTATAAGCCTGTGGCGAACAGTTCGTTATTACTCGCCTAATCGCTGTGACAAAATATTACATCGCTTGGCAAAATATCAGCTCTTTACGGGGCTTGTTCAACAATTAAAATCACNCAATGCCAACGGTGCTTGTGGAGACTGCAATGCGTGTAATAAACCTTCAACGCCACTACAAAATCAAGATGTGCTACATTTTATTGAGATTCGAGAGTGACGTAGTAAACCTACGCAGACGGTTTTGCGCAATGCACATTCCTATTTTCTTGGCGAATTTAAAACGCATAGCCCACAGATAGCCGAACCGTTCGTGGTTCAATGACATGATAGTGAGTGTCGTCGCTGGCGATGGTTGTTGGTTCACTGGCTAAGCGTGAACCATAGTAGTAATCAATGTCGTGATCATTGCTGTCGCTTAAATTTAATACGTCAGCTTTGAGGGTCCAGTCTGCGACACGGTAACCTACTCGTAAATTCCAAATAGCGCTGGGATCAGATTTTACTGAGGCATCTTCAACCAAAGGTCGCTCGCCGAAATACCGCAGCCTAAGACTACCGAACCAGCCGTTGTTAAAGTCCGCATTCAAGCCCGCTTGAAATACATGCTCAATCGCGCCAGGAATATGATTTCCTTCTGGGGCGGAGTCGCTAAATTGGGTATCGGTGTAGGCGTATTCAATATCAAGGCTGAATTGCTCAGAAAAGTGGTAGTAGCTGGTCAGTTCTATACCTTGGCGCTCAGACCCTCGAGCCGCCTCAGTGTTGCCAGCATCGCCGACGAACAATAATTCGCTATCCAGTTCTAGCCGCCACAGAGCGACAGAGGTGTTAATACGGTCACTGATAAAACCACGAACACCCACTTCATAACCTAGCGAGCGCACTAAGGGGTCTACCGAATTGACCGCACCGCCATCACTGGGGTCGATCTGAATGGTGGTACCGCGCGCATCGTTGGAATGAAATCCTTGGCCGGCAGAAACATAACCTTCCCATTCATCATTAAAGGTATATACCAAACTTGCTTTTACGGACGACAGGTCGTCATTTGCGCTACCACTATTCGGGGCGAGGTTGACGCCATTGGTATTGATACCTGCGCGATCATCGACCTCAAAGTCGTAGTAATCGTAGCGAACGCCAATAACGCTACGCAGCTGGCTACTCCACGTTACTCGGTTTTCCCAAAACAATCCGGCGCTGAGTTCGTCTACTTGGTCGCTGCGTATTGTTCCTAGTCGGCTTCGCGCCTGGGTATGGTAAAGCCCGACTTCGTCGATGTCGTCGACTCGCAATTCTACGCCAAGGCGATTTGTCATAGCTCGTCCAGCTAGCTCACTTGCTGCAATATAGCTAAGTTGTCCGCCATAAATGCGGCGATCATCTACTTGTTCAAATTGGTCACCATTCACTTCGTCATCCAAAAAATAGGTGAAGTTGGACCACAGGTTTAAATCGTAATCGATAAGGTAGGCCGAGCCCTGCCAGCCTGCTTGTTGCCAATTCACATTCACGCTATAGCGGCTGGATTGGCCTCCAACGGTGTCGTCGATAGAGCCCAATTCGTCGATAATACCTTGCTGTACAGCTCTTGAGGGTATTTGGTCGGCGCTGTTCCACGAATTATCATAGGCCATTAACGCAAGGCTGAGTTGGCCATCCGACAAAGCCACAGTCTGCTTTAGCAATAGATTAAGCTTGTCTACGTCTTCTTTAATATCTGACCATGGCCCGTCATAGCGATTCGCTTCAAGTGCAAAGAGTGTTGTGCCTGCGCTAGATTGCACGCTGTTCATTGCTAGCAGTCGAGAGTAGTTGTCTTCGCCGAAGGTCGCCTCAACAAGGCCGCGTTCTAAGGTGTTTGCGGTGGTAATTTGGGCACTGCCAGCGCCACTGAAATCGCCTATGTCCGCATAGTACGCGCCCTTTTTATAGGCGAGTTGTGAGATAGCTTCGGGGATGAGAAAGTTGAGATCAGTATAGCCCTGACCGTGACCGTGGGTTCGCATATTGACCGGCATGCCGTCGATAGAGGTGGCAAAGTCTGAGCCATGGTCTAAATTGAAGCCGCGCAAAAAGTACTGGTTGGCTTTGCCGGTGCCACTGTGCTGGGTAACGACCATGCCAGGCACTAATTCCATTACTTCCCCAGTACGTAGCAGAGGTCGCAGTGCAATTTCTTTTTGCCCTACAATTCCCTCAGATGCCGATACCGCCTCGCCGACGAGGTTAATTAGTCTGCCCTCTACGATGACTGTTTCAATATCGCCCTCTGCCGCAAGTACCTGATTGCTGAGTAGCATCAGCAGAAGCCAATTTGATGTTTTCATCTCTTTATCTAATCCTTATTATTAAAAGCCACGTAGAACAGACCGTTAGCTAACCATGCTGTATTCTGCAGCCCTATTCAAAAACCGATAAGGGATCGGCTTTATGAAAAACATTCGCGACGGCGTTAGTCGGTTGCTGCAACAGCGAGGTTTAAGGCGAAAGCCCCCAACACTTGGTGCGCGAGAGCTCGAGGTGATGAAAATACTCTGGCGTGGCGCGCCGCTTTCTGCCCAAGCGGTACTGAGCGAGATCAGCCATGACGACATTAGCCTGAGCACCATGCAAAGCACGTTGGAGCGCTTGAATAGAAAGCAGCTTATTGCGAGAGAAAAATCAGGACGTTTTTATCTTTATCATGCGGTAGTGAGTCAGAGCGGTATTATTAGTCAATTGTTAGGAGAGATCTCTGAGCAGATTGGCGATGGTAAAATGGCGCCGATGATTTCTGGTTTTATGTCATTTATAGATCAAGAGGCACCTGAGTCATTCGCCACTGAAATGAGAGATGCCATTCAAAAAGTACCTGCCGATAATGATGATTGATGTTTTAATTTCTTTAGCGAACGGGCTCTTTGCCTGGACAATTATGGCGGTTTTATTGTCATGGATACTTGCGGGGGCTTACCCTTTTCTTGTTTACTCATCAAGCAAGGCAAAAACCAATCACGCCGCTCTATTCACATTTATTTACGGGCTCATTGCGCCAGCGTCAGCGACTATTAGCTTGGTAATACTATCATTGCCTGCCTTGGCATTTCCGTTAATTGCCGATCATTGTCATGATGTAATTTGTGAACCTCATGTTCTATACATGCATACCAACACCGTTGAGGGTGTGGTAACTATCGCCGCTACTATTACATTTGTAACAGGTATTTTTATTCTAATGGCCGCGCAATTATTTCGTGGCCGGCGACAACTTCTTGCCTTGAGCCAGCTATCTGTAACAAGCTCTACCTCATATCGCATAGTTGATAGCAAGGAGCATCTTGCATGGTGTGCTGGGCTTTTGCGCCCCATTGTTTATCTATCCCAAGGACTGCTCAATGACCTCAGTGCGCAGCAGGTGCGTATGATATTGTTACACGAGCTAAGCCATGCGATACGACGAGATAATTTACGTAAGTGGCTTATTCATTGGGCTACCGTAGTATGGCCTAAACATCGCAAAGATATGATACGACGTAGGCTGTCTAGTCTTCACGAACGAATTTGCGATTTGACGGCTGCTAAGGCGGTAGGTGATAGCGCAGAATTGAGTAATATTGTTGAGAGCTTAGAGCAATATCAGAGTGTCAAAAACGGGAATGCAATTCACCGTAATGAATTTCAATTACGAGTAAATACGCTTGATTATGAATATAGTGCAATTAGTAATAGTAGTGACTGCTTTAGGGTGGGAGGATTTGTTGCTGCGCTATGGTTTGTGCTGACCATAGCGGCGATTCATTTTGGCCACCCATTTTTGGAGTGGCTGTCTCGGTAGCAGGCTATAAAGCCTGCGTAAAACGAGGGCTTGTTCTATTAAATTTGGCTCAATCCTAGCTGGCTGGAGGACGAAGCAAGGCTAGTCCATCGGTAGGTTTAGCTAGTGAAGCTGAGCTTGGCGAAAGGCCTAGTTGGCTTAATATACTTGGCTCCGGTGTTTCGCCACCATGACGAGTAGCAGGTTTACCAGAGGAGCCGCCGCAGCCAATTAGCCCTAGTGTGATGACGGCTGAAAGTAATATGCGGTACATTAGTACTTCACCCAAAAGCTTTCATCGGGATGAATTTCACTCAGACTTGAGCTGTCTTCATCCGCCTCAATCAACTCCATGGTAACTGGGTTCGCGCTGTAGCCTGCGCCGCCTTTCCAGACAATTTCAGCATCTTTGAATATGCCCATATCGTGAAGGTGATCTGGCGCCGTATATTGATTCCAGCCTAAGTGTCGAGTTGGGTAGACAAACACTGATGGTGCGGGTAGCTCAGTGCTTTCAGCGCTACTGTCATGATTATGGCCACCATTGGTGCCAGTCCATGCCGCAACACCGCCGCCAACACAGTACTGGGTGGTAGGGAAATATTGGGTGGTAAATGGAGCATCACTTAGCTTGCCTCGAAAGCTCACTGTATAAATGGTGTTATCCGTTTCAGCGGCGTTATCGCGATTAAAAATTAGTTTACTTACTTCGCCGTTGACTTGTTCAGCCTCAATACCAACAGGAATATTCGCGCTGTTAAAATCGATAAGCGGCTTAACAGACACCATTGTAGAGGGAATTTCAACCTCGACTCGCTCGGTGTCGGCACCATCACAACCGTGCGGGATTGATAAAATGACTTGATAGTAGCTATTTGCATAGGCGGTGCTAGAAACAACTGATACATGGGCTTGAGTTGCGCTAGTAAACAAGGCTGCAGTTCCTATAAGTCCATATTTTACTTTTGATGATGGTCGCACATTTCTTCTCCTTGTTGAAAAACGCAGAGAATTTATCAGTTAAATCAGATTTTGGCGTGAGGCATATTGTCGCAGTGGTTTTTATCACTTATTGACGTTGAAAGGGTGTTGATAACAAATATTGACTCTGCATGGGTGAGAGATTGTTAGGCGAGTTTAGTGTTGTTTGCGATATTGTCTCGCTTGGTAAGGTACTTTTCAAAGCAATCTTTAAGATCTTGGCAATGAATCTTAAACTCGCCATAAAGCTTTTTAACTTCTATTTGGTTGTTGGTAATTCCCGCTTGTTCAAGATTTCTTGCGCAGTGGTTTAATTGCATGCCGTGCAGTTGTCCCGAGCTGCCTTTTACAGCGTGGGCTATCGACGTGATAGCGACAGTATCCGACGTCATAAAGGCCTTATCTAGAGCGTCAACTTGTTCGTTTATTTGTGCGCAGAAAAGTTGGAGTAATTTTTCGAGCACCTCGGGTCGCCCCATGGCGCTCTCTAGCGCTTTGGCGCTGATCCATATTGGTGTCTCAGTTTCAGACTTGCTATTTTCAATAGGTTTTGTAGCGGTCTGAGCGACTGTGTTTGGCTTAAGTGGTAGCCAGTGTTGTAGCTTGGCAATTAAATCCGTTGGTGTGAACGGTTTGGGAAGATAGTCGTTCATGCCGGCGCTAATACATTTTTCTTTATCTCCCGTCATCGCATTTGCGGTTAAGGCAATGATGGGGATGTTACGATAAATTTCACCGGCGTGACCATTTCTAATACTTTTACACACTTGGTAGCCGTCCATCTCCGGCATTTGGCAATCTAGTAATATAAGAGTGTATTGCTCACTGTTATTGGCTTTTAGCATTTCCAATGCTAATTTCCCGTTTGCAGCGACGTCGTTTTTGAACCCTATCTCATCTAGGGTGCAGCGCCCCACTTCTTGATTAACAGGATTATCTTCAACGAGTAGAGCTTTGCACTTGCTAAATGTATTTTCGACTGTGGGGTATGAGTTAGCTTCAGGTTTAATGATGTTATTTGACTTTTCTTTTTGCGTGACGGTGTCGCGTGTCTGCAACGCAAGTATAGACGTGATATCGCTGTGAGATAGTGGTTTTAAGAAGAAGCCATTAACGTCACTCAGATTTAAATTATCGTTGGTGGTTAAGTGATTGTTGCTTGTTAGGGCGATGACGGACTGGTTAAAACTTTTGTGTTGGCGAAGGCGCTTACATAAATTGTTTGTGGCTTGTGCGTCTTGATGGCCAATGTCAAAAATAATGAGGCTCGACGTAATCGAGTCCATTTTGGTAATGAGCGTTTCACTAAAGAGATTTTCGGGATCTATTATTGTATCGACTTTTGCCCCCCATAATTGTAGTTGACGGCTAAGGGATGCTCTGAATTCTGCATTTTGATCAACAATAAAGATCTGTCGATTACTGGCGTTGGGTAGTAATTGCTCCTTGTGGTCAAGGCTGCTTGCATCTTGTAGGCAAACGGTGAAAGTGAATGTGCTGCCTTCCTGATAAGTGCTCGCAACTGAAATGTTTCCGCCCATAAGTTCACACAGATTTTTACATATAGACAAGCCCAATCCTGAACCACCGTATTTCCGAGTGGTGCTGGCGTCGATTTGGGTAAAAGGAGAAAACAACTGTTTTATATCACTGTTTNGAATGCCAATGCCGGTATCGGTAATGGCGCAGCTTAAAATGAGTTTCCCGTTCCTGGTGCGTAAGCCTGCCCGCAGAATGATATTACCTTTAAGCGTAAATTTTATGGCATTTGCGAGTAAATTGATCACAATTTGGCGTAGACGAGCTGGGTCGCCAGACACCCATGTTTGTTTGATCGCGGTTTGGTCAATAATTAGCTCAAGGCCTTTTTCGTGGGCGTACAGAGCTTGGCTGGCAGCAATATCGTCGAATAATTTTCGGATATTAAATACAATATTTTCGAGCTCGAGTTTTCCGGCGTCGACTTTAGAAAAATCGAGAATATCGTTAATTAAACTAAGCAGCGATTGTGCGCTAGTTTTGGCGATATGTATTTTCTTTTTCTGATCCTCATTCAGCGGAGAGCCGTCTAGTAAATTTAGCATGCCTAAAACCCCATTCATTGGCGTGCGGATTTCATGGCTCATTACGGCTAAAAATTCACTTTTGGCATGCACTGCAGCCTCGGCGGTCTCCTTGGCGGCGATCAGCTCGTCTCGTACTTTGCGTCTGCTGTCGATATCTTGTACTGAACCATAAACTCTAATGCAACGGTCTTTATGGAATTCAGCTTGCCCTGTGATGTGTATCCAAGTTTCCCGGCCATTGGCGGTTCTGATTCTAATTTCTTCACTGAAGGGGACGCCGTCTTCCTTTGCCTCTGTAATGGCTTTGTCGAGACGCTGTTGGGAATCGCTTGTGTAATAAAATTCCTTAATACTTTCATTTGTTGGTGAGAAATTGTCGTTTACCTTAAATATTTTTCTCGTCATTTCTGACCAGTACATTTTGTCGGCATTAACAATATACTCCCAAGCACCGACGCGTGCTTGAGCTCCCATTGAGCGCATAAGTGATTGTTGACGCTGCATAATTTCTGCGGTTTTTTTCTGCGCAGAAATATCTTCAATAATAGACCACACGAAAGACCTTCCGGATCCGTCTTTGATTAATAACCCACTAAGCCTGACCGGAAATTCATTGCCATCTTTACGTATATAGTTTCTTTCATAGGGGCCGTAGCGCCCCGTTTTTTGTAAAGCTCGCAGCTGATATTGCTCGGCTTCATCTCTGCTTCTTGCGCCTAGCTGCCAGTAATTTAGGGCAGTGAATTCATCGCGAGTATATCCAGTACTTGCTAGTAGGGTGTCATTTACTTGAAGAAAATTACCTCTATTAAAATCGCTGAGCGCAATGCCGATAGGGGATAAATCAAATAAGCTTTGCAGAAGTAGCGTATTGCGTTGGCGACGATTTATCTGCAGTGAAATAACAATAATCATTGAGTAAATTATTAGCGTAGCCAAACACAAGTAGAGTCGAATGGTACTGGCATTACCGGCTAGCGTTGGCCAGCCATGTTGAGGGATGGCGGCAAGCTCCCATTCTTCGCCTGATGGCATGGCGATCTTAGTTGTGACGGGGTTGAGCGCTTTTGAAAAGGAATCTGTATTGCCGAAGAAAACGCTTGATGAGTCTGCGCTAATTTTACGAATGGCAATATTTAGATTTTCTTCGGTTTTGAGTAGGCCGCTGGCTTCATATAGGCGTTGTAAGTCGATGACCGCTGATACGGTTCCCCACAATTCGGGTGCTTCTTGCGTTCGGCTGTCTAGGGTGACCGGAATACGGGCAATGAGACCTTGGCCGCCTTGAATGAGTTCAAAAGGACCAGAAATAATGGTTTCTTGAGTTTGGCGGGCGCGGAGTAGATCTTTTAATTGATCTGGGCGTTTATGGTAATCAAAGCCGATGGCACTTTCATTGCCATCGATAGGGTACATATATTGCAGGGTAAGGTCTTGCGTGGCGCTAATATTTCTTAGTTGGGCGCTGCCATCGAATAATGGTTTAGCAAATTTTTCAAAGCCTGCTTGGTCAAGGGCGGGATTTGAATATATTGCAGATACCATCGCTTTAGCGGTTTGTAAATTTCCTAATATATTTCCCTCAAGGCGCGCGGCAATAATTTTTAGGGCATTGTCGGTTAGGTCGCGGGCGTGGGTTTTAAAGTTGCGATTATTGACTTGGTCGATATAGACACTGCCAGCGATAATGATGATTGCGGAAGCGAGTAAAATTGATTTTTGCAGCCACTGTATTTTACTAAAGTCGGGACGAAGTGATGTTTTGTGTTGGTCGTCGACCAACTCACTGTGTGCATTTTTCTTTTTTAAACGCGCAATGAAGTGGTTCATGCACTTACTCTTTGCATTTGAATGCGCTCGCAACTTTCCTTTTAAGCTCTTTATCCTAGGCGAGTTGGTGGGGTGGCTGATATTCGTACTTTCCCTAGGGCGAGAATTGAGGGATTAGAGCGTAGCGCTAAGTATTTAGCATCCCTTACAGATACAATGTAGGTTTGAAGCGTGGCGAGAATGGTGGGGCGGCGGTGACGATTTGGGTAGATGCGGACGCGTGTCCGGTGGTGGTAAGGGAAATTCTGTTTAAGGCGGCAACACGTACCAAGGTGACGTTGACCCTCATCGCAAATCAAATGTTGCGTGTGCCGCCCTTGCCGAATATCACTGCGGTACAGGTGAGCAGTGGTTTTGATGTGGCAGATAATGAAATTGTACGTAGGGCAATGCAGGGTGATTTGGTGATTACCAGCGACATTCCTTTGGCGGCAGAGGTAATAGCGAAGGGTGCGTTGGCCCTGAGCCCACGAGGAGAGTTGCTGACTGCCGACAATGTGCGAGGGAGGCTGATGATGCGTGATTTTATGGATACCATGCGCTCGTCGGGGGTACATAGCGGCGGCGCAGCGGCTTATAGCTCGGCAGACAAGCAGGCTTTTGCAAATCAGCTAGATCGCTATTTAGCGCGGCAACACTAAAACCTTACTTCAGTGGCTCTATAAAGCAACCGTATTCCTTGTCTAATTCAATACTAAACCGTGAGCGCTCCGGCGTGGCGTTGACGATATAACGCTTAAAGCCAGGCAGAATTTTGATGGAGTTTATTTCGCTATTGACTGCCAGCGGAATATCTAAAGTGCTGTCTAGCAAGCGATTGTATTTGCGAGCTTTAACCGTACCAGTCTGCAGGCCTTGATGAAAGCAGTCCAATGCGGCTATATAGTTTGTAGTTTGTTTGTCGTTAAATTCTTTGTCGTCAGTGGCTTTATCGGTATCAATCGTTGTGTCGCGATATTTAATGCGTCTTCCTTCATTGCTTTCGCAACTGACTTCGCTGGCTGCATTTCCCATTACGCAATTAACCATACGGTAGTAAGTGAAGTATTCGTCTTGCTCGTGGGCATTCAACTTTATGCTGCGTGTTCCTGGCCCACTTTCGCAGCTAGCAATGGTTTGTTTGGTGGCGTCGCTACCATAATTTTTGACGAGTTGCGTAACGGCGGTGCTGAGCAGTTTTTCATTAAAAATGTAGGTGTCTTCACAGTCGGCGGCGAAGCTGAGAGTTGGCAGAATCAATATCAGTGCGAGAATAAAACGAGAATACATAAACGGCTCTTTGATTAGGATTTTACATTGCAATGTTGGACAGCAGATATTAACGAATGATCAACGGCTATGTCTTATGTGGTCGCTACGCTACGTCGGCGTACCAGCAGTAATACTATCAATAATAGGCAGCTTATCCCAACGGCAAGTGGGAATAACACGGTAGCGAGGGAGTAGTGGCTTAGTGCGATAATCACCAAGCCGTTGCGCACTGTGAAAAGGGCGAAGAAGCTGAGATTTTCTTCAAAGGGGTGTAGATACGCTTTGCGCAAGGTAGGCCCAAAGCCGAGTAAATCTACCGTGGTGAGAATAATGACGGCAATGCTGGGGTCTGCTGCAAAATACCACGCTGGTAGCGACGACAGCGCTAGTAATAAAAACAGCCAGTCGCTTTTGGTGATGGTGACATCTGCTTTATGGCGATAGGCAAGTGCCGCAATATATAAGGTAATCGCGCCAGAAACGCCAATAGCAATCACCCCACGCCCGCCTTCGGCACTTAGCTGAGCAAAGAAAACCACACTCGTCGTTAGCCCCCAAATAATCCAGGAGAATACATGGGGCCTCGTCGTCCCTTTATTAATGGCGTGAATATACGGCGCAAAACCGATAAAAGTGAGCGCGACGGCTAGCAGGCTGAAGATATCTTTGATCGACATGGCATAGGTCATGGGGGTAAGTTTATCCGCGTAGTAATATTGCCATTATCGCAACGTAAAATTCTCCCCAAGGTAGTCGTCGTGCTTACGCGAAGGCGTCTCCCACAAAGAGTTATTTGAGTATCAACTTTGGTTGCGTGATCATAAAGTGTATCCTCGAATATTGGCTTATGGCCATCGGTTTTTCGAGTAGCGAAGAGGTGTTGGGGCGTGTTTTTAGATTCATGGATGATGAAAAATAAATTTTTACTAGCTGGCTTGTTATTCTTTTTATCCTTTGCGGCCTATGCTCAGGAGGTCGCGAGCAGGGGCGCCGTTACCGCCGCGCCATATCAGCTGCCAGACCTGCGCCGTTACGGTCATTTACCCACAATTGATATCACTGCTCTCTCGGAGTCTGGCAAACAGTTGGCGATGGTTGCATCAGTGGATGACCGACGTTTATTAGTGGTAGGTGAAGCTGGAAAAACCCTCAGGCTAAAAATTGGTTTGGGTGATATTAAAGCGCGAGACCTGTATTGGGCGGGGGAGCGCTACGTCATATTAATCACTAGCTCCACTCAGAACTTGGGGATGGTCTACGGTTATAAATACGAATTTCAGAATATTGCCGTTATCGATACCAAAACCAAAGACGTGTTTTGGCCCTTGGCGAAATCTAGCAAGGTGCTAAACGCGGCATTTGGCTTGTATATGCCGATCAAGTCAGATGATGGGTGGCTGCAGTGTGTAAATACTTTGCCGCTTAAGACAAGTATGCGCTCGGGTTCTGTGTGGATCTCTGGTTTTGAAATTGAGGTACGCTGTATTGATCTAGATTCCCGTAAATTGAAATTATTGGCCGCGGGGCGTAAAGATGGCAGTGGCTGGGCAGTGGGTGCCGGGCCTAAGATCATTGCACGGGAAACCCACGATAATGTGCGTACTGATTGGGAGCTATACGCTGGTAAGCGGGGTGACCGGCTATATAAATCTAAAGATCCATTTGGGAGAAATAGCGTTATCGGTCAGGGAAGAGCAGAGGGAACAATACTGTTTGTGAGCCACGACAAAAATGGTCTTGGCCACTTACTGGAAATGCCACTAGATGGCAGCGCTGAGCCGCTTGAGTTGTATCCTGATTTGGGGATTGAACGATATATATTTAATGGTGCGACGGGTTTGCTGGCCGGTTTTGTTGTCAGCGGCGATCAGCCGCAATTGCAAATGATAGATGACCATTTAGAAGCGAGGGTCAGGGGGACGCGCAAGGCCTTTCCTAATTTGAATGTACATTTTGAATCTATGACAGACGACCTTGGCCGTATGATTGTACGAACCGATGGCGCAACGGATGCCGGTACATGGTGGCTGGTTGATATCGCCTCTGGCGACGCAGTTGAAATTGGTTGGCGCTACCCTGGGATTAAAGCGGATCAAATCGGGCCGGTGAAAATGTGGCATTACAAGGCTGCTGATGGCTTGGATATTCCCGCAGTGTTGACCCTGCCGCCACACCGTGGCGCCAAGAATTTACCGTTAGTGGTGTTGCCCCACGGTGGCCCAGAAGCGCGAGACTACCCTCAGTTTGATTGGTTGGCGCAGGCCTTTGCAAGCCGTGGATACGCTGTTTTGCAACCTAACTTTAGAGGCTCGAAAGGTTACGGAAACAAATTCCGCAATGCAGGTTTCGGTGAGTGGGGACGTAAAATGCAAACCGACCTTTCAGACGGCCTAGCCGCCTTGGCGGCAGAGGGCGTGATTGACCCTAATCGAGCATGTATTGTGGGCGGCAGTTACGGTGGCTATGCGGCGCTGGCAGGAGTGACGGTTCAGCAGGGTATTTACCGCTGCGCAGTGGCGATTGCGCCGGTGACAGATCTAAGCTTATTTTTACGTGATAAAGAATTTGATAGGAAGCGTAATTCATTGCGCTATTGGAGAGAATTTATGGGTGTAACGGGGACGGGTGATGACAGTCTGGACGAAATTTCACCCTATGTGTTGGCGAAGCGTGCCGACGCGCCCATTATGTTAATTCACGGCAGCGACGATACCGTTGTAGAGATAGTGCAAAGTGAACGCATGGCGAAGAAATTACGCTCAGCTAAAAAGCCCTATGAATTTATAGAAATTGATGGTGCCGACCACTTTTTGTCACGAGAAAGCACACGTCAGCGCGTGTTGGCAGAGTCGATGCGATTTGTGTTGGAGAATAATCCACCGGAAATCGACGCAATGCGCGACTGGCCTATTGAGAAGTGATACCTAGATTTGAGTGCAATGAAAAAGGCCGAAGACACTGTCTTCGGCCTATACCAGATTAGGCGCGCTCGGGTAGGGTGATATTCAGTTCTAGTACTGAGCAGTTACCGTTATTGTCGAGCTGAACTTCAACTTGATCCTGATCGACGTCAACGTATTTCCGAATAACTTCTAATAATTCTTGCTGTAGCTTCGGCAAATAGTCTGGTTTGTTTCGTTGATTGCGTTCGTGAGCCACAATAATTTGCAGGCGTTCTTTTGCAATCGATGCGGTGTCTTTTTTAGCAGTGCGGAAATAATCGAAGATGCTCATGCGCTCCTCCGAAACAGGCGTTGAAACAGTCCTTTCTGCTCTACGCTCATAAACCGGTGCTCAACTTCTTCGCCTAGCAGGCGACTAACTGCGTCGGAGTAGGCTTGGCCTGCTGGGCTTTCGGTGTCGTGAATGACCGGAATACCTTGGTTAGACGCCTTGAGTACCGTTTCTGACTCAGGGATAACGCCAAGCAGTTTAGTGGCAAGAATTTCTTCCACGTCGGTCACGCCGAGCATTTCACCTTTGGCAACGCGCTCGGGGTTGTAACGCGTAAGCAGCAAGCATTCTTCAACTCGTTCGCCTTTTTCAGCGCGGCGTGATTTGCTTTGGAGTATGCCCAGTATGCGGTCAGAATCGCGTACCGAAGACACCTCTGGGTTGGCAACCACAATGGCCAAGTCCGCAAAGTACATTGCCATAAAGGCGCCGTGTTCAATGCCGGCGGGTGAGTCACAAATAATGTACTCAAAACCATCGGCAGCTAGTTCATTTAAAATGCGTTCTACACCCTCTACGGTGAGTGCATCTTTATCACGGGTTTGTGAGGCCGGTAAAATATAGAGATTCTCTGCGCGCTTATCTTTAATTAAGGCCTGACGAAGATTGGCTTCACCATTAATGACGTTAACAAAGTCATACACCACACGGCGTTCGCAGTTCATGATGATGTCTAGGTTACGCAAGCCAATATCAAAATCGATAACGACGGTTTTATGGCCGCGCATGGCGATGCCGCTACTAATGGCGGCGCTGGTAGTGGTTTTACCCACACCGCCTTTTCCTGAGGTGACTACAATTATTTTGGCCAAGGCTCTAATCCTTTTTTGGTCGTGGTGCGTGTTAATGAATGTGGTTCAGTCTGCTTTAGACGAGCGGTGTAATGTAGAGAGTTTGCTCGTCGAGGCTTGCCTGAACAGCGGCTTTCCAATGGTTGTTGCGAAGGTCTTCATCTACTTTAAAGTTTCCAGCGATAGAAACCAGCTCGGCCTCTAAACTCTGGCAAAAAATACGGGCTGAGGTGTCGCCGCGAACGCCGGCTAGTGCACGACCGCGCAGTGCGCCGTAGATATGGATATTGCCGTCGGCGAGGACTTCAGCACCCGCAGATACCGAGGCCATGATAATGAGGTCGCCGCCAGGGGCGTAAACTTGCTGGCCTGAGCGAATCGGCGTGGTCACAATGCGGCTGGGGCTATGGC
The DNA here is from genome assembly GCF_902705855.1 of Zhongshania aliphaticivorans. Lineage (GTDB taxonomy): Bacteria > Pseudomonadota > Gammaproteobacteria > Pseudomonadales > Spongiibacteraceae > Spongiibacter > Spongiibacter aliphaticivorans_B. The sequence goes on along the minus strand of NZ_CACSIJ010000015.1, from coordinate 172,964 downwards.
TAAACTCGGCGGGCTGCTCTGTGACCGGTACTGCTGTTTGCGGGGCTTCTTCTGCTACCGGAGCTTGCTCTTCTGGCGCGGCTTTTACTCGGCCAACGGGCATAATAGCTAAATCAAGAAGTTTGGCTTGGGCCTGCAGCGCGGTATTGCTATTACGTAAGGCCACCGGCAGTAGGCCGTGGGACTTACAGATCGCGACTAGCTCGCTTAGTGGCAACGCGCCAATATCGCCATTAAATTCTTCAAAACTGAGTACGACCGGCGTTTGTTGGAAAAAGACCGGGGCCTCGGCGGCTTTGCTTTGTAGCTGCTGCTCAAATTCCGCGCAATTATAATGTGCAATTTCTAATAGTGTGAGGGGGAATAAGCCTCCTTTCAGGCGAAAAGCGACGGATGCTGCAGAGGATTTACTGTCTACGGATTTTAAAAGTGGCAAGCTACTTTCCTAACATTGGAGTGGTGACAAGGCCGCGCTGAATAGTGTTTACGCTGCGCGGTTCGTCGCTGAAAATCTGAAGTAAAAACTATTGGGGCTTAGAGTAAGGGATCGCCACGATTGTTCAACTGTTTTTCACGTTCTTCGTACTCTGATTGGCCATAATGGGCAATTGCGCGCTTATTTTTGCATAGCGGGCAATATTAAGCAGGTTTGGACCCGTTGCTCGTTGATCTGGTAGCGAAGTGTCAGCAGGTTTCTATCATTGTGTAGTACCCACAAAGCGGGGTCGAAACGAAAGCTAAATGTGTTGGCCGCGGTGTCGATACTGTGTAGTTTTGCGGCGTTAAAACCAAAATATTGCTGTATGCGGGGGTAAAGTGCTTTGTAAATGGCCTCTTTGGCAGAAAAACACAGGCTTAGGCCCAATGCTGGCGAAAGATTATTTTGGGAAATTAAGCGCGCTTCAGCGCTGTCGATAATCCGCGATTGCAGGCGTTCCGCTCGTTCCTCATTCAGAATGTCTTGGGCGTCGATACCAATGGCGGAAATGTCAGCTTTATTGGCGGTAATACAGGCTGCGTAGTTATTGGTGTGGGTAATGCTTCCCACTAGCGTACTTGGCCACAGCGGGCAACGGTTGGCATCGGCAATGAGTTTGACGTTGTGTATGTCGTGGCTTGCCATTGCCTTGGCGGCTAAATAACGTCCGGCGAAATACTCAGCTTGGCGCTTGCGACTGGCTTTAACCATTGCTGGAGGGCAGTACACCGAATGCTGGTCGTAAAGTGCAGGTTCAAACTGAAAGTTGTTGAAGTTTGCACTCACTAACACCGCAGGGGCGTAGCATTGGCGGTCGTGATCGGTTTGCATAAAATCGTCAAGGCTGGCGGCTGGTGTGGTGTCAGTCATGCTTTCTCTACCGCTATACGAATGAATTTGCGCAGCGCTTGGCGCAGCAAAACGCGACTAAGTGTGCCTTAGGGTAATGTGTGTCGCAATGTTTGTTGGGTCACATCTTTGGTTTTGATCGTTTGACCCCGTCTTTGTGTTGTCACAGAATGCGAACACTTGTTTACCAATGTGTAGGCCTATGTGCGGTTATAGTCAGAAGTTGGTGCCGGAGACGGCGCCACCACAGGGCAAAATAATTAGCGTGCAAAGGTTGAAATAATGAGAGCAGTGATATGGATCACAAAGCGACCTTAATTGGCCCAGACGGCCAGCCGACGTTTGGTCTATTTGAGCAGGGCGTGGCGCAGATCAATTATTTGGACTATGACCTGCGCTCACCAATGGATCGTAAATTAGGCGGCCTTGCTAAGCGCTTTAAATTTAATCAATTTCAATTTGTCGCCCTAGTTAGCCCACAGCTCATTGTGGGTGTGGCGATTGTCGATTTGAAGTTGGTGAGTAATGCTTTTGTCTATTTATATGATCCGCAAACAAAGGCCTTTGATGAGTATAGTTTTCTGCAGCCATTTGCTCGTAACACCGTAATAGACCAGCGGCCAGATGATGGCGCGGCGTATTTTCGTAGTGGTAAGAATACGATTTCAATCGAGGTAAAAAGCGGGCGTCGGCAGCTTAGGGTGTCGCTGCAATCCGGCGTGCAGATTAGCGCAGATATTGACGAGTCCAGCGCGGCGCCGCTGGCAATATGCAGCCGTGCCGGATATCAGGGCTGGGTGTACACCCGTAAAACCGCAGCCATGTTCTGTGAGGGCAGTGTTGCATGGGCTGGCAAAAGTTATGACTTGCGCGGGATCAAGGCGCTGGCCTCCGTCGACTGGACGGCGGGCTATATGCGTGGCGAAACTTTTTGGAACTGGGGAAGTATGTCGGCCACCTTGGGTGATGGCCGTCGATTGGGGCTAAACCTTGCTGCCGGCGTGAATGAGACTGGTTTTACTGAGAATGCGCTGTGGTTGGACGGCAAGCTTATAAAAATAGATATGGTGAATTTTCAGTTTGATCGCTACCGACCCGACAGCGCGTGGCGTATGCAATCTGCCGATGGCATTGTCGATTTGCAATTTACTCCCATGGGGCGGCGCAAAGAGAAAATTAATGCGTTGCTTATAGCCTCTAATTTTACGCAGCACTTCGGTGTGCTTGAGGGGCAAATTCGCGTGGCCGATGAGCTAATTGCTATCGAAAATTGCTGGGGTTTTGCCGAGGACCACTATGCTCGTTGGTAGCTAAAACATAAAAATAGAGAAATGGTTGGTAGGTTTTGATGACTATTTGTTTGCGCATTTTCCCTTATGTTTGGAAGTCGCGGTGATGGGCTTTAATAGCGGCTGGCTGCATTTTAGGCAGAATTTAAAAATCGAAAATAAGATAACGACATTATTTAAAGGTGGCGAAGGTATGGTGTTAGCGATGCGTGGGCGGATGTTGCTCGGTGGTGTGATGTTGGCGACCTTGTCAGCATGTGGTGGTGGAAGTGGCGGCGGCGTTGCCGAAGCGATAGATAACGACGACCTGCAAGTCACGGCTATAGAGAGTTCGGTGTCTGACGCCCTTAGCGTCGGCGAGCCGATAGAAGGGCAATATATTGTTTTGCTCAATAAATTAGAGATACCACTGTTATCTCTTTTGCCACTGGGAGATGTGATCAACGATCTGCTTGGCAATGTCGGCGGTGTCTTGCTAGGTAGTTTTGAGCATGTATTACGCGGTTTTGTTGCAGAACTTAGCCCTGAGGCAGCGGCGCTACTGGCGCAAAACCCCTTGGTATCATTGGTTGAGCAAGACCGCACGGTCGCCATTGCGGCTACACAAACTGGCGCAACGTGGGGGCTAGACAGAATCGACCAGCCTAACCTGCCCTTAGATGGCAGCTATCAGTACGGCAGCGACGGCAGTGGCGTGCATATATATGTTGTCGATACCGGCTTACGTACCAGTCATCAAGAATTTAGCGGGCGAGTCGGTAACGGCCGAAATTTTGTGTCGAGTGGTTTTTTATTTGGCAGTGTTGATCCTGCCAACGTAGATGACTGCAATGGCCACGGTACCCACGTAGCTGGTACTGCGGCGGGCAGTAAATGGGGTGTGGCAAAAGCGGCGACTGTGCATCCGGTTCGAGTATTGGGCTGTGGCGGGTCAGGCAGTAATTCTGCAGTTATCGCCGGTATTGATTGGCTGGCGGGCAATCACATAAAACCTGCTGTCGCCAATATAAGCCTAGGTGGTAGCGCTAGTACGGCTTTAGATCAGGCAGTTCGCGCCGCGATTTCGGCCGGTGTTACGTTTGTGGTGGCTGCGGGCAACGACAATATTGATGCGTGTTCAGGCTCGCCAAACCGCGTTGGGGAAGCTATTACCGTGGGGGCTATAAGCTCAAACGACAGTCGCGCGTCGTATTCAAATAAAGGTGCTTGTGTCGATATTTTTGCACCCGGTTCGGGAATTACTTCAGCGTGGTATCAGAGCAATAGTGATACCGCCGTGCTTAACGGCACATCGATGGCATCTCCGCATGTCGCCGGCGCAGCCGCATTAATCTTGGGTCAAAATCCTGCGGCTAGTCCCGCTACGGTGGCCGCGCAGCTTGTAAGTGAAGGGGTGGAGGGTAAATTAAGTAGTATTGGTACAGGATCACCAAATTTGCTGCTGCAGGTGTCGGAGTCCAATGGCGGAACGCCAAGTGATTTTCCACCCAGCGCGGCGTTTACCTACAGTTGCGCAGATTTGATCTGCAGTTTTGACGGTTCTAATTCGCGTGATGATAACGGTATTGCAAGCTATCAATGGGACTTTGGTGATGGTGACTCTGCAAGTGGTGTGACGCTGAGCCATGAGTTTGATAGCTCGGGAACGTACACTGTGGCGTTGTCGGTAACAGATACGACAGGTCAGAAAACAGTGAACGTAAATACTGTGAAGGTCACATTGCCGGGCAGTGGTCCTTGTCCTGAGTGTGAGCAGACCAGCGGCACCTTGAGCGGCGCGAATGCCCAGCAATATACGCCTAACAGCGCTGGATTTAGCAGCAGCGGCGGTCAGTTCCGTGGCTTCTTGGAGGGGCCAGACGGTGTCGATTTCGATTTGTATTTGGAAAAATTCGGCGGCTTCCTTTTCCAAAGCTGGTCGGTAGTGGCGGCGGGCGAATCTCTGAGCGCCGATGAGACGATTACTTACAATGGAAGTGCGGGTACATATCGCTGGCGGGTTAAGTCGTATAGCGGCAGTGGTGAGTTTGTACTTTATACTGAAAACCCCTGATATTAATTATGACTTAATATCGGTTTTTATAGAAACGGCACATTTTTGGTGCCGTTTTTTTTGCCTTGATTTTGGTGCGAGGAGGGAGGTGTTGGCGGCATGCGCTATTATAGGTATGTCTCGGAAGTTCGTATTTTCTGTGGCGTCGCGATGATCAGCTGTCAAAAATTAACAAGGCCGTGCACAAGATTGGTGTTGTCATTGACAACATAATAAATTCGCTATTCAATGAGCTAATGACACTTTTGGTGCAAATAATGTGTTTGCGGTAAATGAGTCGAACAACAATAATAATGACGTCAAAATTCGTAAAATTCCGGTAATCTGCCATTTTTAATATATTGCTTAATGTGCTTTTGTTCGATAGGTTACAAAAACATAACCTGCCATTACGGGTGTCTCGCGTTTAAGATACTTAGATGAGCAAGGCGCCGTTGCGGTGATTTTGGGTCTAGAATTTTGATTAAACAGAACAGAAAAAGGATCGTCAGAATGAAACGATTGGTGCTATTGCTAAGTGTAATGCTGGTGGCGTGTAGTAATGATAACGCGCCAGATGTGAGTAGCGAAAAAGCGGCCGCAGAAGCACTACAGGCTTTGCAGCATTCGACGGCGGCAGACGGCAAAGCGCTGTATGCAGCTTGCGCTGCTTGTCATGGTGCTGAGGGCGAGGGCAATGCGGCCTTAAATGCGCCGTCACTGGTCAATCAGCAAGATTGGTATTTAGAGCGCCAGCTACTTGGCTTTAGAAGTGGCCTACGTGGTAACGACCCTAAAGATGGCTACGGCGCACAAATGCAGGTGATCGCAAAAACCTTGCCCGACGACAATGCTGTTAAAGCGGTTGTTGGCCATATCGCTAGTTTTAAAGCCAAGCCCGCAGCTAAAACGCTGGAAGGGAATGTTAAACGAGGTGCTGATTATTACTCGAATTTGTGCGGTGCTTGCCATGGCCCCGCCGCCGAAGGTAATGAGAAGCTTCAAGCGCCAGCCTTGGCCGGCGTCGAGGACTGGTATTTACTGAAACAGTTTAACCACTTCCGCGACGGGCTTCGTGGCGCGGATGAGTCAGATCGTTACGGATATCAAATGGGCATGATGGGCAAGACGCTACCAGACGACGAAATCGCTAAAGACGTGATTGCCTATATCCAATCTTTGGCAGATTAACGATGCAGCGACGATTACGCCCACTGCTGTTGTGGGTAATTGGAATGGCGTTGCCGCTGGCTGCCGATGCTGAATGGCGCTTGAGTGATATTTGTCCTGCAGGATTCCATTCGCGCGACGGTGGCTGTTATTTACAAAGTTTTTACAGTGGCTACGCCTCCTTGCAGGAGTCTGGTGTTGGCGGCTTAAAAACGGGCATGCCGCCATTGCGAGAGGGCTTTACTGCCCAGCAAATCGATCTTGGTCGTCTATTGTTTTTTGATCCCCTGCTGTCGGTAGATGGGGATATGGCTTGTTCATCCTGTCATCAACCTGCGCGGGGTTTTACTGATGGCTTGGCGGGCAGTGTTGGTCGCCACGGTGAGGCCATGCATCGTTCGGCGCCCACGCTGTGGAATGTGGGTTTTTTGCGAGAATTATTTTGGGATGCGCGGGCGAAGTCTTTAGAAGAGCAAATGAAGGGGCCACTATTTTCTCAAGAAGAAATGGCAAATACCCCAGCCCAACTGCTTAAAAGTTTGCAAGACAATGCCAATTATGAGGAATTATTTAAACAGGCCTTTAATGATGAGCCGCTGAGCTTAGGGCAGGTTTACACCGCCTTGGCGGCGTTCCAATCATCGCTGGTGTCTTTAGGTAGCCGCTACGATTTATACGCTAATGGCTTTCACGAGGTACTTACCCAGCCAGAAATTGAGGGCATGAATGTATTTCGATCCTTTGTGGCCCGCTGTGCGGAATGTCATACCCCGCCGGCATTTACCAATCAGCAAATTGCGGTGATTGGTACGCCAGAGCCGGAGGGCGCGGCCTTAGACCCTGGAGTACAAGCCATTACCGGCGACGCCTCGCAGCGCGGTGGCTTTAGAGTGCCGACCCTGAGGAATATAGAATTAACGGCGCCGTATATGCATTCCGGCCGTTTTAAAACCCTGCGAGAAACCGTCGCGTTTTATACCGGCGGACGTGGTCATGCTGTGCCAAAGGGCGAGCATTTGAGTTTGCACTGGCATATCTGGGAGCCGGATCTGACGGATCATGAATTAGATTTATTAGTCGCATTTTTAAAGACCTTAACTGATCAAAGTTTTATGCCGGTTCTACCGGCAAAAGTGCCCTCTGGCTTAACGCCGGTGGCGACCCAAATATTGACGCATTAACCATCCAGACTCTGGACATAAAGGAGCGCAACAATGACAAAAATAATCCCCCTAGGGCTGTTGTGGCTTAGCCTATTAGTGGCCGCGCCGAGTTTGATGGCGGCTGAAATCTCGGTAAAAGACGGCGAATCTATTCAGGGCGCGGTGAATAAAGCCGAGACGGGTGATGTCATTTTGGTTTATCCCGGCACTTATAAAGAAAGTGTGTATGTCGATAAAGACGGCATTACTATTCGCGGTGTTGTTCAGGATGGCGAATGGCCGGTGATGGAAGGCGAGGGCAAGCGCAATGATGCCATCTTGTATTCCGGTAATGATTTTACCGTGGAGTGGTTAACCATCACCCACTATAAAGGCAATGCCATTATGGGGCAGGCCGGCAATAATTTTGTGATTCGCTACAACCGAGTCATCGACACCGGCGTGTACGGAATCTTCCCCCAGTTTGGTAAAAATGGCCTCATTGAATACAACGTATTAAGCGGTATAGAAGACGCAGCGATCTATGTTGGCATGTGTGACAACGTCGATGTTCGTCATAACGAAGTCTTCGATAACGTCGCCGGTATCGAAATTGAAAACACCCGTCACGCCTTGGTCGAGAACAACTATGCCCACGATAATACCGCGGGTTTATTGGTGTTTATTACCCCAGGCCTACCGATCAAAACCACCTTTGATGTCATCCTGCGTAATAACTTTGTAGTGAATAACAACACTGCGAATTTTGGTGCGCCTGGCTCCATTGTTTCAAAGGTTCCGGCAGGTATTGGCATTGTAGTCATGGCTGCGGATGACGTGGTGGTGGAAGGCAATATTGTGTCAGGTAATAAAACCGCCGGTATCGTCGTGACTGATTTGGCGTTTATTACGGATATTTCTAGCGATCCAGAGTCAGAGCCCAATCCAGATCGCATGGTGTTCCTAGACAACTTAATGTTTGATAACGGCGCCGATCCGGTGGCGGACGTAAAGGCGTTGATGCTGACTCAGTTTAGTCGCAGCGGCCCAGACATTCTCGCTAACTTGGGTTCTGCCCAAGAGCCAGATAACTGCATTATTAATCGTGAACGTTACACCAGCTTCGGTGTAAAAAAGTGGAGCGAGTGCGAGCGCAAAGACACGGCAGATATCACAACTATGCGTATTCCGGGTGGCGCTCCGAATGAAGTTGTGACAACAGAGAATCGCACTAAATTACTTTACCAAGGTATATGTGCTGGCTGCCACGCCTACAATATGCGCATGATTGGCCCGCCAACACTAACGGTGCAGGCTTTGTATCGCAATGACCCGCAGGGGATTGCTGACTATATTGCCGCACCGCATAAGGTAAGAACAGATTACCCAGCGATGCCACCACAGGGGCATTTATCACCTGATTTACGCCGTGAAGTCGCTGAATTTATGTTGAACGTCACCAAATAAATTTTATTAAAGCGCCTAATGCGCTGTGTGGTGCATTAGGCGTTTACGAGTGTTTGCGAGAGAGGGGGGGGCATGAAATCCATGAATAGAAATCGCATAGCTTACGCGGTTGGTCTTGCGGTACTAGGCGCACCTTCGGCCTACGCGGCGAAGAACTTGGCGCTAGAGGAGGTGGTGGTTACCGCCCAAAAGCGTGAACAAAGTGCGATGACGGTGCCGGTCACGGTGGACACCTTTACCAATCAGGATTTGGAAAATACCGGCGCTCTGAATATGGAAGATATTCAAGCGTATATCCCAGGCTTGAAGGTAGGTGACGGTGTGCGGGGCGGCGGTACTACCCAATCTTCGTTTGTGATTCGTGGTATCGATAGCTCAAATATCAGTACCGGAGGCGACCCTTCGGTTGCAACTTTTTTAGATGGTGTTTATTTACCGCGTGCTGCGATTACCGTGCCGTTTTCTGATATGGAGCGTGTAGAAGTTTTAAAAGGCCCACAGGGCACCTTGTTTGGTCGCAACGCGGCGGCGGGGGTGGTGAGTTTTATTCCTAATGCGCCAAGCCTTGAAGAGACCGAAGGTTTTGTAATGGCAAAGTTGGGAAGTTACAACTTGTTTCGTGTCGAAGGCATGGGGAATGTCCCGCTTAGTGACACTCTAGCCCTGCGAGTGAATTTGCTGCACAACCAGCGCGATGCGGTTATCGACAATAAAGGTACAGCTAGCCCTGACCCCGGCGAGCAAGATAATCAATTTGCGCGTTTGGCCCTACGCTGGGAAGCCAGCGATAGATTGAGCATGCAGTTCGCCTACGATATTGATCGCGTTGATAATGGCCCGCAGGCGCGTCTTAGTATTAGCGAGAATTTCTCAAATTACCCCGACCCGACAGATCGAAAATTAGAGACCGATGCGATTGGCGGCGGCGAAACCAGAGACATGCAGGGATTTACCGGCAAGCTATGGTATGAGTTAAGCGACGCAACTACCATGACCTTGATCGGCAGTTATCGCGCTTTCGAAACTTATAATTTACAGGACGAAGATGCGACCTCCGATGAGTCGGTCTACGTTGATACCAATAATATTGAAGATTCAGATATCGCCTATTTCGAGATGCAATTTAATGTTGCGCTAGATTGGGTAGACGCGGTATTCGGCGCGAATTACAGCAAGGAAGACACCTACCAGCAAACCGCTTTAACCTTTGGCTATGGCACGGTGCTAGAGCTGGCCTCGGGTATGGCGAGCATTCCTCAAGGTTTACTAAATACCTTGTTGGGCGGTGTGGTGGCAGGCAATTACGTAACCGAAACCATGACCAACGAAGGTGATTTTGAAAGCTACGGCTTTTTTACAGACCTTGATTTTCCCATTACCGACCGCCTGAATGTGATTACCGGTTTACGTTATAGCAACGACAAAAAGTCTTTTAGCTGGGATGCGCCGCTAGCTGATTTTGTAGTCTCACAGGCATTGGGTGAGAACTTCTTTTTTAACTCCGAGGGGCTAGAAACAGCTTCCGAAAGCTGGGATAAAATTACCGGACGTGTCGTTGCAAATTATCAGATCACAGAAGGTGCGATGACATTCTTGAGTTATTCCACCGGTTATAAATCTGGCGGCTATGATTCATTAAATACCGGCACCCGCGAAGCGCCGCTAGACCCAGAAGTGGTGAGCAATTTTGAATTTGGTGTTAAAGGTGATTTTTTCGACACCCGCGTTCGCACCCAAGTCGCCCTATTTAAAATGATTATTGACGATCGGCAAGAAGCCATCGAGTCGCGCACCCCAGAGAGTAATGGCGCGGTGCCGACAGTTATCAATACCGATGAAGATATTCAAGGCATAGAGCTAACGGCTGATTGGTTGGCAAGTGACAATCTGCGCTTCGGCCTTATTTATACCTATCGGGAGCAGGAATCTAGTCGAGAGGCCTACTACAACGCGCAGGGAGAATTTATTGTTGCTGATCAGCTCAATGTGTCGTCGCCACAGGAATACACCCTGACGATGGATTGGTCTCCAGAGATTAATTACGGCTTGTTGTTATTTCATGTTGATTATATTTATGAGGAAAACACCGAGTCGGGTAATGAAGACCATCAAGCATTCTTTAATACCGTTAACGGTTATGGCGACGATACACAATTGCTGAATGCACGGGTGGCGTGGAATACCCCAGGTGGCGGCTATGAAATGGCATTGTGGGGCAAAAATTTACTGGGCAATGATCGGGTGTCGCAACCCGGTGGTTTAACAGGGACTGATATTGGTACCTACCATGTTGGTGTTGTTGACCCATTAACCTATGGTGTGGATTTTAAAGTTATTTTTTAAGCCGCTTTCTTCGGTATGTTTCTTAGGGCTGTAGCGACAAAACCGCAGCCCTATACAGCGCCTAATGCGGGAGCGTGTTGATAAGCCCTCTAATTAAGCGAGCATTGGCGCTCACCAGCATTGCTCTCGGTGAGCGGTAGTCATCCAATAGCCATTGCAGCGCCGACTGACTGATGGCGCCGACCAAAGCAATGCCCGTGATACGGGTTTCCTCTTCTGCGATAGACCAGTTTGGTTGCATGGCTCTACCAAGAACTAATAATAATTCGGCAAACTGCTGAGTGCGGTGGGTGTATAGCGCGTCGATGCGCGGGCTAACGCCTAGTACTTCCAGCCAGCACACACGCGCCATCCGTGAGTTTTCAAATGCACTAAAAAATGCCTCAAGCCCAGCGTCGATTTGGCCAGCTGTTAATTGTTGGTTGGCTGCGGTATTGATGGCGGCCACTACCTCGGCTTGGATTTGGTCTAGCGACTCGGTATAGACCGCCGCTAATAAATCTTCGGTGTCGCTGAAGGTTTTGTAAAAATAGCGATCAGTCAGTCCCGCTTGCTTGCACAGCGTTCTTACTGTGGTGGCACGGTAGCCAACAGTGCCAAAGAGCTCTAAACCGGCATCCATAAAGGTCTGGCGTTGCCGCGACAGCCGTTCGGCTGCGCTTTCGCCCCCGTAGGTTCGCCCTGATGTGTTGTTTTGTTCAATTTTTTGCATATTAGTATTTGACGACAAGTGTCATCAGAAGTAAAGTGATGTCGCTTGTCATCACATAAAAAATTCTAAAGCCCTCACGGGAGAGTTAATACATGCAAACTAGGCAGTGTTATCGGGTTGTCATTATTGGCAGCGGAATTGGCGGTCAGTGCGCGGCAATCCGCCTGCAGGAGCAGGGCATTACGGACATCCGACTTCTCGAACGTCGTGATTTTATGGGTGGCACGTGGTGTCAAAATAGTTACCCCGGTGCAGCGGTAGATGTGCAGTCACCGCTGTATTCAATTTCGTCCGAGCCCCGCGCGTGGTCGCAGATGTTTGTAGAACAGGAAGAGCTACAGCAATACACCAACGACGTGATTGATAAACATGGCTTGCGTGAAAAAACCACGCTAAATGCCAATGTGAAGCAGGTGATCTGGAATGAGGCTGACAAGCGTTGGATTGTAGAGACCGACGCCGCGGGGACGTTTGAGGCGCAAATCTTGATCAATGCCTCTGGCCCGCTGAGCACGCCAGTTATTCCTCACTTTCCCGGTAGCGATACCTTCAAAGGAAAAAGCTTTCACACCAACGGCTGGGATCATTCATACGACTATCACGGTAAACGCGTCGCGATTATTGGCAGTGGAGCAAGTGCCGCGCAGGTTATTCCCGCTATTGCGGGGGATGTCGCCGAGCTGCACGTTTTTCAGCGCAGTCCGCACTGGGTGTTACCACGGCCAGACCGTAAGTTTTCATCTTTCCAGCGTAAGTTGCTTGGTATTAAGCCGTTTTATAAAGCGCTGCGCTGGTCGATTTATTGGGGCCTTGAAACTCGTGTGATCGGTTTTAAGTATTCTAAGCTGATGCTAAATCTCGCTGCCGGACGGGTGGCCTTGAAGCACCTTAAAAAGCAGGTGCCAGACCCAGTACTGCGTGAAAAGCTTACCCCAGATTTCACTATTGGCTGTAAGCGCGTCATTTTATCAAGCACCTTGTATCCTGCCTTGTCTCGGTCCAATGTCAGTTTGCATGACAAGCAAGACGGTATAGCCGCCATAAACGAGGCCGGTATTCTCACCGCGCAGGGGCAGCAAGTTGATGTTGATCTCATTATCTGGTCTACCGGCTATGACGCCACCGATGGCGTGATCTCCTATCCCGTAATGGGCAAAGGCAATAAGCGCCTAGCCAATGTTTGGGAGGAATTTCCACGGGCTTACCTCGGTACGACGATTCCCAGTTTTCCCAACCTCTTTATCGTCACCGGGCCAAATACCGGCATTGGTCACACCTCGGCGATTTTTGTTATTGAGTCGCAAATTAAATACATCACTAACAGCATTCAGCAGCTTGAAAAATCCGGTAAGCAAGCCATCGAAGTCCGTGCCGACGCCGAAGATGAATACACTCAAATGGTCCACTCTGAAATGGAAAAAACCGTATGGAAAGCGGGCGGATGCACCAGTTGGTATCAAAGCAAAAGTGGCCACGTTATCGCCATGTTCCCCGGCTTCAGCTTTACGTTTCGCAGGCTAGCCAGCCGCTTTAAGACGAAGCACCATTTGTTTAGCTAAGGCCATTAACATGAAGAATTTTAATAATAAGCTCATTGTTATAACGGGGGCTGGTTCGGGTATGGGGCGTGCTTATGCCCTAGAATTTGCGAAGCTAGGTGCAAGGCTGGCACTGAATGACTACGACAGCAAGGGGCTTTCTGAAACCGTTAAGATGGTGCGGAAGAACGGTTCTACCGAAATATACAGTGCTACCTTCGATGTTGCAGATCGCTCGGCAATGGAAACATTTGCTGCCGATGTAAAAAATGCGCTCGGCAATGCTCATGTCATTATAAATAATGCCGGCGTGTCGGGTGATGGCAAACCGGTGTGGGCGACGCCACTCTCTTCAATCGAGCGGGTTATGGGCATCAATTTTTATGGCGTGGTGCACGGCACCCAGGTGTTCTTGCCACAGCTGATCGAGAACGGCGAGGGCGCGGTGGTGAATGTGTCTAGTGTTTTTGGTTTGATCGGCCCACCAAATAACAGTGATTACAGCGCAGCGAAATTTGCCGTGCGCGGCTTTACCGAAGCGTTAATGGTTGAGTTACTCGATAGTCCAATCAGCGTGCACCTTGTGCATCCGGGTGGCATTGCGACCAATATTGCCAATGTGCCTCAGCACCAAGCCTTCTCGGACAAATATCTGTCAACCCCGCCGGAGGCAATTGTGCGCCACGTGATTCGCGGTATACGTCGTGGCACGCCGAAAATTGTATACGGTAAAGACTCATTTAAAACGTGGTTCGGCGCGAACTTTGTACCCCTGCGCCTGCTAAATAAAATTATTTGGTGGGATATGCGCGACGTGATCGACCGCAGCGACTATCCGCTGCAGCCAACTATTAGTAAACCTCTTACTACACCGATTAAAGAAAGGAATGCAGGATGAAGAAGTACCTAATTGTTGCTATCGCGTTGGCTGCTAGTTTCGCCATTTGGGCTGGGGTTACTTACCCGCGTATTGGTGGTGACGTGCTGCACTTGGTTAGCGGTATTGAAACACGTATTTATGGCTTACACCGCGCTGAAGTCGAGATTAGCGATAGCCGCATGATGAGCTGGCAGGGTGGCCCGCAAACGGCCGACGAAACCGTGCTTATGATTCACGGCTATAGCTCAGAAAAAACCGTGTGGATGCGCTTTGCCAGCCATTTCACTGATAAGTATCGGGTCTTGATTCTTGATCTGCCTGGCCACGGCGAAACTGCCTTTGATCCTGCAATAAAATACGACACCGTGAGTCAGGCGCAGCGGGTGGTAGAAGCGATGGACGTATTGGGTATTCAGCGCGCTCATATTGTGGGTAATTCCATGGGCGGTTTCATCAGTGCGCAATTGGCTTTGCATAATCCAGACCGCGTGCAGAGCGCCGTACTGATTGATGCCGCCGGTGTTGTTGCGCCGCAAGAAAGTGACATGGCCAAAATGCTGGCCTCGGGCCGCAACCCTTTTGAAATTCGTAGTCGTGAAGAATTTATTGAATTTTATGGCATGACCATGGCCCAGCCACCGTGGCTGCCAAGAATGATTTTAGACTATATGGCGGATGACTATATTGTTCGTCGCGAGTCACTTACCCGCATATTCAATGACTTCCACAATACCGATTTTTTGGATGAGCATCTGAGTGAAATCCACGTGCCCATACTCATATTATGGGGCGAACGTGATCGTCTGCTGCATATTAGCTCCGCAGCGGTGTGGCAGAGCGGTATACCGAATGCCGAACTCATTACCTATCCAGAGCTTGGTCACATGCCCATGTTAGAAGCGCCGAGTAAGAGCGCAGACGATGTGCTCGCGTTTTTGAATAAACATCATTAAATCCAGCTTCTATCAAATAAGAGATCGGGCATGAAAACATTTAAAGATAAAGTCGCCATCGTGACGGGCGGGGGTGGCGACGGTATTGGTCATCACTTGGTCATGGAGCTTGCGCGTCAAGGTGCCAAAATCGCCTTTTGCGATATCACTAAGTTAAATACCACAGAAGAAAAATTAACGGCGCTGGGCGCAGAGTTTTACAGCGAAACGGTTGATATGGGCAACAAACTGGCTATTAACGCCTTTATCGACAATGTGCTTGCTCGCTTTAGCTGCATCGACCTGCTGATTAATAACGCCGGTATTGCCCTTGGCGACCTCACTTTTGGCGAAGCGAGTGAGCAAGACTTTGAAAAAATTACCAACATCAATTACTGGGGCGTCATTCACACCACCCAGCGTTGTTATCCGCATTTACGGACTCGGCCAGAGGCCGCCATTGTAAATCTTTCAAGCTCACAAGGTATTCTTGCGCTGCCGTATCTCGTGCCGTATTGCACCACCAAATTTGCCGTACGGGGCTTTACCGACAGCCTGCGCGCAGAACATCACATTCGCGGCATCCGCAATGTAACACTACACACAGTACATCCCGGCGCGGTAGCAACCAACATCACCCTCAATGCAGATCATCACAATAGCGGCACCCAACAATTTCACGAAGAATTACAACGTGGAACCCACCCTGCCGATGCAGCAAAGATCATTTTACGTGGCGTACAAAAAAATGTCGCCCGCATATTTATCAGTGACGGCCGTGCGCAAGACATATTGGCAAGGCTGTTACCCACAGCCTCAGTTTATATAATAAAAATGTTGATGCGACTGCGTGGAATTGTAGCTCGTTAGGCAATAGTGTTAATTGTAGCTTCACTCTAAAGTTGGCTACGTAACTGAATTAGCTTGTGATCAGCGGGGGCGACTTTGGCTCGGCAGCGTCGTTTCATATGATCGTTTTACCCAAAACTCGGCCGCCCGATTGCGGCAGCGCAATAGCCATCAACAGTTGCAGGCCGTCATTCCGAATTAGTGCGCTACTTGCACAAATTACCGTACAAGTTATACTTGACCTATTTGCTGTACAAGTAAGGTGATGATCCATGAGAGTTATTAGCTTTTCAGATGCTCGGAGTAAGTTAAAAAGTGTTTTAGATCAGGTGGTTAGTGATGCTGACTACACTATTATTACTCGCCGGGACTCTGAGGATGCGGTTGTAATGTCTTTGGATCAGTTTAATGGTCTTATGGAAACGGTTCATTTACTGAAGAGTCCCGCTAATGCATCCCATCTTTCAAAATCCATTAAACAATATCGGGCTGGTAAAATAAGCCAGCATGAGCTGACTAGTGATTGAAGTACTTTCATGGACTAGAGCGGCATGGTCGGATTACTTGTACTGGCAAACTCAAGACAAGAAAACATTAAAGCGTATCAATAGGCTTATTCAGGATACGCAGCGATCTCCGTTTGAAGGTATTGGCAAGCCTGAGCCTCTAAAGGAAAATTTAGTCGGTTTTTGGTCGCGGCGTATTGATGATAGCAATCGCTTAGTTTATGCGGTGGACGATAATCAGCTTACTGTTATTTCTTGTCGTTACCATTATGAAAAATAGTTTCCTCCGGTAGCTTTGGTTTTCTAAGTCTTAACTCCGCAATACATTGCGTTATCATTCTTAAGTGGCTGTTCCAGTGCCGATATAAACAAGCGCGGAATCTTATGGGGTCATCTACGCAGTATTTTTAGGTTTTCAGTTGTGTCATCATTTCTTAATAGGGTGGGCATAGACTCTGGCGAGCATAAATTCCGGAGTTCTCTATGTCTTTACCTCGCGATCCAACTTCACGCCCGTCTCCTTTACGGCCATTAACACGCCGACGCTTTGTGGCGGGAAGCGTTGCGGGTTTAGCCTTAACTGCCTGTGGGGGCGGGAGCAGTCGTAGTACTGACGGTGCGCTTATTACGCCAGAGCCAATGCCGGAACCTATTCCGCAGCCGGAACCGATGCCCGACACTGAGGTGCTTGGTCCAATGATGCCGCGTGGTTTGCACAGCAGTTTTATGGGAGATAGCCACAGCTCTCGAACAATCACATGGTTTACCGACGGTGGAGATGCGCCGGTATCGTGGCTGGAATTCTCGTCATTTGATGTGGGGCTGGATGAGTTTTCGATTCAAGACGACGCCTTTGAGTTTAGCGTTGAGGCGAGCACATCTGAAACGACGGGTATCGACAGTTTTACGCATCGCGCTAGTGCCGTGGGTATCGACCCTGACCGTCCCTTGCGTTACCGAGTTGGTTCTGACGAGGGCGGCTGGTCAGCGGTTTACGTTGTGATGCCAAGCCCGCGTGATGAGTGGAGCTTTATTCACTTTGGCGACCACGGCATTGGCGAACTCCCGAAATTAGTAACGGAAGAAGTGATGCGGACGCCGGCGGATTTACTGATGTTGGCGGGGGATTTGTCGTATGCCAATGGCGATCAGCAAATATGGGATGTGTGGTTTGAGCAAATGCAGCCGCTATTGGCACGTCGTCTTACCATGGCGGCGCCAGGAAATCATGAGGAAAAAGACTTTGGCGGCGAGACCTTTAAAAATCGTTTTAGCCATCCGCCCAAACCTTTAACGTCTTCGTTTGGGCCTAACGATCCGGGTAGCACCTTTTATTCCTTCGATTTTAATCGCGTGCACTTTTTGGTGACTACCGCTGGTGCCTTAATCGGCGATGGTACGCTGCCAGAAGAGCTTCTGAATATTGAGGTTGATCTTGCCAATGCCGCTTTTCGTCGTCTACGTGGTGAAATAGATTTTATTATTGTGATGCAGCATTTCACGATATGGACTGATCAGCTTGATCGTAGTCCGGCGAATTTCACGCTGGTGGCTTTAGAAGAAAATATATTCCTTCGCTACGGTGTGGATCTTGTTATTGTTGGTCATGATCACATCTACCAGCGTTCGGCGCCGATGTTCTTGGGACTTCCAAATCCGCTGGGCTATGTGCAAATGATGGTGGGCACTGGAGGTGCGTCGATTCGTTTATTGGATGATGACGGCACCCAAATTTGGTCAGAGGCGAGTTTTGTCGGGATTGGCTTTGCCCATTACAAAGTGAGTAAAGGCAAAATTAAAATCGATTATATCGGCGCGCCACCGCTGGATATGTCCGATGCTGGTCGTGAATACAGCGAAGGTATTTTTGAGATTATTGATAGCGTTGAAATAAATGCTAAGTCGCTGTTAGCCTGCAGCCAATGCGCGATGCCTGCCCGGGGACCTGAAGTGCTGCTGCAAAATTTTGAAGCCATCGCCGCCCACACCCACGATAGAAACCGCCGCGCCTTTCGGCACTGCGGTTAATGTCGGATTAGCTTATTTCTCTAGCTGAGTACGCAGCGCCAAACGCTTTGCATCAGATATAGACGCCAAAAACCGCACGTTGGCAGAAATGGCTCTTAGTTCTTCTAACCAGCGCTGGCGTCCAGCCACTGCGTCGTCACCGGCTTTTAGCAGGTCTTGGTTTTCGGCAATTTTAATGGCATTTTCAAAATAACTGCCGGAGACCGATTCTTCGCAGTGAATACGTTTTTGCAGTACCCGTTGCTTGCCGAGCGTTAGAGCGTGGTCGATGAGTTGTTTTTGATCACTAATTTCCCCCACGGCTTGCATGCGCAAAGCTCGCGCCAGTACAAGATAGGCCTCGATAAAGGGCCGTAGCGTGCCATGACCCAATATAGGTGCAATGCCTGTGAGCAATTTACGGGTTGCTTTCGCGCCTTGGGTAACGCTCTCACGCCAGTTGGGCGCGCGCTGATCAAGCTCACGTTCCAGTAGTACAATAAAGGCACTTGAGCCTTCAAAGAAAAATTCGTACTTGAACATGTCGCGCAATTTCAGTGCTTCGTTATGGAACTGGGCAATGGCATCGTCACCGGTTTCGCTAACGGCGAGTAGAGCCAGATCGGCAATGGCGCTGGTAATAAAAAAGTGAATTAAGCCATTGCGATAATAAGCCGCTGTGCGTCCTGCGTCGGTCGGCAGCATGTAAACAGATTCAATGCCGTCGTTAAATGTATTTATAACGCCGGTAGTATCTAGCTCTAGTAGGCACTTTCTAATACCAGCTTCGTCAAGGTTTTGTACGTCAGTGGTGGTGGAAAATCCCAGCATATTAATAAGCTGCATGAGCTCTTGAATGTCGGTATGCATCTCACTAAAGGTTATCGCCTTGTGGCCGTGCTCAAGAATGACATAACAGATGAGCGAGTTAACCGTTATCGGGGTGACGTTGTTGGTGTCTACCGCGAGTTCAAAGGCAATTTTTTGAATGTCTCGGGTTTGCGGTGTTGGACTGCTGCGATCCAGATGTTCGCTGATAGGTACACCTTCGCCAAACCGCACATGAATTTTGCCGTGGGGGTTTTTTAGGCCACTCACGTATTCCATAAACCAAGAGGCTGACTCGGGGCGCTTTTTACCGCCTGCTTGCAGCGCGTCGTAATCGGCCACTTCGGGGACTTGATCGTAGGTGATAGACACCGGCATGAGTATTAAGTCCGGAGCGTCGTCACGCATATAGGCGCTCACTACATAGTTGATCAGGCCGTAGCGTGGCGGCATGAGCTTACCTGTGCGGGAGCGAGTGCCTTCTAGTGCCCACATCAATGGGAAGCGCTTTTCACCTAAATAGTCGATATAGTTTTTAAATACTACTTTGTAGACTGCATCGTTTTGGAAGCTGCGTCGAATGAAGATCGCACCAGATCTCCGCATTAGTGGGCCTACACCTGGCATATTCATATTGATGCCACCGAACAAGTGCAGTGGCGTTAAATTTTGGTCGTGAAAGATGGTCATCAGTAGAAAGCCATCGATATGAGATTTGTGTGTAAATAAAAATGCGACGGGCTTTTCAGCAAGTAGTTTGCGAATACGCTCGATGTCACCGTCGGCATAATCGATGTTTTTGTCGAAGCCTCGGGTATACATGAACCGGCCAAGTGCGGCGAAAAGATCGGTGCCTAACGTGGTCGGTTTTGCCGACATTTCTTCTAGGCAAAGCTTGGCTTCTTTGATCAGACTGTCCATAGAGCGGCCTGTGGACTGGCTTAGCTCTGTTAAGGCTTTGATCACCGAGGGTTTGCGTATAACTTCGTCGGTAAGCAGTTGTGGAATTTTGTAGCGCGCGCCTTTGGTTTGGCGCTCAATTTTTTCGAGAGCCAAAAATGCTGAGCGATCAATAAATTTAATCAGATTTTCTGTGCCGCCGTGCTTGCCGGCATGTAGGCTGCAACTCTCTTTTAGTTGTTCTAAGCTAGCACCCTTGCCGATGGTAATGCTGTGATTGTCACCGCCTTGACGAAGTCTAATCTGTTGTTGAATCCAGCCTGGGTATTCGCGGTTGCCGGTGATTAAGTCACGCAGCGACACACCTTTCATGTCTTGAGCGTCGCGGGTTTGCCAGCACACTCGTATCGGTACAAAGTAAGGGTTGTCATTTGATTTTGTAAGCTCAAGCAATTGAGTGTTGGTGCGTGAGCTGCTCTGCTTCACTTGCCGTAATTGCCTGTGCACAACGTGGTAGGTAGAACCCTTGGGTTGGTTTTTGCGGATGGCATCTATTAAAAGGCGTTTTTCAGTGCGATTGATACTGTCGACAATGAATACTACGGGGCCAGAGATAGTTTCTGGCCAAGGGTTGGTACGAGTGTCTTGCATTGTGCTATTCCTTTAGTGCGATACCGCTGAATGCCACTATGAAAATTGTTATAGATTTTTTTATTACTTCATTCGTATAGATTACATACTAACTAATTATATATCGCATTTGTCATTATATTTTTTGTTCAATCCACGCTTGGATCGTGGCATAGATTTCGAATTTTTCGGGTTCGAGAAAAATTTCGTGATAAAGGCCTGGGTAAATGTTCAGGGTTTTATCGTTTGAAGAGATAGCTGCGTATAATTTTTCTGAGCCAGTGGGCGACGCCATCTTATCATCACCACCGTGAAGGATAAGCATCGGTAGAGAAATGCTGGCGGCATTTTTTAGTACGCGATCTGCTGTGCTTAAAATTTCACTTATCAGTCGCGCCCTAATTTTCCCGTTGAAGACTAGTGGGTCATTTTTGTAAGCTGCGACGACTGCAGGATCGTGGCAAACGTCATTGGCTTCTAATTGTAGAACAGGTAATTTCGGTAAAACTTTTGAAAGCGTATTTAGCACAGCTTTTTGAATAGGGCTAACTACATCGCCGGTAGCCAGTGCGGCCCCAGACAATATGCAGCCAGCGAGCTTTTGTTGGTGTTCTAACAAATAGGCGCTTGAAATAACGCCGCCCATACTGTGACCCACCAAAAACAATTTGCGGTCTGGGTGTAGTTCGGCAATTTTGTTGCAGTATTGATCTAGTGTGCTTAAAAAATCGTCGAAGCGATTTATATAGCCGCGTAATCCCTGCGAGTGACCGTGGCCTTCATGATCTAAGGCGTAAACCGCATAGCCTTGTTCGGTAAAATAATTTGCTATGTCTACATAGCGATTGCTGTGCTCAGCGAGCCCATGTACCAATATTAAAACCGCTTTTGGCGTGCCAGTCGGCTGCCAGTTTTGAGTGTAGATACGGCAACCGGAGTTGCTGCTTAAGGTACTTTGCTGGTGTGTCATTTATTAGCTTCCATTGCAACATCGGTTCGGGTTTGTTGTGAGTCTGCAATCAAACGCAGTTCCATGTCACGCAAAATACGGTCTAGAACATGGCTGACGCTGGTTTGTAGGCGAATGGTTTCTATATGCGGCCAGCAGGCACGCTCACCGTCACGAATCATATTCATGATCTCTTCGGTACTGCGGCCCGACAGCAAACCAATGGGGCTGTGCAGGCGCCGTGGAGGCAGAATGTTGATGTCGCCGGTATAGGTTTGCGCTAATACAGAGCTGGTCATATTGACGACTTTACTCAAGGTTGGATTGAGTCCAACAGGTTTGGCTATGAGTTTGGTGCCGGCAAGCAGCCACTCTCGGGTCGTGTTACGCATTGCGTGCTTAATAATACCCCAGCCATGTTGCTCTTTTGATTCGGTTACAAAGGGCAGGGCAATAGGATTGGTTTGGCTGACGATGAAATGGTTGACGCCGTAGAGGCGAGCGACGCGCTTTATCGGCATGTCGTCGCTGACCGAGCCGTCTATCCATTTTCGCGAAGCGAGATAGGCCTGACGTTCGCCGCGCTGGTTTTTGGCCGCTAGGGTGACTGCCGGGAAGGCGCCGGGAAAGGCGCAGGATGCCATGACGGCTTCTCGGATCATGACGTTGGGTGATGCAACCGCATTGAGCAAGCGCGATGATTGATGTTTCTCTGCCGGTGCGACCGAAACATTAATTTGTAGCCCGGTAAGGTGGTAGGCCTCCTGGAATGTCAGGTCGGGAATTAAGCGCTCGTAAAGTTTTACCACCGCGTCAGGTGATATGGCGGCGCGTTTAAACATATTGAGACCGGCAAGAATGCCGCCTTCTTTTTCTACCTCAAAGCGGATGTATTCTGGTGCGAAAATTTTTGCTAAGTCTGCACGTGAGTGAGTGCCCACCAGTGCAGAAATTAAAGCGCCGCCGCTGGAACCTGACATGATGGGCGGTAGCAGTTGCTGTTCCCACAGGGCTTTTACAACCCCGAGATGGAAGTATAAGAGCGTGCCAGAACCACTCAGCATAAGTGCAGAGCGACCAAAGCAGTGGCTGGCGCGCTGGAAAAATTCAAACTTTTCTTCTAAGGAAATATCGTCAGCTTTGTCGCTGGCCAAATGCAGTAATGCCGACCCGATTTCTTCGATGTATTCGACGATAAGGCTTTTGGTGCCAAAGCGGGCCTTTTTGTAGAGAATCGAGCGGCCCATGCCGCCCATATTGCCGTGTATGCCTTCATTAAGGGCAAAAAGAAGCCCTTGGTTGTCTGACTTTGCCCGTAGTTCTCGTAGCCGCTCTAGACGTTGGCGAATAGATTTGAAATCGTATAGGCCACTGCGATCAACGTTTTTCCAATAATCGAGCCCTGTTTTTTCGTCGCTGCAAATCGCTGCAGCTTTCCATTGCTCGTAGGTTTCCGCGTGGTCTAATTCGTGATCGATAACGTCTTTACGTCTAGCCATTACTTATTTGCTCCGGTCAGCATTTGCTGAAGGGGTGTTTGTTAGGTCTCTTAATTCATTAAAGGCCAGCGATAGGCACTCTGTAAAAAATGGCAGGTCGGGAATGATATTGTCAGAACTGGTAATGCTGAAGGACATTTTACCGTTATAGCTAAGGGTGACAACAAATAAGCCCATGGCGTCTGCTAATGGAACCATACCGTATTGGTGCACGCATTGCGCGCCCTTTATGTACAGGGGGATCTGCGGGCCAGGTACATTAGAAACCGCGAGATTACAAAGCTTTGCCGTCACATTGGTGGCCAGAATTAGTTTGCTGGCAAGTGCCATGGTTGCGCCGGGCATGTGTTTGCTGAGGTCGGTCATTAAGCGGGCAGAAACGCCAGATTTGGCTTCTTTCGATAATCTCGTCGCCTTGGTAATAGCGCTAAAGCGCGCTACCGGGTCGGCAATATGGGTGTATAAATTGGCCGACATGGCGGTAATTTCATTGCCGTCGGTTTTGCTGCTGTCTGATTTTGGCGTGCGGGCATTAATTGGCACCCAAGCAATTAACGGGGTGGCTGGCAGGTCTTGGTGGGCAAGTAAGTAGTGGTGCAGGGCGCCGCTGCAAATGGCGAGTACCACATCGTTTAGTTTGCTTTCGGGCACCAGTGTTTGCAGAGATTTTAAGTCTGTCAGTTGGAAGCTGCATGCCGAGAAGTTCTTTTGCGGTGCAACAGCGCCGTTAAAGCGGCTATGAACGACGGTATTGCGCTCGGACTTGTCTTTGCTGATTAGCGACTTCATTACACTGGGTGCAATGCTTGGAATACTGCGCGCTGCGGTATTCATAAATTGCAGCGGTGAACGAATGTGGTTGTGAATTGCGTTGTACAGCATTTTTCCTACTGTGGGTTCGTCATCGTGTATTCCCTGTATATTGCTGATATCTGCTGCGGGAGTGCCGTATGGGTCAATATCGCTAAGCGCTTGGAAAAAACGCATTGCTGAGGTTCCGTCAATGGCAACGTGATGGATTTTGGTAATGAGTGCAAAGCTGCCAGGGGGTACGTCTGCGCATTCGGTTTCGTCAATATTATTGAGTTTATTGACAATATGGATTTCCCACAAGGGGCGATTCATATCCATCGGTCGGGAGTGAATACTTGCGGCCAGATCGCATAGCTGCTGCCAATTGCCGGGGGTGGGTAGGCTGGCATTGAACAGATGGCTGTCGATATCGAAATAGTTGTCGTCAATCCAGTAGGGATAGTCCAGATTTAGCGGCAGCCGCTTGAGCTTGCGAGTAAAAATAGGGCTGACGTGTAAACGACTTTGAATATGTTCTTTTATCGATAGAAAACAGTCAAAATTTTCGGCATCGGCGGGCGGTGAATACACGCAGATCATGGTCGCATTCGACAGGTTGTTTGCTGTTTCCATGTATAAGAACTGCGAGTCCTGCGGTTTTAACTGAGTCATGGCGCGGCTTACCCCTGTGATGAATTATTGTGTTTGTTTGTCAGTTTGCGATGTGCTGCTGTCGCTCGCCTTAGCGCTGCTATTTTTCGGCGCGGCCTTTTTTGTGCGGGGCTTAGGCTTTGCCGCCGTGACATTGGCTTTTGCGGCTATTTCTTGTGTAGCAGATTTTGTGCCGACAGTGTTCTCTGCCGGAAACCCAAGGGCAGTAAGGAATTGATTACGCACCTCATTGATGTGCGCGTCGAGAGTCTCTTTACGCCACGTGGTGGTATTCACAGCGGGTAAAATCTCGACGGTGACCGTCGCTGGGTGAAATAGAAAATCGCCCTTGGCTTGAACATCTGCGGTGTTGTGAATAACCACGGGCAGAATCGGTACGCCGGCATCAATGGCTAAATGAAAAGCGCCTTTCTTGAACGGTCCCGGTTTCATCGAGCTGGAGCGAGTGCCTTCGGGGGCAATGGCGACACTGCGCCCTTCGATCTGCAAGGTGTCGACCAATGGCTTCATGAGATCGATAGTGTTTTTGCTGTCTGAGCGGTCAATGGGAATGATGCCCGCAAATTCGTAAGCATTGGCCAGCAGGCGGAATTTGCCGAACTCCTTTTTGCCGATGCCTGCAAAATTGTCGCGCAACAGCTTCATAATAATGAAGCCATCGGCTTGGCTTTGATGATTGAATATCACCACCGCTGGGCCGCTATTCGCCATATGTTCTGGATTGCGAACCTTTAGCTCCATTTGGATCAGCGCGCAGACAAAGTCTGAAAACGACGACACCATAAAATTGCGACCAGTAATACTCGAACCGCTCAGCTTAGATACACCCAGTCCGCCGAAATAGGCGCTGATGAGTGAGGTATATACGCCAACGCTGCGCAATGTTTTGCTTAAGCCGCGGCTTCTGCTGCCGAAAGTTTGGCAAGGCCAGTTATTCTTTTTAGCAATTTTAGTAAGGCGCTTATTGGGGTTGAGCGGCCTGGGATGGCCGACGGCTTCTAGCAGCGGAAGGTCTTCATCGCTGTCGGAATAAAAGTAGCTTTGATCTAGGTCGATACCGTGTTCGGCGGCAAAATTGTTTGCCGCCCGTACTTTTCCGTCACCCCAGCACACCGGGGAAATCACTTCGCCGGTGAAGCTGCCGTCTTTTACTTGGTATTGGGTGCATAGAATGTGGTCAATGCCCAGCTCCTTGGCGGCATCGGTAAGTTGGTACTGGCTGGCGGAGGACACAATGACAATCTGGTGACCTTGCTGGCGATGCTTTTCGATTAGTGCGCGGGCTTCAGGGTATATCAGTTTAAAAATGTTCTTTTCGTATACCTGTTTACCTAGGTCAGCAAAATCACTTTCTAGCATGCCTTTGAGGTGAGAGCTGCCAATACTCATTAGTTCATCGGCGTCGATTAGGTGAGCGCGGTAATTCACTAAGCCCAAAATGACCTCGGTGATCTGATGGCGCCCGAGGAGCTTGCGTTTAATTTGCTCTTTTAGCAGATAAAAAGCGGAATAACCGGCGATCAGGGTGCCGTCAAAATCGAAGAAAGCTGCCGTTTGTTTATCTACGGCATGGCCTTTAGTGCTTGATTTAATTGGCATATTTTTCCCTGCTTCAGATTTAAGAATTATGTTCATATACGAAATGTAATCATGCTTACTAAATTGTGCATTGGATTAGCTCGAGAGTCCAGTGCTTTTACCTTGAAAGCTAAGCTGGGTACGGGGTGGGGTGCAGGATTGGGGCTTGCGAGAGAGGGGGTGTGAGCCCCGAATAAGAGCGTTTTACCGACAAATTGAGTATTTAGTAGCGGGTGATTGCGCTAGGCAGATGACGACTGCGCTTGAATCCTTTATTGTACGCCCCTTCATATTGTAGAGAGCAAAATCCGATGGATGACTTCGCTGAGATCCGGCCATACCACGACGATGAAGTCGTGCCGGTTTTAGGCAAGTTGCTGGTCGACCCCGAGTTATTAAATGTGGTCGCCAATCTGCGTATTCCCAAGCTAAACCGCTATTTACCGTGGTTGGTTCGCCCCTTTATCACTTGGTATTTACGTCGCGAGTTAAAGGGCGTCAGCAGCGTGGCGGACTTTCAGTTAATCATTAAACGCTATATGGATGCGATGATCGAGGATCATACCTGTAGCTTTAATGTGTCGGGCCTAGATGTGCTTGGTTCGGACGCGGCCTATTTATTTATTAGCAACCACCGTGATATCGCCCTCGATCCCGCCTTTGTTAACTATGCCTTGTATCATCACGAACGGGATACTGTGCGGATCGCCATTGGCGACAATTTGCTGTCAAAGCCCTTCGCTGCAGACCTAATGCGCTTAAATAAAAGCTTTATTGTGCGTCGCTCAGCCCGTGGCCCTCGCCAGATGCTGGCCGCATTTAGGCAATTGGCAAACTATATTCGATTCTCTTTATTAGAAGAGCGCAGTTCTATTTGGATAGCCCAGCGTGAAGGCCGCGCTAAAGATGGCAACGATGCCACCGAGGCGGCGGTGATAAAAATGATCGGTATGGCGCAGCAAAAGCCAGACGAGAGCTTCTCTGACTATATCAACAAGCTAAATATTGTGCCGGTGTCTATTTCTTACGAATGGGATCCCTTAGATGCCGCTAAGGCCCAAGAGCTAGTGCATGTAGAGCGCGATGGCGCGTATTTAAAAGCCGAACACGAAGATTTAAAAAGTATCGCCGTCGGCGTTTTGGGCAATAAGGGCGATGTTCACGTTAGTTTTGGTGCACCGCTAAAGGGTGAGTTTGCCGACGCTTCAGCGGTGGCGGCGGTGCTGGATAACGCAATTATTGATCAATATCGTCTGCATGCCAGCAATGTGCTCGCCTATAAGCGCCTTTACAACGATGACCGCTGGCGCGAGCTGCAGGTGCCAAAAATCACCGATGCCGATGTCGCCGAATTTGAAAAGCGTTTTGCAAAAATGCCTCAGGAATTCCGCGTTAAGGCGATGGAGATATACGCTAACCCCGTGAGAAATCAGTTGCGTAGTCGCGATCTGCGGGCCGTCGACGAGGCGGTTTAAGTGCTCACAGATGCACTGAAAAAAGCGATTCAGGACGCATATCGACAATTCCTAGATGTAAAACAGCTGCGTCCTCGCTACGGTCAGCGCTTGATGATTGCCCATATTGCGAGAGTGCTGGGCGGTGTAAAGCGTAATCAAGAGTTTCAGCGTGGTGGTGGCGATCATCTCTGTGTGGTGGAAGCCGGCACAGGCACGGGTAAAACCTTGGCCTATGCGGTAGCGGCGATTCCGATTGCGCAGCAGACTAACAAAACCCTCGTTATTTCTACCGCAACTGTGGCTCTCCAAGAGCAAATAATTTACCGCGATCTGCCGGATATTCTTACTAATAGCGGGCTGCAATTTACTGTTAGCTTGTCTAAGGGCCGCCGGCGCTATATCTGTTTATCTAAATTAGATCAATTATTGTCGGGGGCAGACGCTAAGGTGTTGCCGCTGTATATCGACGAGCACATGGCGGCCCCCGACGCTGAAAGCCTGTCTTTGTATACCGATTTTGCGCAGAAAATGGCGACCGGAAAGTGGGCGGGTGACCGTGACGACTGGGATACGGTGATTGCCGATGATAAGTGGACGCGGGTCACGACCGATCATGCCCAGTGCACTGGGCGGCGCTGCAGTCACGTTAAACAATGTAGTTTTTTTAAGGCTCGCGAATCACTGACTCAAGCGGATGTTATCGTGGCGAATCACGACTTGGTGCTGGCCGACCTCGCCCTAGGTGGCGGCGCTATACTGCCGCCGCCGGAGGAGTGCATCTATATATTTGATGAAGCTCATCACCTGCCCGATAAAGTCATAAACCATTTCAGTGCGAATTTCCGTCTTGCGGCGACTGAACGCTGGATGGAGCAAATAGAGCGCGCCTTGACCGCCATGATCGCAGTGCCTGCGATGGACATGACGGCACGGGGACAGCTTGAGAGCTTACTGGCTCAGCTTATTGCAGTGCGACGTGGTTTGGCTCCGTTGCGGCCCTTACTGGAAGACTTATTAGACGGCGCTGAAGAGCGGCAGGGAACAAAGAGTGTGCGCTTCCCCGACGGTATTGTGCCAGATGACTTAGCCGCCCATGCTAGAAGTATGGCCGAAGGCTTTAGCGGGATTATTCAGCAGGCTGAACGCATTATCGATACCTTGCAAGATAGCTTAGACAGCAATCAGCTGCTAGCGAGCCGCGAGGTAATGGAGCAGTGGTTAACAACTGTGTCATCTACCCGTTTTCGGGCGGAAAACGCCGTTGCGCTGTGGCGCTCCTACGCCAGTGACGCTAGTAAAGAAAAGCCGCCAAATGCGCGCTGGATGGCCTTGGTCGAAACTGGGCAGGGCTTATTCGATATCGAATTAAATGCTAGCCCGATATTGGCCGCCAATGCGCTTAAGTCGGCGCTGTGGTCGCGTTGTTATGCGGCGGTGCTCACCTCGGCGACCTTGACGGCCTTGGGTAGCTTTAATCGTTTTAGTATGCGCGCGGGGCTCGACACTGATGCTAGCTTTGAGGTGGTGCCCAGTCCCTTTGCTCACGCCGAGGCGGGTGAATTATATATACCGGCCATGAACTGCGACGCGGGTGATGCTGAGGCCCACACCGCCGCGTTAATAGAGATGTTGCCGGAGTTGATGTCGCCCTCTGAAGGTAATTTGGTATTGTTTTCGTCTCGCAAGCAACTGCGTGCAGTTCGCGAAGCCATGCCGGCACAGTGGCAGAGCCGTATCTTGGCGCAGGACGATCTGCCAAAACACGAGATCCTCAGCCAGCACCGCAAGCGCCTAGATGGCGGAGAAGGAAGTGTGATTTTCGGTTTGGCGAGCTTTGCCGAAGGGGTAGATTTACCCGGCAAGTATTGCTCCCATGTCCTTATCGCCAAAATTCCCTTTGCGGTGCCAGAAGATCCGGTAGAAGAAGCATTGGCAGAGTGGATTAGCCGCAACAATGGCAATCCCTTTATGGATATTACCGTGCCAGATGCGGCGGTAAAATTGATTCAGGCCAGCGGACGTTTACTGCGCAGCGAATCTGATGTTGGACGAATTACTATTTTAGACAGACGAATTGTGACTCGGCACTACGGCCGGAAAATGCTAGCGTCGATGCCGCCCTATCGACAGATCATAGAATAAGCTTGGAATGTAATAGTAGAGATGATGGCTGAGAATCACGAAGTAGCGGCGACTTTAATGGATATTGAAGCAGAGCTGCGCCGAATAGGATGTTGGCAGGCCGAATCGCCGCCGCCAGAAGCACTGCGAAGCGAGCAGCCTTTTGCCATCGATACCTTGAATTTTGCACAGTGGCTGCAGTTTATCTTTATTCCCAGAATGCAGTTTCTGCTAGATCAGCAGCAAGATTTACCGCGTGCTAGCGGGATTGCGCCGATGGCGGAAGAGTATTTTAGTGGTTTACAGTTGCCGGTGAACGGTTTGATGACTGCCCTGCAGGCGATGGACGCCTTGCTGGGCAGTCAGTGAGCTTAGTTGCTGCTACTGTCTTCTGCAGCCATTACCATACGCACCAAGTGGGCTAATGAACGTACACCCATTTTTTCCATTACGCGGGCACGGTGAATTTCTACCGTGCGCTGGCTGATATCAAGATCGTAGGCAATAACCTTATTGGCCTTACCTTCAATCATTAACTCCATAACCTGACTTTCACGCGGCGTTAGATCTGCTAATTTGGCGCGAATTTTATGCTTTTCTTCAAGGTCGGCGCGGTTTTCAGCGTCGGCGGCAATAGCCTGCTGGATTTTGCCAAGCAGCTCTTCTTCGCGATAGGGCTTTTGTACAAAGTCCACCGCGCCTCGCTGCATGGCGTCTACTGCCATCGGCACGTCACCGTGTCCGGTCACAAAAATAATAGGCAATATAGAGTTGCGAGAATTAAGTTGGCGCTGCAATTCCATGCCGTTCATGCCTGGCATACGAATGTCTAACACCATGCAGCCGGCCATCTCGGTGGTGTAATCCTCTAGAAAAGAGTCGGCGCGGGAGTAGCTAACTACTTTGTGGCCAACGGATTCCAATACCATCTGCAGTGAGTCTCGCACGGCTTCGTCGTCTTCAACGAGGTACACTGTCGCTTCAATAGTCATTATTACGTCCTTGCCGTTACCGTTTTATAATGTATTCAGGCTACCATGAAATGACAAACTATGGGCATGCCTAAGTAGTGAATAAATTGATTGATACTGGCGGGAAGCACCAAGACTGGATAAGCTTCTGCCTAATAAGCTGCAACGCAACAAAGCGATTGCTATACAACAACAAGGGTTGCGCATGCGAACTAAGCGCAGTTTAGTACAGATTTATCTCCTTAGCCTAGTCGCATTGTCTGCGATTCCTTTGGCGATATTCGGCTATATCTGGATTGCAAAAGAATACGAGCGCTACACTCAGCAGAGTGAAGCATGGCGAGACACCTATGTTGAGTCACGCAGGGAGCTATTGCGCCGAGAAGTTGGCAAGGCCGTTGAGTATTTAGATTTTAAACATACCCAGCTAAACCGGCAGATATACAATGATTTGCGACAGCAGGTCGCGGTGGGTATATCGCTAATAGAAGACACTCGCAAAGAGTTTGTTGGCGAGAGCAAAACCGATCAATTAACCCGTCTGCGGGCGACCATGGCGTCGCTACGTTTTTTAAATAACAAAGGTTTTTTCTTCTTATTTGATAGCAGTGGGCAGGCTTTGCTGCCGCCGATGAACCCTGCCGCCGAAGCGCGAATGACCGATACAGCGACGGTTAACGCGTTTTCATCGCAGATTCGGGCCGCATTACAAGATAAAAAATACGACTTTCTTGAATACCGGTTTACCGATCCTAGCAGTGACGTTGCTACCGAACGTAATTTTAGCTTTGTTTACTATTACAAACCGCTGAGTATTTATATTGGCGCGAGTATTTTTTTGAGCGATGAACTTAACCGGCTTAAGCGCGAAGTTATTGAGCGAATTGCAGCTGTCCCCATCGATCCTGATAACTCCATATTATTTGTGGTTGATAAAGACGGTCGGCAATTGGTTAATGCATACGACCCCAGTAATGTCGGCTTGTTAATGCCGGATATTGTCGATGTGAGTACGCGAGTCGGCGGTGAAGAACACAGCTTGTTTACTGAGCTTAATTGGCTTGATCGCGACGGTGAGAAGAAACCCGTTATTTCGTATATTCGCCGCTTTGAACCCTGGGGTTGGGTGTTGGGTTCGGGTGTATTCTTGGATGAACTCAACGATAAATTAAGTGACGAGCGCGCTGCTTTACAAGAGCGGGTCAAAGAGCATATCCGTTTTATTGTGATTATTGCTTTCATTTTAATGATTTTCTCAACCATCGCGGCGCGTTGGTTGGCGAGGCGCAGTGCTGCAGGCTTCCATATATTCCAGCAGTTTTTTGCCGACGCGAGTAAACGTTCCACGGCGATAGATATTAAGCGCCTACCTTTTGCGGAATTTCAGCGCCTAGCTGAAGACGCGAATTTTATGGTAGCAAAACGCACCGAAACCGAACGCGCTTTAAAACTAAGCGAACGTCGTTTCCAACTGGCGCTAGATGCGGCACAAAACCATCTGTGGGATTTAGACTTGCAGACCGGCCTTGTTACCGTTGGGGAGAGCTTCTTTCGGATGTTGGGTTACGACGTCCCCGTCAAACCTTATCCCGTTGGAGCTTTTAAAAATATTGCCTTCGCTGATGATTTGCAAATCATTGCCTCAGCGGTGGACAGTTGG
The DNA here is from genome assembly GCF_902705855.1 of Zhongshania aliphaticivorans. GTDB lineage: Bacteria > Pseudomonadota > Gammaproteobacteria > Pseudomonadales > Spongiibacteraceae > Spongiibacter > Spongiibacter aliphaticivorans_B. Next base: position 140,713 of record NZ_CACSIJ010000015.1, on the reverse strand, counting down.
CTGGGAATGGCAACGGGCAATAGTGTCGAGTTTCGGGTTAAGGATCGCGCGGGTAATTTCCGCTGGATTTATAGCCGTGGCGACGTGGTTGAAAACNATCAAAACGATAAGCCGATTCGTGCGATGGGTATTATGACCGACGTAACGGATCGCAAACGAATTGAGCAAGAGTTAGTGAATGCGCGTATCGCTGCGGAAGATGCTCTGCATGCTAAAAGCCAATTTTTGTCCAGTGTGAGCCATGAGTTGCGCACGCCCTTAAATGGGGTGTTGGGTTATGCCCAGCTTCTGCAGCGCGACACCGGTATCCCCGCGGGCAGCCAGGAGTATTTGCGAGCAATAGAAAGTTGCGGCAAGCATTTGCTTACCTTGATTAACGATGTGCTGGATTTGGCCAAGATCGAAAGTGGCAATATCGATATCGTATGTCGGCCTAATAAGCTCGACGATATTGTGTCGAATGTTAGCGATATTGTTGCCCATAGGGCGCAGTCTAAAGGTCTTGAATTTATTGTTGATCGGGCTACAAACCTACCTGAACAAGTGCAAGTTGATGAGGTGAAGCTGCGGCAGGTGTTGGTAAATTTACTCGACAATGCGGTGAAATTTACCAGCGTTGGCAAGGTGGTGTTAAAACTTCAGGCTGATTTTGAAACCAAGCAATTACTGTTTTCGGTGACCGACAGTGGTATGGGGATTCCGAACGAAAAGCTACGCGATGTGTTTGAACCCTTCCGTCAAGTGAATCCTCAGGACGGTAAGGGCACCGGTTTAGGTTTGTCTATTTGTCGGCGCTTGGTTGAAGCAATGGGCGGAAGTTTAAACCTTAGTAGCGAATTTGGTCGCGGTAGCTGCTTCTATTTCGATGTGCCTTTGCTGGAAATAAATTCAGATGTTCTTCCCGTAGAGCGCCCAGCAGATAAAGCCGACTTGGCTCCGCAGTTATTGGCGGGCGTTGAACCAGATCCAGCGATCATTGTTGCGGATGATGTCGCCGTAAACCGTCATGTTCTATTAAGTATGTTAGAGGACGTGAGTAGCGATGTGCGCGAGGCCGCAAATGGTCTTGAGGTCATTGAGCTACTTAAAGAGCGCACGGCGAAATTAGTGTTGATGGATTTGCGTATGCCAGACATGGATGGCATGGAAGCGACGCGGGTGATTAAGCAAGATATGGGCATGAGTGAGGTCGCGATTATTATGGCCTCCGCGACAACCGATGAAGAGATGATGGAAGAAGCTGTGCAGGTCGGCTGCGATGGATTTTTACCCAAGCCGATCAGCATTGGTGATTTATTAAAAGTAGTTGCGTCTACCTGCGGGGTTCAGGCGAAAAACACCGTAGAAGTGGTTGCGCCGGTCGCGATGGTGACTAGCCGATTACAGGATGTGGTGTTACCCAATGAACAAGATTTGCTAGCGTTGCAAGAGGCCGTGAATCTTGGCGACGTTACTGGACTGCGAGAACTACTGTGCCAGCTGCGTCAACACAATCCAGATTGCGATGGTTTTATTAGTGAGGCCGAAGATTACCTCAGTGAATTTGATTTCGATAAACTTGCTCGGCTCGTCGTTCAAGCAACACATGAGGTTAGCGTGAATGATGCCTGATCGCGGTAGCGAACAAGTTTTGTTGGTTGATGATAATCCAACAAATTTACAAGTCTTATTTAAAACATTGGAAGGCAGTGGCTACCGATTACTTGCCGCGCGAGATGGTGAGGCCGCACTTTATACTGCAAAGCGCGCGCGTCCGGCATTAATTTTACTTGATGTCATGATGCCAGGAATGGATGGCTTTGAAGTTTGTGAGCGTCTTAAAGCAGATCCAGAAACAGCGGATATTGCGGTTATCTTTTTATCGGCTTTAACCGACAGCCAGTCTAAAGTTCACGGCTTGGCTATCGGTGGTGTGGACTATATTGCCAAGCCATTTCAGACCGACGAAGTGCTTGCACGGGTTCGAACTCACATTAAAATCCAGCGTTTAGAGCGCGCGCTCGCCCGCCGTAATACGGAATTAGAAGACGAGAACCAGCAGATTTTAAATGCCGTGGATGAAGGTATTGTTGGCTTGGATGTTACCGGTCGAATTACCTCTATGAACGCACAGGCGGCGGCGATTACGGGGTGGGCCGCTGCAGACAGCATTGGTGAGCTGTTCTCACAACTGAATTTATTCCCCAACGATGCACCACTTAGCCAATCTTTTTCGCTGCTCTGTGAGGGTGGAGTTGGCCTTCGTAAAGATCACGTTAGTATTAGTACTCGCTCGGGGCATGTTGCCCCCGTAGCTTTGAGCGGCTCACCGCGCAAAGAGGGTGGTGCAGTATTGGTATTGCGAGACATTAGCGAATGGTTAAAAGACCAGTTTGCCCTTGAGCAAGCCCGAGAGGAGATGGATACCCAGCGCCAACACTTAGCCCACATTGAACGCCTAAGTACTGGTGGTGAAATGGCGGCGGGAATCGCTCACGAAGTAAATCAACCGCTTACTGCAGTGACAAATTATGCGCGGGTAGCTCAGCGGCTGCTGGCTGATTTACCGGAAGATCGTCGACAAAAAATGGACGAAGTATTGTCTAAAATTGCGGTACAAGCTGAGCGTGCGGCGGCGGTTATTCAGCGTATGCGCAGCTACGTTAAAAAGCCGTCGGGTGGGCGCGAAGTGTTACAAATAAACGAAGTGCTTGTCGATGTGCTAGCACTTGCCGAGGTCGATTCTCGGGTTAATGCAATACCAATTGAGCTGGACGTGGCAGAGAGCCTTCCGAAAATTTTCGCCGATGAAGTGCAGTTGCAGCAAGTCGCCTTGAATTTAATTCGCAATGCGATGGAGTCGACAGCCAATACCGGGCAGAGTCATGCGGTGGAAGTGAGTACCTACCTAGACGCGGGAATGGTGTATTTCCGTGTTAAAGATTTTGGCGCGGGGCTGGCGCCCGAGATTGAAGAGCAATTATTTAGCCCCTTTGTGACTTCGAAAGAAGGCGGCATGGGCATCGGTTTATCGGTGTCTAAATCCATTATGCAGGCCCACGGCGGTGATATTCGTTATCAGCCTAATCCCGATGGTGGGGCTATTTTTAGCTGCGAATTTCCGGTGCATCAATAAGATGTTTGTGATTGTGGCGACTAAATTGAGCACCTTGGCTGTGCTTAGTGGTTGCTATGTTTAAAGCGAAAAAGTCAAAGCCGGTAACAGAATTGCGCAGCCAGCAATACCTGCTGTGCCGCGATCAATCTATTCCTGTGACGATCATTCGCAGCCGTCGGCGACGTCGCAAGCTGACGCTGCAGGTTGGCCCTGCGGGGGCGGTGTTAAGGGCACCGTTCGCAACACCAAATGCAGATGTTGATGCGATGTTAAGGCGTAACCGCGACTGGATTTACGAGCGCCAGAGGTTATTGTTAGAGCAGCAGGGTACTGCGCCGCGTTATGAGTCAGGCGAATACCACGATTACTTAGGGCAGCCCCTAACGCTGCGGGTTTGCACCGGTGGTGGTCGAGTAAATGTAGTACTTGGCGATGATACCTTGTCTGTTAGTGGCGATGTTGCCGATGCCAGTCAAGTAGCCCGTGCTGTGCAGCAGTGGTATTTACGGCAGGCTCAACAGCTATTTACACAGCGGCTACGGTTTTGGTCGGCGCGCTTGCCGTGGGTGACAGATGTGCCTGAGCTTCGTTTAAGGCGTATGCGATCTCGCTGGGGAAGTTGTTCTGCGGATGGGCGTATTTGCTTAAATACGCACCTGATAAAGGCCGATTTGCAGTGTATTGATTACGTGATTGTTCATGAGCTTTGCCATCTGCAAGAATTTAATCACAGTCCGCGATTCTACGCCTTAATGACAGAAGCTATGCCCGAGTGGCAAAAATACAAAGAAGTGTTAGAAACTGTCGGTGCGCGATTGGTACGCGAATAGCGCCGCTTAGGGGGTGTTATTCGCTGTGTAGTTGGTGGCGGCACTAAATAAAAATAAGCCGCTTTCGACAACGCTGGACACAGGTTCTCTATAATTGGTTAAGGCCCAGCGGCGCGCGATTTGTAAAACGGCGCCGACTAATCCTGCGTAAATCATGTCTTGGTTGGGAATACCTGAAATATCAGCCAAGTCTAAGGATTCCGTTAGGGTTCTTATCAATACTGCAAATTCTTCCATCGCTTCATAGTAAAGCAAATCGATGGTGTCGCTAACGCCCAAAATTTCGAACAATAATAGTCGCGCTACATCGGGGTTTTGGTGCAGGGTGTCGAAAAAAGCCTGCAAACCTGCTCGGGAAAATGCGGCGCTATTGCGTTCAGATTTTTCAAAGGCAGCTAGCATTCGGTCTTTCAAAAAGCGGGTTTGCGTTTTGTACACCTCGGCTAAAAGCGCCTCGCGATTAGCGAAAGATTCGTAAAAATAGCGTTCGGTTAAGCCTGCTTCTGCGCAAATACTGCGAACGCTAGCGGCAGCATAACCTTGGCTGCCAATAACACTGAGGCCGGCGCTAAGTAATTGCTCATAGCGTTCATTGCGACGTTGGTCGCCACTGCTGCCTCGGTAGCGGCGCGGGCTTTTGTCGAATTCGTTGCGGGATTTTTTGATGGATGTTGGCATTTGGAAATTTTGACATGAGTTGATGTCAGATGTAAAGTGACATGACGTGTTGTCAAATTAGATGGCTTGAATTGCGAGCGGTAGAGGTGTGCTGAACGTGGAATACGATGTCGATTATCTGGTTGTGGGCTCTGGCTTTGGTGGCTCGGTGTCTGCCTATCGTCTGACGCAAAAGGGATATAGCGTTGCGGTAATGGAAATGGGTAAACGCTGGAGCGCAGAAACCTACCCTCGATCTAACTGGTCTTTTCATCGCTGGTTGTGGAAGCCGATGCTGGGTCTTAAAGGCTTTTTTAACATCAGCTGGTTTAAACATGTGCTGGTATTGCACGGCAACGCCGTGGGTGGTGGCTCGATTACTTACGCAAATACCTTGTTAGTGCCAAAGCCAGAAATTTGGCAGCAGGGGAGTTGGGCGGGCTTAAAAGATTGGCCTGCAGATATGCCAGCGCATTACGCTACTGCGCAAAAAATGCTTGGGGTGACCGAGAATCGTATTCTAGGCCCAGCAGATGAGCTTTTGAAAGAAGCCGCAGAAGATTGGGGCTGCGGTGATACCTTTTATAAAACTCAAGTTGGGGTGTTTTTTGGCGACGAGGGCGAGGTACAGGGAAAATCTTATCCTGATCCCTATTTTGATGGTGAGGGTCCTGACCGTAATAGCTGTATCGCTTGTGGCGGTTGCATGGTGGGTTGTCGCTACAACGCAAAAAACAGCCTTGATAAAAATTATTTATATTTGGCTGAAAAACAGGGTGCAGATGTTCATGCCGAAACCCGCGTGGTGGACGTTGTACCTTTAAATGGTAAGGCGGATGGCGAAGACGGTTATGAAGTGACTACGGTAAGTAGCACGTCTTTTTTGTTTCGCAAAAAGCGCCGTTGGCGTGTAAAAGCAGTGGTATTTGCGGGCTCGTCTTTGGGAACGCAGGCCTTGCTATTTAAACTTAGAGATAAAAACTCACTCCCCAATATTTCCTCACAATTGGGTCGTCGAGTGAGAACCAATGCAGAGTCTTTGATTGGTGTGCGCTTACCGATGGTCGACAATATGGATCAAGGTATTGCGATTGGTTCAGGTATTTATCTTGATGAAAAAACACATATAGAGGCAACGCGCTATCCCCGTGGTTCTGATGCGATGGGCTTGTTGGTTACCGCGATGGTGCGCGGGCATACAGATTGGCGTCGGATATTTAATTGGATCGCCACCATGATCCGTTTATTGCTGCGCAATCCTAAGAAGGCGCTGGGCGCATTAATTCCCTTTGGATTAGCTAAGCAGACAATTATTTTGCTATGCATGCAAACCTTGGATGGGCATATCGATATGCTTTATAAGCGCCGCTGGTATTGGCCTTTTAATAAAGGCATGGTGAGCGTCGGCCCCAAAATTCCAGCGCATATTCCTGAGGCCAGTGAATTTGCCTTAAAGGCGGCCCGTCGCTTGGGTGGTATGGCGGGCAGTTTGATTACCGAGGTGTTATTTAATATTCCTGCGACGGCTCATTGTATGGGCGGCGCAGGGATGGGGCGCAGTGCTGATGATGGTGTTGTGGATGTGCAAAGTAGGGTGTTTGGCTATAAGAATATGCTGGTGTGCGACGGCTCTACCTTATCGTCAAATTTGGGAGTAAATCCGTCGCTGACTATTACCGCTATCAGTGAACACGCCATGTCGTTTATTCCAAACAAAACGACTTAAGATGATCACTAGCGAGGAAGGCGGCTAAAGCGGAAGTTGTAGACTAACGCCGCCGCCAAACTCCCGTGGTCCCGCGTAGCTAAATTGCGCGTCGATTCTAAGTAGCTCGCCGAGACGGTAGCGGAGTCCCGCTGATGGCAAGTTTGAATCATTTTCACTGTCAAACCACTGGTATCCGAGCAGAATATCAACTCTATTGCTTACGGGTAGCGTGGTGCTTAACTCATAATGTCGGCGTGATGAAAGTTCGCCAAAGCCCTTTTGCGGTGTGAGGTCTGCGCTTAGTCGTAAGCTATTCCAGCTATTGGTATAAATGATATTACTACTGATACGGCTGCGTTGTTGGTAGCGTGTGCCCTCGACGCCTTTTATGTTCTGCTGGTATATATCGTCAATTTGTAGGCCAAGCGTCCAAGGACCTAGGTGATGTTCAATACCTAAGTCGGCGTTGAGTTGAATATTGTTTTCGACGTCTCTGCTGCGGTCAAAAAGTTTACCTTCTTCGTATTCTGAAACTGAAATACTGCGTTCGATAACGCTGATGTTCTGGATTTTGGTGGTAATGCCAAAACGCGTGTTGGGCATGGCTTCAAAATTGAAGCGGTGATTAACACCGAGGTAGTTAGTCCACAGTGCAGAAACGTCCATATGGGATTGTAGTTGGCCAAAGGAAAACAGGCCTACAACAGTGGCAAATCGTAAGCGGGTGGCGTCGTCCTCATCGTAGATAAAACGACCGCTGCCAGTAAATTCTGAACCGCCGACAATAATCCAATTCTTATGTTTGGTGAGTAAAGCAAAGTGCCCGCCGGCGGCAAAGCTGGTTTTGTCATTTGCCGCATTTTTTAATTGTTCCACCAGCGCGACTTCGTCCCCTGGGATGACTAATAGGCCTCGAGATCGTCCTTGCAGCGCCAATCCTTCGTCATAAATATTTTTAAGGGTATCGATTAGCTCGTCGTTGTCATTTATAAAAGCGTAGCCATCGCCCTGTAGGGATGTGTCTGAATAGTGGTTATGCGCTGGAAAAGCTGCGTAGCGGCTGTGCAGAACCTGCAGTCTGCCATCATCTGGGGGCGCAAGCTCGGTGGCGGTTGAAATGTTGGCTTGCGCAGCAAGCAGGAGCAGACTAAATAAGTGGTGCGGGCGTATTTGCAAGAGTGGACTCATTCGTTTGTTGTTATTTTTTCAGAATAGTGGAGCAGAGCAGGGGCGGCAAGCGCATTGCCTATCTTTTGTGTAATATCTTCTGGAATAATAAGACGCGGCCGTTGCTTGCTAACTCATCAAAACAGTGGCGCAGTAAATAGAATAAAAATTCGTGAGTATCTGTGATGTCTGTATCTCAGCGGAAAACCATTTGTCATCACCCATTGTTACTCAAATTAGTGCGAGGTGCAGTGGGGGGCTTGTTTATAGTGAGGGGGTGGCGGTTTGCACGTCAGCAACCCGCGGCGCGTAAATACGTCATGATTGTTGCGCCACACACCAGTAATTGGGATTTTTTTCTGATGGTTGTCATTGGTGCTGCTCTAGGCCGGCAGGCGCGATTTATGGCTAAACACAGCTTGTTTAATGGCCTGCAAGGGCGTCTGTTACGCTGGCTTGGCGGTGTGGCAGTGGAGCGTGGTAGTCATCACAATTTTGTTGCTCAGATGGTGGGCTTGTTTAATGAAACCGATGACATGGTGTTGATAATCGCGCCAGAGGGTACGCGGAGCAAAGTCGCTGAGTGGAAAGGCGGCTTTTACCACATTGCCGTTGGTGCTGACGTTCCGATTGTGGCCGCACAGCTGGATTACGCCAAAAAAACCGTCGTGCTGGCTCCCGAGTACCTTCCTAGTGGTGATTTTTCTAGTGATTTGTCACAAATCCAGTCGGCGTATAAAGACGTAACGGCAAAATACCCAGAGCAAGACAGTAGTTGCTGTAGTGAGTCATAGAGCTAAGCTAAGTGGAATACACAATGTTGTAATGCCGCTAGGCTTGTTATAACGGTGTATTTGGATTTGCAGGCCATAGACTCGAAGGCGACACGAATACTCGTGTACAGAACAATGGATTGATGACATGTCAGATTTTATGAACTTCTTGTTGGGCCCAGAAATGCCACCACATGGGCATTGTTATTTGTGGAATGATGACTTAGTCCGTTTGCATGTCACCAGCGATGTGCTCATTACGATTGCCTACTTCACCATTCCTGTTGCCTTGGTGTATCTGGTTCGTAAACGAGAAGACTTAAAATTTAATTTTATGTTCGTGATGTTTGCGATTTTTATTTTTGCCTGCGGCGCGACACACCTGATCAATATTTTTAATGTTTGGCACGGTGCTTATTGGCTAAGCGGCATAGTGAAATTAATTACTGCAATTGCCTCGGTCGGCACGGCTATCGCGGTGTGGCCATTGATTCCAAAGGCTTTGGCGATACCTAGCAATCAGCAATTACTGGATTTGAATCAGAAGCTACGCGACGAGGTGGCGGACAATATTAAACAGCGCGCTGAGGTAGAACGTTTGTCCCGCGATCTGCGCCAAGTAGTGGACGAACGTACTGAGGAACTTGCAGAAACGCGAGTAATGAAAACCCTATTGGAGCAGAATCATGCCTCGTTGGAGCGATCAAACACCGCTTTGGAGCAGTACGCGATGGTTACTTCGCGGGATATTAAAGAACCGTTGCGTTCCATTGCCGTATTTGGTGAGTTATTGGCTGACCGCTTAAACGATCGATTGGCCGAAGATGAAGAAAAATGGCTGATCATGATGGTGGCATCGGCGAAACGCACCACGTCGATGATTGATGACTTGCGTGAATACTCTCTGCTGCAAACCGTCGCCGATGTCACTCCGGCATCACTTGACGAGGCCCTAGAGCAAGCGATTTCACAAAACGAAACCGAACTGAAAAAGTACAATGTCGCTCTGCAGCACGATACATTTAATGCCATGGCTAGGGTGCCAATTGGACATTTGAGTAAGTTGATATCGGAGTTGCTAGAAAATGCGATTAAATTTAGTCGTGATCAAGAGCAGCCTAAAATTGAGGTTGGTAGTCTTGCTGACTGTGACAGTGGTGAGGTCGGCTTTTATATTCGAGACAATGGCATTGGCATCGCGCGGCAGTATAGCAACCGTATTTTTGGGGTCTTTGAACGTCTGCATAATGAGCAGGAGTACGAGGGTAACGGCATAGGCTTGGCAATTTGTCGGCGTATTCTTGACGAGTACGAAGGTCGAGTGAAGCTGCTTGGTGACGAAGGCGCAGGCGCTGAATTCAGAGTGTATTTGCCTGCTGCCTAGTGTCGACTCTTGGGTTGGTTTTACGGGGTTTTGTCACTTGGCGGTGACTGAATAATTTTCGAAAAAATTGCCTCGCTCTCCGCTGTTTCGCTGTGCCAAATTTGTTGAGCAATAGCCGCACCAGTTTGGCTGCTGCGGTTGAGGTGGCGATTAAAGCGTCGGCAGTGGCGACAAAGCATCAGGTGCAAACGAATCTCAACACGCTTCCAACCAGTGTGCTGGAGGTCGATATGGTCGCTGGCTAGATCGGTAAATTGCTTGCAGTTCAGCATTCTCCGGTCTCCTGATAATGATTGATGATTTTCATAAGTTGCAATCGCGCACGGTGCAGAATCACTCGAACATTGGCTTCGCTGAGCGTCAGCAGGTCGGCAATTTCATCCAAACTGGTTTGCTCAACATCACGTAGTAAAAATACTGCTTTTTGGTTCTCAGGTAATACCGTCAAAGTGTGTTCAATACAGTGTCTTAATTGATCCTCCTGAAGCATCAGTTCCGGTGTATTAATATCCCAGTGCGAGGGTGGGTTCACCCAGTGGCCGTTGTTGTTAAAACACTCCGAATCAATTTCTGGACGCACCTCGTCGATGTCGCCAAAACTGCTGTGACGCTTTTCGCGGCGCAGTCTCGACTTTGCCTCATTGCTCACAATCTGAATCATCCACGTAGACAGACTGGAACGACCTTCAAATTTGCCAATAGCTTTGTAGATCGATGCCCACGCTTCTTGGGTGACATCCTCTGCAAATACGTCACCAGCGATGGCCCTCGCCACGATGAGCAGCTTTTGATGGTAGCTGCTAATAAGCGCTTTAAATGCCAAATTATCGCCCGCTTTTAGGCGGGCGATAAGCTGTTGATCGTCGACGGGCAGTGACACAGATTAATCCAAACTATGATTAAGCACTTAGTGTCCCTGATCCTCCTGCCTGTAGGCAACTATTCACTGCACTGGCGTCCAAATTAATTGCTTATTTGGCCTTGGCTAAGGCGCGATTCAGCCAATAATCCGCACTGACAAATCTACCGCCACCCATCATCACCAGTGCCAACAACATAATTAAGTAAGTGACGGCAAATTCAATCCCGTTGTTTAGCACCACAAAATTGCCGCTGGAGCTTAGCCAATCGTAGTTGCCGTGGGCTTCCAATAGGGAGCGGGCGGCGGATAGCTTTTCAACAGAATCGACGACGCGCTCATTCGCAAAGGGCGCGCTGGCGTCGGCGATGGCTTGCCAGCCGTTATGCCAATGTACAGTGGTCGCTGCAACAATCATGGTTACCGCCAGTGGAATAGAAATCCAGCGGGTCGCCAAACCCAGTAACAACAACACGGCGCCGCCGAGCTCCGCCGCTGTTGCCATAAAGGCCATTAGATAGGGGAAGGGCAAACCAAGGCCCCAGTCGCTATTACCAAACCATTCAACGGTATCAGAAAAATGCATCACTTTACTGCTGCCGGCCATCCAGAATACCGGTACTAAATATAGGCGCAGCGCCAGTGACGGTAGGCCGTCAATGGGCTCCGCTAGCCGACCAAGGGCATTCTGGATGCCACGAATTTTATTGAAAAAATCTACCATAGAGTTTACTCCGTATAGAGGTCACGATTGCGCTACTGCCCTTTGCTGACGGTAATCGTGGTGCATGTTCATGCTTGTAAGACGTGTGGCGATAAATCTTGTTACACATCACGCGGAATAAATTTATTTTCTATGTGATGTAACAGTTTGGATTGTTGATTCTCTTATAGGCAGCGTCGCACTAAAGCGGCCAATTTGATCTTTTAATTTATAAATAAGGTGATGACACAATGAAAAATACTGCGATGACGGCCCTCGGTGCGGCCATGCTAGCGTCTTCAATGGCTTCCGTTGCCGTTGCAGATACCAACCCCTTTGCGGCGAAAGTAATGAGCAGCGGCTATCAGCTTGCTGATTACGCAAAAGACGCAGAAGGAAAGTGCGGCGAAGCGAAGTGTGGTGCTGAGAAAAAAACGACTGAAGGTAAGTGTGGCGAAGCGAAATGCGGCGCAGATAAAGCAGCAAAAGAAGGTAAGTGCGGCGAAGCGAAATGCGGAGCAGACAAAGCAGCTAAAGAAGGTAAGTGCGGCGAAGCTAAATGTGGCGCCGATAAGAAGTAACTGCTAGACCCCGTTAGGTCCGGCCTCTTTGCTACGGTAAAGGGGTTTGGATCTGCGCCCTCCTGTTCTGATTTTTTGCTTACTTACTAGCCAATGTCAATTAGGCTCATTATAGTGTCGCGGCGCAAAGCAATGGCGGTACGCCTGAACTTTGCCTCGAATTTACGCTATTGAGAGTGACTGTCTTGCCATTAACACTAGAAAGAAAGCAATTACTGATGGGCTTATTGCTGTCTCTGGTGACGGTGTTCTTTTCAAGCACGGTAGCAGCGGTGGGAAAGCACGTGTCGCAGGAGGTTCATGTCTCCACTATTGTGCTTGTGCAATACGGTATTAGTTTTTTGTTTTCCTTGCCGTCGATTCTGCGGGCGGGTCGTTCAGGCTTAGCAACGTCACGTCCGCGATGGCATCTGGTGCGGGGTGTGAGCGGTTGCGCGTGTTTCTACTTGTATTACCTCGCGCTTAGTAAAATTACTTTGGTAGAAGCTACCTTGCTACGCTCATCTGCGCCCTTGATGGTGCCTCTCATTCTTTTCTTGTGGTTTAGTCAACGTGTACGCAAGGAAACATGGCCACCGCTTGTCGTTGGGTTTGTTGGCATAGTTTTGGTGCTTAAACCGGATTTTGAGGGCCTAAGCTTATGGCATTTACTGGCGTTGCTGTCAGGTTTGGGGTTGGCTATATCGATGGTGAGCACCCGAGTATTGGCGCAACACGAACCTCAAAGTCGTATTCTATTTTATTATTTTAGTATTTCTTTGCTGTTTAGCCTGCCATTTTTTCTTTGGAATTATAGTCCGATACCAACGTCCGCCTGGCCTGGTTTGTTGTATATGGGTGTTGTGATCTATTTAAGTTTTGTTATGTATACCTTGGCCTACCGCTATGTGTCGGCGGCGGCTTTGGCGCCAATCAGTTATTTTGGGGTGGTGTTTAGTGGCTTGTTGGATTGGCTGGTGTGGGATCATATTCCCGACACGATAACGCTTGTAGGGATTGCCTGCGTGGTATTAGGCGGGGTCTTGGTACTTAAACATAAGGAAGTACCAGCGACGAAGTAGTTAGTCGCTGGCAGGTTTAGATTTAACGTTGATACAGCGGTGCCAGTGCGGGCTGCGCTGGCTTTTCCTTACCGGTACTACTGCGATATTTTTTCAGTACATCTAGTACCGCGCTGGCGTCGATGGCAAAGCCCTGTCCAGAATACAAATGTGCATCTAGCTGTTGGCAGAAGTGGCTTAATTCGGGAATAGCATTGCCCAAGTCGCTCAATGTCATCGTACGCTTAAAATAGCAGAGTCCCCAGTAGCTTAAGGCAGCACGTAACTCGTTGTGATCAGCTTTGGTTTTTAGGCTTTTTTCTAAAGACTTAAAAGCTTTTTGTTCGTTGTTGTCGTCTTTCGACGGTGTTGCAGGGGCCGCTAAAATCCGATGCCGTCCACGCCACCATGCTATGGCGAAGCCAATATTACTGAGTACCAGTACGGCGATAACTCCCCATAGCGCTGAATTATTGGCAAGCTCACTACTTGGCCCTTGAGTGGGTTTATTGGCTATTGGTTCGCTACTAAGTACGGCGTCACTTTGCTGCACCGTGTCGTTTAGGGTAGGTGAATCAATCGCGGTAATTTGTGTGTCGCCGCCGTTGGCTACAGCGGGTGCAACGGTAAATTTGCGCTCAGGTAACACTGCAAACTCGGCCTTATTGCTGTCGGTGTTCCACCACGCTATGCGAACTTCTGGTAATACAAACTCACCTGCGCGAGTCGGGATAATTGCCAGCGATTCGCTGCGAATGCCCGTCCACTGGGATTTGTCGTCGCCTTTTTCTATTTTTGCCTGATCTGGGTAGAGCTTGGCATTGTTTAAAGTAATAGTGGGCAGCGCAGGAAGCTGTGAACCGAGAAGCCCTTCGGCTTGAATACTAACGGTGCGGGTAATTGAATCGCCCACTTTTAATGAGTCTGGGTTTTTACTCCAGCTTTCTTCCAATGCGATCTCTTTGGCTGGCAGCCATACCGAGCCCTTAAACTCTGTTGGTGGTGGTAATACTTTAACGCGGTGTTCACCGCTGCGTTTTACTACTAAGCGGCCTGGGTCGAGCATAGACGGACGATACCCTTCAACCCGTGCTTGTAAGGTGAGGGCCGGAATAGTGAGGGTGCCGCTGGTTTGCGGGTAGATGGAATAGCGCCGTTCAATTACTTGAAAGTAGCGGCCATTAATCAAGGTTTGATAGCGTTCTTCGCCGTCGGCTTCGATCACCGCGTTATCTAGTTCTGGGGCGTCTAGCGAGGCGTCCAAAATGTTTACGGAAGTGAATATTTTTACGGTGTATTGCAATTCTTCTTGTACATAAGCCGTGCGCGGGGTGACGTCGGACTCCATGTAAAGGCTTTCATTGCCGGACTGTTGGGCTTTCGCGGCCTTACTCACGGTCATAGTGATGGGGCGAGTTTTGTATTTACCCATAGGCAATTCGGGGATGGTCAGGATGCCTTCCCGCTTAGGTACTAGGGTGTAGTCCCACTGGCGGCTGCTATTTACTTTGCCATTGATAATGTTGGTGCGACTGCTCTGTTGGCGATTAATAATATGAAAATCATTTTCGAGTGCAGTTACATCGGGTTCGCCAGAAAATAATATGCTGTCTGCATTGAGTGAAAGGGTAAAAGATTCTTCACTTGAAACTTGATTGCGATCGACGGTGGCGCGCACATTTGTCTCTGCGTGTGCACTGCTTATTTGGCCTATCAGTAATACGAGCACCGCAAGCAGGGTAGTGAAGTGAGCAAATACGCTATGGGATTTATTTGCCATTACGGCACTCCCGTTAAATGGTCGATCAACAGAGTTATTAATAGGGTGCATAGTCTTCATTAGTACCTTGTTGTTCACTTCGCTGCTGATGTTGATAGCGGAATTTATTGCGTAGCAGATTGCCTGGGTTGTCAGGAATTTTGCGTAGCCATTGTTCACGGGCCTGATCTTCTTCACTAAGCGGTTCATCGCTTGGCATAACGGCAGTAGCTTGTTCGTTGGTGTCGCCGTCTTGCTGTTTGGCATCTTGTTTTTCTTGCATTGCCTTTTGCATAGCTTCATTTTGTTCAGCGGCTTGGCGCGCGTAGTCTTCGGCTAATTTGGCGTCGCGCTGTTCGGCGGCTTCTTTTTCAGCCTGCGTTTGCTCGCTCTCCGGCTCTGTGTCGCCTTGCTCAGATTCGCCCTCGTTAGCCTCGCTTTGCTGATTGTCGTCAGATTGCGAGCTATCTTGATCGGCATTTTGATTTTCTTGAGAATCTGATTGCTCTTGGTTTTGTGAGTCTTCTTGCTGGGATTGCTCATTCTGGTTTTGAGATTGCTGGTCTTGGGACTGTTGATCTTGCGATTGTTGATCCTGCGATTGCTCGCTCTGTGACTCATTGTTTTGAGAGTCCTGATTTTGCTGACTCTGGTCGCCGCTTTGATTTTCCTTGTCATCGCCAGATTGCTGCTGTTGCTCCTGGGATTTTTTTGCATCCTCAAGAATTTTTTTATTTTTTCTGGCGTCACTCAGCGTAGGATCTTTTTGCAAAGCTGACTCGTAGGCAGCGATGGCTTCGTCTAGTTTATTCGCCTTGGCAAGCGCATTGCCGCGATTGTAATCGGCGTCGGCGCTATCAAATTGGCTATAAGACTCTGCTGCTGCGGCAAAGTCACCTGCTCGGTATTGTGCAGCTGCTTTCCACATTGGATCTTCAAATTTGTCGGCGGCGGCCTGCGGATCTGTTGGCATTAATGCGGCGGCTTGTTGGTCTGGTGTTTGCCAAAGATCATTAAACTCAAACGCGTTGGCTGTATTTGGCTGAACCGCAAATAAGGCAGGGAGCAGCAAGGGCAATAGACTGGGCAGCCAGCTTTTACGAAAACCGAATAGCGCAAGGGGAAGCAGTAGCAATACCAGCCATGGGCCGGCGTCTTTCCATTGATCGTAATGACGTTCGCTGCGATCTTCGGTGTCGCTATTGTTCAAGCTCGATGCGGTATCTAGCGCCAGCGCATTGATGTCGCTGTCATCAAGGCTGAGTTCGCGGTATTTGCCTTTACCCGCCGAGGCCAATTCTTGCAACTCACTGATGGTGAGGCTCGGCACAATAATATTGCCGCTATTGTCTCGGGCAAAGCCGCCACCGGGCAGTGGAATCGGCGCGCCGTCGGCGCTGCCAACTGCAAGCACCGACAGCGGGTAGTCGATGTCGCTAAGCACATCTTTTAAATTGCTTAGTTGTTGTTTGTTGATGCCGTCGCTAATGAGCAGAATGCTGCCATTGCCGCCGCTATTATCTAGCAATTCTTTTGCAAGACTAATGCCGGCAAGCGGGTTGCTGCCGGGCATAGGCATCATGCTGGGGTTAAGCCCAGGAATGAGGGTTAGCAGGGTGTTCACATCGTCAGTTAAGGGGGTCACTACAAAGGCGTCGCCGGCAAAAACGACAAGGCCGGTTTGACCGTCGCGGCGGGAGTGCAAAATATCTCGCAATTTAAACCGCGCCTGCCGAATACGTGAAGGTTGAATGTCTTCAGCCAACATTGACGGCGATAGGTCTAATACGACGACTAAACCTTCTGTGTTTTTATGCAGCGGCGAGGGGACTTTCTCCCATGCTGGGCCGAGCAGGGCCAGCCATGTTAGTACGGCGGCAAGTAATAACATCAGCGCAGACCGGCGGGGCTTACCGCTGGGTTTACCGTCTAATAAATAAGGTAGCAGGCTGGGGTCAATGTGTTTTTGCCAGCTGCGTTGTTGAAAGCCTTGGCGGGTAAGCAGAAGCGCACAAATAACAAGCGGAATACCTGTCCACAACAGCTCGGGGCGAATCCAGTGGAGTTCGATACCGGCAATATTCATGCAGACACCTCACTCGCGTTGCCGCCGCCAAAGGGCCAGTTGCGGCTCAGAGCCAATATCAACATGAGTGCGCCTGCGAGTAGTAATGGCCAGTGCAGCAGGGAGCGTTCTGGGCGTAGCATTTCCTGTTCTTGCTCTACCGGTTCCAGTGCTGCAATTGCATCGTAGGCTGCTTGCAGCTCGGCCGGATTGCGGGCGCGGAAATATTCGCCGCCGGTTTTAGTGGCGATGGTTTCTAGAGTGCCCTCGTCAAGATCGGCGGAGGGATTGACGGTACGGGCGCCAAAGTTGCTGCCGAAAATACCGGGAACTTTCATTTCGGTGGCGCCAACGCCGATGGTGTAAATTTTAATTTTTTCAGCGGCGGCAAGCTCCGCTGCTTTTAATGGTTTTAAGGTGCTAGCGGTGTCGGCACCGTCAGTGAGTAAGATCAATACGCGGCTATTTTCGGGGCGTTGACGAAGGCGTTTAATGGCAAAGCCAATTGCGTCGCCAATCGCGGTTTGTTTGCCAGCAAAACCGACTTGGGCTTCATTCATTAAGGTGCTGAGGGTATCTAAATCGAAAGACAGTGGCGATTGAATATAGGCGTTAGAGCCAAATAAAATTAAGCCAAGTTTGTCGCCTTGGCGTTGGCGAACAAATTCATTGACGACTGCTTTTACCACGGCAATACGTGGCAAACCTTGGTCTTTAATGACCATGTCTTCTTGGTTCATGGAACCGGAAATGTCGACCGCGAGCATGAGATCTCTGCCGGTAGTGGGCATAGCGACGGGTTCGCCGATCCAAGTTGGTCTTGCGGCACCGGCAAGCAGTGTCAACCACACTAAGCATAGTAAAATAAGATTGAAAAAACTGCCGCTGCGATTTGGCCCGCTATGCTCGCCGCTAAGGCTGCGAAGCTGCGCAAAAAAAGGTACTCGCAATGCGGCGGCACTGTGTTGGCTTTGGGGCTTTGACAGCCAGCGCACCAGTAATGGCAGCGGCACGAGTAAAAAAATTAATGGCCATTGAAACTCAAACATGGCGACTCCGGTGACGACGTATCCAGTTCTTACTTTCGGCAATGAGTACATCGCGAGGGAGGGTATCGTTAGGCGGCTGGTAAGCTGCGGCTAACATTGCTGTTAACGTTGTGTCGCTAAATGCCGGTTTGTCGCCGCAGCTTTGGTATAAGAAATCCATCCATTTGTCACCGCTGAGGCCGGCGATGTCGTCTTTGGCAAAGCTGTGCAAAGCGACACGGCGCAGCAATTGATTGAGCTGTTGGGCGAAATTCTGATCGCTTGCGATAGCGTTAAGCTCTGCTAGCTCCAGAAGTGCCGCGCGCCGAAAGGCACTTTTACGACGGCGACTACGCAGCCAAAGGAGAACTGCGACCATGGCAATAAGTGATAAACCAAGTAGCACCCACCAGCCCGGTGCCCACGGAAAGCTGGCGACGGGTGGCGGTAAATGAATGTCCGCAAGCTGATCTAGTGGCGACGCGGCGGGGTTCATTTGAGGAAGGCTATTCATCTTTACCCTTGCCCCATGCCGCGTTGTAGACGTTGAAAATACGCCGCGTCTGTTGATAGGCCGATATGGTGAATGCCACCGCGCTTAAAGCTGGCCAATAGATCGTGCTGGGCCTGTTGGTGACGGTTTAGAAATTGTTGGCGCAGGGAGCTTGTTAACACCATCTGTAAGCGTTCGAGACCGTTGCTCACTGGGTAGTTACCATTTGCGGGTAGGCTGCCCTCCATAGGATCGCTAAGCGAAATAGCAATCACGTCGTTGTGACGGGCAATTAAATGTAACTGACGCTCTGCCTCATGCTGATAGCCGGCAAAGTCGCTGAGTATGTAGACGGTGGAGCCGGGCCGAGTGATACGTCTTAATTCTTCAAATGCGGTTGCTAAGCTTTGGGCATTGTCTATGCCTGACGCGACCTTGATTTGCGTTAGCTTTTGATTGTAGTCCGCCGCGGTGTGAATAAAATTTAGCACTGAGCGGTGGCTACGCCGAGGCCGGACTTCCCGGTGATGTTCGTCGGCGAAAACTAATCCGCCAACGCGGTCGTTATTTTCTAGGCCAGCCCAAGCGAGGGTGGCGGCGACGTGGCAGGCGAGCACTGATTTAAAACAATGGCGACTGCCAAAAAACATGCTGGCGCGTTGGTCTAGGCACAGTACAACTGGCCGTTCTTTTTCTTCTTCAAATATTTTTGTGTGCGCTTTGGCGGTACGGGCAGTGACCCGCCAATCGATATGGCGAATTTCATCGCCGCCTTGGTATTCGCGCACATGATGAAATGCCAAGCCGCGACCTTTAAAGGGTGACGCGTGGTTGCCACCCTGTTTGGCAAAGTGACGGCGGCGTGGCTTTGCCTTTAGTTTGCTGGCGGCAAAACGGGTGTGGATCAGCTCTTGCTGATCAACTACGGCACCTTTTACCGGCGCACTAAAGTCGCTGCGCAGCGGGCTGCTCATGCCACCGGCACCACCTGCAGAAGACGGTCGATAATCTCATCTTTGCGGATGCCATCGGCCTCGGCCTCAAAGCTCAAAATTAGCCTGTGTCGCAATACGTCGTGGGCGACGGCTTGAACATCGTCGGGGCTGACGTAATCTCTGTCGTTTAGCCATGCATGGGCACGGGCGCAGCGATCTAGGGCAATGGTTGCTCTGGGGCTTGCACCTACTTCGATCCAGTTAGCGAGATCGGTATCTAGGGCTTTCGGGTCGCGGCTGGCGACAACGAGTTGCACCATATACTCCTCAACGGCTTCGGCCATGTGCAAATCTAATACTTGTTTGCGTGCGGTGAGTAGCGTTTCTTGGCTGAGTGGTGAGGGGGTGTCGATTTCACCTTTTGCTTCAGCGCGCACGCGGCGAAGAATTTCTAATTCTGCAGCGGCATTGGGGTAGGCCACACTGACGTGCATTAAAAAGCGGTCGAGCTGAGCTTCTGGTAAGGGGTAGGTGCCCTCTTGCTCAAGTGGGTTCTGGGTCGCCATGACTAAGAACAGTGGCGGTAGTGGCAGGGTGTTGCTGCCAACACTGACTTGGCGTTCGGCCATGGCTTCTAATAAAGCAGATTGAACCTTGGCGGGTGCACGGTTAATTTCATCGGCCAGCACTAAATTGTGAAAGATTGGCCCTGACTGAAATTCAAAGGCGCCGGTTTCTGGGCGGTAAATATCGCTGCCGGTGACATCGCCGGGTAATAAATCGGGGGTGAACTGAATGCGTTGAAAGCTGGCATCAATACCATCTGACAGGGTTTTAATCGCTTTGGTCTTCGCTAAGCCCGGGGCGCCTTCGACGAGTAAGTGACCGTCGGCCAGTAGCGCAATGAGGAGGCGATCTACCAGGCTTTGCTGGCCAATAATTTGCGAAGTCAGCCAGTTACGTAACTGGCCAATAGATTGTTTTTCCGTCATTGGGGGTGTCCCTTGCCGAGCGAGTGTCATTTATTCGTTTATGTGACACTAAAAGTGGGGATTTGCTCGGCGATTTCAAGGGAAAATTTAGCTTTGCTGCATTTAATTAGGGAATACGCGGGATTTTAGAAGATTCTCGCCAATAATGGTGGCTCGCTACACGTATATCGCTAACAAATCCTCGCTTTGCGCAGCTGCGTTCGGCTTTGGTTTGTTGTGCGCTAATCCCACTTTAGGCGCTATTCTTTTGACTGCTGGCCATTGCCGGAGAGCTGATGTCGAGTATTCCGTGATGCAGTGCCATCACCGCCGCCATCGAGCGATTGCGTACGCCCAGTTTTCTATAGATTTCTTTCACATAGCCATCAACCGTGTAGGTGCTGATAGATAAGTTTTTTGCAATTAACTTATTGCTGCTACCTAGCGCAAGCTCTTTGAGTACCTGATGCTCACGCGGTGTGAGAGGCAGTCTGTTAGAGTGCAGTTGGTAAATATTGGGGCTGTCTAAAGGCATTTGGCTACCACTTTTTCTGTTGTGACTGCCAAGTATCTTCCCCCTCAAACACGGGGCTGACAAATGAAAAAATACCGTCTTTCAGTTTAGATATTCTTATTCGACCATTCTTGGGTGATGATCTCTACCACCCAATCATGGAAGGCTATTATGATCTCATCGTCTGCATTGCTATTGCAGTAGGTCAGAAAGCACTCGCCGTGGGGAGTAACTTTATTGGGCATGGGCAGCACAAGATCGCTGTCTTTACGCATAAATTGGTAGGCGGTGGGCAGGTAGCCCATAGCCACACCAATATTATTTTTTACGGCCTCGATACTGGCTTGCACAGTGCTGACAACGAGCTCATCGGGCATGGCTGGGAGCAGGTTCCACTGGGTTTGCCAGCGTGGCCACTGGTAAGTGTCGCCGGAGATTTTGATAATTCGGCAATCGCTGAAATCGCCGTCTTTTAAGTTTGGGTGTTGCGCTAGGTAACCGCGACTGCAAATAGGTGTTAAAGCAATACGCACCAGTGGGTGATAAGTCAGCTCTGGCTCATTGCCGCATTCGTGGCGAATGGCGACGGTGGTTTCGGAATTTTCTAGGTCAATTCTCGAAACATCCGAGTCGATTTGAATGTTTAGTTCAGGGTGTTTGGCCTGAAACTCGTGAATATTAGGGAACAGCAGCAGACTGGCAATATTGGGTAAGGTGTTGATAATAAAACGCCGCTTCTTTTTTTCTTTGCGCACCGCCAAGGTCGCGGTATCGATTAAATCCAAGCCTCGCTTTACGTGAAGGTAGTAGCGTTTGCCGTCTGCGCTTAGGGATATTTTGCGGTTTTCACGCTTAAACAAAGTGACCCCTAGGCTTTCTTCTAGAATTCTAATTTGATGACTGACCGCCGGTGGCGATACGCATAACTCGTCCGCCGCGTCCTTAAAGCTCATTCGGCGTGCCGCCACTTCAAAAACACGAATTAAATTCAGCGAGGGTAGATGTTGGCTGGGCATGGTTAGGCGAACTCAAATTTATTACACACAGAGCTATTTCTGACGGTCTAGCCGCGAGGTAGATGATACCGCAACTTTGCTTCTTAGGGTTTATAGAGAACGGCGACGTTTCTAAATACCTCAATATTCTCGTGACGTCGTCTAAGCTGATATCTAGTTGGAAATCGATAGTTCGTTGCCGTTTGCGTAGCAACGTTGTGCCTCAGGCTCGCTTGCCGGGGCGACTGTTTGCGTGTTCGCGGCTGATCGCCTCATCCAAGGCAGCATAAGACTCCTCTAAGCAGCGTCGGTACAGCTCTGGTTCTTTAAGTGCGCTAGGGCTGCTGAGCACCGACAGGGTCATCACGCCGTTGTAACTCATGGCGACGTGGAATAAGCCTAAATGGTCAATAACAAGGCCAAGGCCGAGCATGTCGATCAATTTGGCATCATTAAAATACAGCGGAACTGGCGGCCCTGGCACATTGCTAACAATGGTGCAGGCCGGTAGTGCGACGCCACCGGGCCAATACGACAAGGCGGACAGCGTGCGCAGGGCAAATGATTCCAAACCGCTGGGCATCGTCCTAACGAGAGAGGTAACAGCGCCGCGGCCAATGCTGCTCGATACCTGCTTGGCACTATTTGAGGCGTCGCGTACCGCCAGTAGGCGCTGGAGTGGGCATTCAATGTCGGTGCGTAAATTGGAAATCATCATACTGATGGCATTGCCCGCCGAACCGCTCTGGCGATCGCGTACATTGACCGGCACCATTGATGCCAGTGAGTTATCTGGCAAGCTGTTAAGCGCAATGAGATAACGCCGCAGCGCGCCGCCGACAATGCTGAGAATGACATGATTGACGGTGGTTTTGGGGTAGTGGCGACGGATTTGACGCAGCCGAGAAAAATCAAAGCGCAGCAATAAAATATCGCGCTGGGCATCTATGCGGCTGTTGAAGGGGGATTTTTGCCAGCTTATCGCAGGGCGGTGGCTGCCATCGTCCTGCTGGGTTGCGCGCTTCCAAGATGGAATAAGTTTGCGTGTCTGCCATGCCAGATCTAGCGGTTTACGAAGATTGTTGAGACAGGCTTGGCGAGTCAATGTCCACTGTGATGGTGGCGTGTCTGCCTGCCAATCGTCGATCTTTGATGGCGTGTGATCCGGTGAAAAAGCGATAGGTTCTAAATTGTGTAGGGCGGCGAGAATGTCGGTGCCAGATACTCCGTCCATCGCTGCATGATGAACTTTCATATACAGGCCAAAGCTGCCTTTTTCGTAGCATTTTAAATTTCCTAGGCCGTGAATAATGTGTACTTCCCATAGTGGGCGACTCATATCCATAGACTGCGCATGCAGTCTCGTTAAAAGGCTTTGCAGATCGCCGTTGTGGCTCTTTATTGAATGGCTGAACACATGCTGATCTAAATCAAAGTCTTGATCTTCAATCCAATAGGGATGATCCATGCCGTAGGCAACGGTAAACAAACGTCGCCGAAAGATGGCTGATGTCGACAGGCGTTGCCTAATACTTTGACGTATTTCCTGCTGTAAAAAAGTTTTGTGTTTGGTGGTTTTGGCTTTGTAAATCAGCAGGGCCGCAATATGCATCGGTGCGTGTTGGCGCTCGTTAAGAGTGAAGAGAGCATCTAGGCCGTCAAGTTGTTGCATAGTGATGTGATCCCTTATTTTGATGGTGCATACCGAGACCAGCTTAAGTCTTTTATGTGGCGGCGATATGTCACTGAGCAAGCGATTTCAAAAGCGTGTGAACTGGCTATCAAATTGTGACTAGTCATTGCCTTAATAATTTAGCAATAACTGCGCCATATTTAGGCGATCTAGTGAGGTGGTAAATCGCCGTTGCTGCGGGGTGGGCTTCACGATAAATTGCGGATTACATGAGAGTCTTTTAATCGAGGAGGGCGTCTGATGTCAGTAATGCATTTTGACGGTGCGTGCCAGTGCGGCGCAGTTAGTTACGAAGTTGACGTTGATATTGAGAGTACGATTACCTGCAACTGCTCCCGGTGTCAGCGCATGGGCTTTGTGTTGGCATTTACGTCAGTGGATAATTTTCAATTGAAATCCGGCGAAGGACATTTGACGGAGTACCTCTTCAACAATAAAGCGATACGTCATCTCTTTTGTAAAACCTGTGGTGTCGAAAGTTTTGCCTACGGAAAAATGCCGGATGGCACGCAGACGGTCGCGATAAATGTGAATTGCCTGTCTGGGGTAGATTCTCGCGCCTTGAATAGCCAGCATGTTGATGGAAAGAGTTTTTAGAAAAGACTGCTGGGATTGGTGTGGATTGTGACCCTTAAGTAGCCAGTATTAGTCTGGCTACTTAAGGGTATTCGTTGACTTAGAACGATAAGGTCAGATCGATGCCGTAGCTGCGTGGTTCACCAAAAATAGTGGTGACAAAGCCGCTGGCTGCCCAGTCGATTTCGTGGGCGGCGTAGGTTTTGTTTTCTAGGTTTCGGCCCCACAGCTGCACACTAAGTTCACTGTCACCAATGGCGATATTACTGACGCCGAGTGTCGCGCCTAGCAGGCCAACGTCGTCTTTACGGGCGATACCTTGGGTGCTGAAGTAGTATTCATCTTCCCAGCTGTAATGTATCGCGGCATTGAGTTCACCCACGGAGAGGGGGCGAGCGTAATCTAAGCTGATGTTATAGCTGTGTTGAGGGGCCGAGGGCACATTTTTGGTATTTGATACTTCCTGCCCGTATTGAATGAAAGACTCGTAACTGGCATCGAGATAGCCGTAGCTAATATTCAGCTGTAAATCTCGGCTTAGGAGCGCGGTCAAGTCCATTTCTGCCCCAGACATTTTTGCTTCACCGGCATTGAAGGTGTCGGTGGCAATAATGTTCACTGGATCGCTTTGGTCTACCTGCAAGTCGGTGTATTCATACCAGAAGGCGGCGAGGTTAAGTCTTACTCGGCGATTCAGCAGTTCTGCTTTGCTGCCAATTTCGTAAGCTAGCAATTCCTCGGGCTCAAAACCGTCAGCAAAGCGCGCCTCGGTGCCGCGAATATTAAAACCGCCCGCACGATAGGCGGTGGCAATCTTGGCATAGGCGTTGATGTCATCGCTGATATCGTAGGCAACGGTAAGGCTGGGGGTGAATTTACTGGAGGTTTGATCGCCGCTTACCGTCGCGCCGTTTAGATTGTTATATAAATTATCGTATTTAGTCGCGTCGCGTTTGTCGCTGGTATAGCGCATGCCAAGTGTTAAGTGCAGGCGCTGCTCCAGGATCTCTGGGGTGTATTCCAGTTGCGAGAAGGCCGCGAGGGACTCAGCGCTGGCGTCTATTTCATAATACTCTTCGGCTATTTGAGGAAATCCCCCTAGCGCAAGCAAATTGAGTGACGCGAGTTGGTCTTCGCTACCTTCTTCTTTGAAATAATATAGGCCGCCAACATAGTCGATTTTGCCGTCAGCTAGGGTGCCCAAGAACTGAATCTCTTGAGATATTTGGTCTTGCACTTTGTCGGTGCGAGTGTCGAGAATTTCGGCGCCACTAGCGACCAGTGATGGGAATGTTCCTCCGCTAAAGTGGTGAGCGCTGGCAGAATAATCTTGGTAGGCAAATTCATCGAGTTCGCGATACGCGGTAATCGATTTAATGGTGAGTTCATCATTAACAAACCACGTCGCGGTCAGGCTGTGGCCGCTAACATCGTCGCTGCTACTTTCTAAATTATTGACGGATAAAGTGGATTGGCGTGTTTCGCGGGCAAACGGTGTAAAGCCAGCGCCATTGGCATTGGTAATGCGAGTTAGCTGGTAGGCGAGCTGGCCGCCGTTAATCTCAGATTGGTCGTAGGCGTAATCCAGCGCTAAATCGTCGTTGGCTAACCAGCGAGCGGCAATACGCATTGCCTGCTTTTGTTGTTCACCAAAATCTTTACCTGCACCAGCGTTTTCTACCCTGCCATCTTCGGCGCTGCGGCTAAACGCGGCACGTAACATCAATGTGTCGCTTACTGGAAGGTTTGCTTGGGTCAGTGTGCGCCAGTAGCCGCGATTACCCTTGCTCAGTTTTTGTTTAAGGCTGAATTCTTCATCGGGTTGCGCGCTGCGAATAGCAATGGCACCGCCGGTGGTGTTGCGCCCGTAAAGTGTGCCTTGCGGGCCACGCAATACTTCAATCGCTTGTACATCGGCAATGTCGGCGGTGAGACCGGCAGAGCGGCCAAGATATACGCCATCTAAATACACGCCGACAGCGGGGTCTTTAGTGATTTGCAAATCAGCATTACCGACGCCGCGAATAAAGGCGGTGAGTGAGTTGCGATTGGTGGGGTGTGGCGCTGTGGATAAGTTTGGCACGGCGCTTTGAATGTCGCCGACGTCGCTGATGCCGAGTTTTTCTAATTTCTCGCTGTCGAAGGCGAGCAGAGAAATGGGGGCATCTTGTAAGGATTCAGATTTTTTCTGCGCGGTGACCACCACTTCTTCTAGTGTTAAACCATTGGCAGATTGCTCTGCGTAGCTGGTGTTGACCACGGTTATCGCTAAAAGCAGCGTGCTGGCAGACATTGCGTAGGATCTAAATGACGACATAATTCACTCCAAATAAAACGTTATTATTTATTTTTACTGCAGCAAAATGAGACTCAAAGCTAGATAGCTTAGGCAGCATTTTTCATAACACTATTTATGCCATGAGAAATCACCGTGGGCATCGTTGACTTGGACTATTCGCGATGGGATCTTGCGCTGCAGTGAAAAAAATTGAAAAAGGGGCTGCCGCAAGCGACAGCCCAAAGCACTCACATGGGATGTGGAGCGAATTTGCGACCAGCACTAAAGCCGCCGTCAACGGCAATGGTTTGGCCATTTACAAAAGACGCCGCGCTTGACGCAAGAAAGCCGATCACATTGGCCACTTCGTCGGCGCGACCCGCCCGGCCTTGCAAATGCCAGCTAATAAATTTTTCGTGTAGTTGCGGGTCTAGGGCGATGTCCTTGGTCATGGCGGTTTCGATGAGGCCGGGAGCAACACTATTGCAGCGAATACCCTGGCTGGCGTAGTCCGCAGTAATGCTGCGGGTAAGTTGAATAATGCCGCCCTTCGATACGTTATAAGCAACATTATTGTCGCAGGCCTCTAGGCCGAAGATACTTGCAACGTTAATGATGCTACCCGCACCTTGTGCGAGCATGATTGGCAGCACATATTTGCACATCAACATGGTGCCGGTGAGATTGATGTTTAACACTTTTTGCCACTGGCTTAAGTCGACTTCGTTGACGCCACCCCAGCCACTAATGCCTGCGCAATTTACCAGTGAGTCTATTCCGGCAAACTCGTCAGCAAGTTGATTTACTGCTGTCCGAATGGCGTTTTCATTTTCGACATTGAGGTGAAGAAAATGCACGCCTTCAGATTCCCATTGTTTAGCAATGGCGGCTGAGGGTGAATTGATATCGCAGGCGATAACGGTGGCGCCACTGGCGAGTAAGGTGGTGACTGTGGCGAATCCGATTCCGGAACAAGCGCCGGTAATAAGGGCAACATTTCTCATGCTTGAATTCTCACGGTTTTATTGTTGGTAAAAAATGCCAATTTATAAATTCAACTAAAATCATATGAAGAAAATTTTGGTGTCTGCATGGCTTCTTTAAACTGAGCGCGGGTCCACGGCCAGGTGGCGGGTATGCCTTGTGAATCTAAGTACCAGCTTTGGCAGCCGGAGCCAAAAATAGATTTTTTGGCGGCGGCGACTCTGGCTTTATCAAACTCATCCAGCGCAGATTGCTTGGCGCTTACTTTTTTGTATTCGCCGTTTTCGATTGGCGCCATAAGCTGGCTAATGTAATTCCACTGCTGCTCGGCAATTTCGATAAGTGAAAAATTTCCCACTGGTCCATTGGGGCCATTCAGCATAAAGAGATTGGGGAATTGGGGAATAGACACCGACATATAGGCGCTGGGTCGCTTGGCCCAGGCTTGCTCAAGCGTTGTTTCGTTCTCGCCGGTGATTGTCATGGGCCGCATAAAGCGGTCAGCTTCAAATCCAGTGGCGAGTACAATAATATCGAATTCTCGCAGGGTGCCGTCGGCGCTACGTATGCCACTTTCTTCGATAGAGTCGACACCCTCTACTATAATTTCCACATTGGGACTTTGTGCTGCATGGTAAAACTCTTCTGAGTAAATGAGCCGCTTACAGGCCGCGCGATACTGCGGACGTAGGCGTTCCCGTAAGTCTGGGTCGGTCACTGATTGCTCTAAGTTTTGTGCCACAATATTTTCAATTTCGTGCATGGCTATGGAGTCGGGTTCGGTGATCGCGACCGAGAAGCGCTCAATGTTCGCTTCTAGCTCGGGGTCATTTTGGATACGCTTTAATGCAGCGGGGTCGTTGCGAAAAACCGCTTTTTCAGCTTCGCTGAATTCGGCATTGACCACGGGCATTATCCATTGCGGGGTGCGTTGGTAATGGCATAAGTGAGCCGTCCGATCTGAGAGGGCAGTAACAATTTGTACACCGGTTGAGCCAGTGCCAATGACGGCGATGCGCTGATTATCTAGTTCTACTGAATGATCCCAGCGGGCGCTGTGAAATAGCTTACCTTTAAAGCTACTCATACCTTTTATATTGGGTATGCGCGGGTGGTGTAATACGCCGGTAGCGGCAATAACAAAGTCAGCGTAATCGCTATTGCCGCACGAGGTTGTGATCTGCCATTGCCCATTAATAAACTTACAGTCGGTAATTTCTTCATTAAAAGAAATAATTTCCTCAAGCTGATACTTGGCAACCACAGACTCAAAATAGGCCTGCACTTCTGCCCCTGGTGGTAGATGGCGGCTCCATTCAGGATTGGGTTCAAAGGAGTAGGTGTATGAGTGCGAGGGCACATCACATGTTAAACCGGGGTAGCTGTTATCGCGCCAAGTGCCGCCGATACGATCGGCTTTTTCGTAAATGCGAACATTGTGTTTGCCTGCTTCACGCAACTTGATGGCGGCTAAAATGCCGGCCATACCTGCGCCAATAATCACGTAGCGGTGTTGATTTTTATTGTTCATGTGGACTGCACCCTGTATGGCTAATATTGCCGCGCATGTTGCGCTATGGGTTTTATCCTATGCGGCTTTGGTTGGGCTTAAATCGTCCAGATAAACTATGCAGAGAAAATAGGAGAGATTTTTTGTCAGCGGGGGTTGGCTATAAACGCCGCTACACTCTTTAATAATAAGCTGACCAACATGGTTTGCTGGGTAACGCCGGTTTTAGCAAAAATGGCGCGCAGATGAGCGCGGGCGGTGTTGCGGCTAATATGTAAACTATTACTGGCGTCTTCTAAACTTTGGCCATCGGCTAGCGCCATTGCTAGCCGTGACTCCGCCGGTGTTAAGCCGTAGAGCTGACCTAGTACTTCTGCGGAGGTCTGTGATTTATATTCGGGGTCGCTAATAAATACCGCAACAGATGGCACCGTTTGGCCGTCCATTTGACTGATTTGCGGCATAGAGCGCACCACAATATTAAGCGGCAAGTGACCAGCGCTGCGGGTGATCGCCATGGCTTGCACAATGTGAGGCTTGCTGTGGCGATGAGCGTCGATGGCGTTGTTTATTAATTGCCGAAAGTGGCTGGCTTCGCTGCCTTGGGTGATCAGTAATTGCCGATCTTTACTGCTAATGCCATTTTTCTCCGCGAGAATGCGGTCAGCAATCGCATTGCAGTGCATTAGGTGGCGGTTGTCATCTAGGATGATAGTCCCCAATGATAATTGCGAGACGGTACGGTCAAGCAGGGTTCTTTCGGTTTCCATTTGCTGGAGGCGGGCATACAAGGGGATGGCGCGTTCCAGATGAGGAAGTATTAAGGCAATTTTTTCCTTATCTTGGGGGGTGAATGACGATGCGTTGGGGCTGCGGGTAATGCGCAAACTTGCTCGAAGCCCGTTGGCCAGTTGCATATCTACGCCAAGAATATGGAGTAAATCAAAGGGCTTCATGCAGCGCTGATAAAACTCACTATTTAATAGCTGCGTTGCAGGTAAAAACTCCTCTAGTGACACCACCTTGCCCGCAGGTAGGTTTACAAAGGGGTCTAGGGCATAGAGGCCATCGCTATAAACATTGTTGGGCGTGTCCGAGATGGGTGATGGCAGGCCGTCGCTGAGTAGTAAGCCAGCGTCGCCGGGGTTCGGGGTACGCAAAATAAGAAAACAGATACTGGCATCCATTTCATTGCGCAGCTGATTTAGAAAGCCCTGCCACAGTGGTGCCTCGTCCAGTCCATGGTAAATGCTTTCTAATAGCTCACTAAACGTCTTTAAGCTAAATGCGGCGATGTGGTCATGTGCCATGGGCGCTCGTCCGGTGGGTGTATTGTCATTATTGTTATGCTGCGATTGCAGATTAGGATTCCAGCATAGCGTTATCTTACTGTTTTGTACTAGTCCATCTTGACGATGATATTTCGGCTGAATAGCTGCAAATTTAGCCCACGGAAAGTCGCTTGGTACAGTAGTGGTGGGGAAGTTAAATGAAAATAATAGAACAGCAAGTTGCGCTTATCACGGGCGCGGCAAGTGGGATTGGCTTGGGTATTGTGAATGCTTGCGCGGCCAGAAATATGCGTATTATTGCTGCGGATATTAGTCTGTCGCGACTAGAATCCTTGAGTCAGGATTTACAGCAACGCAATATTGAACATCACATTATGGTCTGTGATGTGGCTGATCCGGCGCAAGTAAAAGCACTTGCTGATTTGGCCTACAGTAAATACGGCGCTGTGAATGCCTTGTTTAATAATGCGGGTATTATGATTAATGGTGTGAGCTGGCAGTGTAGTGTCGCCGATTGGCAGAAAGTGATAAATGTAAATTTGATGGGCACTGTTTATGGCATACAGGAATTTGTACCGCGTATGTTAGAGCAAGCATCGCCTGCTCATATTGTGAATACCTCGTCTTTGGCTGGTTTGCTAAGTTCGCCAATGATGGGCCCGTATAGCGCGAGCAAGCATGCGCTGGTGTCCCTGTCTGAAACCCTACTTTATGATTTGCAGGCGATGGGCTCGGATATTGGCGTGTCGGTACTCTGCCCTGCGCAGGTTGCGAGTAATATTATGGACGCCATTGATGGCGGAGATTCTGCTCAACATAATGCCGAACAACTAAATGATTTTTTACGTCAGGGTATTAACGAGGGTATGGCGCCGAGTGATGTGGCCGACATGGTGTTTGATGCGATAGAGCGCAAGGCATTTTGGATATTTACTCATCCTGATTTTAAGCCAGCTTACACTGCTAAGGCAGATGGATTGGTCAATGAGCGTAATCCGGCTTTTGAGCAAGTAATCTGCGATTAAGTAATGTGGTGCTTGTTATAAGAGAAATAATAAAGGAGCAACGATGCTAGCCCCAGAAGTGAAAGCCTTATTAGAGTTTATGAACAGCCAGCCGAGCGTTGCGATTGCGGATCTCACTCCCGAGATGATGCGCGATCGCACCATGCCACTGCCTGAAAATATAGAAGCAGTATTGAAAGTGGTCGACACTGTAATACCGCTTGTTGCGCAAGATAATGAAGTAGGTAGCAGTGATCCCCTGCCAGCGCGAATATATTATCCTCAAGGTTATGAGGAAGTTGACGGCGGATCACCGGCGATACTGTTTTTTCATGGCGGCGGTTTCGTCGCGTGTGACCTCGATACCCACGATGGCATGTGCAGAACATTATGTAACGCCAGTGGCTCAGTCGTGGTGTCAGTGGATTACCGGCTGGCGCCAGAAGCTCGTTTTCCTGCAGCGCCAGAAGACGCATACCGCGCCTTGTTATGGCTGCATCAAGAGGCCGGTACATTAGGTGTCAATTCGAACGCGATATCAGTATGTGGTGATAGTGCGGGCGGCAATCTCGCTGCGGTTTTGTGCCTGCTGGCCCGAGATCGGAAAGGCCCGACAATTCAAAAGCAAATTTTGATATATCCCGTAACCTCACCGGGATGCGATACCGAATCACACCATAAATTTGCCGAGGGATATTTTTTAGGCCGTGAGCAAATGCAATGGTTTTGGCAGCATTATCTCGGTGATAAAGCGACGGCATCAACGCCTTATGTGGATCTACTCGCGGCGGATGTTAGCAGCTTACCGCCGGCGGTGATTGTGACGGCGGAATATGATCCCCTTTGCGACGAGGGAAAGTTGTACGCAGACAGATTAAAAGCAGCCGGTAGCACTGTTGAGTATCGCTGTGCAGCGGGTCAAATTCACGGCTTTTGCAGCTTTGCTGATCATATTCCCCAGGGGCGGGAAGTGCTTGTTGGTTTGTTTGGGTAGTACTTATCTTTCATGGTGCTAATAAGGCATCAATATCCAAATGCGTTTCAAGGTAGTCAGCCAAGCGGTCAATATTGCTTTCAATAATGCCGGCGTAGTCGAGGTCTTCAACCTCGTTAGCGCCCGCCCAGCTTAGTAATTCGTTGCGGGTTTCACTTTCATCAAACAGACCGTGTAAATAGCTGCCGATAATTTGACCGTCGTCGCTGCGGCAGCCATCGCGATGGCTGTTTAAATCTGCGAAGGCATTGTCTAGGGCGGGGCCGGAGCTGATGCCGGCGTGTATTTCGTAGCCGCTGATTTTGGCACCGCTGCCGATGAGTTGTCCGCTCACTCTGCGTAAGGTCTTATCTCTGCCGAGGGTGGTTTCCATGTCGAGAAAACCTAAGCCCGTAGTTGAGCCGGCGTCGCCTTCAATGCCGTCTGGATCGTGAACGGCCTTGCCCAGCATTTGGAAGCCGCCACAAATACCGAGCACTTTTCCGCCGTAGCGAAGGTGTTTGCTGATGTCGACGTCCCAGTTATTGCTGCGTAAATAGTCGAGGTCGCGGCGGGTGCTTTTGCTGCCGGGAATAATGATCAAGTCGCAGGGAGGGATCGCCTCGCCTTTGCCGACAAAACACAGATCTACTTGGGGATGTAAACGCAGCACGTCAAAGTCAGTGTGGTTACTAATGCGGGTTAGTACTGGCACGACCACTTTAATGGCGCTTTCAGAAACCTGCTGGCGCTTGTCGATGGCGTCTTCGGCTTCTAGGTGGAGGTCATGAATATAGGGCACCACGCCAATGACTTTTTTGCCGGTGCGTTCTTCTAGCCAGTCGAGCCCCGGTTGCAGCAGGGCGATATCGCCGCGAAAGCGATTGATGATAAAACCTTTAACTCGGGCTTGTTCAGTTTCTGAAAGTAAATCGAGTGTGCCGACCAGATGCGCAAATACGCCGCCGCGATCAATATCCGCGACAATTACAACTGGGCAATCCACCGCTTCGGCAAAGCCCATATTGGCAATGTCGTTGGCGCGTAAATTTATTTCTGCAGGGCTGCCTGCGCCTTCAACTACAATCACATCGTATTGTTCACTGAGTCGCTGGTGTGATTCTAATACCGCACCCATGGCGCGTTTTTTATAGTTGTGATAATCCTGCGCCTCCATATTGCTCAAGGCTTTGCCGTGAATAATAACCTGCGCGCCGGTGTCGCTATTGGGTTTGAGTAGTACAGGATTCATGTCGATGTGGGGCAGTAAACCACAGGCTTGCGCCTGCACGGCTTGGGCGCGACCGATCTCGCCGCCCTCTGGCGTGACGGCACTGTTCAGCGCCATATTCTGTGGTTTAAACGGTGCCACACTCAGACCGCGACGTTTAAATACTCGGCAAAGACCGGCAACGGTGACACTTTTACCGGCGTCTGAGGTGGTGCCTTGAATCATTAATGTTAGGGTCATGGTTGTATCACTTCATTTAATTAGTCGGACGTTGGGCGTTAGACGTCGGGCGTCTGGTGTCGGAAGTCGGACGAGCTAATTAGCGTTTTCTGTTTAGCATCTCCGGTCTTCCGAGAATGCTTTACGCTAGACGGTAAACGCTTAAAACACTGGTCGGAGGCCGTTTGAGGGGCAGCAATATATCGCGGCCGATCCACTTACGTCCGACATCAGACGCCTGACGTCCGACTAGTTTTAGCGTCTCCCGTCCAGCGTTCTGCAGCCACCGCGTCCGACATCAGACCTAATCCAGCCACCCATCTTGCATTATCAATTCGTCGATATTTTGGCGCTCGGCCCAGTGTTCGGTTTCCAGCATGGGGCGAGGGTAAAACTCTTCAACTGGGCCAAGGCATAGCACGGCAATGGCGCGGCTGCCTTCGGGCATATTGAGCAAACTTTGTAATGAATCTGGATCGAATAGCGATACCCAGCCCATGCCAAGCCCCTCAGCGCGGGTGGCCAACCACAGGTTTTGAATGGCGCAGGAGGCGGAGGCGAGATCCATTTCGGGCAATGTGCGGCGACCAAAAATATGCTTCTCGCGGCCATCCATTAAACAGACAATCAGCAGCTCGGCGCAGTCCCGGACGCCTTCAACTTTTAAGCGCATGAACTCATCTTCGCGCTCATTAAGTGCTTGCGCGGTTTTAATTCTTTCGTCTTGGATTAGCTGATAAATATTTTCGCGCAGCTCGGTTTTGCGAATACGGATAAACCGCCAGGGCTGCATAAAGCCAACACTGGGGGCGAGGTGAGCGGCCGACAGCAATTTCTTTAAGGTGGATTCATCTACCTGCCCACCGCTGAAATGACGCATGTCGCGACGCTCGGCCATCACTCGATAGACGGTATCGCGATCTGCTGCGCTGTAGCGTAAATCGTCGATATTGGATTTAGTCACGGCGGGCGTTCCTGCTGCTGACGGGCATAAAATAAGTTTGGCCTTCGCTGGTGATCATACTGAGTTCTTGGTCGTAGAGACGTTCGAGTGCGGTGACGGTAAGCATCGCCTCGGCGTCTCCCCAGCAGGCGTCGCCGTTGGGGTAAAGCAGAAGAATTTTGTCGCACCAATGCGCGGCTAAATTTAAATCGTGAAGGCAGAGGACAACACCGCATCCCGCATCGGCTTGTTCGGCCAGCAGGCCCATAATTTGAACTTGATGCTTCAAGTCTAGGTGGTTGCTGGGTTCGTCTGCCAGCCATAGCTTGGGGCTTTGGCAAAGTGCGGTGGCGATGGCCAGCCGTTGGCGCTCGCCGCCGGACAAGGTGCTGACAAGGCGTTGTTCTAAATCGCTGAGTTCTAATCTTTGTAGCGCGTTGCGGGCAATGGCGAGATCGTCTGCGGTTTCAATATCCCACGGTGAAATAAAGGGATGGCGGCCAATCATGGCGGTTTCTAATACCGTGGCGGGAAAGCCTTCGCCATTGTTTTGAAACACCACGGCGAGTTGTTGAGCGACCTGCTTGCGGCGCAATTGTTGAATATTATCTTTGTTTAAATTCACCGAACCAGCGCGCGGCTTTTTAAGCCCCGCGAGGGTGTGTAGCAAGGTGGTTTTGCCTGCGCCATTGGGGCCGAGTATGCCCCAGATTTCTCCGGCTTTAACTTCAAAGGACAGCGGCGTGCCACTTTTACGCTCGGGAATATCAATGACGAGATCAGTCGCGGCCAGCATACTCAGCGACTCCGGTGTAATAAATATAAGAAACTAGGCACGCCAATCAGCGCGGTAATGACCCCGGCAGGTAATTGTTCCGGCGCGATTAAGGTACGGGCCAAGGTGTCGGCTAACGTGAGTAGCGCACCGCCAGCTAATGCGGCAGCGGGCAGAATTAGACGTTGGTCGTTACCCAATACCAGCCGCAACATATGGGGAACAATTAAACCGACAAAGCCAATGCTGCCGGCGGTGGTCACGGCAAAGGCGGTTAGCAAGCTGGCCGAGATATAAATCGTCCATTCTAACGGCCGAACTGATACGCCCAAGGCGGAGGCTTGCATTTGGCCGCGAGCCAGCACATTTAAACTACGGCCCAGCGGCAACATAAGGACTGAAATAATTGCCAAGACTGTAAGAGCCATCCATGGTGAGCGGGCGTAGGCGAGGTCGCCCATAAGCCAGTAGAGCATGCCGGGTAGTTGGTCGCTGGGGCTGACCGCCAACATAAAGGTAATCGCTGCACCCCAACCGGAGGCGATCACCACGCCGGTGAGCAATAAGCGGGTGGGGGTCCAACTGCCCGTGCCGTGGGCAAGCCCGAACACGGTAACGGCTGAGATCATGGCGCCGATAAAGGCGGAGCCAGATACCATCGCTGCGCTCAAGCCACTGAGCATGGCGAGTAATGCACCAACCGCCGCGCCGCCAGACAAACCCAGCACATAGGGATCGGCTAAGGGATTGCGTAGCAACACTTGCATTAAGGCGCCGGCAACGGCAAGCAAGCCGCCAGCGGCAAAGGCAGATAAGGCGCGGGGCAAACGTAATTCAAAAACCAGTGTGCGGTGCAGTGGTTCGCCACCGCCAGTGATAACTTGCCAAAGTTCTTGATTAGAAATGTGTACGCTGCCGGTGGTAATGGCCAGCGTTAAGGCGCCTAGCGTTAAGATAAATAACACCAGCAGCGGCGTTAAAAAACGCGGCAGTGCGCCAGCGGTAGAATTGGTTTTAACGCCGGCCACGGGCGGTGTCCAGATGTTCGCAGAGCATGGTCGTGCCCTGTAGTAGGCGCGGCGTAGGGCGCTGAATAGTTGATGGTGGAATAAAGAATAAATTATTGCGGCGCACGGCGGTCAGACCGCTAAAACGTCGCCAGTCTTTGAGCCAATCGTGATTTTCTTCGCCCATGCCACCGGCAATAATGGCTTCTGGGTTGGCGGCAAGCACGGCTTCGTTGTCGATGCGCGCGGTTAAATTGGGCAGATCGCCAAAGACGTTTACGCCGCCACAAATACGCGTTGCTTCGCTAATGATGTGCTCGTTATTAACGGTCATCAGCGGATTGATCCAAATTTGTTGAAATACGCTCACCGGCGCCGCATCGCTGTAGCGCGCACGTAAATTGTCTACGCCGATCCGAAATGTTGTTGCGGCCGCGTTGGCGACATCCGCCGTGCCCGCTAATATGCCGAAGCGTTCAAGGCTACTGGCAACGTCTTCAAAGGCACGCAGTTCACTGTAGTAGATTGGCATGCCCAAGGCTTGCAGCTGCGACAGCTGCTCGCGTGGATTACCACTGAGCCAGCCAATAAGTAAATCCGGCTTTAAGGCGAGAATAGCCTCTTGGTCAAAGCGGTTGTAGCTGCCAACACGGGGAAGTTTTTTGGCGGCCTCTGGGTAGTCACTAAAACTAACCGCAGCAACTAATTTGTCACCCGCACCGGCCGCATAAACTAATTCTGTTGCGCCGGGCGACAGCGCAATAATTCGCTGCGCGGCTTTGGGTAGACAGAGTTGGGCGCCGCTATCGTCAGTGACGCAGATTTCTGAATGCGCGTTTGCTGATAAAAGCGCGCAGCCAAGAAGTAGTGCGTGAATGAGTTTTAGCGGACTGCGCATTACCACTCCACGCCCTTGCGCGCTTTTATGCCGCCGCGAAAAGCGTGTTTTTTGTCGTCGATCATCGACACCGTATCGGCCAATTCTTTGAGTGGCACCGGTGCACCGCGACCAGTGATAATCACGCTTTGTTCACGGGGGCGATTGCGCAGTGCCTCGTAAACGTCTTCGGCGTCGATATAGCCGTATTTTAAAATATAGGTGAGTTCATCTAGCAGGACGAGATGAATGGATTCGTCTTGCAGCAATATTTTAGTCTGCTGCCATGCTTGCTGAGCAGCTTCGCGATCTTGTTCTTTGTTTTGGGTTTCCCAGGTAAATCCGGAACCCATCACAATAAAGGGGACTTCTGGGCAGCGCTCTTGAATAAAATTACGCTCGCCGCAGTCCCAGGTACCTTTGATAAACTGCACCACGGCTGCTTTGTAGCCGTGGCCCAGGGCGCGAATAATGGTGCCAAAACCGGAGCTGGATTTACCTTTACCTGGCCCGCTTAATACGATTAACACACCGCGCTCTTCAGTGGCCTTGGCGACCTTTTCGTCGATCATGGCTTTTTTAATCTGCATTCGCTTTTGGTGCTTTTCTTCGTCATTAAGCGTCATGGTGGCTCCTGATTGCTGAGTCAAATCTGCGCTGTTTTACAGCGCAGATTATCTGAGCGGTGAATGATACCTTTATTTTGGCGTGTAAGTGATGCTTAGCATGGCTTCACGGCCGATTGAAAGGTAGTCGCCAAAGCTAAAACTGCGGGCGCTGACATATTCTTTATCGAAGATGTTTTTCAGGGCTAGCTGCAGTTTTACCTGCTCGTTTACGCGGTAAGACACGGTGCCGTCGACTAAGCCGTATCCGCCGAGTTCGTCGTTATTGGCGGTGTCTTCATAGCGGCTGCTCACTAAGCGCAGGCTGCCGCTCACACTCCAGTGCTGCCATTCGCGGCCGACGTCGAGGTTGGCTTGCTTGTCGGCGCGGCGACGTAAATCTAAGCCGCTGTTTGCGTCGGTGGCGTCTAGCAGGCTGACGTTGGCGTCTATGTTCCAGTTCATGATTTCAGTTGCTACGCTGAATTCCCAGCCCTTGATTTCGGCGCCTTCAATTTGGTCTGGGCCAAAGGTGGCGGGGTTGTATTGAATGAGTTTATCGACGTCGTTTTCAAATCGCGCCACGCTCCAGCTCCCCCACTGGTGATTGCCGCGCAGTTCTAATTCGATGTTTTCAGATGTTTCAGGTTCTAGGGTAGGCACACCATAAAAGGGGTAGTACAAATCATTAAAGGTCGGGGCGTTAAAGCCTTCACCGTAGGAGGCGATGACTTTTAGCGCGTCGCTGATATCAAAACCCACGGAGGCATTGCCGGTGTCGTTGGAACCGAATTGCTCGTTGTCGTCATTGCGGCCGCCAAGGGTAAAGTTTAGGCGGCCAAAATCTGCCTGCCACTGTGCGAAGTAAGCTTTGTTCGCCCGGCTTTGTTCGCCGTAGCTAAGATTGCTTTCAACGTGGTCGAGGAAGCGCTCATAGCCGGCGGTAATCACGTGATGCTCACCAATAGTCCAGTCATTTTGCAGGCTGTAAACGCGTCGCGTTGTGTCAAAGGTGTCGCCACTGACGCCGACAGCCGCCGGATCGACATAGTGATAGTCAATGGTGGATTCGTCTTTGGACTCGCCAGCAGAAAGGGTGAGTAACCAGTTTTCTAGCGGGCGGAATTCACCCCGAATATTGGCGATGCTGACTTCGCCGTCGGTGTAGGGTGAGCAGGTATAGGTTACGCCACCGGCGCGGCAGTTATTGTCGTAGTCGCTTTTGGTTTGGCTGTTTTGATAAAGTGCGAATAATTCGGCGGCGTCATTAATTTTGTGACTGAAACTCGCGTTGATTGCCGTTTGTTCAAAGGCGTCGTCGTCGCCAGCTACCCCAGCTTTGCTAGAGGTGTTATCTACCCCGTCGGTCTCTTCGTGCAAGATACTGATGTTGGCTTGGGTTTGCTCATTGCCGCCGCTGAGGGCGGCCAACACTTTACGAGTGCCTTGGGTGCCGACGCCGACTTGCAGCATGGGCTGTATGCCGTCAGTGTCATGGTATTTGCGGGTAATAATATTGATGACGCCGCCGATGGCCTCTGAACCATAAAGGCTGGAGCGTGAGCCGCGCACAATTTCAACGCGTTCGATTAATTCTGGCGGTAAATTGGTGAGTGCGGGCGCGCCGTTAGTCGCTGAGCCGATGCGTACCCCGTCGATCATCACTAGAGTGTGATTACTCTGGTTGCCGCGCAGAAATAGACTGGTGCTGGCGCCGCGGCCACCGTTGCGGACAAAGCTGACCCCTACCGCACGAGAGAGTAATTCCTGTAAATCGTTGGGTTGAATACGCTCAATGTCAGCGCGCTCAAAGACAGTAACCGGCGCGAGAATATCTGCCACCGACTGCTCGGTGCGGGTTGCGGTGACAATGGTGGTTTCAATATGGGATTTATCCGCTGCAAAAAGCGGCGATGTTGCCAGCGTAAGAAAACTGCTAACAGCAGCAAGAGTTGTTTTGTTCATGGTTAAACCTCAAAGCTATAAAAGGAAGCAATGAGGGAGGGGTAGGGGTTATATACAAGTATACGACCGCTGATGGAGCCCTCCGCTTCATCGGGTGAATCAGTAGAGGCCGGTTCCGGGCTCGCACTTTCAAATTGAAATGTGCTTACCGTTGCGGGGGCAGCGTTGGCATTGCGGCACTCGTGAGAGTGGGCGCGCACCAGACTTCCCGTTTAACTCTTTGTCACCAAATACGTGACGCAGGGCACCTGTTACTTGGCGCGCACTCTAAGGCGGTGTTGGGTTTTTGTCAAATTGGGCGGGGCGTGGTGATCAGAACTAGTTAGTGGCTGAAATGCGTTTGATGTCTTGTAGTAGTTGCTGATTTAAGGGCATCTTGATGTTGTGCTCTTCGGCCAGCCGGCAAAGATATCCGCTAATAGCGTCGATTTCAGTTTCGCGGCCTGCTTCTATGTCTTGAAGCATGGAAGAGCGATTGTCGGCGGTGGCTTTGGCGATATTGATGACGTGCTCGTGAAGGTCCTCTAGCCAATGGTCTCGATTCAAGGCGGTACTGAGGTGTAATATTTCATCGACGATTTGCCGCATTTGAGTGATGGTTTCTGGCGTATTTAATAGCTCACCGTTGCGGCAGCGATGAATAACCGTCAAGGGATTAATGACACAATTAACGGCGAGTTTACGCCATAGCACGGCCTCGATATTATCGCTGACACTTACCATTAAGGGTGGGAAGGATAGTGATGCGGCGAGCTGGGCGACGACGGCCAGATCGGTCTTGTTGTTACTGTTAACAGTGCCAATAAACGTGTCACCGTGGCCCGCATGTACAAATTCAAAATCGGTTTGGCGATAACAGCCTTCGGTAGTGGAGCCTTGTAGTACGGTTGCCTGTGGGAATTCGTGCCGAATTTGTTCAGCAATACCAAGACCGTTTTGTAGCAGTACTAATACCGCCTTATCGGCAATATGGGGTTTGATAGCCATTAATGCGCTCAGCGTTTGCTGGGCCTTGGTGGTGATCAGTAAGTGCTGAATGGGACTTGATATACTTTGCGGGCAGTCTGCCGGTACTGGGCTGAGCAGAGCTTGGTTTGCGCGTATTAGGCTAATGCCACCCTGTTTTTTGTAGTTGTTTACAGTAGCTTGATTGCGGAGAAGAAGGCGAATATTGGCACCCGCTTGATAGCCATAGCTTGCCCACAGGCTGCCGATTGCGCCGGCGCCCAGAATATACAGGGGGCTTTCTGATGTGAACGGTGGCTTGGCTTTTGACACGAGAGTTGCCTTCATTTATCTAAGAGACATTTTGTCGCTTCGCAGCTAATGCTAAACTGCGCCCGCAACATAACAAAGGAAATTAGGCTATGCCAGCGTTCGATATTGTCTCAGAAGTGGATTTACACGTCTTTACCAATGCCGTTGATCAGGCTGGTCGGGTCATTGAGACGCGCTTCGATTTTAAGGGTGTGGATGCGCGGTTTGAGCGCGAGGCACTGACCGTAACCATGTTCGCCGAGGCGGAGTTTCAGTTGCAGCAAATGGAAGACCTGCTGCGCGCCGCCTTAGTTAAGGTGAAGATCGACCCGCTGGCGATGGAGCTAGGGGACGTAAAGGGCGCAGGTAAGCAGGTGAAGCAGCTGGTTACGATGCAAAGCGGCTTGACCTCAGATGTGGCGCGTAAAATCGTTAAATTGATTAAAGACCGCAAGCTAAAAGTACAAAGCCAAATTCAAGACGAGCAAGTACGGGTGACAGGTAAAAAGCGTGATGACCTGCAAGAGGTTATGGCGATATTGCGGGCAGAAGAGTTGGACCAACCCCTGCAGTTCACCAATTTCCGCGATTAATGGCTTAAGTGTTAGCGATTAGCTGGCGATTACTTCACAGTAATTGATAAGCCCTTGCAATCTTGCTGGCGGTAGCCAGAATGAAGCCATCGTTATTGTGGAATCCCCTATGAGTGATCACCAGCCGATATCGGCTTTGCCTTGGCATAAGGCGATTTTTAATCGCCACATGTTCATTTGTGTATTGACCGGTTTTGCATCCGGCCTGCCGCTGTATTTTCTTATTCAGTTGGTTCCCGCGTGGCTGCGCAGTGAAGGAGTGGGGCTGACGGAAATTGGATTATTCGCGCTGGTGGGTTTTCCTTACAATTGGAAATTTGTTTGGGCGCCCCTGATGGACCGTTATGTACCGCCGTTTTTAGGGCGGCGGCGTGGCTGGATGCTGATTACTCAGGTCGGTCTTATCATCTCGATTGCGGCATTAGGTTTTATTGATCCGGTATTTTCGGTGGGCTTGGTCGCCTATGGTGCGGCGGCGGTGGCATTTTGCAGCGCCAGTCAGGATGTGGTTTTAGACGCTTATCGGCGTGAGTTATTGCACGATGATGAGCTTGGTCTGGGTAATTCAATCCACGTACAAGCTTACCGTTTGGCCGGTTTAGTTCCTGGCTCTATTGGTGTGATTTTGGGCGACTATTTGCCGTGGAGTACGGTCTTTATTGTCATGGCTGGATTTATGATGATCGCGGTGGTGGCGACAATTTGGATTGATGAAGCGGTTGATGCCAGTATTGCGCCATTGAGCCTGCGGGCGGCGGTGGTTGAGCCCTTCAAGGAATTCGTAAACCGTAAAGGCTGGGCCAGTGCCCTGTATTTATTGCTGTTCTTATTTTTGTACAAGCTTGGCGACAATATGGCGACGGCCTTGTCCTCGCCATTTTATTTAGACTTAGGCTTTACCCTCACTGAGATTGGCACTATTGCTAAAACCGCCTCCTTAACAGCGGCGATTATCGGCGGATTGGTGGGCGGTGTGATCATGATCCGCCTCGGTATTAATCGCGCGCTGTGGTTATTTGGCGTGGTGCAAGTGTTGAGTATTCTCGGCTTTGCGGCCTTGGCAGAAATCGGCCCAAACCGTATGGCCTTGGCAGGTGTGATTGTTTTTGAATACCTTGGGGTAGGTTTGGGCACCGCTGCCTTCACTGCCTTTATTGCCCGCGCAACTATGCCGGCGTATGCGGCGACTCAGTTTGCCTTGTTTACAGCATTGGCGGCATTGCCGCGTACCTTCGCCAATGCAACTACAGGCATTATTGTTGAGTCGGTGGGCTGGACTAATTTTTACCTGCTGTGCACAGCGGTCGCCATCCCAGGTATGGTGATGTTGTTTAAAGTGGCGCCGTGGTCGGAGGAAACGGTATTAAACGGTAAAAATGGCTGAGGCTAATTCTCGTATAAGACGCGCTTGTTTGCATTATTGGCCAACAGCGCTGCTTATTTTTTTCTTATTTATTATTGATTATTTCCACCGTATTTATAACTTGTCCTACCAACGAGAGTTGCTTGAGGGCGGTCAGTGGTGGCGGCTTTTCAGTGGCCAATTTGTACATAATAATAGCTCGCATTTAATGTCTAATATTGCGGCCTTAGTTCTGTGTAGGGTTCTGCTCGTTCGGGTGTATACCGAACGCAGTTTTGTTATGAGTCTGCTGAGTTGTGCGCTTATGACTGGGCTGTTAATTCACGTCTTGCTACCGTCTTATAATTATTACCTGGGCGTGTCGGCGGCGCTTTACGGCATCCTTGTTGCCGGTGCGATAGCTATGTTGCGAAGACGATCATTTTTTGGCGCGGCCTTATTGTTGCTAATTAGCCTTAAGCTACTACAGGATTATTTTGCTCCGAGTGCGGTGCTTCCAGTGTCTGAACGTATCGGTGTGCCGGTCGCCGTTGAGGCACATTTTGTGGGTGTGTTAGCCGGTGTTTTACTTGGCGCTGCGCAAATTGCGGGGGCTTTATTCCGGCCAGCGGCATTGCCGCCAAAATAATCGGCCGGATTCGTCGGCGCTGGATTCTTCAATTAAATGATTTAATTGTCGTTGGTAGCTTTCGCTATTCGGTGGCAGGCTGATTTTGCCTTGGCTGTTTACAATTCTAAACCACGGCAGACGAGTGTCTTTGGGGAGTTGGCTGAGTAGGCGGCCTACGTAGCGGGCATTGCCGGCAAGGCCAGCGAGTTCAGCTACTTTGCCGTAGCTACACAGGCGCCCCGCAGGGACGCCGTGAATTACTGCGTAAATTTGCTGAATTGCTTCTTCGTTCATAGTGTCATTAAACGGAGGTATTTATTTCGCGTCGCTCTCTGCTTCTAGGTTGCGGGTGCGCTCCCAGTAGTCTTCATAAAAGAAGTCGACTTCGCCGGTTTCTAGCGAATACTCCGCGCCTACGACTAGAAGTTTGCCTTCGTTGATGAGATTTTCCAGCGTGGATGAGCCGCTGCTGAGGTGTTCTACAGAAGCTCTAACATTGGCGCGTACTGATTGCTCAATTAATGCCTTGTGATCGTGACGAAGCTCTGTGCAAAGCAGGGTTTCAACCGCAGGACGAATTCGTTTCACGATAGAGTGCAG
This sequence comes from Zhongshania aliphaticivorans, assembly GCF_902705855.1. GTDB lineage: Bacteria > Pseudomonadota > Gammaproteobacteria > Pseudomonadales > Spongiibacteraceae > Spongiibacter > Spongiibacter aliphaticivorans_B. The sequence continues at coordinate 96,799 of NZ_CACSIJ010000015.1, read as the reverse complement.
GTTTTGCGACGGGATTTTGCTATTGCCGGTGAGTACGTCAACAGTGGCCGAAATGGCGCCGCAGCTTGAATGTCCGAGTACCACCACCAGCGGTGTGCCGAAGTTTAAGGCGGCGAATTCGACGCTACCAATGCCAGATGGCGCGACGATGTTGCCAGCAACGCGAATAACAAATAAGTCGCCCAAACCCTGGTCGAAGACCAGCTCTGCCGGTACACGGGCATCTGAGCAGCCTAGAACAATAGCGAGAGGGGCTTGAGTTTCAACAAGCTCAGGTCGTTTGGTGTGGATGACGCTAGCGCCATCGCTATTTACATTGCTGACAAAGCGGGCATTGCCTTCTTTTAATCGCGTTAATGCTTCTTGTGCTGTGATCATATGTAGATTCCCGTTAAGTGAGGTTTGCTTACAGCCAGTCGCTGATCAGTACGCCAATACCGATACTTTCGATGGCGTTATTGTATTCAATCAGGCTCTCTCCGTAGCCATTAAAGTACTTCACGTAGGCCTTTACTCGCGAGCTAATAGGGAAGCTCCAGCCTAGTTCAATAGCCCCTTTACTCTCGCTGCGTAAATTGTTGCGCAGCATGACGCTCAGGGTTCTATTGTGCCACTGGTAAATACCCATCCATTCAAAATGGCCAAGGTATTTTTCGATGTCTGGGTTGTCATCATCTTTTGATGATTCAGGCAGTCGATACCAGGGTTTGAATGACATCGCAAAACGATCTCGTTCAAATACCATATTTAACATAATGCGGTTCCAGCTCCGCGACAGTGGCTCGCCGCGGCCGTTGGATTGGTGGTTGAAAATAAATTGGTTTGCGACATTGCGTATGCCCATCCACTCCCAGTCGTTTGCAAAGGTCAGCATTAACTCGGGTTCGTGGTTGGTTTCCCGAAAGGGGGCAGACGCCGCACTATTATAAGCCTGCCAAAAAGAGCGGTTGGTATAGCCGACGCTAAGATAGCCGTTATCGTCAAAAATTTGTTCCCACACAGTGACCTTAATACTGAGCTGAAACTCCAACTCTATACTGTCGGCGTCGGCGCTATTGTCGGGAAGAAAGCCACTGTAATCACTAATATCATCGCGATATGACACAGGTAGTATGTAATTGGTTCGGTGTGGGGTGAGCACAAATGGGTTGTCGATGGTGAAGCGTTCTAAGGCGAAGCGCTCTCCAACCACACCGCTGTGTCGGGTGCGGGCGGCGGCGTCTTGCAATGATACTTCGGGTTCTGTCGTTGTCCACGTTTGGGTCGAGCTACAAAAAGTGCGGAGTTCGCCAATGGTGGTGGATTCTGCCGCAGATTGGCTTGCCAGTTGCAAACATTCGGCGGTGCTATCGGCGGTTTGAGCGTGGCTTAGTCCTGCGTAGAACATAAGCAGTGCGAATAAGCTACGGAATCGCATTTGGCTATTACTCTCCTATGTTCTGCGGATGACAGCTGCCAATTGTAAACCAAAGTCGCGATTTGTGACGGAGTTTTTACAGGCGATTGCACATAGACTGATACTGGCCGTGCGGCGCTTGAATTTGTCACTAATACCCCAACATCTTAAGAAAGCCTGAGCTGAGTGAGTTTGTAATGCGATTTTTATTCGTGATGTTTATTGGTCTACCCATTATAGAAATGTGGCTGCTTATTAAAGTGGGTACGGTGATTGGCGCCTTTCCGACCATAGCAATGGTGGCTGCTACGGCTGTTATTGGTGCGGCCTTGTTAAAACAGCAGGGGATAGATACTTTAACCCGCGCACAGCAGCGTTTGAATTCTGGGCAGGTTCCCGCAACTGAAATATTAGAAGGACTGATGCTGGCGGTTGGTGGCGCGTTGCTACTTACCCCAGGTTTTGTAACTGATGCGATTGGCTTTGTGTGCCTTATCGCACCGCTGCGCCGCTTGTTGATTGCGGCCTTGATTAAACGTGGTGTGATGCAGGTGCAAATGAATCAGTTTCACGGCGGCGCGGGCCCGTTTGGGTCGGCAAACCAAGAGTTTGGTGCAGGGCCAGATTCGCGGGTTTATGGTGCGCCTAGTGACAGTAAGAGCGCAGATGCGGTCATTATTGAAGGTGAATATAAAAAAGAAGAATAATTTTAGTAGGCGGCTCTTGAAATGCCTTCCAACAACCCCATTTACAGCACAGCCCACGGTGACTTGGTGATTGCACTTGGTTTTCCCAGTTGGAGCAAAAAAACGCTCTGATCCGTATGAAAGGGGTTTCAGGTCAAAATGCTTGCAGGTGTAAGAGCCTATGGTGTTTGGGCTGATGCCGGTTTACCCGGTCAAAAATTCTAAATCATTGATTTAATGGAGATTGATAAAAATGAAAATTCGTCCGTTATACGATCGCGTTGTTGTCCGTCGTAAGGAAGAAGAAAAGACTAGTGCTGGCGGTATTGTGTTACCTGGCTCAGCTAAAGAAAAGCCAAACCAAGGCGAAGTGCTTGCGGTTGGCGAAGGCAAATTGCTTGAAAACGGTGAGTTGCGTCCGGTTGGCGTAAAAACTGGAGACGTAGTCATTTTTGGTCAGTACTCGGGTAGCACTGTAAAAGTCGACGGCGAAGAGCTGATCGTGCTGAATGAATCAGAAATCTTTGGTGTGGTAGAAGCCTAAGAAGGCCGACACAAGGTTTCTTTTGAATCAACGAGTTAGTTAATAAAAGGGTTATAAGATCATGGCAAAAGACGTAGTATTTGGCAATGAAGCGCGTCAGCGCATGGTAGCTGGTGTAAACATTCTAGCTAACGCAGTTAAAGTTACTCTGGGTCCTAAGGGCCGTAATGTAGTACTTGAGAAGTCATACGGCGCGCCAACCATCACTAAAGATGGTGTGTCTGTAGCGAAAGAAATCGAGCTAGAAGATAAGCTCGAGAATATGGGCGCACAAATGGTTAAAGAAGTGGCGTCACGCGCTTCTGATGATGCCGGTGACGGTACTACCACTGCAACTGTATTGGCTCAGGCGATTGTGAACGAAGGCCTAAAATCAGTTGCTGCCGGCATGAATCCTATGGATATCAAGCGTGGTATCGACAAGGCAATTGCCGCTGCGGTTGCAGAAGTTAAAAAGCTGGCTAGTCCCTGTGCGGACACTAAAGCAATTGCTCAGGTAGGTACTATCTCAGCAAACAGCGACGCCAACATTGGTGACATCATTGCAGAAGCAATGGAAAAAGTCGGTAAAGAAGGTGTTATCACCGTTGAAGAAGGTCAAGGTCTAGAAAATGAGCTAGACGTTGTTGAAGGTATGCAGTTTGACCGCGGTTACCTGTCACCTTACTTCGTAAACAACACCGAGAACATGAGTGTTGAACACGACAGCCCATATATCTTATTGGCTGACAAGAAAGTGTCTAATATTCGCGAATTGCTGCCATTGCTTGAGCAAGTTGCTAAGTCTAGCCGTCCGCTGATTATTGTTGCAGAAGACGTTGAAGGTGAAGCATTGGCAACACTGGTTGTTAACACTATGCGCGGTATCGTTAAAGTTGCTGCTTGTAAAGCACCGGGCTTCGGCGATCGTCGTAAAGCGATGTTGCAAGATCTTGCGATTCTGACTGGCGGTACGGTTATCTCTGAAGAGGTTGGTCTTGATCTTGAGCAAGCAACTCTTGAACACCTTGGTACTGCTAAGCGCGTTACTATGGACAAAGAAAACACCGTGATCGTTGATGGTGCTGGTGAAGCAGCTGCTATTCAAGCGCGTGTTGGTGAGATCCGTACTCAGATCGAAAACACTAGCTCTGATTACGACCGTGAAAAACTGCAAGAACGCGTAGCGAAATTGGCTGGCGGCGTTGCGGTTATCAAGGTTGGCGCAGCGACCGAAATGGAAATGAAAGAGAAGAAAGCCCGCGTTGAAGACGCGCTGCACGCAACCCGTGCTGCGGTTGAAGAAGGCGTGGTTCCTGGTGGTGGTGTTGCTTTGGTTCGTGCTATCTCTAACATTGGCAAAATCGAAGGTGACAACCTAGATCAAACTGCGGGTATTAATGCAGCACTGCGCGCACTTGAAGCGCCTTTGCGTCAAATCGTGACTAACGCTGGCGACGAAGCTTCTGTAGTACTAGATAAAGTTCGCAACGGTACTGGTAACTTCGGTTACAACGCTGGTACTGGCGAATACGGCGATATGATGGAAATGGGTATTCTTGATCCCGCCAAAGTAACGCGTACTGCACTGCAAGCGGCAGGTTCTGTTGCTGGTCTGATCATTACTACCGAGTGCATGATTGCTGAAGCACCTAAGGCTGAAGCCGGCGGTATGCCTGATATGGGCGGCGGTATGGGTGGTATGGGCGGTATGGGTGGCATGGGCGGAATGATGTGATTTAGCCCCACCTCTCTTTACCTAGAAACCCCGCTTCGGCGGGGTTTTTTTATGCCTGAATTTTGTCCCTGTGATATTTGTCGACTTGAATCTAACAAGGTATCTAAGTTTTGCCTTGTGTAGTCATTGTTAACATGTATAGTGATGTCATATTGTTTTAATATTGTGCATTAGTGCGCTTTAGTGAATGTCGTTGTGTGTAATCCAGATCATAAAAATAAGTATTGGGTGTTCAATATGTCTTTTAGTCGTTATTTGTTTGTCCTTTTTGTTGCAACAGTTTTATCGGCCTGTGGTGGCAGCTCTGTTTCAGGTTCTGGCGTGCCAAATAATAGCGGCGGCAATCAAGTACTCGATTCGGACTCAGATGGCATTAGTGATAGCGTAGATAACTGTCCATTAGCTAGTAATGCGGGGCAGGCAGACGCTGATTTAGATGGTTTTGGTGATGCGTGCGATAGCGATGCCGACAACGACGGGGCTCTAAACGGTAATGACAACTGCCCAGTAACAGCGAATGTTGATCAAGCAGACGTGGATGGCGACCTTCTTGGCGATGCCTGTGATCCAGTGAATAATAATGATGGCGGTGATGGCGGTGATGGCGGTGATGGCGGTGATGGCGGTGATGGCGGTGAGCAGCCGCTAGATACCGATATGGATGGTATTTTTGATGCCAATGATAATTGCCCTAGTGTGTCTAATCCGGGGCAGGCAGACGTCGATGATGATGGTGAGGGCGACGTCTGTGATAACGATGCTGATAACGACGGCATTGCGAATGGAATAGATAACTGCCCCGCTGATGCAAATGCAGGGCAAGACGATATTGATGTAGATGGTTTTGGTGACGCCTGCGACGATCAAGATGATCGGGATAGCGATAGCGACGGTGTAATAAACACGCTTGATAACTGCCCAATGTTGGCCAATCCAGATCAACAGGATCTGGATGAGGATACCGTTGGCGATGCCTGTGATCCGGAAGACAATCGTGACAGCGATGCTGACGGGGTAGGTAATGAAGCTGATTTGTGTGCAAATACTGGTGCAGGCGCGAATGTCGATGCTAACGGTTGTGCTGCAGCTCAAGCCAATGCGTCGTGTGGCGATAGCTTTGCGAACGTAGCGGCTAATCGCCATTATCAGGTGAAAATCGCCTCTGCGAGCGGCGAAAATATCAGCTTTGAAGTCTTTGAACCGGCAACAATTAACTGTGGGCAACGTAGCCAAGGTGCGCATCCATTGGTGCTGCACAGCCATGGCTTCGGTGGCGCAAGGGTTAGTGATACCGGTGGCGAATACACTGGCAACGCAATTGGTCGCATGGTGGCAGGTGGCTATCCGGTCATCAGTATTGATTTGCGCGGTTTTGGTGACAGCAGTGGCACGGTGAGGGTATTGGATCCTGATGTTGAGGGCTTGGATTTATTACAAATTCTAGATTGGGCCGAAGCGAATTTAGATTATTTAGCGTGGCGCGATGAAAGTAGTGGCGACTTTGCCGCTCGGCCAGAAACACCGGTGAGTGTAGCTGGTGGAGTCAACCTGTTAGCCGGTTCTGTAGGTTCAAGCTACGGTGGCGGTTATCAAATGCTGATTCATGGCGTTGACGAAAAGCAGCGCCTAGATGCCATGATTCCCGATATTACCTGGCATAACCTACCCTACAGTCTGAATCAGGGCGACGTCGTTAAATCTGCTTGGTCTTTGTTGTTGGTGGCTGGCGGAGAGGCAGGTAGCTATCCACCAGGATTTGAAAATCAGGATTCGCCGCTGGCAAGAGGGCTTGATCCTTTTGTATTGGAAACGCTGGTGCGCGGCTTAGCGACCAATGAATTCCCCCGCGACGCATTAGATTGGTTCACTTATCACAGCCCACGTTACTGGTGTGGCCTGAATGGTCAGGCGACCATGCCTTACAGCGTCGCCGCCAGTGATTTGAATAACAATATTACTAGTGAGTTTAACGAAGCGCCGGGCAGCAATACCTATAGCAGTCAGTCGGGGGTGGATATTTTGCTTACCCAAGGTATTCGCGACACCTTATTTAATTTCAATGAGGCGTGGTGGAATTTCCAATGTTTAAGTGAGCGCGCGGCTGAGACTGGCCATGAGGTGAGGCTATTTACCCACGAAAGTGGTCATATCATTTCTGGCTTTATTGGTGAGACGCCAGAACCCCTTTATTTTCAGGCACCAGCTGGTAATTTTGCCTGCGGCGAGATTGATCAGCGCGATGCCACGATTGCTTGGCTGGATGAAAAATTGCGTGGATTGCCCGCCGCTGATTATTTAAGTGGCGAGAACGAGATTTGCACATCGCTTGCCGATAATGACGCCGTCATGATTCCGCTAAATAAATTTAAGGCACGACGTTCAGTAAATGACGATACCGTTGTAAGTTTTAGCGAGTACAACAATTTAAGTGCAAGTAATGTACCGAATGGTGTTGCTGCGCAAGTTGCGCATTTACCTGGTCAAGATGTGGCGATAGTTCCTGTTTTGAGCGTGGCAGATGAGAATGGTTTGATTATCGCGGGTATCCCACAACTCGATATTACTATAAGCACGCCGCAACTCATCAACGATGCCGTATGCGCGATGGGCAGTATTCCTACGCTGCGTATTGGTTGCGACGCCATATTATTTACCGGTGTGGCGATTCGCAGCGCGGGGGGCGAGTGGCGTTTATTGGATGATCAAGTTGCCCCTGTTCGCGGTCTTGGCGAACATCTCGAAATTGATATGGTAGGGATCGCAGAGCGGCTTGTTCAAGGTGACGAGTTGGGCTTGTGGGTAAGCGGTTATCATGCCCAGTATTTAGAAGCGTTCTCACGTGACGTCACTATACCCGTGGTGAATATAGCGGCTAAGTTGAGCCTGCCGTTATTTGCTGTTAAGGGTGACGGGCAGCCAGATTTTGAAGCGGATGTTTCAGGTTCCTTAGCTGCGCCGGCTGATGATGGCGGTGGTGGATTACCCATCGGCGGTATACCGGATCTCGGCGGTGGGATCCCGTTTCCGTAGCGATGGGAGTTAAATTTTGACAAGGCGGCTGAAAAGCCGCCTTTTTACGTATTACGCAATTAAAACCTAGCGAGTTCCGCGTAAATTTCTGGCTCCAGACGCAAACTGTTTGTGCTGTTGCCGCGACGGTCACTATACTTGCGCTTGGAATCTCTGTGTGACTATTAGGCTTCGGCGGCAGGTAGAAAAGTGCTAATAAGCGCGGGCCCCGCTCACATAGTATGTTTAGTCATTTAATAGCAGCCGAGTACGATGCTGCATAAATATTGCGAGGACGTTTTGGAGCTGTCATCCATTGTTCCATGGGGGCGATCTTACGGTGAATACTGCCGTATGTTTTCACTGTCAGAGCGAGATCTAGAAGGCCATATATTGGGTTGCGGTGACGGCCCGGCAAGCTTTAATGCGGAGCTGACGCAAAATGGTGGCCGCATTATGTCTTTTGACCCTATATATAAATTTTCTGCCGACGAAATTCGTAGTCGTATTCAGCGCGTATACCCTGGAATGATTGCCGAGCTCGCACGCAATGCGCAGCAATATTACTGGACTAGTTTTAAAGATCCTGGTCATTTAGGGTCTGTTCGCATGTCGGCAATGAATCGTTTTCTTGATGATTTTGAAAAAGGCTTAGATGAGGGGCGGTATATCGAAGCTAGCATACCCGAGCTTCCCTTTTTTGATAGAGAGTTCGACTTAGCGTTGTGCTCTCACTTGCTATTTTTGTACAGCGAGCAAATCGACGCGGCGCAGCACATCGAGGCACTTACTGAAATGAGTCGAGTCGCCAAAGAAGTGCGCATCTACCCGCTGCTTAGTTTAGATGGTCGAGTGTCGCAGCATTTGCCCGGTGTCCTGCGTTATTTTAATGAGCGTGATTATGTTGCTGAGTTAAAGCCTGTTGCCTACCAGTTCCAGAAAGGCGCGATGGATATGCTGGTCTTGCGGAAAAAATAGCGCAAGTACGATATTTTTATAGACGATGGACATCGGGAGTTGCTGCGGTGACGGTTGATTTGGCCTCTAATTTAGATGTATTAGAATTAAAGAAAGCCCATATTTATTTGCGATCTGCAAAGGCAGTTTTTAGCCCTTCCGGCGGCTTTTCAGCGTTAGCCGCAACGGCGGAGCACCCGGTTTTAGAGTGTGTTACTTCAAAGTGTCGAGCGGTCATTTCTTTGCAGGGTGCACAGCTTTTATCTTTTATTCCAACGGGAAAACAAGAGCTATTGTGGCTTAGTCCTTTAGCGACATTTAAACCTGGTGACGCGATTCGTGGTGGTATTCCGCTGTGTTTACCGTGGTTTGGGCTAAATCGCCGGCAGCCGGAACTGCCTAAGCATGGTGTGGCGCGCACGCAATTTTGGGCGTTAGATGATGTGAGTCAGGATGATGACGAAACCTTAAATTTACGATTGGTGTTTAATCCAAGTAGCGATGATTTAGAGATGTTTCCTTATCCGTTTTCAGCTCAGTTGAACGTGTCGATGGGGGATGCGTTACGCCTTTCATTAGTTATAAAAAATGAGGGCGCTTATGCTATGCCACTAAGCTTTGCCATGCACAGCTATTTTGCAGTGAGCGATGTCCGCGCAGTAAAAATTGAAGGTGTTGAGGGGCGAGAATACCTCGATAATTGCCGGGATTTAGCGCGCTTTGTGCAAGACGAAAGTCTGCAATTTGATGGTGAAATTGATCGTGTGTATGAAACCGTCGGTGGGTGTCAGGCAATTATTGATGGATCGCGTCAAATTAAAATAGACGGTTCAGCTTGCGACACAGTCGTGATCTGGAATCCTGGCGAAACATTGGCAGGTACAATGGCCGATGTTGGCTCGTATTACCGCGACTACGTCTGTCTTGAGCGGGGCATGGCGTTTGGTGATGAATTAGAACTCGCGGCAGGTGACGTGGCGCGGGCTACTATGCAGCTGTCGCCTAATTAAGCTAGGTTTAAGCTGCTATGTTTGCTCTTCTTTGTGTGATTAACACCGTCGTAATATCACTAGCTGTGCTGGTACATTACGAGACATTATTTACCTTATCAAAATTTCTGCCGCGATTTTCGTTACCGCGCTACCGAGTTTTGGTCGCATTAATTGCGGTGCTATTCGCGCATGCTGTTGAGGTGTGGATTTTTTCGGTGGCGTATTATCTTCTGAACGCCGACGGTGGTTTCGGAGCCTTAACAGGCAATTTTTCAGATAGTTTGCTCGATTGTGCTTATTTTTCATTCACGGTGTACACCTCATTGGGATTCGGCGACATTGTTCCGGTCGGTGATCTCCGGTTTTTATGTGGATTAGAGTCCCTGATCGGTTTGGTGATGATCGCTTGGTCGGCTTCCTTTATGTATATGGAAATGCAAAATAATTGGCGAGATATTCGTTAAGCCTTCTTGTCTTGTCTTGTGTTGCCGTTCAGCTTCAGTTCAGCTCCAAGGCGTATGATAAACCCCGTAAAAGGTAAGTGACGGCAGTTAGATAGAACCGTCACGATTTAGAGTTTTTTTAAGGGGAATATTATGCGTTTGCAGTGGATTTTTGCCGTTATGTTATCTGGCCTTGTTGTTGGCTGCAGTAGCACTGGTACTACATATCAACCGGCTGATGAGCGCGGTGCTTATGGTTATACTGAAAAGGAGCTGGGTAGTGATCGCTATCGTGTCACCTTTACTGGTAATAGCCGTACTGACAAAGAAACCGTAAACGACTACGCCATGCTTCGCGCCGCTGAGTTAACCTTGCAGAACGGCTATAACTGGTTTCATTTGGTAAATCGCGACACAGAAAGTAAAAGCCGCAGTAGCACCAGCATTTCAGGTGTAAATGACTTTGGTGGTCATACTGCAGTTTATCAGCGCTGTGGTCTAGTGAGTTGCGATACGGTTGTAACTCAAACGCCATCGCGCTTGAGTGGCGGAGTGGCGTCAACGACTACGCGCACCAATTATCAGGCGTCTTTAGAAATTAAAATGGGTAAAGACCCTATGCCTGATGATGCAGAGGCCTATAATGCGCAAGAGTTAGCTTCTACTCTGCGTCGCTGGATGGGTAAAAGCAGCAAATAGATCGAGCAAGACGATCGGAAAACCGGGCGCTTGTCGCCCGGTTTTTGCGCATATGGGGATTGAAAATGACAGAAACAGTATTAGTTTTGGGAGCAAGTCCTAAGCCTGAGCGGTATTCATTTAAGGCGGTACAAATGTTGACCGAGTATGGTCATAAGGTCTTGCCGGTAAATCCATATCATCCAACAGTTAGCGGTGTGGCGTGTCTTGCCTCAATTGCAGGTGTGAGTGAAAAAGTAGATACGGCCACGATTTACGTTCGACCAGAGTTATTGAAAAACGACCTTGATCAGCTGATTAGTCTGGCGCCACGCCGCGTTATCTTTAACCCCGGTACCGAGTCAGATGAGATGACTGAGCGCTTGGAAAGTGCGGGAATTGAAGTAGAAGAAGCCTGTACTTTGGTCTTGCTGCGAACTGGGCAGTATTAAGCTAAGTAGTGTCTAGTCCTGAAATAGGTTGACACCTATTTCACCTCAAAACGCCCGGTGCACAGCATCGGGCGTTTTGTATTTTAGCGCCAAGTGCGGCCGCTGGCTGTTATAAATCTTGACCGACTCGTTAACCATCTTACAGGCTTGCTCCGCATCTCTTGGTTGCACTAATAGGAATTCCGTTTTTAATATCCCGTTCACCCGCTATGCCAGCGCATTCTGATAGCAGTCATACCCGTCAGTCATTGAACATTGAATACCATGCTTCTGATGTATTCGCTGGTAGCTGTAACAACAGTATTGAACACCTCGATCCGAATGATGGATTAATGGCTCGCGGCCTGATCGCTGCCGAAGCGCTTCGCGCAAGGCCTGTTCTACATCATCGCTACGCAAGCTCTCATGAACATGGTGCCCGACAATTTTTCGCGAGTAGGCATCAGTGACCAAGCTGACATAACTCATTCCATTGCGAGTTGGTAGATAGGTGATGTCGGCCACCCAAACCTGATTGGGGCGACGAGCGATAACTTGTTCTGGCCCTGGTTTCAGGAGGTTTGGATGCTTACGGAAGCGATGATGGCTGTGTGTCGTCTTGTGGTAAGCCCGCCGCCTGGGCACCAGAAGCCGGTGAGCACGGAGCAACCGGAACAGCTGATCCCGCCCCAAGTGCAAGTGCTGCTCTAGTTGATTGTGCAGTAGATAGTGGAGTTTGCGAGTGCCGATCCGAGGCTGAGAGAGTCTAATCTCTTTAACAAAGCCGACAACCTGCTGTTCGCGAGCGTCGTGAATTTGTTGGCGCTGCTGGGCTTGATACCAAGCTTGGCGACTGATTCCCAGAAATTGACATGCCCTGCTTGTCGTTAATCCGGCAACGCGTATTTGCGTGAGGACTTGCCGGACTGCTTTTTTACCGTTACCCCGTAATCTTTCTCCATAACGTCGACGACAGCTTCGAAGAATCTGGCTTTTTGCTCAGCAAGCCTGAGCTTCTCTTCAAGTTCTTTAATCCGCTGCTCGGGTGTAAGGGGCGAAGGCATGCTAGGGCTCCATCCAGATGGTTTGGACGCACCAGAACCCCAGTCCTGATGGCCATATCGACGAAGCCACTTTAATACGGTTGAGTTGCCTTGAATACCATAACGACTCTGAGCCTGGGTATAAGTCATCTCGCCACGCTCAACTTGATCCACGACCGTTTGTTTAAAAGTCAGCGTGTAATCCTTTTGCGTTCTCTTAACTCGTTGATTCATCACGTTCTCCAATGAAAGGGACTAGAACGTGTCAACTCTATTCAGGACGGGTCATAGAAATGAAAAAGGGAGCCGATTTGGCTCCCTTTTCATGTTTAAAATCTTCTTAAACGAATTGCAGTAGGGCAACCATAGCCACTGCCAGGGCGATGCTGCAATGCACAACGCCTTTCACCGTTGTCATTGGGCCAGTTTTACCAAACATGGCATTAAGCTGGAGCAGCGCAATTAAACCGATGCAAATCCACAGGCCTAGGCTGATAGATGTGCCTGCTTTACTTACTGCCGCTGCACCCGCCGCGCCAGCGCCGTGGAATGAGCCTAACATGCCGATGAGCATAGGCGCAGAGAATAAAGTGTTAGTGCGTGATGCTAAGCCAGCTTTAGGGGCTGCTTTTGCCGCGTCACCCGGTACAATGCCGCAGACGATTTTTTGGTTTGGCCAAATAATCAACCACACGTTTAGGAACATTAAAGTACCCATCAGCGCGCCGATAATAATATAGCCGTTCAGGCCGCGAGCCATGGTGAAATGCAATAAACCAAGGCCAGTCAGGAAGGTGAACATAGCGCCCCAGCGGAACCACCAGAGTGCTCTGGGAGCTAATTTTTTCACTGCATCTGCTTTGGCAGAGGCTTCGGCTTCTTTAAAGTATTCTGTTTGTACAAAGTTGAAATAGTAAAGTAGGCCTATCCAAGTGATGCCGAACAGGACGTGTAACCAGCGAAGTAACAAATCTGGTGAAATAAATGCATCCATTAAATTACCCTCATTTTGCGTGTTGGTTTTGTCAGGTTTTTATTGTTGTTATCGTACTCAAATATCGCGCTTAATGCGGTTTGAGCATAATGCGCAACACTAAAACCGCTAAAGTATAGCAAAGCATATGAACTTGGGTAGTGAATAAGACTCAAATGACCCAGCAGGTGCTTTAACCCCCGACATGCCAGTGTCATAATGCCGCTTCTTTTACCTCTTTCGAATACAGTGAGTTAATAACCGTGAGCACGGACAGACAGGAACCAAGTATTTCACTCTCTATAGATGATGAGGATATCGTGCGGCCCGCTGCGGCGAAAAAAAGCGCGCCGCCACCACCGCCACAACAAGTAGACGGACCTAAAGGCGGTAGCGGCGGTTTCGTCATGTTTATGCTGACGGCGCTGGTTTTACTGCTCTCTGGTGTTTCTTACTATTTGTACGACCAGTTAACTGCGGCCCAGACGCAGCTACTGGCAGGCCAGGATCGCTTAGATGCCTTGGAAATGCGCCTTTCATCGGCAGATGAAAGCATTAGCGAAAGCACTGTGACCACCTCGGTTAAGTTAAAAGAGCTGGATCTGGAGGTTCGTAAGCTGTGGGACAATGTTTGGAAAAAGCAGCAGGACGAGCTAGCCAAGCACGAGGCCACTTTAGGCAAGCAGCAATCTGCGATGGATGCGGCGGTCAAGCGCGTTGTGGCCTTAGAGGCGAAGCTTAAAACCAGTGATGAGCTTTTGAGTAAAATTTCGAAGTCGTATAACAGCGACCGCGAGTCGATTACTTCAATGTCGGGTAAATTGGACAGAGTGATTGCGCAGTCTGAAGTGAACCGTAAAGAACTCCTTAATATGGGCAAACAAGTGGCGTCTGGTGGCGGTTTGGATGCGCGAGTTAAGGATGTTGAGCGTCGTATCGCACAAAATGAAGAGTGGTTAGATTCGGTAAATGCCTTCCGCAAGCAAGTTAACCGCGACATAGAATCTATGCGTCAGACCATGACCCAGTACCACTCGGGCAGTCCTTCGCCCCGTTAATTTAGTCTGATAAGCGGTGGTGTGGCCCTTTGCGCTACACTACCGCACTCCTGCTGGTGTATACTCTGCCGCCTTTCTGGGCGCTGTCGCCAACCATTTAGCTGGAGTCTTCCAATGACCGTAATTCGTCAAGATGACCTTATTCAAAGTGTGGCCGACGCGCTGCAATATATTTCTTATTACCACCCCGTCGATTTTATTCGAGCCATGGATGAAGCCTACCAGCGCGAGCAAAACCCCGCTGCCAAAGACGCGATGGCGCAAATCCTGATTAATTCTCGCATGTGTGCTGAGGGCAAGCGGCCGATCTGCCAAGATACCGGTATCGTGACCGTATTCCTTACTGTGGGCATGAATGTGCAGTGGGAAGGCACAATGGGCGTGACTGATATGGTTAACGAAGGTGTTCGTCGCGCTTACAATTTGCCAGACAACGTCCTGCGCGCCTCTATTTTGGCCGACCCAGATGGCGCTCGTGCTAACACTAAAGACAATACCCCAGCGGTTATTCACTACGAAATCGTTCCTGGCGATACCGTAGAAGTTCACGTTGCAGCGAAAGGCGGCGGCTCTGAGGCGAAATCGAAATTTGCCATGTTGAACCCCTCTGATTCGGTGGTGGATTGGGTGTTGAAAATGGTACCGACGATGGGCGCTGGTTGGTGTCCACCGGGTATGTTGGGTATCGGCATTGGTGGCACCGCAGAGAAGGCGATGATTATCGCCAAAGAAGCCTTGTTAGACCCTATTGATATTCACGATCTACAGAAGCGTGGTGCAAGTAACCGCAGTGAAGAGCTGCGTTTAGAGCTATTCGACAAAGTGAACAAGCTTGGTATTGGCGCGCAGGGTCTTGGCGGTTTAACGACTGTTCTAGACGTGAAAGTAAAAGACTTCCCAACGCATGCGGCGAACAAAGCCGTAGCAATGATTCCAAACTGCGCGGCGACTCGTCACGCTCACTTTACGCTTGATGGCAGCGGCCCAGCGGCACTCACACCGCCATCATTGGACGAGTGGCCAGAAGTAACCCGTGAAGCGGGTGAAGATGTAAAGCGCGTTAATTTAGATACCGTCACTCAAGAAGAAATGGCCACTTGGAAGCCCGGTGATACCATTTTACTAAGCGGGAAAATGCTGACTGGTCGCGATGCTGCCCACAAGAAAATGGTGGATATGCTGGCGCGTGGTGAAGAGCTGCCCGTCGATTTAAAAGGTCGTTTTATCTACTACGTTGGCCCTGTTGATCCCGTGCGTGACGAAGTGGTTGGCCCCGCCGGCCCAACTACAGCAACTCGGATGGATAAATTTACCCGCACTATGTTGGCCGAAACTGGTTTAATGGGCATGATTGGTAAGTCCGAGCGCGGCGATGTGGCTATTGAAGCCATTAAAGAGTTCGGTGCCACTTACTTAATGGCAGTGGGCGGCGCGGCGTATTTGGTGGCGCAGGCTATTAAAAAGTCTGAAGTGGTTGGTTTCCCAGAATTGGGTATGGAAGCAATCTATGAATTTACCATTGAAGATATGCCGGTAACCGTTGCTGTTGACGTGCGCGGCGAGTCTGTTCATAAAATCGGCCCCCAAATTTGGAAGGCTAAAATCGAAGAGCAGGCGATTGAGGTAGTCTGAAGACGCTTGATGGGAGACGGTAAACGCTATGGCGTTTGCATCTCCCGTCTCCCGTTTAGCATCTAGGGGAGTACATTTTGGCCAATCAAACCTTCTACTGGCACGATTACGAAACCTGGGGTGCGAATCCCGCCCGCGACCGACCAGTGCAATTCGCCGGTGTACGAACTGACGCCGAGCTGAATATTATCGGCGAGCCATTAATGGTGTATAGCCGCCCCAGTCCAGATTATCTTCCCCATCCCGAGGCGTGTTTAATCACCGGCATTACGCCTCAGCAAGCTCTGCAAGAGGGCGTGTCTGAGTCTGAGTTTATTGCCACGGTACACGCTGAATTGTCGCAGCCGGGTACCTGCGGAGTGGGTTACAACAGCATTCGCTTTGATGATGAAGTGACTCGCTACACCTTATACCGCAATTTCTATGATCCCTACGCACGGGAGTGGCAGAACGGTAACTCGCGCTGGGATCTCATCGACGTTGCACGCTTGTGTCGCGCTCTGCGACCAGAGGGCATTGAGTGGCCCTTGCGCGAGGACGGTACTCCGAGTTTTAGGTTGGAAGAGTTAAGTGCGGCCAATGGGCTTAGCCATGAATCTGCCCACGATGCTTTGTCCGATGTGTATGCGACTATCGATTTGGCAAAGCTATTAAAACAGCGTCAGCCAAAACTATTCGACTACGCCTTGAGTTTACGTGATAAGCGCACGGTTGCCGCCATGCTCGACGTTGTTAAGCAGGTGCCGGTTTTACATGTGTCGGGTCGTTTACCGGCAGCTAAATTTTGTTCGGCTTTGATGATGCCATTGGCATTGCATCCAGAGAATAAAAACAGCGTTATTGTTTGCGATCTAAGTGTTGATCCCACGCCATTGATCGAATTGTCAGCTGAAGAGATTGCGGCGCGAGTATTTAGCGCGACCGCAGACTTGCCCGAAGGCACTGAGCGCATTCCCCTAAAGGAAATCCACATTAATCGCGCTCCTATTATTGCCACCGCCAAATTGGTGGATGAGTCGGTCAGCCAGCGCTTACAAATCGATATGGCGCAGTGTCGCCGCCATTGGGCCCAGCTCCACAAAGCGCCCGGTGTGATTGAAAAATTGCAGAAAATCTTTGGCTCGCGCCAATTTGCCGAAAGTACTGACCCAGATGTGATGCTGTACGGCGGTGGATTTTTCAGCGGCGATGATAAAAAAATGATGGATGAAGTTCGCCGTGCGACGCCAGACATTCTTGCCATGCACAGTTATCACTTTAGCGATGCGCGCCTGCCTGAGTTGTTGTGGCGCTATCGTGCTCGAAACTTCCCCATGAGTTTATCTGATTCTGAACGCGAAAAATGGCGCAGCTTCTGCCGCCGCTGCTTACGTGAACCGGAGCAAGGGCAGTTGGGCTTTGCTGAATTTCGTCAGCGCTTAGTTGAGCTTGCAGGTGAGCGAAGCTCAAGTAAAGATGTAATGATTTTAAGTGAGTTAAACGATTACGCCGACGCCTTGGAACAAGAAGGTTTGTGAGTCCGGCGTGGTGGGTTTATATGGTGCGCAGTCGCAGCGGCAAACTGTATACCGGTATTAGCACAGATCCAGAGCGCCGTTTTAGAGAGCATTGTGGCGAGGGTGGGCGCGGCGCGCGGTTCTTTCGAGGCGACCCCGCCGAGGCTATTGTGTATCGCGAACCGGCAGAAAATCGCTCAGTGGCATCCCAGCGTGAAGCGGCAATTAAGAAATTACGCCGCAGTGAAAAAGAATCCTTGATCGTATAGTTGCATCCTTAATCCTTATGGCCAGTAAATGCCTTGAAACGTTGCTTTCCCGCGCTGGTGATAAAGGCGATAATGCGCGGCTACGCAGGGGAGAGTTATGACGGATACCGGTTCAGAGCGCGAAAAAAGCACGAACGTCGGCGTATTAAAGGCGATGATGGCCTTTTTGCGACCTTATCGCTGGCAGATGATTGGTGCCAGTATTGCTCTGATTTGCACTGCGGGTATCACCCTGTCGATTGGCCAAGGTTTGCGGATGTTGGTCGATCAGGGCTTTTCTAGTAATGCTTCGGTAGACGCGTTAAATCAGGCATTGCTGCTGTTTATGGTGATGATCCTGCTTTTGGCGACAGGCACCTTTGTGCGTTTCTATTTAGTATCTTGGATTGGCGAACGGGTTAGCGCAGATTTGCGTAAAGCGGTGTTTGCTCATGTGGTCCACCTCCACCCCGGTTATTTTGAAACCAATCTCAGCGGCGAAATTCAGTCGCGTATCACCACGGATACGACCTTACTGCAAACGGTGATTGGCTCGTCGGTATCTATCGCGCTGCGCAATTTCTTAATGTTTATTGGCGGTTTAATTTTATTGTTTATCACCAACCCCAAGTTAACCGGTTTGGTGATGTTGAGTGTGCCGCTGGTGGTGGTGCCGATTATTGTGTTTGGGCGCCGCGTTCGCAGCCTGTCGCGCACCAGTCAAGATCGCATTGCTGGGGTGGGTAGCTTTGTTGGCGAGGCCGTTAAAAATATTAAAATGGTGCAGGCTTTTAATCATCAGACGCTAGATAAAAACGTGTTTGATGGCCATGTAGAGTCGGCGTTTTCCGTCGCGATTGTTCGCATAAAGCAGCGCGCATGGCTCTCTACTGTGGTGATTACACTAGTGCTGGGCGCAGTAACGGCCATGTTATGGGTTGGTGGTTTAGATGTGCTGGCCGGTAAAATCAGTGGCGGCGAGTTAGCGGCATTTATTTTTTACGCGGTGATGGTGGCGGCGTCTGTTGGTGCAATCTCTGAAGTCTACGGCGATTTGCAGCGTGCGGCGGGAGCGACTGAGCGATTATTAGAATTGCTGGCCGCTGAGAATTTAGTGCCATCGCCAGAAACGCCATTGCCATTACCGGCGGAGCCAGAAGGCAATTTGCAGTTCGAAAATGTGAGCTTTAGCTATCCGTCTCGCCCAGAACAGCGCGCTATTGATAATTTAAATTTGAATATTGCGCCGGGCAGTAGTGTTGCTTTGGTCGGCAGCTCCGGCGCGGGCAAGTCGACCTTGGTTGATTTAATTCTGCGCTTTTACGATGTGCAGGGCGGCGCAATCCGCTTTGATGGCATTGATATTCGCGAACTCAGCCTTGAGGATCTTCGCAGTCAAATCGCCATGGTGCCCCAGCAACCCGTATTGTTCACCGGCACCGTGGCCGATAATATTCGCTACGGCAAACCCAGTGCGAGTCTGGCAGAAATTGAAGCGGCGGCGCGCTCAGCTTACGCCCATGAATTTATTGAGCGCTTGTCAGATGGCTACGACAGCTTCGTTGGCGAGGGTGGTATTCGTTTATCGGGTGGCCAGCGCCAGCGTATTGCGATTGCCCGTGCGATATTGGCTGACCCTACCTTATTGCTATTGGATGAAGCGACTAGCGCGCTGGATGCGGAGAGCGAGTTTCAGGTGCAGCAAGCCCTTGAGTTATTAATGAAGGGGCGTACCACTATCGTGATTGCCCACCGTTTAGCCACGGTGGTAGATGTTGATATTATCGCGGTCTTAGATCACGGTAAGTTGGTGGCGACGGGCAGCCACACCGAACTTTTACAAAGTTCGCCGCTCTATGCTCGTTGGGCTAGCCTGCAATTTGATGAAGGCGCGAACACCCCAGATGTGTTGGCGACGGTTTAATTATTCGGAGAGGCAGTAGTGAAATTTTCCGGTAGTCATATTCTCTCTATAAGTCAGTTTGATCGCAACGATATTGAGCGCGTGTTTGAGGTTGCAGATCGCATGGTGCCCTACGCGCATCGGCAGCGCGTGACTAAGGTGCTCGATGGCGCCATTCTCGGCAATATGTTTTTTGAACCCTCTACCCGAACGCGGGTAAGTTTTGGTTGCGCCTTTAATTTGCTGGGTGGCGAAGTGCGTGAAACCACAGGTTTTGAAACCTCGGCCATTGCTAAGGGTGAATCACTGTATGACACCGCACGGGTACTTAGCGGCTATAGCGACGTGATTGTAATGCGACATCCGGTGTCGGGTTCGGTGGCCGAGTTTGCAGCGGCGAGCCGAGTGCCGGTGATGAACGGTGGCGACGGTGCTAACGAACACCCCAGCCAAGCCTTGTTAGATTTGTATACCATCCGTAAAGAATTACAGCATCAGGGTCGCAGTGATTTGGACGGCCTGCGGATAGCGATGATTGGCGATTTGAAATATGGCCGTACCGTGCATTCGCTGTGTAAATTACTGTGCTTGTATAAAAACGTGACGGTGACGCTGATCTCCCCCGATGAATTAAAAATGCCGGAAGCGATTGTCGAGCAGTTGCGCGAAGCGGGTCACACCGTACAAGAATCCGATGTGATGGAAGGCAGTATTTCAAAAGTCGATATTGCCTATTCCACGCGTATCCAAGAAGAGCGGTTTGCCAGCCCCGCCGAGGCAGATTTATACCGTGGTCGCTACCGCTTGAATCAAGCTATTTATACCCGCTATTGCGAACCGAACACGGTGATTATGCATCCGCTGCCGCGTGATTCGCGCACTGAGGCCAATGAGCTGGATAATGACCTGAACGATAATCCTAATTTGGCGATATTCCGCCAAGCGGATAACGGCGTGCTGGTTCGTATGGCCTTGTTCGCACTGACACTGGACGTTGCCGATCAGGTTGATAAAGCGGCTCGCGATGTGAATTGGTATACCGAAAGGCGCTTTTAGTTTTTGGTTTTTTTAGTGTGGCTCCAAGGGCAGCGGATATTTTGAATGGCAGACTTTGAACGCAAAGATGTAGAAGTTGACGAAGACCGCGCGGCATGGCGCGGTTTTTTTCAGGTGCGCGAACTGCGTTTGCGTCATCGCCTGTTTGGCGGTGGCTGGGGTAATTGGCTGAGCCGCGAACTATTTATGCGTGGCCCCGCAGTGGGCTTACTACCCTATGATCCCGTTAACGACTGCATTCTTAAAGTGGAACAATTTCGGATTGGCGCGCTTAGTCGCGCCCAAAGCCCGTGGTTATTAGAATTGGTTGCCGGCATTATCGACACCGATGAAAGCCCTGCTGAAGTAGCGCGCCGTGAAGCAAAAGAAGAGGCGGGTTTGGATATTGGCGAGATGGAGTCCATTGCCGAGTATTATTCTTCGCCGGGCGGTAGTGATGAATATTTTTATCTATTTTGTGGCCGTGCCGACTTGAGCGTGGCGGGCGGTTATTTCGGTTTGGCCGCCGAAGGTGAAGATATTCATGCCCAAGTTATTTCCTTTGCTGACGCGATGACGATGCTTGACGCTGGCAAAATAAATAATGCGCACAGCATAATTGCGATGCAGTGGCTACGCCAACACCGCGACGAGCTGCGGCAGCGGTGGCTGGTGTGAGTGATGCAGTGGTAAAGCCGGTAAAGCAACGCGGCTTATTGCGTTCTAGCTTATTGGTTAGCGTGATGACCCTATTGTCACGAGTGTTAGGTCTCATTCGTGATGTTGTGATCGCCATATTTTTAGGCGCCAGCAGCAATGCCGACTGTTTTTTTGTTGCCTTTAAAATTCCTAATTTCTTACGGCGCTTGTTTGCCGAAGGCGCTTTCTCGCAGGCCTTTGTGCCGGTGCTATCCGAATACCATGAAAACGGCAGTAAGGAATCGGTTAAATTATTGATTGATCGCACGGCGGGGGCGCTGGGCGGGGTCTTGTTACTCGTGACCTCGGTGGCTGTGATTGCCGCGCCGGTCGTGGCTACCTTGTTCGCTCCTGGCTTTCGCGACGATCCGGCCAAGTTCCAACTGACCTCAGATATGATTCGGATCACCTTTCCGTATCTATTTTTAATTTCAATGACCGGCTTTGCTGGCGGTATTTTAAATACCTTTGGTCGCTATGCGGTGCCAGCCTTTACGCCGGTGCTATTGAATGTTTGCCTGATTGTTTCTGCACTTTACATGTCGTCCTATTTCGCAGAGCCAGCGATGGCCTTGGCGTGGGGAGTGTTGATGGCGGGTGCTGTGCAGCTGGTATTTCAGTTGCCATTTTTACAGCGAATTCAAATGCTGCCTCGGCCACGCTGGGACTGGCATAACGAGGGTGTGCAAAAGATTGTTACGCTAATGATTCCGGCCTTGTTCGGGGTGTCGGTTAGCCAGATTAATTTATTGCTCGATACGATATTGGCGTCCTTTCTACCCACCGGTAGTATTTCTTGGCTGTATTATTCTGACCGATTAGTGGAGTTGCCCTTGGGCGTATTTGCGATTGCGATTGCGACTGTTGTGCTGCCTAATTTGTCTCGGCAGCGCGCCGGTGGTAACGAGGCCGCATTTGCGTCAACGTTAGATTGGGGCTTGCGTAGTGTTTTACTTATGGCGGTGCCTGCTGCTGTTGCACTTATGTTACTCGCTGAACCCATCTTAATTACTTTGTTTCAGTACGGCGAGCTGCAAATGCGTGATGTGGAAATGTCAGCTTTAAGTTTGCGTGCTTATACCTTGGGCTTGATTCCCTTTATGCTGATTAAAGTATTGGCGCCTGGGTTTTATGCTCGCCAAGATACGAAAACCCCGGTGCGCATAGGCATAATTGCGATGGTCGCGAATATGGTGATGAATATCGCCTTGGTAATTCCTCTGCATCATTATTGGCAGGTGGGGCATGCGGGTTTGGCCCTCGCCACCGCCGGCTCGGCGTGGCTCAATGCAGGGCTGTTGTACCGTGGTCTGCGCCGCGCCGCTGGATTTAAACCTCTGTCTGGTTGGGGGCGTTATTATCTGCAGCTGCTGTGTGCGGTGGCGGCGATGAGTGCTTGCTTGTATTTTGGCTTGCAGTGGTTCGACGGCTGGCAGGGCTGGAGTGTTTGGGAGCGAGCCCTTCACTTATTAGTCCTGTGCTTAGCCGGCGGCGTTGCCTATGTAGCGGTGATGCTGATCTGTGGTTTACGTTTGCGCGATATAAAGGGCAGTGCGGCACATTAAGAAGGTTTTATTGCGCTGGCTTTGGCGGGTATTCCCTGCCAGCGGTAAGAGTCACGAACACTGGCGTTTTAGTCGGGCACAACACTAGGCTATAATCCCTCGCTTTGCAGAGCAAATAGACGGTCGCATGGAGTTAATTCGCGGATTTCAACATTTTCGCCCCCGTCATCGTGGCTGTGTGGCTACGATTGGGGCTTTTGACGGTGTGCATTTAGGGCATCAGGCGGTGTTGCGCCAGTTAATTGCGAAAGGTCGGGAAATGGGCTTACCGTCGACCGTGGTCATTTTTGAACCACTGCCTAGAGAGTTTTTTTCGCCCGATGAGGCGCCTGCGCGGCTAATGAGCTTCCGCGAGAAGTTTATTGCGCTGCGGGATCTGGGTATTGATCGAGTGATGCGAATCCGCTTTACACCCGATTTCCGCGATATGACCGCGAACGAGTTTATCCATAAATTATTCGTTGCCGGTTTGGGCGTGAAATATATTGTAGTCGGCGATGATTTGCGATTTGGCCGTAATCGCAGCGGCGATTTTGATTTGCTACGTAAGTTTGGAAAAATTGACGACTTTGAAGTTGTTGATACTTCAACCTTGGAGGTTACTGGCGAGCGGGTAAGCAGTACGCGCATTCGCGAGGTCTTGGCCTGCGCTAATTTTGACATGGCTGAACGCCTATTGGGACGGCCTTATAGTATTTCTGGGCGTGTTATTGTCGGTCAGCAGTTGGGTCGTACCATTGGTACGCCAACCGCCAATATGGAATTACATCGCCTGCGCTCACCTTTGTCGGGTGTGTTTGCGGTGGAAGTGTATGGCGCGGATAAAGTCATGCGCCCAGGTGTTGCTAATGTGGGTGTGCGGCCCACGGTGGGCGATTTATCTAAGGCGATTTTAGAAGTCCATATATTAGATTTTAAGCAAAATATTTATGGCCGCAACATTAAGGTCGTATTCCGTAAAAAACTGCGGGAAGAACACAAATTCGATGGGCTTGACGCCCTAAAGGCGCAAATTGCGCGGGATGTTGAACAGGCGCGACGTTATTTTGACCTCTAGCCCGCCCCTTCAATGAAATACCGATTACTTTGGAATAGTTAGTACAGCTATATGAGCGATTATAAGCACACTCTAAATTTACCCGAAACCAGCTTCGCAA
Source organism: Zhongshania aliphaticivorans (assembly GCF_902705855.1). GTDB lineage: Bacteria > Pseudomonadota > Gammaproteobacteria > Pseudomonadales > Spongiibacteraceae > Spongiibacter > Spongiibacter aliphaticivorans_B. The sequence goes on along the minus strand of NZ_CACSIJ010000015.1, from coordinate 73,137 downwards.
TGAAAGCGAACTTGTCGCAACGCGAACCGACCATGCTGAAACGTTGGCAGGAAGAGGGTGTGTATGAGCAAATTCGTCAGGCTCGCGCCGGCCGCGAGAAGTTTATTCTGCACGATGGCCCACCGTATGCGAATGGCGATATTCACATCGGTCATGCGGTAAATAAAATCCTCAAAGATATGATCGTGAAATCAAAAACTTTGAGCGGCTTTGACGCGCCCTATGTGCCGGGTTGGGATTGTCATGGTTTGCCGATTGAGTTGAATGTAGAAAAGAAAGTGGGTAAGGCTGGCCATAAAGTCGACGCGGCGACCTTTCGCGAGAAATGTCGCGAATACGCTTATAAACAGGTCAACGGTCAGCGTGAAGACTTTAAACGTTTGGGCGTTTTTGGTGATTGGGACAAGCCATATTTAACGATGGATTTTGGTTTTGAAGCCAATATTATCCGCGCGCTAGGCAAAATTGTAGAAAATGGCCACATGCACAAAGGCTTTAAGCCAGTGCATTGGTGTATGGATTGCGGTTCGGCTTTGGCTGAGGCTGAAGTCGAATATAAGGACAAAACTTCACCGGCGATAGACGTAGCGTTTGCGGCGGTTGATCGCGACGCGGCGATTAGCCAAGGTGGTTTGCCAGTAGGCATTGAAGGTGAAATAAACTTAGCCATTTGGACCACCACGCCGTGGACCCTGCCCGCCAATATGGCGGTGTGTTTGCATCCCGAATTAGATTATGTGTGGGTGAGTTTTAGTCGCGACAGTGGCGACACAACGGTGTTGTTATTAGCTGAGGCGCTACACGAATCTACACTCGCCCGTTACGGTGTAGACACATTTGAAATTGTAGGGCGTTGCAAGGGTGCAGCACTCGAAAACCTACAATTACAGCATCCATTTTATGGTCGCCTGGTTCCCGTTATTTTGGGTGATCACGTGACGACTGATGCCGGTACCGGCGCGGTTCACACTGCACCTGCACATGGTCAAGATGACTTTGTGGTGGGCAAGCAATACGGCCTGGAAGTGTATAACCCGGTAGCAGCAAACGGCACCTTTTTAGAGGGTACTGAGTTATTTGAAGGCCAGCACGTATTTAAAGCGAATGATAATGTGATCGCGACTCTAACTGAGCGCGGTCGCTTACTTCACTGCAAACATTTTGAGCACAGCTACCCACATTGCTGGCGCCATAAAACTCCGATCATTTTCCGCGCGACGCCGCAGTGGTTTGTGAGCATGAAGCAAAACGGCTTGCTTGATATGGCGATGGCGGCTGTCGATACTGTGAATTGGACGCCAGGCTGGGGGCGTGCGCGTATTGAGTCGATGATGCAGGAACGGCCAGATTGGTGTATCTCGCGTCAGCGTACCTGGGGCGCGCCGATTGCTTTGTTTGCCCACAATGATACTGCGGAATTGCATCCCCGTACTACTGAGCTGATAGAACAAGTTGCTACTCGCGTTGAAGCCGGCGGTATTCAAGCGTGGTTTGATTTGGATGCAGCCGAGTTATTGGGTGACGAAGCGGCGCAATACAGTAAAGTGAGCGATACCTTAGATGTGTGGTTCGACTCCGGCGTAACCCATTACGCGGTCTTGTCACAATTAGAGAATTTGCAATTTCCCGCAGACTTATATTTAGAAGGCTCTGATCAACATCGGGGTTGGTTTCAGTCATCCCTGCTGACGTCAATTGCGACTCGCGGAGTGGCGCCGTACAAAGGCGTGCTGACCCACGGTTTCACCGTTGATGCGCAAGGTCGAAAAATGTCTAAGTCGGTGGGCAATGTGGTTGCGCCGCAAAAAATCATGAATACTTTGGGTGCTGATATTTTACGTTTGTGGGTGGCCGCAACAGATTACCGTAATGAAATGACGGTATCGGATGAAATTTTCAAGCGCACCGCCGATTCGTATCGTCGTATTCGTAATACCGCGCGTTTCTTGCTCGCCAATATGGCCGGTTTTGAGCCCACCGAACACTGCGTTAAACCGGAAGAAATGCTCGCACTAGATCGCTGGATTATGCATCGCGCAGCGGTGTTGCAAGACGAAATCGTTGCGGCTTACGACGCTTATCAATTCCACTTGGTTTACCAAAAACTGCATAATTTTTGTGTGTTGGAGTTAGGTGGTTTTTATCTGGATATTATTAAAGACCGGCAGTACACCACCAAGGCAAATAGCCTGCCGCGGCGTTCTGCGCAGACAGCGCTGTACCATATTGCGGAGGCGCTCACTCGTTGGGTCGCGCCGATTCTGAGCTTTACTGCAGACGAATTGTGGGAACATTTGCCGGGAGAGCATAGCGGCACTGTGTTTGCCGCCGAATGGTATTCGGGGCTAACTAAGATGTCGGCTGAAGGCGATATGGGCGATGCATTTTGGGATACCGTGCAGGATGTGAAGTCAGCGGTGAATAAAGTCTTAGAAGGCGCGAAAAAAGACGGCTTTGTGGGCGGCAGCTTGGCGGCAGAGGTCACTTTATTCTGCGATGAATCTTTGATGACGACCCTGAATGCCTTGGGCGATGAGTTGCGATTTGTATTAATTACCTCCGCCGCGCGCTTGGCGCCTTTGTCGACAGCCAATGAGGCTATCACAACCGATGTGGAGGGCTTGCAAGTTCGCTTGGCGGCAAGCGATGGCACCAAGTGCACACGTTGCTGGCATCATCGCGAAGATGTGGGGCAGTCATTAGCTCACCCTGAGTTGTGTTTCCGTTGTATCGATAACGTCGATGGCGACGGGGAAGTGCGTTTATATGCATGAGACTGGGGTAGATGGCGAAGTTGCTGCACAGCGTCGTAGCCGTGTGTTTTGGTTGCTGGTCGCGGTTGCGGTGATCGTACTTGATCAAATCAGTAAATATTTTGCAAATAACAATTTGGACTATGCCAGTCCGGTAGAAATTTTGCCGGTGCTAGATATTACCTTGCACTATAACCGCGGCGCGGCATTTAGCTTTTTGAGTGATGCTGGTGGTTGGCAGCGGTGGTTTTTTACGGTGATTGCACTAGTTGTGAGTGCCTATATTGGCGTGTGGCTGGTGCGTTTAAAGCGTGAGCAGTGGCTCTTGTCGTTTGCTTTGGCCTTAGTACTTGGTGGCGCGCTGGGCAATCTGTGGGACCGTATGTATTTTGGTCATGTTGTCGATTTTATATCTGTGCACTGGGGGGCAAGTTACTTCCCCACCTTTAATATTGCCGATGCGGGTATCAGCGTGGGCGCCTGCCTGTTATTGCTCGATATGGTCGTAAACCCCGAATCGAAAAAATCAGCCTAAGTGGCTGTGTGGAATTGTATTGATCATGACGAATATTAGCGTAGCACCCGGTACTGAAATTAGTTTGCACTTCTCCCTTAGTATTATTGATGGCGACGAGGTCGATTCTACGTTTGGCGGTAAGCCCGCCACATTTGTATTCGGCGATGGCAGTTTACTTCCCAGCGTAGAAGCAAAATTACTGGGTTTGACCGCAGGTGCAAAAGAGACGTTTACGCTGGAGCCACAAGATGGTTTTGGGCAGCGTAACCCAGGCAATATCCAACGCTTTCCACTCAGTCAATTTGCTGCAGATATGGTTTTAGAAGAAGGTTTGGTTATCTCCTTTGCTGATGCTGCGCGCGCAGAGTTACCTGGTGTGGTGAGTGAAGTGGGTGAAGACCACGTGATGGTAGACTTTAACCATCCTTTGGCGGGAAGAAATTTGGCCTTCCGCGTTGAAATTTTAAGTGTCAGCGCGCAGGCTGATACAAAGTCATAATGAGGTCTGCAAGTGAGTAGCTTGCACAGGGTGAAGTAATGAGTGGCGCTAGCGACAAAATGCAAATCAAAATGGCCAACCCTCGCGGGTTTTGCGCCGGTGTTGACCGCGCCATCGAAATTGTAAATCGCGCTTTGGATGTATTTGGCGCGCCGATTTACGTGCGTCACGAAGTAGTCCACAACAAATTTGTAGTAGAGAATTTGCGTCAACGCGGCGCCATATTCGTTGATGAGCTGGACGAAGTGCCAGACGATAAAATCGTTATCTTTAGTGCCCACGGAGTATCAAAAGCGGTACGTAATGAGGCAGACCACCGTGGCCTAAAAGTATTTGACGCCACTTGCCCGCTAGTGACTAAAGTCCACATGGAGGTTGTGAACTTCAGTGGTGCCGGCCGAGAATGCGTGCTGATAGGGCATAAAGGCCACCCCGAAGTTGAGGGTACGATGGGGCAATACGACGCCTCACAAGGTGGCGGTATTTATCTTGTTGAAGATGTTGAACAAGCGCTGGCTTTAGACGTGAACGACCCGGATCATTTGTCTTACGTGACGCAAACAACGCTGTCTATGGACGATACCGCCGCCGTGATTAAAGCACTGCGCAGTAAATTTCCTAATATTGAAGGGCCCCGCAAAGACGATATTTGCTACGCTACCCAAAATCGCCAAGACGCAGTAAAAACCTTGGCGGAGCAGGTTGATGTTGTGTTGGTGGTCGGCTCACCCAATAGCTCGAATTCTAATCGTCTACGTGAATTGGCGGAGCGTATTGGCTGCCGCGCCTATTTGATTGATAGCGAAGAAGATATCAATGCAGAGTGGTTAAAGGGTAATCCGAGAATTGGTATTACCGCCGGTGCATCTGCGCCTGAAGTACTTGTGAGTTCCGTCATAGAGCGCCTTTGTGAACTAGGCGCATCTGCCCCTGTAGAGCTAGATGGCCGCCCAGAAAACATCACCTTCTCTCTGCCTAAGGAGCTGCGTTTAGTTGAGGTTTCTTGAGTGGATTAGCACTCGTCAATATCTACTTTAACCATACGCAGACGCCCGCCAATACTTAAAATAATGTGATATCCCCTATCGAGTTGATCTGAGCACACGGTAATGGTGCCAACTTGAAAGGCACCACTTGCTGTGTGAGCACTGCCGTCAGCATGAAATTTTACATAGTTTGCAACCCAGCGGTTACCGCTTATCTGGATATGATTTTGCGGTGCTGCGCGGTAAAGAAGTTGCTCACCGCGATTTAGCTCGCCGTCCTTATTGTCATCTAAAAAAATCTCAACACCGTTTCGCCAATCACCATCGGTATTCCACACGCTGACATGGCTACTACGCATCACGGCACTTGCTCTGGCGCTGCTTAGTACCTGAAATAGTGTCTGTGCAGATGAGCGCAGACGATGGTTTTGTAGTGTCTCGTAAAGCGATGGCACGGCAACAAGGCCAAGAACGGCCGAAACCGCCAGTGCCGACAATAGCTCAATGAGTGTCATTCCCTGAGTTTTCATCACAGACTCCTTTCTATGACTCAGGGTAATCATAAAAGGGAACTTGGGCTGTGTCTAATTGGTAGGGCACTTACCGTTGGTCGTGATATCGCTACCGTATGTCTGGGGATTGCTGATCTTGCCAGAGCTTTACGCTAGTGTTCAAAGTCGCATAAATGGTTATGCAGCGGGCGTGGAAACTTTAGGCACTGTTAGAAATGGGGCGGTTTGTGGGACGTAAAATAACAATGCAGGGTTTTAGTCTGATTGAATTGTTGACAACAATGGCCGTCGTCGCCGTTTTGTTTGGTATTGCAGTGCCGAATTTCAACACATTTATTGCAAATTCCCGTGCCAGCGCAGACGTCCAGCAGCTGAGTCAGAGTATTGTGACGGCGAAATCGGAGGCGGTAGTGCGAGCGGCGACGGTGATTGTTACCGCGACGGGAGGGAGTTGGCAATCAGGTTGGCGGAGCTGGATTGATTTGAACAGTAATGGGTCTATCGATGGCGGAGAAGTGCTAAAACGTACCGAGGCTATTAAAAGTGGCTCTGGACTCACTGTAACCCGCAATGGTAGTGCGATTACAGAGTTCGCGTTTGATCGTAATAGTACATTAGTTGGCGGGCTTCAGCCTATAACAATCCAATACCGCACTTCCCCTGAGCACTGCGCGCGAGACCGAGATATTGAAATTAGCGCAAGTGGACAGCTACGAATAACAGAGCGGGATTGCACATGAGAATGAAAAAAACGCGATTTGTGCGGAGTGTTAGTCTTAGCATGCAGTCTGGGGTGACGTTGGTAGAGGTGCTTGTGGCGGTATTAATTACCGCGACAGGTGTTCTTGGCGCGGCGGCCTTGCAGCTGAATTCTACGAAGTTTAATCAAGTAGCAAATACCCGTTCGGCGGCTGTTTTTCTTGCCAATGATATGGCTGATCGTTTACGAGCGAACAGAGAAAGAGCGGGAACGGGAAACTATGATCTAGCGTTAGGCGCAGATGCTCCAGATGGCGACACGATAGAAGATATAGATAGGCGTGATTGGTTGTCAGAGCTGGCATTGCGTTTGCCTAGCGGTGACGGTTCGATAGTGCGTGATGGCTCTATATATACTATTACCGTGCAGTGGGATGAGAGCCGCATAGCAAAAACGCGTGATGCTGATGGCGGTGATTTGGAAAGTTTCGTCTTTATAACGNAATTGTGATGGTGACAATAAAACAGAAAGTACAGCAGGGTTTTGGCCTTGTAGAGCTAATGATATCGGTAACGTTGGGGCTGGTATTAAGTATGGCTGTTATTCAAGTTTTTGTAGCTAGTAATAGTAGCTCTACATTACAGCAGTCACTTGCGCAGGTACAGGAAAATGCGCGCTTTGCTATGCGAATTCTCGGAGAAGAAATTCGTATGTCGGGGTATATGGGATGCACCTCCATAGGCACCGTAGTAGTCAATAACATTGCCCTGCCGGCTAGTGCAGTGGACTTTAGTTTGGCCACTGCGTTTGTAGGTCAAAATGATCTCGAGGATGGCAACGCTTTAGGGGCGGTTGAAGGAACGGATGCTATACAGGTAAAGCGTGCGTCGAATAACTTTATACGTCTTGATGGTACAACTACAGCAGATGACACGCATTTAAATATTAGCGCCAATACAGTTGGCTTTGTAAAAGACGATTTTGTTTTGGTTTCAGATTGTTTAAATGCAGATGTGTTCCGTATAACAAATACGCCAGCTAGCACAGGTGCCACGACTTTAGTTCATGCGAGTGGCTCGCTGAACACGTCAGGTACCTTGGGTAAAAAATACGGATTAGATGCGGAAGTTTTCGGTTTTGAAACTAAAAATTATTTTGTTAGAGATACCGGGAGAGATACGCCGAGCGGTAATCCTATTTACGGACTGTATGTTCAGCAAACAATAGCAGGTTCGGGTGGAACGATGAGCGCAGCCACAGAATTAGTAGAAGGCATTGAAAATATGCAGATTACCTATGGAATTGATGTAAACGGTGATCGGTCAGTGGATCAATATACAAATGCTGTGGCAAATTGGGCCAACGTACTCAGCGTGCGAGTGTCGTTGCAAATGCTTGGTTCAGACGAGAATGTTGTTGGCACAACGGGTAGTGCCACTGCTCAGAGTGTTGTAGATGTAGATGGTAATGTATTGGCCAATAACGACGGTCGATTGCGACAAGTGTTTACCAATGTTTTTGCAATTAGGAATAAAGTGCCATGAGCAAAAATAGTTCATTGATAAAATTAGTTCATATTCAGTCTCAACGCGGCGCCGCTTTAATTGTCAGTCTTATATTTTTGTTGATTTTAACTATTGTTAGTGCGGCATCTATGCAGTCTGCAACCTTGCAAGAGCGCATGGCGGGAAATGCTAAAGATATCAACTTAGCTTTTCAGGCAGCGGAAGCAGCGTTGAGAGAAGCAGAGGCGCAGTTATCTCAAATTAATATTGGCAGCTTCAACGGCAGTAATGGCTTGTACCTGTCATGTGCTGACCCCACTGATACCCGGACCGCTTGCATTGAACCGGATTGGTTAGACCATTCTGCCACAGGGTGGAAAGCGGTGCCCAACAGCCCTATTACCAATGCGTCTAGGCAGCCTGAATACGTTATTGAAGAATTAAGCAATGTGGCTGATCCCAATGCGGCCTTGGATTCAGATCGGCCAGTGGCGACGTTGGGTTATTACTTGATTACGGCCAGAGGTTTTGGAGCTAGTGATCGCAGTATGGTGGTGCTTAGCACTACGTTTAAGCGAAATAATTGAGAGTACTTTATTGTGCTGGGGAAAATTATGACGGCCTTTATTAGATTTATTTTCGGCGGGATGGCAGTGCGAAATATGTTGTTAGTGCTGCTGGCCACTTCTGCGATATCAGTGCCATCATTTGCGGAAGAATGTACTATTACGGTTACTAGTCCGAATCCGGTTGGTTTGGAATTTAGCGCAACTGGTGTTTACATGTTCCCCGAACTTGAGAGCATAGTAAGCGTTGAGCATGTTGAGCCTGATGGTGACTATGTTAGTAATTACTACCGGTGCGGTTTTTTAAATTTATTTTTATGTTCTAACACCAAAGAATACATGTGCAGTAGCACTCCTAACGGCAACGGCAACGGCAACGGCAACGATGGGTACTATAATTTCACCGATAATATAATTTCAGTAATTAATTCAAATAATAATAATAAGGATCAATGTCGTGCAACGTTCACTGTGAAAGGGTTAAAGGCCAACTGTTCTCCCTCTCCTGTTGAAGAAATTATTAGCGACGGAAATGTAGCGCAAGCTCCATTATTTCTATCGCAGTCTGCCGAGCCTAACGTCATGTACATGTTGGACGATTCTGGCTCTATGGGCTGGGACTATATGCCAGATGGATTAAGTAATGACATCCGAAGAAAATCCCCTCAATTTAATTCTATTTATTACAATCCTGGCGTGACTTACCGACCATGGATAAAAGCTGACGGTACTTCCTACCCAAATGCGAGTACTACTTGCCCCTATAAGGATCCTACTAAAACCTCGAGCTCAGATGATTGTCAGCCTTTAGATATAGATAGTGGTTGTAATAGCGGTGGTTGCGGAAGTAGTTATTTCGCAAGGTACTATTGGTACAGTGGCTCGCCATTAAATCCTAGTCAAGAAAATAGTTATGTTAAAAAAGATTTACGTACTGGGCAAACGTATACCGGCCATGGCAGAGAAAACCGTCAAGATTGTACTAATGCTTCAATAGAACAATGTAGTGCTGCTGAAGAGATTCAAAATTTTGCTAACTGGTATACCTATTATCGTACACGTATTTTGGCAGCTCGTGCGGGGAGTGGATTCGCTTTTGCGCAGCAAGGCAGCAATATGCGAATTGGTTTTGGAAGTTTAAATAACAATGCTACGTCCGTAGATGGTATTACTGTTGCCTCAATTATCTCGGGTGTCCGGCCTTTTGTCGGTGAGGCGAGAGAAAATTTCTATGATAATTTGTACAGCTTGAATCCAAGCGGTAACACACCTTTGCGCAGGGCGCTTGATAGGGCGGGTAAATATTTTTCGAGCGACGATGATAAAGGCCCTTGGAGCGATACCCCTGGCGAAGACTTAGATGAAAATGTTGCGGAAGAACATCTTGCTTGTCGACGAAATTATACAGTACTAATGACGGATGGCTATTGGAATGATGATGCCGCATCGGGTGGTGCTGAGAGCAACAACGATGGTACCTCGGGGGAGGCGCATTATACGCCAAGTAACTCGAGTTATGCTTACACCCCAACGTCACCTTTTAATGATGATCGCTCTAATACTTTGGCCGATGTTGCTATGTATTATTGGAAAAATGATCTTCGTGACGACTTGGATAATGTAGTAAATAGCAGCGCGTTTAATCCGGCTTTTTGGCAGCATATGACTACATACGGTGTTGGTTTCGGCGTGACGGGGGAACAAGACCCAGAAACTGTATTTGCTGCGATTTTGAATGGTTCGAGTATTCCTGCTTGGGGAAACCCTAGTAGTGCAGGTAAATATAAAATTGATGATTTACTCCATGCAGCTGTAAATAGTCGGGGTGGGTACTTTAGCGCCTCAGAGCCTGAAGTGTTTGCTAATGAGTTAGCTCTAGTGCTGCAAGAAATTAGCCAGCAAAGCAAGTCATCGGCATCGTCTATTGCAGTTAACTCCACACGCCTTGATTCTGGCACGCTAGTTTATCAAGCCAGTTTTAATTCAAATGATTGGTCTGGGCGCATACAAGCATATACTCTGACTGAGTCAGGTGCGATTGATGGTGTGTTTTGGGATACAAATAGCGCAGGCAAAATTCCTGCGTATGGGGCGAGGAATATTGTTGCTGGGGTTGGCGAGCAGGGAGTTTTAATTACCGATGCTGCCGCATTTTCGTGGGATCAGTTAACAGATAGTCAACGAGATTATTTAAGGCTTTCTTCAGGTGAGTCAGATGCTGTGGCGCAAAGCCGTCTGGCCTGGCTGGCTGGGGATAGGTCGAACGAGAATAATAGTTTGCGTTCACGGACGCAATTGCTTGGTGATATTGTTAATTCTGACCCATTCTATGTGGGTAATATTGAAAACTACAGTTATCATTTGCTCCCTAGTCCAGAGGGTTCAACTTATGCTTCGTTTCTTTCAACGAAAGCTATCCGAGACCCTATGTTATACGTGGGGGCAAATGACGGCATGTTGCACGGATTTAACGCACTAACAGGGATGGAAAAGTTTGCGTATATTCCGGTGTCCGTATTCCCGAAATTAGCGCAATTGTCAGATCCGAACTATGTGCATAGCTATACGGTTGATGGCTCCCCTCGCGCCAATGATGCATATTTAAATAATACTTGGAAAACAATTTTAGTTGGCGCAACAGGGGCTGGTGGTCGTTCGGTTTTCGCTATTGATGTGACTAGCCCGACGAATTTAAACAGCGATAAAGTAATGTGGGAGTTTTCGACACCTACTGGAGTTATTAATACTATAGGTGTAGCTGATCCGTTAGATCTCCGTTTGCATCGCTTGGGTGTGGCAATGAGCGCACCAGTTATTGCGCGATTAAAAGCTGGTAACAAATGGGTGGCAGTTTTTGGCAATGGCTATGACTCTGCTGACACCGTCAAATTATTTGTAGTTGATTTAGCTTCTGGTGCTTTGTTGAGGGTTATTGATACGTTGAGGCCAGGAATAAATAATGGTCTTGCTACTGTGGTACCTGTAGATGCCGACGGGGACAGAATTACAGACTACGTTTATGGCGGAGATTTAGAAGGTAACTTGTGGAAGTTTGATTTTACTGGCTCTACTGTCGCGAGCTGGGGATTTTCGGCTAACTTTTTGACGACTGTTGCAGGTTCATTAGTGCCTGTACCCATGTTTAAGGCTGTAGATGGTAATGATGTTGCGCAGCCGATTACATCTCGTCCAACAGTGGGGCGTCATTATTCAAATGGTTTGATGGTTTATTTTGGAACGGGTAAGTACTTTGAAACTAGTGATGCTCAGATAGGTAACAATCCGCAAGTACAGGATTTTTATGGTATTCATGACACAAATTCGCCAGTGTCGAGGGATGACTTAGCTGTGCAAACAGTTATTGCTGAGGGTGTTATGACAACCTTAAATAATACGAGCACCGCGCGTAGGGTTCGTGTAACGACGGATTTACCTTTACAGTCAGCGGGTTGGCGTTTGAATCTGTTATCGCCTGCAGGGGCGAACGGTGAGCGAGTTGTTTCGCCTGCGGTACTGCGAAATGGGCGAATTATTTTTGCGACAATTATTCCAGATGAAAGTGTTTGCGGTTATGGGGGGCGAAGCTGGCTAATGGAGTTGGATGCAATGACTGGCGGGCGGATTGGCGATGAAGCTCCTGAGTTAGATGATGAAGGCAATGTTATCAATGGCGGTGTTGATTCTCCGGCTTTGGATATTAATGGTGATGGTAAAGTGGATTACCTAGATGTAATAAAAGATGGAAATGATTCATATCCACCAAGTGGTGTCGGTAGCGATGAAATGATCAAAACGCCAGGTATTATTGGCGCCGGAGAACTTGAGTATAAATATACATCGGGTACTAGCGGCTCTATCGGTGTGATTACCGAGAGTGCTGGCGATGAATCGCAAGCTGGCCGTCAATCATGGAGACAGTTGCAGTGAGTTATATTAAAAATGCAGGCGGTTTTAGTTTGATGGAGCTAATGATAACGGTTGCGATAGTCGGAATTTTAGCTTCTATCGCTTACCCCTCTTATCAGGAGTCGGTGGCGAAGTCTCGGCGTAATGAGGCGAGTAATGCCCTGTTTACGTCGGCGCAGGCTTTGGAGCGGTATTATTCTACAAATGGACGTTATACCACTACGGCTGGTGGTTCTACCTTACCTGCGGTGTTTCCGACGCAGGTGCCTGAAAATGGCACTGCGTATTATACAATTGCCTCTACCGCGGCATCTGCAAATGCCTTTACTTTGCAGGCTACTAGGGCGGGCGTTATGGCCGGCGATGCCTGCGGTAATTTTACTTATGATGAAACAGGGGAGTTGGCATTAACTTCAAAGCCTTCCGGCTCCTCTAAGACGGTGGCAGATTGTTGGCGCCGCTAATATATGTATTAAAAACGGCGGCTATATACCGCCGTTTTTAATTGTCTAGTTCATATTTTTTTAATTTATATCGAAATTGCCTAAATGTAACACCTAGCATTTTTGCCGATTCCGTTTTATTCCAGCGGTTTGCTTCTAATGCATCTTTAATAATTTGTATTTCTATATTGGCAAGGTAGGTTTCCATATCACCGATTGCGGCATCGATATGTGAGATTTCTGAGGCTTCGCTTTTGCTTGTATGAGTATTGTCTCTAGCAGAAGGCAGAGATAAATCCTGTGGTGTGATAATGTTCTTTTCGCATAGGGTTGCTGCTCGTTCGATGATGTTTTCTAGTTCGCGAACATTGCCAGGGAAGTAATAGCTGCACAGTGCTTCTAACGCTTTGCCATTTAATACGGGGGGTGTCATATCCCATTCGCGGCCAATTTTATCGAGCATGAATTTGGCGAGCAGTGGAATGTCTGATGCGCGGTCACGCAAGCTTGGCACTTGTACTTCTATAACATTTATTCGATAAAACAAGTCGCTGCGGAAGTGTTCTGCGGCAACGGCTTTGGCTAAGTCGCGGTGGGTGGCGCTAAGTATGCGAACGTCTACGGGAATTTCTTGGTTAGAACCAATTCTGCGAACGGCTTTTTCTTGGATGGCACGTAATAACTTTACTTGCATGTTTAAGGGAAGATCGGCGACTTCATCCAAAAATAAGGTGCCGCCATTTGCGGCTTCAAATAAACCTTCCTTGTGGTCGTAGGCGCCAGTGAAACTACCTTTGGCGTGACCGAAAAATTCGCTTTCTACCAATTCACTGGGAATGGCACCGCAGTTAACGGGTACAAAGGGCGCGTCGCTGCGAGGGCCGTTGGCGTGTATTAATCTAGCTACTACCTCTTTGCCGCTGCCTGATTCGCCGCTGATATAGACGGGGGCTTGGCTGCGTGAGAGCTTAATAATTTGTTCGCGCAGGGTAACGATGCTGGCGGTTTCACCAAGCAGACGTGTGTGGCTGCTACCGTCAAACTGGGTGTCGCGGCGGCCGAGCTTTAAGGCGCTTTTTACAAGATTGCGGAGCTGCTCAACTGAAACCGGTTTGTTGATAAAGTCGAACGCGCCTGCTTTTAGGGCTTCTACGGCAATCTCAGTACTGCCATAGGCCGTTAATACCGCAACGGCAGTGCAGTGGGATGAGCTTTGGATGTGGCGAACAATTTCCAAGCCTGAGCCGTCGGGTAACTTAATGTCAGTTAAGCAGAGATTGATTGCAGGGTTAGATTGCAGTGCCTGCAAGGCGTCTCGCACATTGCCAACGGCGATGGTGGCTAAACCCATTCTGCTAATAGTGATGTCTAGGAGTTCGCGAATATCAGGTTCGTCATCAATGATGAGCACGGTCTGTTGCATTTGATTAGGCTCTGTAGGCATGGGCTCTTATTCTGCTAAGGTGCCGCGATCCGGATGGGAGAATTGCAGGCGGAAGCAGCTTTCTCCGCGCTCAGTTCGGCGGTAGTAAATATGTATTTGGTTGGCTAGGCAAAGTTCTCTGCACAAGTATAGGCCTAAGCCATTCCCCTGCTCTTGCGTGGTAAAGAAGGGTTCAAAAATTTTATCTTCGTCCTCCGAACTTATTCCTTCACCATTGTCGATAATGTCGAGGCTGGCTGTGGCGGAGCTTGGGTTTTTCGTGCAGCGAAAAGTCAGTATTGCTTTGCTGTGCTTTTCAGCGCCGTGACGCACGCCGTTGTCTGCAATATTAGAGATAATTTGAGTGAGTTGGCTGCGGTCGACATTAATGAAATCGTCTAGTAGGTCGCTGTCTATTTTTATCTCTAAAGGGGTATGATTTGTTGGTTGCCAGTCATTCAAAAATTGATTTAGCCATTGATTTAAGCTGAATCGGGCCGGTTCTGGGCTTCGGCCGCGAGATAGCTCCAAGATGTTTTTAATAATGTCGTTCATTCGCAACGCGTGATTTTGAATAATGGTAGTAAAGCGTTTGTCTACGCTATTGAGATCGGGGCTTTCTGCGAGTAATTGCGCAGCGTGACTAATGGCACTTAAGGGGTTGCGAATTTCATGGGCGATGCTGGCAGTAAAGCGACCAAGCGATGCTAGCTTGAGATTTTGGGCGCGTTGATTAATTTTACTAATGTTCTCGATATAAAGTAATCGGTCGCTGTCATTACTTTGCTCAAGAATGCTCATATTGATGTGGACATCGAGATGCCGAGGGCCAATTTTTATTACCTTAGCGCTGTTCTCAGTTTTACGGGCCATGTCGATTAATACCGGCGGCGCGTACTGCTGATTATTGGGGGCGGGCGCGGGGATGTCGAGTAACTCGGTAGCCGCTGCGTTGATCAGCTTTATCTGGCCGGTCTGGGTCATGACCACAATGCCTGTTTGCATACGTTGCACAATGCGTTGATTGATGCGCGAAAGTTGTTCTATGTCGGTACGGCGGCGCTCTGCTAATTGCTGGGCTTTTACAATGCGGTCGCTTAAGTAGCGGATGGCGATAGCGGCGGAAAAATACGCAGTGCCAGTCATGCCTGCAACAATAAAGCGTTGGGCCGATACGCGTTCAGTCAAGGTGTGGGCCGCGACTTCGCTGATGGCAGAAATGGTCGCCAATGCTGCAATCGCCAAGCTTAGTTGGCCAGGCATGGTTATGCTGGCGGCACTGATGGTAACAATGAGTAGCAGCGGGAGACCGGAGTCGGCGCTGCCCGAGCAATAGCTCATTACCATAATGACGCCGATGTCGATAAAAAATTCAAAGAACAACTGCGTTTGTGTGTAGCGGCTGCTAAGTAGGGTGTGAACAATGAGGCTCAGCAGGGCAAAGCAGACATAGCCGAGCACGGCGATAGCAAACCATTTTGGTGCGGTAATGCCTAAGGTTGAATTAGCTGGTCCAAAAATCAGGGCGATGAGTATTATTCCCGCTAATGCAAAGCGATAAGCACTGTAAACTCGCATGATGGCGCGTTGTTGGGGAAAATCCTGCGCAAACGACATATTCGGCCCTGATGTTGGTTAAACCGTAGTTTATACGTCCATAGTGGGGGATGCACTCCCGCTTATTTGCTAGAATAATGCGCTGTATTCATGTGCTGATCTCGGGACGACCGAGTACGGCCTCGTTTTTATTTATGGAATTGCATTGATGACTTCCCTGCGTATCGTTATGGCTCAGATAAATCCCGTCGTCGGAGATATCGAGGGCAATACCAATAAGATCGTCGCCGCTATTGAAACAGCCGTGTCGCGTCATGATCCCCAGCTGATTTTATTTCCCGAGTTGGTGGTGACTGGTTATCCACCAGAAGACTTATTATTGCGCGCTAGTCTTGCCCATCGGGTTGAGCGTGCTCTACAGCGCATCGCGAGCCATGCGCCTAAATGCTATGTGATTGTTGGTTATCCGCGGGCTATTGATGGCGATTTATATAACGCCGCCGGCGTGTTTTTTGGCGGCAAATTGGTGAACGAGTATCACAAGCAGTGCTTGCCGAATTACCGCGTTTTTGATGAAAAGCGTTATTTCAAAGAAGGCCGAGATACCTTGGTGATGGATATCTTCGGCGTGCCGACGGCGATCAGCATTTGTGAGGACGTGTGGGAAGATGCCCCCACGGCCGGCGCTAAAGCCGAAGGCGCACAGCTAATGTTGAATCTTAGCGCCTCGCCATTTCATGCCGGTAAGCAAATAGAGCGCGAAGCGCTTTTGGCGCAGCGCGCGTGGCAGGGTGGTATGCCGGTAGTGTACTGCAATCTCGTCGGTGGGCAGGACGAGTTAGTGTTCGATGGCGCGTCTATGGTGGTATCTGCGGAGGGTGAGTTAATTGCGCGCAGTCCTGCCTATGTTGAATATATAAATTGCGTGACGGCTCGCTGGGATGGTCGCCGCCTGCGGTTTGATGATGGCGAGGTCACTGACCTGCGTCCAGTGCTAGAAGATATTTATGAAACGCTGGTGCTCGGCGTGCGAGATTATGTAAATAAAAATGGTTTTAATGGTGTGGTTTTGGGTTTGTCCGGCGGTATTGATTCGGCATTGACCTTGGCTATTGCTGTTGATGCTTTAGGTGCAGATCGGGTAGAGGCAGTGATGATGCCGTTTCGCTATACCGCGTCTATGAGTATGGAAGACGCCCAGGCTCAGGCCAAGGTGCAGGGCGTTAGTTACAAGGTCATGTCGATTGAAGCGATGTACGACAGTTTTATGGCCGCATTGAGTGACGAATTTGCGGGTATGTCTGCCGATAAAACCGAAGAGAATTTGCAGGCTCGCTGTCGCGGTGTATTGCTGATGGCCATCTCAAACAAGAAAGGCTATTTGGTACTCACTACCGGTAATAAAAGTGAAGTTGCTGTGGGTTATTCTACTTTATATGGTGATATGGCTGGTGGTTTCGACGTACTAAAAGACGTGTCTAAAATGCGAGTGTTTGAGCTAGCCAGATACCGCAATACAGTAACGCCGGTAATACCGCAGCGGGTTATTGATCGGCCGCCGTCGGCAGAATTGGCGCCGGATCAAAAAGATCAAGATAGCTTACCGCCCTACGATATTTTGGATCAGGTGCTTGAGCGATATATCGAAGGCGACGAGAGCGCAGAGACTATCATTTCAGCCGGCTTTGAGCGTGAGATGGTATACCGAATTTTGCGCTTGGTAGACCTCAATGAATACAAGCGTCGACAAGCACCAATTGGAACACGTATTACCGAGCGTGGTTTTGGTCGGGACCGCCGCTACCCGATTACGCAAAAATGGGTAATTGGCGACTAGGCCTGCTTCTTGTCGCGATGAGCTGCGGCGACCTCATACAATTCTTTTTGCTTAATTTCTAATTGGCTGTGCGACTGCGCTTTATGGTTTGCATATCGCACTTTTTATTAATGACGTCCAAAAACACTCGGGGCCACAATGGAATTACGGGCAAGCAATGTAAGTAAACTGCGTGATGGCTACTTTGATGTGCTTATTCTCGGTGGCGGTATAAACGGGGCGGTATCTGCTGCTTCGCTGGCGGCTAAGGGGGTGAAGGTTGCCTTGGTCGATAAGGGAGACTTTGCCGGTTTGACGAGTTCGAACTCCTCAAATTTAGCGTGGGGCGGCATTAAGTATTTAGAAAATCACGAATATTTTTTGGTCGATAAGCTGTGCCGCAGCCGCAATCATTTGATGCGCAGCTACCCCTCAACGGTAAAAGAAATCCGCTTTCTGACGACCATTCAGAAAGGCTTCCGCTTTCCTGCGTTTATTGTATTTCTCGGTACGATTCTCTATTGGATAATTGGTCGCTTTGTCACCCGTGCGCCAAAGTATTTGAGTCCCGCTGGTCTCAGTAAAAGAGAGGCGGTGATTGATACGTCTAAAGCGGTGGGAGGTTTTGAATATTCCGATTGCTATCTGTATGACAACGATGCGCGTTTTGTCTTTAACTTTATTCGCACCAGCTTGAACTACGGCTGCATTGCCGCGAATTATGTTGAATCTACCGGTTCTGTGCGCAAGGGTGGTTTGTGGCACACACAGTTGAAAGACAATATGAGCGGCGAGACATTTACGGTGCGCAGCCGCGTGTTGATTAATGCCTGCGGCCCCTATGTGGATAAGCATAATCAGTTAACTGGGCAGCACACCGATCATCGGCATTTGTTTTCCAAGGGTGTTCATTTAATTGTAGATCGGGTGTCTGATACCCAGCGGATTTTAACTTTTTTCGCCAGCGATGGACGCTTGTTTTTCGTTATTCCAATGGGCCCAAAAACCTGTATTGGCACCACCGATACGCAGGAAGCGAGTCCCGAAGTGGAGCTGACTCCGGCAGACCGCCAGTTTGTACTCGACAACGTCAATGCCTTACTAAAATTGGAACGGCCATTAACTACAGATGACGTGATTGCTGAGCGTTGTGGTGTGAGGCCCCTCGCATTAAAAGGCCGTGATGGCGTCGCGGACTGGGTGAAGCTATCCCGCAAGCACGCCATCGATATTAATAGTGCCGATCAACATCTGAGTATTTTTGGTGGCAAGTTGACTGACTGCTTAAATGTGGGCGATGAAGTGTCGGATATTGTGGCCAAATTAGGCGTTGCCGTGCCGTTTCCTGCTAAGTGCTGGTACGGCGAGCCGAGTAATAGTGTGAAAGAGGAATTTATGCACCAAGCCATGTTGATGGGCTTGGATGACATGACTGACGCCTCTTCTTCGGAGCCACTAACCCAACGCCTGTGGCGGCGTTATGGTCGCAGCGCCATTGAAATGCTAGAAATGATTCGTGAAGACCCCAGTTGTGTGGAATTGTTAATCGAAAATGCTGAGTATTTACGTTGCGAAATTGAGCACGCCGCGCGCCGCGAAATGATTACCAAGCTAGAAGACTTCTTACGTCGCCGCTCTAAGATTTCTTTGGTCGTGCGCCGTGAAGAAATCATCAATGCACCGGGCTTGAAAGAAGCCTGTGAGATTTTGTTTGGCGATGAAGCTGAGGCCAAGTTGCAGGAGTATGTTGAGGCGACGGCTGGATGTCGGGGGTCGGATGTCTGACGGCATGGCAAAGTAGGTGGTCGGACAAGCTGCTGTCCTAGTTTGGGTGTTGAGGGTTTCTTAGCTCACAAAAAAGCCCGAGACGATGAATTAACATCTCGGGCTTCGTGTTCGCTCGCATCAGACGTCAGTCACCCGACGTCTAGCTAGTCCTTAATCCTCTTCGCGATTGTCAAATTTCGGTGGCGCGTAGCGATCAAACAAGCCCAAGGTCGCCTTGTTCACAAAAGAGCCTTCTTGCTCAATCCCAACCTGACTAATAAAGTTGCCCTTTTTATCCAGCGATGGATGATCAGGGTAGTTTTTACGTAGTACCGTTAGGGATTGCTCTGCCAAGTCGCTCATACCAAGAAGTAGGTAGGCTTGTACCATAACCGCGAGTGCGTCTGGTGTGGCAGGTGTTTGTGGTAGGTTCTCGATGACGTAGCGGCCACGGTTAGCGGCAGCCAAATAGGCTTTGCGCTTAAAGTAGTAGTTGGCGACATTGATTTCGTAGCGGGCCAAGCGATTTCGCAATTGAATCATGCGCGCTTTGGCGTCGTCTGCGTATTCGCTGTCTGGGAAGCGCTGCAGCAGCTGCCGAAAATCATCAAATGATTGAATGGTCGAGCCAGGGTCGCGCTGGGTCATATCCGTGGGGATAAAGCGCTCTAAGAAACCTTCACCATCGGTATAGTTGGCCAAGCCGCGCATATAATAGGCGTAATCAACTTTTTGGTGCTGGGGATGCAGGCGAATAAAGCGATCTGCAGCCGCAACGGAAGCCTCGTTGTCACCGCGGCGGTAATGGGCGTAAATGATTTCTAGCTGGGCTTGTTCAGCGTAAGGCCCAAAGGGGTAGCGGCTTTCCAGTAGCTGTAAATTATCCACAGCCAATGCAAAGTTCTTGCTTTTCAGGTAGCCTTGCGCCGTTTCGTAGATTTCCCGTTCGGAGAGTTCCGAGCGCTCTGGTTTGCTGGCGCAGCCAACGACCAGAATGGTAATAAACAGTAGTACAAAGACTTTAACGACAGCTTTCATGTAATTTTTCCAAATGGCGGAATATCCCCGACGACACCTTGCCGTGGCGAGGGTCTGCTATTTAAACACAGCCGGATGATGGTATAAAGAATCACATTATGACCGAAATTATAGAACGACAGGAAATTGTCCCAGACGCCCACAATGGCGAGCGTTTCGACCAAGTGGCGGCGCAGTTGTTCCCTGAATACTCCCGCTCTCGGCTGCAGACGTGGATCAAAAGTGGCGAGCTTACCGTTGATGGCAAGGTAAGGCGCACGCGTGACAAGGTGTTGGATGGCGAAACCCTGTTTTTGAAGGCCGAGTTGCAGGTTGAAGTGCGCTCGGTGGCAGAACCCATTGATTTGGACATAGTGTATGAAGACGAGTACGTCCTCGTCATCAATAAACCGGCGGGCCTTGTTGTGCACCCTGGCGCGGGTAATCCCGACGGTACGCTGCTCAACGCATTGTTAAATCACTTTCCAGAAATTGATAAAGTCCCCCGCGCTGGTATTGTTCACCGCCTTGACCGCGATACAACGGGCTTAATGATCGCCGCAAAAACCATCGAGGCGCACACCAGCTTAGTTTCTCAGCTGCAGTCTAGGGAAGTGCACCGCGAATACGACGCCGTGGTGTTTGGCACCATGACCGGCGGTGGCACGGTGGATGAGCCCATGGGGCGTCATCCACGTCAGCGGACTAAGATGGCGGTGTCCCAGATTGGCGGCAAAGAAGCGGTGACGCATTATCGAGTGACGCGTCGTTTTCTCACCCATACCCATATTCGCTGTTTCTTGGAAACCGGTCGTACTCACCAAATACGAGTGCACATGGCGCATATAAAGTACCCCCTGTTGGGTGATCCGCTTTACGCTGGACGTCCACGTCTACCTAAGGGCGCGACTGATTTACTGATTACGACTTTACGTGGCTTTGGCCGTCAGGCCTTGCATGCGCGAAAGTTGGAGCTAGAGCACCCAATCACGGGCGATACCATGTCATGGGAAGTGCCTTTACCTGATGATATGAAGGCCTTGTTGGCGGTATTGTCGACGGAAGATGTTCGCTAGATCTTTGTTATTTGTCCCCGATACTCTGCTTCTGGGTGGGGTATCATTTCTGTGCGGTGGTGATTCATGGCAGTTGATTCACTCATAGTGCCGGATTGGCCTGCGCCCGCGAATGTCGTGGCGCTCGCTACTACCCGACTTGGTGTCGCCGGCTTTGCTGGTGCCAGCGTAGCGCCGTATTCCCACTTTAACCTCGGCGATCATGTCGATGATGATCGCGCCAGTGTTGATCAAAACCGTGATGCCTTAATTTCAGCGTGCGATGGCTTAAATTCTATTGCGTGGTTGCAGCAGGTTCACGGTGTGGAGGTCTGCGATGCGTCTAATGCGGTTTCTGCACCGCTGCGAGCAGATGCAAGTATTAGCCATGTAAAAGGTCTTGCCAGTGCGGTATTAACGGCCGACTGCCTGCCAGTATTGTTTTGTCGAACAGACGGCAGCGCAGTTGCTGCCGCTCACGCTGGTTGGCGGGGTCTGTGTGCCGGCGTGCTGGCAAACACGGTGAAGGCATTTGATTGTCCGCCCCAAGAGTTAATGGCATGGTTTGGGCCTGCAATTTCAAGCGCGTATTTTGAGGTTGGGCCAGAGGTGTATCAGGCTTTTGTAAGCGGTTTTGCCGGTGTGACTAAAGCCCAAATTGATGATGCGTTTAGGCCGTCTTCCGATAAGCTGGGACATTTTTATGCCGATCTTAATGCTTTAGCTCGGTCTCAACTTCAGAATTTGGGTTTGGCATGGATTGGCGGTAGTGATATGTGTACTTATGCCGATGTGAATCGCTTTTATTCCTTTCGTCGCGACGGTCAAACCGGTCGACAAGTTAGTCTTATTTATCGCCGCTAGACTCTAATAAGAATATCTACTTAGTTTTTCCTGCTTGAAATTTTCTTATTCACACCCCATTTATTGTTCAGGGAAGACGAAGTATGGCTTCGTTATTTCATCTGATTTTTTGGGGAAGCTGACATGCGTGCTGATCGTTTCACTAATTCATTGCAAACCGCGCTCGCCGATGCGCAATCGCTCGCGCTTGGTAAAGACCATCAATATATCGAAGCGGTACATTTACTGTCTGCTTTGCTAAAACAGCAAGGCGGAAGTACTCGGCCGCTCTTGGCGCAGTCTGGTGCAAATATGCCGGCCTTGGAACAAAAAATAGCCGCTGAGTTAAATCGTTTGCCAACTGTACAGGGCGCTGGCGGTGACGTTCATGTGTCTCAAACTTTGGCGCGGATATTCAATGTTTGCGATAAGCTTTCTCAGCAACGTCAAGATAGTTACATTTCAAGTGAATTAATTTTATTGGCGATGTTAGAGGTTGGCGGTGAAACCGCAAAATTACTCACCGACAACGGCGTCGCTAAACCGGCTTTAATTGCCGCTATTGATAAAGTTCGTGGTGGTCAGCCTGTAAACGATGCTTCGGCTGAAGAGTCTCGCCAAGCTTTAGATAAATACACTATCGACCTTACCGAAAGNGCGGCGTCTGGCAAGCTCGATCCGGTGATTGGTCGCGATGATGAGATTCGTCGCACCATTCAAGTTTTACAGCGTAGAACGAAAAACAATCCGGTATTAATCGGCGAGCCGGGCGTGGGTAAAACCGCCATTGTTGAAGGTTTGGCGCAGCGAATAGTCAACGGCGAAGTGCCCGAAGGTTTGAAGGGTAAGCGGGTGTTGTCTTTGGATTTGGCTGCCTTACTAGCGGGCGCCAAATTTCGTGGTGATTTTGAAGAGCGTTTGAAGTCGGTATTGAATGAACTGGGTAAAGAAGAAGGCCGAGTGATATTATTTATCGACGAATTACATACCATGGTTGGCGCGGGTAAGGCTGAAGGCGCCATGGACGCGGGCAATATGTTAAAGCCCGCCTTGGCGCGTGGTGAATTGCATTGCGTTGGCGCCACCACTCTAAATGAATATCGCCAGTCTATTGAAAAAGACGCGGCGCTAGAGCGTCGTTTTCAAAAGGTCTTGGTGGAAGAGCCATCAGAAGAAGACACCATTGCCATTTTGCGCGGTTTAAAAGAGCGCTACGAAGTGCATCACAGTGTTGATATCACTGACTCGGCCATTATTGCGGCGACTAAGTTATCGCAGCGTTACATCACTGATAGGCAGCTGCCGGATAAAGCGATTGATTTGATAGACGAAGCGGCGAGCCGCATTCGAATGGAGATCGATTCAAAACCGGAGGTAATGGATAAGCTTGAGCGCCGTCTGATTCAATTAAAAATTCAGCGTGAAGCGGTGAAGAAAGAAGATGACGATGCGGCGCGTAAGCAATTAGAAAAATTAAATATTGATATTGAAAAAGTCGGTAAAGAGTTTGCCGACTTAGAGGAAATTTGGAAAGGCGAAAAAGCGGCTTTGCAGGGTTCTGCGCAAATTAAAGTCGATCTCGAAAAAGCCAAATTAGATATGGACAGTGCCCGCCGCGCGGGTGATTTAACCCGTATGTCAGAGCTGCAGTACGGGGTTATTCCTGATCTTGAGAAAAAGCTTGTCGATGCCGATTCCGTGGATCACGGCGAAATGCAGCTGTTACGCAATAAAGTTACCGAAGAAGAAGTCGCCGAAGTCGTATCGCGTTGGACCGGTATTCCCATCAGCAAAATGCTAGAGGGTGAGCGCGATAAATTACTGCGCATGGAAGATGAGCTTCATCGTCGTGTGGTTGGTCAAAGTGACGCGGTGGATGCGGTGTCGAATGCGGTGCGGCGTTCTCGTGCCGGTTTGAGTGATCCAAATCGCCCTAACGGTTCGTTTTTGTTTTTAGGGCCAACCGGCGTTGGTAAAACTGAGTTGTGTAAAGCGCTGGCCATGTTCCTTTACGACAGCGAAGACGCCATGGTGCGTATCGATATGTCGGAGTTTATGGAGAAGCACTCTGTTGCACGCTTGATTGGCGCACCTCCGGGCTATGTCGGCTATGAAGAGGGCGGCTACTTGACGGAAGCGGTGCGTCGCAGACCCTATTCTCTGTTGCTGTTAGATGAGGTCGAAAAAGCGCATCCCGATGTGTTTAATATTTTATTGCAGGTTTTAGATGATGGCCGCCTAACCGATGGTCAGGGTAGGACAGTCGATTTTAGAAATACCGTGATCGTGATGACCTCGAATCTCGGGTCAGATGTCATTCAAGACATGACGATGGCTGGCAGCGAATATCCGAAAATTCGCGATGCAGTGTTGAATGTGGTGTCGGGGCATTTTCGACCTGAGTTTATTAACCGTGTAGACGAATTAGTGGTCTTCGAGCCGCTGGACAGAGAACAAGTTAGGGCCATTGCCGGTATTCAAATAGCTATTCTCAATAGCCGTTTAGCGGAACGCGAGCTGCGTTTGGAAATTAGTGATGAGGCAATGGCGCGCTTGGCCGATGTCGGTTTCGACCCAGTGTACGGTGCGCGGCCGTTGAAGCGAGCAATACAGCAGCGTTTTGAAAATCCCTTGGCGCAGCGGCTTCTTAAGGGTGAATTTAGTCCGGGACAGGTGATCAAGGCGACCGTTGATGGCGATGATATTGTCTTCGGTGTAGCGCGCTTGCAATAGTGATTCTTATGACTTGAGCGCTAAGCTCGTGTAGATATTTTTATTTTAGTGATCTGTGTTGAGTGGGGCCGCGTACAAACTGCGGACAATCCATAATAACCGAGGTGCTAAGATGAAAATATCTACACGGGGGCAGGTGTTTGCGCTGTCATTACTAAGCGCAAGCGTTATCAGCCAATTTGCACTTGCGTCTAGCCATCGGGAGGCACCGTTTATTGCCGGTTCGCCTAAGGTTGATGGTACAGATTTCTACATGTTCCGTAGCTATGAAGCTGGTCGCGGCGATTTTGTTACTTTAATCGCTAACTATCAGCCGCTGCAAGATGCTTACGGCGGGCCAAACTACTTCACCATGGACCCAACCGCGCTATACGAAATTCACGTCGATAACGACGGTGATGCGGTAGAAGATTTAAGCTTCCAATTTAGATTTAACAACGCCTATGGCCAAGCCAATGCATCGGGTTTAATTCGCGATGGTGGTATAGACACTGGCGCTGGCAGCGATGTGCAAGTGCCTTTGGCGGCGGTTGCGCCAGCGAGTGCTGTCGGTGGTCAAACCGGCCTTCTTAATGTCGTTGAAACGTATTCGGTTAATGTCGTAACAGGCGATCGCCGCACCGGTACTAGCAGTGCAGTGAGCGAGACTGGTGGCAGTAATACTACCTTCACTAAGCCTGTCGATAATATCGGCGCGCTGACGATTCCTGACTACGAGACTTACGCCAACCAGTATATTTACGACGTTGCGGTGCCAGGTTGTTCTACCCCAGGTCGTTTGTTTGTTGGGCAGCGCCGTGAAGGCTTTGTGGTGAATTTGGGTGAAATATTCGACCAAGTAAACCTTAACCCACTGGGCGCGCGTGATTCTCGCAGCAATACCATTGATGACAAAAACGTGACCTCACTGGCCTTGGAAATACCGTCAAGCTGCTTAACCAGCGGTGACGACACGGTGATTGGTGCATGGACTACGGCAAGTAAACGTCAGGGTCGTGTGCTTAATCCATCGCCGACTGGTCCGACCGATACCGACTCCGGCAAAGGTCCTTCTGTAGAACTTGGCGCGTGGACACAAGTCTCTCGTTTGGGTAGCCCACTGGTCAATGAAGTGGTTATTGGTATCACCGACAAAGACAAATTTAATGCGAGCGAGCCAAAAGACGATGTGGCAAATTTCGGTGCCTATGTGTTGTACCCAACGCTACCAGTACTGATTGATGTGTTGTTTCCTGGCGCTACCGCTGTGCCGGCAACACCACGAAATGACTTGTTGGCCGCTTTTGTGACGGGTGTAACGACTGGCCCGAATGACACGCCAGCAAACTTCAAGTTTACCGCGCCTGCAAACCTGACTACACCGGGTGAAATGCTGCGGATGAATGTGGCCATTCCGCCGGTAGTTCCAGGTGCTGCGGGTTACAGTGATCTTGGTTTCTTGGGCTGTGATCTAGCGGGCTTTCCGAATGGCCGCCGTGTTACTGATGATGTCGTAGATATTGCGCTTACGGTTGCTGAAGGTGCGCTATTGGGTCTCAATGGTTTGCAAACCTGCGATCTTAGTGGTGCATCGCCGGCTATCGCTAACCCCGGTGGGGTGGTTAATGACGGCGCTTTACCGTCAACAGCTGATTACTTAACGGTGTTCCCTTACTTGAACACGCCGATTCCTGGCGTAGCAACGGCGAATAGATAAGGAGGCGTTTATGAATACCATCATTAAATGCAGCCTGTTTATCTGTTTGGGGCTTGGCTTATCGGCGTGTAATAACGACGACGGTAAGTACGATGGTCGAGCAGGTGGCGGTGATTCGTCAATCAGTGCGAATCAGCTGCTCACCTCGGTAATTGTGCAAGACGCAAATGCCGAGCCGATATCAGTGAATGATAAAAATATTACAGACAGCTCAGACTCGATCGATGTCGACAGCCTGTAACTTTATCAATTGTAGCTCGATGCAAGAAATAGCGCGGCGGTGTATTCACTGTCACGCTATTTTTTTTGCTGCCTTATTCTTTATAATTTTTTCCGGTCGCCTATCGGCTGACTACTTGGATTCAGGCATCGGTGGGCCAGAGGTTTATCAGCCCAGCGACGACGAGACGATTGTATTTCTCCTTGGCTCCTCCCTTGCAATAGCCGCCTCTGACTCAAATAGTACACCGCAGCAACATCTGGATGCCGCGAGGCAGGCATTGGTTTTATTTAGAGATACCGCTAACCCCCGATTTTTAGGTGCTGCCGAGCGTGAGTTGGCCGCAATTCCAAATGCGGAGCGCAGCGCACAATTTTATGCCTACCGCGCTTCACTCAGGCAAAGCCTACATCTATTTGATGACGCTATAGCTGATCTCAACACGATTTCAGATATGAAGGCAGATAACCTCGAATCGCTAATGATGCGTTTTACTATCACCTTTGTGACCGGTAACTACCAAGCTGCTGGGCAAGCCTGCTCGGCACTTAAAAAATATGGAAATAACCTTTACGTAGCCAGTTGTACGCAGCAGTTACAGGCGGTAACTGGCGATGCGAATACCGCATATAGTGAGCTTAAACATGCGATGGCTGAGTTCGGCGTATTTGGCGACAGACCTGCATTAATTTGGGCGAGTGGAACCTTGGCGGATATAGCTGAACGCGCAGGTCGTGAAGACACGCTTGGCTTGTGGCAGCTTGCCTTGCAACTTAATCGTGATGATTTATATACCCGAGCGCGTCTTGCTAGCGTGCTGTTAAATCAAGGTGATTATCAGCAGGTGATTTCTTTGACTGAAGATTACCTTGCGGTCGATGCTCTAGCGGTGAGCCGCGCTATCGCCCAGCAACATCTGGGTGAGGGGGCGGCACTCACAAGAATATTGCGAGAACGTTTTGATGAAGCGCTGTGGCGCGGAGAGATTGTGCATAAGCGTGCCTACGCGCAATTTTTATTAGACGTACAGCATCAGCCGCAGGCAGCATTGGCAATGGCCGAAAAGAATTGGGAGCATCAGCGTGAATGGCCTGATGTGGTGATTTTATTGCGAGCGCGGGAAGCCGTTAAAACTAATAGGCTGGTGCAGTAATGCGACGCTTATTACTTCTTCTGAGTGTGCTCTTAGCCTCGTTCGTCTTTCCTAATGTGGTCTTGGCGCATAAAGCCAGTGATAGCTTTATATATATCACCGCACAACAAATACGCCTAGATATTGCTGTGCAAGATATGGCGCGTATTCAGGCCTTAGATTTAAATAAAGATCGCTCAGTAAGTTGGGGGGAGTTGCGCGCTGCAGAGCCTGCTTTTTCGACATTACTCGCTGGCTATATTGTGCTGAGTCACAATGACGAGCCCTGTTCACTGGGGATTAAACTAGAGGGTATTTGCGAGCACACCGATGGCCCCTACACATCGTGGTCGTTAACATCTGATTGCCTGGCTCACTCGGTAGTGCGTCTAGACTATTCCCTATTGTTTGATATAGATCCCCTGCACCGCGCCCTGATAGTGAGTGATTTAAGTGGCGAAAAGCAACTTAGCGTAATGTCGCCGTCGAATCGTTCGGTGGTCTTGGGTGAGCGTATTTCTGCGTTAAGTACAGCCGGCGTATTTTTATGGCAGGGCGTCGTGCATTTGTTGGTCGGCTACGACCACATGCTGTTTTTATTGGCCTTGCTGTTACCAGCCACGCGCCGAAAAGTCAGCGGTGTAGAAGTAGATACTTTGCGGCAGGTATTCACCGACGTAGCCTTGGTGATCACCATGTTTACTTTGGCGCATAGCTTTACTTTGATAGCGGCGAGCTTGGGCTGGTTTAGTTTGCCCTCACAGCCGGTGGAAATTGCCATCGCCTTGTCTATTAGCTTGGCCGCAGCTATGGCGCTAATGGACGTTAATGTGCGTTTTCAGCGTGGTTTGGCAATGGGGGTGGGTTTGATTCACGGCTTTGGTTTTGCTGGGGTGTTGTCGGATTTGTTGGCGGCGAGCCCTTTAAAGCTATTAGCACTGGGCAGTTTTAATGTCGGTATTGAGTTGGCGCAATTGGCCTTGGTGATTATTGTGTTGCCGGTGCTGTATCGTTTTAGTTTTCTGCCCCTGTATCAGCGTCGGGTTTTTCCGCTGGCGGCCATATTGCTCGTGGTCAGTGGCTTTTATATGGCTGCGCAGCGTATTTAAGGCGAGATCTAATTACAGTGTAGCTTGATGACTTGTTGAGCGCGATTTTCCTGTTGTTTAATTTCTTCTGTATTCAACATGCGGGTGCTGCCGTCGGCATTGGTGATCCGTATTCTCGCGCCATTGGCCTTGAGTGACTGCATATTTCCTTTAGCTTTTTTACATAGGGCGGGGTCTTTGGGCGGCAGAATCTCCATTTTTTCCGGCGCTGCATCGTTGCCATTATTTTCCGGTTCGTTAGCGCTTGTTAGATCAGTGCCATCGCTGTGGATGGTGGCGCCGCTGCGGGTTTCGACAAAATCGTATTTTCGGCCCTTCGGCGGTTGTTGGGTGAAATGCTGTTTGCCTTCATCGTCTGCCCAGCGGTAGTAACCAGTTTTGTCCGCACTGGCGTCTAAGCTGCATACTAGGAGGCCTGCGCAAAGTAACATTGTTAGAGCAGAATTTTTCATAATTGATGTCGGCCGTTACGATAAGTTGATTTGATTATGGCAGATTATTCACAGCGTGGAAAAACAGCCGCTATTTGGTCTTATAAATGTCTATTTAGGTGGGGTTGTGGGCAAATCCCCTGAATTAAGTCATTGTTTGGTATTGACACAGACGGCCATAGGTTAAAAAATACGCAGTCTATCTTTACGATAGCAAATGGCTGTTTTCCGCGCCGCTTACCTGTGGCCAAAGTACAGAGTATGACTCATCGTGTCGTACTGCTACCTACGAGTAGTTCCATTCACTCTGCAGACACATGACCTGTGTTGCGAGATTGCCCGCACCGCGTTATCCCGCGATGCATATAAACGCTGCGTTGCAGCATTTTGGCGTTTCGCCCGGAATTCAGCCGTGTCGGCTGAGAACCGGTGGTAATGTGTTTCGACATCTTTGTTCTTGTTTCATATCTTTTGCTGAGGGCTTGCCTCGGCGATGCTATTAACAAGATTTTTGCGTATTCAAACTGAATCGAGGGTATTTCAGTGGAGTTGTTATCTGGCGGCGAAATGATCGCGCGTGCCATGGAAGACGAAGGTGTTGAATTCATCTTTGGCTACCCCGGTGGTGCAGTACTGCATATTTATGATGCTTTGTTTAAAAGCTGTAAAGTCCCCCATATTTTAGTGCGTCACGAGCAGGCAGCGACCCATGCTGCCGACGGTTACGCACGTGCGACTGGTAAGCCAGGTGTGGTCTTGGTCACGTCTGGCCCTGGTGCAACCAATGCCATTACCGGTATCGCGACCGCGTATATGGATTCGATTCCAATGGTGGTGTTATCGGGTCAGGTAATGAGTCACCTGATTGGTGAAGACGCGTTCCAAGAAACTGATATGTTGGGTATTTCTCGCCCCATCGTAAAACACAGCTTCCAAGTGTCTCGTACCGAAGATATTCCAGAGATCATTAAAAAGGCCTTTTATATCGCCTCTAGTGGTCGCCCCGGTCCTGTTGTTATTGATTTACCAAAAGACCTGACCAATCCGCATGACAAGTTTGAGTACAACTACCCTAAAAAGGTAAAGCTGCGTTCTTACACGCCGGCGGCTCGCGGTCATTCTGGGCAGATTAAAAAAGCAGCTAGCTTACTGCTGGGCGCTAAGCGTCCGGTTATTTATGCCGGTGGTGGTGTGGTTCAGGGCAATGCCTCTGAACAGCTGCGAGTATTAGCGCGTGAACTTAATTTCCCAGTAACTCATACCCTAATGGGCTTGGGTGCTTACCCGGCCAGTGATCGTCAGTTCCTTGGTATGTTGGGCATGCATGGATTTTATGAAGCCAATAATGCCATGCATCATAGCGATGTGATTTTGGCGGTGGGCGCGCGCTTTGATGACCGCGTTACTAATACCTGTGGCAAATTCTGCCCCGGCGCTAAAATTGTCCATATCGACATTGATCCCGCGGCAATTTCTAAAACGATTGCGGCTGACGTGCCGATTGTTGGGCCGGTAGATTCAGTTTTGGTGGATTTATTAGCGGTAATTCGTGAAATGCGGGAGGCCGATAGTAGCTTGCCAGATGCCTCGTCACTGAAACATTGGTGGAGCCAAATTGATGAATGGCGCGATGCGCATGGTCTGTGGGTTAAGCCGCGCTATGACCTTTCTACGCCATTTATTAAGCCGCAGCAGGTTATTGAAACTCTGTGCAAAGTAACCCACGGCAAAGCTTATGTGAGCTCAGACGTTGGCCAGCACCAAATGTTTGCTGCGCAGTATTACAAGTTCGATGAGCCGCGTCGTTGGTTGAACTCCGGTGGTCTCGGCACTATGGGCTTTGGTTTACCTGCTGCGATGGGTGCGAAGTTGGCATTCCCTGATGCAGACGTTGCCTGCGTAACCGGCGAAGGCAGTATCCAGATGAATATTCAGGAGCTGTCTACCTGCGCGCAGTACAATATTCCGGTGAAAATTATCAGTCTGTATAACGGCTACCTTGGCATGGTTAAGCAATGGCAAGACATGCAGTACGAAGGTCGTTATTCAGAAAGTGTTTACGAAAATTCACTGCCAGACTTTGTCAAACTAACAGAGGCCTACGGCCATGTTGGTATTAAAGTAACCCAGTTAAGTGATTTGGAAGAGGCAATGAAGGAAGCCTTTGCCCGTAAGAATGACTTGGTATTTATGGACATTCACGTTGATCCGCACGAGCATGTTTACCCTATGCATATAGCGCCGAACGGATCGATGCGTGATATGTGGTTGAGCAAGACGGAGCGTACATGATGCGACATATTATTTCGGTATTGATGGAAAATGAACCGGGTGCTTTGTCGAGGGTTGTGGGATTGTTCTCGCAGCGCGGATATAACATTGAGACGCTCAATGTTGCTCCAACAGAAGACCCAACCCTGTCGCGCTTAACGCTGACAACAATTGGCGACGATCACAAAATTGAGCAAATCACCAAGCATCTTAATCGCTTGATCGATGTGGTGAAGTTGGTCGATCTGTCGGAAGGTTCGCATATCGAACGTGAACTGATGTTGGTAAAAGTACGTGCCACCGGCGCGCAACGTGCTGAAATCAAGCGCTGCACCGATATCTTCCGTGGTCAGATCGTAGACGTTGGCCCCAGCGTGTATACCATTCAGGTAACTGGCGCGGCAGACAAACTCGATTCATTCTTAGAAGCGGTTGGCGAAGCGGCAATTATGGAAGTGGTTCGCAGTGGTGTGTCGGGTATTGCTCGCGGCGAGAAAATATTAAGTCTGTGATCGTTACTGTAGTTATATGATAAGGCGCCAGTGGGCGCCTTTTTGCTTTGTGGTTTGTTAACTCAGCTAATTAAATGAAAATGCAAATATACCGTGGC
Organism: Zhongshania aliphaticivorans; assembly: GCF_902705855.1. Lineage (GTDB taxonomy): Bacteria > Pseudomonadota > Gammaproteobacteria > Pseudomonadales > Spongiibacteraceae > Spongiibacter > Spongiibacter aliphaticivorans_B. The sequence goes on along the minus strand of NZ_CACSIJ010000015.1, from coordinate 41,070 downwards.
AACGAAGTGCTTGCGCCGAGTTAGGCGGCGCTCTATTGTCTGTGAACAATAAAATCTAATGAATAGCTCGATAGGTAAGCACATGACTGTCCAGAAAAAAACACTTGATCAGGTGCTCGCGGAACAGCGCGAATACAATGCCACGCGTGCAAGCGGTTATCGAGAAAAAGCCCTAAAGCTATACCCGTGGACATGTGGACGTTGCGCGCGCGATTTTGAGCGCAAGGGTTTATCTGAGTTAACAGTTCATCATGTGGACCACAATCACGACAATAACCCTCCTGATGGTAGTAACTGGGAGTTATTGTGTATTTATTGCCATGACGAAGAGCATACAAAATACGAAAACTTGGTGCGCTACGGCAGTACCACTGAAAAGAAGGTGAAAGCTGCTACCTTCAATCCCTTTGCTGACTTAAAGGCGAAGATGGAAGGAAATAATAAATAAGAGGCTCGCTCGCTGAGCAATATGTAAAAAAATTGCTTAGGCTTTTAATTTTGCTAGCCTTTGTTTTTCGATGCTATTAGGGACTCATTTTGGCTTATGTTTATTTTTAACTCGCGAGCGTATATGTCCAGTCTTAAGATGATCTGCATTTTATGCAGTGTGTTTTTGTCGCAACCGCTGCTTGCACAAAATACGGAAAAAGGCGCCGAACTTGTTTATAACGCCGAGCTTAGTACTTATAGCTATGATTTTGATGTGAATTTTTTCTCCGTAAAGTCTCAGCGGCAATCCTTGAAGATGGCCTTTATTTATTTAAAGGGTGACGCGGATAAAGCGGTTGTTACCTTGATGCACGGGAAAAACTTTAACGCCGATTATTGGACAGAAACCGCACTTTTTTTGCAGGGTAAAGGCTACGGGGTTCTTATTCCCGATCAAATTGGTTTTGGTAAATCCTCCAAGCCGGCAAATTATCAATATTCCTTTGCCGCTATGGCGCAACAGACGCAGTCATTATTGGCATCGCTTAATATTGAAAAGACCATTGTTATTGGTCATTCCATGGGCGGCATGTTGGCCAGTCGATTTGCACTGATGTATCCGCAAGCAACGCAGCAGCTAATTCTGCTCAACCCAATAGGGCTAGAAAATTATTTGAAATATGTGGAATACAAGGACAGCGATTTTTTTTATAAAAGTGAGTTGGCTAAAACTAGCGACAGTATAAAGCGCTATCAACAACAAAATTATTATGACGGTCAATGGACGGAGCGCTATGAGGCGCTCACTCACTTTATGGTCGGTCAGATTCATGGCCCAGATAAAGAGCTTATGGCCTGGGTCAATGCGAAGACCTACGATATGATTTTTACCCAGCCGGTTGTGACTGAATTTAAGGATTTATCTGTTCCCGTTAGTCTCATTATTGGCACTCGTGACCGAACTGGCCCAGGTCGGGGGTGGATGCGGTCGGGTGTTGAATATGAACTTGGTCGTTATGATCGTTTGGGTAAAGCAGCGGCTAAGATGATACCGAATGCTAAATTATTCGAGCTGCCGGGCTTGGGGCATTTGCCCCAGATTGAAGATTTTGAGCGTTTTAAAAAAGTGTTGAAGGAATCCTTAAACTCAGGCCAGTAAATTCGAGTGCGAGGGCTGGAGTGTTTTTGGTAGGTTTATGCGTTGTTAGTTGATTCACTAACAAAGACTCTAGTTTTGGATGATTTAATTTGCAATGGAGGTGTCATATGGTTCGTTATTTTATTCTATTTATGGCGGGAATATTTTTTGCTTTTCCTGTTTATGCTTCAAAGATTAGTCAGGATGAGTTTGAGAGGATTCGTGGCGAGTGTATGGCTGCGGTTAATAGCGATTCTAATGTATCCGCTGCCAATAAGACGGCAGCAGAAAAATGTTTGGCGGCATGTCCTGTAAATCTACCGATATACAATAATCGCGCACTGACACTTTGTATGGGTGCACATCATAGTTTTAAAAAAACAAAGTGAGCGATGAGTGAGGTGGATGAATTGTCTTGGCGTTAATGCGCGCTAAACGCCTGTACGCAATAGCCTTTAGCCAAAGCTTCAGTAATTTGTGGGTCTTTTGCTAGGGCCGGATTTTTAGGAATTTGGGCGTTGTCGATAAGTTTGCGTTTCACAATCGTCACGTCGCGAAAGCCTTCAGCCATCACGAAAAGCTGAGCTAATTTTTCTGCACCGAACATGTCTTTAAAGTCGATATAAGCAATAAACGGCGCTTGCTCGCCTTCGGTAAACTCGCCTTGGGTCTTTTTGGCGGTGGCGTTAACTGAAAATAAATACATGGTGTTCTCCGGCCCGTTCGCAGCTTGATAAATTATTGACTAACAATGGCTAGTCGCAGTGCAGACATATTGAGTTGCAATGATTGCAGTGCAGTCAAACCTACTGCGGTTTCTTGATCAAAGACGTCTAGCTCTTCTGGCGCGACGTGAGGATTGCGGCTCATGAGGGCCTGCAGACGCTCGCGTTCATTGCCTCTTTCACTCTCATACGCTTTGGTGGCGGCTTTTACCCAATCTTTGGTGGCGTCTTCTGCAAGGCTCTCTAGGTGCGGGATCATTGCCGTAATGGTATTGCGTACTTCGCGGAGTAAAACCGGCATTAAGGTTTTTTTCACGCCTTGAGCTAATTGATTTAATTTACTGTGGGCAACGGCGTTAGATAGGTTGCGGTTTTGCTGGTCAGTTACCAGGCGGAAGCTTTGTGCGGGTAAATAGCGCTGTAGCTGCAGCCATGCTGGCGCTTGCACTGCTGGGCTGAAAAACGCTTCTAACAACAGCGTGCCGGGTTTGAGTGCTTTTACCGCGATGGTACATATGCTGGCGCTGCCAAAGTCGCTAGACATCACCATGTCCATGGCGCTGCTGACTAGTGGGTGTTCCCAACTAAAGTAAGACATGTCTTCTCGGCTGAGTGCGCGGTCGCGATCAAAGGTGCCGGTAATACCGTCTTCCGGTAAGTGTGGAAACGCCTCGGTGATCATGTGGTCGCCGGGGCGCAGAATGATGGCGTTGTCGCTGTGGTCTTCATGATCTAGACCAAATTGCTCTGCCAGCATTTCTAGGTATTCGGCAAGGGTGTCGCTGCGTTGTTCTGATTCAAGCGCGGTAATTAATTCGGCGGCACGTTGCGGCTGGCAAGAGTTTAATTCCAGCAAACGGTTGCGGCCTTTGCGCAAATGCTCTTGTAAGTCAGTGGCATTGTCGGCGGCGCGCTTAATTAGCTCGCTAATAACGGCGCTGTCGGTGTTAGCCAGTGCGGCATGGAGCTCGTCACCAAATTCTATGATGAGTGCATTGCCGACGGTGCAGGGTTGCTTGAAAATATTAACGGCATCGCGATACCACTGCAGCAATCTTTCTTGGGCGCTGCCTGCGTAATAAGGTACGTGTAGGTTAACGTCGCCGAGTTGGCCGATACGATCGAGACGGCCAATACGCTGTTCCAGTAAGTCTGGGTTTAAGGGCAGATCAAATAAAACCAAATGTTGTGCAAATTGGAAGTTGCGACCTTCGCTGCCAATCTCTGAACAGATTAGTAATTGTGCGCCATCTTCTGGGTCGGCAAAGTAGGCAGCGGCGCGATCACGTTCGATCAGGCTGAGTTCTTCATGGAATACCGCGCTGGCGATACCGCGGCGCAACCGCAGGTGTAATTCAAGATCTCTCGCCGCGCTAGAATCTGCCGCGATTAACAACACTTTTTCGTCAGGATTTTGCAGCAGGAATTTTTCTACCCATGCAACACGAGGGTCGCCTTTTAGCCAAGCGGGACCAAGTAGTTGTTCAGGGTGTAGCGATTCTTCAATAGTTGCGGTGGTGCAAGCTTGCTCATATCCAGCCGGTATCGCTAGCGGGTGCTCGTGGAGAACTCGCTTAGGGAATCCGCCGACGGAGGCGCGGGTGTTGCGGAACAACATACGGCCGGTGCCGAAGCGATCGAGAAGGTCGCGGATGGTCTTATCTAGCTGTTCCGCGCTGGGGTCTTTCTGCAGGGCTGTGATTTGATCGCTGCCTAGCAGTGCATCCAATCGCTGACAAAACGCGGTGTCGCCAAGCGCTGTGTCTGGGGTGTCGGCTAAGCCTTGTATTAGCTCGCTGATTTCTTCGTAGTGACCTTGCTCTTCAAGGAAGGCGGCTAAGTCTGGGTAGCGCGCCGGATCAAGCAAGCGAAGGCGAGCGAAATGACCGTCGATACCGGCATTTTCGGGGGTGGCTGTTAGTAATAGCACTGACGCAATTTCTGCGCTCAAGCGTTCAACTAATTTGTATTCATCTGAAGAGCTGCCGTCTTCATGCCAGTGCAGATGGTGGGCTTCATCAACCACCAGCATATCCCAACCGGCGTCGCAGAGTTGCTGCTGGCGGCGTTCATGGCTGCTTATCCAACTGAGTGGACAGATGACGAGCTGGGCTTCTTCAAAGGGATTTTCTTCTTTCTCTTTTGATTCTTCTTCATCGAAGAAAATGCTGCTTGGCTCGTCTTCATATTCGTCTATTTGACGGCAGCGCGCTTCATTATAAATACTGAATTTGAGATTAAAGCGGCGCAGCATTTCCACCAGCCATTGGTGGACTAAGCTGTCTGGCACCACTATTAATACGCGTTTTGCGCGCTCAAGTAATAATAGTTGGTGGATGATTAGGCCCGCTTCGATGGTTTTACCTAGGCCTACCTCGTCTGCCAGTAGTACGCGGGGTGCGGCCCGACTTGCTACTTCTGCGGCAATGTACATTTGATGGGGTAGTAGTTGGACCCTGGGCCCTAGTAGACCGCGGGTGCTGGCGGCTTGGCTGGTATTTTGTTGCTCTAAGGTGGCAGCGCGCAAGGCGAAGCGGCGGTGATGTTCTACTTGGCCGGCGAGCAGGCGCTCCTTAGCATTGCTGAGTTTTATATTGGCACTCAGTATTTGTTCTGGCACCGGGTGTATGTCGCCATTTTCGTCTTCGGCAAAATAAACAATACAGCCATTGTGTTCTTGCTGCTCGGTGACGATCAGCGGGCCTTGCTTGGGTACATCTATATTGTCGCCGACTTGGAACAGGACTCGCGACAAAGGTGCTGCCGCTGATGCGTAGGTGCGTTCTTCTTCCGCCGCGGGAAAGGCAATGACGACGCGACGGTTTGCGGCTTCAAGAATAATGCCTAGACCGAGTTCTGGTTCGGGGTTGCTGATCCAGCGTTGGCCGGCGATAAAAATAGTAGACATAGGGTATGAGTATAGCTCGATGTATTGAGTAGGTTCAGGGTGTATAGCGTAAATCAGCCTGATTTCCGGAGTGCGAATGTTACGCATCGCTGGCGTCGAGGGAAAGGCTTAATACCGTAAATCTGCCCAAGGGCGGGTTTACATGGCGCGAAGGTGGCGAATGTAGACTATTGTCGAGTACCGCTGGGCTGTCTCTGGGCTAGACTGTGAGGACTCGTAAGTTGGTCGTCAACTAAGTGTGGTGGGGCTAGGTGCTGGAAAATCAGTGGGTTGTGTTATTGGCGTTTGTATACGTCGCGTGTTTGTTTTTAATTGCATGGTGGGCTGACCGACATACTCAGCGCCCGGCCACACTACGCGCTTTGATTTACAGTTTGTCGCTGGCGGTGTATTGCAGCTCGTGGACATTTTTCGGGGCGATTGGCCAAGCGGTGAATGACGGCTGGTCGTTTGCCCCCATCTACCTCGGCCCCATTCTGCTATTCGTATTGGCGTGGCCGTTTATACGTAGGCTGTCGGTGGTGAGCACCCGCAATCGGGTAACGTCAATTGCCGATTTTATTGGCTCGCGCTACGGCAAACATCAGTTTCTTGCGGCCTTGGTGACCTTAATTGCAGTGGCCGGCAGCCTTCCCTATATTGCCTTGCAGTTAAAGGCCGTTACCCAGGCATGGCTGACGGTACAGCATTTGTGGCAACCCACTTTGGAGGCGAATCACAGTAGCACGAGTTTTATCGCTGCTCTGATTTTAGTGGCATTTACCGTGGCATTTGGCACCCGCGTTGTCGATAAGCGCCAGCGCCACCGAGGCTTAATGGCGGCGATTGCCGTAGAGTCGCTAGTAAAGTTAGCGGCGTTTCTCGCGGTTGGCGTGTTTGCGCTAAGCGTGTTGTTTGCAGCGAGCGAAAGCGGTTTAGAGATCGAGTATGGGAAATTAGCCGATTGGCCAGAGCCTGTTAATTTTATTACGCAATTGATTTTGGCGGCAGCGGCCATCGTTTGTTTACCGCGCCAGTTTCACGTCATGGTGGTAGAGCATCACAGTCGACGAGATATGCGCAGCGCACGCTGGATATTTCCGATGTATCTGGCTTTATTTTGTATTTTGATTGCGCCGGTGGCGCTACTGGGGCAGTCGCTCTTAGGCGGTGGTTCAGCGCTTGAAGGTGGAGCCGCCGATATGCTGGTGGTGTCTGCACCGTTGGCTGCGGGCAGCACAAGCTTAGCGGTAGTGGCTTTACTTGGCGGCCTGTCGGCGGCAACCGGGATGGTCATTGTGGCCTGCGTAACACTCTCGGTCATGATTTGTAATGAGTGGATGGTGCCGCTGTGGCAGTTTTTTAATCGCGCCCACAGTATTAATGCCCGCTGGTTACAGTTGGTACGGCGCGGTGCAATCGCGGCGGTATTGCTGGCGGCGTGGTTGTTGGAGCAGCAACTTAATAACCGCGGTGGTTTAGCGTCGCTGGGCTTGTTGTCTTTTGCCGCCGCTGCACAATTACTACCCGCTATTCTCGCCGCCTTGTATTGGCCTAGGGCGCATTCACGCGGTGTTATTGCCGGTTTATTTACCGGTGGCGCCTTATGGTTTTATTGCTTGTTACTTCCTGCGCTGCTGGGGCAAGAGCACTCTTTATTGGCGCAAGGCTTGTTTGGGGTGTCGTGGTTGCGGCCCGAGGCTTTACTAGGTGTAGATTTTCTTGATCCGCTGACTCACGGTGTGTTCTGGAGCTTGCTACTTAACTGTGTGAGCTTGGTGTTGGTGTCGGCCTTGAGTCGATTTCGGGCCATTGAACTGCGTCAGGCACGTGCCTTTACTCAACTGAATTTGAATCGGGGCTATCAAAAAGCCGATTTTGAACTAACTGAAATCGAATCTTGGCAATTACAGCGCATGCTAACCCCGCTATTGGGAAACGAGCGTAGCCAGCAGTTGTGGCAGCGGTTTGAGCAGCGCATGGGGCAGCGGTTATTGCCGAATGATCCCGCGCCAAGGTTTGTTGTAAAAGAAGTCGAGGCAGCATTAGCCGCTATTGTTGGCGCGGTGTCGGCCCACCGCACCTTGGATTTATTGCAGCGTAAAAGGCCTTTGCAGCTCGATGAGTTTGTTTTACTGATTGGTGACAGCTCTAAGCAGTTACAGTTTGGCCAAGATTTGCTGCAAATTACCTTAGAGACTGTTCCGCAGGGGATTAGCGTAGTTGATGCTAATTTAGATTTGGTGGCGTGGAATAGTCGTTATATTGACTTATTTGGTTTTCCAGAGCGGCTTTTGTATATCGGTTGTCCCATTGCCAAGGTCTATCAGTTTAATGCTGAGCGAGGGTATTTGAAAAACGCCGACACGGATGTAGATGGTGCAATTGCGCGGCGTTTGGAATTATTAAGTGAAGGTAAGCCCTATCGCATTGAGCGAGCTTTACCGAATGGCTTGGTCATTGAAATTTGTGGCACACCGATGGCGCGCGGCGGCTATGTCACCACTTACACTGATATTAGCGAATATCGGCGTATGTTCGATGAGCTGGACGAGACTAAAAATCAATTAGAGCGACGGGTGATTGAGCGGACCTCGGCCTTGGCTGCAGCCAATGAGTCACTGGCAACAGAGAATCAAACGCGTGCCAAAATTGAGCGGGAATTAAATACGGTTTATGCCAGTAAAAGTCGCTTTTTGGCGGCGGCAAGTCATGACTTATTACAACCGATAAGTGCGGCGCGGCTATTTACCGCGGCCTTGGCCCATCGTACTAAGGGTAGTGATGTCGCGGCTGAGGTAGGGCATATCGATTCGGCCTTGGTCGGCGCAGAAAATTTAATTACGTCGCTGCGCGAGATTGCCCGTCTGGACTCTGGAAATATTCAGCTTGATCGGCGCGACTTTTGTTTGCGAGATATTCTTGAGCCGCTTGCCCGGGAATGCGGATTAATTGCCGAGCAAAATGGTCTAGCGCTGCGCTTTCGGTCAAGCGATGTGTGGGTTTATAGCGATCAGCAGTTATTGCGACGAGTTATTCAGAATTTCCTTTCCAATGCCTTACGCTACACCCGCTCGGGAGGTGTTTTGTTGGGATGTCGGCGGCGGGGTAATCATGTTTTGATTCAGGTCTGGGATACCGGGCCTGGCATCGCCAAGTTAGATCAGCAGCGGGTGTTTGATGAGTTCGAGCGGGCTCAAGGTGCGGCCCATAATGATTCTGAAAAAGGGCTGGGTTTGGGCTTGTCTATAGTTCAGCGTATTAGTGGTTTACTTGGCCACGAAGTCACGCTTCACTCTACTGAAGGGCAGGGCAGCGTGTTTGCCATTCAAATACCTATTGGCCAGCGCCAGGAACCCCGAGCTATAAATAAGCTAGCCGATTTAGAGTCTGAATTGGCGGGGATCAGTGTGCTGTGTATAGACAATGAAGTGGGTATTCGCGCCGGTATGCAGGCCTTACTTAGTCAGTGGGGCTGCCGTGTTTTTAGTGCGGCGAACCTTGGTGAGGTTTTGGGCCAGTGGCAGTTAGAGGCAGCTCCAGATATTGTGCTGGCGGATTTTCATTTGGATAACGATGAGACTGGTTTGGCGCTGTTACAGACATTAAATTACCACTGGCATACTCGCTTACCTGCGGTGGTGATCAGTGCAGACAATAGCCTTGAAGTACGAGAGCAGGTAGAAAGCGCGGGGTATCATTTTTTGGCCAAGCCGGTCAAACCCGCTGCCCTGCGAGGCGTGATGCGGCAATTGCTATTGCGTCAATAGTTATGCGCTCAGGCTAGGTGTTGGGGGTTAACGTCTAATTGGCTAAACGCCAAGGCCGCTTGGGTACGAGAATGAACGCCGAGCTTACGAAAAATTTCTGTCACGTGAGCTTTCACCGTGGCTTCTGTGACACTGAGCTCGTAGGCAATTTGTTTGTTGAGCAGGCCTTGTACCAGCAGCGTGACTACCCGAAATTGTTGTGGGGTGAGGCTGGCGATACCGCTGGCCATTTTTTGTTCTTTGCTATCAAAGCCCGCCTGATAATTAACTCCCTCAGGTAGCCAGCGGGCACCACTGATGACGGCATTAATAGCCTTGGTTATGGTATCTGCGTGGCTACTTTTAGGTAGAAATCCTGCTGCACCATGATCAATGGCGCGACACATTACCTCTGGTGCTTCGCTGGCTGAAATGACCATAACTGGAATTTCTGGGTAGTGGGCTTGCAGATGTATTAAGCCACTAAAGCCTTGTGCGTCCGGCATATGTAAGTCTAGCAATATGAGGTCGCTGGTGTTGTCGCTGAGTAGCAGGTTTTGTAGTTCGGTGATGGATGCTGTTTCGCTGACGGTACAGCCCACAAAATTCTGGGCAAGGCTTGCTTTAAGTGCCGCGCGAAATAAGGGGTGGTCGTCGGCAATGATAAATCGCAGTGTGTTCATCTGACGCCTTTTTTATTAGTTGTTACTGGCAGCAGTGTATAGAAAAAAGCCCTAGTGTGCAGGGCATGCTTGTTTGGGCAGAGCGCTTGATGGGAGACGGTAGACGCAAAAGTAAGGTCCCCGCGTTCGCAAGGACGAGCATTTTCATGTAGCTCCTAATACTTGCGAAGGCGAGCATCAAGTAAACGTCATATCTCAAGCTTCAAGCGCGATGTCGTTTTTTGCTTTGGTATTTGCGTCTCCCATCTTCCGTCAAGCATCCCGCGATTGCGGGACACACTTAAATCTTTCGCCTGACATTAGGCAATCTCCTTATTCTCCGCCTTGTGAGATTCGATGAGTTTTGTGACCACCGTAGGATCGGCGAGGGTCGACAAATCGCCGAGATTGTCGGTGTCATCGGCGGCGATTTTGCGCAGTATGCGACGCATGATTTTGCCTGAGCGAGTTTTAGGTAAATCGTCGGTCCACTGAATGATATCGGCTACCGCAATGGGGCCAATTTCCTTGCGCAGCCACTGCTTTAATTCTTTGCGCAGTGATTCGCTTTCGGCGTGCTTGTCGGTGAGAGTGATATAAGCGTAAATGCCTTCGCCCTTAATGGCGTGTGGGTAGCCAACAACCGCGGCTTCTGCGACTAAGGGATGGGCGGCAAGGGCGCTTTCCAATTCGGCGGTTCCCAAACGGTGTCCAGAAACATTGAGCACATCATCTACTCGGCCAGTAATCCAGTAGTAGCCGTCCTCGTCGCGACGGGCGCCGTCGCTACTAAAATAATAACCTTCAAATGTTGAGAAGTAGGTATCTATAAAGCGTTGGTGGTCGCCGAAAATAGTGCGCATTTGGCCTGGCCAACTGTCGCAAATGACTAAGTTGCCTTCCGCCTTACCTATCAAAACTTTACCTTCGTTGTTCAGTAGCGCGGCCTGAACGCCAAAGAAGGGGAGCGTTGCCGAGCCGGGTTTTAGGCCAATGGCGCCGGGTAAGGGGGCAATCATTACACCGCCAGTTTCAGTCTGCCACCACGTGTCTAGGATTGGGCATTGGCTGTGGCCAAATTTTTCGTAGAACCACGTCCACGCTTCGGGGTTGATCGGCTCGCCAGCGGTGCCGAGTAAGCGCAGCGAGCTGCGGTCGGTATTGGCTAAGGCTTCGTCGCTACAGGCCATGAGCGCGCGGATAACGGTGGGTGCGGTGTAGAGAATATTAACCTGATGCTTATCAATAATACGGGCTAGTCTGCCGGCATCCGGAAAATTAGGAATGCCTTCATACATAACGATGGTGGCACGATTGCTCAGCGGTCCATAGACGGCATAGCTGTGGCCGGTGATCCAGCCGATGTCGGCCATACACCAATATATTTCGCCGGGCTTGTAATCAAAAACACAGTGATGGCTGAGGGAGGTGTAAACCAAATAGCCTCCGGTAGTATGGACGGCGCCCTTGGGTTTTCCTGTTGAACCTGAGGTGTAAAGAATAAACAGTGGGTCTTCTGCGTTCATGATTTCTGGTGCGCAATCGCTAGCCTGATTATTAACGAGGGTGCGATAGTCAACGTCTCGAGATTCCTGCCAGTCAATTTTGTCGCCGCAGTGTTTTACCACTAAGACCTTTTCAACTAGTGCAGGCGGGCAGAGGGCGATGGCGTCATCCACATTTTGTTTTAGGCTGACTCGTCGGCCACCTCGATTTCCCGCGTCAGCAGTAATCACTAATTTCGATTGGCCGTCTTGTATGCGGCCAGATAATGCTTCGGGTGAGAAGCCACCAAAAACGACCGAATGTACGGCGCCTATTCGCGCGCACGCTAACATTGCGATGGTCGCTTCAGGGATCATGGGCATATATAGGGTCACCACATCCCCTTTCGCCACGCCTAAACTTTTTAGGCCGTTGGCGAGTTTGCAGACTTCTGCGTGTAGTTCTCGGTAGGTGTAATTGCGAACGGAATCGGTCTCGCTGTCTGGCTCCCAAATCATCGCCAATTGATCGGCGTGTTGTTCAAGATGGCGGTCTAGGCAATTAACGCTGGCATTTAGCTGGCCATCTTCAAACCAACGAATGCTTAAATCGTGTTTTGCAAAACTGCAGTTTTTAATAGTGCTTGGCTTAATTACCCACTCTAGGCGATCGGCTTGTTGAGCCCAAAATGTATCTGGCGTTTCTAAAGACTGTTGGTATAGGGATGTATGAGTTTCAAGGTCTATATAAGCAAAATCTTTTGTTTTGGTATCAACGGGGTAATGAGTAGTGGGCGGCAGTGAGATGGTCATGACCGTGGGCTCCATTTAATTTTATTACGGTCAACTATCCTTGAACTATCGCGTTAGTAGAATTAGACCTTGGTCTAGTCCCGTTGTCAGGTCATGTTGTTGCATAGACTTTGGTCTATACATGACTAATGGCTAATACCCCTCAACGATCAGTGGGCTTATAAATTTCGTGTCATTTCCGATACGAGAGAGTTCACGATGATAATGAATAAAAAATTGACTCTGGCGAAGTTGGCGGGCCGTCCGTTGAAATCACGCTTTATTGCCTCGCTAGTTTTTACTGTGTTACCACTATCGGCTGCCGCTGAGGTAATGCACTCAGAAACATTAGAACAGCGAGTTGCACGCCTAGAGCAGGCGCTCGCTGAAAAAGAGGTGTCAACCAAGGCTGGGCAGGCTAAAGGTGCTACCGAGTATTCCTTTGGTGGCTATATCAAATTAGATGCCATGGCCAGCCAATACAGCGACGGCGAGCGCGCACTGGCAGGAGTTGGTGATGATTTTCTGGTTGCGTCGGTCATACCGGTTGGTGGTGAATCCGGTGACGCAAACTTCGATATGCAGGCCAAGCATTCGCGTATTTGGTTTAAAACGACGACAGCAACTGAGGTAGGTACGGTCGGCAGCTACATCGAAATGGATTTTGGTGTGAATCAAATTGGCGACGAGCGTATTAGTAACTCCTCTGTGTCACGAGTTCGGCACGCTTATTTGAGTTGGCAGTACTACAAGGATAGCTCTTTGCTAGCCGGTCAAACCTGGAGCACTTTTTTTAATGTCGGCAGTTTGCCCGATATCCTAGATTTTGTCGGCCCCGTTGGTACCTTGTTTGAACGGCAGGCGCAAGTGCGCTGGACTCATGCACTGAGCGGGGCTAGCTCGCTGATGCTTTCTTTAGAAAACCCCTCTAGCGGCTTGTATGGCGAAAGTGGTTCTGCGGCCGGCGCCAGTGCTTACGATAATAATGCCCTGCCAGATATGGTGCTGCGTTATAACGGAAAATCTGGCGATTTCAGCTACAGCCTTTCGGGCTTGTTGCGAGAAGTCGCTTACAAGCAAAACTTTAGCAATAGTCAGGCGCAAGTCATTGCCGGTGACGATAGTGTCTATGGTTACGGTTTGAGTTTTGCGGGCGTTTGGCGGTTAGGTGCAGATGATATTCGACTGCAACTTAATGCGGGCAATGCCTTGGGTCGTTACCTCGGTATACAAACTTACCGCGATGGTGTGATTGAGGATAATGGTGATATTGAGTTGATCGACTCGGTGGGTGGCTATATCGCTTACCGGCATTTTTGGGCGCCGAAATGGCGTAGTAGTTTAGTGTTGTCGGCCAGCTCTGCAGATAACCCCGCCACCGTTGAAGATACCACGGCGGCGTCGTATCAGAGTGCCCATGTTAATTTAGTGTATGCGCCGATAGCTGCGTTGGATTTTGGTGTTGAATATATTCACGCGAATAAAACCATTGAGCGGCCGGTAAATGGCGACGACAGCGGTGATGTGGATCGTCTGCAATTTAGCGCGAAATATACATTTTGATAACCGAGCTTGCTGGTCGACTAAGGTCGAATGGCGAGATTGCGACTTAACTGTAATGCTTAGATTAATAAAAAGTATAAGACGAAAATAACAGGAGAATAACAATGGCGTTTCATTCAAAAGAATTAGCAAAAGCCTATTGGCGGGAAAACGTTAAGCTTTTACTTAGCTTGCTGTTTATCTGGGCCTTGGTGTCTTTTGGCTTCGGGATCCTTTTTGCGGATGCACTTAATCAATTCCAATTTTTCGGCTTTAAATTGGGGTTTTGGTTTGCTCAGCAAGGGGCGATTTACACATTTGTAGTGCTGATTTTTGTATACGTATACAAAATGAATCGGCTCGATGAAAAATACGATGTCCAAGAAGACTAGGGGTGAATGATGGATATTAGAACTTGGACATTCTTAATAGTCGGGCTCAGCTTTGTGCTGTATATCGGTATTGCAATTTATTGCCGTGCGGGCTCCACCAAGGAATTTTACGTAGCGGGGGGCGGCGTTCACCCAATTGTTAATGGCATGGCGACGGCAGCGGACTGGATGAGTGCAGCGTCGTTTATATCAATGGCGGGCCTTATTTCCTTTATGGGTTACGACGGCGCTGTCTATTTAATGGGCTGGACGGGAGGCTACGTATTGCTAGCGCTATGTTTAGCGCCGTATCTGCGTAAGTTTGGTAAATTTACCGTGCCGGACTTTATCGGTGACCGCTACTACTCGCAAACGGCGCGAACCGTTGCGGTTATTTGCGCGATCTTTGTGTCCTTCACCTATGTGGCGGGGCAGATGCGCGGGGTCGGGGTGGTGTTTAGCCGCTTCCTAGAGGTAGATATTACCACCGGCGTGTTGCTCGGCATGGCGATTGTGTTTTTCTATGCCGTACTCGGGGGCATGAAAGGTATAACGTATACCCAAGTAGCTCAATACTGCGTGTTGATGATGGCCTATTTGGTGCCGGCAATCTTTATCTCGATCATGATTACGGGTCATGTTATTCCCCAGTTTGGCTTCGGCGCGACCTTGGCCGATGGTTCGGGGGTGCATCTGCTCGACAAGCTCGATGGCTTGTCGGCTGAACTCGGGTTTGCCGCCTACACCAGTGGGACGAAGTCGACGATTGATGTGCTGTTTATCACTGCAGCATTGATGGTGGGTACGGCGGGTTTGCCTCACGTGATTGTGCGCTTCTTTACCGTACCTAAGGTGAAAGACGCGCGTAAGTCTGCGGGCTGGGCGTTGATCTTTATTGCGGTGCTTTACACCACAGCACCCGCGGTTGCCGGTTTTGCACGGCTGAATATGATCAACACCATTAACGGTGCCGATAGTCAGGGTACTGAGTACAGTGAAGCGCCGACGTGGGTGACCAACTGGGAGAAAACCGGCTTAATCGGCTGGGAAGATAAAAACGAAGATGGCCGTATGTTCTACTCCGGCGACGAGCGCAACGAGATGCATATTGATCGGGATATTATGGTCTTGGCCAACCCCGAGATTGCCGATCTTCCTGCATGGGTGATTGCCCTAGTTGCCGCGGGTGGCGTTGCTGCAGCCTTGTCTACCTCGGCAGGTTTGCTACTGGTTATCTCAACATCGATCTCCCACGATTTGCTGAAGCGAAATCTGATGCCGAATATATCGGACAAAATGGAGCTTCGTTATGCACGTAGTGCGGCAGCGGTGGCGGTGTGTATCGCTGGCTATCTGGGGATAAATCCGCCGGGCTTTGTCGCCCAAGTGGTGGCCTTTGCCTTTGGCTTGGCGGCATCGAGCTTTTTCCCTGCCATCATCCTCGGTATCTTTTACAAACGCATGAATAAATACGGTGCGATAACGGGCATGGTTAGTGGTCTCTTGTTTACTGCTACCTATATTGTGTATTTCAAATTTATCAATCCTGCGGCCAGCGTGCCTGAGAATTGGTGGTTTGGGGTGTCGCCAGAAGGGATTGGTACCTTAGGCATGATTGTTAACTTTGCAGTGGCCGCTGTGGTGTGCCATTTAACACCGCCGCCACCGCAAGATGTACAGGATATGGTAGAGAGTATTCGCTACCCACAGGGAGCGGGTGAAGCCCAAGTTCACTAAGCTCACATAGCGCGAGGCGCCAAGCCGCTACCGATTTTCGGTGGCGGCTTTTTTTGTCTTATGGTGTTTTCACCCTTTTAGACGTTAACTTGGTAAAATGCTGGGCTGCGGCCGTTTATACTCGGTCGAATAGCTATTTCGGGATAAATAATGGCATTGGATTTTGAAGAGCTACTTCGTTTCGTTGATACCGTTTTAACGGCCAATGAAGGCGATCATTTTACGACCTTAGGCATTCGCCCAGAATATGTTGAGCGTCATCGGGTTGGTATGTCTATGTCCTACAGCGACACATTGATTGGTGACCCGGATACGGGCGTTATTCATGGCGGCGCAATCACCGCCTTATTGGATACTTGCTGTGGCTTTGCCGCCGCGACGGTATTAGTAGATTTGGCGATGACGCCAACCATCGATTTACGTATCGATTATATGCGCGCGGCGACCCCTGGCCAAACGGTGTATGCCGACGCGGAGGTTTATCGCGTCACTGAGAGTGTGATTTTTGCGCGAGCTCTTGCCCATCATGGTGATCGCGAGAAGCCAATTGCATCCGCTGTTGGTAATTTCTTCCGAATGGAGCTCGCGTTGTTTACCGATATGCGTCGTGAGTTTCGTGCAGCGCAAAAATTGAAACAATCAGGGCAGAAGTCCCGTGGTAGCGACAATGAATGATTTGGAATTGCATCAACTTATTAACCGAGTTCCTTATGCGCAAACGCTTGGTATACAAGTGGGAGGGGAGAACGATTGCTTTTTGTTACCGACCAAAAAGAGCAATATCGGCAACCCGACACTGCCAGCGTTACATGGTGGGGCAATTGCTGGTTTTATGGAGTTGTCGGCAATGATGTATGTCTTGCGGCATAGCAACAGTGAAAAATTTCCCAAGGTGGTCGATTTCGCGGTGGACTATGTGCGTGCAGGCAAGTATGTGGCTACACATTCGCGCTGCAAGTTGGTCTATCTCGGTAGGCGAATGATTAACGTGAGTATAAGTGCGTGGCAGGAAGATGAAGCTGCGCCTATAGCAATGGCTAGGGCGCAGTTTTTGGTTAAAGAGTGAAACTTTAATTTAGCCTAAGGTTTGCTTTGCAAATATTGTTTTGGCGTCATATTAAACCAGCGTTTAAACGCTCTATTAAATGAGCTTTGTTCGTTGTACCCCAATAAACCCGCTATTTGTGACATGGGTATGGCGTCGTGCGCAAGAAGTTTTTTAGCTTCAGTAATCCTAACTTCGTCAACAAGTGCTTCAAAGGTATACCCTTCAGATTGCAATTTTCGGTGCAGGGCACGTTCATGAAGTTTCATGTTTTCTGCAATTACGGGGCGTGACAGTTGGCCGGTCGGTAGCAGTTTTTGAATTAAATGACGAGCTTGCTTGCTGGTCGATAAATTCGGTTTACTTGTGGAGTTGGAATCTATTTCTACCATCGAGAGGTAGCTGGATACCAAACCGTGAAGCTGAGGGTTGTGGGAGCTCAATTCGATATCTAAAAAGTCGGTGTCGAGCTCTATTGAATCATATTTTTGATTAAATACCGTTGGGCAATTGAACGCGCTTTGATAATGCTTTTCGGGACCAATTTTTGAATGGCGGAAATGAACGGCCCGCGCTTTAAATTTTCCTTCGGTAAGCAGGTGAATAATGTGAAGTGTGCAAGCGACAGCGTGCTCTACTGCCTGGCGGCTGTTATTGGCGTTGACGAGCTCTAAGCAGGCATAGCTTGGCTGGTCCTCACTCTCTCTCAATGTGAGTGAAATGGCGGGGGTGAAATGGTACAGAAATTTTCCTACACTTGTTAATGCTGACCTGACATCGTGCGCAGATAGTGCTAAAAAAGCAACTGGACCAAGAATAGAGTGATCCTGTCGCATAGCAAGTTGTAAGCCAATATTGGGTAGATTTAGGCTTGTGGCACTTAACTCAAGTAGGTCGATAAAGCTTTGATATGGGAAAAAATAGTCTTCCTGATCTAGTTGACTGTAATCTATACCTGCTTTGAGGCATAAATCCTCAGCATTACCTTGTAGCTCCTCAATTAGGGATACAAAATTATTTAGGCAGCTGGCCCGTACGCGTGCAGTCATTGAGTCTCACAGGTATATAGGTATTGTTATCGTTGTGGGTACGTTTTTGATCTGCTCGGAGCATAGCAAGAATATGCAGAGTTTCCTACTCAGGGAATGAGTGGCACTTCGGTGTAGGCGGGGGAGCTACCCATTGTCTGCACGGCTGCTTTGGTGCTGTTTGTTTATATTGGTTTCGGGGGGCTACTGTATGACGAACTAAATATAGCGCGGGAACACTCGCCCGCATTTAAGGGCGAGCGGTGAAAGGTGTTTTAAAGTTGTGAATTAATCAGCCCATCGATTAGGGGAAGGGTTGGAATAAATGGCTTTAAATTTTCACTGTAAGTCGCCTGTATTACATCGCCACCAGGTAATCCGGAGAGAACGTTATTTATGATTAGGTTGCCCTGTAGTAGATCGCTGATAACGATAGTATTTTCCGGCCCTTTTAATAGAACATCATAAGTGATTAGTAATGGATTATTTGGCAGTATATTGAATAGCGGTGACGAATTTAACCCAATGGCTGCGGTGGTTGCTTGGAGTGGGTCAACTAGCGTCACCACTAATCCCCCGCTTAGGCTCCCCAATGTGTCGGTAATACCCTGAAGCGGACCTAAGCTTTGGGCGCTTACAAATGATGGTGCGGTAAGTAGCACTGCGGCTAAAGTGGAGTACGGAAGTAGTTTATTTAACATTGTTTTCTCCGGTATCGAAAGTTACAAGTTTTTACGAGCATCCATGCTCAGGGAAAGCTAATACATCCCGTATTACGCTTTATTAATTAATCCCCTTCAGCATACCGCGTGAACTATTTTAGCCATTGCGGCAGGGGATATACTGTAAAACATTGCGGCAGGGTCAGATGCAATCGCATGGTAAATAGCATCTTGCTTATCTTGGTTGACCTCCCAGCGTTTAAAGTTGGTTGTACAGCCTATGCGCTGTTGGAAGTCTATTAAGAATTTAATGCAATTGCCCAATAGTTCTTGGTCACTACCATTTTGAGAAAGATTGAGTGCTTTGGCGAGCCGCTGCCCTTTGCCTGCATAAAATTCAGGGCATGCTTCCATCACGACGGGAAGGAGCGCGGCATTGGCGTCGCCGTGGGGGATGTGGAACATGCCGCCGAATGCGTGGGCGCAGTTGTGAATGGGGATTGCGTTTAGGCTACCGCCGAAGGCGTCGATTGCTAGGCTGCTCGCTTGTAACATATTTGAGCGCGCAACCACGTCCTTGCCATTATCGATTACCTTGGGCAAATTTTCGACAATCATTTGTGCGGCATGAAATGCGTGAGCATCTGTCATGGCATTCGCAGTTGGCGAGGCGACAGCCTCCAGTGCGTGTGTTAGAGCATCCATTCCTGTTGCAGCGGTGAGGAAGTCCGGTAGTCCTAAGCACAGATTCCCGTCTAGTACCGCCATGTCGGGCTCTAGAAAAGGCGCGACAAGGTTGGTTTTAATACCTAAGGCTTCATTGTAGAACACCGCTACTGGTGAAACCTCTGCTCCTGTGCCAGCAGTGGTAGGTACGCCGATATGAGGGATCCCCGAGTGCTGGCAGCTTGGCCATGCATCAATTTTAATCCCGCTTTGAAGTAAGTCGGCGATATCTGTTGCCCCGTGTTGAAGGGAGTATTTGACGCCTTTTGAGGCATCTAGAACACTGCCGCCACCCACTGCCAGAATGGCATCGGCCGCCACGGACCTAGCATAAGCAGTTGCAGCGTTTACGGATTGGCAGGCTGCGTCTTGGCTTATGCCGGTATAAACGCCTACTAGCACGGCTTTATTGCTAGAGCAGCTTGCGAATACTGCTTTTATTTGGTCTACAATGCCGGCCTGTTCGAGGCCAATATCGCTAAATAGCACAACTCTTTTGGCACCCATGCCTTCAAATAGTGCTGGAATGCGAATAACGGAGCCTGCGGCGCAATGAATCGTGCTGCGCATATTGTACTGATAGTAATGTGAGCTAGACATGCTGGTATCCTATTAATAATTAGCGTTCAATTAGCTGGGTCGCCGACCTTAAAATGTATGGACCAAGTGGTAAGTTGATTTTTTCCTAGGGTCGCGTTCAAACGCTGTCGAAATGGACTTCAGTTCGGTATACGAGTTCAGGCTGTTGTGACTCATTTCCCGGCCATAGCCGCTTTGCTTCATGCCGCCAAATGGTGCGTCGGTCCGCATCATGTGCCAGTCATTTATCCAAACTGAGCCTGCCTCGAGTTGCCGAGCAACGGCTTGGGCGCCAATGATGTCCTCGGTCCAGATGCCGGCCGATAGCCCGTATATTGAATCGTTTGCGATGTTTATGGCTTCGTCGAGCTCGGTAAATTTTATGATCGACACTACTGGCCCGAAGATTTCTTCACAGGCGTGTTTCATGTCGTTCTGGCAATTGCTGAGAATAGTTGGCTCAAGGAAATAGCCATTTTCGAAGCCCGCGACAATCTTGCGCTTTCCTCCGGTAATGATGTGGGCGCCTTGCTCTTGCGCTGACCTAAGATAGGCTTCAATTCGATTAAACTGTTGCTCGGAAACAATAGGGCCCATGCCAGTTGCAGGGTCGAGTGGATTGCCGACAACTATTTTCTCGGCTAGGGTCTTCATTTTGGCGATGAGTTCATCGTGAATATCGACATGGACAATTAGTCGACTAGCTGATTCACACGCCTGCCCAGAGTTCATCATGATGCCGAACAGTGCGCCATGTGCGACCAAGTCGATATTGGCGTCAGGCATTACGATAGCTGCCCCTTTACCACCGAGCTCAAGGGTGACTCGCTTTAGCGTGGCGGCTGCTGCAACTTGAATGTTTCTACCTGTTTGAGTGGAGCCTGTGAAAGATATTTTATTTACTTTGGGGTGTTTGACCAGCGCGTCACCCACGTTTATGCCTGTACCACTTACTAGATTCAACACACCTGCCGGTAAAAATTGATTTATTAACTCAATTAAACGAAATGTCGATGTTGGTGTTAATTCCGATGCTTTTACGACTACGGTGTTACCCGCGGCCAAAGCCGGGGCGATTTTCCAGGAAAGCAAAAGGAGCGGAAAGTTCCACGCAGTAATAATGCCGCAGACGCCAACAGGTTCTTTTACCACCATGGTATGAACTTGTTCTGGCAAAATTTTTGGTGGAAGGTTTTCGATAAATGGGTAGTTTTTGATGGACTCGGCAAGAGTGAAAAATAAATCGGCGATGGCCAAGATATCTAGTCCCATTACCCGCTTGATCGTTCCGCCGGAGGCTTGAACCTCTAGAATAGCTAGCTCTTGGGCATTCGCTAATACCGTGTTACCGATTTGATACAGCAATTTGGAACGCGCGGTTACGCTAATATTGCGCCAATCTGTACTTTTCAATGCACGGCTGGCTGCGTTTACCGCGAGGTCTACATCGGTCGCATCGCCATCGGCGGTTTTCGCTATTAGATTGCCTGTGGCAGGACAATGCACGTCAATATAGTGACCAGAGTTTGGCTTTACTATATCGCCGTTAATGATGTGATGATAAAGCGGTAATTCATGGGCGTTGTTCATTTAATGTCCTTGATGTTGGTCTGTATGGATATAAATGTTTTATTTATTTATTTATTTATTTATTTATTTGTTTATTTGTTTATTTGTTTATTTGTTTGAACTGATTATTGATGTTTAGTGTTGATTGGTATTGGCTTTTTAGGACGTTTTTTTGTCATTTGAGAATTGCCAATGCGGCTGTCCTAATTTGCCAAAAAGTTGTCCGCATCGGAAAAGACGTGAGATTGCTTTTGGTGGATTATGTGCGATTAATCGATAGTGTTAGAGGGGATAATAATTAAATGCGCATATCTCAGAGTTACTTAAAAAAGATCACGTTAGGTGCATCTTTAGCTAGTCTAAGTTATATACCAATGACTTCGTTGGCCGCGCCAATGCTCGAGGAAGTGATTGTTACGGGGCAGAAGCGCTCGGAGAGTACCCAGGATACTCCTGTTGCGATTACCGGTATGACTTCTGATTCGTTAGAAAAATTCGGTTTCGCGAGTGCAAATGATATATCTGCGCAAGTACCCAATATGCAGGTTAGTGGTCCCTTTGGTGACGTCCAACCGATCTTTGCGATTCGCGGTGTCAGCATGTCGGATTACAGCTCTAACCAGGCAAGTCCTATTGGCGTTTACTCCGACGAGTCATATATGGGACCGGTATATACTCATGGTATGAACTTTTTTGATGTTGAGCGACTAGAGGTTTTGCGCGGCCCTCAAGGTACATTGTATGGTAAAAATACTACTGGTGGTGCAATCAATATCATTACTAAAACCCCAATAATTGACGACGGCTTTCATGTGAATGCCAAGTTGGGTGCGGGGAATTATGATTCACGAGTCGGTGATTTAGGGGTTGAGGGTACGTTAATAGATGAAACTCTAGCAGTGCGTGCCGCATATTCATTTTCTCGGAATAGTGGTTATACCGAAAACCGTTCTGGTGGTCCAAATTTATCGTCCATTGATTTCCAAGGTTTGCGTTTAACACTGAATTGGCAGATATCTGAAAATTTAAATAATGTACTTAAGTTAACCCATGGTCAAAATGATTCAATGGCAAATGCGTCTAGGAATGAGCCGCGTGGGGATCTTAATAATGGCGGAGCTGGCCTTTTTGGTGCAGTAGGTGGTGTTGTTAGTGGTGCTTTACTTCAGGGGGATGCAAGCAGCGGGTATATGGATAACACTGGATACTCCGCGTCGTCCCAAAATCTGGGAAGTCATGAGGTCGAAGATAATTTCACCGGTCCTTTAATTGTTAACTCTGACATGCTAGTTAATAAGCTGGAGTATCTTGGTGAATACCACACCTTTACAAGTATCACTTCAGTGAGTATTTCTGACTACGCTCAGCAGCAGAATACTGACGGGTCGCCAGAAGAATTGCTTGAGATTCGTTGGGCTGTAGATACTGAGGCGTTTAGTCAGGACTTTAGAGTTTCTAGTAATTACGATGGCATGATTAATTTCATCGGCGGTATTTATTATGCAGAAGAAGAAATGGATATGCATAATGAGTATGCGATTTATGGAACTCCACCGGACGTGCGAGTTGCGATTACATACCCTGGGGCTACTGGTTACTACCCGTACTTGCTAGATTTTGGTCAGCTTGATCAAAAGATGGTTACTGATAAGACGAGTTATGCGGCGTATGCGCAATTTCGTTTTGATATAAGTGCCGATTTTGGTATTGATTTTGGTATTCGCTACACGGTGGATGAAATTGATCTTACCTACCTCAATATTTCTAGAGAGGGATACGATGGTAGTCCGCGAGGAACATATGTTCCGGGGAATACTACTCGACATGATGAACCCTTTATACCGCTTAATCTCGGTGGTGACGCAGGTATTGTTGAGATCGATCTATTTCTTCAGAATTTACTCACTGGGGAAACTACACTCGAAGATCTCTTTGAGACGGGAGAGATTGGGTATACCCATGGTGCATATACGACAGATTCTTCGGAGCCTATGTCGGCAAAAGAACAGGAGCTTACCGGTAAGATTGGTATAGATTACCGTTTCAATGACGATTTTATGATGTATGCAAGCTATAGCAAGGGCTTCCGATCAGGTAACTTTAATGGTGGTGTTTATTATAGAGAGCGTGATTTCGACGAAGCTTATGCAAGGCCTGAGTATATTGATGCTTACGAAATAGGGTTTAAATCAGACTTTTACGATCAGCGTGCTCGTGTTAATGCAGCGGCATTTTTATATGACTATAAAGACCAGCAGTTTATTAATGTGGTCGGTGTATCGAACTTTCTGGAAAATGCTGGTGGCTCACAAATAGCCGGTTTAGAAGCTGAAATTATGTTTGCCGCAACTGAAAAATTAATGTTTATGATGGGGCTTGGCTATCTTGATACTGAATATACCGAGCTTTCATTGTCAAACACGGAAACGCTTAATAATCCGAATGATGAAATTGATCTTTCTGGAAATGAGTTAATATCAGCGCCAAAAATAAGTGGAAACATTTCTATAGATTATGAAATCTACAGTGGAGACAGTGGATATATAAACTGGAATGTTAACGCTAATTATCAGGATAAGCAGTGGTACAGCGCTTATAATGATAAAGGTGGATATGAAAATATTAAGCAGGACGCTTATACGCTAGTGAATACACGTTTGACCTGGCGTGGAATTAATGAGGATTACTCGGTGTCTATCTGGGCCAAAAATCTTGCATATGAAGAGTATGATGGATATGCAATTAATCTTCAGGCTGGTTTCGGATTTGATTATTTTCAAGAAGGTCCGCCGAGAACATTTGGCGTAGATGCAACGTATAAGTTTTAATAATTAATTAGGTTGTAAATAAAGATATTAAATATATCGAGTTATTTAATAATATTGTTATCGTGAAACTGTGATAACGAATTTGCTATGTATAAAAATGCATTAATGAAAAAGTAAGTGGGTAAAGCAGTTTCACGAAGGAGAGCGTTATGGGAAGTATTACTTTTATTGAACACAATGGTACGGAACATGTGGTAGATATTGAGGCAGGGAAATCCTTGATGCAAATTGCTTTGGATAATGGGATTCCTGGTATTGACGCTGATTGTGGCGGTGTGTGTGCATGCGGTACCTGTCATGTCATTGTTGAAGGCGCAACTTTTAATGTGACAGGCAATGCAACCGAAGATGAATTACAAATGCTAGATCTTACGCCTGAGCGTAGTGATACTTCTAGGCTTGCTTGCCAAATCATCACCACGGATGCGATGAATGGCATGATTGCGCGCCTGCCTGAGTTTCAAATGTAAAAAAAGAATAATACTTAACGAAATATGCGAAAAGGGGATGGTTTATGAAAATTGTTGATTTGGTAGCTGAAAAAGGTGCTGCTAGTGTTCCAATGCACTTGCAAATTAAGGCCGGTCATATGCTGTACAAAGCTAAAAATAAGCTAGGTATGTACACTAAATTCCCGGAGTTTGTAGAAGCACCTGTTCCTGAAGTGTCAACGCTGGCGATCGACGAGATTGACGTTAGTAATCCATTTCTGTTTAAGCAAAATCGTTGGGAGTCGTATTTCAAGCGATTGCGCGATGAATGCCCAGTTCATTATCAGAAAAAAAGTCCATTCGGACCGTTTTGGTCGATCACGCGTTATGACGACATTGTTTTTGTAGATAAACATCACGACCTCTTTTCTGCCGAACCGTTTATCATTATCGGCGCTACGCCGAAAGAGCTCGCACTTGAGATGTTTATCGCCATGGATCCACCTAAGCACGATGTGCAGCGTCAAGCTGTGCAGGGTGTTGTGGCACCGAAGAATCTCAAAGAAATGGAGGGTCTGATTCGCAGTCGTACTCAAGAGGTCCTAGATCAGCTGCCGCTAGATACGCCGTTTGACTGGGTAGAGGATGTCTCTATCGAGCTGACTGCCAGAATGCTAGCAACACTGCTGGACTTCCCTTACGAGGAGCGTCGAAAACTTGTTTATTGGTCAGATTTGGCTGGCGGCGGTGCCGAGATGACTGGCGGCTCGACCAATACCGACGAGCTGTTCGAGGGCATGAGGGATATGGCCAAGCATTTTTCTCAACTTTGGCGCGTTAAAGAGGAAAAGATTGCTGCTGGTGGCGAAGTAGGTTTTGATCTGATCGGTATGTTACAGAATAATCCAGATACTAAGGATCTGATTAATAAGCCGATGGAGTTCCTTGGTAATTTAGTTCTCTTAATTGTTGGTGGTAATGACACCACCCGTAACTCGATGTCCGGTGGTGTTCTTGCCTTGAATCGCTTCCCTGACGAGTTTGCTAAGCTGAAGAGCGATCCTAGCTTGATTCCGAACATGGTGTCAGAAATTATCCGCTGGCAAACGCCGCTGGCGTATATGCGTCGTATCGCGAAGCAGGATGTAGAGCTAAATGGCAAAACCATCAAAAAGGGTGACAAGGTCGTAATGTGGTATGCCTCTGGCAACAGAGACGAGCGCGCGATTGAGCGGCCTGATGAGTTTATCGTGGATCGTAAAGGCGCACGTAACCACCTTTCCTTTGGCTTTGGCGTGCATCGCTGTATGGGTAATCGTCTTGCTGAGTTGCAGTTACGTATACTGTGGGAAGAATTGTTAGCGAGATTCGATAAAATCGAAGTGGTTGGCGAGCCCGAGTATGTGCAGTCTAACTTTGTAAAAGGCTATTCGAAGATGATGGTTAAACTTACATCGAAGTAGTTTAGAGTAGTGTTAGTCATACGGGGGAGCTTTCTGCTAATGTGTGTTAGCTTTCCCTTGTACTGTATTTAAATTAAATTTATTAGAGTTAATATTCTGGTTTTCTCGGCGTTTATAGCTGAGTAATTGACGATGCCTTTGCCCCTTCGGGGGCCTTTTTATGAAATAATTTTACGTTTATAGTACATATATAGTTAAATAATCGTCTATTTTGTAGTGCTTACCCTCGTTTATTCATGTTCTTAATTATAGCGAGCGCCGACTTTCTAGGTTGCCGTCAATTGCGATAAACTTCTGCGCCAGTATTTCCTTGAAGGCGATACTTTATTCATTAACCGACAATGAGGCATTCTGGATGATCGCGATATTTTTCCTTTATAACGCTGAATGCTACTTTTCCAATGCTTGTCGTTCCATCTTCATGCTAATAGAGGCGGTATAATTTATGCGGCGCGGAAAATCAGAAGAAAAATATGTTGATGTTCCGGGTGGAAGTATTTATGTCCGGATTTGGCATCCAGTAGAACCGCCAACGTCACCTCCAATCGTCCTGTTGCATGATTCGTTAGGCTGTGTAGCTCTGTGGCGAGAGTTTCCGGCTCAGCTTTCCCTTAGCCTTGGTCGCACAGTTGTCGCCTATGACCGGCTGGGGTTTGGTAGGTCCAGCGAACGCGTAGAACGACCATCGCGCAGATTCATTGACGAAGAAGCGGAAATTGTTTTCCCATCACTTTGTGCGTCTCTAGGCCTGGAAGCGGTGGTTCCATTTGGTCATAGTGTCGGCGGTGGTATGGCGATAGCAATTGCTGCTATTCACTCCCGAGTTAAGCTCTGCTCTAGTCTTATTGCCGAGTCTGCGCAGCCATTTATCGAAGAACAAACAATAAACGGGATCGAAGCTGCGAAGCAGTACTTCAGTAATCCGATCAATATGGGAAAACTTACCAAATACCATGGTAATAAAGCTCGCTGGGTCTTGGCTGCGTGGACTGAAACTTGGCTTGATCCTGAGTTCAGAGGTTGGAATCTAGGTTGCCATCTAAAGGAGGTGCAGTGTCCGGTGTTGGCAATTCATGGTGACAATGATGAATACGGATCAGTCGCGTTTCCCAATTTCATTGCGGGCTCTGCTTCAGGTCACTCCCTGGCCGTTATTATGGACAGAGTAGGTCATGTCCCGCACCATGAAGACCCAGTAAAGGTTATGGAAATAGTTAAAAGCTTCCTAGCAAAGGTCGATGGGGGTAGCTTTGTTACAGTCAGCTCCTAGTCTTCGTTTTTTGGTATTTTCCTGGCGTTATGAGACAGTCGGTAATCCCTTGGTGAGCAGTCACTCCAGCGTCGAAAGGCACGAGTAAAACTACTTGTGTCGGTGTAGCCTAAATGTGCAGCCAATTCATCTATTTTCATGTCGCTACTGATTAGAAGTTGGAATGCCATTTGTTTTCGCTCCTCCTCTACTAGGGCTCGAAAGCTGGTGCTTTCATTATCCAATTTGCGCCGGAGTGTGCGGCTAGATAGGTTTATTGCCGACGCAACATCGTCTAGCGACGCCATTAGCCCTAAGTCGCCTAAAATCTGATTCCTAACGCTATCGCGAATTCCGCCAGTTTGTCGCTGGCGCAATTGTCTTGCGCATTGATCGCTTAATAGTCTCGCTAGGTTGGCATCGTAAGTAGGCTGTGGTTTATCAATATATTTAATAGGAACGCGGATGGCGTTGCGCCTGCTTTGATAAAGTGGTTTAACTCCGCAGACCGACTCTATGTAGACTGAGTTTGTTGTATCCAAGGTAGTAAACTCGGTCTGCATAGTCTGAATTTCATTTAGGCTAAGTTCTTTGATGATTATGATGCTGGCGGCCATATCTCGTTCTAACAAGAACTCGCGGAGATGGCTGGGTATGGACTGCGGGTTCATGAGCAAACCAAAATAGCCGCCTTCCTCAAAGGCGTTAATCTCGCAATAAGCGGTGCTTAAAGGTAGAAAACGCAGTGCGGTGTTGAGGGCGTCCCTGAGGGTTCGACAGGTTCGCAATGAGAAACCCCAAATCCCGAAAGTGGCGATGTTGTAGCAAAGGCCAATTTTAAAGCCTAGTGCGGGTATATTGGGTAGTGCGAGCATGATGTTTTCAATGAGCCGCATTTCCTGTTCACGCTCTATGAGTACCGCGCCGTCGTTAAGGCTGTGCTCTGAAATGTCGGTCCCAAATAAGCAGGTTTCCGTATCTACACCGTGATTTTTCGCAAAATTTATCATCACTTTGCTTATAGCGACGGGACGACGGGTGCTCTGGGTATTTCCCATGTGAAAAGCCTGAGTTGGGTGGCGCTAATTTGTGGCCATAAGTACCGCGCGAAAGGACATAAGTGTCATGTTACTTTTAAAGGCGCCGCTGTACATTGAGTACTGTTAAATAATTCAATTTTCAATTATTACATGGTAATGACAATGCAGGAAGAGCTAAAGGACTTAAATAAGAAGGCTTTAGGTGCCGCGATAAGTTATATGGGTAAAGTTGCTTGGCCGACGATAGCGCTTACATTTCTTGTATGTAGTCTATTCGTACTATGTATAGTGCTTTTTGCAAATGATGTGATAACCGTTTGGTTGGCTACACCGCTTGTTAGTGTCCTAACCTATATGGCGTATACGCCCTTGCACGAAGCTGTCCACGGAAATATTCATGGTAGTAGGTCGAGGATGCGGTGGGTGAACGATGTTTGTGGCTATCTGGCTGCGCCCATTATCGGTGTTCCGTTTGCCTCCCATCGTCACGAGCATTTTACTCATCACCGTTATACCAACATTAAAGGAAAGGACCCGGATTATTTGATTAGCGAGATGGGTAAGGGGCCTTTTAGTGTGTTGCTGACGACCCTAAAGTTCTTCTATGCTCAGAATAGTTTCTTCGCGGAAAATAATTGGCACTCTGCCGATTTAAAAGAGCGTGTTGTTTACAGTGCTGAACTGTGTTTCTCGCTGGGGTGGCGTCTACTTGCTATCTTGCTTATTGATCAGCCTGGCATCTCTATTGTTGTTTTGGTGGGGTATTTCTTTGGCGGTCTCTTTACGGCTTATTGGTTTGCGTATCGGCCGCATTATCCGTATGACAATACTGAGCGCTACCAGAATACGAGTAGCCTCATTATGCCCCCGTGGATGCGTCCGATGGAATGGTTTTGGTTAGGCCAAAATATTCACTCAGTTCACCACCTATTTCCTCGGGTTCCCTTCTATCGCTATCACGCGCTGCATCGGGATATTGAGCCGATACTGCGTGCGCATGGTACGCCAATTCTTGGTATCTGGAGTCGGGCGCCGGTGACCTAGTATTAGCTTAGTGAAACGCCGCCATCACAACTTCAAAGCCAATCAGCAGGATGACGATCCATTCGAGAAAAGCACTGTGACTGTGGTTTTGCTCGTCGGCCAGTATTTCTAAAAGCTCGTGTATGGTGCCCAGCTTTTGGGATAAGACGTCAACCCGCGGCTTAATGTCGAGGTAGCGAGCAAGCTGCATATAGGTTGATTCTAGGTTTGGGTGCTCCCAGAAAAACTCTGGGGTATCGAGCAAGCCATAATGCAAAATAATATCGCTTTTGGCCGCAAACAGGCGGCCGCGAATTTTGGCCAGTTCTTTGCGCCGCAGGGGAATTTTGCCCTTTTCTGCTAGGGTAGCCGGTATATGCGCGGTGGCTTTGATATTGTCCAAGACCATGGTTTCAAACACGATCAGCTGGGTAGATTGTGCCAGTGCGTGAGATACCGCCAGTCTAAGCAGATGGTCGTCGCCAGGTAGCGATATTTGGTCGCCGCGAACGCTGAGCTGCTCGGCGTTTAAGGTGAACTGAAATAGCTCGCGGCCGCGTTTGGTTGATTCCAGCAGAATATAAGGTGTCACGCGTTTTATGAGTAGCTGTTGGTCGTCGTCAGACACGGCCCAAAATACCACTATACCGTATTGAAACAGCCAAGCTTCGCCAGACACGGTGGGTACATGATAGGCGTCGCGATAGCGGGTGAACTCATAGGGCGCAAGGGCGGCACTTTCAAGCTCTGGTATTTGGAATGCGTCACCTAGGTTGATAACGCTGATTGTTGAATTGCAAAATGGCATATTGCCACCTCGTGCGGGGCGCGCCGGCCGGTCGGAAAGTGGCAGGATGCCACTGGGCGCGCATCATATTCGCAGTCTATTTGTTAGGCAATATCTATTGGTCGATTTTTGAACAAAATTAGGCATAAAAAAAGGGGCCCTTGTGAGGCCCCTTCGCTGTGCTGAAAATGCGTTTTTTAAACGATTTTCTTCATTGCAGTCATGTAACCGCGCAGTCTGCGGCCAACAACTTCAACTGGGTGGTTGCGAATCGCCGCGTTAACGGTGATCAGCTCTTGGTTGTCTACACCGAGGTCTTTGGTGTTCAGGCCTTTACCGATGATGTCGGTAGACACCTTGCTCATGAAGTCTGCTAGCAGTGGACGACAAGCGTGATCGAACAGGTAGCAGCCGTATTCAGCGGTGTCTGAAATAACCACGTTCATTTCATACAGCTTGCGACGGGCAATGGTGTTAGCGATCAGTGGCGTTTCGTGCAGCGACTCGTAGTAAGCAGACTCTGGCTCCATACCGGCAGCAACCATGCACTCAAACGCGAGTTCTACACCAGCTTTACACATAGCAACCAGCAAAATACCGTGGTCGTAGTACTCTTGCTCGCTGATTTTAACATCGCCGGCAGGGGTCTTTTCAAAGGCTGTTTCTGCGGTGGCGGCGCGCCAAGCATGCAGGTTTTTGTCGTCGTTCGCCCAGTCTTCCATCATGGTCTTGGAGAAGTGACCGCTGATGATGTCGTCTTGGTGCTTTTCGTACAGCGGGCGCATGATGTCTTTCAGCTCTTCGGCCAAATCAAAGGCTTTGATTTTGGCAGGGTTGCTAAGACGATCCATCATATTGGTGATGCCGCCGTGCTTCAGGCCTTCGGTGACTGTTTCCCAGCCGTATTGAATCAGCTTAGAGGCGTAGCCGGCGTCGATGCCTTGCTCAACCATTTTGTCGAAGCACAGAATGGCGCCAGTTTGCAGCATGCCGCAAAGAATGGTCTGCTCGCCCATGAGGTCAGACTTAACTTCAGCAATTGGTGAAGATTCCAGAACACCTGCGCGGTCGCCGCCAGTACCAGAAGCCAAAGCTTTGGCAATTGCCATGCCTTCGCCTTTAGGATCGTTTTCACGGTGAACAGCGATCAGTGTTGGTACACCAAAGCCGCGCTTATATTCTTCGCGCACTTCAGTGCCGGGGCATTTTGGGCACATCATCACAACGGTGATGTCTTGACGGATTTGCATGCCTTCTTCAACCAAGTTGAAGCCGTGGGCGTAATCTAAGCAAGCGCCTTCTTTCATTAACGGCATAACGGCGTTAACAACAGGAGTGTGCTGCTTGTCTGGTGTAAGGTTCATCACCACGTCAGCAGTGGGGATCAGTTCTTCGTAAGTGCCAACGGCAAAACCATTCTCAGTCGCGTTTTTCCAGCTTTGACGCTTCTCGGCAATGGCTTCAGCGCGGAGTGTGTAAGACACATCTAAGCCAGAGTCGCGCAGGTTCAAGCCCTGGTTAAGACCCTGTGAACCACAACCGATAATGACAATTTTCTTGCCTTTCAGGTATTCGCAGCCATCTGCGAACTCACTGCGATCCATAAAACGGCATTTGCCGAGCTCTTGCAGCTGAAGACGCAGCGGCAGGCTATTGAAGTAATTCTGGCCCATGATTCTCTCCTAATAGGTATGTAAAATTGGTCTGCGGGCAGGTGCGATCCCACAATGGCGGCCACTTTAGCACTGCTTGTATGTTGCGTAAAATGATATATAGTTGATGTAGTGTTGCGTTTTTGGCATTTAGTCGGAGGTCTGGTGTCGGACGTCGGACGCGCAGGCTTGCTCATGTCGGTTTTGCATCCGACGCCCGACATCCGACCTCAGACTTGCTTCTATGAATCTCAAAGAACTCCAAACCTTCATCCACCTCAGCCAATCCCTGCACTTTGGCCGCACCGGCGACGCTATGCATCTTAGTGCTTCGGCGGTAAGCCGCTCGGTGATGCGTTTAGAGGAACAGGTTGGCGTGTCCTTATTTGAGCGCGATAATCGCCGCGTACAGTTGACCGCCGCAGGGCGAGAATTTCTGCGCTATGCTGAACAGGCGGTGGTGAATTGGCAGTCGATTATTCAGCGCCTGCACGTGCACAGTGAAGCCCTGCAGGGAGAGTTGGGCTTATTTTGTTCGGTTACGGCTTCTTATAGTGTGCTTAGTAATATTCTTGAGGTGTTTCGGCAACGGTATCCTGCTATAGAATTGAAACTGCATACAGGTGACCAAGCAGATGCTATAGAGCGAATTGCCGAGGGTGGCGAGGATCTGGGTATTACCGCCAAGCCAAAGCAGTTGTCGCCGCGTTTGCAGTATCAAGAGTTAACGCGCTCGCCACTGCGTTTGTTAGTGCCTAATATTCCCTGCGCGGTAAATGAGCAGATCGCTGCGGCAGGTGAGGTGTTGTCGCCGCAGATCTTGGCGACGCTGCCCTTTATACTGCCGGAGCGCGGGGTGGCGCGGACTTTAATCGAGCAGTGGTTTCGGCAGATGCAAATTAAACCCAGTGTTTACGCTCAGGTCAGCGGCCATGAGGCGATAGTAAGTACTGTGGCGCTCGGGCTGGGGATTGGTGTGGTGCCAGAACTGGTTTTGGCAACGAGCTTTTTACGGGAGCGGGTGCGGGTGATTCCAGTGGAGCCAGCTTTGCCAATGATGGAAATTGGGGTGGTGGTCTTGCAGCAACGATTGTCCAATCCGCTGGTCAAAGCGTTTTGGGATTGCGCTAGGTCATCGTACAGTTAGCGCATTTAATTTATGATGCCTCTTTTATAGACATATTTAACGAATCGGGAATGCTATGACAGAACAACAGGGCAACGACAAGCCGAAATCGCCGTTTGACACGGAAGCCTTGCTGCTGATTGACGACCATGAGGAAGAGGTCTCGGTGAATGGTAAGACCGAGCGTAAGCGTGGTATTTACTTGCTGCCCAATCTTTTTACCACCGCGGCACTGTTTGCCGGGTTCTTCGCGATCATCTCTGGCATGCACGGCAATTTTGAAAATGCCGCTATCGCTATTTTTGCCGCCATGATATTTGACGGTTTGGATGGCCGGGTCGCGCGACTGATGAACGCGCAAAGTAAATTTGGCGCAGAATACGACAGTCTGTCTGATATGGTGTCCTTTGGTGTGGCGCCGGCGTTGGTGGTGTTTAGCTGGGCGCTGGTCGATTTAGGTAAATTCGGTTGGGCTGTGGCCTTTATCTATGTGGCCTGCGCGGCTTTGCGTCTGGCGCGCTTTAATACGCAAATAGACACGGCGGATAAAAATTACTTTACTGGCTTGGCGAGTCCCGCTGCGGCGGCGGTCATGGCGGGCTTGGTGTGGGTTTGCGCCGAAGAGGGTTGGGTAGAGAAGGGTGTGCATTTTGAGCTTGAGGTGTTTGCCGGAATTCTCATGGCCGCCTGCGGCATATTAATGATCTTGAATGTGCGTTATAGCAGCTTTAAAGGCATCGATTTTCGTGGTCGAGTCCCTTTTGTTGTTATGATTGCCGTTGTTTTGATTTTTGGCTTGGTGTCGGTCGACCCCGCGCGCGTCTTGTTAGCGGCGGCGATGATCTA
>NZ_CACSIJ010000015.1:0-2500 GCF_902705855.1 Zhongshania aliphaticivorans | reverse complement strand
TTGGAGGACCGAACCCACAAATGTTGAAAAATTTGGGGATGAGTTGTGGATCGGAGTGAAAGGCTAATCAAGCTCGGAGATAGCTGGTTCTCCTCGAAATCTATTTAGGTAGAGCGTCGTGTCTAACCCTAGGGGGTAGAGCACTGTTTGGGCTAGGGGGTCATCCCGACTTACCAACCCCATGCAAACTCCGAATACCTAGGAGTTCAATCACGGCAGACAGACAGCGGGTGCTAACGTCCGTTGTCAAGAGGGAAACAACCCAGACCGCCAGCTAAGGTCCCTAATACACATTAAGTGGGAAACGATGTGGGAAGGCTTAGACAGCTAGGAGGTTGGCTTAGAAGCAGCCACCCTTTAAAGAAAGCGTAATAGCTCACTAGTCGAGTCGGCCTGCGCGGAAGATATAACGGGGCTAAATGTGTAACCGAAGCTGCGGATGCGTGCTTGCACGCATGGTAGAGGAGCGTTCTGTAAGCCTGTGAAGGTGAATCGAGAGGTTTGCTGGAGGTATCAGAAGTGCGAATGCTGACATGAGTAACGACAAGGGGGGTGAAAAACCCCCCCGCCGGAAGACCAAGGTTTCCTGTCCCATGCTAATCAGGACAGGGTTAGTCGGCCCCTAAGGCGAGGCAGAAATGCGTAGTCGATGGAAAACGGGTTAATATTCCCGTACTTGTTATAACTGCGATGGAGGGACGGAGTAGGCTAGGCGAGCACGGCGTTGGTTGTCCGTGTTTAAGCTCGTAGGCTGGGGATTTAGGCAAATCCGGATCCCTAAGGCTGAGAAGCGATGACGAGTCCTCTTTTGGATGAAGTCGTTGATGCCATGCTTCCAAGAAAATCTTCTAAGCTTCAGGTTATAACAAACCGTACCCCAAACCGACACAGGTGGTCAGGTAGAGAATACCAAGGCGCTTGAGAGAACTCGGGTGAAGGAACTAGGCAAAATGGTACCGTAACTTCGGGAGAAGGTACGCTCCCTCTGGTGATCGGACTTGCTCCGTAAGCTGAGGGGAGTCGAAGTGACCAGGTGGCTGCAACTGTTTATCAAAAACATAGCACTGTGCAAACACGAAAGTGGACGTATACGGTGTGACGCCTGCCCGGTGCCGGAAGGTTAATTGATGGGGTTAGCGTAAGCGAAGCTCTTGATCGAAGCCCCGGTAAACGGCGGCCGTAACTATAACGGTCCTAAGGTAGCGAAATTCCTTGTCGGGTAAGTTCCGACCTGCACGAATGGCGTAATGATGGCCACGCTGTCTCCACCCGAGACTCAGTGAAATTGAATTTGCGGTTAAGATGCCGTATACCCGCGGCTAGACGGAAAGACCCCGTGAACCTTTACTATAGCTTCACAGTGGACTCTGATATTACTTGTGTAGGATAGCTGGGAGGCTTTGAAGTGGTGGCGCTAGCTACCATGGAGCCAATCTTGAAATACCAGCCTGGTACTGTTGGGGTTCTAACTCTGGACCATTATCTGGTTCGAGGACATTGTGTGGTGGGTAGTTTGACTGGGGCGGTCTCCTCCCAAAGAGTAACGGAGGAGCACGAAGGTGCGCTAAGCATGGTCGGAAATCATGCGGTTAGTGTAATGGCATAAGCGCGCTTGACTGCGAGACTGACAAGTCGAGCAGGTACGAAAGTAGGTCATAGTGATCCGGTGGTTCTGTATGGAAGGGCCATCGCTCAACGGATAAAAGGTACTCCGGGGATAACAGGCTGATACCGCCCAAGAGTTCACATCGACGGCGGTGTTTGGCACCTCGATGTCGGCTCATCACATCCTGGGGCTGAAGCCGGTCCCAAGGGTATGGCTGTTCGCCATTTAAAGTGGTACGCGAGCTGGGTTCAGAACGTCGTGAGACAGTTCGGTCCCTATCTGCCGTGGGCGTTGGAGATTTGAGGAAAGCTGCTTCTAGTACGAGAGGACCGAAGTGGACGAACCTCTGGTGTTCGGGTTGTCACGCCAGTGGCATTGCCCGGTAGCTACGTTCGGACGGGATAACCGCTGAAAGCATCTAAGCGGGAAGCCTCTTCCAAGATTAGATCTCCCTGGGGCCTTGAGCCCCCTAAAGAGCCGTTCAAGACCAGGACGTTGATAGGCAGGGTGTGTAAGTGCTGCGAGGCATTGAGCTAACCTGTACTAATTGCTCGTGAGGCTTGACCATATAATTAAGTGGTTTAGCTATCACAATGAAGAAACTGCAGCGGATTGTTGCGAGTAGCGTAAGCTACACACAAAAGAAAACAGTGTTTATATCAGCTTAGCCCGATATTGTTCCAGACAATATCAGGCACTTCCTCCATCCGTGGAGGTCGTTTACCGCCCTATTTGGATTAAATGACGCAGTACGCAAGTACGTAAGACATCTCATTTAGCCAAGCCAGTTTGCCTGGCGACCATAGAGACATGGTACCACCTGATCCCATCCCGAACTCAGAAGTGAAACGTGTCATCGCCGATGGTAGTTTGGGGTTTCCCCATGCGAGAGTA
>NZ_CACSIJ010000014.1 GCF_902705855.1 Zhongshania aliphaticivorans | reverse complement strand
TTGTTTTTAAATAACTCAAAACCGCCAGGGTTTTGATTTTGCTTAAGTTGTTGCCCTTAAGCGAGGAGGCGTATTATATATACTTCGTCCTCAGTAGCAAGTAGTTTTTTAAACTTTCTTACCACCTCAACCGCTTCTTAAATCCGCTTCCCTCACCTCGGTGAAGTCCGCGTCAGCAGTTGAGGAGGCGCATTATAGAGATACCGCGATGGGAGTCAACACACTTTTACAAAGAATTTTAAAAACATTTACCGACGTACAAAAACCACTCACTTCGGTTATTTATCAACCACTTAACGGCGATTAAATAAGCAAACTGCTTACTTAATCACCACTAGCTGATATTTCTTTTTACCTAACTTTACGAGGTAGTACTTCTCGAACAATGCCGATGCGTCAGAAAACACATCTTCCAGCCTCATATTGTCCGCCAGACCAACCGCGACACCATTAATCAATACGGCATTGCGACCCAATGCGTCTTTTATTTGCTTGCCAACACCCATACCTATATCCGCAAGCAGCTGGGTTAATGGCTTATCTTTCAAATCATCGCGCCCCAACTCGGCCGTCGGCAACCCGTCTAACTGCAATTGCTGAAAGTCACCCGCAGACAATTCAGTCAATTCACCAGAAAACAGCGCCTCGGTAATACGCTGCGCCCCAGCTAATTCATCGGCACCGTGAATCAACTTCGTCATTTCTTCAGCAAGCACACGCTGCGCAGCTGGGCGCCCCACTTCGCGATCCTCTGCTTCAATAGCATCAACATCCTTGAGAGACAGAAAGGTAAAGTAACGGAGGAATTTATAAACATCTGCATCAGCAGTGCCAAGCCAGAACTGGTAGAAGGCATACGGTGAGGTCTTAGCCGGATCAAGCCAAATGGTGCCGGACTCCGTTTTACCAAATTTTGTGCCATCCGCTTTAGTTACCAGCGGCATAGTTAGGCCGTGAACAGCAGCACCATGCTGGCGACGAGTGAGATCCACCCCCGCGATAATATTACCCCACTGATCAGAGCCACCTAACTGCAAGGTACAACCGTATCTTTTATATAACTCGGAAAAATCCATTCCCTGCAATAAAGAATAACTAAACTCGGTGAAGGAGATCCCCGAACCCTCTCTATTAATACGCTGCTTCACCGATTCCTTGGCAATCATGCTATTTACAGAGAAGTGCTTACCAATATCACGCAAAAATTCAAGCGCCGACATTGAACCAAACCAATCTAAGTTATTCGCGACCTCAGCTGAGTTTTCGCCACAATCAAAATCAATAAACCGCGAAACCTGCGCCTTTAGGCGATCAACCCAATTCGCAACAACATCCGACGTATTTAACTGCCGCTCCTGCGCCTTAAAGCTTGGGTCACCAATAAGGCCCGTCGCACCACCAACCAACGCTATTGGCTTGTGGCCAGCCTGTTGAAAACGACGCAACGCCAACAGTGGCACAAGATGACCGATATGAAGACTGTCTGCAGTAGGGTCAAAACCGCAATATAAAGTGCGCGCCCCCTCCGACAGATACTCGGACAAACCATTTTCGCCGGTCATTTGCGCGACCAAACCTCTCGCCTCTAATTCTGTGAGTAAATCTGCGTTTACCGCTGTCATACACCGACCTTCATATAAAGAAGCGCAAATCACCCCATTCAGGTAATCTGCAAAATCAGGAAAATACCGAAGAGCCGGCAAGATACAACAACCGACAACAAATGCAAACCGCGAAAAGCTGACAGGCCGGCGCACTCAAGCTAGAATCTACTTTAAGTTTCGGTTTTTACGGGCTTTAAGCACGCAGTACATTTGTTATACTGCGTAAAAAACCACCAACAGGCATGTAGTAATTAGAACTATGCAAAATTGGATACCCAAAAGGCACGCCGTTCGCAAAGGCATTAACGGCAAATTTCCGCGACGCCATTTGGCTCTTGCCGCATCGACTCTTATCGCGCTTGGATTGTCTCTATTGTTACTGCCCGGCGAAAATGCTGAAGCAAAACGCACAGCCATTCCACTAAACCTCGAACTCAGCCCGACCAGAGCAGCGAGCAGCTCGATAGGCGCCGACACCACCCCCACAGAAGAGGCTGAAAAGCCGTGGGCAGAAGTACAGGTTAAATCAGGTGATTCACTTTCTGCTATTTTTAGCCGCGCAGACCTTACACCACAAGACCTTCACGAATTATTAACAACCGCCCCCAAAGCAAAAGCGCTTAATAAAATTCGTCCCGGACAGAAGTTATCATTCCAGATAGATGACAACGGTAAACTCGCCGCCTTAAGCTACCAAGTAGACAAGCTCAATAGCCTTGTTTTTGAACGCGGCGTAACAGGCTTTGGCACCACAGAACTCGCAGAAACACCCGAAATCCGACAGCGAGTAGCCAGTGCCACCATCACTTCATCATTATATAAAGCAGCGCAAGATGCTGGCGTAAATCAGAGCATCATCATGGAGCTCGCCAATATTTTCGGCGGTGTTTTAGATTTCGTATACGACGTCCGCAAAGATGATTATTTTATCGTCATATACGAAGATCTCTATTTAAATGGCGAACGTTTAGGCAGCGGGCAAATCCTAGCCGCACAATATTTTAACCAAGGCCGCTCGTTTCAAGCCTACCGCTATATAAATAGTCGCGGCGACGTCGACTACTTTTCGGAAAGCGGTGAAAGCATGCGCAAGGCTTTCTTGCGAGCGCCGCTGGACTTCACACGCATCAGCTCTGGCTTCAATCCCAAGCGCCTACACCCTGTCTTTAAAACAGTACGTCCACATCGCGGCATAGACTACGCCGCCCCCCGCGGAACTCCAGTATATGCCGCGGGCGATGGCCGGGTTTCAGACGCGGGCTACTCAAAAGCTAACGGCAATTACGTGTTCATCAAGCACGGCGAGGCCTATATCACCAAATACCTCCACTTACATAAGCGTGCCGTATCAAAGGGCGAGCGGGTTCGGCAGCGCGAAACCATTGGCTGGGTTGGCTCCACTGGCTACGCGACGGGACCACACCTGCACTACGAATTTTTAGTTAACGGCGTACACCGCAACCCTGCAACAATCGTCACTAAGCTGCCGCCGCCTACAAAGGTGAATGCTGGCGAGATGTCAATTTTCAAAAGCCAGATCTCTGGCATGCAACTTCAGCTAAAGACCTACGCTGCCCAGCGCAGTTATAACAATATCGACGCAGGCTGATGATCTCGAAGTACATTGGCTTGATGTCCGGCACCAGTCTAGATGGCATCGACGCAGCGCTAATTACCGTCGATGACAATGACAACATCCACTTTGAACACAGTATTTCGGCAACTCTGCCAGTCGAGCTAAAAGCAGACATACTCACGCTCTGCGCCACAAGCGCCGACGAGATTGAGCTACTAGGCAAAACCGATCGAGAAATCGGCCACGTTTTTGCCAATGCCGTCCTGCAACTCTGCGCCAGCGCGAACATCAGCCCCGCCGACGTCACCGCAATTGGCAGCCACGGCCAGACAGTAAGACACCGCCCGCCAGATACAACGCGCGACAGGAACCAAGCATTTACCTTGCAAATTGGCGACCCAAACACAATCGCGGAATTAAGTGGCATCACCACCATCGCCGACTTTCGGCGGCGCGATATTGCCGCCGGCGGCCAGGGAGCGCCACTGGTACCCGCCTTTCACGCCGCGGCATTTGCTAGCGAGAACGAAGAACGCGTTATTCTAAATATTGGCGGCATGGCCAATATTAGCCTTCTAAAGAAAAATGGCGATGTTATCGGTTTCGATACCGGCCCCGGCAATGTACTGATGGACAGCTGGATACACACAAATTTAAAACAAGACTTTGATCGCGACGGCAACTGGGCCGCCAGCGGAATATGTCATTCGAAATTATTAGAGCATTTTTTACAGCTACCGTTTTACGCCCAGTCTGGACCTAAAAGTACGGGACGCGAGCAATTCAATCAAAAATCCATCTTCGATGCTTTAAGCCATTTTCCAAGCCTTGCAGCAGAGGATGTGCAGGCAACACTACTGGAGCTCACGGCGCGCAGTATTTGCGATGCCATAGAAAAGTCCAGCACAGGCATTACCCCCGTTTTCATATGCGGCGGCGGCAGCGCCAATCTTGCTCTTCGCAAACGTATTAGCGCGCTACTCCCATCTCGCCGAGTCGAAGATACCCGCGTACTTGGCATTCCACCCGACTGGGTAGAGGCCGTAGCATTTGCATGGCTAGCCAAACAAACGCTAAACCAACTTCCAGGTAATATCCCCACCGTCACCGGCGCTGACGGACCACGTATACTCGGTGCAATTTATCCCGCGTGACAGCGACGCAAAGTTTCAGCAACACTTATAAGGAAAGTAGTAAGAACGAGAATGGAGCAGAGATCGGCCCAACGAGCGTCAGGCCGAGATAAAACTAAACCGAAAACGAAGACCCACAACCACAGGTAGTACTAGCATTTGGATTGCTGACTACAAAGCGCGAGCCCTCAAGCCCCTCCGTGTAATCAACCTGCGCACCGTCAATGTACTGATAACTTAATGGATCGACCAGTACGGTGACACCATCGCGCTGCACTAGCGTGTCGTCTTCTTCAGCAATTTCATCAAAAGTGAAACCGTACTGAAACCCAGAACAGCCCCCTCCAGTGACAAACACGCGCAATTTCAAATCATCGTTAGCTTCTGACTCGACTAGGCTTCTAACCTTTGCCACCGCCTTATCCGTCAATGTTAGGACTGACGGCGTGAATTGTTCAACCGCAGACATATATCACCTCGCTACTACATTGGCACAAATTTGTACCACAACTAACGCAATTATCGGCTTTTCCGACTAATTTAGTCAAGTATTAAACCCTCAGCGACGTATTAAGGCAACAAGGCCAAGCCCTGCAACCC
Organism: Zhongshania aliphaticivorans; assembly: GCF_902705855.1. Taxonomy (GTDB): domain Bacteria; phylum Pseudomonadota; class Gammaproteobacteria; order Pseudomonadales; family Spongiibacteraceae; genus Spongiibacter; species Spongiibacter aliphaticivorans_B. The sequence continues at coordinate 450,573 of NZ_CACSIJ010000014.1, read as the reverse complement.
CATCGTTTCTGGTAAGCCGAACATAATATTCATGTTCTGAATAGCTTGACCGGAAGCACCCTTCACCAAGTTATCAATGACCGACAAGACCACTACGGTGTCTCGATTCTGCGGACGATAGACAGCTATACGGCAGGTATTAGCACCACGTACTGAGCGTGTTTGCGGCAAACTACCCAAAGGCATTACATCGACAAAAGGCGCATCAGCGTAACGCTTTTCAAACATAAACTGCAGCTCATCCAAAGATACCGCAGGATCTAATAGCTCTGAGAACAAGGTCGCGTGAATGCCCCGTACCTGCGGTAACAAATGCGGTGTAAAAGTCAGCCCTACAGGACCGCCCGCAGCCAAAGCCAATTCCTGTTCTATTTCAGGCAAATGACGGTGACCTGCTACACCATAAGCCTTAAAGCTTTCGGACAGTTCCGCGTAAATATTATCAAGCTTCGCCTGGCGCCCCGCACCACTCACGCCCGACGCCGCACTCGCGATCAAGCGCTTGGGATCAACCAGCTTTTGCTCAAGTAAAGGAATCAAACCAAGCTCTATCGCCGTTGGATAACAACCGGGACAGGCGATCAACTGAGCGTCTCGAATTTTATCGGCATTACGCTCAGGTAAACCGTACACAGCCGTCGCTAACACATCTGGGCACACATGCTCTTCGTTGTACCATTTAGACCATAGCTCAGCGTCGCTAATCCGAAAATCTGCAGACAGGTCGATGATACGGGTTCCCGCTGCGAGCAATTCTGGCACCATGTTCATGGCAACATTGTGAGGCGTCGCAAAAAACACCACATCGCAACTCGCCAGCGCCTTCACATCCGGGGCGGTAAAACGTAAATCAATTGCCCCGCGCAAACTCGGAAATAACTCATCAACCGGAACACCATCTTCCGCACGCGAGGTAATCATTGCCACCTCTGCCTCGGCATGAGTAGAGAATAAACGCAGCAATTCAGCTCCGGTGTAACCAGTACCACCCACTATCCCAACTTTTAGCACCTGAATATTTCTCCCTTAACGCTGTTCATTCTTTTGATCTGCAACGACGTCATTAGTTGCCACCAACTCTGATTCTTCTTTTTCACGCAACAAGTGATCCCAGCCGCGCACTAAATCTCTCGCCAACACATGGTAAACCGGCTCTGTCATCACCAGCTTTGACACCGCTGTTGCGACAAGCGCACTAACCATAAGGGCTGGTAGTATATCGTGATTATTGCCCGTCAACTCCAGCACAATAACAAATGCGGTGATTGGGCGCTGAACCACGCCAGCAAAATAACTCGCCATACCAACCAATATCAAAGACACCGCAGGCACCTGGGGAAACATGGGACCCATAGCCGAACCAAGTTCTGCACCGGCGGCTAAACTTGGCGAGAAAATACCGCCAGGTATGCCGCTAAAGTAAGTCAGCAGTGTCGCTAACACTTTGCCACCAGCGGTCAACCAACTTCCCTCAGCCTCTCCTGCTAACAGAGCCCTCGCCTCAACGTAGCCGCTACCCATCGTTAGGCCACCAGACAGAATTGCCATCCCTGCCAAAAAGATGCCGATTATAAACGCGACTCGCAGCGGACTCTTCATCACAAACGGCGCAATAGCCCGATTACCCTGTACTAAAAACAAGCTAAACAAACCGCCTAATAAGCCACAAGCAACGCTCACGCCAATAATATAAGGATAATCTACCAAAGGGAGCGCAGTTACATCTGGAACGCCAAAATAGCTGTAGTGCCCAGCGAAGGCCAATACAACCACCCCCGAGAGAATAATCGCCATAATAAAGGTACCGGTGGTTCTCGCCTCCATCGACTGCTGAAGCTCTTCGATTGCAAACACGATACCCGCCAACGGCGCATTGAAAGCAGCCGATACACCGGCAGCGCCCCCCGCTACAATCAAGCTACTCTCTACCTGTTTCTGCTTTAACTTGGCCCATGTACCAAATTTATACATTAGTGCGGCGCCAACATGAACGCTAGGCCCTTCTCGCCCGACTGTTGCACCCACCAATAAGCCAGCGCAGGTCAAAAGCACCTTCAATGTTGCCACTCGCAGAGAAAGAAACGGCACCCGTAACCAATGATAACTTTGCTTATGCGCCAACAATACCTGAGGAATACCACTACCTCTGGCCGCCTTCCCTCCCATATTCATGACCCACACAATCGCCATTAGACCGAATGGTGTGATAATCAAAAAGGCATATGGGTAGCGATCAAAAACATGCTGGGTAATTGAAAAGCTTTCTTCTGACAGCCAAGCAAATCCTTGGATAACCAAGCCAACCGTTAAGGCACCGAACCAAAACACACCGCGGGTTTTCCAGTCTTCTACCGTACCTAACTGCCGACGCGTGTGACGATTGCCCAGCGTCCACCACAGACGAAGTCTGCGAGCAGTCTGTGTACGTTTGTTATTGGCGGTCATGTAATCAAGGGGCCTGTGCAGGCGGCAGAGCTTAATGAGAATGCGCTAGATAAAAATTAATGCGGCGGGCCGCAATTGGCAGACAGATATTGTATGCTAATTCACTGACAACACCCAGTACCCAGAAATGTGATTTTACCATTGCCCCACACTAACTATTTAGGCACACCCTCATGCTTTGGCTAAAAGCTTTTCACATCATTGCGGTTATTTGCTGGTTTGCCGGTATTTTTTATCTGCCCCGACTCTTTGTTTACCATGCCATGGCAGAAGACCAAGCCACGCGTGATTACCTTAAAGTCATGGAGCGCAAACTGTATCGTTTTATAAGCCCATTCGCCGTGTTAACCATTGTGTTCGGCGCCTTACTTATTGCGCAAAACATGGACTACTATCTCAGTGCTGGCTGGCTGCATCTGAAATTACTTTTTGTAGTCGGCCTTATCGCCTACCACCTGTACTGCGGCCACTTAGTTAACAAATTCGCCAATGACCAAAATCAGCGCCAGCACGTATTTTATCGCTGGTTTAACGAAGCACCTGTTATCGCCTTATTTGCGATTGTGCTTTTAGTGGTACTCAAACCCTTTTGAGGCCAGCCACCCCCGCACTGGCGATAATTTACCTAGCGCGGGATAATGCCCGCTTACATTTTTATTATTAAGATTCTTCTATGACTAGCTCTGAGCAATTATTTGAAACCGCCCGTCACCGTATTCCCGGTGGCGTTAACAGTCCGGTGCGCGCATTTAAAGCGGTCGGTGGCACCCCAAAATTTATCGACCACGCTTCAGGGCCTTACCTTTTTGACGTTGAAGGCAAAAAATACATCGACTACGTATTATCGTGGGGGCCCATGCTACTCGGTCACGCCCACCCAGATGTCATCGCCACCGTCACTGCACAACTGCAAAAAGGCCTCAGCTTTGGCGCACCAACGGAAATCGAAACCCAACTAGCCGAAAAACTCTGCAGTATCATGCCCGGCATGGACATGGTTCGCATGGTTAATTCCGGCACCGAAGCCACCATGAGCGCCATCCGGCTTGCGCGTGGCTATACCAATCGCGACAAAATCATCAAATTCGAAGGCTGCTATCACGGTCACTCAGATTCATTGCTGATTAAAGCCGGCTCCGGCGCGCTGACCATGGGGGTACCCAGTTCACCCGGTGTTCCCGCCGCATTGGCAGAACACACCATCACCCTGAGCTACAACGACATCGATGGCGTTCGCGCCGCCTTTGCCGAATACGGCGAACAAGTTGCCTGCATTATTGTAGAGCCCGTTGCCGGCAACATGAACTGCGTACCCCCCATACCCGGTTTTCTAGAATGCTTAAGAGAATGCTGCGATCAAAGTGGTGCGGTATTCATTATTGATGAAGTAATGACAGGGTTCCGCCTTGGCCTACAAGGTGCGCAAGGCTACTACGGTGTGAATGCAGACATTACTTGCCTCGGCAAAGTGATTGGCGGCGGTATGCCGGTGGCAGCCTTCGGCGGCAAGCGCGAAATTATGGAATACATCGCGCCTAGCGGGCCGGTCTACCAAGCGGGAACGCTCTCTGGCAATCCCATTGCGATGGCCGCCGGTCTTTGTATGTTAAAGCACATCGAAAAAGACGGTTTTTACGAGCCGGTTTTCCGTGCGACCGATATGCTTATAAACGGCTTAAGAGAACGCGCTAAAGCCGCCGGAATCGCCATGACCAGCAATCACGTTGGCAGCATGTTCGGGGTATTCTTTACCGAGGCAGAACATATCACTAACTACCAACAAGTAATGGCCTGCGACACCGATCGCTTTAACCGCTTTTTCCACGGCATGCTAGAAGGTGGTGTTTATCTTGCTCCCGCCTCTTATGAAGCCGGCTTTCTGTCATCGGCCCACAGTGACGCCGATATAAAAGACACTCTAGATGTTGCGGAACGTGTTTTCGCCACACTGCGCTGAGGCAAGCCAATGACTAAATCACTTGAACGCGGTGCATTTCCCAATACTCGACTTCGCCGCCTGCGCGCCAAGGACTTTACTCGGCGGTTAATGCGCGAGAATCAACTGGGCGTAAACGACCTGATCTACCCCATGTTTGTCTGTGAAGGTAGCAACGAACGCCAAGCCATCGGCTCTATGCCAAGTATCGAGCGCTTAAGCATTGACCTACTCGTAAAAGAAGCGAAATTACTCGCGTCGCTAGGCATACCCGCAATCGCGCTTTTCCCCGTCGTCGGCGCAGGCAAAAAATCGCTGCTAGCCGAAGAAGCTTACAACCAAAATGGCCTTGCTCAAAACACCATAAAAGCCATTAAAGATGCTGTTCCCGAACTTGGCATTATCACCGACGTCGCCCTCGACCCCTACACCACCCACGGGCAAGACGGCATCATCGACGATACTGGTTATGTATTAAATGACCGCACCGTAGAAACCCTATGCCTACAAGCGCAAGCGCAAGCGGATGCCGGCGCCGATATTGTCGCCCCCTCGGACATGATGGACGGACGTATTGGCGCAATACGCCAAGCGCTTGAAAGCACAGGGCACATCAACACCTGCATACTGAGCTACGCGGCAAAATACGCCTCAGCCTATTACGGCCCGTTTCGCGATGCGGTAGGTTCAGCAGGTAATCTCGGTGGCGGCAACAAATACACCTATCAAATGGACCCCGCCAACAGCAACGAAGCCCTGCACGAATGCGCTTTAGATCTAGCAGAAGGCGCCGATATGATCATGGTTAAACCCGGCATGCCCTATCTCGACATTATCCGCCGCGTAAAAGAGGAGCTAGCAGTACCCACCTATGCCTACCAAGTCAGCGGTGAATACGCTATGCACTGCGCGGCATTTGAAAACGGCTGGTTAGACAAAAATGCGGTCATGATGGAATCACTACTCGCGTTCAAACGCGCTGGCGCAGACGGAATACTCACGTATTTCGCCAAAGACGTGGCATTATTACTTAACAACTAGTGTTTACGCTGTCACATGCAACACTTATCGTTACGATGAATAAAACTACATACTACAGGGGATCTACCATGCAAAAACGACTGATAGCCTTGGCAATACTCGCAGCGAGTGCATCTGTTACCACTCAGGCTGATATCATCGGTGCCACGGCTGGCGCCTATATGTGGAAGCAAAGCTGGGAAGGTGATGTTAAAGCAGGCTCTCAAAGTGTAGATATGAACAAGGACCTAGGCTACGACGACGAAACCGGCAAAAGCTTTTTCGTAGCCCTAGAGCATCCCGTCCCTGTAATACCCAATATTCGCCTACAACGCACTGATCTCGATATTTCTGAGCAAGGCACATTATCAAAAACCTTTACCTTCGACGGTAAAAGCTATGCTCAAAGTGAAGTCGTAGATTCAACCACCGACCTAAGCCATACCGACGCCACCCTGTACTACGAAATCCTAGACAACTGGGTCAATCTTGACGTGGGTGTAACGGTACGGATGTTCGATGGCGAAGTTAGCATTAAAGGCACGAGTGGCGAAGGCTCTATAGATCTTGATGCACCAGTACCGATGGGCTATATCAATGCGCGCTTTGAGCTGCCGCTTACTGGGCTATACGCATCTGGTCTCGCTAACGTTATTTCTTATGGTGACAATAAAATAACCGATATAAGTCTTGGCCTAGGTTATGAGTTTGGCATTGTTGGAATTGAGCTAGGTTACCGCAACTTCGATGTTGATCTTGAAGATGACAATGAAGAAGCCAACGTCACTGTAGACGGTTACTTTTTAGGTGTGGTTATCGATATTTAGCCCTCACCAAAAGAAACCCTCAAAAAAGGCGCAAGATATTGCGCCTTTTTTGTTTAAAATTGTCTTAATTACTCCTAACCCAATATCTTTACTACTGAACCGCCATTCAAAATGAAAAGCACTATGTTGAAAACTCTATCACTCATTGCCGGACTCATCATCAGCCCCGTCGCGCTCACCTGTGAATGCCTGTGGGAAGGCCCGTTTAAATCGGTCTATGCCAATGCAGACTTAATAGTTTACGGCGAAGTAGGCGCCACCCAAGGCAACGGTTTTGATCTCATCGTAGATACTATTTTCCAGGGCAGTGAACACCGCGAACAAATTCGAATTTGGGGTAAAAAAGACGACTTATGCCGCCCAGAGGTAGACGAATTCACCCCAGGCAGCCAGTGGGTTATGGCTCTCAAGCGCATCGACAACCCACCAGCCGACGCCTTTAATCCCTTTAAAGCGAATATCAGTTTTGGCCGCCAAGATGACTTTAGCTTGTCTAGCTGCGGTGTTTACTGGCTGCCAGTAAAGCAGCAGCGGGTATCAGGAAACATTCTAGACGGCTCACGCTGGCAGTACATAGACACAAAAAAGACACCAGTCATCATGCCTGTATTTGAAGCGTGGATAAAAAACATTCTGCCCGATGACGCCATAGCTGAAGCGGTAAAGCCACAAACCCGCGCAAGGCAATTACTAAATGAAACCAAAATTCATTTATGGGAACAGCAGCGCAACCCACTGCCAGACGCGGAAGATTTAGATTTTCGACCACCCACAAGACTTGAAGACATAACGCTACCTGCAAACAGCGACAACTCAAACGAGACTGAGTAACTCGTCCAACATTTTTAAGGACATACCCCAAATGCGGCGCTTACCAAAATGGTAGCAGGGCAAAGTCATCGCCAACTTACCACGGCGCCACTCCATCGTATCGCGCTGACTAGGATCCATTAAAAAGCTCAACGGAATCCATACTGCCTCCGCTACCTCATGATTTGCTTGAATACTGACCGCCGTGTGCAACTTAAAAACATAGGGCGTCACAACCATCGGCCGTCGACCAGAATGGGGGCGACTAACGATATCCGACAAGCGGCCAATACAGTGGCCCGCTTTTTCTAAGTAAATACCCGTCTCTTCCTCGGTTTCCCTAATCGCGGTACGCAAACCGGTAACATCATCACGATCCATTCTACCACCGGGAAACGCCATATGCCCCGACCAGGGGTCACCCTCTCGGTCAGCTCGTTTAATCATTAATACTTCGATATGGTCGTTCAGCTCTCGTAAAATTAACGCCACTGCTGAGCGCTTCACCCAGCGCCGCCACCATCGCTGGCGGGGCTTAAACTTATCTAAGCGCTCAATAATATGCTGAAGCGCCATCGCTTCCGATGTTTTACTAATCAATACCAACCCCTTTAGCCCAAACCAACCACTTAGCGGCACTCGTGCTAACATTACCGTTCTAAAAATAATTTACATAATAACACCCACAGACAACGGCCTGACCCTGCCGTGTAAAGTGAATGTATAGCTATGACGAAACCCGATATTACTGACCGCCGCGATCTTGAAGAATTACTTAGATATTTTTATAAAGACGTACTAGCAGACCCCATCATCGGTTTTTATTTTAACGACGTCATACCATTCTCACTGGAACACCACCTACCCCGAGTCGTCGACTTTTGGGCGCAACTACTTTTTAACGAAACGTCTTACCACGGGCAACTTTTTGAACGTCACCAAAACATTCACCTACAAGCCAATCTCAGTCATCACCATTTTCACCGCTGGCTGCATCTGTTAAACAATAGTATCGACCAGCATTTTGAAGGTACGAACTGTACAACGATGAGAACCCGCGCCGCCCGTATTGCCAACTCTATGGGTACTACACTCGTACAAAAAGCACCCCCCAATACCACCCTCGACGGCGTACAGCTTTTTGATCCGAATTAATTACCCATACAAGCGACGAAGTCGAGCGACAGCTTCTTCTAAGCGATCTAGCCCAGTAGTGTATGCAAAGCGCACATGCTGATCCGCTTTATAACGCCCAAAATCTTCACCTGGGGTGATCGCAATACCGTGGTTTTCTAATAAATCCAAACAAAATTGCTGGCTATTGGTTTTAAATCGCTCTATGCCCGCGTACAAATACAAAGCGCCTGCAGGGCAGTGCGGAATATCAAAACCCAAATCCCGCAATTCCGGTAACAAATAATCGCGCCGCGCCGCAAATTCATCACGACGCCGATTTAGTTCTATTCTAGTTTCAGGCTCAAAAGCAGCCAGAGCGGCGTATTGCCCCATAGTAGACATCGATATAAAAAAGTTCTGAGCTAATTTTTCTAAATGCGGCACTGCTGCTTCTGGTGCAACTAACCAGCCTAAGCGCCACCCAGTCATACCAAAATATTTTGAAAAGCTGTTAATCACAAAAGCTTTATCGGTGATGGATAAAATACTGGGGGCGTCTACGCCGTAATTTAAGCCGTGATAAATTTCATCGACAACCAAATATCCATTTTTTCGCTCACACAGTGACTGCAGATCTCGCAGCTGGGTTGCAGTTAAAATTTCGCCGGTCGGATTTGCCGGCGACGCGACCATAATGCCCTTGGTATTGGCTTGCCAATATTGCTCAGCTTTTTCGGCACTAAGTTGAAAACGATCCTCCGGCCCCACCGGCACCAACTGCCCCTCCCCCTCAACCAAGCGCAAAAAATGCCGGTTGCAAGGATAACCAGGATCCGTCATTAACATGCCATCACCAGGGTTAATTAATAACCCTGCCAATAGCAACAGGGCGCCCGAGGCACCCGGCGTAATCATGATTCGCTCTGGCGCAATGTCTAAGCCATAGTCATTACGATAATAGCGCGAAATTGCCTGACGCAACTCAGGGATACCCGCTGCCGGCGTATAGTGGGTTTCGCCACGATCCAAGGATGCCTTCGCGGCATTCACAACCGCCGCCACCGTACTAAAATCTGGCTCGCCCGCTTCCATATGCACTATATCTCGCCCCGCCGCAGCAAGCTGCTTAGCCCGAGTTAACACCTCAACCACTCGAAACGGCTCTATATCTGCAAGTCGGCGCGCAAAGGAATTATTCACCTATACTGTCTCTATTGAGTAAAAATGGGAGTGTAGCTTTATCCGCAGTACCTTAACATCACCGTAACAGGCTATGAGATGCACTTAAGATGAATTTCGTGTAGCGCGAGCGGCTCATATCTGGTAGTTTTGCCGGTTTGGCGACACAGCGTCGTCGCGCATGTCCGCAGTTTGCGGTTAACGGCTTGTACAGAAGAGGGCCAGCCATGCCTGCACAGCAGAGTACACCTGAGAATTTAAAGACGTTCGTCCCTTATAAAGAGAAAAAGGGCGAAAAATACATGAACGAAGATCAAAAGGAGCACTTTCGCCAGATTCTGCTTAGCTGGAAAGCTGAGTTGATGGAAGAAGTAGACCGTACTGTAAGCCATATGAAAGACGAGGCATCTAACTTTCCCGATCCCGCAGACCGCGCGACCCAGGAAGAGGAGTTTAGTCTCGAGTTACGTACCCGTGATCGCGAGCGCAAGCTCATCAAGAAGATTGACTCAACCCTCAATCTCATAGACGAAGACGATTATGGTTTCTGTGACACCTGTGGAGTCGATATCGGTATTAAACGCCTAGAAGCCAGACCAACTGCGACCTTGTGTATTGATTGTAAAACGCTAGACGAGATCAAAGAGCGCCAAGAACGCGGTTAATCTGCATGGGTAGCGGTTCCTCCGCCGCCCATGCCAGCAGGCTTGCTATGTCAGTCTCCAATACCGGCTATATTGGCCGGTTTGCCCCCTCCCCCAGCGGTCCATTACACCTCGGCTCCTTGCTTACTGCAGTTGCCAGTTATCTCGACGCACGTGCCACACACGGCCAATGGCTATTACGCATAGAAGACATTGACCCGCCACGAGAACAAGAGGGCGCGGTAAACCTCATCATCAACAGCCTAATTGCCCACGGCTTACAATGGGATGGCGATATACTGTGGCAAAGCCAGCGCAGTGACAGCTACGACGCAGCGCTAGATCGGTTATTAAATAAGCAGCGCGCCTATTACTGCAGCTGCTCCCGCGCCCAACTTGCCAACACCGGCGGCATACACCCAGAATGCTGTTTTCAGGCTTTCACCCTTGGTGATGCCGCTATTCGCCTAAAGATTGAACAGCACAGCGTGGAGTTTCTGGATCGCGTGCAAGGCCCTCAATGCTACCAAAGTACGCAAATTGGCGACCCAGTTCTCAAACGCCGAGATGGCCTGTATGCCTACCAACTCGCCGTAGTCGTCGACGATGCCGAGCAACAAATTACCGACATCGTTCGCGGCGTAGATTTACTCGACGCGACCGCATGGCAACTTCACTTACAGCAGACGCTGTCGCTAAAGCCTATTCGCTACCTCCACCTTCCGGTTATCGTCGGCGATGATGGCCATAAACTCAGCAAACAAAGTTTTGCCCCTGCAATAAACGATCAAACCGCCAAGGCCAATCTGCTTCAAGTCTTGCGCTACTTAGGGCAAGCACTCCCGCCGGCTGACCTAAATATTACGGAACTATTGCGGTGGGCCACCCAACATTGGCAAGCCGACCATATCCCAAACCAAACCGCACTTAGTCTATAAAGCAGCTAGCAATGTTTTGCAGTTTGATAGCCGCTCCAGTAACATCAGTTCGACACTGAAAGTCTCGCGGCCACCATGCAAATTCACTCCTCATTACTGCTTCTAGCGACCTTTACCTTTATCTTTGCACCGGCGCTAAACCGATGGCTAAGTGACGCCAGCAGCGTGTGGTATCTCCACCACGTGGTTTGGCTACTTATCATTATTTTTGTGTTTATTAGCTTACATCAGCAGCGCCGCAATGACCCTTAGCCCCAATACACTGTTCTTTATTGGTATCGGCTATTTATTACTCTTATTTGCCATTGCCTACGCCACCGAACGTCAGCTACTACCCTCACGCCTGGTTAACCACCCCAGCATCTATGTCTTGTCGCTAGGCGTATACGCCAGCGGTTTTGCCATTTACGGTGCGGTCGGTTTTGCCGAGCGCTACGGCTACAGCTTTCTCAATTATTATATTGGCCTGTCTGTCGCGCTAATCTTGCTACCTATTTTGCTCGCGCCACTGCACCAAATTTGCAAAAGCTATCGTCTCAACTCTCTTGCAGACTTACTGAGCTTTCGTTTTCGGAGCTCATGGGCTGGTTCACTAGCCACCCTCTTTTTGGCACTTGCCGTTTGGCCACTACTCGCCATTCAGATAAAAATCGTGTCTGAATCTACCTTAATTTTAAGTGCTGGCGAAGCCATGGGCAGTGATCATGCTAGCTTTAAAAACCTAACCGCGTTACTTTTTTGTGCGGTTATCACCGTTTTCACCATTTTATTTGGCTCACGAAATCTTGCTTCTAAAGACAGTCATCGTGGACTGGTTGTTGCCCTTGCCTTTGAATCTATTGTGAAAATGCTCGCCATTGTCTTAGTCGGCATCATTGCTATTTACTCGGTATTTGGTGGTTTTAACGGTCTACAGCTCTGGCTAGACAGCCACCCAGAAGTCATAAAAGAATTGAGCACTCCGCAGTCTGGCGACACCAACAGACTAATGCTGATTATGTTTTTTGCCGCGTCAGTCTGTATGCCCCACGTCTTTCACATGTTATTTGCCGAAAACCCCAACAGAAAAAACCTCGTCACTGCGAGCTGGGGCCTACCGCTATTTCTACTGGTAATGAGCCTACCAGTGCTCCCTATACTCTGGGCCGGCCAAGCCTCTGAGCTGAACCTTACAAGCGACTATTACGCCCTCGGTTTATCGCTGAATATTGACAAACCATGGCTAACAACCTTGATCTATTTGGGCGGTCTCTCCGCCGCCAGCGGCGCCATTATTGTTACCACCCTTGCGCTAGCATCAATGAGCCTGAATCATTTAGTTCTACCCATCCTGCGACCCAAAGGCCGTAATGTTGATATCTATCGCTGGCTACTGATGACTCGTCAACTGCTCATCTGCGCCATAATTTTAATTGGCTATATTTTTTATGAGTTAATTGACGAAACTCAAACCCTTACCAACCTCACCATGGCCTCAGCCTGCGGCTTCCTGCAATTTTTACCTGGCGTACTTGCGGTACTATATTGGCCCCGCGCCAATCGCAATGGATTTATTAGCGGCCTGACCGCCGGTTTTATAGTGTGGATTTTCGGCCTGCTGATCCCCATGTTCAGCAATTACCATCCCGCCTTTATGGAAACGCTATATCTTAATGAAGTAGACGAAGATCTATTTTGGGTGGTGGTCGCCAGCCTGTCACTTGGTGTTAACAGCGCACTTTTTATTGTGGTTTCCATATTTAGCGATACCTCTGCAGAAGAGCGTAGCGCCGCAGAGGCCTGCACACTCGATGACCTAAACCGCCCCAGCAGGCATGCGTTAAATTTGCAAACAGCGGGAGAAATGAAACAGCGTTTGCAAGAGGCCTTGGGAGACCACGCCGCGGAGCAAGAGTTTAGCCGCGCACTAGAAGAACTCCAACTCAATGAACAAGAAACCCGCCCGTACGCGCTTCGACGTATTCGTGATCGAATTGAAATCAACCTATCATCCCTAGTTGGACCATCAAGCGCACGCCGTGTCATTGATCGCGTACTGCCCTATACCGACAGCGTACTTGGCAATAGTGAAGACATAACCTATATAGAAGAACGCCTTGAGCGCTACCAAACCAATCTCACCGGCCTCGCCGCCGACCTTGACAGCCTACGCCGCTATCACCGCCAAACCCTAGAAGACCTTCCCATCGGCGTATGCGCACTAGGGCGCGATCAGGAGATATTGCTATGGAATATGTCGATGGCCGACATTACTGCAATCAAATCTAGCACCGTCACCGGCTCTCGCCTAACAGGCCTTCCCGAGCCTTGGGCAAGCTGCCTAATTAACTTTTTAGCTAGCAGCGACCTGCATCGCAGCAAATTTTGTGTCGAAACCGACAAAGGTCTACGCTGGCTTAATTTGCACCGCACCGAATCACAAATGTGGGGCCGCGACGAAGTTATTGTCGTAGTTGAAGACATCACCGACACCCAATTGCTAGAGCACGAACTCACCCATCAAGAGCGACTAGCCTCTATTGGCCGTTTAGCCGCCGGTGTCGCACATGAAATTGGCAACCCCGTCACTGGCATCGCCTGTCTTGCGCAAAACTTGCGCTACGAAACCGAAAACCCAGACACACTCGAAACGGCGTCACAAATCGTCAAACAAACCCAACGTATTAGCAGTATTGTTCATAGCTTGGTCAACTTCGCCCACACTGGACGAGAGGCCCGCTCACTAGCGACCGAAGCGGTCAATGTGCGGAGCTGTGTTTCCGAAGCAGTGCAACTGCTGAGTCTTGATAACGAAGCGCGTCAAATTCATTACAACAACAATTGCCCTGCAGACATTGTTGTGCAAGGTGACAACCAACGTTTAATGCAAGTTTTTATCAACTTGCTATCAAATGCCCGAGACGCCAGTAGCGACAATGCGATGATCACTATTGATGTGCTACGCGAAGATACCGAAGCACACATCACCGTCACGGATCACGGCAGCGGCATTGACCAAAACTTACAAAACAGAATTTTTGAGCCGTTTTTCACCACCAAAGATCCAGGAAAAGGAACCGGCCTAGGCTTAGCATTGGTTTACAACATTATTAACGACTTCGGTGGTGACATTACTATCGAAAGTCCCGTGCCTGAATTCAGTACCCACGGCACCCGAATTCATATTCGACTGGCACTAAGCCACGCCGAGCCAAACTAGAATTATTTTGCTGATCGCGTTATGTTGTTCGGCTACGCGCCTGTTTGGTAGTGGCCGCACGAATCCACGGAGAAAATTATGCCCAAGATCCTAATAGTCGAAGACGAAGATGTCATCCGTCTGGCACTGCGGCGCCTGCTCGAACGCAATGACTATCAGGTAGACGAGGCGGACTCTGTTCAAAAAGCGTTAACTAACTATAACGTCAACGACTACTCGCTAATTATCAGTGACTTGCGGCTGCCTGGCGCAGCAGGCACCGACCTAATCAGTAAAACTGAAGCCCCCGTACTGATTATGACCAGCTACGCAAGCCTGAAGTCTGCCGTGGACTCGATGAAAAAAGGCGCTATCGACTATATCGCCAAGCCCTTCGATCACGATGAAATGCTGGAAACCGTCGAGCGTATTATCCAGAGTACCACTGTAGAACGGCAGCCCAATGCGACCGAACCGAGCAGTATTCAACGCAAACAAATCGCCGACGCCAATGGCATGATCGGCAGCTGCAAAGCCATGCAGCAACTCTATGACCATATTCGCCGCGCCGCCCCCACAGATGCAACCGTACTCGTTCATGGAGAAACCGGTACCGGTAAGGAATTAGTAGCCCGTGCAATTCATAATCAAAGCACACGCAACGGCAAACCCATTATTTGTGTCAACTGTGCGGCAATTCCTGAAACCTTAATCGAGTCCGAATTATTCGGCTATGAGAAAGGTGCATTTACTGGCGCCAACACCAACCGCACCGGGCTGATCGAAGCAGCTGACGGCGGCACCTTATTCCTCGACGAAATTGGAGAACTGCCCCTAGAGGCTCAAGCGCGACTGTTACGCTTTATTCAGGAAAACGAAATCCGCCGTATAGGCTCGGTAGAATCTATAAAAGTTAACGTGAGACTTATCTGCGCAACTCACCGCGACCTAAAAGACATGGCGCACTCCGGTCGCTTCCGTGAAGATTTGTACTACCGTATAAATGTTATGAAACTGGAATTACCACCACTGCGTGAGCGCGGTAAAGACATTCTTGAGCTGGCCGAAACGCTACTAAAAAGCCGCTGCGAAAAAATGAAGAAACCGCTGATGCATTTCAGCCCCAAGGCCATCCAAGCGATAACCACCTATATATGGCCAGGCAATATTAGGGAGCTAGAAAATGCCATTGAGCGCGCAGTCATATTATGTGACCGTAAAGAAATCGATAACGAGCTCCTCGACATAGATTTAGAGCTCGTTGACATCAGCCAGATTCGTGGCCGCCGCAACGACAACCCACCCCGCGCGACGAGCAGCACCCCAGATCGCAATCGCGACAACCGCAAACCCATTCACGCAGACCCCAGTGAAGACCTGTCACTAGAAGATTACTTTCAGCGTTTTGTGCTAGAGCACCAAGACTCCATGAGTGAAACCGAGCTAGCGCAAAAACTTGGCGTAAGTCGAAAGTGCCTATGGGAACGTCGCCAGCGCTTGGGTATTCCGCGCAAGAAAGTCAGCTCACGGGCGGGAACATAAGTTGCGACCAGGCGTTACCCAAGCTCAGACAACGTAACAAAGGGCGTTTATTAAGGTAACAATTCACAAAATTGCAAAGTGAAAACCAAACACCAAAACACACTAAGCAACTGATAAATAAAGAGATTATAAAGTTGGCACAGCAAATGCTCTATGTTGGGAGCGAAGAATAATAAAAAATGAAAATAATAATAAAAAAACAGAGAAAGAATAATAATAATACATAAGCAAAGAGACCTGGGTGGGGAAGACATTGTTTTCCCCTTCTTCGTTTTAAAACCCCGCAAATTACTCCACAGACACTTATTCGAACGCGCACTCCCTATAAAATTCCATCATTCGTTTAACAACACTCCAAATACGCCTGTGCTAGAATACTGGCTTCATAAAATTCATCGGCTAACCGCAGACATCAATGACATCTAGCTCCGTTACCGGGCTCTGGAAAAAGCTCTCAGGCAAGTTTTCCAAACCCAGCCAATACACATCAAACACCGTGGCAATCATTCCGCGAGACGAACACTGCGTCTCCCGCAAGAATATTAGCGACGCCGCAATTAAAGTCATAAGACGACTCAACGAAGAGGGCTATGATGCATTTCTCGTTGGCGGCGGTGTGCGCGACCTTTTACTAGGCGGGCAACCCAAAGATTTCGATATTGCCACTAACGCAACGCCCGAACAGGTTCGCGGCGTCTTCCGCAATAGCCGCATCATCGGCCGCCGATTCCGTATCGTCCACGTCCGCTTTGGTAATGAAATTATTGAAGTCACCACCTTTAGGGGTGGGCACGATGCGCCCAGTACTAGCGCCCAGCGCAACAAGCACTCGGCCCGCACCGAATCTGGCATGCTAACCCGCGACAACGTTTACGGCTCAGTAAATGAAGACGCCGCACGTCGCGACCTCAGCATAAACGCCCTGTATTATTCAAGCCGTGACTTTTGCGTTTACGACTATGTCGGCGGCATGCGGGATCTAGAGCAAAAGCTTATCCGCATTATTGGTGATCCAGAAACCCGCTATCGCGAAGATCCAGTGCGCATGCTGCGCGTTGTCCGCTTTGCCGCAAAACTCAATTTCGATATAGAGAAGCATACCGAAGAGCCGCTCAAGCGATTAGCGCCTCTGCTGACCGACATCTCTGCAGCACGCATGTTTGACGAAGTCATCAAACTGCTGATGTCTGGGCAAGGCATTCAAACCTACGCGTTATTGCAGCGCTACGGTCTCTTCAGCCCGCTATTCCCAGCAACACAAAAAATGCTGAATCAACACGAGCCGGCAACAGAAGCAATTATTCAACAGGGCCTTATTAATACCGACGCTAGAATTGCAGAGGGTAAACCCGTTACGCCGGCCTTTATCTACGCAGTACTGCTGTGGCCAGTGGTAAAAAAAGTCTACAAAGAAATTCTTGACAGCGGAGTACCGGAAATCCCCGCGCTTCACCAAGCGGCCGAACGCGTACTGCACAAGCAGCAGCAAACCGTTGCCATTCCCAAACGTTTCTCGCTGCCAATGCGTGACATATGGGAACTACAAAGCCGACTCACCCGCCGCACCGGTAAGCGGGCAGAACAGCTTCTGGAACATCGTTATTTCCGCGCGGGCTTCGACTTCCTACTGCTACGCGAACAAGCCGGTGAAGTTGAAGCTGGACTGGGCCAATGGTGGCTAGCGTTTCAAGAGGCTCATGCAGACACGCGTGGTGCTATGCTCACGCAAGTCCCTGCCGGAGAAAAGCCTCGCGCACCCCGGCGCCGACGCAGCCCTCGCAAACCGCGATGATCCGCAGTTACATTGCGCTGGGCAGTAACTTAGATCAGCCAAAGCAGCAGGTATTAACGGCAATACAGACGATTGCCGCTACGCCTGACTGCCACATCATTGCGCAATCCCGCCTTTACGGCTCAATCGCTATAGGCCCAGGAACACAAGGCAACTACGTCAATGCCGTCATCGCCATTGATACCAGCCTGAATGCACACAATCTGCTCACCACCCTACAAGCCATTGAAGCCCGGCATCATCGGCAGCGTAATATCCGCTGGGCCGCCAGAACCCTTGACCTCGACCTACTTCTGTACGGCAGGGAAAACATCCACACAAGCGACCTGATCATTCCACATCCACGAATGTTTGATAGAGACTTCGTCCTTCGTCCACTCGCAGATATTGCACCCGCTGAGCTACTTCGCCGCTATCTAGGCGAAAATGCCAACGTGGGCTATTCCGACAACGACAATTTATGGGTTTTAGAGTCAGATGATAAAGCGATCACTAATTAACGAGCCTATTATCAATACCGAAAAACCGCCCTGTTTTATCGCAGTGGAAGGGCCTATCGGTGTGGGCAAAAGCACCCTAGTGCGGCGCCTAGCGGAATCACTTAACTACCAAATGCTGCTTGAGAAAGCCGAAGACAATCCCTTTCTGGAACGTTTTTACGCCAACCAGCGCCACGCGGCCTTATCAGCCCAGCTGTTTTTCTTATTTCAGCGCGCACAGCAGCTCAGCGACTTACGCCAAAGCGACATGTTTAATCAAACCCATATCGCCGATTTTTTATTCCAAAAAGACCCTTTATTCGCCCAAATCACCCTCGACACCAACGAGCTAGAGCTATACCAAAAAGTCTACCAACAGGTGCAGGTCGACATTCCCACGCCAGACCTAGTGATTTACTTACAAGCGCCGGTAAAAGTGCTAAAAGAACGAATACAACATCGCGGGGTGCAATTTGAACAAAGCATACATGGCGACTATTTAGAGCGAGTAAATGCCGCCTATAGCGAATTTTTCCTGTCGTACAACGACTCACCGCTACTCATCATTAACGCCAGCGACATCGACTTTGCCAACAATGACCAGCAATATGAGAAATTATTGCAATATGTGCTGGAAATACGCAGCGGTCGCCATTACTTTAACCCCACATTTTTCTGAGCACCGCCGAGGCCCGCTATGAGCAAGGTAAACACCCTCAAACTGCTGACAAAAAAGCAACAGCATGAAAAATTTGCCGTGGTTACGTGCTACGACGCCAGCTTTGCCAAACTTGTCGAAAAAGCAGGTATAGACGCTATTCTTGTCGGCGACTCACTTGGCATGGTGCTACAGGGGCGCGATTCCACCCTACCCGTTACTTTAGACGACATGGCCTACCACACAGCCTGCGTTGCCCGTGGCTGCACGCAACCACTCATTATTAGTGATATGCCTTTTGGCAGCTATAACACCGCCCAACAATGTGCCGACAATGCCGCCACGCTAATGCGAGCTGGCGCGCATATGGTCAAAATTGAGGGCGGCGGCTGGCTTGCAGAGAGCGTAACGCTGCTGAACCAAGCCGGTATTCCGGTATGCGGCCACCTCGGTCTAACCCCTCAATCCGTTAACGTATTGGGGGGCTACCGAGTGCAGGGGCGCGACGACAGCCAAGCCAAAGCCATTCTTGCCGACGCAGTGGCGCTGGAAGCCGCAGGAGCGGCAATGCTGGTGCTGGAATGTGTACCACGCAAACTCGCAACAGAAATCAGCGCCATCCTAAAAATCCCCGTTATTGGTATTGGGGCCGGCAACGGCACAGACGCCCAAGTACTGGTACTACACGACCTGCTCGGTATAACCGAGAAGACCGCACGCTTTGTACGTAACTTTGCGGAAGGCAGTAACGGTGTAGAGGATGCCCTGAAGCGCTACAATAGCGCCGTCATCGACGGTAGCTTCCCCGCAGACGAGCATAGTTTTGACTAAGGGTTTATAATCCCAAACTGTTACCTCGGGGAACGTTTTGGTAGGTAACAAAGTCGTGAATTTTTTGTTACCAAAGCATTGAACGGCAATTCCGATTGGGGCATACTTGCCCGCCACTGGCCAAACTGATCAGATTATGAACAGTCTTTTCAGGTTTTTAAGGCCGTATAGCCAGTGTATTGGTCGCCAGCCCGCGGTGTGCGCGGACTGACTTCACAGCAAACTACCTTCGCCCTGCGAAGTATGAGATTGGGAAGTTGGGTGGTATGAAAACATATAGCACAGCCGCATCATTAAGGGCCGCTCTTAATTCGGGAAAACGCGCCGGTAAAACCGTCGCCTTTGTACCGACTATGGGCAATCTGCATGACGGGCATCTACGCCTTGTTCAGCGCGCTAAGCAGCACGCCGACATCGTCGTTGTCAGCATCTTTGTTAATCCGCTGCAATTTGGCGCCAACGAAGACCTCAGCAGCTATCCACGCACCTTGGCCGCAGACAAAGAAAAACTGTTTGCCGCAGGCGCACAATTTTTATTCCTTCCGCACGTAAGCGAAATTTATCCGGAAGGCATGGACAGTCACAGCAAAATTGCTGTGCCAGAACTGTCCGACGACCACTGTGGCGCAAGCCGACCCGGGCACTTTACCGGCGTCGCAACCATTGTGGCGAAGCTATTTAATATTGTGCAACCAGACACTGCCGTGTTTGGTGAAAAGGATTTTCAGCAACTTAGCGTTATCCGTAAAATGGTCCGCGACCTATGCATGCCAATCAACATTGTTGGTGTTGCAACAGCTCGCAGCGAAGACGGCTTAGCCCTGAGCTCACGCAACGGCTATTTAAATGCCGAGCAACGTGAAATTGCACCCGTTTTACATCGTGTATTGCAGGAAACCCGCGAGGCCATCGCCTGCGGCTACGACAGCTATAGCAAGCTAGAACAGCATGCCAAAATCAGCCTTAGCAAAGCTGGCTTGGAGTCTGACTACTTTACTATTTGCGATGCTAGTACCCTGCGTCCGGTAACAGCGGACACCGAAGAAGTGGTCATACTCGCCGCCGCCAAACTTGGCAGCACGCGTTTGATTGACAACGTAACCCTGAATGTTAACCCCAGCGCCGACTGGGGAATGCTGGCTACTAATTAAGCCGGTAAAGACTGAGAGAGAAAGGAATAGCGTTATGCAGTCCGTTATGCTGAAAGCTAAACTTCACAAAGCCCGCGTTACCCACGCAGTGCTCAACTATGAAGGTTCGTGCGCCATCGACGGTAAATTACTCGACATGTCGAGTATCCGTGAATTTGAGCAAATTCAAATTTACAACGTCACCAATGGCGAGCGCTTCACCACCTATGCAATTCGTGGCGAAGACAATAGCGGCATCATTTCTATTAATGGTGCGGCCGCGCATAAAGCGAATGTCGACGACATCATTATTATTTGTGCGTACGCCACATATTCTGAGGCCGAGCTGATCAACTTTAAGCCGCGCCTTATTTATATGAATGCTGACAATACTGTCAGCCACGCCAGCAACGCCATCCCCGTTCAGGTCGCCTGATTCTCTGGCAGGGGCGCCCGCCTCTGCCACTATCCTTCCCGATATTTAGCTGCCCTTTGCCGGTGAATTCCCCCTGCCTGCCATCTTCTTATTTCTGCAAATAAAATTAGTCTATTTTAGGGTTCAATCCGCACGACCAAGCCGTTATCCTGCCAGTAAGCGACATCATCTGTTCTGGTCGTAGCCAGCATTTACAGCAGACCCAAAATCATAACAAATGCATAAAGAGAGTAACGTCATGAGCAAGAGTATCGTCCATCCCGTTCCACCTGCGTTCGCCGCCAGCGCTCACATTAATCGAGCGCAATACGACGAGATGTACCACCAATCACTCAACGATGCCGACAACTTCTGGGCAGACCAAGCAGATGAATTTTTAAGCTGGGACAAACGCTGGCACACAATTAACCGATACGACTTTGAAAAAGGCGAAGCAAGCTGGTTTGACGGTGGAAAACTAAATGTTGCCTATAACTGCATAGACCGTCATTTAGACACTCGTGGCGACCAAACCGCGATTATCTGGGAGGGCGACAACCCCGCCGAATCCAGTCATATTACTTATCGCGAACTCCATACCGCCGTCTGTAAACTTGCAAATGTACTGCTAGCCCAAGGAATTACCAAAGGTGATCGGGTATGTATTTACATGCCAATGATTCCAGAGGCAGCCTACGCCATGCTAGCCTGCGCACGCATCGGCGCTGTTCACTCAGTGGTATTTGGCGGCTTCTCGCCAGAAGCACTTAAAGATCGCATCCAAAACGCCGAATGCAAAATTCTCATTACCGCCGATGAAGGCCTGCGCAGCGGCAAAAAAATCGCCCTCAAAGCCAATGCCGACCTCGCCCTGCGTGACTGCCCTAGTATTGAATCTTGCCTAGTCATAAAGCGCACCGGCGGCGCCATAAACTGGCAGGCCGACCGCGATATCTGGTACCACGACGAAGTCGCCAAGGTATCTGCAGAATGTCCCGCCGTTGCCGTAGAAAGCGAAGCCCCGCTATTCATTCTTTACACCTCTGGCTCCACCGGTAAACCCAAAGGCGTGCTGCACACCAGCGCCGGCTACCTGCTGCAATCTGCCATGAGCCACAAATACGTTTTTGACTACAAAGACGGTGAAGTGTTTTGGTGTACTGCAGACGTAGGCTGGATTACCGGCCACAGCTATATTGTGTATGGCCCACTCGCCAACGGCGGTACCACGCTGCTATTTGAAGGCGTACCAACCTACCCCGACGCCTCACGCTGCTGGCAGGTGATCGACAAGCACAAGGTCAGTATTTTCTACACCGCGCCGACCGCACTGCGCGCCCTAATGGGTGCTGGCGACGAGTTCGTGAACAAAACGGATCGCAGCAGCTTGCGCTTGCTCGGCACTGTAGGCGAGCCCATCAACCCCGAAGCGTGGGAGTGGTACCACCGCGTTGTTGGGGAGGAGCGCTGCCCCATCGTAGACACATGGTGGCAAACCGAAACCGGCGCTCATATGCTCACCCCGCTACCCGGCGCCATCGATATGAAGCCCGGCTCGGCCACCCGCCCCTTCTTTGGTGTTGAACCCGCGCTGCTAGACACTGACGGCAAAGAAATCGAAGGTGCCGGTGAAGGCTTATTAGTGATAAAACGCTCATGGCCTGGGCAAATCCGTAGCGTCTATGGCGACCATCAACGCCTTATCGAAACCTATTTCAGCACCCACCCCGGCTACTACTTTACCGGCGACGGCGCCCGCCGCGACGCCGACGGCGACTACTGGATTACCGGCCGCGTTGATGACGTTCTAAATATTTCGGGCCACCGCATGGGTACCGCTGAAGTAGAAAGCGCACTGGTACTTCATGAGGCCGTTGCCGAAGCCGCCGTCGTGGGTTATCCCCACGATCTTAAAGGACAGGGAATTTACGCCTACGTCACCCTTATGCATGACGTCGTTGGCAGCGAGCAACTCATAAAAGAACTCACCGCGCTCTGCGTTCAAGAAATAGGCCCCATCGCCAAACCAGACTTAATTCAGTGGGCACCGGGACTACCTAAAACCCGTTCAGGCAAAATCATGCGGCGTATTTTGCGCAAAATTGCCGCCAACGAACTCGATACGCTAGGCGACACGTCAACGCTGGCCGATCCGGCGGTGGTAGATAACCTCGTTGAAGATCGCCTAAATCGCTAATAGATATCACAATGCAAAACGGGGTGCACAACTACGTGCACCCCATTTTTATTTCAACGCGTTTATGAAAAGAAAAATCAAAAACTAAAAAAGATACTCAACAGCAAAGACAAATAGAATATGCCGCTATATCAAAGCAGACATCGCTTTTCTGGACCTACAACGACACCGAGCGGCCGCCATCGACAGCAATAATTTGCCCCGTAATATAAGGTGCATCAGCGACCAAGAACACCACCGTCTGGGCGATATCAGTAGCCTCACCTTGCCGCTGTAAAGGCACCCGCTGGCTCAACTCCTGCTTTTCTTGAATACTGTATTCGGTTTCTTCAGCTGGCCATAAAATCGCGCCCGGCGACACCCCGTTCACACGAACATCCGGCGCCAGTTCCAGCGCCAAAGATTGTGTCATCATGGCCACCCCCGCCTTCGCCATAGAATAAGCTGGGTAGCTTTTTAAAGGTTTACTACCGTAGATATCGACAAGATTAACGATGCATCCCGCTGCCATCTTCAAAGCAGGCGCCACAGCCTGTGACAAAAAGAAAGCGCCCTTAAGGTTGCTGCCAAACAAATCATCCCACTGCGACTCAGTTACCGACCCCATCGACGTCGGATAAAAACCAGAGGCATTATTTACCAACACGTCCAAACGCTGCCATTGCGACACCGCTTTGACTGCTAAAACCTCAACGTCAGCAATTGAATTCATATCCGCACTTAAAGTCACTGCAGACTTAGATCGCAGAGTATTTAAGACGTCACACAAGTCATTCGCTGCCGCCGCGGAATGCCGGTAATGAATAATAATACGATAGCCACGCGCATGAAGCCGCCGACAAATTTCAGCACCCAAACGCTGAGCTGCGCCGGTAACTAAGGCGACCGGCGAGTCTTCGCCATCAAACATGTCGCTTCCATTCCCATCCCCACGCCCACTCACATTCACGCCATACCGCCGTCAACAGGACCAATCAAGCAGTCGATGCCCTCTTCCCGTATGGTTGCCTCTATTTCAAATAAAGCATCTTCGTCAGACTCAAAGGCATCTTCCCATACTGTAGAGTTATTAAACTCGTCAAAAACCTCAAGCACCCAAGCACCATCACCATCTTCACAAATTTCAACGCGAAGGGTTTTACCATCTTGCTCAATGGTGCGGCTCAGTGGGGATAATTTAAGTTCAGTATTTTCAGACATGGGGAGTAACTCACAATAGTGGCAGACAATCATCGCACTATTATACGCAAGCTACTCCTTCAAGCGAGACTCCGCGGTGACTGTATCGCGGGGGCAGCGGCTTTACGTTAACGAGCCGTGTAACCGCCATCCATGATTAACTCGGAACCGGTCATATAGCTCGCATCATCGGACGCCAGAAATACAATGCCCTTGGCAATCTCGGCTGCCTCAGCCATACGGCCCATCGGTATACTGGCGACAACGCGCTGAGCGAATGCCTCGGCGTCGCTACTGCTTAACCGAGACAAGGCACCACTTACTAATGGCGTAGCCACATAACCTGGATGCACAGAATTGACTCTGATGGAATAAGCTTTGTCTGCGCAATACAAGGCGACGGATTTTGTAAACGCGCGCACCGCACCTTTACTGGCATTGTAGGCTGGCAGCATTGGATCACCGACAATTCCCTCTATCGACGAAATATTTACAATGCTTCCACCGGACTCTTTCATCACCTTGATCGCTTCCCGCGTACCAAGAAATACCGCATCACTATTAATAGTGTTGGTTTTACGCCAGCCTTCTAAAGTCTCGTCTTCAATTCCGCAGATATTGGCAATGCCCGCGTTATTAATCAAAATCTGTAAACCGCCAAAGCGAGTGATAATTTCCGCGACTACCGCCTGCCACTGCGACTCGTCACACACATCTAAACGCATGAAAATCGCTTGATGGCCTGCAGCATTTAATTCATTCGCCACTCGACTGCCTGATGCTTCATCAATATCACTAACCACAACAACCGCGCCAGCTGCCGCTAAGCCTCTGCATGTCGCTTCCCCTATACCTACACCGGCACCCGTAACCAATGCGACCTTGCCCTGACAAGACATAAAATCTCCTAGTATTACCCAGCGCAAAAGCCGCCATCGACTGTTAGCTCAATGCCCGTCACGTAGGAACTCGCATCAGACGCTAAGAACAACGCGGCATTCGCAATATCTTGCACATTGCCCAAACGTCCCATCGGTATCATTGCCGATTTAAGCAGCGCCGCTGCTTCTTCGACATTGGCAACCACGCCAATGTCTACAAAGTCTTGCAAAGCTTGATCGCCCATTGCGGTTTCTATTAAACCGGGATGCAGAGAATTAACACGAATCCCATAACCAAATTTGGCAAACTCTACAGCACTGTGTTTAGTTAAAGAGCGAACCGCACCTTTCGTTGCACCATAAATACTATGACCAGGCACGCCAACCAAACCTGCAATAGATGACAAATTAATAATAGAGCCACCCTGACCGAAAGCAGCGCCCGGTTTCATGCTTTCAGCCGCTGCTCGCGTACCAAGAAATACCGACTCAATATTTATTTGATTAATCTTACTTACCTGCGCACTGGTGTTGCTCTCTAGCAAGCCACCAATATAAATACCGGCGTTATTAAGCAATACATCCCAGCGGTTTTTCCAATCTTGCAGCGCCAGCTTTAATGCCGCCCAATCTTCCTCACTCGTCACATCTAACCGTATAGCCTTCGCCTGCAAGCCCTGCTCATTGAGATCCGCTGCAATGCGCTCGCAAGACTCTATATTTATATCGCTTAGCATTACGGCGGCGCCGGCCTTTGCAAACATCCGCGCGCAAGCTTCCCCAATACCACCGCCGGCACCCGTCACCACTGCGACCTTACCCTCTAAACCGAAAACGGCGAGCTCATTACTCATAACAGAATCCTTATTATTTTAGTTTTTAAAATAATTTAACGGTGACTAAGATCCAATTTCGACGACAGCTCGCCCGCGAATTTGTCCCTGTAGAATTTTACCGGCGGCCGCCGGCACATCATCAAAGGGGATATTCACCAACAAGGCTTCTAGCTTGGCCATATCTAAATCCTTCGCCAATCTGCGCCACGCTTCTTCTCGTAAAGGCATAGGCGCATGAACTGAATCCACACCTAATAACGACACATTGCGCAGCGCAAACGGCATCATATTGCTAGGTAAATCTAAACCCTGAGCCAAACCGCAGGCTGTTACCACACCACTGTAATGCAGCTGCGCAATCACGTTTGCCAAGGTATGGCTACCGCAAGAATCTACCGCAGCCGCCCATCGCGGGGCCTGCATCATTTCACCTGGCTCAGATAGCTCGGCGCGATTAATAACATCACTTGCACCAAGGCTCTTTAAAAAATCTGCCTCTTCCATTCGGCCTGTTGATGCGGTTACCCGATACCCTAAAGCAGACAGCAAAGAAATCGCGACGGTACCAACACCACCAGACGCCCCCGTTACCAAAACAACACCAGACTCTGGCACCACGCCAAGACGCTCCAAACGCATAACCGACAACATGGCAGTGTAGCCAGCGGTGCCAATGGCCATTGCCTGACGAGTACTTATACCTGCCGGCAGCTTCACCAAGTATTCGCCTTTTGTACGCAAACGTTGGGTATAACCCCCGTTATGAGTTTCTGATGCGCCATAGCCATTCAATACAACTTTATCGCCAACACTGAAACGTGAGTTATCTGAACTGACAACGGTACCGGCCATATCAATACCGAGTATTAATTTGTCTTGCTGAACAATCGGTATGGCATCGCTCATGGCCAAACCATCTTTGTAATTTAGGGTTGAATACTCAACCGCAATTTCCACATCGCCTTCGCCAATTTCGGCCGCACTCAACTGTTCAAAACCTACCGCCAGTTTTCCGTCCAAACGCTTTGCTACCAATGCCTTATAAGTCTGTGTCATGTCATTTACCTCATTATAAAATTACGTGTTAATTACCTAAGCGCCGCAATGCACTATTGGTTAAATAGCGGTCGTATATATCCTGATCATTCACCATCATCTTATGGCCACCACTCATACTGGCCATTTGTTCTAGGCGCGTCATCTGCCCTGTTTGCACATCAAACGCATGAACATGCCCCCAAGACCAATAGGGATGTTTGCCGTCCATCACGCGCTTATTCCCATCCTCATACAGCCCGTATGCGCCATCAAAAGAACGGAAAATTTCGCCTCGCCTATCAAATGACACCATACCTAGCGGTAGCTGAGTGCGAGCATCAAACCACACGCGTTTTTTACCGACTGGTGCGCGCGGAAAGCCCGTTGGCTCGGCATCGACCGCAATCGCTTCAGGGACTAACTCGACGTCGGTATCCCAGAAGGTATCTCCTTTAGGCCCACCGTGGGTAGTGTGTGCCCAGCTCTCACTAGATGAATTCCAACCGCCGCTCACTGCAGCCAACATGGGCCCGCGCGATACTATTTTGTAATTACCCCATGTATGTAGTGGGTCGCCCGCCGCCCAGGCATCTGATAAGTACAAGCTCGACCCTGGCACCAAAGGCTCAAAGCGCTGATCGGTAGGAAAGCGTCGAATACGTTTAAAATCTGGAATGTAGCCGTATAGTTCAGGAAATTTATTCTGATCGTAATGCCATATATTTAGATACGACGTGCCACGCACGCTATCAGGCTCGGAAAAAAACACGCTTTGATAGCGCAGCTTGTCTTCATGGCCTTTCCAGTACACCCCTGGCAACACCACTCTGCCAGTGGGTGCATATTCAGCCCAGCCATTTTCATATTGGTAATTTACTTTGCCCTCACGACTTAAATCGTATTCCCGAATGGCGTAAAAAGACGCATCGTGCCGGCCCCAACTCATAGTTAATCCGGCGAACAATTCCAAACCGCTTTTTGCTTCCGGAAAAGGCAGACCGCCAATCCAAGGCTTACCGTCCAGCGTGACAACATTGCCCTTGTCATCAAATTTCGCCTGACCACGATTTTTGAAGCTGGCCTCAAGATATTCCCAAGGACTTAACTTCATTATGTCGCGGGTCGTTTCCCGCAGCCGTAAACGACGACCCATTTCTTTAACTTGGTAGTACTTAACGGGCTCCAGTAAATCTTTCACTAGCTCTACATTGCTAGCGTCTATGTAATCACCGGCTTTTAATTTGCCGCCACTGTACTCATCAATCGATAGCAATTCATCGGGATAGGCCGCAGCAAAATCGCCATTGTTTGCCATTGCCTTCCATACCGGCATTAACAAACCACCCAAGGCAAGTCCCGCTGTTTTTTTCAAGAACTCGCGTCTTACGTAGTGTCGATCGTATTGTTTTATATGAAATACCATGACGCTTCTCACCAACAAAAGAACCAAAGAAAAAGCCGGCGGGAAATCCCGCCGGAAAGGTCCCGTAATTACGCGGACAAAGCCGAGTACTCGCCCCGGCAGGGTAGGTATTAGAACTGGTAAGCTACCCTTAATCCAAACTCCTCAGCCCAATCAAAAGTCTGCATAATATTCTCGTTAGCGCCTGAGCTAATATCATCATCTATATAGGTATAGAAAGCCTCAACATTCCAGTTTCCACTAGGCTTCCATTTAAGTGCTGGCTGCACAAAAATACCACCACGCGTGTCATACAGTACCGAAAGATCCGCTCGCCACACCAAACCAGGAAAAGGTTGCTGCAGTGCCAATACCAATCCATCCCATCCGTCTACACCTAAGGGCGTATTGTTCGCAGTGCCGCCCATGCCACTCAAATGTCGACCGAATAAATCACTCTCTGTGCGATGCATCCATTGAAAAACGAAGTAAGTCGCAGGAAAATTTCGACTGAAGCGCTGATATTTTTCTAGAACTAAGGCTGATATAAATTCATCTTCAACCAAATAATCTTGGCGCAGGTCTGGCGAGGTAAATACACGATCTGGTGTAAATGACACCTCAAAATTTAGAATTAACTGATCAAGCCAGCTACCGGGCTCGCCGCTAAAGACATAGCTAAATCCAGTACCAAAAATATCTTCTCGCTTATATTCGCGCTCGATATGACCACGCAAACCACCCATACCTTGGCCACTAGTGAGACTGCCCGTTACACCGCCAGTAAGAATAAAGAACAAGTCCAACTCTTCTTTGGCCGCATCAATTCCGTTTACGGGTCTAGCCAATAACAGCTGCGATGCAGGAAACTCCGTGATCAGCTTGTTCAAACCTTCAGCACCATCTAGCCTTGCCATACCAGCATAAGTGAACCATTCCTCAGCGCTCCATACACCTGTTGGGTCTACTTCCAATGGCGTCTCAGCCAGAATCAAACCTGTGCCTGGCAAACCAGGAGCGTCTCGATTAACGCCTGATGCCGTCCAACGAATAACGCCGTCGGGGTTGTAACGATTGGTGTACATAAACTGTAAACCGAAATCACCAATATTGCCTTTCAAACGAAAGCCGCTATTAATTTTTTCATTTGCGTCGCTATACCGATCATGAACTGTGAACTGGCTAGGAATCACGTTGTATGGCGTATTTGGGTTTGCATAAATAGTAGGCTGAAAAGCTTGCGCAAACATATCCAACTCCCAGCTAGAGTTTAATTGGTACGACACCCTAATGGCTGGGGACGATATCCGCTCATCCGCATATTCTTCTGAAGCGAAATCCAATATCAAATGTCGGCGCAAATCCAAGCCATTAGCAACATCCATTACCCGAAAAAACAAGGCTTGGCCCCATGCAATTTGCTGATTACCAGCGCGTACTAAAATGGGCCCGTTTTGATAATCTAAATACAGTGATGGAAAATCCACCATGTAATTGTCACCGGCAACTTCTAAGCGATTCTGCTCACCGCCTGTTTTATAATCATCGTATTCAAAATAATTTGACTCGCCATATAAATAACCGGCCGCATTGCTATTCACGCTACTCGGATCGAACTCATCGTATTGCGCCGCATCAAAGATGCCACGAATTTTAGCTGTGGCAGACCAATTGTCACTAAAACGCAATTGCACCGTATTTTCTAAGCGCACTTGAGTAACATTAAAATCGTTATTAGCCGGCTCGCCATTTCGAGTAGCCGTATCACTAATGGGAACGCCCACAGAAATAGGTAAATTCAAACCTAATAACGTGCCTGCATTAATCCCACCGAAACGGCTAACCGATTCACCATTAAAGACATTGCCGCGCTGATTAAAGGGATTTTCTTCACCAACCGTCTTCGCCGCTGCTTCAACACGAATAAAGCCACTAGAACTGTAATCAATCCCGAATAGCTCGCCGTTCGCCGACCACGCAGGGTTACTTAATCCGAGTGTAGCAAGGGTAATAGCTGCCGCCAGCTGATTATTATTTTTCATACCCGTAAATCTCCAGAAGATATTTTAAATAGAGAGTTTTAGAACATTGGCCTTTTGCCCAACAACGTAGAAATCGCCTTTATAAACACCAACATCGCAATACCATGAATCCAACAACTGCGAATTGTCTAAGCGCTCCGCACGCTGCCCGCCAGGCGCAATCGACAAGGCTTCACGAATACCGGTGACCACAGCGCGATCGTCGCTGCGAACTGATACATCTAATAAAATCGCATCACTGCCAGATTCAATTTTTGACCAACTGTCGCCACCATCCAAACTGCGCAAAATAGTGCCGCTCTGGCCTACAGCATAAGCAAGGCCGCGATCACCGATGGCCAAACCAAACAAGGACTCATCACCGCTATGTAAGGCTTGCCAAGATTTACCTTGATCATCAGAACGCGCGATCATACCGAACTCACCCGCCATATACGCTCGTCCCTGATCATCAACGGTGACGTTATAAACATGGGGCTCGTAAGACTGGCCGATTAACGCCTGCCAATCGATAAGCAATTTCTCCCAGCTTTTACCGCTGTCTACTGAGCGCAAAACAGTGCCGAAGCCACCAGCGGCAATCACAAAACCAGCACCATCTTGAGCAACCGAAAACAGACGCTCTGTCGTTGGTGATTCCTGCTCCTGCCAGGTATCTGCATTACGAAGAACGATGACGCCCTGCTGCCCAACGGCAATGGCATTACCTCCAACATCAGACACCGCTAACAAAGAGCGACCGGCAAGATCAACATTAATCCGCTGCCACGTAACGCCGTCTTTACTACTACTTATCTGCCCCGCGCCGCCCACCGCAATAAGGCCATCGGCGCTGGCGTTAACGCCAAACAACGCCTCATGTGCATGCCCCTTATTGACCATGTCGCCCTGCAAGGGCGCTGCATTTGCAGCGCACATTGCAACACTTAACAACAACGGAACCGCGCATTTAGCCATTTTCGCTACCGTACTCACATTAACCCCCAAGCCGTTGCATGGCCTGAATAGTGAGGTACTTATTAAAGACATCAACATCACCAGGATCGTAGTTACTTTGATAGCCGCCCGTCACCGATTTCGCTTGTACAAAGCGGCTCATGCGATTTGATTGAATGTCATGACTGTGCACACTCGACCACGACCACGCTGGATGAGCACCGTCGTTGCGGGTCATCTTGTCGTTATCCTGCATCGCGTAATGCGGCTCAAACGACTTCCAAATTTCACCGCGGCGATCATAAATAACGTAGGCAACGTACATCTGATTACGCACATCAATCCAAACGCGCTTTTTGCCCACCGGTGCTCTTGCGTACCCCGTTGGCTCGGCCTCAAGCACGATGCACTCGGGTACTAGCTCCATATAGGTATCAAAGAAGGTTTGATCCTTTGGCCCACCATGAACAGGCTTTTCCCAGTTATCATGATAACCACCATGGAAGTTGCGTGAACCGATAGCACCCAACATTGGCTGACGGCCAATAATTTTATAATTACCCCACGTTTGCAGTGGATCACCCGCCGCCCACGCATCAGATAAGAACAATGTAATACCCGGAACTAAAGGCTCAAAACGCTGATTGGTTGGGAACTGGCGAACACGACGGAATGCTGGAATATAGCCATGTAGCTCAGGGAATTTACGTTGATCGTAATCCCAAATATTCAAAAAGGAGGTACCGGCACTATCATTTGGCGCAGTAAAGAAAACGGACTGATAGCGGAGCAAATCCTTTTTACCCTTCCAAACGGTACCGTCGGTGCGTGCAGTCGTATTTAATTCAGTCCACACGAAATCATATTGATAAGACAAATCACCGGAAGAATCTATATCCCAATCGCGCACTGCATATTGAGAATAATCGTGGCGCCCCCAACTCAAGGTCAAATTATATTGCGCTTCAACCCCATTTTTAGGTTCAGGAAAAGGTGTTCCGCCAATCCAAGGTTCGCCAGCTTTGGTATAGACATTCCCGTCTTTACCAACAACGGCCTTACCTTGATTTTTGAGTGTCGCCTCTAAGTATTCGGTCGGGAAAATTCGTCCAATGTCTTTCACTGGCTCAACAATATGAATACGTCGCCCCATTTCCTTAACGTGTTTATAAGCAATTGGGTCCAACAATTCTTTTACATGCTCAACATTATCAGCGGTAATAACATCGCCGGGTTTAACCTTACCCTTTGTGTACATTTCTATGGAAAGTAACTCGTCTGGGTAAGCCTTACTAACATCACCTGCGTTTGCAATTAGTGGCCACAGTGGTGCTAACACGCCGCCAGCGCCAATACCTTTAATCGTATTCTCCATGAAACGACGACGACTATAGTTGGTATCATATTTCTTGATGTGCATAATATTCCTCCGGGATAAACCCTTTTATTGTTGTCATCTTGCGCATTGTGGAAGCACAGTAAAAAATCGTTTATTACAGTGCTTCGGCCTTTAAATTATTGTGATTCATTGCCTGCTTTTTTTCGGCGTCTTCCGCCATTAGCTTGGCAATGTCTACCCCTTCACCTAGAACCATAATGTCTTTACTCGACACAAACTTTGGCTTGATGAGCCACACCAGCAAGGGCAAAACCACGAGCGCGATAACCATATTGATCAACATGACCAGCACCAGTAGCAACCCCATATCAGCGAGGAATTTAAGCCCAGAAAGAAAATACCAAGGAAGAATACCTATCAACATAATACTGGCGGTGAACATAATCGCCTTACCTGTGGTCGTTAAAGCCCCAGTTATTGATTCACCATAACTCCCGCGTTCCTGATACTCCTCACACATTCTACTTAGTAGATAAATGCCATAATCAATACCAACGCCCACGCCAATTGCCGCCACCATTAATGAATTAATATCCAAGCCAATCCCCATGAATGACATACATGTAGTAAGAATCATATTGGAAAGGTTCACGGGAATGAGCAGCACCACACCTGCTATCAATGAGCGATAGGCGTAGCTAGACACCAGCAAAATAACGAGGTTTAGCAAACCCATAATCAACCAGTGATAACGTTCAACCACATGATTTATAGCCTGCTGTATTGCAATGGTGCCGCTACCAAGGCGAACGGTGAAATCTGAGTGATCTATACCCACTATGGCAATAGCTGCTTCCGCTGAGGCAAGTGCGTGATCGACGGTGTCCTGTTTATTGTCTGGATACCAAAAAGACACCGTAGAATTTTGTAATTCAAAATCGACAACGTGGGAGTAGGCTTTTGGGCTAGTACCCATGAGTACCGCCGACGTTGCCGCGTTCACCGCCGAGTCGGTATTATCCAATGGCAACCACTTAGGGTGACCGCCGGAAATCAGGCGATTGGCGTCCATCAAAAAATCACCAAAGGAAAGTGTTGCCCGCGGCGCGCTTTCACCACCCTCCATAATGGCTTGAAGTTGCAACATGGTAGCCACAGTTTCAGCCTGACGAGCTACCCGATTGGGATTGTTTGAATCCTTTGCTTCAAGGATAACCTCTAGGGTATTTACCCCAGGGAAATGATGATTAATCTCTGAAACTGACACATTGTATTCAGAGTCTTCCCACAGCAGATTACTACCTTCCACGGGATTACCGATTTGAATACGCATAGAATGATAGAAAGAAAAGGCCGCAATAATGACGACAACAACCGTGGTATAACGCGCCCGCTTACCCTGGGAAAAGGTTGCGATCCATGCCAATACAGACTTCACCCTGCCATGCACACCACCCGACTCATCAGAAATAATCTTGTCGAGATTTTTAGGCGCAGGTAATACCGACAACAACAGCGGCGCAAGGAATACACCGGTGGGCGCCAACATCATTGCCCAAAACCCGCAGAACAAAGAGAAGCGCTCCATCGCAGGAATAGGCGCAATGGAAATTAAAAAGATATCCGCCGCGTCGGTGATAATGCCCAATATCGACGGTGCTAACATCAGCCCAGTAGTGATGCCGGCTGCCCTAACTTTATCACCCACTTGTGCGAACACTTCGTAAAAGCGTTCAGTAAATTGCACGCAATGGCTAAATGATCGCGCGATCAAAAGCAGTGGCACAATCATTAACAAAGGCTCTATGGGCAGTTTCATCCAACCAGCAAAACCGAAACCCCAAATCGCTGCCACAATACTTGCGAAAACGGGTGTGACAACGCCTGCAATGTTTTGGGTATAAAGCACAAGAGCAATAACCAAGGCTCCCAATGTAATACCAAAGATGCCAATCATTTGATGCTGGTATTCGTATACCCAACCCGTTAACGCTGGCTGCCCAGCCATATAGACATCGTGGTTAGCATCCCGAGCAGTGTCAGCCAGATTTTTAACGAAGGTGAAGGCCTCACCGTAATCCAAACGCTGCTCTATAAACGTTGCTGATATTAACGTTGCAGTTTCGTCGCCAGAAATAAGAAACTGCTGGGCATTGGGCGACTTACGGACATTCTCTTTGAATGCTGCAATTTCCTCGCTCGTAGCAGGAACAGAGTCACCCATTAAAGGTTGCGCATCTATACCAAATGGCGCTGCTTCCGCATAACGTGCTTTTGCTGATGCAATAGATAAAATTTGATCGTGATCCACTCCCGGCGATAAATCGATATCACGGGTAAGCTGCCATACTTTATCTAAGGTTTCTGCGTTATAAATATCACCGCTCTTGGTTTTTACCATTAGCGTGAAGGTCAGCGGATTACCAAAATTAGGATGATCTTTAAACACCTGAATAAACGGATCATCCTTGGGTAGCAAATCCGAGAATATCGTCTTCAATTCAACATTCTTTAGACCCATAGCAAAGAATATAGTGACAGCCGCAAACAGGAACCAAGCAGTTTTTCGGTTCTCCAAAACAGCCATCGCTATTCTGTTTCTTATTGTATTCATTAAGGTTTACTACCCCATTACTGTAAAAAGAAACGAAAACATTCTTCCTACATAAAATTATTATGTCGTTCTATAAGAGTCTTATCTGTTCTATCTTGAACTTGATATTAGCCTTGAATGTAAGTGTCAGTAATGCTCATTACCGACCCATTCACTGTTAATTTACGACATCATTATTTTTAATTATTATTTACTTTATGACGCCACATCATAGACGTGATTTTTTTGCTCCAAAAAATACTCATAGCAAAATCTAGATTGTGGTTTTTCTGATGCCGTCTTTGGTATTTCAGACATAACTTGAATATAACTGGGGAGATCATTGCGCCCCAAAACCTCTCTGCAATGCCTAACTAGCACATCGGGATCGAACAACTTCGCTTCAACCGGCACTACTGCTGCAATAACATCCTTTTCGCCGGGAGCACCGTTTAGAGCAGGAATACCGTAAACAAATACATCTTCAACATCGTCAAATTCAGCAATTATTTTTTCTATCTTAGCAATATCAACAAACTCACCATTGCGACGTATCTCATCGCCCTTGCGACTATCAAAGTAGTACCAGCCATCTTCATCCTGATGGCCAATATCGCCCATATATAAAACGCCATTGCGGGCTTTTTTATCTGAGGCCTCGGGATTTTTATAATATTCAATCGCCAATTCCTCGCCGCTGGCCGCCTCGAATACAATCTCGCCGCGCTGACCAGGCGGACAAGTATTACCCTCTTCATCTATAATGCGCGCGATTAAACTTGGCGGCGGCTTGCCGATACTGCCTATCGGCCCCACCCCTGGCGGGTTAAACATCATGCCGCCTTCAGCAGCGCCGTAGAATTCAAAAAGTTCAACGTCAAAACGTTTACTAAACTCCCTCCAGATTGCCGCCGGCATACCTGCGCTTAAAATAAAACGTACCGGATTATTCGCATCATTTGCACGAAGCGGTTCGCTGTAAATTGCGGTAGTCATACCACCCAGCAAATTAAAGGTGGTACAGCCATAAGCACGGCAAATATCCCACAATCTCGATTTGGTAAATTTGCGACTAATAACACCTCGCAAACCCATCTTCAGAATATTTCCCAAACTGATGAGCTGCGCATTTGCATGGGTAAAAGATAGACCAGTGTAAGGACGGTCTTTCTCGACAAGACCTATCATTGGCCCAATGGAAGAGACTGCGTCATAGCGTGTATAAGGCGCCCTGATTGCTTTGGGATCGCCGGTAGTGCCAGAGGTGTACAACATCTGCATGGTTTCATCGGCACTGCGTACTCGCCCTTCAACTTCTTTAAGTGGAGCACCTGCAATGTCAGCCCACTTTCTTAGCCGTGAATCGCTGGCAGGTAATTTTATTAGCTCGCCACTATGTAAAACCCATATCCAGCGAATTTTTGGTAAATTTTTGCAAGCCGCTAAAACAGCATTAAGACAATAGTCTGCACAAACAACACCTTTGCAATCAGACCAACTCAGCATGTACTCCAATCGGTCACCATTTGTGCGCGGGTCAATAGGCACAAACACCGTAGCGGCAAGTGAACTACCTACCATGCAATCTACAAATTCAGGATGATTTTGCATCACCATCGCAAAACTTTCGCCCGGCGCCATGCCTTCGTTACGCAAGCCAGAAAACACCCTCTGCCCCTGCTCCCAAAGATCATTGTAGGTTCGTATTTCGTGCTCCAAATCTCCACTGGGCAGCACGTTCACAAAAGTCAGCACATCCAAGTTTGGATTCGAATTTTTTTTATCTTCAATCAAATTTGACAATATTCTGAGGTCTTTCATATGCCGTCCCTTCTTATTCTTTTGACAAAATGCTTAGCACCAATGCAGCCGCATCCGTACCAATATAGCCACCGCCGTTTTCCGCGAGAGCTACCCTAGCCCCATTTACTTGACGGGCCCCGGCTTCGCCACGCAACTGCATCACTAGCTCCACAATTTGTGCTGCACCGGTTGCCCCTATTGGGTGACCTTTACGCATTAAGCCACCAGATGTATTTACCGGTACCCGCCCACCTAATGACGATGCACCGCTAGCGACAAACTCACCACCCGTCCCGTTTTCACACAAACCTAAAAATTCGTAATATTTAATTTCCGATATCGCAGAGGCATCATGTAACTCAACACAATTGAGATCTTCCGCTCCCATGCCAGCTTGCTCATACAATTCAGATACGGCGCTAGACACCATCGGCCGCTCACCCTCAGCGACATCCCAACCGCTGTGGAGACTAGAGGCATTGACGCGAATACAGCGCTTCTTCCCCATCTTCTTCGCGAATTTTTCACTAACAACAATTACCGCTGCCGCACCATCACCTATTGGTGCGCACATCGGTAGCGTTAACGGCGCCACCACTTCACGTGCCGCCAAGACGTCCTCAATAGTGATTACATTCTGGAATTGTGACTTTGGATTCAAACTGCCATGCACAGAGTTTTTGGCAGACACCGCCGCCAATTGCTCTCTAGTTGTGCCGTACTGATGCATGTGCTCCCGAGCCCATGTTGCATATATATCAATAAAGATAGATCGACTACTACCTGCACCCGACATATCTAAGGGTTGCCCAATGGCGTCATTACGCGCCTGCAAGCCCGCGGCAATGGCGTCGGTTTTAGTTACATCAATCGCACCGGTAAATACCGAGAATGTTTTATTTTTATCTTGGTGATAAAGCTTTTC
This sequence comes from Zhongshania aliphaticivorans, assembly GCF_902705855.1. Taxonomy (GTDB): domain Bacteria; phylum Pseudomonadota; class Gammaproteobacteria; order Pseudomonadales; family Spongiibacteraceae; genus Spongiibacter; species Spongiibacter aliphaticivorans_B. The sequence goes on along the minus strand of NZ_CACSIJ010000014.1, from coordinate 412,462 downwards.
GTAACCACAGACCAAGACCACATCGTAGACACCCAAGGTAACCATGGTGCAGGCTTGTTGAAACGCAGTAGCCGAGGTCGCGCAGGCATTCTCGACATTAATGACCGGAATTTTGCTAATACCCATACTGCGCAAAGCAACCTGACCCGGCACACAAACCTGACCCGTTATCACCGCCCCCGCAGCATTGCCCATATACGCGGCATTTAGATCCTCTTTGTTGATACCCGCGTCTTGCAAGGCATCCTTTATAGAAGCGCACGCCAGTTCGTTAAGGGTTTTATCCATAGCGTTGCCAAACGGCGTCATACCGACGCCGGCAACGTAAGCAGTTTGCTTCACTGTTCTACCCCTTATGAAAGTTTTTCGCTATCTATGAGGTAGCTGCCGCCCTTGATTGCCAACACTTCGTTGCAACCATCTTCAATTAAAGATGCGCGGGCATCTCGCAGCATTTTTTCTATGGGATATTCTTTGGTCAGACCATTGCCGCCAAATATCTGCAAGGCATCACTGGTGACTTCGAAGGCATTTTGGGTGCCGGTAGTTTTTGAGAACATCGCCGCACACAACGATGGGGTGCCGAGCTGAGGATCATTATTAAAATTGAGGCCGCGCCGAGTTACCGCACGTGAAATTTCAACCTTTCTAAACATATGAAAAAGACGACTGCGAACCGACTGATGCTGAATAATTTGGACACCACCAGCGACTCTTTCGTGGGCGTAATCCAGCGCTAAATCTGCCGCGGCCTGAGCCAGACCAGTAAAAGTTGCGCCCATTAGGGCGTTGGCCTCTGCGTGAATGCAATACACTGCACGCTGATAATCCTCAGGTCCTGCCAGTAAATATTTGCGAGGGATGCGCACATTATCGAAAAATATTTCGCCTTGGTTTAAAGCTCGCTGCCCAAGCTTATCCAAAGGCTTACCACGACTAATACCCACAAGATTCATTGGAAACACCAATGCACAACCTTCCGTCGCCGATGGGCCATTACCCGAGTCTGCCGCGCAGTAAAGAATACACACATCGGCAATGACGCCGTTAGATACCCATGCAGATTTCTGACCGTTTAAAACAATGTCATCACCCGTTAAATCTGCAACTAGGTTTGGGCGCCCATAGGAACTTCCGGGGTAGACGATTTGACGGCTTGGATCGAGCATATCCGTGCCGTGATCTGGTTCGGTAATACCCCAGCAACCCAGCACCGCATCTGGGAACTCGTCTAATAAATCTTTGCGGCCGAACTTCGCACACAACCACTGCGGCAATATTCCCGCACCAACCGATATCGCAAGGCCCGCATCACCGTAGCCCAGCTCTTCAAATAAAATTGAGAAGAGCAGCGCCGCTTCCTGAGGCTCCATTTCGCCAAGCGCCTCGACTGTCACGCCAAGCTCCAAATACTTTTTTCTAAATTCCCAGAATGGAGAATCCTTAGCAATCACTTGCTCTGGCGTCATACGATCTAGCTTTATACCAATAGGTCGCATAACGTTGAGCGCAAAACTTCTCAGCGTTTGCTGAAAATCAGCAATGTGTTCAGGCAAGGCCGCTTCCGCACCAGATACCGTTAACTTGCCCTTCGGCGTCGCGTCCCATGAATAAATAGGGGCATCTAAATTTCTATAATCTGTGGCAGCGGGTAAATCGATTTCTTGGACTGATTGAGTAGACATTGGCTCACCTCTATTCTTATGGTTTTTATAAATATTCCAAATTAGGTGACCATACTATCGGTGCAAGTTGAGAAGTTAGATGTTTACAGAGGACAATATGATTGTTAATTTACGACAGCCTTTAAAATTATAATAAGAGAATCCAACGATGGAGCTAAGGTCGTCATTAAGCACACCACCCGCTAGACACCTAAGCTACGGGCTCAACCCCTTGATATCCTTACTAAAGGAACACAAACTCGATCCGGCACCGATGCTAGATGTGGCCGGCATTCCCGCACAGGCATTGGAAGACCCAACCTACGAGCTAACACCCCACCAAGAATTGAGCTTCACCACAGAAGTTATCCGCGGAATTAATATTCCCGAAATTGGTTTGATCGTTGGGGGCCGCTATCACTTATCGGCCTACGGATTACTGGGGCTGGCGATTATGACCAGCGAAAACCTACTGGCAGGCATGACCGTTCTATACAAAAATATATTAATGACATGGACGTACATGCTATGGAACACCACCGTGCGTGGAGACCGAGCCTATGTCAGCCTAGAAAAACTCAGAGACCTTGGCGGCAGTTATCAGTACATGATTGATCGCGGCCTAGTTGCGTCCCATACCATTTTTAAAGAAGCCCTCGGTCAGGACCTGCCCGTTCTCGAAGTCCATTTAAAGCAGGCAAAGCCCTCATACGCAGACGTATATAGCGACTATTTTAAATGCCCAGTGCACTTTAACTCGGCGGAAAATTACTACGCCTTTGACAGTAAACTGCTATACCAATCACTGGCACAGTCAGAACCAGAAACCGCGAGAATATACGGTAATCAATGTGAAAAAATATGTGCTCAGCTATCTAGAAACAGTACATTTTCAGATATTATTCGCAATCATATTTTGTCGTCGCCCAGAGAAATTTTTACGCTAGAAACCATTGCCGAACCGTTAAATATGACTGCGCGAACCGTGCAGCGCAAATTAAGCGCAGAAAGCAGCAGCTACAAAGATATACTTGAAGATGTGCGCCGCAACCTAGCAATAGAATATTTGCAAAGCACCACCTTCACGATTGAAGAAATTGCCGTGAGACTAGGTTACTCAGACTCATCTAGTTTTTGCCACGCCTATAAACGCTGGACCGGCGTTAATCCCAGCGATTTACGTCACCGAGATTCAGCGATAAACGCCGAGCGAAAATCAGACGGCGACACACCCGCCCAACGGCGGAAGGCATGAGAAAAATGTGCGGGATCACTATAACCTAATAATATCGACATCTGCTCCACACTAATATTAGTGGTATACAAATACTCCCTCGACAACTCAAAGCGCAAATCATCTAGTATTTTTTGATAGCCAACACCATGCGCAGACAACTTACGTCTCAAGGTTCGGCCAGACATATTTAACTTACCAGCCAACTCATCAATATTTGGAAAGTAACCTGGCCGCAAAAGTATTAATTCACGCACCTCATCAACAATATTATATTCCTCTGTCAATCTTGCCTTTAAGCGCTCACACCGCTCAATACATAGGCTGGCGGTATCGCTATCGCACTGCAGTACTGGAATATGAAGTAATTCTGCAGAGAAAATCAGTGCATTATTGTCTGCATTAAAGCTAACCGTGCATTCAAAATATTTCTCGTACTCTGACATCGACGTTTGCGGCGCATTGCGCAAGGTTGCCGAGTGCAAGCGAAAATCTTCGCCCATCAAACCGCGAAGAATCATCAGGGTGGCGATCATTTCACGCTCGTTAAGCATGGCGATATCGTCAGCACTGTAATCGTTCGAGCTCATACACATAACAACGTGATTACCACTGAACGACAAACTGTGCTCAAAAAACGCAAAGCTAAGCTCTACATACTCGTAGGCGAGTTTTAACGCATCGCTAATCGTTGCCGCACTCATCAAGGCGTAACCATAAATACCGAATAAGCTTAATGGATAGCACGCCCCCACTTTTAGCCCAATAGCTGGATTAGCCGTAGCCTTGCGCAAATTCCTCAAAAACATCAGCTCCTGACTCAAGCTCACATGCTGTTCCGGCTTATTCAAAATCGACAGCGACAAGCCGGTGCCCGTTAAAGCCTGACCAACCGAAACACCCTCTTCACGCAGACGCGTTAGTGGCGAAAGTATCGTTTTTGCGGAATGATATTTTGGCTTCACACAAGGCTCTTTTCTTTTCAAGCTATCACCGGCGTCCGTATTTCGCAAGCGCCTGTCCGGATTTCGCATTCTTAAAATCATGCGCTTTCGATACTTTAAATCACCGCCATTTTTATTATTGAAATGGCTCAAAATAATTTCCTAACAATAAAATAACGGAGCATGACCATGTCTGATTCACCACGCATACTCATCTATGGTGCCAGTGGCTATACCGGAAAATTAGTCGCCGAGTGCCTTTCGCAACGCAATATGCCCTTCTACTTTGTAGGTAGAAGTAAAGAAAAATTAGAGGCGTCGTTAGCAATCGTAGAGGAACGACTAGGGTGCAAGGCACCGGCCACGATTGTTCAGGCCGCAAACACCCGAGAAGAGTTACTGCCTTTATTCGAAAAAGTTGAAGTCGTTATCAATGTCGCAGGGCCATTTATGCAATTGGCGTGGCCAGTGGTTGAAACCTGTCTTGAAACCAACTGCCACTACTTGGACACCACCGGTGAACAGGATTTTGTTATTGCAGTTCGTAATCAATATGGCAAAGCCTTCGCCGAAAAGAACTTGTTACTAAGTCCCGCAAATAGCTATATGTGGTGCGCCGGTGCGCTAGCGGCTGAAGTTGTACTTGAAACCGAAGGCGTCGACAGCTTGGATCTAAGCTATCAAATTAATGATGCACTACCTTCCCAGGCGTCTACAAAATCATTCCTGCGCATGGTGAACAATCCACAGTATTTATTGAAAAATAATGAAATGATTGAATGGCAAGGTGACCGCCACTTCACCATTACCGCTCCTCATATGTCGCAACCCGCACTTGCCCTACCTTGGAGCGGTGGCTGCGAGCCGGTTTGGTACGAACACGACGACCGTGTTATCAACTGTAAAGTGCTCACCGCCTTCGGTGATGAAATTATAGAGGGTGTGGTTGCGTTAATTCATCGCTTTAACAAAGAATCTGTTGGCATGAACCAAGAGCAAAAAGAAGCACTAACCAATCAGTTTGGCGATGAAATGACGCCCGCAGAGCCGCCCAAAGACAGCCCAGATATTCACCGCACCGTGATTACCTGTATTGGCCAAGGCCGCCAAGTCACTACCGTTTTCCCGCTATCATTAAATGCGCCCTACACCTTTACAGGTGAAATTTGCACAGAGGCTGCGGAGCGCTTATTAAATGGTGAACTTAAGGCGGTGGGTTTCCAGTCAGCCGCCGGGGCATTTGGTCACCGCGAACTCATCGAGAAATTCCATAAACTGGGATACATGAACAACCCTTGGCAATAACGGGGGAATAGATTGAACCGGTTTGTTTGATTGAGGATTAGCTTGGTTTAGAGGCCCAAGCTAATATTAAAGTCATTCAAGCCGGCTCAACTACGCAGTTTCACCAGAAAAAAATTATTCCTTAGCCCGCCATACCATCGCAAAAAATATCGCAAACAGTAAATCAGCTATTACCAAAATCCCAAAACCCACCGGTGCATTAAATAGCGCGATATCAATCCACGCCAAAGAAAACACCACTATTTTCCCTATACAGCCCATCCAGACAATATCTTTATGGAGCATAGGATTTCTTGAAATAACCCAATACCCCATACCGAACACCAAGACCAAACCGGCAAATTGATGTAGCCATGGAATGGCTTCCTTCGTTAGCGTGTCGCTCATCATTAAAATCTTGAACAGCAACTCAGGAGCAAACAGCATGGCAAACGCAGCGGTAAAATTAAAAATGGCGGAGAACTGGAAGAAGCCCCGCCAAGCACGACTATTTTTCATGTAATTGTGACTCCCTTGTTTTCTTATTATTTTTAGAGATGCGATCCATTACTGCCCGACCATTAATAAGCGCCCAAGGAATAACCAAGCCTGACTGCGCTTTATAATCTGCCCAGCCGGGATGACGAGAAATGGCATTATCTTTACCCTTCATACGCGCAAGAAAATAAATCGCCATATACCCGTAAATAGCCCAAGCAATCCAATGATTAGCGAGCAATGCGTAAGCCGCATACAACATAAGCTCACCGAGGTAATTTGGATTGCGGGTGTAACGGTACATACCTTCACGAATTAGACCCGGCTGACTGCGGTACTTTAAAATCCAATGACGCTGGCCATCACCAGCCACCATGGTTACAACACCTAGAGTGTGGATGGCTATCGCGAAAAACAGCACCAAGCCGGAAGGCTCAATCGCGCGCGCAATAAACAACCACGGCATCAACCAATACCACGCTATCAATAGTACATAGAGATTTATAAAGCCTAGAAAGCTCAGTTTGTTTTCTAATTGATGATCCCGAAAACCGAAATCTTTGATCAGCCAGCAGTAGCCATATATGCCGTGCAAGCCCAAAAACACCCACGCGCCCACACTAAAGTTGCCGTAGTAGCTCATCATGCCGTAAATAATAAAGAGGGTGAATATTTTGTGTAAATCCACCGCCCAAGCCACTTTCATAAAGGGCTTACCTGGGGCGTTGAAGATGGTTATATCCGCAAAGGCCAAAAAGAATCTGGCCCAGAGCGGTACTGGCTCCCGCGTATCATTATTCATAGCTACCTCATTTTTATGGTTTTATCAGATACCCATAAACTACGCTGACCAGTAAAAATTAGAATAGCGGCGCACGACGACTTCGCTGTTAATTAACGACACTCACTAATAAAAGGACTACTTTCACTTATTCCATGCTCGCTCAGTCGCTAAGGTGGCGGCAAATGGCGCCGCATAGCACGAATTGACATCGTTTTCGCGGATTATCACGTCAATTCCAAGCCATACCTCGACCTGAGACCAAGAAACCCGTATAGTACGCGCCCCGCACATCGTCCTCTTTTAGCAATTTTTACTTCATCACTCATTGGGTATACAACATTGATTTCCGCCGCAAATATCACCATGCAGTTTGGTGCCAAGCCGCTTTTTGAAAACATCTCCGTTAAATTTGGCGGTGGTAATCGCTACGGCCTTATCGGCGCAAACGGCTGCGGCAAGTCCACCTTCATGAAGATTCTGGACGGCAGTTTAAAGCCCAGCTCCGGCAATGTGTCACTAGACCCCAATGAGCGCATCGGCAAGCTGCACCAAGACCAGTTCGCCTTTGAGGAATATTCGGTCATCGACACCGTCATCATGGGTCACACCGAACTGTGGGAAATAAAGCAAGAACGGGAACGTATTTACTCTCTGCCAGAAATGTCTGAAGAAGACGGTATGAAAGTAGCCGATCTTGAAACCCAGTTCATGGAATTGGACGGCTACAGCGCAGAAAGCCGTGCTGGCGAAATCTTACTCGGCGCGGGCATTGAACTAGACCTGCACTTTGGCCCCATGAGTGAAGTGGCACCCGGCTGGAAGCTCCGCGTACTACTCGCGCAGGCACTATTCTCTGATCCAGATATTTTGCTGTTGGACGAGCCAACCAACAACTTGGACATCAACACCATCCGCTGGCTGGAAGGCGTGCTTAACGATCGCAAAAGCACCATGGTCATTATCTCCCATGACCGTCACTTCTTAAACGAAGTGTGTACTCACATGGCCGACATCGATTACGGCGAGCTGCGTGTTTACCCCGGCACCTACGACGACTTTATGACCGCGGCCACCGCCGCACGCGAGCGCATGCAATCCCAGAACGCCAAGAAAACGGCCCAAATTGCCGACTTACAAGCCTTCGTAAGCCGCTTCTCTGCCAACGCATCCAAAGCAAAACAAGCGACGTCGCGCGCTAAGAAAATAGACAAAATTCAGCTAGATGAAATCAAAGCCTCTAGCCGCCAGTCGCCCTATATTCGTTTCAAACAAGACAAAAAGCTTCACCGCCAAGCCCTAACCCTTGAGAACATCGGCCACGGTTTTGACGAAGTCCTGTTCAAAAAAGGCAGCATGATTTTAGACGCGGGAACCCGCTTGGCCGTATTAGGCGAAAACGGCGCGGGCAAGACCACTTTCTTACGCTGCCTAATGAATGAGTTAAGCGCCAACGAAGGTGTTGTTAAATGGGCGGAGAACGCCACCTTAGGCTACTGCCCACAGGACAGCACCGACGACTTTGATAACGACCTAAATCTTTTCGACTGGATGAGCCGCTGGCGCAAACCAGAACACGACGACCAGATTGTTCGCGCCACCTTAGGCCGCCTATTATTTTCATCAGACGACTTTAACAAGCGCGCCAAAGTGTGTTCCGGCGGCGAGAAAAACCGCCTATTGTTCGGCAAGCTCATGATGCAAGACACCAACGTCTTGATCATGGACGAACCGACCAACCACTTGGACATGGAAGCCATCGAGGCGCTCAACTTAGCCCTAGAGCACTACGAAGGCACGCTGATCTTCGCCAGCCACGACCGTGAGTTTGTGTCGTCGTTAGCAACCCGCATTGTCGAAATTAAAGACGAGCAACTGATTGATTTCCAAGGAAGCTACGACGAGTTTCTGTCGCATCAACTGGCGCTCGCCAAGTAAATCAAACCAATTGAAGGCCGACATAGTCGCGTCGGCCTTCAATCTCCACTACGGCAAGCCCCTATTGAGTAAAAAACGTACAAGCCTGACAGTGTAAGGTCATTTGTACTGAATAGACTCAATAATGCCGGCAACAGAAGCTTTAGCAACACCGCCCAAAACACAGCTTTTAAAGTTTGTGGCGGACTCGTTGCGCGCCGGCACTATAGAATTACCGAGCCTTCCAGATATTGCGATCGACATTCGCGTCGCCATTAACCAAGCAGATTTAGAAATAAGCGACCTTGCAAAACTCATCCAACAGGACCCCGGCCTCAGCGCCTATTTACTAAAAATTAGTCACAGCGCACATTACAACCGAGGCAGGCCCGCCCGTAATCTTAGCGCCGCCATCCAGCGCCTAGGCCTCAACGCCGCCCGCGACTTTACCGCGAGCTACGCCTTAAAAACCTTGTTCCTTATTCAGGATCCAACCGTAAAAAGCTATATGCGGGATATTTGGAAACGCAGTGTGCACACCGCCGCACTCGCCCATGTAATGGCTCGGCACTGTAAATTTGATCCTGACCGCGCACTGCTCGCAGGGCTACTCCAAGATATTGGCGCGCTGCCACTGTTGGCAAATGTTAAGTCATACCCAGAACTCTGCGCAGCCCCCGGCGAATTACAAAAATTACTCGCCGAATTTAGCGGCAAGATTAGCGGACTCATACTGCACAACTGGCAATTTGACGAAGAGCTCGTTCAAGTCGGCCTTAACCGCGAAAACTGGATGAGAGACAAATCCCCGCAAGCCGACCTAGCCGACCTTATTCTAGTCGCTCGCTACCACACCTACCTTGCCGAACGCAGTCACGGCAAACTGCCACAACTATCCAGATTACCGGCGTTTAAAAAGCTAGGGCTAGAAGAAATAGGCCCCGAACAAGGCCTAGCATTTTTAACAGAAGCAAAACAAGAAGTTGATGAGCTTAGAAGCACTTTACAGTAACTCCAGCAAACACAACTAATCTGCCTCAGCTGATCACAGACCTACCTCAACCCTCATGACACAATGCACCACGTCTAATTACGTAAATTAATGGATCATTGCCGCGCGATATCTTAATATTATCATTGAGTTATAATTTAATGATAATTGGAGAATGTTTTGGAATCAAAAACTGCTCGACTGACTGTCTTAGTTGACCCTGCAAAGAAGGCGGCATTCGAAGAGCTTTGCGCAACTCAAGACCTCACCCCATCACAAGTAGTACGCCAACTAATTCGCGGCTACCTAAACGAGCATGGCGTCACCTACAGCACAAGCCCAGCTACCGCAAAAGGCCCAAAATCGAAGCGATAACACTGGCCGCTATGCGATAGATCGCGACTACAAGCACTACACCAGAACTTATCCGCAGCCCAAAAAACTGACAAAAACCCGTCGACCAAACTGAAGCAGGGGAAAATGCTACCCGCACTCAACACCCACCTCAAATTGGCTTACACCTCTCACTAGCCTAGTTTGGGGCCTGCAGCCACCAAGGCAAGGCCGTTCTCGGTATCCGTAAATTGGCTGAAATTAGCAACAAACTTTGCAGCAAGCGCGGAGGCCTTATCGGTCCATTCGTTAATATCACCGTAAGTATTTCTCGGGTCGATAATACCGCCATCTACCCCTTCAAGAGCCTGAGGAATTTGCAGGCCAAAAATAGGTAACGTATTAAATTCCGCGTCCTCAATTGAACCATTCAGAATGGCGTCAATAATACGTCGAGTCGCTTTAATAGAGATTCGCTCACCGGTGCCGTTCCAACCCGTATTTACGAGATAAGCCTGAGCGTTAGACTGTTCCATGCGATTATTAAGCACCTCTGCATACTGGGTGGGATGCAAACTTAAAAACGCAGCACCAAAACACGCCGAAAAGGTTGGCGTAGGTTCGGTAATTCCCCGCTCGGTGCCCGCCAATTTAGAGGTATAGCCGGACAAGAAATAATAGCGCGCCTGCTCTTTAGTCAATCGCGCCACCGGCGGCAACACACCAAACGCATCAGCGGTTAAGAAGATAACCTTATTTGCATGACCACCCACAGAAACCGGCTTGACGATATTATCAATATGGTAAATCGGGTACGAAACTCGGGTATTTTCAGTTTTAGACGAATCTGAAAAATCGACATTACCGGCGTCATCAACAACCACATTTTCCAATAATGCATCGCGCTTGATCGCTGCATATATTTCGGGTTCTTGCTCTTGACTAAGGTTAATGGTTTTGGCGTAGCAGCCACCCTCAAAATTAAACACGCCGCTGTCATCCCAACCGTGTTCATCATCACCGATTAATGCGCGCTTGGGGTCGGTTGACAAGGTGGTTTTGCCTGTCCCAGACAGCCCGAAAAATATCGCAGTGTCGCCGTCGGGCCCAACATTGGCAGAGCAATGCATGGAAGCAATTCCCTTCTGCGGCAGCAGGTAATTCATAACTGAAAAAAGCCCTTTTTTCATTTCGCCGCCATACCAAGTACCGCCAATAAGCTGCACCCCCTCGGTCATATTAAAAGCAACGAAATTCTCCGAATTCAGACCCTGGTCCTGCCAATTCGGATTAACCGTCTTAGCCCCGTTCAGCACAACGAAGTCCGGCTCAAAGTTTTCAAGCTCAGTCGCCGAAGGACGAATGAACATATTCTTTACAAAGTGAGACTGCCAAGCGACTTCTGTTACAAAGCGGACTTTTAAACGGCTCGCAGGATTCGCGCCACAAAATAGATCATCAACAAACAAGCGCTTACCGCTAAGCTGCTCGCCCACTACGGCCTTTAGGGATTGCCAAGTTTCTTGAGTAATTGGTTTATTGTCGTTCTTACCCTGATCTGACCACCACAGCGTATCGCGGGTGGTATCGTCCTTGACGAAATATTTATCCTTTGGCGAGCGGCCAGTGAATATACCGGTATCCACCGCGACTGCGCCGCTGCTTGTTAAACGCGCCGACTCATAACCCTCCAGCTCTGAACGCGTTTCTTCTTGGAATAAGGTCTCATAGTCCGGATTGTATAGAATCGCCTCAGAATCATGAATGCCATAGTGCTGAAGGGCCTGCTGTAATCGGAGGAGAGACATGACTAGGGTTCCTTTTACTGAAGTTAATATGGATGTGACTTTCAACAACCTTAAATGATAATATCATTATAATACTATTATCATACTTAACAATGCTCCCGTATAGCATAACTAAGCACACCCCAATGCATGGAGATGATATTTTCGCCCACGCGGCAAGGCCAAATTGATGGTAGTAAGAAGCTAATCCACCACTCACCCTGAAAAGGAAAACCTCGCTTGTCTCATAGAGGACATCTTTTGTCATTGCGAGCAGGGCATGCACTCCGTGAAGCATTTGCCGATGGATACTCCCGCGCAGATTTAATCAAAGACGTCATCGCCGGAATAACCGTCGGTATTATTGCCATTCCATTAGCCATGGCACTGGCTATTGCCAGCGGTGTAGCACCGCAATACGGTCTGTATACGGCGCTGATTGCCGGTGCCATCATTGCGTTGACGGGGGGGAGTCGTTTCAGCATTTCTGGACCGACGGCTGCATTCGTCGTTATCTTGCATCCACTGGCAGAAAAATATGGCTTAGCAGGTTTATTGTTGGCCTCAATTATGGCCGGTGGCATCTTGGTCGCTATGGCCTACGCGCGACTCGGCCGCTTTATTGAGTACATCCCTGAATCAGTAACATTGGGGTTTACGGGCGGTATTGCCATTGTAATCGCCGTCTTACAGATCACCGATTTTACCGGCATGACAATCGACAAAATGCCGGAACACTTCATCGATAAGCTAATCGCCATCAGCAGCCATTTTCAGCAAATCGATTTGGGTAGTTTCGCCATAGCCCTATTCACGCTTGCGGTTATGATTGTGTGGCCGCGACTTGGTACCCGTATTCCAGCGCACTTGCCCGCACTGGTATTAGCCTGCCTATTAGGGATTGTCTTGAGTTGGCAAGGCATCGACGTGGACACCATTGGCTCCCGCTTCCATTACTTGCTACCCAGCGGTGAACAAGCGCCTGGCATCCCCCCTTACCTACCCACATTTGACTGGCCCTGGAACAGACCCGGCGCAGATGGGCAAGCACTGGGGCTATCCCTGAGCTTAATATCAGAGCTACTTCCCGCCGCCTTCGCCATCGCCATGCTAGGTGCCATCGAATCATTGCTGTGCGCAGTTGTACTCGACGGCATGTCAGGCAAACGCCACAGCGCCAATAGCGAATTACTAGCGCAAGGTTTAGGTAACCTGATAACTCCTTTCTTTGGCGGCGTAACGGCAACAGCAGCCATCGCGCGCTCAGCAACCAACTTTAAGACCGGTGCCGCATCGCCTATTGCAGCCATTGTTCACTCAATAGTTGTATTACTCAGTTTATTACTTCTAGCTCGAATCTTGGCGTACATTCCTATGCCCGCCATGGCAGCACTTCTTATAGTGGTTGCCTGGAATATGAGCGAAGCGGCAAAATCCGTAAAACTGGTACGCTCCTCTCCCACCAGCGATGTACTGGTATTTTTGACCTGCCTATCGCTGACTGTTTTCTTCGATATGGTCATCGCCATCACCGCCGGCATCGTGTTGGCTTCTCTATTATTTATGAAAGAAATTGCCGCACTAACAGATGTGGTCGACATTACTAACAACCCGGACTTTGTCCACACAAAGCCACCAAAGAATATAAGAGTTTTAAAAATTCGAGGTCCCTTATTTTTTGCCGCCGCCGATCGCATCGTCGGAGAACTTTCTACCCAAATGGTTGAGGTTAATGGCCTTATCATACACTTACAATACAGCGCCTACTTGGACGCCGGCGGGCTCTCTGCGATCAAGAAATTAATTGACCACTGCGAAAAAAATAAAATATCAATTCGTTTTTCTAACTGGCAATTTCAACCACTAAAAACCTTAGCAAAAGCACGAGGAGAAGCTTCAGGCGCTCTAGCCGCATCATTTCCCACGCTAGACGATGCCATTGAAGATGCCCTAAAGAAAGGAACATCATATGAAACTAGATAATGCCATTGCCTTAGGCAAAACCGGCGCTTGGAAAGAAGCGCAAGTGCGAATCAGGCCGGGCAATCAAGCCCAATGGTTTGTTATGCTACGCGACAAGCACAGCAAGTCATTTGTTTTTGCCGACAATGATGACGAACCCATCGCCACAGAAGACTTAAATACATTAGTCCCATTAATCAAATCACTTGGCCTAAGTGATTTCACGGTTTATTTATAATTTTTTAAAGGAGATAAGTAATGAATACTCTACCCCCCTGCCCAAAATGTGAATCAAGCTACGTCTATGAAGTACAAGCCGTATTATCTTGTCCGGAATGCGGATTCGAATGGAATCCTAACGAAACAGTAGCAACAGAAAGTGAATTCGTTGTTAAAGATGCCAACGGCAACCTGCTGGCCGAAGGTGACTATGTGACACTGATTAAAGACCTTAAAATCAAGGGCACATCGACTACCGCAAAAATTGGCACTAAAGTGAAAATTGGTCGGCTGGTAGAGGGCGATCACGACATCGATTGCAATATCAAAGGTATAGGCCCGATGATGCTAAAGTCAGAATTCGTTAAGAAAAGCCAGTGATTATTAGGGCGGAGACAAACCGTTGTAAACGCAGTTTATAGCTCCGCCCTTATTCCCCACCTGAAGCCCCCTAATTAGGGGGTTACCCACGCACGCCTAGCCTCCTAAAATGAACACCCCCTAGAAAAATTACGAGTTCCCCATGAAAAAAATAATTTTCTCAGCCGTGATTCTCACGCTGATAAGCGCCTGCGCCGGAATAGGTGGCGCCACAAAGCAAGTTGATCCAATTGCCATTGAAAATGCCGACACTTTTACCGGCCAAAACAAGGTTTTATTAGGTGATTTTAGAGTGACGTTTATCACCTTCGACAAAACATCAGCGACCGCCAAAAGCTCCATGTTTAGCAGTGATACCGGCTACGCAACCAGTAGCATGCGCGCTAAATTAGTCGGCGTACCAGACGATGTCATGCAAAGTATTACCGATGCCGCCTACCAAGATTTTATCGCAGGTCTCACAGCCAACGGCTATACCATTGCTGACCAAAGTACTCTCAGCAACAACGCAGCTTGGCAATCGCTTAAATATGAAGACAGTCCAAAAAAGACCACATCGTCATTAAAAATAATCACAGGTGGCAGCCGCGAAGACACCACATTCGCGCCCAGCGGACGCAGCCTAATTAAGAAAGACATCTCCGACTCTCTACCCTACGCAGCCTATGACGCCGCTAACCAAGTGCAATTGCCAATTATAAACGTCGAGTACGCCGTACACTTTGTCTACTTCGGAAGTGAAACCGACTACAAGTCAAATGCTTACTCCGACATAAAAGGAGCCGAATACTCCGCCGAAGTCAGTGCCGGCCAAGGTCTTCAAGTTATTCCAGGATCAGGCATTAATTGGATGCGCGGCATAACGAGCACTTTTAATCATCCAAACGGGAAAATTCTAATTCAAGCACCAGTTGTTATCCCAGGGGCTTACGGTAAGAGTGAAGACTCTACCAGCGGACTGCAAAAAGCCGCCAACGTGTTCTCCTCAGTATTGGGCGCAGTAAGCGGCGGCTCGTCTAGCGCTAAAGATATCAATATCACTGCCAATCCAAGCGAGTATAAGGTCAAAGCTAGCGCAGCGCTGACTGAAGCTAACAAGCGCGTACTCGGTGCATTATCCGCAGCGCGATAATTTTTTAGCAATATCGTCCTAAAAGGGTCAGCGAGCGCATTGCTCACTGGCCCTTTTTTTGAGATATCGCACATCAATAAATGTCGTCAGAAAATATCTCTGGCGGCGTTTTTATTTTCACAATATTCCAAACGCTAACATTGCATTGGCGACTTTCTTAAAGCCCGCTATATTAGCGCCCTTGGCATAATCAACATAGCCATCGTCCTGCACGGCAAACTCCAAACAATTCTTATGGATATCTCCCATAATCTCGCGCAGCATCCCCTGCAACTGCTCTTCTTTTAAACTGATTCGCGTACTATTTTGACTCATTTCCAAACCGGATACGGCGACACCGCCCGCATTGGCGGCCTTAGCCGGGCCAAATAAAATTCGCGCATTCCGCAGCACCGCAATAGCATCATTGCTGCAAGGCATATTCGCGCCTTCAACTACCGCCTTCACGCCATTTTTCAGTAGAATTTTAGCTTCTTTCTCGTTCAGTTCATTTTGCGTTGCGCAGGGCATGGCAACATCACAGGATACTGACCACGGCCTTTCTCCAGCATGAAAAGTAGCACCAGAATAGATATCCACGTAACTTGCTAAACTTCCACGCCCCTGACTCTTTTTTTCAACTACCCACTGAATTTTTTCATGATTAAATCCATCGGGATCGTGAATAAAACCAGTGGAATCAGACAGGGTGACAACCTTAGCGCCAAGTTGAATTGCCTTCTCTGCGGCGTGTGTAGCCACATTGCCCGCCCCCGAGATCGCAATAACTTTACCGTCAATGGTGGTTTTCTCTTGTTTAAACATATGATCTAAAAAATACACCACACCATAGCCGGTAGCCTCTTTGCGAACCAAGCTGCCACCCCATTCCAGGCCCTTACCTGTTAACACACCAACGTAACGGTTAGTTATGCGCTTGTACTGGCCGAACATATAACCGATCTCCCGGGCGCCCACGCCAATATCACCGGCGGGAATATCCGTGTCTTCACCCACATGCCGATATAGCTCGGTCATAAACGACTGGCAAAAACGCATGATCTCACGATCAGACTTTCCTTTAGGGTCGAAATCAGAGCCTCCCTTTCCGCCACCCATAGGCAAGCCGGTTAAACTATTCTTAAAGGTTTGCTCGAAGGCGAGAAACTTCAAAATACTTTGATTAACGCTTTTGTGGAACCGTAGACCACCCTTGTAGGGGCCGATGGAATTATTATTCTGTACGCGATACCCCCGCTGCACTCTGACATTGCCAGTATCGTCTTCCCAACATACGCGAAAAGAAACCACTCTATCTGGCTCAGCGATACGGCGTAAAATTTGCGCTTCATGGTAGACCGGCTTGTCACGTATAAAATCAAAAATATCAACGGCAACCTCGTAGACAGCCTGATGAAATTCGACTTCACCAGGATTCCGGCTAACAACCCCTTCCATAAATTGTTCTAAACCAATGTACTGAATCACTGACATGCGGCCATCCTCATAAATAGGACTAGATCTTAGCAGATATCAGATATAGCACACGACCAGCAACACTCGTTATCGAGTCTTTCGATGCAAAATAAATTCACTCTCGGCTCACTGTAAAACTGAGAATCTAATGAGTCCACAGCACTAAAATAACGATTAAGATAAGTGGTAAATGCATCCATCCGATGCAAATTAATTACACTCGATTTACGTCAGCGACAGAGCGAGATGGGGCCATATCAATCATTGTGTCGCGGTGACAAACTGTGACTTAGCCCAAATATTGACACTGTAAACTTCAGAAGATATCTTGACCTCGCCTAGACATTGCGAGCCATGCCATGAATACAGAAAATCAGCATTACCCTCACCTCTTCACACCCCTCGATCTGGGTTTTACTCAGCTAAAAAATAGGGTGGTAATGGGCTCCATGCACACCGGTCTAGAGGATCGTTTTTGGCAATTCCCCAAACTCGCCGCGTATTTCGCCGAACGCGCCAAGGGCGGCGTGGGCCTTATGATTACCGGCGGTTACAGCCCCAATCGAAGTGGCTGGCTTTATCCCGGTGCCAGTACGTTTAACTCCCGTTTAGATATTCGCAACCATCGTAAAGTCACCAAGGCGGCACACCAAGCGGGAGGCAAAATTTGCCTGCAAATTCTTCATGCCGGTCGCTATTCCTATCATCCACTCTCTAAAACTGCCTCAACGAGCAGAGCGCCAATCAATCCGTTTAAAGCTCGCGCCTTAAGTACCCGCGGCGTGACCAGCACAGTCAACGACTTTGCCCGCACCGCACAGCTGGCCCAAAAAGCCGGATACGACGGTGTCGAAATAATGGGCAGCGAAGGCTATTTAATTAATCAATTTTTGGCACCAGCCACTAACAAGCGCAAAGACCGCTATGGCGGCAGTCCCGAAAACCGCCGCCGCTTTGCCGTGGAAATTGTCAGCGCCGCCCGTAAGAAAGTCGGCCCTAATTTTATAATTATTTTCCGCTTATCAATGCTCGATTTAGTGCCCGACGGTTGCACTAGAGAAGAGATAATAGACCTCGCCAAAGAGATTGAGGCCGCCGGCGCAACCTTGATAAACAGCGGTATTGGCTGGCATGAAGCGCGCGTACCCACCATTGTCACCTCGGTGCCCCGCGCCGCATTCAGCGAAGCCACCGCAGCTGTAAAACAAGCGGTCAACATTCCTGTTATCGCCTCCAACCGTATTAATATGCCGGATATTGCCGAGCACATTTTGGCGAACGGCCAAGCCGATATGGTGTCGATGGCCAGACCTATGCTGGCCGATGCCGAGTGGGTAAACAAAGCGGCCAGCAATCGTAGCGAGCAAATAAATACCTGCATCGCCTGCAATCAAGCATGCTTAGACCACACCTTTCAATTGAAACGCGCCAGTTGCTTGGTAAACCCCCGCGCCTGCCATGAGACTGAACTGATCTTTAAGCCCACAGCCAAGGCCAAAAAAATTGCCGTTATCGGCGCTGGCCCGGCAGGGCTATCCTGCGCCACTGCCGCAGCAGACTGCGGACACCTAGTGCATTTATTTGATCAAGCAGACAAGATCGGCGGTCAATTTAATTTAGCCAAAACCATTCCCGGCAAAGAAGAATTCGGTGAAACCCTGCGCTACTTTGGTACGCAAATAGAGCGATCAGGGGTCAAACTCACACTTAACCATCGCGTCGAAAAGGCCGAACTTATCAGTGGCGCTTACGATGAAGTCGTCATTGCCACTGGCGTCAGCCCGCGCGCACTGAGTATTCCAGGTATCGACCACCCCAAGGTGGTTTCCTACATAGACGTATTAAAAGGTACGGTCACAATCGGCAAGCGCGTTGCCCTTATCGGCGCCGGTGGCATCGGTTTTGACGTAGCGGAGTACCTCGCCCACGACCACAGCACTGAACTCCCGCAAAGCATCGTCAGCTGGTCTGCCGAATGGGGTATTGACCAAGGCAGCGCCGAACGCGGCGGGCTCGTAGCGGGTAAACCTCAAGCTTCACAGCGGGAGATATTCCTGCTTCAACGTAAGACCACTGCACTGGGTAAAGACCTAGGCAAAACCTCCGGCTGGGTACACCGCGCCACGCTCAAAAATAAAGGCGTCAACATGCTGGCTGGCTGCAACTACGACCGCATAGACGACCAAGGCCTGCATATCAGTCAAGATGGCGAACAGCGCCTGTTAGAGGTAGACCACATTGTTATCTGTGCTGGGCAAGAGCCGCTCCGCGAGCTTTACAATTCGGAATCTGAACAAGGCGCGAAAGGCCAGCGCTACCATCTCATCGGTGGCGCGAATATCGCCTCGGAACTAGATGCCAAGCGCGCAATACGTGAAGGTGCAGAACTCGCGGCACGCTTGTAAACGCGCGGGGATGTAACGCCATACATTGGCTAACTTTAGAGAAAAGCCATTTAGCGATTAACTAAATGGCTTTTTATTTTTTAAAATCGAAGCACTGTCATTATTCTGCCTCTTCGTTTGCAAAAACCTTAAAGGGTTTTCAAGTATTCAATAATCGCTTTGCGCTCGGCGTCATTTAATACATCACTAAACACATGCCCGCCATTACCTTGACTAAACATAGCTGTGTTATAAATTTTCCGACTCTCCACATCCTGATTGCTCAATATAGGTGGATTGGTGATATTCCAAGCCAATAAAAGATTAGAAAACAGCGCATTCACAGGAATTTGCAAAATAGCATCCACCAGCGGATCAAGCGGCGTGCAATCTAAATACGGCAAGCTAATATCTCCGCCGCAATCTAGTTCTTCGTAATCCCAACCTACGTTTTGCTGGTCATAGGCACGCGCAAAATTATAATCAAAGCCCATCACCACTTGGCCCTGCTGATCCGCCCGAGCGGAATTAGACACTCTGCGCCAAATTGCTGGGCGTGCCGACGAATCCAACACGGCAGCAATATTTGGTACCGAGCCATTATGTAAATAAGGCGCAGTTGCCCAAATACCGTAAAGTGGCGGCGCAGCATACCCCTTGGGGCGACCGTCACGTAATGACTCCATATTCTGAACTCGGCAATCCTGCGCAGTACCGGCAGTTTCGGGATAACCCACAAACGTTCCAGATAAGCCTTGATTCGTGCCTTCATTAAACGTATCTAAACGAACACGATCAGTCCCGATAATTTCAATAGGCGTGATGTAGCTAGCCATACCTTCCAAGGCTGGACTTGCCAAATAACTTGGATCGTTCACATAGCGCGGTGAATAAGCGCCGTGGCATCCAGCACAGCTACCATTGCCTTCACTAGGCTGTTGCACGGGGTTATTAACGTTTGCGGCCCACAGGTTTTTGGTGTGGAACAACACCGCGCCCTGCTCGGCCAAAGGTTCATCAATCTCTCCCGGATACTCGGGTGATTTCTGCGCCATAATCCAGTGGTCGCCGTACTGTACATTCTCACTCATCCATTGATCGACACGCTCCATATCAAAAACCCCAGGGGCTTCGCCATCGATCAACGGGTTTTTATCCAGCAGTGGATAATAAAGTGCAAAATCCACTCGCACCGCGTCGCCAGAGAACATGGCATCAACAAACTTGACTGGCCGATGCCCAACATTCCACCAGGCAGGCGTGTCTCCGGTAGCAGTCGAACCATTATTAAGAATTTGCCCAAACGACATTGGATCAGCGTTTTCAAAGCTACCCAGTAGTGCCAGCACATTGGCAAACTGCGCATTGTTAGTGCCCCGAACTCGCCCACCAAAACCAGCGCGATCAATCAACAAAGTTCCCGCGCCACCCAAGGCGCCAAAGTCACGCGCAGAGGTACTTGCATCCAACAAACCTCCACCTGCACCATAGTGGTATTCAATCCCATCAGCGGTTTCCACCGGCGTGCTGTGGCAACCTTGGCAGTTGGCCGCAATATAGCCGCTGTATGTACCGTCATTATTACGTGTTTGCGTCAAACCCTGTGGCAGAACACCAGAGCCACCATTCGTTAGATTTGGATCTTCGCCCTGTAGAGGGTAGGGGTTACGAGACGCATCGGGACCACTCAAAACCGGACCGAAGCCGTGGCGCTCTGCCACTAGCTGATCAAAATTATCTGGCCGACCTGGCAGGCCCCAAAGCAACCACATCATATTGTATTGATCGGCACTCACCGCCGACAGACCGTGAGGCTGTTGCCCGGCAAAAGTAGTAGCTGCACCCAGCTGCCCATTACCCTCCATGATTGGCGCCCCCATTGCGTAACTCTCACGCAATTGACCGCAGGTTTCTGGATGAGGCTTTTCGCCGACTAACTCAGGATCAATATGACAATCTTTCCAAAAGGCATTAAATGCCACCGCTTTGCCATTGCTTATGCCAGGTTGCACCATCGAACGCGGATCAGGCGGTAACAGCGCACTGTCAGGTCTCGGATTACCATTATCGTCTGCACCGCAATAATCAAACCAAACGTGGCCGCCCCGCGCACTGCCCAGCAAAGGCTCTAAATTTGGCGCAGGGCCACTACCTCCGCCGCTCAACGCACAGCTATCCGGATTGTCCCAACAAGCCAATAGCGTTCGCATAGCTTCATAAGGCTGACTTCCCACCGGCCACGGCTTACCACCGCTGTGCGGCTCACTAGGATCACTGGGCTCAATTAATAAAGGATTGCTTTCCACCCCGCCACCAAGGGTCTCCCAAGACGCTCGCAGCAAACGGAAATCATCGGCGGCATTGCTAGACAACATCAAACCATCGCCGTCGGCGGTATCCGCTACTCCATCGGGAATATGGCAGGTACGGCAAAAGCCAGACGAAGTTTGCAAACGGGTTTGAAAGAACTCTTCTGCCGAACCGCTATTGCCGGCACTCGGAGTGCCACCGCCGCCACCCTGAGGGCTGCCGCTGCTACCACCGCCGCAAGCGGCAAGCGATAACAAGCCTGAGATGAGTAAACTATTTGCTAGACGAAAACGGCGCATGCGGCACTCCTGAGGCCCCCGCCAACAAATACGGCGTAAAACGAGGCAAACTGAACTTATTTTATAGCCCAGTATGCACCACCCGCCAATCGTCCATATTGGTAAGCCGTGCCACTCATTGTCCGGCCGAGCCAAACCAAATTTGGGTGCCATCTGCTGAGCCCAAAGAGCACAAGGTAGAAAAGGATGTAGCGACACGCTTGGGCATCGCTTATGAAACGCAAGCTAGGCTATAGATAGTCTTGCAGAATCTTGAGACTCGCAGCGTGATCATTGGCTGCCTTGCTACGAATATCTTTGCCAAGAAAATCGGCAAGCTTGTTGCCAATTAAAGGAATTTTACATTCCACGGTCCACTGCATAACGTTGACGGCACCGCGCTCGTGAGCCTTTAGTGTCATTACGCTTCGGATGTGTACCTTTTCTAGCCCCTGGAGCTGAATTTCGAGCTCGCCCTTCCGAGTTTTAGTATTCCAACGATCAATCTGACGAACGCTAATTTTTTCCCCACCGGGTAGAAATTTCTTGATGAAACCCGGCAGTGGCAAAGAGGGCTCCATAACAAAACTGCAGTCGACAAAATACTGTTCTGGATCGTCGCTACTGCCCACAACCTTGATATTCTCAAGCCCCAGCTCTTCATACTTACGAGGGCAAAATGCTGTGTCAAAATACATGCGCTCGACGACTTCAAGGGGGACATCAAAAATGTGTTCTTCTACAAAATTCATGGTGTTTTCTTCTAATTATGCGTTATTGATAAATCAGCTATTGTGCTGCAGTTTCATATAATTGAGTTGTGGTGGCAATACCCGTGGCAAGCGCTGCCAAAGTGTACTCGCGATCAAATAAATAGTGTTATTGATTTTGCCATTTATTATATTTCAACGACGCTTATCACATTTTTTCTCTATCTAAAAGAAGCTGTTCGCTGGTTTCGTAAACATCTGACAAAGTACCACCAAGATTGGTATATGGTACAAGCTTATACTCTTCATCATGTACCTTTAAGAAGACAACATTAGTACCCGATGATTGGTGAAGTTTAATAGCTGCTGACTTCAAGCTATCACTCGAATTACAACCTAGATAGATGCACTTAATACTATCAAGTGGAATTTCGGAAACGTATATTTCATTTCCCAAAGCATCTTTGATATTTAAGTTTTTACATCCAGATAATGCCTTGGTTATCCTAATTTCATTTTCGTAGGACCAAATATCAGATTTAAAGTACAGATCTTCGATAGCCACATACTTATTTTCATACAAAAGTTTCGCATCAATAATTGGCCTATGAGGTAGATAGTGCACTAAACTAGAATTTTGGATGAATTCACTATCTGACTTAAACTCAATCACTATGCCTTGGTGTGACTCAGCATAGTGTGCCCACATTAGGAAATTGACTGGCATAAGTGTTTCAGCTTGTGTAAGACACAAAATGCCAATTTTCTCATTCAGTTGTGAGTAGATATTCTTCCCATCTAATTTTCGTGATTGAATTTCTGCTGTGTGATTCGTAATAATATACTTCTCATAAGCAGATTGATGTCCACGTAGAACAAACTGACATGGCAGTTCTTCACCTTCAATAACCCCATCATCCAATACATAAAACTCTGGTTGTAGCTCGAACGGATCATTAAATGCTTTAGGTTGAGAAAATCTTATTATTTGGTCTTTGAGGAAACACTCCGCAGATCTACTCCCCAAGTATTTATATGTATTCACCCTAACTCCCTATGTGGCACCGATAAATGTAACGCCACGGTTTGGGCCTAACATGAGGCATCAGCTAAAAATGGGAGGACTCCGAGGGCTCCCCCCAATCTCAGGCGACGAAACTTTCTTGTTAGGACAGTACTTCAGGTAACTGAATTTCATATTCAGTTTTAGACATTTCCATTTTATATACTTGAACGCAACCCCTTCCCTGACCAAGATAGGACTTTATTTTTTTTGCACTCGTAGCACATCGAACGCCAAGCATTATTTCACGCAAGGAGAACTTTTCAGCGAAAGGTACGAACATTAGACGCTCATCCATTATTTTCTCGGGAAAGGGAACTAACATTCTTACTTCTTGCTCATACTTCCAGTGCTCATGCTTTTTCGAAAGCATGTACTTAATATACTGCATCCCTTTAAGGTCTAGAGAATTTTTGAACTCTTTCCCCTCCGTGCGGCGTTCTACGTATTCAATATCAAACAATTCGCTGTCAGGTATGTCAAACCCAAGGCAGATTCCGCGATGGGAATCTCCATAATGTGCCCACTGGGCTGGGCTTGTATAGTTTCGACTAAAGCAAATAATTCCTAGCTCTCTATTTGCGTGATTCAGCCGCTCTTTTAAAATACTCCGAGTACCATAGTTTTCAGTATCAATATGATAATACTCAAAGGGGTCATTCAATGACTTTAATCTTGAAACCTTAAGCGTTTTATTGGAAATGGCCTCTAAACCATATCGCTCATTTAAGAAATGATAAACTCTCACGCTAATACCTACTTCCTAACATTTTTTCTATATCGAAGCAGACCATATATAACTTTGGTCACCTTACCAAAGCTGGAGCATCAGCATGGAATAAAAAAGGAAATTCAAAGAAATTACAGACTCTCTATTAGTAAACACCGCTCAAACGACGAAAACTCCCTTTAATCTTGCCAAACACTCCTTTTCCTCGATCATATCGCGGTTTTGACAAAGTACAATGTGTTAAATCGCTCTTCACGCAGATAGTGAAAATGACTCTGCTGTTTTCAAACTTAAAAAGCAGTGAGTAGCACCTTAGTGCGGCACTAGATCTCCCCCCAGCATTCCCGCTTGATCAATCCACAAATGCGGTAATCCTAGGTCATTCAAAAACGTCGGCGCTGCTTTCTCACCCTGTAACATGGCGACGGTTGCGGCGGTTCCCGCAAGCAAGCACAGCGGTGCAACAACGGTGACACCGGCCATCGGTTTGTCGACGGGGCGGCCAGTGCGGGGATTAAGTATATGACTGTAGCGTTTGCCGTCTATCACCATAAAGCGTTCGTAGTCGCCGCTGCTGGCGAGGCCGCCGGTCTTTAGCGGTATGACCGCAACCGCCACTTCGGGATCGCGGGGGTTGCGAATACCAATCTGCCAAGCGCTACCGTCGGGGTGGGGGCCAATTACGCGGATGTCGCCGCCCAGTTCCACTAGGCCGTAGCTGATGCCATGTTCTTCGCAAATGATGGCGGCGCGATCGGCGGCGTATTCTTTGCCGAAGCCGCCAAAGTCCAATTCCATTCCTTGCTGCAAAGAAATATTAGGGGCCTCCCAGTGCACTTTATTCCACCCCACCCGCTTTAAACAAAATGCGACGGCGGCGGGGCTGGGTAGTTGGCCGAGTTTAAAATTCCACACTTCGCGCAATACGCCCGAGCTAATATCAAACAGGCCGCCGCTCTCGGTATAAGCGGTGGTGGCGTAATTAATTAAGGCACAGGTTTCTTCGTTAACAGCGATGGGGTCACCGCCAGCGGCGGCATTGATTTTGCCCACCACGCTGTCGTCGCGGTAGCGGGAGTAGGTTTGTTCAATACGGATAACTTCGGCTTTGGCTGCCTCCGCAGCGGCAGCGGCCAATGCTTGGGATTCGCCATATAAACGCAGTTCGCAGGGACTGGCCATTGCGGTGAAAGGATAGTGGTAAAGCTGCACGCGCTGTCTCTCCGTTAGAATTTAAGGAGCATGCCGGCGCGCATTTTAGAGTCGCCAGTTAAGTCCCACGGAGAGAATATCAAATTCTACCAAGGCAGGGTTTTCTACATCGACGGAATCTAAAGAATAATCTGCGCTGGCTTCGTAGCTTTCCCACTCGGCATGCAGGTCAAAACTTTGCCAACGCTTCTCGAGGCGCAGTTTTACACTGATTGCCCCATAGGGCGACAAACGATAATCCGCAGAGCCAAAACCATCATTGCGCGCCGAAAAGAAATACGGCGCATAGAAGAAAGCTTGGCTTTGGGTGTAGTAACGCAGCGACGGTGTGAACACCCAACCCCCGGGCAGGTTTTGATACCACGCTGCCTCTATGGTGCTAGAGGCAACTTCCCAATCGTCTTCAAAATAACGATAGTCCAAATGCAGGGCTGCTTTTAAGTCCGGCAAAAAATGCCGCAGCCTCGCTTGGGCAACAAACTGATTCCTGTCGTCTGGCCGGCTATCGTTCATGGTAGTGGCTTGATCGTCTATCCAAACTTTTTTGTAGGGATCAGATAAAAAGCCCCGCTGTAGGCTGTAAGTCAAACTGCCCTGCACCACGGTGGTTTTACTTAGAATTTGCGACAGCCCGACAAAAGCAGTGGTGCTGTCTCTGGTCGCGCGTTCAATGCGATCTGGTAATATAGCGCCGTCGGTCGGCTCTAACTCGTCGTCGCTATAACCTAAGCCAGCCGTTAGGGTGAGCTGGGTATCGGGGATTTCATAAAGCGCCTCCACCCCCGCGTTCACCGCGAAATAATCTTTTTCATCCGACACACCGGCAATCAAAGAAATTACGGTTTTGTCGTTGAGCAGATGATTAACCTTAGCCTGCAGGTCTTTGCGTTCTTCGTGAATGGTGGCGCCGCTCATTACCTGCACCGGCCCATCTTGACCCGGCAGAATAAACCACGGCGACGCACCACTCATGGTTTCATACATAAATTCGATGCTGGCGTCGGTTTTCTCACCCAGCGGCATTTGCGCTCGAACTTGTTGGGTGTCGATCTCATAGCGCTCAAGGGAGCCACCGGAAAGTTTGCTGCTGTCTAAATCTGCTTCACGGTAGGCCGAGGCCTTGTACTGCACCACGGTTTCCGTCAGCACGGAAGCGGCCTGCACCGACGCACTCATACCAGGAATAGCCAATGCGGCGCTGGTTAATGCGGCAAGAGCGCGTTTATTTTTTAGGTTTTGACTCATATCACCGCCCTTCAATTACAACCGCAGCCGCCGCCACCAGCGGAGGCGCCGCCATTACTGGCTTCTTTACTAAAATGCACATGGTTGCGATAGGAGCTGCCCAGCGCATCTGGGTCCCAGGCCATTTCTGGCCGCGCCAGAAAATCGCGCTCCCACGCCTCCACCGGCTCCACCGCGCACGCCGCCAAGCCCGACAAACTGAGTAGTAACAAAACCAGACGCATCTCAAGATTCCTCTTCTAAGAGTGCCAGCACTTCTTTGCGCAGGCGCTCGGCATCGCCGGGGCGAAAGCCCTCGTGCACACGATGCACCAGCCCCTTTTTGTCTAGCAAAAATGCGGTCGGCATACCCTTCACGCCAAAGGCGGCGGGCAAGCTATTGTCAGGATCACGCAGCACTGGGTAAGTCACTGGGTAGGCTTTTAAAAAGCTGCTGGCGTCTTGGCTGTAGGCATCTACGTTAATAGCTAGCACAGCAAAACCACGCTCGCCCAGTTCTTTATAAAGCGCCTCTAAACTTGGCAACGACTGCCTACAAGGGCCACACCAAGAGGCCCAAAAATCAACGTACACCACCTTGCCCGCGTAGTCCGTCAAGTTGTGGCGTTGACCATCAAGCATATCGACACGACTAAACTCAGGGGCTTTATCTCCCGCCATCACAGCCACCGCCGCGCCCGCAGAGAGAAATAAGATGATGCTAATTAGTATTAAACGAAGATCAGTCATGGCGTTTTATTAGTTTATTTTATTGGCAGCCTAACAGCTGCTAAGCCGGCCCCTGTGTTCGTAGAGGCCGCTGATTATCCGCACATGCCAAGTCTGGCACGCAGGGCGTTAAAGTGTCTTCAAGTACTCAATAATAGCGCGTCTTTCGACATCTGTGAGCACTACCGTAAAACCGCGACCCTTGCTTACCCTGAGAGGAGACATGTGCATTGTAGACCTTGCGAGCCACCACCTGCGGATCAACGAAGAATAAATATTACTAGCCGACCTGACGCTCGGCATTTTGCCAATAAGACTCGCGCAAAATTCGCTTCAATACCTTGCCCGAGGGATTACGCGGCAGCTCCTGAACAAAGCTGTATTGACGCGGTGTTTTGTAGCTTGCCAAGCGGGTTTTACAAAATTCGACGAGGGCATTGCCGTCTACCGCCTCACCCGCTTTTAATACGCACACCGCCAATGCCGCTTCGCCAAATTTAGTATCGGGAACGCCGATGACAGCAACGTCTTGGATCGCGGGATGACTAAACAAGGCATTCTCTACTTCCGCTGGGTAAATATTTTCACCGCCGGAAACGATCATGTCTTTCACCCGGTCGCGAATATAAAAAAAACCGTCTTCATCTAAATAACCGGCATCGCCGGTATACAGCCAGCCATCAACAATGGTCTCGGCGGTTTTTTCTGGCAATTGCCAATAGCCCTGCATGGTCGTTGATGAGCGCACGAGTAATTCACCAGTCTCGCCGGGGGCCAAGGTATTACCCTGTTCGTCTACTATTTTTAATTCCGCGCCGGGCAAAGGCCGACCGCAGCTACGCAGCAAATTCGGCTCCCCCGCCAAGGCGCGCTCATGGTCACTAGGCTGCAAACACAGCACCATGCAGCTCAGTTCGGTCATACCAAAACCTTGCACAAAATCGCATTTAAAAATATTTAAAGCGGTCTGCAACGTTTCTAAAGATATAGGCGACGCGCCATAAGTAATACGTTTTAAAGACGAGAAATCGTAGTCCTGAATATTTGGCACAAAGGCTAAGATCGCCTGAATCATTGCGGGCACTAAGACAATATCGCAGCGATCATTGCTAATAATGGCGTCCACCACCTGCTGGGGAATAAAGTCAGCCATTAGCTCAACAGTCATGCCATTGCACAACCAATACAAAGTCGCCGCCATACCCGCTACATGGAACATGGGCAGAGGAATAATACCGCTGTCTGCCACCTGAGCACGCGGTGTAATTTGGTTGGTCATGATGTAACCGTCACTCAGTTGGCGATGACCAATCATCACGCCCTTGGGATAACCCGTGGTGCCACTGGTATAAAGCTGTAAAACCGTGTCCTGCTCACTGCCGTGATGCGGAGACAACTTAGCGGGATCAATTTCTAACTCCGTCAAGGCACGCCAATCACCCTCGGCGCCACCGCAATAAAAACGATGCGCGATAGCCGCAACTGCCTCTGATTGCGCCGCAGCGCTCAACAATTCCGCATCGCCCACTACCAGTATTTCACTCTTGCTGTCACTGAGGATATAACTCAACTCCATTGGCGCCAGCCGATAGTTTAGCGGAACCAAGGTGATGCCCGCTTTTAAGCAAGCCAACAGTAATAATGGATACTCAAGACTATTTTTTGCCAGCAGCGCCAAGCGGCTTCCCGCCTTTAAACCAAGCTCTTGAAGACCGGCTGCAAGTGATCTCGCACGGGCATTGAACTGCCCATAAGTGATGGTCGCGCCCGCAAAGCGCAGTGCAATCAGCGCAGGATAGTTCTGGGCGTTATATTCAATCATTTGGTGGATCAGCATCGTCAGCCTCTGCGCAGCTCATTTTATTTTCAGCGTTTCATTCTGCAATGCTATTGGCATTGAGGATTGGTGAGCTGCGCCAAGGCTTGTCGCAGGGCGCCAGTGCGGACTCTGGGGCCGTTTTCTGTCCGCTGACGCCATTGGACAAGTATTGTCGCGCACCGACCTGTCTGCCTCGGCGGCATTTGCTTAGAGTGCACAGGCAGTAGCAGGAGTGTTTGCCCTCTGCTGAAAAATGACGCCCGGTGGGACCGAGATTATCGCCAAGCCATCATTGCTCTACGCCTAGCGGGCATGGTGAGCGCAAACTAATCATGGCGACGCTAAACGCACTGCCGGCTTGAGGAAACACCTATGAAAACCTTTACCTTCGCGCAGTCTGATTTTAAAGACACTGAGGGACGGCGATTAAACAATACGCTGCTGTCGATTTGCTTTGAACAGGCTGGCCTTCGCTATTTGGCAGAGGTTAACGCGGCCCTAGCGACGCCTGAGGCACGCAAGGGAATGTGGCATGCGGCGTCGATGCAATTAGATTTTTTATCCGCCGCCCGCATCAGCCAAGACTTCTACGTTGAAGTCTCGGTACTTGAAGTGCAAGCCGATAGCATTGAACTGGGCTGCCGCTTTTACCAAGACCAAAAGTTGCGGGCGGTAGGTAAGGCGCTGCTCAATTACGTGAATACACAAACTCGGAATCCGCAGCCATTAGAAGATGATTTACGCCAGTATTTTGAAATCGAAGTACTGCGCTTTCTTCGCATCAACGAACCCCGATCCGCTGCCCACGGCGGCGGACTCCAATTAATTCGAAATTCTAAGCTCGTAGGAAATTGATGATGTCTAATCAGTTGAGTGAACTCGACACCTTTCGCCGTGAAGTTCGCGACTTTCTTGAGAGCGCCGCCACCGACGAAATTCGCGAAGCCGGCCGTAAAACCACCAGTGTGTTTGCCCCGTTTAAGCAGGCGATGGCGTGGCAGAAAATACTTTATAACAAAGGTTGGGTCGCACCGGCATGGCCGGTGGAATACGGCGGGACTGGATGGACTATTCATCAGCGCTATATTTTTGTTGAAGAATGTAACCGCTTGGAATTGCCACCGGTATTGCCGCAAAACATTCAAATGGTAGGCCCAGCTGTTATCGGCTTTGGCAGCGAAGAACAAAAAGCTAAGTACCTACCGGGCATGTTGTCCGGCGACGACTTTTGGTGCCAAGGCTATTCCGAACCCGGTGCCGGTTCTGATTTAGCATCGCTAAAGTGTCGCGCCGACAGTGACGGTGATGACTATATTTTAAACGGCTCTAAAACTTGGACAACCTACGGCCATCACGCCAATAAAATGTTTGCCCTAGTGCGCACCAGCAGCGAAGGCAAACCCCAGCAAGGTATTAGTTTCTTGCTACTAGATATGAACACCCCCGGCATTGAAGTGCACCCCATCATCGGCTTAGACGGCGAGCCAGAGCAGTGCGAGGTGTTTTTCACCGATGCACGCGTTCCCAAGGCCAACCGGATTGGCGAAGAAAACAAGGGCTGGAGCGTTGCCAAATACGTACTGGAATTTGAACGCGGCGGCAGCACCTTTGGCGCGTGGCTAACACCGGCATTTGAACGCCTGCGCGCTCGCTGTCAGCAAAGCAATGAAAGCAGCGTGCGGCTAATAGACGATGTTAGCATTGCGCGTAAACTCGCCAAACTTGAGGTGGATATTAGCGCCGTTGAGCACACCGAGAAGCGCGTTAACGCCAATCTAAAGCACGGCGAGAATCCCGGCCCAATGGCCTCTCTGCTAAAAATTCTCGGCTCAGAAGTGATGCAGCAGTACTCAGAGTTGCAATTAGAAATTTCTGGTGTAGACGCGCTTGCCCAACAACATTCCGCCCTCCATGTGGGAAGTGGAATAGCGGCAATGGGCAGCGAAGCCGATATGTTAGCCATGCCCTATTATTTAAACACACGAGCCGCCTCGATTTATGCCGGCTCTAATGAAGTTCAACGCAGCTTACTAGCCAAAGCGGTCATGGGCGTCTGACACAAATCACATTAAAGAATAGCGCCTAAGCACCCGGAATATTCAGGAACACACTATGTTTTATCAATACAGCGAAGATCAAAACGCCTTTAGAGACAGCCTGCGTCGCTTTGTGCAAGATCATTACGATTACGAAACACGGCGTCAACGCGTCGAAAAATCTGAGGTATTCAATACCGGCTACTGGCGACAACTGGCCGAGCTCGGTGTACTGGGCCTACCTTTTTCAGAAGCCGACGGCGGCCTAGATTTAGACTTCCCCTACTTGATGGCGGTTGCCGAAGAGATTGGGCGCGGCCTAGTGCTAGAACCCGTGTTGCCGGTAACCGTCGCCGGCCGCTTGCTCGCAGCATCAAATAACGACGACGCTAAATCCCACTTGGCTGCGCTTATTTCAGGCGAGAGCTTAGTGAGTCTGGCATGGGAAGAATCTAGCTCGCGGGGCAATCCCCTCCTAACTCAATGCACACTTATCACCCGTGCCGATGGCTATGTTTTAAACGGCAAAAAGCAGGCGGTATTGGCGGCAGCGGAAAGCCAATTTTATATTGTGAGTACACGAGACAGCGGCGGTGATCTGCAACTTTTATTACTAAACGCCAAACACAGCGGCATTACGCAACGCTGCTATTTGCTGGCCGACGGCAATAGCGCCGCCGATCTTGAATTTAACAATGTTGAGCTTCCCGCAAGTGCGATAATCGCAAGCGCTAGCCAAGCGGAAGCCCTGCTGCAAACCGCGATATCCGAATCGATAGTTGTCATGGCCGCAGAAGCAATCGGCGCCATAGATCAATTGTTAGTCATTACTCAGGAATATTTGCTGACCCGCAAGCAATTCGGCATGCCCTTGGCGATGTTCCAATCATTGCAGCATCGCTTTGCCGACATGGTGATTGTCGCCGAAAAGTTGCGTTCATTATTGTGGGCCGCCTGCCAACAACTAGGCAGCAACAATCAAGAAAAGTCAGCAGCGCAATTAAAAGTACAGCTTGGCGAAAGTGCCCGCTATGTGGGGCAGCAAGCCGTGCAATTACATGGCGGTATTGGTATGACCGACGAACTCAATGTCGGCGCCTATTTTAAACGGCTTACGGTAATGGAATTGCTCTGCGGCCAGCAGGATTATCATTTAGGCAAATTGGCAGAGTTGGAGTTGGTTTCCTGACGGCGACGACGTAGGGTTTCTGGCGGCGCGCCAAAGTAATCGCAAAAAGCACGGTTAAAATTGCTGGCGTGCTTATAACCCAACTGATACGCGATGGCCTTTAAGGGCATATTACTGCTATGCAAATACTGCTGTGCGAGCTGCATACGCACCTCTAAGCAGACCTGGCGAAAACTTTGTCCGTTCTGGGATAAATAGCGCCGTAAACTACGCGGCGCTATATTTAATTGTTTGGCAGTACCTTCAAGAGAATAGGCGCAAGATTGAGGATTTTCGATCAGGGCTCGCCTCACCCGCGCCGTAATACTATTACCCCGATATCCATCTCCAAGTAACTGCTTTAACTCGCTAGAAAATGTGCGTATTAACTCGGCATTGCCTGAGGGGATGGTCACGTGCACCAGCGACTTTGGCATCGCCAAAACCGAATGGGAGCTATTGAATTCAACTGGGCAGGCGAACAATTCAGTAAAGCGGTCTTTATACGGCGGCGCCGGAAAATTAAAGGTGACGTAGCTTGGTGTGACAGCGCGACCACTGGGAATAATCGCCTGTATGCAGCGCCACACTGCAATCATGCTCATTTCCAATATCTGTTCGCTCTGACTCCGCGCCGTGCCCGCTACGGTAAACACTGTGCGCGCATGCTCCCCAGACATCACTATTTTATTGCGCAATAAATAGTTTGATTGGTTCAAGGCATGGCTTGTTATACGCGCCGCCTGCAAGACCGTGGGCGCAGTTAAGACGGCGTAGCCTAATAATCCAGAATCGGTAATTTGCGCTTGATCACCAAGCTGCAAAGCAATATCTGACACCGGCCCCTCACGCAGTTGCGTCAGTGCGCGCAGCGCCGCTTGTAGGCTGCGATTTTCACTCGTCGCCTGCGACCAATCGGATTTAATACCGCAGTCCATTGCGATCTGACGACTATCGATTTGGGGATAACGAGATTGCAAAATATCCCGCAGCGCCGCCAAGCGCCGCCGCCCCATATGTTCCAGCTCGAACAGCTGCACTTTCTCACCTTATTATTATCTGGCCGCTAATGATAAGCAGTTGTGGCCGATAATGATACCGAACAGTCGTTAAGGACAGTTTATTGCTGCTAATGTACAGCCCATCGGCAGCGTGACGCCGCTCATACAATAACAATGCGCCGTAGCCATATGCCAATGCGCATATGCCAATGCGGTGCGTCACAGGAGAATTTTGTGCGCACACCCACCGTCTGCAACGAGTATCTGCAAAGCACCCTAGAGTATCTGTCGAGCAAAGGTATCACCAAGCAACAGCTACATGCGGTGATGCGCCATACACCAGATGAGCACCTTACCGACAATGGCCGCTTCCCACTGCGCCTGTTTGAAATGTTATTAGATGCCGGCAGCCAATTGCTAAACGACTATTATTTTGGCGCCCACGCTGGCGCCCACAGCTCTAAGCAAGCTTGGGGCATGGTCAACTATTTGGGTATGAGCGCACCAAGCACCCGTGAGGCAGTCAACGCGGTAGTCGATTTTTCGCGTCTACTTATCGACCACGGCGACGTCGACTTCAATCCCATTAACGATGACTTGGCCCGCCTAAGCTGGCAGTTGCCACCGCGCCAAGCACCCTCTCGGCAGGTAATAGAATTTTTCTTTACCAGCTGGTACCGCGCTAATAAACCCCTGTTAGACCGCTGGTGCAGCAAGCGTGAAATTCATTTTACGCACCAAGGCCCAGCGAATTCCGAAGAAATCGCCCGTATTATTGAAGCCCCAGTACACTACAACAGCCACAGCAACTGCGTAGAATTCGACAGTCACTTTTTGGACCGCCCAACCCGCTTTCCACACACCGCTATTCACCGCTCGCTGGTACAAGCCGCCCGCGCAGAGCTGGCTAATTTACAATTGGAAGACCGCGTTATTCGCGATGTGATGGACTGTATTGTTCGCCAGCTTCCCGAGGGTGTACCGCGCCTAGAAGATGTTGCGGCGGATCTTAGCCTTGCGCCCCGCACTCTGCAGCGCCGCCTAAATCACACTGACACCAACTTTAAATGTTTAGTCGACGAGGCCAGAAAAGAGCGCTCTCGCAAGCTTATAGCCGACCATGACATGGGGCTGTTAGATATTTCTGCAGAACTGGGCTTCAGTGATCAAAGTGCTTTTCAGAAAGCCTTTAAACGTTGGTTTGGGCAAGCCCCAGGCCGCTACCGCATCACCATGCTCGCGGTTGGCTAATACCGACTTTATACAGACAATCCCTGCCTACCCCGCTTCGGCGGGGATTTTTTTAACAACACAATCAGCTTAGAGGTAATCGCAAAATGCTAATAACAGCCGCAGTAGTAAAGGAACAGGGCGGGGCATTTTGTATTGAAAACTGCGAGCTAGATTCACCCAAGGCCAATGAGGTTTTGGTAGAAGTGGAAGCAACGGGAATTTGCCATACCGATATCGCCGCCCGCGACCAATATATGCCGGTGCCACTGCCTGCGGTGCTCGGCCACGAAGGCGTCGGTCGCATACTGCAATTAGGCGAAGGCGTAAGCGAATTCGCCGTTGGTGATCGTGTACTTATGAGCTTTGGCAGTTGCGGCCAATGCAAGAATTGCCGCAGCGCAGCACCGGGGTACTGCGACCAAGGCTTGGTATATCAGGTACTTGGCTCTCGCAGCGACGGTAGCTCACCCATAAGCCAACAGGGCAAAGCCATCACCGGCCACTTCTTTGCACAATCGTCCTTCGCCACTCACGCTATTGCCGCCACCCAAAATATGGTGCCGCTGGCAGACGACCTAGACCCGAGTTTAATGGCGCCACTGGCTTGCGGCGTGCAGACCGGCATGGGCTCAGTGTTGCTAAGTATGGCCGCTGAAAGTGGCAGCAGCATTTGTATACTGGGCTGCGGCACGGTGGGTCTATCTGCTATTGCTGCCGCGAAAATAGCGGGCTGCAGCCCAATTATAGCCGTCGACATAATGGACAGCAGACTGGACATGGCCCGCGAATTGGGGGCAACACACTGTATTCGCGGCGATCAGGAATCCTTGCAAAAAGCGCTGCAAAAGCTCGGTGGAATCGACTACGCCCTCGATACCACCGGCGCGCCAGCGGTTGCCGACGCAGCTTTCCAAACCCTAAAACCGCGTGGCTGTTTGGTCTGCGTTGGCGTGGGTAAGCCGGGCGCGAAACTCAATATCGATATGGGCCTGCTTATGGCCACCGGCAAACAAATACGCGGTGCCATAGAGGGGGACGCAGTACCCCGAGATTTTATTCCCCGTATGATTGAATATTACCGCGCCGGTCAGCTTCCGCTAGACAAGCTCGTTACGCGCTATGCCTTCGAAGACATTAATAAAGCCGTTGCCGACACCTTGAGTGGCAAAGTGATTAAGCCGGTTTTAAGCATGAGCAGCTAGCGGCATTGCTCTTACCAGCCGCGATGAATATCAGGCTCCAAAGCTAATACCATTACAGCGCTGTTATTCCCCAGCGCTTTAGCGGGGTATTTGCGCATTCGTTTTTAGCGTGGCAAGCTGCAAGACATGTCCTTTCTAGTGATATCCCTTATGTCTTCTATTGCCGATAAAAAGCCGCTTTTTTTAACAACTTTCGCCTTTAGCTTGGTCGTGTTTTGCAGCGCTACGTTTGCCAGTGATCCGGTAATCGTACCCGAGGCCGCCAGCGGCTTTAGGGCCTCACACACCGTTAAAGCTAAATCGGCAATGGCGGTTACAGCAAACGCCTATGCCACCGAGGCCGCTGTAAAAATACTCAAGGCGGGCGGCTCTGTCGTCGATGCTGGCATTGCTGCTCAACTCGTATTGGGTTTGGTAGAACCCCAATCATCCGGTATCGGCGGAGGCGCTTTCATGCTGCATTGGGACGCTGCGCACAATCAATTAAGTAGCTGGGATGGCCGCGAAACGGCACCTCAGGCCGTCGACGAAAATTATTTTTTGAAACCTAATGGCGCGCCAATGAGTTTTTTTGACGCGGTGGTCGGCGGACATTCCGTGGGCGTTCCCGGCGTTATTGCGATGCTAGAAGCTGCACATAAAAAGCACGGCAAATTGCCTTGGGCAGATTTATTTTCTCCGGCAATTACACTCGCCGAAAACGGTTTTGCCATTTCACCGCGTTTACATACATTACTAGTTCAAATGCCAAAGGTGGCGGTTAACCCGGCTATCAGTGCGTATTTCTTTAGTGACGCCACTACCCCAAAGGCGATTGGCACATTGCTTAAAAACCCAGACTACGCCGCCACCTTAAAGAAAATTGCGAAAGGTGGTAGCAAAGCGTTTTATCAAGGCGCTATCGCTAAGAATATGGTCAAA
This sequence comes from Zhongshania aliphaticivorans, assembly GCF_902705855.1. Taxonomy (GTDB): domain Bacteria; phylum Pseudomonadota; class Gammaproteobacteria; order Pseudomonadales; family Spongiibacteraceae; genus Spongiibacter; species Spongiibacter aliphaticivorans_B. The sequence continues at coordinate 375,860 of NZ_CACSIJ010000014.1, read as the reverse complement.
GCAATTCACAGCGACCCAAACCGCACGGGTTTGTTAAGCGCCGCCGATTTAGCGAACTATCAGAGCAAGGAGCGGGCCGCGGTATGTGCTGCCTTTCATACTTACCAAGTTTGCGGTGCACCACCGCCTTCCTCCGGCGGCACAACCGTCATCGCTATTTTAAAAATGATTGAGGAAGTAGAAAAAAATAAATCTACATTTACAGAAGCCGATTTTATACACACCTTCATTGAAGCATCGCGCCTCGCTTTTGCAGATCGAAATACCTATGTAGGCGACCCTGACTTTGTGAGCGTGCCTACCGCTGGCCTAGTTGATTCAACTTACTTAGCCAAGCGTGCGAGCTTGATTAAGCTTGATCAGCGCACCCCACAGACCGAGGCTGGCAAGCCGCCGCTAGCCCCTCAGCGTATTACAAGTACATCGCCCGAACTTCCATCAACCAGCCATTTCAGCATTGTTGACACTGAGGGCAATGTACTTAGCATGACCACTAGCATTGAAACCGCCTTCGGTTCGCGAATTTTTGTTGACGGTTTTTTACTGAATAATCAGCTAAGTGATTTTTCATTCACACCTACGAATAGTGATGGCAGCAAAATCGCAAACCGAATTCAAGCCGGCAAACGTCCCCGTTCATCTATGTCGCCAATAATTGTATTCAAAGATAATAAACCACTGCTTGCGATTGGCTCACCCGGCGGCGCAAGGATCATAGATTACGTCGCCGTGAGCCTTTACCGCATTCTTGTTGAAAAACAAGACATTGCAGCAGCCATTAGCAGCGGCCACATCATCGCTATGGGTGACACCAGCGAATTAGAAATTGGACGCTTCACCAGCGAGCTAAAGAATCAGCTTAAAGCGCGCGGACACCAGTTTAAAGAGCGTGATCAAACCAGTGGTTTACATGGAATTTTAATAGAAGACAAAAAATTAAAGGGCGCCGCGGACCCCCGCAGAGAAGGACAAGCACTAGGCTTTTAGCACGCACTCAACCCGCCTGCTATAAATATAATGCAGGCGGGAAAGCAGGAATATTTAAGTCATTTTGGCGATAAATTTTAATGGCGCAAACTTCATTACGACACCCATTGGCACCCAGGGCCACGCTGGGACTTTAGCTTCGGCGGGCTCTTTATCTATCGCCTTTACCAAGGCCTTACAGCCGGTCTCTAAATCAACACGCAATGGTGCCTTCTTCAAATCTTTATTTATTGGCGTAAGAATAAAACCAGGCAATATACAGCTTACTTTGATTGGCGTACCCAATACATCAGCGCGTATGCCCTCGCTCATGGTTCGCAACCCAGCCTTGGTAGCAGCGTAAATATTAATAGCACGGGGCATACCGCGCACTGCACTCATTGACGAAACGGTGACGAGGTGACCACTGTTTTGTTCGCGGAATATTTCTAATGCCGCCTCACACTGTGCTAGCGCGCCAATAAAATTGGTTTCAGCGGTGCGACGATTTGCCTCGAAGTATCCTGTCCCCAGCGAGGCACCTTTTCCCATACCCGCATTCACGATCACCCGATCGATGCTGCCCATGTCTTGCTGAAAAGCGCGAAACACCTCAAATACCTGTGGGTAATTGCACACATCTAACTCGCGAATAAATACTTTTACATTAGGGTAGCTCGCTTCAATATCAGCCTTTAATGCCTGCATCGGCTCCATGCGCCGCGCACACAGCGCAAGATTGCAGCCTTTTGCGGCAAACTGTCTAGCCATACCTTCGCCAAGACCTGAGCTGGCGCCGGTAATTAATATATTTTTACGCATAATATTTCCCATTTAAAAATCATTTACGCTTATCGGTAGCTCAAAAGATCGCGGCACTTACCATCTAAATGGCTGTGCTCATTCATACTCGCTAGTACGACACCATTTTTACCTGCCAACACTTTACTGTAAGCAGCATTCGCTAGCGTCCAACTAAGCGACAGGGCTTTCATATCATTTAGCTGCAATAGCTGGCGACTCACCGCAGAGATCGCACCACCAGAAGTAAATACAAACACATTACCACTCGCACTGGCCGCCGTAGCTAAACCGCGCTCTACCCGGCCGCAAAATGCCGACCAAGTTTCTCTATACTCATTATCGTATTTACCATCGCACCAGCGCTGCATCGCAAGCGAGAAGTGTTTCTGAAATCCGGCCTTAGGATTCTCCCCAGCCATATCCTCAACCATGCGATCACCCACCCCCGGCAACGCGGTGTAGGCTTCAAGTATTTGCAGATGATCGTATTCATTCCAATCAGAATCTGTCGACCATAGCGACGCGTCGTCCACAAGCTGCGCCCCTAAACCCATCGCATTCAAACACTCCTCAGCAGTTTGACGGTGACGTTTCATACCCCCGCAAATGACGGCATTGGGAGCAATCCCTTGGGCCGCAAGAAACTCGCCCAGATGCTGCGACTGACGCATGCCTAACTCAGATAGCTGATCGTAGTCTTCCGCCCCGAATGAAGCTTGACCGTGACGAATTAAATACAAAGCCGGCATTAGCCTTGCTCCCGAATAATTCGCCGGCAGCGACGATCTAAATACCACACAATCAACCAGAAGTTCTTAAAGGCTGGATTATTCGTTTGTTTATGATGATAGCGATAGTAAATTTGCTGAATAATAACCGCCAAACGAAACAGGCCGAACACTTCGTAGAACGCCCAGCTGTCTGTACTCAAACCCATTTTTTCGCAGTAGTAGGATACAACTTCTTTACGGCTTAGCATTCCCGGTAGATGGGTCGGTTGACGCCGCGTCGCACGCATTATCTTGTCATCATCGGCTTGCACCCAATACGCCAGCGCGCTCCCTAAATCCATTAGAGGATCACCAAGCGTTGCCATTTCCCAGTCGAGAATTCCTAATACCTCCGCAGGGTTTTCAGGATTTAACACCACATTATCAAAACGAAAATCATTGTGAATCACACAGGTCTGCACATCCTTTGGTGTGTTCGCGTCCAACCACGTCATTACTTTTTTAAAGCTGGGCACATTCCATGTTTTGGATTTTTGATAGCGGCCGCTCCAACCTCGCACTTGTCGCTCGCAATAACCGTCGCCCTTACCCAATGACGCTAATCCAGCAGATTTATAATCCACCTGATGCAAGGCCACTAATTTATCAACTACCGACAAACATAAGTCGCGGGTTTGCTCAGGCGAAAGCTGTAATCCCTTTGGCATATTGGCCCTAGGGATTAGGCCTTCGATCCGACGCATGACATAAAAATCACAATCAATTACCGAAGGATCATCACAGAAGGCAAGCATGTCTGGCACGAAGGGGAATACCGGCGCGAGCGCCGACTGCACCTTAAATTCCCGCCCCATATCGTGAGCCGATTTTGCCTTGGTTCCCTTGGGCGGTCGGCGCAAAATAAGATCGTGGCTTTGGTATTCCAAGCGGTAAGTCCAGTTAGATGCGCCACCGCTGTATTGTGTGACAATGGGATCACCGGACAAACCCTCTATCCTCGGTTTTAACCATGCATCCACAGCGGCAATGTCTAATTCTTCGCCATTGCGTACATTACCCGCTACGTCGATCACAGCCTTATTTTCCATTGTCCGATCAACCTTTACGCTTATTCGTCATCATCCGCGCCGTTTGCTTCAACATCATGGCGCGATAACGTTTAAACGGTAACAGGCGTTTCAAACGCCAGACCGCGCGCCCTTCGGCGTGAGGAAGAATATAGAAATCACCTTTCTCTATTGCTTTAAAAACTCGCCCCGCAATTTCATCCGCACCGAGCTTCGCCTTATTTACCAAACGCTGTGTTGCAGCTTGGCTATCTGCATCTGAAGCACGGGCCGACTCGGCCAGATTTGTTCTAAAAAAGCTGGGGCACACTACCGACACATTTATATTGTCAGCATCAAGCTCTAATGACATGGTTTCGGATAGCGCCACTACAGCGGCTTTAGTTGCGCAATACGAACCCATTTTGGGTGGATAAACTAGTCCCGCCAGCGACGCGATATTCACAATATGGCCACCGCCTTGGTCGCGCATTAAACGCGCAAACACCTTGCAGCCACGAACAACACCGAGCAGATTAATATTTACAACCCACTCCCAATCATCCATCGAGAATTCAGCAATACCACCCGCAGACGCCACGCCGGCATTGTTAATGACAACATCGACGCCGCCCCAATTGGTCAACAACCAATCAGCCACACTTTGAAGGGCATGCTCCTTAGTCACATCACAATTAACGTAATGTGCCTTGCCTTTAGCTTTTAGCTCCGCAAGTGCTTCCGCACCACGACCATCATCCACGTCTCCAATGCATACCGAGTAGCCCGCATCTGCAAAACGATTTGCTAAAGCGCGCCCCAACCCAGAGGCACCACCAGTGATAAAAACTCGCTTAGATCCCATCGTATCTGCTCCGAAAAATTAAATTTATTATTTATATTTAGCTAATTCCATTCTGGCAATTAATCCGCGATGCACTTCGTCTGGGCCGTCAGCTAAACGCAGCACCCTCGCCATCGCAAACATATTCGCCAGTGGTGTGTCGTTAGAGACACCCGCGCCGCCGTGAATTTGTATCGCGGCGTCTACCACGTCTTGCAGTACATTCGGCGCAACCACTTTAATCGCTGAAATTTCGGTTAATGCGCCCAGCGCACCCACAGAGTCGATCTTCCACGCCGCATACAGTGTTAGCAGCCGCGCTTGGTCTATAGCGATACGAAAATTAGCAAGCCGCTCTTGATTACCACCAAGATTGATAATCGGCTTACCAAATGCAATTCGGGATGTACCGCGCTTAATTAATAACTCTAAGGCTTTTTCAGCCGCTCCCAAAGCCCGCATGCAATGATGGATACGACCGGGTCCTAAACGCCCCTGAGCAATTTCAAAACCACGCCCCAAGCCTAAAATTAAATTCGTTTTGGGCACACGAACATTCTCGAACCACACTTCGCCATGTCCTTCAGGTGCATCGAAATGATTAAAGACCGGCAACATACGCTTAATAGTAACGCCCGGCGTATTCATGGGAACCAAGACCATAGAATGACGACTATGACGAGCCGCGTCGGGATTACTCACGCCCATAAATATACCGATTTCACAGCGCGGATCACCGGCACCGCTAGACCACCATTTTTTACCATTAAGAATAAGATCATCGCCATCTTCGATAATGGTCGCTTCCATATTGGTGGCGTCAGAAGATGCTACATCCGGCTCGGTCATAAAAAATACTGAACGAATCTCGCCCTCTAACAAAGGCTCTAGCCACCGCTGCTTTTGCTCGTCACTACCGTATTTCCACAATACTTCCATATTGCCGGTATCTGGCGCATTGCAGTTGAATACTTGCGGAGCAAGATGGGAGCGGCCCATCTCTTCAGCAAGCGGCGCGTATTCCAAAGTTGTCAATCCTGCGCCACGCTCTTCGTCGGGCAGGAATAAATTCCACAAGCCCTGCTCTCTGGCTTCTTCCTTAAGCATTTCGACACGGGGGTCAACTCGCCACTGTGTCCAGTCGCTACCACTATTACCCGCCAACAATTCAGGCATTAAATCTGCCTCTACCGGCGCAATACGGTCTTTTATAAATGCGCGCACGCGATCGATAAGGTCTTGGCAACGTGGGCTGTGGCTAAAATCCATGGTTTGCTCTCCTGTGGTTATCTGATCAAAGATAGCCCCCAGCAATACATCAGTCTAATTTATTATATAAATGATCTATAATCACAGCTATGAATGTATAAAACGCAACAGGTATTAATAATAAGCATGGATTTAAACCTATTCAAAGTCTTTGATGCCGTCTACCGCGCAAGCTCATTAACAGAGGCTGCCAAAGACCTGCACATCACCCAGCCGGCAGTGAGCAACGCCCTCGCGCGGTTGCGTGAACATTTTGACGACCCCCTATTTGTACGGCGCGGCCGCAGCATTGCGCCAACGCCACTGGCCGACAGTATTGCCAAGGATATCGCAAACTCATTAATGACCTTGCAAGAAAGCCTGCACAAAGGTCAGGACTTCGACCCTGGCACCTCACAGCGTCAATTTATTATTTGTATGGGTGATCCCATAGAGTTTGTGGCCTTGCCAGAATTGATTACCTTGTTACAGCAGCACGCCCCAGGAGTAAAACTCCAAAGCCAGCGTTTAGTGCGCGACCAACTAAGCCGCCAACTCATCAGCGGCGAAGTATCGATGGCAATAGATATTCCTCAGCCCGTCGACAACAGCATTCAGCAGCAATTTTTATTTAAAGATAATTTATGCGTGCTAATGCGCCGAGACCATCCATTATGCGGACAATCACTTAGCTTAAAACAGTATTTAAATGCAGGGCACATTACCGTGTCAGGTCGCAGTCGAGGCGCGGTCCTTGAAGATGCCACCCTAAACCGCAAGGGGCTGAACCGACATATTATTTTGCGTGGCCAAAGTTATTACTCGGCAAGCCATATTGTTGCCACTTCAGATTTATTGCTCACCCTACCCCTGCATTTAGCCCAGCGCTTTCAGCAGTTTCTGCCGCTAGCGACCATGCCGCTACCACTCAAAATTCCAGCACTAGAAATGATGATGTATTGGCATCGTAGCGCCAGTAACGACACCGCTCATGAATGGCTGCGGGACAGCATTCACAAAATTATTGCGCAAAACGGCAACACGTAAAGCCGTTGAATAAGTTCAAACCAAGGCCATAAAAAAAGCCGCCCGCACATAGTGCTAGGCGGCCTTTCGAATTAAACCAAAAGGCTTAACTCAAGGGATAATGCGCCGGATACGGTAATTGCGCTACACCGCTATCGACCGCTGCCTGCGCAACCGCTGCAGACACCTTGCCTAATAGACGACGATCAACCGGCTTGGGAATAATGTAGTTTGGGCCAAATGAAAGCTCACCCACGCCACAGGCATCAATCACCGCCTGCGGTACATCTTCTTTTGCCAGCTCACGAATGGCGTGAACCGCGGCAATCTTCATTTCTTCGTTTATCGCCGTTGAACGTACATCTAAGGCACCACGGAAAATAAAGGGAAAACCCAAAACATTATTTACCTGATTAGGGTAATCAGAACGGCCAGTGGCCATAATAATGTCATCGCGCACCGACCAAGCCAACTCAGGTTGAATCTCTGGATCGGGGTTTGAGCACGCGAATACAATTGGCTTTGGCGCCATGGAGCGCAGCATATCGGCACTTAGTAAATCTGCACCAGACAAACCAACGAACACATCTGCATCTTTAATTGCGTCACTCAAGGTGCGCGCGTCGGTGTCGTTTTGGAATTCTTCTTTATATTTGTTTAAACCCGCACGACCGGGATAAATAACACCCCGGCGATCGATCATATAAATATTTTGGTATTGCGCACCCAAGCTTACCAGCAACTTCATGCAGGCAATGGCGGCAGAACCCGCACCAAGGCAAACCACTTTTGCGGTCTCAAGATTTTTGCCTTGAATCTCTAGCGCGTTCAACATGCCCGCTGCAGTAACGATTGCAGTGCCGTGCTGATCATCGTGAAAAACAGGAATTGGGCAAATTTCTTTTAATACGCGCTCAATTTCAAAACACTCGGGTGCCTTGATATCTTCTAGATTGATGCCACCAAAGGTAATTGAAATACGTTTAACCGTGTCGATAAAGGCTTGGCTGTCTTCGGCATCAACTTCAATATCAATCGAATCAATATCAGCAAAACGTTTAAATAATAGTGCCTTGCCTTCCATAACCGGTTTACTGGCCAACGGACCGAGATCACCCAGCCCCAAAATTGCCGTGCCATTCGAAATTACTGCAACCAAATTACCCTTGCTAGTGTATTTATACGCGTTAAGAGGGTCTCTTGCGATTTCACGCACAGGCTCAGCAACACCCGGACTATACGCCAGCGACAGGTCGTATTGGGTTTCGGCCGGTTTAGTCAGCATAATGCCAATTTTGCCCGGGGTTGGGAGAGAGTGGTAATCCAGAGCCGCCTGTTTCACATCTTTGGACATTCTTTATTTCCCGATTCTCGCTTTTCCACAGAGGGTGCAAAAGCCGTTATAAAAGTATTAGCGCTAACAATAACAGTTGTATGACAACGCTGCATTGCAGCTAAATGAAGAAGACTCGAGTGTTCGTTGACAACATCCAGCTGTGCTCTTTGGCCAGCAGCGGATACATCGTCGTTGCTTGCACTAGCGATTCGACGTGTGAAAAGTATCAGCCATCACCGTGACACTTTGAAACATTTGCAAAATCAAAAGCTATAAAACAAAAATGCCCGGTCAAATACTTAACCAGGCACTTTCTTAGTGTGGCTGCATCTAGCAGACCACCAAGCACTACTGCGATATTACGCTGTAGTGGTACCACGGCTGCCGAAACGCTTGCGGAACTTATCAACACGGCCGCCAGTATCCAGCATTTTTTGCTTGCCGGTGTAGAACGGGTGACATGATGCACATACGTCAACATGAAGTGCTTGGCCAAGGGTAGAACGCGTTTCAAAGGCGTTACCACAGCTGCACGTTACGTTGATAGCAACATAATTCGGATGGATATCTGCTTTCATGGGTCTTTCCTCAATGGTCGCCGCCACCCGATCTTTTGCCGGGCACCGCGCAGGGCTGACAAGCTCAAAAAATAGCTTGAAATTCAGGCGGCGAATATTAACAGAAATAGCTCAATAAGCAAGCAAGACGCGCCATGAGCTAAAAACGAGACTCTTACCGCCACGCTATTTCTTATACACTGTGGCTCTTTGCCATAGCGAAACCGCTTTTTCATGCCGAAACTTGTCACCATTGCCGTTCCCTGCCCCCTGCGCCGAGGCTTCGACTACCTGTGGGCGGACGCATTGCAGCAAGAGCCCGAACTAGGAATGAGGGTGAGCATTCCCTTTGGGTCACGGAGACTAGTCGGTGTCATTATTGCCACCGATGTCAGCAGCGACATCCCCAGCAGCAAAATGAAAGCAGTGCTTAAAGTGCTAGACAGTAAACCAACACTTTCCCCATATCTCGTTGAGCTAGGGCGCTGGGCCGCTGATTATTATCATCACCCCATCGGCGACTGCATCCAACAAATGCTGCCTGTAACCCTTCGCAAAGCAGAGCCCGCGAAAGAAAAGCCCGCCCAATATTGGCAGTGCAGCGAGCAAATAAACCAATTGCCGACCTTGTCAGCGCGGGCACATCAGCAGCGCAGCCTACTCTCAGTGATCGAGCAGTCTGGGCAACTTTCGCGCCGACAAATTAAAGACTTGGGTTATAGCAACAACGTTCTCAATACCCTGATTAATGGCGGCTACTTATGCAAAGCGGACGCCCCTCTCGTCAAACGAAAAGACCAGCAAGCGAATAAACCCGTTTTAAACAGCGAACAGGACGAAGCCGTAAATGCTATTTCGAGCGCGCTTGGCCGCTTCGAGCGCTTTTTACTCGATGGGGTAACCGGCAGCGGCAAAACCGAAGTTTATCTTCGCGCCATTGAAAATTGTCTCGCTCGCGATGAGCAAGCGCTGGTGCTGATTCCAGAAATCGGCCTAACACCACAAACCCTTCAGCGTTTTGAGCAGCGCTTCCCCAAACAAGTAAGCACCCTACACTCTGGACTCAGCGACGGCGAACGCCTACTAAACTGGCAAAATATTCAATCTGGCAAACACCAAATCTTGCTTGGCACCCGCTCTGCGGTGTTTACACCCTTTAACAAATTAGGACTGATCATTGTTGATGAGGAGCACGATGCCTCCTACAAACAGCAAGACGGCTGGCGCTATTCTGCAAGAGACATTGCCGTAAAACGTGGCGCAGACCATCACTGCCCCGTGGTGCTAGGCAGCGCAACACCCAGCCTCGACAGCCTGCATAATGTTGCGCAAAATCGCTACCAATTGCTGGAATTACGTGAGCGAGCCGGCGGTGCCAGCGCGCCCAGTGTACGTTTACTCGACATTCGCAATGAGGCCCTAGATGAAGGCCTTAGCAAATCGCTACTCGATGCGACTACCCGCACTTTGAACGCTGGTAATCAGGCGCTCATCTTTTTAAATCGCCGAGGATTTTCGCCCCAATTGCAATGCCATAGCTGCGGCTGGCTGGCAAACTGCCAAGCCTGCGACGCTAAAATGACGGTGCATTTTGGCCGCCGCGAACTCCGCTGCCACCACTGCGATGCCAGCGAAGCCCTGCCGAGTATTTGCCCACAATGCCACAACCATCAACTCATCTTTCAAGGTCCAGGCACTGAACGCTTGGAACTGAGCTTAAAGCGGCACTTTCCAGACGTCGCAGTGATCCGTATTGACCGCGACACCACTTCTGCCAAGGGCAGCATGCAGTCGCTGGTCGACGACATCCACACCGGCAAACCCTGCATTTTGGTCGGCACCCAAATGCTGGCCAAAGGCCATCATTTTCCTGATGTCACGCTAGTGGGGATTGTCGACATTGATGGCGGCTTATTCAGCGCAGACTTTCGCGGCCCTGAGCGCAGCGGCCAACTATTGATTCAAGTCGCTGGCCGCGCTGGTCGTGCCGACAAACTCGGCACGGTGTATATTCAAACCCACTGCCCAGAACACCCCGCGCTAGAAGCTCTGGTCAATAAGGGCTACCAGCCTTTTGCCCAGCAACTACTTGCCGAGCGCAGGCTGTTCTCACTGCCGCCGATCAGCTTTAGCGCTGTTATTCGCGCAGATGCCACATCGCTACAGGGCGCAGAGGCATTTCTTGAACAAATTAGGACTGCGCTACCAATTGGCGACACTCAGTGGAGCATCGTTGGCCCGCTACCCGCGCCAATGACCCGCAAGGCCGGCAGATTCCGCGCCGCACTTATTTTGCAGGCTGAGCGCCGCAGCCTGCTGCACCAACACTTGCATACCGCCTGCCATATCGGCGACCAATTAAACAAACCACAAAACCTGCGTTGGTCCGTCGACGTTGATCCTATCGACCTTTTTTAGGCCCCCAACTCAGTTCACAGCAAATCGCCCCAGCACTGGCAGCATGGCGCGTAAACAGTGATAATACGCGACCTTGTTTTTGACCTAAGAGCTTTTGCCACACCATGAAAGAGAAAGTCGCCCAGCATATCCAACAGGCCCTGCAAACCCTACGCAGTGCCCAGTCGTGGCCAGACGAGGTGGTGACAACTATTCAGGTAGAGCACACCCGCGACAAAGCCCATGGCGATTTCGCCAGCAATATCGCGATGACGCTAGCAAAGCCCTTAAAATCTAACCCCCGCGCGATTGCCCAGCAAATTGTCGATGCCCTGCCCGACACCAGCGATATCGTCAAAGTTGAAATCGCCGGCCCCGGTTTTATTAATTTCTTCGTGAATGAAGAGAGCAATTTTCAAGTGCTGCACGACATCTTCGCCCAAGGAAATAACTTTGGTCGCCAAGCTAGCCGCGAAAAATCGGTGCAAGTTGAATTTGTATCGGCCAACCCAACCGGCCCACTGCATGTCGGCCACGGCCGTGGTGCCGCTTACGGCGCAAGTGTGGCCAATATGCTGGAAGCGGTTGGTTATAGCGTTTGCCGCGAATACTACGTAAACGATGCCGGTCGCCAAATGGACATCCTTGGCACCAGTGTATGGCTACGTTATTTACAAGCCTGCGGCGAAGACATCACCTTTCCCAGCAATGGCTACCAAGGCGACTACATTGCCGACTACGGCCGCGAACTATTAGAAGAGCACGGCAAAATCTTGCACCACAGCGCCAGCGATGTGTTTGCAAACATACGTGCGGACGCACCAGAAGGCGATAAAGAAAAACACATCGACGACTTAATCAACCGCGCAAAAGACTTACTTGGTGACAATTACAGCATTACCTTTAATAAGGGTTTAAATGCAATTCTTGGTGACATCCGCAGCGACCTCGCCGAATTTGGTATTGAATACCAAGAATGGTTTTCTGAGCGCAGCTTAACCCAAGACCCCGATCAGGTTGACCGCGCTATTCGCAAACTCCAAGACAACGGCTTTATTGAAGAACGCAGCGGCGCCCTGTGGTTTATGTCTACCCGCTTCGGCGACGACAAAGATCGCGTCGTAAAACGCGATAACGGCCAAACCACTTACTTCGCCTCGGACATTGCCTACCACCTCAATAAATTTGAGCGCGGTTTCGACACCGTTGTGAATATTTGGGGCGCAGACCATCATGGCTATATCGCCCGTGTAAAAGCAGCCCTACAAGCACTGAACCTAGATCCAGAAAAGTTGGTAGTGAAGTTGGTACAGTTTGTGTCTCTGTATCGCGGCGACCAGCAAGTACAAATGTCTACTCGTTCTGGCTCTTTCGTTACCTTACGAGAACTCCGGGAAGACGTGGGCAACGACGCTGCGCGCTTTTTCTATATTATGCGCAAAGCCGATCAAGCAACCGATTTCGATCTAGAGCTGGCGAAGTCAGAGAGCAAAGACAATCCGGTGTATTACATCCAATACGCCCACGCGCGGGTGGCCAGCATTGTGCGCAAACTCGCTGATCAGGGTGAAACTTGGACGCCGGACGCCGGCCTTGCCCAATTGTCAGAACTGAGTCACGAAGTTGAAAAGGATTTACTGGTTAAATTGTCTCGCTACCCAGAAATACTGCTCAGCGCGGCTGAACAATTTGAGCCACATTCACTCGCACACTATCTGCGAGAATTAGCGGGCGATTTTCACACTTATTACAACGCCCACAAAATGTTGGGCGTGGAGACCGCAGTGCGCGATGCCCGTATTACGCTGGCATGCGCAGTCAAGCAGGTCTTACACAATGGATTGACGCTGCTGGGGGTGTCTGCCCCAGAGGAAATGTAACAGCATGGCAACACAAAAGAAGACAACTCGCGGCGCGACTCGCAGCCCAGAGCGTAAGGGACTTCCCGCCTCAGCATTACTCGGCACGGGCTTTATTGCCGGTATTATTTGCTCGGTACTGGTCTACTCTACCGTTATTAGCAAACACCCCGAACGCGAAGCGAAGTTAGCGGCAAGCAAGGCCGCTGCCGCACAAGAAAAGGCACAAAAAGACCGTAAAGACGTTACCAGCAATACCAAGTTCGACTTCTTTACCGTGTTGCCTGAGCGCGAAGTGATCGTGACCGAAGAACCACGGCCAGCACCGAAGAAGCCAAGCAACGCCATCAAGCAAGTAGACAAGCCGCCGGTTGAAAAACCCGATATCAGCGGCGAGCGCTACATCTTGCAGGCCGGCTCCTTCCGTCAAGGTGCAGATGCCGACCGTCGCCGAGCTCAAATTTTGCTTCTTGGCCTAGACGCCAAAGTAGAATCGGTAGAAGCCAATGGCGACCGCTGGCATCGGGTATACGTGGGGCCGTTTCAATCTCACAACACCCTCAGCGACGCACGCAGCAAGCTTATCAACGAAAGCATCGACACACTGGTTATCCGCCAAAAGAAATAGCGCCAAGTTAAGACGCAAGCCGCCCTTGAAATCCTCAGGGGCGACCCCACCTACCATATCGAACCCCACCGCATTTTTATTAACGATAAGGAGTCCCGCGTGGAACAGTTTCGCGGCACCACAATCCTCTCCGTTCGCCGCAACAATCAAGTTGTCATCGGCGGCGACGGCCAAGTCACCATGGGCAATACGGTCATGAAGGGCAACGCCCGCAAAGTCCGCCGCCTTTATAAAGATCAAGTTCTGGCAGGTTTTGCCGGCGGCACCGCCGACGCCTTTACCCTCTTTGAATTATTTGAAGCCCAACTTGAGAAGCATTCTGGCAAATTAGTTCGCGCCGCTGTAGAGCTCGCCAAAGCCTGGCGCAGCGAGCGGTCATTACGCCAGCTAGAAGCACTGCTCATTGTTGCAGACAAAGAAACCACCCTCGTCATCAGTGGCAACGGTGACGTCATCGAACCCGAAGACAATATGATCGCCATCGGCTCTGGCGGCTCCTTCGCCACCGCAGCGGCCCGCGCCCTGATGGACAATACTGAGTTAAGCGCTGGGGATATTGTAGAAAAAGGCCTGACAATTGCGGGCGATATCTGCATTTACACCAACCACAGTCGCACCATCGAATCACTAGAATACTAAGCGCCTCGGCGCCCTCGGAGTATCTGATGTCTAATATGACACCCCGTGAAATTGTTCACGAACTCGACAAACACATTGTTGGCCAGAGCGACGCCAAGCGCGCCGTGGCCATTGCCCTGCGCAACCGCTGGCGCCGCATGCAGTTAGAAGAAGATCTGCGCAACGAGATCACCCCAAAGAATATTTTAATGATCGGCCCCACCGGCGTCGGTAAAACCGAAATCGCTCGTCGCTTAGCAAAATTATCTAATGCGCCGTTCATTAAAGTAGAAGCCACCAAGTTCACCGAAGTGGGTTACGTAGGTCGTGATGTCGAATCCATTATTCGCGACCTAGTAGATGTGTCTATAAAGCTTTACCGCGAACAAGCTATGGAGCAAGTCGCCCACCGCGCTGCGGATGCCGCAGAAGAACGCATACTCGACATACTGCTGCCACCTGCACGCGGAGAGAATAATGGCGAAGAACGCAGCGACAATACCCGCCAACTATTCCGTAAAAAACTGCGCGAAGGCGAACTAGATGAACGTGAAATCGACATTGAACTAAATGCTACACCTGTTGGTGTCGAAATCATGGCACCACCGGGCATGGAAGAAATGACCAGTCAACTGCAGGGCATGTTTTCTAAGTTGGGCAGCGACAAAAAGAAAACCCGCCGCATGAGCGTTAAAGCTGCGCTAAAACAAGCTCAAGATGAAGAAGCCGCTAAATTGGTCAATGAAGAAGACCTGAAAACCCGCGCGCTAGAAGCCACCGAGCAAAACGGCATTGTCTTTATTGATGAAATCGACAAGGTTGCAAAACGTCAGGAAACCGGCGGCGCTGATGTATCACGCGAAGGTGTGCAACGAGATTTACTGCCCCTAATTGAAGGCTGCACCGTGAGCACCAAGCACGGCGTTATCCGCACCGACCACATTTTATTTGTGGCGTCCGGCGCCTTCCATTTGAGTAAACCCTCAGACTTGATCCCCGAGTTGCAAGGCCGCTTGCCGATCCGTGTTGAACTGTCTGCGCTGACCCCCGATGATTTTGAACGCATTCTCACCGAACCCCACGCTTCATTAACCGAGCAATACCAAGCATTGCTCGCCACCGAAGGCTTAAAAATAGAGTTCAGCAAAGACGGGATTCGTCGCATTGCCGAAACCGCTTGGGAAGTAAACGAGCGCACCGAGAACATCGGCGCACGTCGTTTGCACACAGTGATGGAGCGCTTATTGGAAAGTATTTCTTTCGACGCTGGCGATACCCACTCGATCACTATTGACGCCGAATACGTTTCTGATCAACTCGGTGAATTGGCGAAGGATGAAGATTTGAGCAGGTTTATTCTTTAGCTCCGCGTCGGACGTCAGACGTCCGACGCATGCCCAGCTCAAAATCACTACATAGGCAGAAATCACACCATGAGCCAAGCACCCACCGACATTAAATTCCGCAAACAATCTCAGCAGCTGGAGCTTAGCTATGCCAGTGGCGAGCAGTTTGCTTTAAATAGTGAGTTTTTACGGGTGCACTCACCGTCAGCGGAGGTGCGCGGTCACGGAGCAGGGCAGGAAACCCTGCAAACGGGCAAACTCAAGGTACAAATTACCGAGCTGATTCCCGTTGGCAATTACGCTTTGCAATTGGTTTTTAGCGACGGGCACGACAGCGGAATTTATTCATGGACGTATTTACGGGAACTGTGCGAACAGCAAGATACGCTGTGGAAGGACTACCTGCAAAAGCTCGATGACAATAAAGCCAGCCGCGACCCCGACGAGCAGGTCGTTAAATTTTTCAATTAATGCCCACGGCCAAATTACTCGCGCAGCACAATGCGCGGGCTTAAATTTACACCGCCATCTTCTTCCAATACGCCGATATTAACACCCGTTGAGTTTTCTACCACGACTAGCGGTGGCTCAAAACTTGGCTGACGAATAAATTTAAGCGTCCAGCCAAAATTTTCGATTCGACGCAGAGCAATTTTTTGCATATCTGTCAGTAATTCTAGCGCGTTCTCAGGAATCGCTGGGCGTCCATCGCGCTGTTCCTGAATGAGAGTCATAGTTACACCGTAATTTTGGTATTTGAAACTAGCACCATACGCCTAGAGTGATATAACTCACAGGCGCACATCACCGTATTGACAAACATCAAGATTCGGTACTAGCAGCGAAAGCGCGAGCTAACGCCGCAAGATTTTTCTTCTGCCATACTTGCCTATAAATTTTCCTCAGCAAACGCCGCTAAGCGCGATCGTTCTATACCGTTCACATGCATCACGCCGGCATGTTCAAAGTTTTTACTCTTTTCTACAAGATAAGTAAGACCCGAGGTTAGCGGCGATATGTATTTATTATCGATCTGCGCAAGGTTGCCCAAAACGACTATTTTGGAGTTTACACCCACCCGTGTGATGATTGATTTCAACTGGAACTGGGTGAGCCCCTGCGCCTCGTCAATCACAATATAGGCGTTATTAAAGGAGCGCCCGCGCATGAAATTCAGTGACTTAAACTGAATATTCGCCTTGTCTTTCACGTACTCAATGCTGCTGTAAGGCGACTCGTCAGTGCCATGCAAAACTTCGAGATTATCCTCAAATGCCGCCAACCACGGCGCCATTTTTTCTTCTTCGGTGCCGGGAAGAAAACCAATATCCTCAGCCATCGGCGGCGTAGAACGCGCCACTATCATCTTATCGAAACGCTTTTCTTCCAAAATAGCATGTAAACCATAAGCAAGGGCGATGAGGGTCTTTCCAGAGCCAGCCGGCCCCGTCAGCACCGTCATATCGATGTGCGGACGGGAAATCAAGAAGAAGGCCATGGCCTGCTCAAAGTTACGTGGACTCAACCCCCACATGCGCTGATGCATGAGCTGATCTCGACTTAAATCTAAGAGCTCAAGTTTGTCTTCATCGACTGACCTCACCATGCTGGCGAAGCCGCTATCATCGTAGAGAAACTCGTTAATATGCACTTTAGGCAGCACGTCGCGATTCAACACATGTACGGTTTGCCCACCCTCTCTTAGGGTATCGACCTTGTCTACCTGACTCCAGAAGTTACCCGGCAAGTGCTCGTAGCCCTTTGCCATGTATTGAATGTCTTCAAGTACACGGTCTTTACGGTAGTCCTCTACATTCTCCAGCCCAGAGCCTTTGGCCTTCAAACGCATATTGATGTCTTTCGTTACCAAACAGACGTAGGCTTTGGGATTTTTAACCTGCAAATGCAGAGCAACATTAATAATGCGGTTGTCGTTGGCCTGCTGCTGACTGCCATCTAAATAGGGCGCGGGTACATCGTGGTTTATTAGCTGGTCGGGGAAAATAGCCAAACTGCCGTTTTCGTCGCCGCCACGCGCATTAGGAATCGGCACCCCCTCTTGAATTGCCTTAGGACTGGCATTGAATAAAATTTTATCGATCGCATTTATTGCTATCCTCGCCTCGCGACTCACGTCTTTGTCGCGCCTGTCCTTGATATGATCTAACTCCTCCAACACCGTCATCGGGATCACCACCCGATGCTCATGAAAGGCGTTTAACGCCATGGGGTCATGCAGCAAAACGTTGGTATCAAGAACAAAGATTTTTTCCATAGGACACTCTCTGTTAACAACATAAAAGAAAACCGGCGCTCAACGCGACCAAGAAAAGACCGTTTTGAGAACCAAATAAGGAAGGTATTAGGGAGGAAAACGCCAGCTCGCGGAGCGTAGGGCTGTTGTCGCGAAGCTGAACGAATACAGCGCGCAGAAGGTTTGTAACCGTAAGCCCGAAGGCATTGAAAGCATGACGGCAATAGACCGCTCCATACAACACAGCGTAGCTTGATTATTAAAAGCGATGACCATCATTGTCAACCGTTATCGCTGTGATATCGGAAGACTCCGCCACACATTTCCGCTACCCTGTACCCCTTTTTCGTGACCCGAACACAGGTACCATCGATCCATGCTCGACAAAAATGCCCTGCTACAGCTAAACCAGCTGAAAACCCAAATCATAGATTCTAAAGATCAAGGCGACGGCGAAGTTCGCGGCAGCCAGCGACGCTTTGGATTTGTGCGCTTAGACGATGGTCGCGACGTATTTCTTGCTCCCGACGATATGCAGCGGGTTTTCCCCGGTGATAGAGTGCGTATCAACGTCCTCACCGACGACAAAGGCAAATTCAAAGCAGAATTAGAAAAGCTGTTAGAAAGCCCTTTAGACTGTTTTACCGGTCGCTACGTGGTGCGCGGGCAGGGTCATTTTGTCGAACCCGATTTACCGCGCTTTAATAAACTGCTGTTTATTCCACCATCGCAGCGCAAAAAATGTAGCGAAGGCGACTTCCTCTATTGCCAGGTCGCACAGCACCCCTTCAAAGACGGCAAATCACAGGTCAAAGTTTTAGAAAATATCGGCAGCCCCGACACCGCGGGTATTGAAGGTAAATACACCCAGCGCAAATTCAAGCTCCCCAAAGACTGGCCTAAAGACTGCAGCATCGGTGACGACCTGCGCGCTGAGGCTCGCAAGGACCTTCGCGACATTCCCTTTGTTACTATAGACTCTGCAGAAACCCGCGATATCGATGACGCGCTGTGGGCGCAAGCCAATGACAAGGGCTGGGAATTACACATTGCCGTTGCCGATCCCGGCGCGTTTATCACTCCCGGCAGCGCCCTAGATCGCGCAGCCCAGCAACGCGCCAACACCGTGTATTTGCCTGGTTTCACCCAAACCATGCTACCGAACCCAATATCTCAAGGTAGCTGTTCCTTAGTCGCCGATGAGGATCGCTGCGCCATCGTGTGTAGCTTACAAGTCAGCGCAGAAGGTGAGATTAGCGACATTCAATTCAGCGAGGCGCTTATTCGCTCTAAAGCGAAACTTAACTACAGCGATGTCCACGCTCACCTCCACAATGAAATGGAATTAGACCAAGCCTGTCTAAAGGACTTATACGCAGCGAGCTTGGCCCTCAAAAAGTACCGCAGCGAGCATCACATCATTATGCCCGAGCAGCCGGATTTCTATTTCCAGCTCAACGAGCAACGTAAAATCGAAAGTATTAGCAAGATTGAGCGCAACGATGCTCACCACCTAGTAGAAGAGTGTATGTTGGCCGCCAACCGCAGCGCCGCGATATGGCTCGCCGACTCCCCTGCGTTGTATGTCTGCCACGCCGGCTTACGTGAAGATCGCTACGACAATGTGCGCACCGTAATAAGTAAAGAAATCCCCAGCTTAGTAGACTGCGACATCGCAACACTGCCTGGCTATAAAGCATTAATTAAGGCCTGCGAAAGCAGCGAATCACCCCTGCCGTTGCGCAGTGTTTTTGCCCGTATGCTACAGCCTGGCGATATTAGCACTGAAGCCAAACCGCACTTTGGACTTGGTCTAGAGCGCTACACCACCTTTACTTCGCCGCTACGTAAATACAGCGATTTATTAGTGCAACGCTGTATTCGCGCCAAACTAAATAACGAGACGCCAATACTGCCGAATGAAGACGAACTAAGTACCTTGCTAGAAGGCATTCGCAATGGCCGACAGGCAAGCAAGCAGATGGAACAATGGCTGCAATACCAGTATCTGGCGCGCAATACCACTGACACTGATTACGATGCGCGAATCGCCCACGTTAACGGCGGCGGCTTTACGGTTGAATTACTCGACACCGGAATTAGCGGCTTTGTAGAAGCACGCACCATTCCCGAAAAATTGAGCTTCGACGCCGATACCTTACGCCTGTTTAACGACAAGCAGTCATTCCAACTCGACCAACTAGTAAAAGTAAAAACCTCAGAGCTAGATGACTTCCAACGCAAACTGATGTTCTTATTGGTTTAATTCAAACCGCTGTATTGGTAAATAACGTGACTCAGCTTTAGGCAGTCTTACCGCTAAATCGAGTCGCGTTATTTATATCCACACAATTATCGGTTTAACACCTCATCACGAACGCTATCTGCGATTTTTGCGACTTCAGCAATATCATCAGCACCAACACCAAGCTCACTCAATGTTCCGGCGAGGTTTTCTACCACCGCATTAAAGTGCTCATTGTTTATCCCCATCCCCGCATGAGCGGTACGCATATCCTCACCGCTGTATTCACTTGGACCACCAAACACCATAGTCAAAAATAGCTTTTGCTTACGGGCCAAGGCAAACATATCAATATTTTCAAAGAACGCGCTTATACGCCCATCCGCCATAATCTTGTCGTAAAAAATGTCTACTGCTTTGTCCACTGCGGGCTCACCACCAATACGCTCATACAATGTTGTCATATCATCAATCCTCGTAATTTAATATGCATTTTTTATACATGTTTAAAAGGTGTATAATACTCGCATCTTTTGTTTCTACGCAATACTCTAACGATGAAATTAAGCAAACAGACAGATTACGCCTTTCGGACGCTCATATTCTTGGGGCATCTGCCAGCCGGCGAGCAAAGCACTATCCAGCATATCTGCGACTATTACAGCATTTCGGCAAACCACATATCCAAGGTGGTTATGCATTTGGTTCGCTTAGGTTATGTAGAGGCTACTAGAGGAAAAGGTGGCGGTATTCGGCTGAGTAAATCAGCCGAAGAAATTGCACTCGTAGATGTGGTGACACATTTTGAAACCACTCTCAAACCAATTAATTGTAACGAGCAACCCTGCCGAATTATCAGTAGTTGTAAATTAAAAGGCTTATTAGATAACGCACTTGAGGCTTTTCTGACCGCATTGACGACATATACCTTGGCCGATCTATTAGATGGCGAGACGCGAGCTATCCTCTTTCTAGAAGATGAAACAGGCGCCGGCTCACACACCGACGCATCGAATCCCCCGACTTAATAATCAGCGTGCTTAGGGGTACGCGGAAAGGGGATAGCGTCGCGGATATTTTCCATGCCGGTAATGTAATTCAGTAAACGCTCAAAACCCAAACCAAAACCCGCGTGCGCCACCGTGCCATAGCGCCGTAAGTCACGATACCACTCCAGCCCGTCTAAACCTTGCTCAGCCATACGACGTTCGAGAACATCTAAGCGCTCTTCGCGCTGACTACCGCCAATAATCTCGCCAATACCGGGCGCCAACACATCCATGGCCGCGACGGTTTTCTCGTCGTCGTTCATGCGCATATAAAACGCTTTGATGTCTTTAGGGTAATTGGTCACGATCAACGGGCCGCCGACATGTTCTTCGCACAAATAACGCTCATGTTCGGACTGCATGTCTAGCCCCCAGCGCACGGGATACTCAAACTTCTTGCCCGACTTTTCTAAAATTTTAATCGCATCGCTGTAATCCATGCGCTCAAAACTCGTGTTCGCCACTTTCTGCAAACGGGCTAGTACACCGTCATCAACATACTGATTAAAAAAAGCAAGGTCATCTTCGCAGTTCTCTAAAACCTCTGAGAGCAGATACCGTAAAAAATCTTCTGCCAGCGCCGCATCGTCGTCTAAATTGGCAAACGCAATTTCAGGCTCCACCATCCAGAACTCGGCAAGGTGACGACTGGTGTTCGAATTTTCAGCCCTAAACGTCGGCCCAAAGGTGTAAACCTTAGACATGGCCAAACAATAAGCCTCGGCATTTAACTGGCCAGACACGGTAAGAAAAGCTTCTTTACCAAAGAAATCTTCGCTGAAATCAATTCCACCACTCTCAGTGCGGGGCAAATTCATTAAATCCAAGGTGCTAACACGGAACATCTCGCCTGCGCCTTCGCAGTCACTGGCCGTAATCAACGGCGAGTTAATCCATTGGAAACCGCGCTCATAAAAATAACGGTGCACTGCATTTGCCAATACGGTCCTTACCCGCGTGATCGCGCCGAAGGTATTAGTACGCGGTCGCAGATGCGCCACCGTACGTAAGTATTCAAAGCTGTGGCGCTTTTTTGCGATGGGATAGGTATCGGGGTCATCGACCCAGCCGCAGACTTCAATCTGCCTTGCCTGTATTTCAACATTCTGCCCCTTACCCTGCGACGCCACCAGCTCGCCACTGACAATAACTGAGCAGCCAGCAGTTAACTTCAAAATCTCCGCCTCGTAATTCATGAGCTCACCGGGGGCGACCACCTGAATAGCCGACTGCGCCGAGCCGTCATGCACGGCCAAAAATGAAAAACCACCTTTAGAGTCTCGACGACTGCGAATCCAGCCCTGCACAGTTACTTCACAGCCAGGTTCACGCTGTCCTGCCAACAAGGCTTTTATCGATACCACAGACATATGTTCTCCAAAAAATATAAACCAAGCCCGCATTATAGGCTCGCAAACCCGATAGCAGTAGTCATTGCCGACGTGGTTTTTTGATCAGACAATTGCCCTGCACTTTATTCCGACTACGATAAATTGGATACTGTTATAAAATTCCATTCGCGGTGAAATTCCTATGCAAGCAGAAAACTTTGTTGCCCATCGCGGCTGGCGCCAGCACTACCCAGAGAACACCCTTCTCGCCTTTGAGCAAGCCATACAGGCTGGCGCAGTAAACATTGAGCTCGACATTCAACTGAGCGCCGACCACGTTCCCTATGTTTTTCATGACGCCAATTTAATGCGTATGTGCCAGTGCGAAGGATTAATTTGGGATTATCCCGCCGCTGAGCTAGATACGTTGTTTGCCACCGAAAGCTATCGCCTAGGCAATGCATTTCCGAACAACCCTATGTGCCGACTCAGCGACATTGCTGCGTTGCTACAAGCCAACCCCGCAGTGAATGCCTACGTTGAAATTAAAGAAGAGAGTCTTACTCAGTTTGGTGAAAAAATTGTTGTCGATGCCGTTATCAATACTCTGCGCGCCGTCGCGTCGCGCTGCATCCTCATTAGCTTTAAACTTAGCGCCCTTCAGCTTGCACTTCACGAAGGCTGGCAGCGCTTTGGCGCGGTATTTGATGCGTGGCCAGATCCCCAGTCAGCTGCACTGGTCGAACTACAGCCTGAAGTTTTATTTTGCGACCGCAATTGTGTACCCATAGACGTCGACCTACGCACCCTGCCGTGGCCCATCCTTATTTACGAAGTAGGAAGCAAGCCCGAAGCGGACGATTGGTTTGCCCGTGGCGCGGTCGCGGTTGAAAGCTTTTTAATTGGCGAGCTACTCAAAGAATACAATTTAGGGATCACTTAATTATTTCAACAAGGCATCGTAATCAGAGGCTTTTCTCAGTTATTACAACTATTTAACCCCCGCGCCATCATTACACCCACTTAAACATTGCTTAAATATTCGGTAATAGAAGCGCTAAGTCCTTGTTTTTACTTCTCTGCAATTCTATCCAAATGATTAAAAAAGCGTGTAAAAGCAATATTTTAAGCGTGTTATGACACACCCTATGTAACCCAAATATTTATTGATTCTTCGTATACTGGCTCCGTCATCAAGACACACACAAAACTTTATAGACGGAGCACTACCATGACTCAATTACAACAAGCAGTACTAAACCAAGACACTAACGTAATCGGCGAATTAGTTGCCAAATACAGCCTGCTAACTATTGTTGCTGTCGGCATCGCATCTTGCTTTGTTAGCTTGATCTAATAGCAATCTACTTAAGAGGACTTTAAAATGAATTCGCACACCGACAAGGCGTGTACGATTAGTGACATTGCTCAACAGGGCGCAAAATTTAGTCTGATCTCCATCGTTTTCACGGGCTTGTTTTACTGCATCGCCACACTCTTCTGAGTGACTTAACAACCATCTCCACACTCAGATATGAAGTAAAATTTGCCGCCAGTCATCGGCGGCAAATTCATTCCCACCACAGCTCAATTACCACGACTTATATCCCGATATTGCAAGCAGCACATTCGCCGCGCACACTAGCGAACACTGTTTATTCTTTGGATTTAACATCATGAGCTCTTTACACCAAGCCAGCTATATTTTATTTAGCACCAAAAAGCGCGACGGCAGTTTTATAGCAACGCCTGTTTGGTGTGCTGGCGACGCAAAAACACTCTATATTTTTTCTGCTGGGCAAGCGGGCAAAGTCAAGCGCGTACGCAATTTTAGCGAATGTAAAATCGCCCCCTGCACCGTCACGGGTAAACCACTTGGCGACAATGTTACAGGCAACGCCTACTTAATTGACGAAGCCGAAAGCAAACTAGCGCACCGCCAGCTCGTAAAAAAATACGGCTTGCAAATGCGCTTACTAGATGTAGGTGCCAGCCTAGGTGGCCGCAAAAAAACTCGTGCATTTATCCGCATCGACCTGACCTAAAATACCAGCTCCTCATGTCAGCCCAGTCATTGACCCACTTGCGCAGATCGCTTAGCGTAAGACGTTTGGAATAGCAGCGGAGAACACCTGTGCGCACCCTGACTCAATGGCTGGACGAATATAGTGCCTCCCACCAAAACCCACGGAATAAGCGCATTCATTATTGGTGTGTACCCGCGATTGCAGTGTGCACTGTCGCACTACTTTGGCTAGTACAAATTCCCGCAACGCCGGTGAATCTTGGGCAAGTGATATTAATAGCTGCGATGTTTTTTTACGGCTACCTGTCAGGGCGACTCGCGCTAGGCATGCTGCCTTTTGTCATTTTGATTGCCGCTGGCATTATGGCCTACCAAAGTTATGTGGCTTTCCCGTTGTGGATTCCCGCCGCTGCAATTTGGATTATCGCTTGGTTTTTTCAGTTTGTCGGCCATAAAGAAGAGGCACAGAAGCCATCGTTCTTTACCGATATTTTATTTTTATTGATTGGACCGCTTTGGATTCTTGGCGCAGCGTACGACAAACTCGGCATCCGCTTTCGCAACACCTAGGCTTTACTCCGGCAAACGGCACAGCAGGTGCACATAGCGCCCCAAGGACCAAAAGGGCTCATCTGCGCCGTACTGCCATTCAAGGGCCTGCACATCATCAATGCTCCGTTCAGCCCGCACCGCTCTCGGCATTAAGTCGTAGACCAAACGAATACCGCGCTTTGCAACAATTTCCACACCCGCTCGCTGTAACAGCTCAATAATATACTGTGGTTGGCGCGGCGACGGCGGTGTAAGACCACCGGGGTGTCCGGCAAAATCCCTATCCCGTAATTTATATAAATTGCCCTTGGCCATATTGCTTAAAATAAGCGCATTAAGATTGTAAAACATCAGTGACAAATGGCCCCCAGGACGCATTCCAGCGACTAAAGCCGCAATCACTTGTTCTGGATTTGCCACCCACTCTAATACCGCGTGGCAAAGCACCAAGTCGAAAGCCTGCTGATTGCGTTCCTCGGTAGTGATCTCTTGAATAGCGACATGGCGAATATCTAGCCGCGACATCAAACCGGCCTGCGTAATGTCACTACGCGCCACGTCTAGCATCTCTGCAGAAATATCGTTGAGCAGCACCGAGTGTCCGTGGCCGGCAAGACGGATACTCATTTGTCCCAAGCCACCACCCGCGTCCCATACTGCCTGTGGCTGTCCGTCGCTTAGCGCCGGCAATTTGTCGATAAGCTCTCGCCAACACAGGGCCAGTCGCAATTCGCCTTTTGCGTTTCCGTAGATATTTTTTTTAAAGCGCGCAGCGATACCGTCAAAGTTACGATCTGTCATTGCTTAAACCTGCCGACCATAAAAATGACATCATGAAAGGATTACCCAAAAAGGCCGCAGCTTAAGCAAGCTGGAACAAAAGCTCAATGCAAAAAAAAGCCGGAGCATCCGCTCCGGCTTTTTAAAAATTTTGACATCCTATGTCGCACCCAATCCGTTGAATGCTGAAGTCTTCCTGACGGTGCCTATTATGGGCACTTACTAACTAAGTAAAAGCAGACAATAGCAGCATGCTATGTGAGACATATCTCACAAGCATACTGTCCAGTCGCCGCTAAGCGTCCAAATCAGGTATTAAATCGTCTTTTAGCCACGCTATTTCATCCTTTATGCGCAGCTTTTCCTTCTTCAAACGTTGCAGCAACAACTGATTTTGGTAGGGATTCAAAGCCAGCTCAGTTATCTCCGTATCCAGAGCACGATGACGAATTTGTAAAAGCAAAATACGTGCGCTTGCGGAGGGAATTCTGTCCATTTTAAAGCCAAATTCCTATAAGGGATTTACGAAAATTCATAGCACTTTTTACTCTGTGCGGCTCGAGCGCACAAGCCCAAAGGCAGGCTTACACAAAGAATACTGATCTTTTTAGTCAATGGCGATTGATTACTTACGCCATTGTCGCCACCGAGGGTGTCCGCAATACTGATCTCGTTAACTCATGGCGCCGTGTGTTTCGCGCCGCAATTAGTCAGAGGCCCGATAATGTATACCGAAATATGTAAAAAACTCGGCATTGAATACCCCATTTTTGCATTCACACACTGCCGTGACGTGGTGGTTGCCGTCAGTAAAGCCGGTGGTATTGGTGTGTTAGGTGCGGTTGGCTTCTCTCCCGAAGAGTTAAAAGCCGAATTAGACTGGATCGACGAGCATATTGGCGACCTGCCCTACGGCGTAGATATTGTCATTCCGCAAAAATATGAAGGCATGGGCGATATGAGCCCAGAAGACCTTGAAAAAGAATTGTGGAAAATGGTGCCACAGGAGCACATCGACTTTGCGCAAAAATTATTGGCGGACGCTGGCGTACCTGAATGGCCAGACGGCACGACTAATATGGGCTTACTCGGCTGGACCGAAGCAACCGCAACACCACTTTTAATGGAGGCACTCACTCGCCCCAAGTGCAAACTCATCGCCAATGCATTAGGCACACCTCCTGCCGATAAAATCAAAATGATTCAAGACAGCGGCCGTTTGGTCGGCGCATTGTGTGGTCGTGTTAAACAAGCCAAAGCGCACAAAGAAGCCGGTCTAGATTTTATTGTTGCCCAAGGTGGTGAAGGTGGCGGTCACGCCGGTGATGTTGGCTCTGTGGTGTTATGGCCACAAGCTGTTGCCGCCGCTGCGCCGGTCCCCGTACTCGCCGCGGGGGGTATTGGCAATGGTCAGCAAATGTTGGCTGCAATGAGTATGGGCTGCGCAGGGGTATGGACAGGATCGTTATGGTTAACGGTAGAAGAAGCTCACGCCGAGCCAGCTCAAAAAGAATCACTCCTTAACGCCTCTAGCGAAGACACCGTGCGCTCGCGCTCATGGACTGGTAAAACCTGCCGCATGCTTAAAAATGAGTGGACCGAAGCGTGGGAACGCGCTGATGCACCGAGCCCATTGGGCATGCCACTACAAGGTATGGTAAGTGGCGACGGTATACGCCGCACATCACGATATGCCTCAGTGGGCGACTGCCAGAAAGTGGCATTCAATCCCGTTGGCCAAGTTGTTGGGCAAATCAACCACGTTGAATCAACCCGCGCCGTGATATTCCGCTTGGTCACCGAATACGTTGACGCCCTAGAGCGAATTAACAACCTGATGCCCGAGGAGGCGTAATCATACGATGCCCCAGAATGCATATTCTGGGGCAAACACCACTATCCTCGCTCGGCCAACACCCGCTCAACGGTATCAACTATAACTTGAGTCTGCCGATCCACTTCAATATTGACCCGATCACCCAATTGTTTTTGCGCAAAGTTTGTCACACGTAAAGTTTCTGGAATCAGGCACACCGTAAATTCGGCCGCTTCACGCTGGTAATCTGCTACCGTCAAACTACAGCCACTCACACCAATAAAGCCTTTCTTAAACACATATTTACTCAGACTCTGCGGCAGACGAAATCGCAAGGTGCAATTATTCTCTGAGGTTTCAATACCGATAACTTCGGCACAGCCGTCTACATGACCAGAAATATTGTGACCGCCAATCTCGGCGCCCTGTTTAGCTGAACGCTCAACGTTCACACTATCGCCATCATTTAACTGGCCAAGCGTTGTTAAGGACAAAGTTTCTTGCATGGCGTCAAAGGCCACCCGCACGCCATCTATGCTGGTCACGGTCATACAAACACCGTCTAAACCAACGCTCGCGCCGATCACCAAGTCCTCAAGCAGCTGAGGCGGCAAGTCGATAAGCAGCTGATGCAGGCCGGTTTTACGTACGACCTTTGCAAGCGGATACGCACCATGCACAATTCCCGTATACATAAATTGATCGTCTCTATTCAATATGAAAAATTAAAGTGACAAGATTGTAACAGTACTTGAAGGCCTGAAATCAATACTGCATTATCTTTACACTTAGAATAATAACGAAGAGATCAAAGTTTATGACGACGATTTTGAAAATTGCTCAACTCGCATTTTGGGTCGCCTTCGCGATCAACTTCGCATACCCATTATTAGGTGAAAACAGTTACTGGTTAACGTGGGGCGGCATCGGCATTCTTAGTGCCCACGCGCTAGAGTGCATTGTTTTCCGCAAAGACATCCACCGTGAATACAGTAATCCACTTGAAGGTTACGTGGTGGTCTTATTGTTTGGCGTGCTGCGCACAGGTGAATGGATTGGCAAAAAGCCCAGCTCAACACCTTGATATCTCGCCCCATAACGCCGTGCCAAGCGCGGCCATAGCACCTTGGCACGAGAGCTGCTAGGATTGCCTTTTCCCAGTAACACTTCGTCAGGGCAGAGCTATGAAGCGGGTTATTTTCAATCAAAAAGGCGGCGTCGGTAAAACGAGCATTAGCTGTAATTTGGCCGCAATTAGTGCATGGAAGGGACATAAAACCCTGCTAATCGACTTAGATATTCAGGGCAATAGCAGTGAATATCTCATCGGCCCTCAGTTTCGCGAACTAGAAGATAACGCCGCCGACTTTTTTAAACAGAAGCTTTCCCTGTTCGGTAAAAGCAAAGAAGCTAGCGATTGCATCTACGAAACCGAATTTGAAAATTTGTATTTAATGCCGTCCCATCCAGAGCTCGCGATAATCGAACGGGAGCTAGAAACCCGTCACAAGATTTACAAGCTCCGCGATGCGCTAAACAAACTCCAGGCGGAATACGAGCATATATACATTGATACGCCTCCAGCACTGAATTTTTACAGCCGCTCAGCGCTAATTGCCGCAGACTCCCTAGTAATCCCCTTCGACTGCGATAGTTTTTCTCAGGGCGCACTTATGGGCTTGATGGAGACCGTCGAAGAAATTCGCGAAGACCACAACCCAGCGCTCAAATTAGAAGGCATTGTTGTAAACCAGTTCCAGGCCCAAGCCAGCTTGCCGACCCAACTCATTGATAATATGAAAGCCGATGGCCTACCTATTTTTGATCAGTACTTAAGCAGTTCAGTAAAAATGAAAGAGTCTCGCAGCAGGCAAATACCGTTGATTCACTATGCGCCGTCGCATAAATTAACCCAGCAACTTCTAAGCCTTCACGACAGCCTAGACGGCAAAACGAAAGACAAGGCCGCAGCCAAAAGCGCCTAAGTTAAAGCCTTGTGGCGGCGCCCCCGCCACAAGGCTTTAACTAGACTTTATGGCGCAGACGTACCCATACCGACCTTACCCACCTTATTAATTGTGATATCGCCGAGCCCAAAATTGGTGACCGCAGCAGTAAGACTAAGTTTGTAATCAAGATCAGATTGCAAATTCCCCAAGATCTTACTTAACACCCCAATACCACTAAGCAGATTCACTTCTACGGGTACCACGAGCTGCGTCTGGCCGTTTGCAGGCAGACTTATCGCTTCGTTCAAACTGCCGCCAGCCAGCGACTGCCCTTGCAGCTCTAAGGTGTATCGCAAGCGCCCAAGGTTAACCGCAAAAGAATTAGGATTATCTAGCTGCAACCCAACCAGCAGCTTTTGCTGGAAACCATTGCCCGGCGCCATATTGAGATTTGTGATTGCCACTCTCGGCTTCTCAATGGGATTGAATGAGGCACAGGCTGCAAGCACCGACGCGGCCATGCATACAAGTAGCAATCTATAGATATTATTTATCATTTTTTAGCCCCGTGTTTAGGCAATTTTTAGACAAAAAAAGGGCGTCACTAATGACGCCCCTCTACAACTAACTGCATGTATTACTGAGTTGGCAACATCTCAATTTCTACACGACGGTTCTGCTCACGACCAGATGCAGTGCTATTGTCTGCAACAGGATCGCGTGGACCATAGCCAGTCGTACGAATACGACTTGCCGCTACACCCTGATTCATGAAGTAACGACCAACGCTACCAGCGCGCTGCTCAGACAAAGACTGGTTAGTTTGGAAGCTACCCGTTGAATCTGTAAAACCATTAATTTGCATTAAGGTTTTATCAAACTCTTTAGCAACTAGTACAACGCTATCCAATACGTTGGTAAAACCGCCTTTAATGGCTGAGCTACCCGTGTCGAAAGTGATATTGCCTGGCATAATCAATTTAATGGTATCGCCAACACGCTCAACACCTACACCAGTCCCTTCAAGACGTGCGCGCAATTTGGCCTCTTGACGATCCATATAGTAGCCATAGCCACCGCCAGCCGCCGCGCCAACCGCCGCGCCCTGTAGCGCGCCTTTTTTACGGTCGCTCTTACTAGATACCGCAGCACCTAACACTGCGCCGCCCAAGGCACCCCAGCCAGCGCCCTTAGCCGTATTACTTGTTTTTTCTTCGCCAGTATACGGATCGATACTACATGCAGTTGCAAACACTGCCGCAACCAGCAGCGTAGTCCAACGGCTAACGTTAATAGAAATATTCATTGGTGAGTCCCCTCGTTCGTCATCAATCTTTGTGTCCTGAGACAATCATGACACAGCTATTATCAAAAAAAACATGCCAATATTCACAGCATTAAATGGTCAACGCGCTTCCATAATTCACATTTAGCATTTGTCGACTATGACAATCACAGCCTTAGACTAGTTCATTATCTTGGGTGCCCGCCACTTCCCATTGCCATCTGCATCGATATATATCGGGTTACTCAAGGCCAGTGGCATTAAATCAGGCATCAGGGCTCGGTATACCGGACTAGGCTCACCGCTAACCTCAACAACCACATAAGAATCAGAATCTACAATAAGTTCAACAACTTTATGGTCACCCGATGCGACATTCAACTGCCGATATATCGCCCCATTTACCCAGATTGTCATGGTATCAACCGACACCCAAGGCGCCGCATCAATTTGTACATGCAACTCGCCATGCCGCCCAGAAAAAGTATCGCCCATACCGACATCTGAATATTCGTCTCGCAAGGTTACCGCCAGTAATGGGCCCGTTGTCGCAAAGCTGTGCCCTGCTCGCACAGCATTAACAAAGGCGGCCTCATCTAATGGCAGTTGCTTATTCGAGTTAGGAATATAAACATAATTACGCGGCGCTGCGACTACGCTACGAAGGCCGTGGGAATCACTATTACCGGTGGCCGCACGACGTGCACCCTGATTTAGCAAAGAAAACCAATCATCGCGAATCTGGGTATATACCGCGAATTCAGCCCCGTTGAGCACTTCCAGCACATCAAAATCGATATCGCGGAAACCTGATACCGCATCGGTCACCAGCAAACTGGCATTATTCTCACTATCTAAAGGCTGCGTCGGATCATAGTTCTTACCCACCGAAAGATGATCAAAAAACGCCAAATCAGTATCAAGCGGATTAGCTGCTCGAGGGTGATTTAATTGGAATAGTGCATCTGGCGCTTGCTCACGCACCCCCGCGATAACTTCTCGCAAAGCGCGGCGCTCTACCGGCGGGATACCGCCAGCAAACTCCATCGGCTTCGCGACTAGGGGAAACGCATTGCTATGACCCACTGTCATTGGCGCGTTTTCGGTACGGGACATACCTGTTAATTCGCCGCCAGTAATAACCTGTACTTTACCCTCTAAGCCCATTGCAGCCACCCGACCGCGCTGGTCAATCAAACGATTATGCTCGCTAGCCACCAGCACCTCCGCCCCTTGTGCGACAAAACTCCGCAGGCGCTCATCGAAGGGTAGTATCGAGTCAAAGCTGGCGCCGCTGTGAACGTGCAAGTCGGCGGAATGCCAATCACCGCCATGCCAAATTCGCTTCAAGGGAATAACGGGTAGCTGGCTAGTTTTACCGGCAACAACCGTGAGCAAATATTCTTTTACATCAAACTCCAGCCCCCGCGCGGTTAGCACGCGATATTGCCCGGGCGGTAAATCGATTTGTTCTAAATCTGAATCCACCCCCGCCAAATCAATACGATTACGACGCAGCATTCCCGGTAAGGACACCCCTTGCTCGGTAAACCCCAGTAAATCATTGCCAAACTCAGGGGTTGCGGTGTCGCCAAAACCAAAGAAATACATACTCATGGGGATGCCACGCGGTAAACGCAGCGCACCATTTTTGCGAAACACCCAGCGACCGCTGTCGTTGCGCGCATCGGCCAACGATAGTTCACGGGTAATCTTTTGCCCCCAAGGCGCGGTGGTTTGCATTTTTACCCATTGCACATGTTTTGGCAGACGGATATTAAAACTGCCATCAGCGGCCACTCGGCTCTGGGTTACGGGGCGGTCGTCCTGATCCCACACCGCCACGGACACATCAGCATTGTTCACATAACCCCGTAATTGCGGGCCGCTATAAATTTGGTCGGTAACCGAAGCAACATCTGCACGATCGCCCAGCAAAACTTTAAATTTGGCAAGCATCTGCTCGCCTTTTTCTAAATCCATAAACTGATTTTGCAGCAAAGATAGCCACGTCAGCCGCTCGCTTTGAAACCACAAGGGGCGTGTCATCCAGCCATGCAAGCTGTAATCAGGAAATACCGCAAGAAACCTCGGCAGCGGCTGGCGGCTGCCATTGGCCTTAATTAACTCGGCCGAACCCAGCTGCACGCCATAACTAATCTTGGAATCGTAGGTGTCCGCACCCACCAAAATATTCCAATCGCTAGGCATCATTCCGCCCAATAGCGACGACACTTTATTACGATCTATAGCAGGATGCTGAAACCCCAGCGTTGCATCAGGCATGTAACTAGACAAACTAAACGGCGTTAGGGCGCGCTGAGAATAGAGCGTAAACAAACCACTCATTTGTACTTCTCGCCCCTTGCCTATGCGCTCAATCTTCACATCAATATCAAGGGACTCACCATTTTCCAGCAAACGGTAAGTGACGGTTTGACGGATACCATCGCCCTCACCCACAGTGATGATATCTGCATGATCGCCGTCTATCACGGCACTGACCTTTGAAACCGGAATAGCGGTATCTTTCGCCAAACCCGTTAAAATATTCGCGTAAGTCCACTGATCATTACCGCGTTCACAATGACCAACATCAATAAGCGTTCCACCGCCAGCAACAATGCCTGCGTGATGATCAACGTCACTCACCACCACACAAATCTTGCCGTTAGATAACCACCAGTCGCCAAGCCCCGCAATACTGTCGGGGCCACCGCGAGGAAAGCTATCAAAGGTTTCTGGTTTAATTTGCTCTGCGCGTAACAATGACGGCGGTGGTGGCGGCTCTTCTATCGGTAAAAACTCCTCCGAACCGGCTAAACCGTCGTCGTCTTCTGGCTCTGGCTCCGTTTTCGCCATTGCGTTAACGCACAGAACCAAGCCCAGCAACAAACACAATATCCGTATTTGCTTTTGCATCACTGCAATCATTCGTTTTAAGCCGCCATAATAAACAATGCGATACAGGCACCCAAGCCAACAATAAATGCCAATGAACGAAGCGCATCTTTATTAGCTATATAAAAAATAGGGTACAAAATTCGCGCAACAATAAATATTTCGGCCGCCATCGCCGACTTGCTTGGATCAACCCCCGCCAAATGTGCAACTAGCACCGCAGCGGTAAACACAGGTAAGGCTTCCCATGCATTTTGCTGCGCAGCATAAGCCCGAGCCCCAGCCCCCTCTAGCTGCGCATACTGTGCACGAGGATGCTTATTGTCTATTTTTCCAAACTGCTTACCGCGGAAGTACCCACAGGCCCACGCGGTAACTATCGGCAGCAAACACGCAATAAACACACACCAAAAAGCAACCGTCATTTTTTCACCTATCAATTATTATTGATGTCTCTCATACAAAGACCAACTCACCACGAATCAGTAGCGTTGGCCAAAAGCGCGATTAATATAACCGTCTGCTGAGTTCACTCATAGCTCTAAAGTATATTGCACTTACTTGGCGGCTCGCACCACGCTGACCTCAGCTATTTCGCTGGCGTAGGTATTAAGTAAATACTCACTAGCTTCCTTGCGACGCAATTCACTCAGGGCAAATTGTGATTCAAAGAAAGGAAACACCGCCAGTGTTGTCAGCCATTGCTGGCGAATAGGGCTCATTGCCGGCGGCAAAGGGTCGGTCGTACACAATGCGGTTTGTGGCACAGCCAAAACACCCTCTTCAGGGCCGCCCAACTCACTTGCCCACAGCTCATCGGTGGTTTTTTCTAAACCGCGAGTCACCATACTACAACCCAACAAATCGGCGTTATCAAGCCACCTCAA
Source organism: Zhongshania aliphaticivorans (assembly GCF_902705855.1). Taxonomy (GTDB): domain Bacteria; phylum Pseudomonadota; class Gammaproteobacteria; order Pseudomonadales; family Spongiibacteraceae; genus Spongiibacter; species Spongiibacter aliphaticivorans_B. The sequence goes on along the minus strand of NZ_CACSIJ010000014.1, from coordinate 341,379 downwards.
ATAACGACTTGGCGCTGCAAATCCTGTATGCGACGCATTATTCATCGTCACTAAGACCGCACCTTTTACATTCGGCAAAATAGTCGCGGCATTCGTGCTGTAATCAATCATGGCATCAATAGGTGAGGCAATCATCATGAAGGGTATGTTTCGCGACTCATAAAACGCTGGCCCGAATACAAATACCGGCCCCGCTATTGAGACCGCCGCAGATATCCGCAAATCTGCACTGCGAGGATGAAACGCCGCCAAGGTCGAAGTCATACCACCCAAAGACAAACCCATAACACCAATATGCTTCTCATCGACGCGCTCATAAAACTGATGCCCCGCATCCGCATCCCAAGACACAAACTGGTCTATTAAAAAACTAATATCGGCGGGCTGATTGACAACATCCTTAACCAATGCCCCCCCGGGGGCTCTCATATTGGTTAAAGGATAATCCATGGCGGCGACAATATAACCATGACTAGCAAAATGTTCAGCAAGATAGCTGCCACCGCTGCGCGACGACATAAAGCCATGGCTGTAGATAAGTAATGGCGCCGAGGCGACCAAGTCTTGCGGATACCAAATTCGAGTTTGCAGGCGGCGTTCATTGCTGCCGGCGTAGTCACCATTCTTTTGTGTCGGACGGGTATCATCAACGAGCTCAACATCGAAATAGCTGACATCGTAAATTCCCTTTTCCAGCCAATAGCTACTCTGCGAGTCGGCTGGTAACGGTTCCGGCAAATGTCCAAATTGCAGGTACACCGCCGCCACGACCAGCAGTAACACTAAGGATAGTACGATTTTTTTAAACATAGCGTTCTCTTGCCCAGACCAAAGCCGATACCTAAGTTATCAAGGCTGCCAGCAGGACTCCACCTTAAAGCCGACTTCAAGCCATAAATAAGCAAATAAAATTCGCCGTAGCCATCGCTTTAGCTAGGTGACGCTAATCTTTACAGGGAGTAAGCCGCGACAATACGCCAACCCACCAAGCAAAAAGCCCCAAAACGGGGCTTAGACAAGAAACTAGAACCGAAAATTTTAGTGCTCTACAAACGCACGTTCTATGACAAAGTGGCCATACTCACCGCCGCGTGTTTCTTTAAAGCCCGCCTCGTTAAGTAGGCTACACGTATCTTTTAACATGCTTGGGCTACCACAAATCATAAAACGGTCATCCTCGGTGTTCAGTGCTGGCAAGCCCACATCTGCCATTAGCTTACCGCTGCGAATCAAATCCGTTAAGCGGCCCTGATTCGCAAACTTCTCACGGGTAACCGTGGGGTAGTAAACCAACTTGTCGCGCACAAACTCGCCAAAAAATTCATGCTGTGGCAAATGATTACGGATAAAATCTTGGTAAGCCAACTCGCTCTCGTAACGCACACCGTGTACTAGCACAACCTTTTCAAACTTCTCATATACCTCAGGATCTTTAATGATACTCATAAAGGGCGCCAAGCCTGTGCCAGTGCTGAGAAGATACAGATTTTTACCGGGCAGCAAATTATCTGCCACTAAAGTGCCTGTCGGTTTGCGGCTAATTAATATTTCATCACCCACTTTAATCTGCTGCAATTGCGAGGTGAGCGGGCCATCCGCCACTTTAATGCTAAAGAATTCGAGCTCTTCTTCGTAGTTAGCACTCACAATACTGTAGGCACGCATTAGGTTTCTCTCACCCTGCTTAAGACCAATCATGGTGAAATGTCCGTTCTCAAAACGGAATGATGGATCGCGGCTAGTCTTAAAGCTGAATAAGGTGTCGTTCCAGTGATGGACGCTGGTAACTCGTTCAGAAACTATATTGCTCATTGCAAACCTCTCTTCAATATTCGCGCAAAACCTGCGCTGCTGCTCTTACTTGCCAACACTGTAAGGGAGGTCTATGCTATCGGCAAAATGACTTATTATGATTTTTGATATCGGTTTTACAAATATGCACTATACCCTGCGCCAACTCGAAGTCTTTCTTGCCGCTGCCCACACAGAAAATATCACCCGTGCAGCAGAACAACTGTCTATGTCGCAGTCTGCCGCCTCCAGCGCCCTCAAAGACCTCGAACAGCAATTTTCTATTCAGCTATTTGACCGCATTGGCAAGCGCCTTCAAATAAACGAGCTAGGCCGCGCCCTGCGCCCCCAAGCCGAGGCACTACTCGACCAAGCATTAGCGCTAGAACAAGGATTTCGTAAACACGATCAGGTCGGTGAACTCAAAGTCGGCGCCACTCTGACCATCGGCAATTACCTTGCGGTAGATATCATGGCCGAATTCATCAACCGCCACCCCGCCGCTAAAGTGCAGCTGAACGTCGCCAACACCGCCGTCATCAGCCAACAAGTTTTAAATTTCGACCTAGACATAGGTTTGATAGAGGGCGAGTTACATCACCCTGACTTAGAAGTCACACGCTGGAGAGAAGATGAATTGCAAATCTTTTGCAGCGCCAATCATCCACTAGCTCACAAAAAGAACCTCAGTGACGCCGATCTACTTTCAGCCCAGTGGATCTTACGTGAAGCAGGGTCAGGTACTCGACAAGCCTTTGACCGGGCAATACACGAACTACTGCCGGAGTTAAACATCCGCCTTGAACTGCAACATACCGAGGCAATCAAACGCGCCGTTGAAACCGGATTGGGGATTGGCTGCCTATCAACCCTGTCCCTGCAAGCGGCCTTTGACAGTGGGCGACTCGTGCCATTAAGCGCTAATGGCCGAGATCTAAAACGCTATTTCTACTTTATCTTGCACCGCCAAAAATACCGCAGTGAAGGAATATTACGCTGGCTCGAGCTTTGTAAAAATAGCTAAAGATCATGTCAAAATTAGCGCCAAATACTCAATATAGTCACCGTAGTGATCTGTTTTTATATCAAGTTAATGACTACTTTCAGCACTCAAATTAGTCTGCAGCGGCGCTTTAGACACCTTTGGTACAAACAGCCACGCAATAAAAGCACCTACAAACATGGTAATGGTCATCGGCCACATTTTATCGCTTATAAATAATGTTGATACGCCACTTATAAGACCGCCAATTAGATACTGCGCACTGCCTAATAACGCCGACGCAATGCCGCTATGATTGGGAAAAAACTGCAAAGCACTGGCTTGCGAATTACCCATCACACCGCTAAGAGAGCCAACACACAGCATGATGAGGGGCGCAACTATCCACAGCGGCGGCATAAAGCTAGTAACCAAAAGTAGACCGCCAGCGACGAAACACTGAAATAGCAGTGCTATTTGCATAATACGTGCGGCGAGAATACTGTTCAGCAAATAATTATTCACCCTATTGCCAACTGCCAACAGAATTATATTTGCAGCAAACAGCATAGAAAATTGCGTTTCAGTAACACCATATTGATCAATATATACCAGCGCAGCATTGGCAACGAATGTCATCATTACACCAAACGCAAAACCCTGAGACACCAAATAGCGCATAGCGGTTACGTTACTCAGCACAAAACGATAACGCGTAAGCAAGCTTTCCTGAACCGGTGCCGTAGTAGCTAACACCGCTACTTTCGAAGCTCGGCCAACAAATAGTGCCGCCATGACACACACTGCCACTGCGTACACTGCGAGCACAATAAACACCATACGCCAGCCACTCACACTGTATAAAAGTGTGCCAATGCTAGGCGCAATGGCCGGCGCAATAATGGTAATCAGCATAATATGCGAAAACAATTTTGCCGTTGCCTGCCCTTCGGTATGGTCACGGATAATCGCCGGTACAACCACAGAGGCAAAGCCTCCGCCCAAAGCCTGTAAAAAGCGTGCCAACCAAAATATTTGCAGCGAGTCTGTATAAGCGATGACTAGGCTCGCCAACGCAAATATCGCTAAGCCTATAAATAACACCGGGCGCCGACCAATATAATCGCTAGTCGGCCCACCAAAAAACTGCCCAAAACTAAGACCTAAAATATAAAGACTGACGGTAATCGCTACGTCTTGCACAGGCACAGATAATTCCCCAGCTATTGCAGGAATCGTCGGGAGATACATGTCTATTGCCAATGGCGATAAGGCAAAAATAAGCGCGAGGGAAATAATAAGCCTCAGCGGGGGCATTGCGGGAGTCATAGATTTTCCGTATTTAGCTTTCCAGAAAGATAATAACTAGAATTTATCTTTCCAGCAAGATAATATCCAATTATTCACTAAACCGAGCAGTGGCAATTACGCCTTCAAACTAACAAAGCATGAGACTAAACATGGACGACAAACGCACCACCATTGAGGAGCTCCGCCGTCAACAACAGGAAAATTGGCCAGAAATGTACAGCGCAGCCAGACCCGCGGTTCTAAGAATACTTCGCGCCAGTGATGTATTTATGAAACAAACAACACTCGGCCTAAAAGATTACAATTTATCGCGCGCAGAATTTGACGTGCTCGCAACACTGCGCCGGCAGGCAACACCCCACCGCATTACACCCACGGAACTGTGCAAAGCATTACTAATAAGCTCAGGCGGCCTTACCAAACTTCTTCACCGCCTAGAATCTGTCAACTTAATAAAACGCCCTGCAAGCCCCGAAGATGGTCGCAGTTTACTCGTACAGCTGAGCCCGAAAGGCAAAAACCTGATTGAAAATCTCGTTGGCACTATTGCGCACTTACACGCAGACCGTTTACGGAATTTGACCGCAAAAGAACAGGATCAATTAGATCATTTACTGAGCAAAATGCTGTTAGGCGAATAAAGGCATCTATTAAATTAGGCGCGACTAATACGTCCAGCGTAGCCGCCAAAAGAAATCGGACTCCAAACTATCAACACGGGTCTTATCCGCGACTTTATCCATCAGCGGTACTGCGGCAACAAAATCCGTTTCAAAGCCGTAACCAAGAGAGGCGCTAAAACGAACACCGGCATCGGCGAGCGATTGCTCCATACCCAGCTCCCCAGACACATCGCTGAAATTAGTCGCACCGTACTCGGCAAAGATCGACGCTTCGACAGGCATTCCCCAAGCGCGGTATTTAGCATTTAGCGCCGCATGGACAAAATAGCCATTGTCGCCAATCAACACCCCAGGCAAATAGGCACTAAGGCTATTCATACCACCCAACACATATTGCTGCTGCTGTGGCAACTGGGTGCCATCACTAAACTGCGCATCTAAATTCATCGCCAATTCATAGTGATCAGCCAAAGCAAACTTATAACCAAGCTTGGAGCGCAGCATAATGAATTCCGCCGAGCGCTGACCAATGCCAACACCGTCGCTACTATCCGAATCTAAACTACCGCCATCACCAANGCCCGCCCGCACAGAAAGCTGCGCCTTAAAATACGATGGCAAGCTAGCCAGCTCACCACGCTCAGAATACTTACCACCCAGCTCTACGGTTTGGTACGTCTCATCTAATAATGGCCGCGCCTGTAATTCCGTTTGAATTTCAGAACTTACATATTCTATTTTTTCAAACAACGCCCAGCGTCTTACCGGATTGCTGTACAGCACTTGCTCGCCAGACAAGGCAGCAATATTAATCTCGGCATCGAGATTTACCGCAACACTTCCTGATGGCGTGCAACTAAATAAAGGCGGCAAACAAATCCCCAGCAGGCCGCCAGATGTAGCGCTCGCCAATTTCGGATGCCGCTGGTATTCAATCCGCGTAAAATCCAAACCATACAAGCCAAAGGTAAATGGGTGTTCAATACTAAAATCCACTTGATGATAGCCATCGCCGTCGCCGGCTTCGCCCAAGTCTTCGAATATTGTCTTATACGCTAAACTCGCTTCGGTGCCCGTCGCGAAACGATGCTGCACGCCCGCCAGACCGAAATAACGACCTAGAAAACGACTACCTTTATTGTTCATTTCCAGCACGACATCTGTTGCATCGTAATCATCGACCGACACTTCACGAAAATCGAGAATAACCTGATTATCGTAGTGTTGTTCGTAAGCGATACTATAGGCAAGACCCGCGCGATTAGCCTGCACATCTGCCAATACCCGCGCCCGGTCAAACTCTGCCAAATTCAAATCGGAGTCGCCAACCAGCCCTTTAAAATGCGCGGTGATTGCGGGATTACCACGCAAACCTTTTACAGTAGATTGACTCACTAACACGGTAACTGTGTCGTCAATGCGAAAATAATTTACGCTGACCAATAAATATCCAGCGTTGTAATAGCGCCGCGTTAACGTGGTAATTGCGGCAGATGGTGTTTCCGCCGCAGACAAGATGGCTGACACTTGTGAGGGCGATAGGTATTCATTCCCAAGAACACGCATAGTGATGCCTGCCACCACCGCAGTAATCGCCTCTGCACTTTCTCGGCCTGCGGCTTCAATCTGGGTATTCGTCGCCAACTGCGGCGGCATAACCGGTGGCAGATCAATTGCCATTTACGTTCTCCTAAATATTCGATTTATAGTGGAGCAGAGGCGCCCCAGCCTTATTCTCGACTAGTCGCGGTTACCATTTTCAATTCAACCCGGCGATTCATTGCCCTGCCTTCCGGCGTCGTATTATCCGCCCGCGGAGAGGCCTCGCCGTAACCCCTGACCTTCAGGCGCGGCTTCGCAATGCCTAAGCGAAATAAGTAATCACGCACCGCCGCCGCGCGGCTAGCTGACAACTGTAAATTGTATTCCGCGTCGCCAGCATCGTCGGTGTAACCACCTACTTCAAAATGGCTGGCCGACGATTGCTTGATCGCCTCAGCAACACCGCGAAGAATTTTCTGGGCGGGAATACTGAGCTGATTGCTGTCGTTTTCAAAGTAAACGCCTTCCAACACCACTCCACGAGGGCCGTCGAGATAGCAGCCGTTAGCAAGCACTTTTTTGCCTGCGGGCGTATTCAAACACTGATCATCTTGATCGCAAACCCCGTCACCATCCGCATCTGAACAACGATATTCCTGAGTTTGTATTTGACCAACAATAAACACCGGATCTAGGTTTACTAGCGGAATCAATGCGGGCTGATCATCTGCCGGCGCCGTTGCGAATGTCTGTGGTAAAAGATTCACCGCTGCACTTGTAACGGGAGTATCCATACCACGTAAATCTATCTCCTCCTGTTCCGACAGATTTAACTCTCCTCCTGTTAAGTCGCCGCCAAGCACCTCAGTTACAACGCCATCTACCGTGACCAGCGTATCGTCTAAATCAATACCTACCGCCGTCGTTATTGGCGTCACAATCGCGAGAATCCCCGTTTTAGTCAGGACGGCGAGCAAGATCCCTGCCTGCGCAGACGCGCTAATACAAGTGGCCGCTAAAAACAGCGCGGCGATAAATTTGCGATTCGGTTTTTTTCCTATCATGTAGACAACTTAACTCCTAATCGCCACAGCGGGCATGGATGTGGCATGAGAATTTCATTTAGCCGTAGATTAAATCGTATTTAACACAACGAAGCATGAAGCTTGTTCGCGATTGCATTCCTTTTAGAAACCTCAGCATAAGTGGCAAGCGACGCCATACTGAGGTCTCTTTTAAAAAAACGCTCGGAATAAAGGTCGTTCCGTGACCGTGATCACATTTACCAATTCAACTACGCCAATTGATGCTCGGCAATCACCGATGCCTTGGCTTGTTCAAACTCCACGTCGCTAAGCGCGCCAGACTTATGCATTTCTTCCAAGCCTTGCAAAGCCTCAACTAGGGTTTTGCGCGGTGTCTCCTTCAATGGAGAAAGTGGCGAACCCGCAGGCGCAGAGGGGTCCTCTATTGCCTCTCTAGTTTCGTCAACCAAGCCCAGCCACTGACCAAGCTTGCGGAAGATTCGCGCAATTCCACGCCACAATTTAGGCAGCAGCCAAATAAGCAATAACAAGAAGGCGACAAAGGCAATCAAGAACAAGACCGGATGATTTAAGGCCACCCAAAGTCCGCCAAACACGGCGACGTCTTCAGAGATAGATGCCAGCCAATTACTCACTGGTTCTGGGGACGCATTAATCATTACCCGCGTACTGGCCTTGGCCGCATGCGTTACCGAGGTTACTGAGCCACCAACTATGCCGGCGGCAAGTTGCAGTGCTGGACTCACGTCGCCAACGGTGTTGGCGGCAAGCAAGGCCCCCGCTGGAATTCGAATAAACGTGTGTAAAGCATCCCAGCCAGTATCTACACCGGGTATTTTGTCGGCAAAAAACTCGACCGCGTACATTAGGCCCGCCGCCAACATAACCGCCGGATCCTGCACAATTTGTAAGTTTTCTGGCAGCTCAATACCACCGGTAGAACCACCAAACCCCAGCACCAAAATGGCGGCATAGAGATTGAGACCACTCGCCCATGCCACCCCCATCGTCAGGGATATCACCCCAATTAACTGCTGATATTCATCCATTGTTTTATTCTCCGCTTCGCTGCAATCGACGAGCCAATAGCAAGCATATCACCACTGTACTCAGCTCAAAGGTCAACGCTGATACGGTATATACCGATATATTGCCTGTAAGTGCAACTCCCACCAAGCGGCCACCGGCAATCCCGCCAGCCACCACACCATTTAAAAACAGCACATGACAACGCCAGCGCGGCTGCAACAACGCCAACAAGGTCGCGCCGCCAATTGCCAATTCCATCCCGCCGTACATGGCCCGCAGCTCGGTTTCGCCGGTTGGCGTTAAAGCCGCCACCCCCGCATAGGATTCCAAGGCGGCGGGATCGTAAATTAGCCAAGCACCAATCCCAAACCAGCTCAGCATTAAGTAAATTAAGAAGACAACCATAAACCCCACCACATTGTTATTAGATGCACACGCCCGTCAGCAATGACCGAAAGCGTCACTGAAATAGACCGCTACGGTCACTCTCTTTGGCCAGCAAGTCGCTAATATCGTAGCCTATTGTGGAGGACACACGTATGCCCGCGGAAGAAGACTACCCCAAAAACCCGAATTACGGCCGAGGCCGCTATCGGCGTCGCATCCGCTTAGTAAATATCGGCAATACTGTTCGCGGCGAGCTCGAAGACACCAATCATGCCTTCCGCTGCACCGTGACCCACGACGGCCATTATGTCACCAACATAGACAGCGACGTACTGCGAATTCCCTTTGATACCTGCCCAGGTGCCTCCGAGCCCATCCGTAAGCTCATTGGGCTGCCGCTGTGTGAGGACATTCAAGACCTCATTCCCCACACCGATGCCGGTGGCAATTGCACCCATTTGCTAGACCTCGTGCTGATGGCGATTCGCCACGCGCGCAGGCAGCAAACAGAGTGGTTTTATGACATTTGCATTGAGGATCAAATTGGCGACGAAGCCGCGCGCTCTGAAATACGCGTTAACGGCGAATTAAACCACCGCTGGGAAGCCTGTAATTGGGAAATTACCGCGCCAGAAAACCTCGCCGGCAACGTGCTGTACAAGGGATTCAGCAAGTGGGCTAACGCTGAATTTGATGGCGACCGCAAAGAAGCCGCCTTCGCGCTACAAAAGGGATATTTTGTTTCCAGCGCCCGCCGCTACAACATTAACACCCAAGCTGGGCAGGCAGCCTTAGATCACGCGGATGTCATGCAAGGTGTTTGCTACAGCTACAGTACGCCACAAATCGAAAAAGCAAAACGCACCGCCGACAGTGCCCGAGATTTTAGTAACTGCCCCGAAGAACTCCTCACCTTTCGTGATCCGACCGTGATATGAGCTACTTCGCAAACAACCATTTATGTACGCATAATTACGAATGTTTTCCATATGCGGCTGGCGCTAATCTAATCCCATCGTTAATGACTAAGCCCATTATCAACGGTCTCCATAGTAGCACCCCCGCTTGGCACCCATTTTTTGGGTGCTTTTTTTATGGCCGACACTTTTTCAATACAAAGCCCGCCGCGAACGAGCCGTTACTTCAGCAAAAACACCACATTCAAACTGGCACTCACGGTTTCTTTGCCAAGCAACATGGGCGCCGCACTCATTTTCGCGTCCATCATCACCATACGCTCTTGTCTGATCGGCCCGCTGCTACCTTCATCAATGTGATAAACACCCGCCACTCTGCGGCCAAAGCCCGCCGCGAGGGTTGCCGCCTTGGCGTTAGCATTGGCCATCGCCGCCTGAACAGCCTGCGCCATCAGTTCGTCGCGGTTAGACAAGTCAAAACTCACATTGCCCAACTCGGTAATACCCGCCTGCACCAAGCCGTCAAGCACCGCGCCATAGCGACTCAAATCCGTCAGGGTCAAGTCGATACTGCGCTCAACACGCTGACCGCGCAGCATACGCTTGCCGTCCTGCCACTCGTAATCGGGATAAATACGAATCTGCGAGGCACGAATATCGGCATCCGGCACGCCTTGCTCACGTACTGCCGTCAGTACCCGCGCGGTTCTTTCATCTACGCGGTCTTTCGCGTCAACCGCAGTGTCGCGAGTTTCAGAAATTTGCAGCTGCAGCTTGGCAATATCGGGCAGCGCCTCCACTTCGCCAAGCGCGGCCACCACCACATGTGGCGAGTCAGGCAAAGTGGCGGCTACGGCAAACATCGGCAGCAAAGCACACAATGCAAACGCCACTTGGCGGCCCAAAATACTAGCTACTCGGTTTTTCATCTACACATTCCTTTTTTATCTATAAAAAGGTCGGGCTGCCCTCAGCCAAACCACATACCCACCACATCACACCCATACCTACAACAAAAGCAACAGGGAGAACACTATGAGCAATCTCAATGACAGTTCCGCTATGTCGGCCATGAGCGCCACGCTAGCAAACCAGCGCAAGCTTTGCATCACCGAGGGCCCAGCGAGTGCTGAACTGCGGATCGACCGGCTCTCACGCGCCATCGACTTAATTTTCGATAACCGCGACGCCATTGTAGAAACCCTGGCGCTCGACTTTGGCCACCGCAGCAGCCACCAGTCCCTGATGTCTGACATCTACGCCACCATTGAGTGCCTCAAACACAGCAAAAAGCATCTTAAAACATGGATGAAAACTGAAAAGCGTAAAGCGCCATTCCCCATGAATTTAATGGGCGCCAAGGCCAAGGTAGAGTACCAAGCCAAGGGCGTTATTGGGATTATCGGCACTTGGAATTTCCCACTCAATACCGTTTTTGCACCGCTGGCCGGCGTGCTTGCCGCTGGTAATCGCGCCATGATCAAGTGTTCAGAAGTTACGCCGCAAACCGGCGCCCTACTAGAAACCTTGACGGCAAAATATTTCTCTAGCGATGAAATCGCGGTATTCAACGGCGGGCCGGATGTGGGCGCTAGCTTTTCCGCGCTACCCTTTGATCACATTATTTTCACCGGCGCGACCAGCATCGCCCGCCATATTCTGCGTGCCGCCGCAGACAACCTCACCCCCGTCACGCTAGAACTAGGCGGCAAGTCGCCGGTTATTGTCAGCAAAAGTTACCCCCTGCAAGAGGCCGTAGAGCGCATTTTTGCCGGCAAGATCCTCAATGTCGGCCAAGTCTGCCTATCACCTGATTATGTATTTATCCCAGAAGACCAGCTCGACGATTTTTGCACCGCAGCAAACAGCTATATCTGCAATCTTTTCCCCACCCTACGCGAGAATCCAGATTACAGCTCCGTGGTCAATGAGCGTCATTACCAACGCTTACTAGGCTACTTAGAAGATGCTCGCCAAAAAGGCGCCGACATCCGCGAGATCAACCCCGCCAACGAAGACTTTAGTCAGCAGCAGGGCACTCATAAAATTCCGCTCACACTCATCGCCAACCCCAGCGACGACCTGCTTGTCATGCAAGAAGAACTATTCGGGCCGATTATGTGTATTAAGACCTACACCACCGTCAGCGATTGCATCGACTATGTAAACGCTCGCCCACGCCCCCTGGCCCTGTACTATTTCGGCAAAGACAAGGCAGAGCAACGCCATGTGCTGGACTCGACAACCTCCGGCGCAGTGACCATCAATGATGTAATTTTCCACGTTAGCTGCGAAGACCTGCCCTTTGGCGGCATAGGCCCCAGCGGCATGGGCAGTTATCACGGCCACGACGGCTTCAAAACCTTCAGTCATGCCAAGGCAATTTACACACAAAGTAACGTCAATTTCCAAAAATTGGGCGGTATGCTGCCGCCCTACGGCGATAAATGCGATAAGACCCTAAACACAATGATCAGAAAATAAGTACCCTACCGCAACACCTAGCAGCGACGGCGACCTCATTCGCCGTCGCTGCTCCGCACAAAAAATTCTTTTCAATGCTATTCCCTAGCAATCTAAGCCGCTATGCTGGCCACCTTAAGGTCTTAATACATAGAGGCAGCGTTTGGCACAGACAATATTAGGATGGCGCGAATGGATCAGTCTGCCCGAGTTGGGAATAAACGGCATCAAAGCAAAAATTGATACTGGTGCACGCAGCTCCTCGCTACACGCTATTGATATTCACACCATCACCGTCGACGGCGAGCAATGGGTAGAGTTCAAGGTGCAGCCGCTACAACACCAAACTGATGCACCAATACACTGCCGCGCACCAATAAAAGACTATCGCCAAGTCACCGACTCTGGCGGTCACCGCAGTATGCGCTATGTTGTAGAGACCACGATTAACATCGGCAACGAACAATTCACTGCGGAGGTAACACTAGCAGACCGCTCGCAGATGATGTTCCGTATGTTATTGGGACGCACTGCGATGAAAAACCGCTACACCGTCGACCCTGGCCGATCTTACTGCGCAAGCCAGAAACCCCCGCGCGCAACGGGAACTATTTAGGGTCTGGATGGATCAGAGCACACCGCCGCCAGCCCCACACAACCGCGAGATACCGTCATAATGAAAATTGCAATACTGTCACGCAACAGACGTCTTTACTCCACCCGCCGTCTAGTTGAAGCCTGTACTGAACGTGGCCACGAAGTGCGAGTGCTAGACACACTCAAATGCTATATGGAACTCAGTTCCAATGAACCTGTAGTTTGGTACAAAGGTGAAAAACTAGAGGGCTTCGACGCCATTATTCCTCGCATCGGCGCCTCAATTACACCCTATGGTTTGGCCGTTATCCGCCAATTTGAAATGTTGGGCACCTATAGCCTGACCGAATCAGTCGCCCTTGGCCGCTCCCGTGACAAGCTGCGCGCCCTGCAATTACTTTCGCGTAAAAACGTGGGCATGCCAATTTCCAGCTTTGCCCATGACGTTCACAACACCAAAGAACTCATTAAATTAGTTGGCGGCGCACCTGTGGTTGTCAAACTGCTAGAAGGCACCCAAGGTCGCGGCGTCGTCTTAGCCGAAACAGCCAAGGCTGCCGAGAGCGTCATCGACGCCTTCCGCGAATTAAAGGCCGACTTCCTAGTGCAAGAATTTATTAAAGAAGCCGGTGGCGCCGACGTGCGCTGCCTGGTAATTGGTAAAAAGGTCGTTGCGGCTATGCAGCGCACCGCAGCCAGCGGCGAATTCCGCTCCAATCTGCATCGCGGCGGCACCGCTGAGCTAACACGCCTTACCCCAGCGGAACGCGCAACTGCGGTAAAGGCTGCGCAAATTATGGGACTCAATGTTGCCGGTGTAGATATTTTGCGCTCATCGCGCGGCCCGCTCGTCATGGAGGTGAATTCATCGCCAGGACTCGAAGGCATCGAAACGGCTAGCAAGAAAAATGTCGCGGCCGAAATTGTAAAATTTATTGAAGAAAATGCCGGACCGAATAAAAATAAAACCCGAGGAACGGGCTGAAAACACAAACATGCAAAAACTAACTATCGCCGGCGTTGATATCATCGCCGGCTCTCGGCAACAAATAGAATTGCCAGTCGCGAATCTATACACCCACACCGAATTATCGATGACGGTAAAAGCGGTGCGTGGTCGCAAAGACGGCCCGACGCTATTTGTGAGCGCAGCCATTCATGGCGATGAAATTAATGGCGTCGAAATTGTCCGCCGCCTGCTCCAGCACAAAGCTCTGCGTTCACTGCGCGGTACCCTGCTGGCCATACCCATCGTAAATGTTCACGGCTTTTTAAATAATAGCCGCTACCTTCCCGATGGCCGCGACCTAAACCGCTCCTTTCCAGGCTCGCCCAAAAGCTCCCTCGCGGGACGCATGGCCCACACCTTCCTCAATGAAGTTGTGCTGAAATGCACCCACGGTATCGACCTGCACACCGGCGCAAGACACCGCAGTAATCTGCCGCAGATCCGCGCCGACATAAAAGACAAATCCACCCTCGCCATGGCGGAAAGCTTTGGCGCGCCGGTTATTCTGCACTCGGCAACGCGGGATGGCTCACTGCGAGAAATCGCCAGCGAAAGTAATATTCAAGTCTTGCTTTACGAAGCTGGCGAAGCTCTGCGTTTTGACGAAGTGGCTATTCGCGCCGGAGTAAGCGGCATACTCAATGTTATGCGCCAAATTGGCATGCTACCGGCATCGCGAAGTAAAAAGCCCAAACGCAGCAGCATGATCACAGGGCAATCCGCATGGCTGCGCGCAACCAGCAGCGGCGTACTAAGAGCACTCGTTCCGCTAGGTGCCTTTGTAAGTAAAGGCGATGTGCTAGCACTGATTTCCGACCCAATGGGCGACAACAGCTCAGACGTAAAGATACTCGCCAGCGATGACGGCATCGTCATCGGCCGGACCTTTTTACCACTTGTTTATGAAGGCGACGCACTCTTTCACATTGCAAAATACAAAGCCAATATCGAAGAGGCACTGGAACAGGTGAATGCATTTAGAGAGGCATTTGAACCAGAGGTTTATCCAACGGCAGATGAGTACGATGACCATCCTCCGATTGCGGGGTAAGCAAAAACATCGCTTGCCCCGACTTAATTCAGGGGCAACGCCGCAGTATTTTTTATAAGACGCATAATAGCCGGCATCCGTGCGAGGCTTATTTGCTCGGAGGGAAGATGCTCAGGCACAGCCTCCACAAAACGCGGATCTAGCAAGAGCGCTCTAAATCGCGCCGCCAATGCCGACTGCAAATCAATTTCACTACTTTTTATTTCATCCGCAATTTCAGCCCGCCCATCTAACACAGCCACAATGTCTTCAATATCGTGGCTCATCAAGTAATCACCCCTACCTCGACCGTCGAACGCTTCCAATTTAGTCATTAAAAAATGCGGCGCTGTAATCATCAGAATTGCCCGTCCCGGCGGCAGCGCCACTCGCCGAGTATTTTCAGCTGCTGCCTTATACCAACGGTTGCCAAAACCCATGATGTTTTCGTCTGTCGGCATGACATCTAAAATCACTGCGCCATTCACCCATCGACACAGCGGCGCACCATCGCTGTGATCTTCCGAAAAGCCTTTATTACGCAGCCGATCTGCTAGCTTGTAATAATCTGCTCGCGACAATACCTGAATAATCGCATCCACATCCCGAGTCACCCTAATCGGTGGAGCCGCAGGGTCAGAAATAAGTAAGCCTGTCGCGCAACCACCCACAAACACCATTTCTTCGACTAGCTCATCCAACTGACTAATTGCCAGCATCAAAATTTCTATATTTGGATTTTGTACCCTAGCCATAGCTCTCCAGCGCCTCTTTTAGCATCCGCTTTGCCATTTCCCGCTCGCGGGCGCGCCCTCCACGAATCGCATCTACCAATGCCAGCAATTCATATAATTTCGAATCATTCCTCGCCGCCGCAGGTGCCGACTTATACAAAGGAGAAAACGCCTCCCCGCGAACCGTACCCTCTGGATCTGGCCATACAGGTGGCGCTTCACTAATACCGCTAAACTCGCTATTCAGCGGTGATGCGGCATAAGCAGTGACCATACCTCTCTGCAGCGCCCCTCGCTCTGGCACGAACACATACTGAATACCGTGTTCAAGAAATTCACTCAAATTGCGAATATGAGGCCTGACATCTGCGTCCAGTTTAATCGCCAAACCAGCCGCCAGCGCCCGCTGTGCTGCAGCGTGCACCTCTGACGAGCTCATCTCTAACTCGATAGCTATCTTACTGAATGACCAAGGTTTTTTGCCGATGGCTATCAATTTTAGGAGAAATACAATGTCTTGGGGCTTGAGGTTCATATAGCTATTCTTTGTTCGCGATTCGCGAACAAAGAATAGCGTTTACAGGATCAATGTCAAGTAGAGCTAGCGCTTTGCAAACCAAGGAGGAACCATAACGAGAGATGTTGCTGTATCTGAGCAATTTAATCTCATGCTGTTTACAGTACATAGCTTGAGATAGCCCGCTGCTTTGTCAGGCAATCACACGGTATTGGCAGAATGGCTTTTCTTGATTGTGCTCATGAATATATCTCCAGTTAAAGCTGACGAGTAAGCGGGCGGAAAGCTATTGCTTGCGAACTTCCAATGCTTGTAAGGCGCTTCAAATAGTATCAACTACGCCAAAGGTTTTACGCACCAAGCCCGCACTAGCTTGCCCGTTAAGAAATCTCACCATAAATATCCCCTTGGTTTTACGCGACGGAGATGAGCACCGCTACGCGCTTTATTATTGTAATAACCTTAGCTTCGCGGCTAAAAACACTTAGCACTTCGCCATATTCGCTCATCTAGAGCCCACGCGGTATCAGCGGGGGCAGATACAATTGCTCACACTTACGTCTAACGGTATAGTTTATTGAGTGCCTCCCCTAGATTTGGGAGAACTAATCAAAAATGGCAGCAGGGAAGCGAGTCAAAGCGTAATAAACAAGGCCATAATAGTTGATGCAGAGCAGTAAATTATCCCAACTTATCGGTGAGCTCTATCGACACGCTCACCAAGCCGATGGGTGGATGGCATTTTTTGCCATGCTAGAAACAGAAATACCGTCGCGCTCGACAACGTTGATGTTTGAGGAAATCGAAACTCACTCCACCGACATTGTGCTGTCTCGTCATTTGAGCGACGATGAATTGCAAGTCTACGGCGAACATTACGTACACACTGATGTGTAGGCAGAGGCGATGGCCGACCGTACCCCACTACAGTTTCATAGCAATGAATTACTACCAGATCGACATTTTTTATCATCGGAATTTTATGCGGACTATACCAAGCCGTTAGATATACGATATGCCTGTGGCGCGTATATTGAAGATCCCAAGATTGGCCAAGCCTTTCGCGTGACCATTCAGCGCGGCCACCAACACAAGCCATTTAGCGACGATGAACTCCAAACACTAAACCTGTTTGTTCCCCACCTGCAAAACGCACTAGCCATTTATAAGCGCAATATCGCCTTAGAGTCGCTACAAAGTGGATTCGATGCAATCACCGGCATCATAGACAGCGCCGCCTACCTGCTGCGGTCAGACGGAGCCATCGTTTCTCAAAATGCTTTGGCCGAGGACTTTCTGCAGCAAGACATCACTTGCATTAATGCTGGAAAGCTATCGTTCCGTTCCGGCCACACAAATTGCGTAACACCATCAATCAATTGATAAATAATATTAATGACTTCACTGAGAATAAATCACGCATCCGGTGCAATTACGCACGAACAGACCAGTATCAAATCAGCATAGAACCACATTTACTTCCCAGCCTAGCGCCTGGTACGCAGGAGCTCGGCATCCTCCTGCAAATTAAAAACACTAGCACAAATGCAAATATGAATATTGATCTAGCGGGGCTAGAAATTTTATATGGCCTAACTGCTACCGAAGCCATCGTGACTCGCCATTTAAGTAGCGGCTTAGTAATTCGAGAAATTGCAGAAGCAATGATCGTTAAAGAGAGCACTATTAGATCGCATTTTAAAGCTATATACACAAAACTTGGCGTGCGCTCCCAACCGGAATTACTCAGCAAAATTATGTCGTCACTTGCCCGAACCAAAATGGATTTGATTTAAAATTAACACCTTATCTAATAATTAATTGAGATCCTAAGCTCTTGCAAGTTAAAGCTTAGGATCGCCGATTTAATACATATACAGCTAGGATTAAGCTAGCAGCTGACTCAAGGTTGCCGCCAACCTGGCACCCAGGTTTTACTAAACGCAGGACTAGCCCAGCCCGCAGGGAACTCAGCGGGGGCCATTTGTTCGCCGCCAATAATCACATCGCCAAGATCATCTTGATACGTCAGCCACGGTATCGTCGGCTGCCAAGCCAGCGGTTTTTTCGACCAGTCGCACACGCCAGTAGCAAAGGTTTGCTCTAGCTTCTGCCAGTCCGCCTCTTGCCAGATTATATTGCCCAAGCCGTAATTATCAGCGCGGCTAAAGGGCTTTAGTTGACACTGTACCTGATCACCGTATTTGTCAGCACCAGCTTGGGTGCGCGGCGTACCGAATACCAACATGAGCTCTTCAGGACACATTTGCCCCGGCACGCCGCTGCACTGGTCCTGCACACTCGCGGGCTTGTTAGTCACAATTTTCTCCGCCAGAGGTGTGTCACTGGTGTCTGCTTCTATCGCGTCTAGCCAAGACGCCATGGCGACCAACGATTGGCTCATATACGTGAGATCACCAACCAAGGGGACTAGACCACCCCAGTGGACAAAGTTGTCGCGGTTGCCAAACTCACGCTCTAAGCGCCAGCGCACCCAATAGCCGTGCACACTGTCGTGAGCGATGCCCGGATCGGGGCCCGTCATATTGATAATCGGCACCGTGTCCATATTCACCGCAGTATTTAGAATCCCCGTGCGGTAGGCATTTGGCAGCGCGGGGTAATCCGGTTTTAAACGCTCAGCGGTCACGTTCAAACTCGGATCAAGGCCGCCGATATTGGTGTTCAGCTTTAAAAATTGGCTAGGAAGTATAGTCCCTTGTTGCAGTGGAATGAGGCCGTATTGCACACCCTCATTCCCCAAGGGGAAACCAGAAAAACCATAACCTAGATCTTTTTCTATTTGCGACCAATGATCGCGCTGCTGGTCCTCTGCGGGGAATTGCTCGCGCGGACCAATCATATTTTGCATAAAGCTCAGCACATCGCAGCGCACACCGCCAGGATTGGTATCTTGGTCGAAACGCTCTTCGTCACTAATGCCTCCGCAGTGGGACGCGGGATCAACCGCCTCGGCAAACAGCGCCGAATCTGCTACAGAGGCATTCACAATACCGTCCAGATGACCATAAACCTCGTTCTGTTGAAGCACAGTAAATAGCGTGCCATCACGCGCCAATAGCGCGGGATCATTCATATTGGTTTTAAAGTAACGTAGCAAAATATGGTAATCCGCAAACTGGGTAGCGGTACTCATCACATCTGGATAGGTGCAAGTAGTTAGTAAGCCTTGGTACAAACCGGGGTAGGCATTGGCGATCATATTCTGGGTAATCGCACCGCCCGAGCAGCCAGTGCCGACGGTATAACGCAACTCACCGTACTGCTCTATAAAGCGCTCCTTCGCCATCATCAACGATTCAGCCTGATAGCTAAGATTACAGTTGTGTCCCAAATTCAACTGCGCAGTCGACAGCACCGACCACCCTAAGCCCAAGGCCGTAATATAAGACTGATCGATAAGCGGGTTACCGGGAATGGTCCCTGAATAATCATCGGTTTTCGGTGAGCTGGTATCGCGGTCGCCACGGCAGTTACCGCCATGGGTCACTAACAGGCGGCGATTCCACTGTGACTGCGGTTGCACCGGCGTCCAATCTTCGCCCACCTTCTGCAAAGTAAAGATCGTGTACTGATCACGGGCCTGATACCCCTTCTCCTGACGCACAATAAACGGCAGAGTTTCGCCGGTATCGGTCGTGGTCATCGCCACATCACTAGCAGGGTTCTCGGGGTCATAGGGTTGCAAGCCACCATTTAAAGGATTCGTCGACTTATACAACCACGTATATTCTACCGGCTGATTGCAATCCTCATCCGCTGCGGTGTCCTGGCACTTCCAAGGTTGAATATGCGGCCCAGTAAACACCGGCCCACCCGAGGGATGGTTCACTACGGTTAAGTCATTACCGATATTGGCACTGAGGGTGTTGTCACCTACCGCCAATCCGTCAACCACACCCAGCAAACGCAGGGGGTTATCCGGGCTTGCATGCAGCACACTAGTCACATCGCTGCCATTGCGGGTTAACACCAAGTCATCTACCGCCTCGGCATTTTCAAGCACCACCTCAACCAGCACATCACCCGCCGACACCAAATCGGGTCGGTTCGACAACACCCGAAGCTGCGCTGAGTCTTCAGCCGTGCCTCCAGAACCGGGATCAGGGTCTGGCGTACCAGCAGAACTGCCACGACCAGAACCACTGCCGCCGCAGGCGGCCAACGTCAAAGCGATCAATACCGTTATTATTTTTACATTCACTGCTACAACCTCTGCTCGCGCTTGCGAACTGACTTACGAAACAAAAACCACTACGACACTTTATAGGCAAAATGTGCAGTGTCAACTTACATAGTATTTAGAAAGTATAGACGTCGAGGGAAAAAACAGTCGGGATTAGCTGCGCAAATGAGAAAATACTTATTGCTCAATAACTTGAACGAAGGTCGGAGTTGGCGCAGGAATATCAGAACAGACCCGGCGCGAACTAGCCACGGGCTTTCTTTGCTCGCGATGACGACTAGGCCGCAAGCCACGCCTTGCGCCGATACACCAAATACGCCGCCACAGCCAAATCAAACGTCGCACAAAACGCACCATAGGCGAGTGGTACCTGCGTAGCTTGCCTACCGACGAACACATCTGCTCCGCTGTGCTGATGAATCTCATGAAGAAGATCCCACGCACCATGCAGTGCGTAGCCAGCGATAAGCAATATCGGCAGCCTTATACCGAGGCAACCCAAAATGGCAAAGACGACAACCGCTGTCGTTTCAAGCCGCCACGCCGACTCATCGCCAAAATAGGAAGTAAATGCAAGATAGAACGCAGCGATAAAAACTAGAAACACGCTATACAACGCAGACTCATACCGAACCGGCACAAAACGGTAGGAAAGATACATCGAACCAACCGCAGCCAAAACACCGATGCTGACGTACAAGATCATAATGATTGCTAGCGCCATAATTTTCTCTCTATCTCGACAGTGAATCGAATTTTATTTTAGGCGGAACAAAGTGCAGCTACGACCTGTGTAAGCAAGATTACTACAAGGAAACGCAACTCTGCATTAGGAAACTCAGGATCAACAACTCACTTGACGACCTGGTATATAACAATCCCAATACTCGCTGCTGTGTTTTAGTAAACAGTGCATCGCCGGTAGCAGAAACAAAACCTTACTCGCAAAGAGACCCTTTATGGGTACTTTGGTACCTGAATTGGGTCTTTTCAGGCTGACACTACTTTATGCGCGCCAGTCAGGGCTGATATCGGCAATCGCTGCGCTATACTGCGTTTTCTCATACTTTCCTCAATAAACAGCCTTCAGTCTTTCAAGTAGCGACCCTAATATCTGCTGCTCCATTTCGATATTAAATCTGGAGGCAACAATACCCTGTAACTTGATAGCTGTTTCAATGTAGGAAATTTGTTCATCTATAGTAAAACGCTCCCAATTATCATTATTCTTTTTGGCATTGTGCGCTTTAAGTATTAATTGAAAATTATCAGGATGGTGGTTTCCAGGTTCAAGCTTATTAAGCAAGGCTTTTGAGTGGTCGACTTCAAAATCAAGAGCAAAGAATATTCTTAATTGTTTTGAAATAGCCTCGAATTCGCTAACTCTATATTGATCGCGATTCCCCATAACAAGGTTAGCTAAACGGATGATCTCATTACGTTGCAGAGGAGCAACATCTTCTTCAATTTCTTGGCACTCGTGTTGACTGCGCTGCCCTTCCGGGATAAAACGAATCTTTCTTGGACGCTCACTTGTATCAATTTCTATTTTGTCTTCGTAGCCACCTTGGCTGATAATCGAACTAATGCGCGCGGCTATCTCTCTTAAGCCCGTAGTATCATTTGCCTGATTTGCAGCTTCAATGTTGGCCTTTTCCAGCAGATCGGGATATAGCTCGCCAAATCGTAGTGCCCACTCTGAGACAATCACCCAGCCATCACACGTCTTTAAGGCTTCAAGATATTTTTCCCTCATACTACTAATCATAAATCCTTCCCATTGATATACAACAACCATTCCATCGCTTGAAACCATGCATGAAAATAAAAACTCAAGACCTCCCCTATAAACTTCATTAATTTTTAATCGATGGAAACAACTTCCTTGGCGGATATAGCAACGCGATAATCCACACCCTCTAATGCTTTAAAATGGGCTTCGCCACAAATTATTTTTAAGTTTTCTTCCATGCGGCGCTTATCGCTGTCATGGGTGGATTTAGTTTCGCGTATTAAATATACTTTTTTGTCATTCTCCAATACCACGGCCCAGTCTGGATTGTAACTGCCTACAGGCGTGGGAATTTTGAACCAGCGAGGGAGCTTACAAAAAAACTTTACATTCTCTGCGCCATCTAACGCGTGAGCAGTTTGATGCTCAATATGAGAGTCATATTCGATGTAGTCGTAAGGTGTTTGCGCACAAGCCCCTGTTTCGGCGTGTTGTACGTGATAAGCACGGTCGAGGTAGGCCTCTAACTCTGGCTCGTTAAACAATTCCATTTTGTAGTGCTCACCCGCCAATTTTTCATAGCGAATACCGTCAACGAGCAGCTCATCCAAGGCTTTATGAATTTGCTTGCTCACTTCAAAAATAAAGCCTTGCGGGTTAGCTTTAAATTCGCCTAAGCGATTACAGCGCTTGATGATCTCATACAGCGTAGTGCGCGTGAGTTCGGTTTGCTCTTGCAGTACGCTTAATATATCCGGCAAGGTGGTGTGAGAAGAGATATAACGCTCTCGTGTGGTTTGAATTTGTCGATCAGCACCAAAACCTGCCTGTGTTAACTTAGCCTGAGTGTGGTCAATGGTTAGCGCAACAGGCTTTATAACCGGCATGGTTTGAATTTTATGGCAGGCCAAGTCAATCAGTTTAGCGGTAGAAAACGCGATCAGGTAGCGGGTTTTTTGACTAATTTTATTCCACAGTTCTTTAAAATCAGGGTTGAGTTCCACCCGCTTGTTGTAACTGACCGGGGTTCGTTTGCGGGCATCCTGGACGCGGCCAGCAAACATAAAGCTGCGCAGCTTGTCGATAATGGCATTTTCTAGCGGCTGATATTGCGCTGGCAGGGTTAAATTAAAATACAAATCATCAGGTTTAAATTTGGCGGTGATATCTCCTTTGGCATCCAAGTAATCTTCGGCTTTTAAGTGCTGCCATAATTTTTTGGAGTTCTCTTGCCCAAGTGCTATTTGATCGTCGCCTGCCAGTGTGGCGAAGGCTATCGCTGGTACTCGGCCAAACTTAAAGCCGCCGCCAATGTCTTTTTCCATTTCGTTTTGCAGGTTTTTAGCGTATTGCTCGAAGGATTCACTGGCAATAACCGTTAAACGATTCACTTGTGGGTCGTAAAGCCTATCGCCGTTGGCATCCACCGCCAAACGTAAACCACGGCCAAGGGTTTGGCGGCGTTCACGTTCGCTACCAATGTCGCGTAAGGTACAAATTTGGAAGACATTGGGGTTATCCCAGCCCTCTTTTAGTGCCGAATGGCTGAAGATAAAGCGCAAGGGCTCGCTGTCATCCAACAGGCGCTCTTTGTCTCTCATAATCAGTTCGTAGACTTCGGCATCGGTGGCGGTATTGCCGGTGGTGTCTTTTAACTCCACCACTTTGCCCTTTTTCTTTACCTCGGCAAAATAACCATTATGAACTTGTGTTGCATTGCGCTTGGGTAATTGGCTAAATAAAGGCGATGCGGCGTACTCTTGGTAAGCCTCTTCAAACCAGTGGGCTATTTTGCCTTTTTGCTCGTTACCATGTTCATCATAAAATTTATAATTGGCCACTTTGTCGATAAAAAATAGCGACAACACTTTTACCTGTAAACCCTGCTTTTGTAAGTTGCGCTCTTTTTTAAAGTGCTCCTCCACCGTTTGGCGAATTTGCTCTTTCATCACCTCTTGGTGAATACCTTCTTGTTCTTGCTGTGGCTCCAATACAACATTATTGGCAAAGCGCACATATTCCGCACCTGGCTCGGCATAAATTTCATCTACTACATAGCCTTCGTAACCGGCTCGATTACTGTGGTCAGCTAAATCCGTTCCCTGCTTTAGTGTTACAGTAATTTCTTTGGTGCCTTTGGGTGCATCTTCAAAAATCACCACCGATGCAGAGGGCGTTTTCGCTTTACCCACAAAGCCTATTTTGCTGAGTTTTAAATAGTTTTGATTGATATTGGCTTGCGACTGAATGGAGGCAACGGAAATTTGCTTAACCAATTTTAAATCGTAGGCTTTTACTGGCCCTAACTGATAGAGCACATGGTAGGGGCTTTTGTGGGTAGCAGAATAACGCAGGGCAAACAAAGGCTTTAGATGATTAATCGCGCGCTGGGCTTTGGGGGTGTTATCCACCGATTGCGGCTCATCAATAATTAATACCGGGCGTACATCCTGAATAAACTCAATGGGTTTAACCCCCGACATTTTGTCTTGCTCGCGGTGAATCACCGAGAGCTTTTTGATTTCCTCATCTGTTAACTCATCATAACTTTCCACATCACCGGCATCGCGCAGAAATGCCTGAATATTAATGATGAGAATCTGTAAAGTGTTGGCCGTGGCGAATTGGCGCACCTTGGAGAGGTCTTTGGAGTTATACACGTAATGGTCAAAGGGAGTATTGCCGTAGAGACTTTTAAAATGCGCCTTCATTAATTTGAGGGAGGACAGCACGCCCTCACGAATCGCCACCGAGGGCACCACGATAATAAATTTGCACAAGCCTTTTTGCTTGTGCAAATCAAAAATAGTGCGCAGGTAAACATAGGTTTTACCGGTGCCTGTTTCCATCTCTACCGAAAAGTTTGGAAAAGGATAGGTATCATCATCTGCATACAGGCTAGCAGATTTTTCAATCACGTTTTGTTGTTGAATTTTTTGAGTATTAGCCAGTAATTTATCAGGGTCTATCACCAAGGTATTGGCAATCCCCAAACGACGGTAGGCTTCGCCATCTGTTGCCAGGCCATCAAATACCGCTAAGGTAGAGGCAATAGCGTCTTGCTGATAATCCAGACTGGGGTCGAATTTAAGTTTCATTGCGCCCCCTAAACTGTTTTAAATTCAATACGGTCAAGCCCTTGCTTGTCGCTATTAAACGCAGCAAAGGTTTTTACCGCATTGGTTTTAAGCTGGTCGTTACCTTGAAAGGCGCTATCCAAACACATAAATTGCCCTGGTGCTTCTGCAAACACTGCATCGATTAGTGATTGATCAATGGTTTTTTCTAGATGGATTAACAAGCTACCCTCGGCAATGGAAAACACTTTATGGCCAGCCAATGAAATCTGCTCTACTTTTTCGGTGGGCATAACACCGGCTTTGATTAATAGTTCGTAGAGTAAATCTTCTTGTGAGGCATTGGGGTCGATATAGTCCAAGCCTAAAGCCATTTGTTTTAGCAGCTCTTCGTCGGTGGCATCTTTGCTGGGAACTTGCCATTGTTTGAAGTTACTTTGATTGAGTTTTAGTACTTTGAAGCCTAGATCGAGGATTTGGTTATTTTCTAGATCGAGCTGGCCGTCTACTTCAGAGCGAATTTTTACTCCGGTACGGCGGATTCGATCTTTCGTAATATCTGCAATTGTTTTGTAGCCATTTTTAAGAGCAGCTTTTCCCGATTTTTCTTTTTCAGAATTTGGCTCAGGTAACTGAACTGCAATAAAACTTGTTATCAAGCCATCTTTTGCAGCATCCAGTGAAGCTTCGGCAAAACTCCCCGACCCAGAAAAAAAGTCCATTACTAAGTCGTCATTACTACACACGTACTTAATCAGTTGCTTTAGTTCAACGTGATCTTTAGGATTGTCAAAAAGTTTTGCACCCATAAGATTCCGCAAATACTTTACTGCCACTTGGCTCTGCTTATAGATGCAGCTCCCGCGGACTTGTGTTGCCAACCCTTCACCCTCCTCCTCGTCATCACCGCCGCCATCTTCTATCTCCAACGCAATAGGCCTAAGATGCGCTTTCCTGAAAGGTGGCTTAGTATGATCTTCGCGAAAGACCACCAATCCTGCTTTTATTTGTCGTTCCATTTCTTCTGGTGCGGAAAACCGCCATCCGGCTTCAGGTATTACACAGGGCAACTTTGTCACAGGGTGCACTACTGCGTATTGAGGGCCATCTCCACCAGGCCATGAAATATCTCTATCTCTCCATGGGCCATAATCATCTATACGTTTGTATCTACTCCATTTTTTTGAAGGGTGGGACTTAGGTAGTGATGTAAACCACGACTGTAAATCATTTTCAATTTCTGAGTGGCTGTTTCCATGCCTTTCAAGCAATTCTGAATATTTCTCCCAAATTTCCTTTGCTCCTGGCTTTTCTTCGCGCCAAATAGCTCCTAGCTCTTTCAATTTTGTTATGCTTCTGGCATAAACCAACATATATTCATGACCGACAGAAAATAATTTAGCATCATTTTTTCGACCCTTCTCCCAAACAAGACACGCGATTTGATTTTCTTCCCCGAAAATTTCATTACACATCCGCCGTAAATTTTCCACTTCATGGTCATCAATGGAAATAAAGATCACGCCATCTTCCCGCAATAAATTTCGCGCCAAATACAAACGCGGGAACATCATATTGAGCCATTTGGTATGGAAGCGGCCTTCGTTGGCGCAGTTGGTGCTCCATTTTCGGCCTTCGCCGCCAGCTTCTTTTAAGCCAGCGTATTGTAAATAGGTATCCAAACTCTCGCTAAAATTATCGGGGTAGATAAATTCGTTACCGGTGTTATAGGGCGGGTCGATATAAATCATTTTCACTTGGCCGTAGTAGCTTTTTTGTAAAAGCTTTAGTACTTCCAGGTTATCGCCTTCTATAAATAAGTTTTCGGTTGTATCAAAATCTACTGACTCTTCGCGGCAGGGTTTTAAGGTGGCGCGGCTGGGCTCTTGAATCAGGCGCAAGCAATCGCGCTTACCGGGCCAATCCATGCCGTAGCGCTCGCGGCGGTTGTCGTAAAGTTCACTGAATTCACCCAACTCGGCTTTAAGGCGCTCGAAGTCGATGGTTTCAACGATGTCACCGTTATCATTTTTCGTTTCGGTAAATGCGCTTGGGAACAGCTGTTTGAGTTCTTGCTTGCGTTGCGCGGCGATATTGAGGGAGTCACCGTTCATTTTTGTATCAGTCATGAAGAGTCCTTGCGACTTAATTTTTTGCGTCTTTTTTTGCTTCTATTTTTCAGGCTTGACGGCGGCGAAAATCGTTAGCAGTAATTCAGCGTCATCAATCATTGTGTATTCAGGATCTTTGCCGCTAAGCTCTTTACTGCGGTTAATGATCTTGGGTACCCCTTCGCCACGACGTTCGATTAAGGCTTGGCGACCAGCCTCTTCCCGCGCCGCGTAGTAGCGGCTGAGCAAATTCACCAAGGCCTCGNTACGGGTAACGGTGTTATCCATCAAACCATCAATGGTGAGGCTGTTGGATAGTTGCCCTGGGGAATATAGCTCCAGACGGTCGGCAAACATATGCAGGCGTATTTTGCGGCCGGTCATAGAGTAGTCGCGATGGGCTACGGCGTTTACTACTGCTTCAAATATTACACCCAAGTCGTATTGAGGAATGTCCACCCGGCCTACGTCTTTGGTTGCACTGACACGCATATTGCGCTTAACAAAATCCAGAGCACCATTTATTTGCTGATCGATGGGACCGGTTAGGTCTTGTGCGTCTAGCTGATCTTGGGCGTCACGCACATCACCGCTGTAGTGCACACATTGGATATAGGCATTGTTTAACCACTGTGTTGGATCTGGTGTTAGCAGCATTACTCCGCACACTGAAAGCCCTTGCGTGTGTTCGTCGGCGGCAGTCAAATGCAGTTTTTTGAGTTGTTCGTGTTCTGGGATATTCGGCTTTAAAAAGCGTTCCTTAAGGCTTACGTCTATATCTGCATTCGACGTATTAGGTATAGGTGTTTCATCAAAACGTATTAGTCGTGATTGAGAACGCTGCTGAAATAAACGCGCAAGCACTTCTGGCTTCATCTCCTGCTTGGTGGAGCCCACACGCTGATAGTAACGGCCAGCGCTTTGGTGCACAGAGATGCTACGGGGCACGTCCACATAGATAACCGTTTTTAAATTGCCTTGCTGGTCGGGCAGTTGAAGCAAGCGCGTATCAATCCGCACCGGGGGGTTAATATTTTGTTGGCTGATATTAACCAGCCATTCTTCAGTGATAGCAACCAGCGCATCATCAATACCCACTACGTTACGGGTTTTGTCTTCTACCCCCATGACCATGCGCCCACCTTGCCCATTGGCAAAGGCAGCTATCTCGTGGGCCATTTTGTCTTTATTGGGCTCTTTGGGTTTATTACCGTCAAACTTGATGGCCTTAAACTCTATACTGGAATCTTCCCCTAGGCGGATATGAAATAGCAGATCTTTAACCAGTTGTTGTCGCTCCACAGTATTCGCCACTTTGTGTTCCCCAATTACAGTTTGAGTGTCCAGCGTGCGCTGAATAATTGCGTTAAGCTGCAAGATAGTTCGAGCTTTGCGCTGACTTCATCAAGCAGTTTATCTTCTTCTTGTTCAATGTCTTTTTTAGCGCGATGGTATTCAGTGAGTGCGTCGTCACGTTTGCGCTCTAGTTTACGCAGGCTTTTTTTAGCCTCAATTTTTTCTTTAGTCGAGGCCAGCTGGCGGGCATCTTTTTTAAACTGACGAATTTGTTCGTCCAGGTCATCGACCGTTTCCATTAGGGCTTTGCGTTTGTCCTGCGCCCATCGCTCTAACTTACCGGATTCCTGTTCCAAGTAATTATCCAGTTCATCTTCTTTTAACAGCTTTTGCTTTTCCACCACCTCATCCATCTTTTCTATCAGAACCTGTTCATTAATGGATGTATCAAGCGCGCGCTCTTGTGCAGGTATACAGAGTAGATGTGCTGCATTTTCTTGGCTGAGCACGACCCCCGCATCGGTTTGGGCGACAATAAAAAGTTGTGACGAATTAGCTTTGCCCAAATTATAAGAAAAGCTTAAGTTAAATACCGCAAGCTCACCGGATTGACCAGCAAGCGCTTTTAACGCTGCATAATTGCCTTCAAGCTGGCCATATTGAAACTCTAAATGCACTGTTGTGAGCGGATGAGCTTTGGCTCGTCTAACCAAATCCCAGGCAAGAAAATGCTCTGTGGCTTGTAAGCGAAAAAACTCTGAGTCATTTTGTTGCGCTAATGGCCAGCTTAAGTCAAAGCGGCGGTTATCATAAAAAAAGTGATTGGTCGCAATTTTTGCTTCGGGCAGCTCTGCCTTAGCCAAATCCAACAATACGCGTTCATATTCCTGCAAAAAGTCATGACTGCTGTCACGGGTATTTTTGAGTGTGGCTACTACATCGCGGTCAAAATTAGACATCAAGGATTCACGGGCTAAAGCCTCGCGAACCTCCAGCGCCTCTCTCATATCCTCTTGCAGCTGATCAAACTGCTGTTCAATCTCTTCATCACTACGACATTGTTGATAGATCTGATAAATTCGCTGCTCTATGTCAATACTACTGGATATTGCCCCTAGCACTTCGTCGGAGGCACCAAATACGCCTTCGAATAATTTTAATTTTTCATTTAGTAACTGGAATACGCGTTGATCCGCTGGATTTTTACGGTTAACAAAATTGACGACGACGACATCGTTCTTTTGACCATAGCGATGAACTCGACCAATACGCTGCTCCACTTTTTGCGGATTCCACGGTAAGTCGTAATTAATCAACACGGAACAAAATTGAAGGTTGATACCTTCGCCCCCAGCTTCAGTGGAGATTAAAATATCCGCTTCGTTACTTTTAAACTTTTCTACTAAAGCGGCTTTCATGTCGCTTGGCTTAGAACCACTAATCCGTACGGAGTTTTGGTGCTTTTCTATCCATGCCTTATAGATATTTTGAGAATCACCATCGGCATTTGAGCCATTGAGTATAACTGTTCGACCTTGATAGCCATTGTTATTCAGAAGATCATTTAAATATTGCTGGGTACGGCACGATTCGGTAAAAATAACCGCTTTCTTTTGTCCACCCAGATTTTCAGTCATCTCCATTGCTTTATTTAAGACTTTTAATAGCGCCTCACCTTTAGCATTTGTTTTTATACCTTCTGCTAATTCCTTAAATGAGTTTAATAGCTCGATTTCTAAGCGTAGCTTATCCGCTTTGTGCGAACTCGACGATGCTGAATCACCGAAGTCATTGTCCCGCCAATCGTCTGAGTCCTCTAAATCTGCGAGTGATTCTTCATCCAACAAATGCTTGTCTCGCAGGCGTTGCACCATGCCTTTTAAGGTTTCAGCAACGGCAAATGAAGAAGAGGCCAATATTTTACGTAAACCTATGCTGACAAGATGTTTCGCTTGAGGGTTAATAGCTTGGTTATCTGGCGCTTGCAGGTATTCGGATAGTTGCTGGTATAAATCCCACTCTTCCGCAGTGGGAGTGAAATCCTCTGTTAACGCATAGCGATTGGTAAAGTTGATTCCACCTTCTTGTTGCACTTGCCTGCGTAGAGTGCGGTGGCAGAGTGGCTGTATACGCTGCTTTAAGTCGAGTAGAGCCGTATTATTTTTCTGACGATTGACGTACAGAATTTTAAACGATTTTTCATCGCCAAAAAAATGGGGGTCAATGACTTGGCTTAAGCCATACAACTCCATTAAGTTGTTTTGAATTGGGGTTGCTGAAAGCAGTACCCTGCTTGCTGCTTCTTGTGTGGCCTCCACTATAGATTTGGCGCGTTTACTACCTTTTTTCTGATAAACGTTTCTGAGCTTATGCGCTTCATCAAATACAACAAGATCCCAAGTGATTAATTGCACTCGGTCTTTTTGCAGTGCAACGTACTCATAGGAGCTAATGATGACTTGGCCATCTTGATCAAAGGGATTGGAGACACCAGTCTTTTTTAAATCTCTAGCGATTTTACTGTCCACAATGGTTGAAGGCAGCTCAAATTTATCGAGAAGTTCTTGATTCCATTGCTTGCGCAGTGACGCCGGCACAATCAGTAAAATTTTACGTTTGTGCTCTGCCCACTTTTGGGCAATCACAAGACTTGCCTCGATGGTTTTACCCAGACCGACCTCATCGGCCAATAGAACACCTTTCTCAATGGGAGATTTCAGTGCAAAACACGCGGCTTCAACTTGGTGTGGGTTCATATCCACTCTGGCGGAGGCCATGACGCGGGACACTTGGTTTTGCAATTTCCCTGTTTGCGTGAGCCAATGGGCAAAATAGGCGCTTTGATGTTTAGTAAACATTCTGGTCTAAGCTCCGTTTTGCTTTGCTTCTGTATCCAGCCAACGATCGATGGCTGCTTTTGCGAAACGCCACTGTTTACCGATTTTCTGGCCTGGTATGCGGCCTTCCTGCACGGCTTTATACAAGGTGGATTTCGGGACTTTTAAGTAATTGGCCAGCTCATCTAGAGTCATAACCTGATCGCTTGTCTCATTAGTCATTGTAATTACTTGTTTTTATCGGTTTTTACGAGTTTAGCAGTTTTAGTCGCTGGGTAAAATAAGAAATAAGCAGGCTTCCGGCATATCTACGAATACCAACAGACACAACTACCCGCTGTCTGAAGCCTCAAAAAAGGGAGGCAATATGAGACTTGAGCGATGTCACAAAATGAATCAGCAGTTTTTTATACTAGTCTAAACGTGTAGCTGAATTATAGGCTTCTAAATTATGCCAACGGTTACCTGTGGGTATGAGCTCTTCCTGCCCGGCCTCGTACACCATTTTTAAAAATACTAAAAAGGTAAGCTCGTTAATGTACTCATGGTAGTCACACCGTCCCCGCGCAGCAGATCACCGAGGTTCCAGAATTCGGCGACACGATTTTGTGTGCTCATAAGGTCGTGCTCATTGGCTTTTTGTTGGGGGAGAGCCTGTTCCATAGCTAACGACCAATGCATAACGAGTACTGCGGCCGCCACAGGGTAATTTCGCGAAACAGTTTTTTTGTACCAAGTCGGCTAGCTCGCGGGTGGCGGTGGCTTTACTGACTTTGGCTAATGCTTGGTATTTGCTGGCGTTTACACCTTGGGTAAATTCTTCACCTTGGTTATCTAAAAAGCGGTTAAGCACTTTTATTTGACGCTCGCTTAATACGGTTTGTGCGTGTTGCTGCCAGAAGCGGGTTTTATTGAGTACCCGCTCAAAGCGTTGCAGGCCGCTGGCAATGGCATCTTCTAATACGGATAAAAACCACTGTAGCCATGGAGTGATATCGAGGTCGCCTTTTTGCGCCTGCTCCAGTTGCTCGTAGTATTCCTTGCGGCGGGCCATGATAGAGGCGCTTAGGGAATAAAAGCGAATGCTGCTGGATTCGGCTTGGGCCAGCGCGCGGTCGGTGACAGCGCGGGTAACACGGCCATTGCCATCATCGAAGGGGTGTAAGGTAATCAACCACAGATGGGCAATGGCAGCACGCAGCAAGGCGTCGACTTCGGCAGATGGTTTGTTAAACCACTGGGTAAAACGCTGTAGCTCATCTTCCAAGCCTTGCCGAGGCGGCGCCTCAAAATGCACAGTGGGATCGTCGAGGCGACCAGAGATGACTTGCATAGGCGCATCGCTGCGCAACTGGCCTTTTAAAACAGGCGTATACAGGGTTTGCAGTTCTGGCGTTTCAGGGAATAAGGCTGCCTGCCATTGGCACAGTGTATTTTGACTAAGGGCTTGATGAATATTACTGGTGGCGTCGATCAACAGTTTAGCCAGTGCTTCGGTTTTCGGGGTGCCGACAAAGTTAGTCGCTTTGCCTACAAAAGCCGCCTGCTCTAGCCCCAGATGCCGAACGACCGAGGAGCGCACGGCGGCGGCATCCAACTTTTCGCCCTCTATTTCACTGGTGCGCAGGGCGGTTTGTACTAGCGCATCCAAGTGCGCGGCCTGGTTTTCTGTGCTTAGGGATTCTGACTGACCAAGCAGCCGCCCCTGTTGCAGGCGCACTCGCTCTAGCTGTGGGCGCAAGGCTTCTTCCCGCCAGCGAAACGCTGGGGCGGTGCCCTGCCGCCAAGTCGGAAGTTGCCAGATGTATTGCATGGTTGCGTGCACTGCGTGTGGTTATGACAAATTGGCGTAGTGGCCTTGAGCCGAATAAACCCTATATTTGGATCGTAATATGAGCCGAATAATAAGAGCTATTCGGCTCAAAAGCCAGAAGCTTGGCTGATCTCCTTATATTAGCGCCATTTTCACTGAAGTAAGGCACGATTAAACGGCTCTGGTAGTTCACTGACAGGCTGCTTAAACAGCTTATTCGCTCGATAAATACCACATTGGTGCTGAAATATGCCCAGACCACCCTTATGTCAAATTAGGGGCGTATTTTCGACATAGTGTTTTTCTTATGTCCGAAACTCGCTTAGCTTGATATGCAGCTTGGTTAGCAGGTAGTCGTATAAATGACAGAGAGCTACCTCCTCTCAGTGAAAAGGCAAGAGGAAATGGACTTTCCATTGATCAATATCCAGACAAAAAAAGCCCCTCAAAAGGAGGGGCAATAAGGTGTATACAATGTGGGCACTTTAAGCGGCTTGTTCTTCCTCAGCCTTTACTGACGCCTCCGGCTCATCAACCACTTGCCGAATAAGATAATCAAAGGCACCCAGCGCTGCGGTTGCGCCGCTACCCACCGCGACGACAATTTGTTTGAACGGTACGGTGGTCACATCACCCGCCGCAAACACACCTGGGATTGATGTTTCGCCGCGTGCGTTAATTTCAATTTCGCCACGGGGTGTTAATGCCACGCTGCCCTTCAAGAACTCGGTGTTGGGCACCAAGCCGATCTGCACAAATATGCCCGCAAGGGTGACGCTCTTTGTATCGCCGGTATTACGATCTGTATATTGCAAACCGGTAACGCGCTGGCCATCGCCGAGTACTTCTGTGGTTTGGGCGCTGGTGATAATGTCGATATTTTTCATCGACCGCGCTTTGCGTTGCAGCACTTCATCTGCACGTAATTTGCTATCGAATTCCAGTACCGTGACGTGTGCGGTTATGCCGGCAAGATCAATTGCTGCTTCTATACCTGAATTACCGCCGCCGATGACCGCTACCGATTTCCCTTTAAATAAAGGGCCGTCGCAATGCGGGCAGTAGGCCACGCCTTTGCCACGATATTCTTGCTCGCCGGGTACGTTCATTTCTCTCCAACGTGCACCGGTTGCCAGCAGTACCGAACGACTGCGCAATACAGCGCCGCCTTCAACACTGACTTCTATGCTTCCGTCT
The DNA here is from genome assembly GCF_902705855.1 of Zhongshania aliphaticivorans. Taxonomy (GTDB): domain Bacteria; phylum Pseudomonadota; class Gammaproteobacteria; order Pseudomonadales; family Spongiibacteraceae; genus Spongiibacter; species Spongiibacter aliphaticivorans_B. The sequence continues at coordinate 307,131 of NZ_CACSIJ010000014.1, read as the reverse complement.
TCAGCCACGCTCAGCGCAGATGCTTTATGGCCGCGCATAATATCGACGTCATAGGCGCCAACGTGGGCTTCTAAATTGGCGACTAATTTAGGGCCTTCGGTTTCAGTTACCGAGATAAAATTCTCGATGCTAACGGTATCTAATAATTGGCCGCCAAATTTGTCAGCAAGCACACCTGTTTTTATACCTTTACGCGCGGCATAAATAGCCGCCGATGCGCCAGCTGGGCCCCCGCCAACAATCAGCATGTCGAATAGGTCTTTTTCGGCTAGCTTTTTAAGACTGCGTGCGCCGGCATTTTTGTCGATTTTCTTTAAAATATCGGCCAAGCCAATGCGACCCTGAGAAAACTGATGGCCGTTCATAAATACAGTTGGCACCGCCATAACTTTGCGATCGTCTACTTCTTGCTGAAACAACGAGCCGTCGATCATTTCATTACTAATTTGCGGATTTATTGCCGCCATCATATTCAGCGCCTGAACCACCTCCGGGCAGGTCTGGCAGCTCAAGGAAATATAGGTTTCAAAGCGGTATTCACCGTCAAGATTGCGCACTTGCTCAATCAAGTCTTTGTCGATTTTCATTGGGTGGCCGCCACTGTGTAACACGGCCAATACCAATGAGGTAAATTCATGGCCGAGCGGTACGCCAGCAAAGCGCATTTCTGTGCCCTTAGCTACCGAGCGCACACCCATTGCCGGACGGCGCGCCGTAGCGTCCTCACCCTGAACAACGGACACCAGCGCAGACAGCGCAGATATCTCATTCATTAGGCTTTCTAGCTCGCGGGATTTGTCTTGGCCATCGAGATACGCGACCAGTTCTACCGGAGTTTTTAAATTTTGGAGGTAAGTCTCCAACTGGATTTTCATTTTCGCGTCTAACATGACAACTCCCGGAAATATTTAAATTAATTTTAAAAATTCGGTTTAAAAAAGGCCCCGTTACCGAGGCCAACAGGGGTGTTAAATTTTACCGACTAGATCCAGAGACGGAGACAAGGTTGCTTCACCAGGCTGCCATGCTGCTGGGCATACTTCACCGTCGTGTTCAGCTACGTACTGAGCCGCTTGTACTTTACGAACCAGCTCTTTAGCTGAGCGGCCAATGCCTAGGTCATGTAGTTCTGCCACTTTGATTTCACCCTCTGGGTTAATAACAAATGTGCCGCGTAATGCCAGTCCATCTTCTTCAATCATCACGCCGAAGTTGCGTGAAATCCGGCCAGTTGGGTCGCCAATCATTGGGTATTGAATCTTGCCAATGGTGTCGGATGTGTCGTGCCATGCTTTATGGGTAAAGTGGGTATCAGTTGAGACCGAGTACACTTCAACGCCCATTTCTTGTAACTGCGCGTAGTGATCTGCCATGTCGCCCAGCTCCGTAGGACATACAAAGGTAAAGTCCGCAGGGTAGAAAACAACCACTGACCACTTACCTAGTAAGTCGGCATCGCTTACGTCAATAAAGTCGCCGTTGTGGTAGGCGGTGGCTTTGAAGGGTTGTACTTTGGTGTTGATAATTGTTGGAAACATAATGTCACTCCTGACGTTTTGATAAAGGTAAATTCGGTTTGCCTTAAGCTCAGGAGCCATACTACGGAAGGGTAACTTTCATATCTAATCGATCGTTATTATGATATTGATAGGTTTTACCAATACATATTGAGCAGCCAATGATAAAGATTCGCGATCTTCAATACCTCGACGCCGTTGCCAAGCACGGCCATTTTGGTCGTGCCGCCGACGCCTGCTTTGTTAGCCAGCCAACGCTGAGCGGGCAAATTATGAAGCTGGAAGATCAGCTTGGGCTAAGTCTTTTTGAGCGCCACCGCAAGAAGGTGATGCTGACCCCAGCGGGTGAAAAACTGCTCTTACGCGCACGGCAAGTTCTGCGCTCCGCAGAAGACTTTGAAGAAACCGCAAAGGCCCTATCAGACCCTCTAAACGGTGACTTACATGTGGGCTTAATCCCCACCGTGGCGCCGTATTTACTGCCGCATATTATGTCTGCACTCAGCGCCGCACTGCCCAATATCAATTTCTTCCTGCACGAAAACCAAACCGATGTACTGCTAAAGCAATTGGATGAAGGCAAGCTTGATGTGTTGATTCTAAGTTGGCTGGACAGCATGGCGAATGTCGAGCGCTACACCCTGTTTGATGAGCCCTTGGTGCTGGCCTCCCCCGTCAATCACCCCCTGGCGCACAGCGACTCGCTTACTTTAAAAGACTTAAACGGACAATGGGTACTCACACTGGAAGACGGCCATTGCCTGCGTGACGAAGCTTTGGGCTACTGCTTTAGTGCAGGTGCTAAGGAGGACTCCCGCTTTCAAGCAACGAGCTTAGAGACCTTGCGCTATATGATCGCCAGCGGAATGGGCATTACTTTAATACCAGAGCTAGCCATAAAAGAAGGGGAACACGGACTGCGATACACGCATTTTAAAGCACCAGTACCGAGCCGGGAGATTTGTTTACTGGTTAGACCCAACTATTCAAGAATGGAATGTGTACGGGCCATGGTGTCGTCGATCAGAACATCAATGGCCGATTACGTAAAATAGCACGGGCCGCTGCGACAGCCCGAGCGTTCAACTTAATCGATAAAAGCGATGCCGCCCAGATAATCCAACTTACCGACATCAACCCCGTTGTGACGAAGTATCGAGTAGGCGGTGGTCACGTGAAAATACAAATTGGGAATAACAAAACTGACAGCAAACGTACTGCCCAGCATTTTCTTGCCATCTAACCAAGGCAGACTAATTTCTTTCGACGCAGTATCTGCAAAATCTGCTGCGCTATACGTGGCCAAATAATCCTGCACAGCCGCGATACGAGTATAGAGCTCGCCCAAGGTCGTTTCGGTATCTTCATGTTTTGGTGCACTGTCTGCTTTTCCTGCAAGACGCGCCGCACCCAGCTTGGCGGTATCACAACACATCTGAACCTGACGAACCAAGGGAAACTGATCAGGTGCTAAGCGTGAGGTTAACAACACCTCCGGTTCGATTTTTTTGGCCTCGGCAAACTCAGCCGCTTTTTCTAGCATTGCCTTCAAATTGCCCAGCATCTTACTAGCCTGCACAACAGTAATGTCATAAAACATGGTTGATCACCTCAGCGAATGAATTGAACTATTTATGTTTTTGTTGCTGGTACAGAGTTGGGGTGCTTGGCCTCTCTATTCAATAGCGCAAGAATTATTATTTTATGTCGCGCACAAAACAAGCTCGACGATAATTGTGATACACATGCACGCTACTGATCGGCGAACTCTGTGTATGGCCCCTTACTCTCAAGCGACTAGCTTTATCATTATGGTGAAACCGTGAAGATCATGATTTTGGTATACGGCTGCAGCTGGTAACAAGCGGACAGTCAAAAAGAATAAAGAAGAATCTTAACGATGCAGCCTAGACCACGAAAATACCCAAGCTATCCCAGCCGACCGACTTCGCCGATCTTGAAACCTTTAAGATCCAACGTATTTAGCGGGAAATGCCGCAGGCCTTTACCTGCACGAAATATTTTATAAATCATGTAGATATTGACGGCCACTCTCCAACGTGACGTACACAATACCGCCACCGATTATTGCAAAAACACAAGCGGCCGGAATGCTCCCGATCGCCGCTCCAATTGCACCGAGAATCATCGCCCAGGGAATCACGTATACCCAAAGCATTACTTTCCCACCTATTGAGGTCGTTTCCAGAGCCGAAAAAATGAACAGCGCGACTAAAAACACCCACCACGAAGTGAATACCACCCCAATCAACACACATAGCATTACAAAATGGGCGCTATACCAATCTGAGTGCGACTTATTCCAACCTGCCCGTGTTACTCCACGGCGTACATCACGACTACTCATAGGGTTACCTCCGCAGAGTCACCATAGTGCAATTCTCTAGGACATGTATATATTGTATACATATACATGTCGCATTTTCAGGTAGGACATCATGATACATGCGGGGAAATTAGGGGACGTAAAATGGGACTTGCTACTTCGCTACCGACATATTGAGACCATTGCCTATTGGGAGCGGCGCCTCACCACAAACCATCTGATGAATGCTTTTGGTATAGGTCGACAGCAGGCATCTAGGGATATCAATGCCTACTTAATAGATTTTGCAGGCGACAATCTCATCTACGACCCTCGATTAAAGGGGTATAAACCAACAGCTAATTTCTTGCCGCGATTCACGCTTGGCGTCGCAGACGAGTATTTGCAGCTACTGTCTATTCGCGACCACTTAAACAGCGCACCAATATTACTAGGCTGTGCGCCGCCAGCTATAAGTGAGCGCATAAGTCCGCCACTGCGCGATTTACGGCCCGAAGTACTAGCACCAGTGATACAGGCAGCCCGTGAGGGAAAGCGCCTTGAAATTTGCTATAGCTCATTGACTAATCCCGCGCCGGAATATCGGGTTATTCAGCCCCATACGGTTGTATTTAATGGTCTTCGCTGGCACGTTAGAGCCTGGTGCGAAAAGAAAGCGGCTTTTAGCGATTTTGTATTGAGCCGAATTTCTGACTTACCAGATCCAGTATTGCCTGGCGAGAATGGCCCAGAAAAAGATGAAGCGTGGAATAAAATAATTAACTTGGAAATCGGCCCTGATCAACGTTTAAACGCTGACCAGAAACGGTTAATCGAAACAGACTTTGGGATGGAAAATGGTACACTCAAAGTGGCTACTCGGGCAGCACTAGCCAATTATGTTTTACAGTTACTCAGGGTCGAGCACGAACGAGCAGATACTCCGCCGACTATTCAGCAAATCACGCTGCTAAATCGATCGGAAGTATCGAAATGGCTGTTTTAAAGCCAACTTGCAACCAAGGGAATGAGCCAATTGACGAACAATCGGAATACGGAAGTACTACTTGCGGGTATTGATTTGGCGTGGCAAACCACTAAAAACCCCTCCGCAGTTGCCCTCGGTAAATTAGCCGGTGACACCTTGGATGTAACACACCTAGAGCCTGCTCTATACGGAATTGAAAATATCAGGAGTGTGCTGGCGGAAGAAAGCCTCCATGGCATTGCAGTGGATGCCCCACTGATCATCAACAATGTAACCGGCCAGCGCCCCTGTGAAAAAACGCTATCAGCAAACTACCATTCACGATTTGCGGGTTGCCACCCGTCCAATCAAACACTGTACCCTAATGCGCTAAGCGTCCAACTAGCCGATCAATTATCCGAAATAGGATTCCAGCATTTGGGGAGCACTGATACACCATGGCAGATCGAATGCTACCCCCATCCCAGTATTGTTGAAATATTTGGACTACCTGAACGCCACAAGTACAAAAAAGGCACTGTTACTGAACGTCGCCTTGGTCAGATCCGACTAGCGATGATGATCAAAAGCTTGGCCACGAGCTCAGCATTGAAATTATCCTTACCCGGTCACGTCCTTAAGCTCTTGGATGAGCCCTACATTAACGACCTATCGGGACAATCACTGAAATCCAACGAAGATGGTTTAGATGCGCTGATTTGCCTATATATCGCCGGGCTATACCAACGACAGGCAGATGCCGCCGTATACGGCGACACAATCGACGGCTATATCTGGGTGCCGACAGCTCAGGTGGCAAGTTTCAGCCCCGGCCCTGCACATCCATTAAAACCAAGACCTCAGCCGATCAACCGAAAGCATACCGCCCCACCGAAGGTAGGAATTACAGAAGACTTCCGAAACGGCACTACCCAAAGCACGACCATTGGCTACATCAACAGAAACCAACAACGAGTATTAGGTACTAGAGGAAAATCAGGCACTGATCACCGTGCCAAAGCCTACAAATTAGAATGCCTTAATTCAAAATGTGGCCACTTATATGGCGCGAATGGAACAGATGTATTTCTCCGGAAATGCCCTGAGTGCCAAGACGGGCGCCCAGGAATCCCATACTGATCTACCAGTGGGCTAATGAGACTCTCGTCAAATCATGGCGTTTAGTCCACTGTCAATTTATGTGCCCGCTATTGTGACACTACAGCCAAACACTCCCAGTATCTAGCGGGCACTTCCTGATCCGCTAACAACCGGACAGAACAAATTTAAGCAACTTGCTAACAGTCTTTACTGCCACTTCATCGTTAGATCTTTATGCGACTGCGCGCAATCACGCAGATAAAGATTTATTAGGCTTTGATAGGGTACACCTTTGTCCTCCGCCAACCCTTTAAAATACTCGATCGTATCTTCATCAAGTCGGATGGCTACCTGCTTTTTAGCTTTTTTGCGTAGGGGTTTGATTTGGACTTCGAGAAATCATAGCTGTCACGCATTTTTAGCACCTTCATATACTTTTCGTTCTGTTTTGTCTGCCTTTCGATCGGAGATAATACGAATAAATTCGCCCTCTCTTACACAATGACAGACGACCAATAGGCAAGAATGAATACTTGTTCCAAGCAAGATGAATCGAATGAGATGCGGTGATTTTTAACATTAGAGGTATCCTTGCTAGGATCCCATTCAAATCGCAAATGAGCCATGCTTTGACCATAACTACATTGTATTTACAGTCAAGGGCTTAGAACGATACTGTTCAAATGCATTGCCCATATTACAACAGCCAATCCCCGGTAAAAATTTTATGTAATGGTAGCGTATTATCTATTCACCGACGGCATTCACATTGTCACAGCGACGCAACCAACGGTAGCCATAAGGCGCTAGTACAAGGCATGTCTGACTGCGCATATCCGCACCGTCGTTTACGATATCCAGCCAGTGCGCGGACCCATCGAGGTTTAAATCTGCCAGCAAGATCTCTTGAGGCTCTGCGCTAATATTGTAAACAGCAACAATGGCCGCGCCACTGCTGTGACTTTCACGACGAATACCAAACACCTGATCCCCCAAATGCAGGGGATACTGTGCGGCGTTTGGATGAAAGGCAGCTTGCGCTGAGCGCAGTGTGATCAGCTCTTTCAGGACTTTGAAAATTCTTGCGTGATGGCTATTGGTGCCTAGCTGAGATTCAAGGNCGTCTGCCTCCCATTGATGACGATTTATAGAACGGTTGTGGCTGGTATGGAGTACGCGATTTTCGTCGTTCTCGGTTGCCAATAGGCTGTGTATATAAAATGCTGGCACACCCTGAACCGCTAACATCAAAGCGTGCGCACAAATAAAGCGCTGCTCTTGCAGACCATCTTCGCCGTCATTTTCGTTGTCTGGATGTAAATGGCGCCGCATGGCATCGAACAGGCTGATGTTTATTTCATAGGGTCGATTTTCGCCGTTAGCCAAAGCCCGCCAAGACACCTTGCCGCCACTCTTTTGCATTAGCGTGACTAGCTGATTAATTTCTATGTCATCGAGCAAGCCTTCTGCGGGGCGTAAGCCAATGCCATCATGCGAGGCAATGAAATTGAAATAAGTAGTGCCATCTTGCGCAGCAGGCATGCCCATCATCCACGTTTTTAGCGCCTTGCAACTGCCGCTGACCATGGTGTTAATTAACAGCGGTGGTAAAGAAAAGTTATAAACCAAATGTGCTTCGTTGGCGTTACCGAAGTAGGCCAAGTTTTCTCGCAGCGGAATATTAGTTTCAGTAATAATTATTGCTTCAGGTACCGCGTGTTCAATCAAGGTTCTAACTAGGCGCACGGCCTCGTGGGTTTGTTCTAAATTTAAGCTCGTTGTGCCGGGTACTTTCCATAGAAACGCAACGGCGTCGAGTCGAAAAATTTTTACGCCCATATCTAAGTAATGACGAATAATTTTTACAAATTCGAGTAATACGGTGGGATTTTGAAAATTAAGGTCTACTTGATCATGACTAAAGGTACACCACACATGACGTTTGCCATCTAAGGTCTGCACTTCATTTAATAGTGGACTGGTGCGCGGTCGTACAACTTCGCTTAAATCCGTTGCTGGGTCTACTTCTACAAAATAGTCCATGCCTGGGTGGCGACGTTGTTTAAAGTTTTCAAACCACACACTGCGACTGGAGCAATGGTTAATGACCAAGTCTGCCATTAAATCAAAATCGCGCGCGATGGCATTGATATCTTTCCAATCGCCTAAAGAGGGGTTCACTTCAACATAATTTATTACTGAAAAACCGTCATCGGAGCTATAGGGATAAAACGGCAATATATGAACGCCGCTGATTAAACCGCGTAGTTCTCTGCGCAGGAAATCGTGCAAGGTATGTAATGGCCATTCCCCTTCACGCAGGATTGAGTCTCCATAGGTAATGACTAGCGTGTCACTTTCGTCCCACAGATTTTTGTGCGCCTCGGGCATAAAGCAGCGTTGATCTAGCGCCATGAGAGCAATCATTTCGTCTAGCAAAGCGCTCTTATCAAGGGCTGGATACAAAACCTCTAGATGGGCGCTGAGTCGTTCACGTAAATGTTGCTGCGGCGCTAAATCTACCATTCAGGAGTATTCCTCATTATCTGCAACCACCGCAGCCATCATGTCATCTAACAGGGTTGGCTCGGCGCTGCACACTCTGTTCCAGCTTGGAATAAAGGGAGTTTCCATGGGGTTTTCTAAAAACATATTACCGGCTTTTACAATATTCTGAGCAAATAATTCGACTGCCTGTTCTTCGCGATGCAAGTCTAAATCCAAGCCATTCATCACGGCGTCATTGCGATAACTATCGACAAAATCCAAGGCCACCCGATAGTAGGTCGCTTTTATAGAGCGAAAGGTTTCGCTATTGAACACTACACCGTTGGTTGCCAACTTTCTGAATACGGCTTTGGAAATGTCGATAGACATTTTTGATAAACCACCGCCGTCATCTTCCTCAGATAAGTCCTGATGTTTGTGATCATAAACGTCAGCAATATCGACTTGGCACAAACGGTTGGTTGAATAGTTGCGATACATTTCCGACAAAACACCAATTTCCAAACCCCAGTCACTTGGGATTCGCAAATCGTTCAGCACATCTTTACGCATAGAAAACTCGCCTGACAAAGGGTAGCGATAGCTGTCAAGATAATCTAAATAATCTAATGAGCCAAATATCTTTTTTAGTGAGCGAATTAATGGCGTGACCAATAAACGGCTAACCCTACCGTTAATTTTCCCGTCTGCTACACGGGCGTAAAAGCCTTTGCAAAATTCATAGTTAAAGCCCGGATTCGCCACCGGATAAAACAACTGCGCCAACAGCCGCCGATCGTAAGTTAAAATATCGCAGTCGTGTAAGGCTATTGCCTCAGCTCGACCGGATGCTTGGATATAGCCAATACAAAACCACACGTTACGACCTTTACCGGGCTCTGCCGGTGATAGACCTCTACTTTTAAGGCGCTGATCTATCGCTTGTAAGCGCGGCCCGTCGTTCCACAATACACGGTGACGCTGAGGCAATCGGCTAAAGAATTTTAATGCATGGCGGTACTGCTCTTCGTTCGCTTGATCTAAGCCGATAATAATTTCATCGATGTAATCGACTTTAGCGATTTCATCAATAATGGCCGTCAACGCAGTACCTTCCAGCTCTGAATATAAGGACGGTAAAATTAATGCCATAGGCCGCCGCTTAGAAAATGTTAACAACTCTGCCTCTAGATCTTCGACTGACCTATCGACCAAATTATGTAGCGTAGTAATAATGCCGTTCTGATAAAAATCGCCCATAAAAATCTCGTTTTATTTTTTAATATTGCTTAAATGCCCAGCACAATAATCTCTTGTGAAAGGTATCACTTCAATAATTCTAGTAGCGTCTCATTCCAGCCCGCAGGGCCGCACTTCTCCGTCACTATGATGTCGCCATTCGGACCAGATATCTCTGGTGGCTCGTGATGCTCAGACCTCACGACAACACCAACATCCGCAAGGGCGAGCATCGCCACGTCGTTGCCACTATCACCCAGAGCGATCACCCGTGGTGCGGGCCCTGTAGGGAATAAGCAAGAAACCAGCCACGACATTGCCACGCCTTTATTTGCCGGCCCCATAATGTGGTAAAAACGACCACCCTTAAGGGCCTGTAAACCAACCTCACGCAGATCTTCGCTAAACCGCTGCCATTGCTCGTCACTGTCTTGCCAACATATAGGCTCAGAATAATCGCGCTGCAGGGCCAACTCAGCATCGGCAATATCCAAGCCGGTAATTTCCTGCAAATTTTGCGCATCAAAATCACTAAAGCCTAAAAACTGGTAGCCCTTTTCTTCCCGCCAGCCATGAAGCAAGGCAACAATGTCACCGCGCTTGGGGGCAAATTGTTTATGACGAGCGCCATCCACCCACTCCATCTCTACATTCGCCAGTAAATCGCAGCCAGCAGGCACAACCACCGCCGCGCCATTTTCAATAATAAAGGGATAGCGATTACCCAGTTTTTTAGAAAGTGGATTTAATTCCGCACAGGTTTTACTGGTATTTAACACCCAGATAATGGACTTCTCTTCTATAAGCGCCAAGGCTGGCAATGCGGCCGCAAAAGAGTAGTTGTTGTGATCTAAGAGGGTGCCGTCAAGGTCCGTAAAAATTACATCTGGGGTAAGCGCCATCGTCATTTCGCCTCCTGATACTGCACATTCAAGATTTCGCGCTGTGTTCCCAGTGTCATTACGCAGTCAGCTGTGGCGGGTAGCGTATCGAGGCAGTGCCTTGTTAGGCGCTCATAGTGCTGTATAAATCGTAGTATCCCTGCGGCATCCATCAAGCCCGGCGTCATCGTCCCGGCAGCCTGACGTAGGGCCAGTTTGCGTTCTTGCTCGCCACGCCAATCTGCAACACAGTCAAAACTTGGCGCACACAGCATCAATAAATAATCCAATTCAGAAAATAGGGCTTGGTAGTCATTCGCTAAGCAAGCGTTCACGTACTGCCGCCAGCGACTATCTAGATCCTCTAGTCGCTCCAAATCATTTATCGCAACAGCCAACTCTGCAGACGTTTGCGGCGATGCGCCGACACACCAGCCTTCAAACACGATTAAATCTATTGGACCACTAAGCGTCGGCCAGCTCGATTCCGGCGCCCTATCATCACAGGCTTTATCAAAGCGTGGCAAACTCAAAGTTTGATTCGCAGCGAGTGAACGCAGCTTGGTAATTGTCGCCAAGGCCAAAGGAATATCATGCGTGCCAGGCACACCGCGAGTACGTAACAAGGGATGCGTCGTGTCTGCCAATTGCTGACGCTGGGCCAAGGTGAGATAGAAATCGTCTAATGATAGCAATGCGACATTTAAGCCACCCTGCGTATGCAGATACCAATAAATGAATTCTGCGAGGGTTGATTTGCCACTGCCCTGAGAGCCGTGAATGCCTAATACCGGGACGCGCCCGTTTGTGCCCAGTATTGGGCGAAGTGTTTCAATAAAGGGAATAAAGCAACTTTCTGCCTGCTCCCGATAACTATCCGGCAGCTTCTCTTTGATAAGAAAGGCGCTCAGGGTATCCACAGCGTTAGGCAAAACATCCCTCCGTTGTACGCGTGTCGGTATTAACCTTAGACCATTTTGGCAGCTAAGTACTACAAGCAAATTAAGCAGATTTCTTGCCAGATTTGACGGGACAGGTGATGGGGGAGTTTGACTGGGAAAAATGACAGGTAAAAAAAAGAGGCCGCGTGGCCTCTTTTATAACACTTGCGCAATTAGTGCTGATGACCACCAGCGCCGTGTACATGGCCGTGACTAAGCTCTTCTTCGCTTGCCGCGCGCACTGCTTCAATGCTGACATCGAAGTTAAGCACTTGACCCGCTAAAGGGTGGTTTGCGTCAACGGTAACGTTCTCATCATCTACTTCTTTAACCACAACAGTCTGCATTTGACCGCCAGCGCCTTGCGCCTGGAATTGCATACCAACTTCGATTTGATCGACGCCTTGGAATGCGGAACGCGGCACAGGCTGAATCAGCTCTGGATTTAGTTCGCCGTAGCCATCTGCAGGCTGAACAGTGACTTTCATCGCATCGCCGATGGTTTTACCCGCCAGCTCATTCTCAAGCCCTGGAATGATGCCGCCGTGGCCGTGAAGATACGTTAGTGGATCCTGACCTTTTGAAGAATCAATTTCAGTGCCATTGTCATCAGTCAGGGTGTAGTGAAACGCCACTACGCAATCATTCGCAATAATCATGGGAGCCTCCCGTTAAAATAAGCCGACAAGCATGACAGTTTTGCCCGACGAGGTCACGCGAGGGCCATAATTTATTGGAAATTGGCCGATATTAAGGTCTTATTTGACGATATCGGCGAGCCATGCCGAAATTAGTGATTCCGAGATTGATGGCAGCCTAAGAATCAGTGACACCGCCGCTATCACCTCTTACGAGGTTTTTCAGTGCCGCCAATCCCACGCAGTTCTCAGCAACTCAATCGGGATTAGTAATTCCCTGCCCCACTTCAACAATACGGCGGCGCAACCAAATATGGCCGGGGTCATGCTGTAATAAGGGACTCCATGCCAGTTTTAGCTCGATGGGAATAATCATAAAGGGCGGCTTGCGCGTCGCCAGACGGGGATCTTCATCATACAAACGCGCAACCTGTGTCGGCAACGTGGCGATCAAATCTGGATGCTTAGCTAACAAAGCTGCTACTTGATAATGGCGAGTAAACACCCGAATTTGGCGTTCGTGGCCACATTCTGCCAGAGCCTCATCTACCCAACCCAAACGCTGGCTGTCGCGCTGACTCATTCCTCGACCGACACCCATGCCGGTTTTACTTACCCAAATATGGGGCGCAGCCAAGAAGGCATCCATATCGAAATTATCTAAGGCCTTGTTCTCACTGCTCATCAAGCAAGAAAAGCTATCGCGCCAGACAGTAGCTTGATGGAAGGACTGCGGCAGGCGATCAAAACGGTTGATCGCCATATCAATTTTACCCTGCTCTAAATCTTGGAAGGTAACGTCACTGGGCGTAAGAACGTCAAGCGTGATATTGGGCGCTTCGTCCCTCAGCTTAAATAACAAGGGCGCCAGCAAGGTCGACTCTGCATAGTCACTTGCCATAATCCGAAATACGCGGGTACTTTTCGTCACCTCAAAATCAGATACCGGCAACACCGCCTGCTCAACCGAGGACAATATATTACGTACCTGCGGCTGCAGCTCTATGGCGCGCTCAGTCGGGGTCATGCCCTCACTGGTTCTAACCAACAACGGGTCGTTAAACAAATCACGTAGACGACGCAGGCCGTTGCTTAAGGCCGGCTGGGTAATGCCCAACTGCTCGGCGGCACGGGTAACGTTTTTCTCCCGCAACAGAACGTCGAGGTAAACAAGTAGGTTTAAATCTATGCGCGACAGATTCATGGAAGTAATGGCTCCGCAAAATATTATAATCGGCGGTAATTATGGTCGTTTTTTGACCGTACTTCCAGTGCCAAGTAACAACGAGGATACAGGGCCAATCAAGCTAGAAATAATCACTATAAGGGGAATGATTAATGAATCTACTCAAGCACAATACTGAGCAACGTATGGCTTGTGCATTTATAGATCTAATTTCCGGTGCAGGGCAGTATATCAACCTTCCTGCACCGAATTTCAAGAGCCTAAACCTAACTCTTAAGCAAGTAAGATATTGTGACCGTAATCGACGGGGATAATGACGCCATTAACAAAGCTTGACGCCTGACTGGTCAACAGCAGTAAGGTACCTGCTAGTTCCTCCACATTGCCGATGCGCTTAGAAGGCAGTCTTGCAACTTCAGCCTGCCCTTGCTCTGTTTCAAAATACCAATCCACCATTTCGGTCATAAAATAGCCCGGTGCAATGGCATTGCAACGAATTTTAGTATCGAACATATCCGCTGCAATTTGTTTGGTAAGTTGGTTCAAGGCTGCTTTTACACTGCCGTAGCAAGGTACATTTTTTAAGGTTTGAATGCCGGTGATAGAGGTGATGTTGACGATACTGCCCGGCACATCCAACGGAAGAAGACGCTTCGAGAATTCTCGTGCCATGCGCATGGTGCCAGTTAAATTTACATTGAGTAGGTTTCCCCACTCTTCATCCTCAACATCAGGAAAGGGTTTAAATTGAATCTGGCCTGCGTTATTAACCAAAATATCAACCACGCCAAATGCTTCGTAAGCTTGATCGAATACTTGTTTAACGCTTTCGGTGTTGCCGATATCCAGAGCATACGCGACGGCCTTACCACCTGCCTCGTTAATCTCCTTAGCCACTTGTTCCACTTTATCTAAACGGCGCGCGGCGCATATCACGGTCGCCCCAGATTTCGCTAATGCTTTTGCAAAGCTGACGCCCATACCTGTGCCCGAGCCTGTCACCAAAGCAACGCGACCTTTATTTGAGAACATATTTTCTAAATAAGACATAGTATTTTTCCTTTGACTATTATTTTTAAACCGAATTTTTTATAAGAAATAGTGAATTAAAGGCAAGCCCTTCTCACAACAGATTCCGCTCGCCGCCTCAATAAATCACTTCGTTGATCTGTGGTAATACGCAGTTTTCTGTCATCGACTATTGAAGAAACCTCGGACAATTTAACCCGCCTGATTGTGGGTATGGGTGCCGTTTTCGCCCGAAAGTATCGCAGCGACAACAAACCCGTTCGATGATTAGCCGCATCCAACCAATTCATAACACCGGGGTCTTCATGAGAAATTACCGCTCGAAACACCCCGTCTTGACCGAGTACAGCTTGAAAACCATTTATGGAGGTTTGACGGAGATTCCAGTCCCGCGCATCCCAATACTGGCTATACAACTGAATGCTCCAGTACTTAGCTTCTGGCGGCACCACCTCGATGATCAAGGCCTCATCAAGCTCGCACTCGTAGTTGGCCTTGCCATAACGTAACTCAGCCCAGCCGATAGATACCTCATCAATCCGCACCGTGTTTATCGTGTCTTGGTAATAGCTCTGCACTTGCTCAGCAAAAAACGCCGGCAAGTTGTGCAACCAATCAATAAGTAAACGAGTACGCTGGGCAATAAGCTCCGGGGTAATGGCTGGCGCGGGGTAATGCGCGTCGTCACGGGTAATTTGCAACTGCGCAGGCTCTTCATTAATCCAGTCATAGAAATACTGACGGAAAATTAGATCGCCAAGACCATCGGGGATTTTCACCCAGTTGCCAGGCTGCTCGTTTTTACTGAGCACTATTTCGATATTGCCATCGGCATCGCATTCAAATTCGCTACAGCGATCAAACAAGGCCCAGCCACCAATATGGGCGAAATGCCCCTGGCGGGTTTCAATGTCCATCATATGCGCGGTGCCGCGACGGCCCTTGATGCGATACACATAGTCGCCGTGTATCGGCGCCCACTGATAAAGCGCGTCTGCCGCCGGCAGACCGTACTGAATACGTGACGATAAAAAAGTGAAAAAACTGGGATACTCTGGGTTCCACGACTCCATTGTCATGGGAATGGCGCCAGCAACAAGTCGCGTTAAATACCGCACACCTTCGGCTCTGGCCATCTCATCAGTAATTCGAGGATCATCCCAAACAATACCTTGTAACTGCTTAATCGCCGCGCTTAATGCATCCCACAATTCTGGTGATTCCGTGCTTAGGGGCAAGCTATCGCCCCAACTATCTAGCTGGTAACTAATCATTTGTGACAACTCCTAACTATTCATATGAAGGTAGCCAAGCTCTGATTAATCGCAGGAATTGCAATTAATCAGAGTGGTATTAGTTGTTAGCCAAAAATTTTCAGATACTCAGAAAACCGCGCCTTGATCGCATCTTCACTTAAGCCATACTCTTCAAGGGTATAGCTATACTCGCCCCAGTGATGTGCTGGGCGACTTTCATTATAGTTTTTGCATCCATCAATCGCTTCGGGCGTCATTTTTCGCCCCGCTTTTTCATAAATTCGCTGAATAACCGCGACGGGGTCATCGCATATTTCTGAGAAATTCGCATTCACAATACGATCTAGCGGAAGACTGTCGCGCACCGCTAAGTAGCGATCCGTCAACGACGCCCAATACTCAAACCACTCCTGCCCAACCTCAACAGGGTCAATATCGTCAGTCGTCGTTTTACGCAGCTCTTGAATGGTTGTCGCAAATGATGGCACTGTTTTTACTGGGTCGCGGTGACAATGAACTACCGTCGCGTCAGGAAAATATTCAAACAGAATATCGAGGTAACCAATGTGCACAGGGGACTTCATAATCCACGGCCGGCCTTTGGCTCCGCCATCCTGCCACTGCAAATACTGCATCATTTCAAACAAAATTTTGTAGGTCGGACGCGGGTCGCACTTTACCGAAAACTCGCGAAATGTCGGCGCTCTCGCCAGCATTGCCGATACCGCTGACTCAAAAGACATCTCCATAATAAAGAGTTCTTCATCAGGCTCTTGCGCCTCCATGGGATGACGCGCCATCCAACCCGGAAATTGGGTGCGGAAGGTATCTTCTATAATTTTTCCAAACTCAATACGACCAACTGGGTTGCCAGCTTCTTCATCAGGAAATGGCGCGGGATTCAATAAACGCCATACTTCTAAGCGCTGCACATCTGGGTCACCCGACATGACTCGCTGTAATTTTGAGGTTCCTGTTCGTGGTAGCCCCACCACCACAATCGGTGCGACAATTTTCTCATCGCGTATTTCTGGATGACGTTTTACATCATCGATATAGCGCAGGCGATTGACCAATAAACGCAGTATTTCCTGGCNTTGCCCGATTACACCACCTTCATGGAGGTTTGCTTCGTTACGTAGGGAATTACACAAAATTTCCAAACCCGTGGTAAATCCCATATCGCCAAAATCTGAAAGCCCAGTGGCGCTTTTTGCTGCCGCCAGCATGTCTTCAACATAGAATGGTATGGCTTCTGGCATTGCTGGAGCTTCTGCACTTGCTGCTTGATTCGTCATTACATCACCTAAAGTTATTATTGATAATCTAGTTAAAACTCATCGAAGTTCCTCGGAGCAATCCAGAACCACCATCACAGACACAATTAAATAAGAAATTATCAACATGAATAGAATGTAAAATTCTAAAAATATTTTTAATTTTTACGAATAATATCGACGACGACTTAAAGAAGTCCGAGTTATTTTTATTTCGAGGATCAATATAGCAATGACAAGGAGAGTGGAACAAGGAAATGCAGGTCAGCTTTTAGGAATACAAATAGACATTACAAGCCACTGAATAATAAGGATTTTTTATACCACCTCAACAACCATTTTTATTTAAGAGTAACTTTTAGGGCGATTTACAGCAATCCCAGTAAATCACTCACTCACAATATATGGCTTTCATCTATAAAATTAGGTAAGTTATTTTCAAATATTGAAGATAATAAATTTTATCTCGCGATCCAAATCTAGTCCGCAAATATGGCGTAGCACATTTTAGCTAGGGTATTACGAAACTCAGGATCATCAATAAAATCGATATTATCGCTAATTAAAGAATACACCATGAGCTGAGCTGCGCGGCCAAGGGCGTGAACACGCAACATATCATTACTGGAAGGTTTAAAGTCTGAACATAATTTTAACTGTTCATAAATAAAGGATTCCGTAGAGCTTTCGGGGGCGATATTAACATCTAGCTCTTGCCAAGCATCCAGAAAGCCTTTGTGCTCAACAAGTAGTGTTTTATCAACTTCGAGCACTTTACGATGAATTTCAATAGACCAATCTAGCAACCAATAAATAAATGACAGTACGGTGTGCTCTTTATCTCTTGGAAATTCTTGATAGCCCTTTAAATGCTGCGTTCTGATTACGAGGCGATAAACCTCAAACACAATAGTATCGAGATTGGGGAAGTATTGATAAATGGACGACTTTGGCACACCGGAAACCACTTCCAGCGTTGTTGTAGATAAAGCGCCACGACCGTGTTCTAACAAAATGCTATGCGCAGCCTCGACAATGGCGTTAACGACCTTGATAGATCGATCTTGTTTCGGTTGACGACGCATTGCGTCATTGGGGCGAATAAGCTGATACGGCGTGTCTTTTTCCATTTTATTAGTAAGCACCAAAGCCAATAAATTTAAAACCCATTAACAAGACCGGAAATACTAACATGAAAACTTCAAACATCTCGCCGCGCATTGCAGTATATGGCCTCGGCTTTGTCGGTCAGCAACTTGCTGGCTTCGCCTTAGACAAAGGCTGGAAAATTGTCGGCGCCTACAATCGCGCCGGCGACAAGGTGGGCCAGGATCTCGGCACACTCATCGGCAGGGAGCCTATCGGTCTTTTAGTAGAGGATTGCGAGGCAGCTAATTACTCGCAGCTAAACGCAGACCTAGCCTTTGTTGCGGTCTCTGATCGCCTAGAAGATAACTTCCCCTCATATCAGCGCCTAATGTCTGCGGGGGCAAACATTCTTTGTCACGGCGCAGAGTCTTGTAACCCCCGCCGCCTCAACCCCGCGATTGCAGAACAGATTCAGACGCTGGCCCTTGAGCATGGCGTTACTTTCACCGGCAGCGGTATATGGGATATGACTCGGATTTGGGCCGGCATTCTGTCGGTAGGACCAAACACTGAAATCGAATCTATGACTCACACCTCCTTTACCGACATCGCTCGCCAAGGCGTGCACTTACT
Organism: Zhongshania aliphaticivorans; assembly: GCF_902705855.1. Classification (GTDB taxonomy): domain Bacteria; phylum Pseudomonadota; class Gammaproteobacteria; order Pseudomonadales; family Spongiibacteraceae; genus Spongiibacter; species Spongiibacter aliphaticivorans_B. Next base: position 288,564 of record NZ_CACSIJ010000014.1, on the reverse strand, counting down.
TCGCTTTTGTGGCGCCGGCTTGACGGTAAAAGAGTTTGAAGAAAAAAGCGTGGCCGGAAATGGTGGCTTAGGTGGCATCGCTATCATTCCACCACTGTGCGTGGCGGATGCCTTGGGGCTTGATGTCATCGACGTAAAAGAAAAAGTTGAGCCCATCATTTGGGAAGAAGACCACCAAAGTCACTGGCTAAATGAAACCATACCTGCCGGCCATGTGGTCGGCACCAGAATGCATGTTGATATTTCTACCCGAGAGGGAGTCACCCTCCATAACTGTTTTGAATATAGGGACTTTAAGCCCAATGAGGTAGAACAATTAATCTGGAAAGTGAAAGGCAAACCCAGCATGGAGGTGCGGATTGTGCGAGAGGCCTCGCATATGGCGTCGGCCAGCAGTTTGTTTAATCGCGCCCCTGACGTACTGGCAGCCGAACCCGGTATCCGCGAAATTTGGACTTATCAGCCACTACGCTCCAGCGCTCTAAACTAAATGAAGAAAAGGTACACAATAATGACGCTTTCCCAATCCGATATTTCTGCCGCTCTCGATCCCGATGCGCTGATAAATCAAGCAATCGAAATCAGCGGTCTACGCAGCTTTGGCGATATGGGCTTTATCGAGCCCATGAAAGTACTGCTGGATAGTATCCCTCTGCATATCACGCTCCACCAAGAGGGGCTTGAGAGTATTCAGGCAGATGTTGTGCGCTGCTTAGTCAATCGCCTGCGATTTCAACAAGACCTGAGTGCCCACCCAGAAATTCTGCAAGAGCAGGTTAATGATCCCATCATTGTTTTAGGCCTAGGTCGCTCTGGCACCACTAAAATGCAAAAAATTCTGTCGGCGCCAGACAGTGTGCAAAAAATGGCGTTCTGGCGCTTATGGAATCCCGCCCCCTTTCCCGACGCAATCCCCGGTCAGCCAGATCCGCGCATTGCTCAAGCGGGCAGTGCCAATTTGGTAGCAACAGACAACTCTGCGGTTCACGCCGCCCATCATATGGAAGAACAAGAAGTAGACGAAGACTGGCTACTGGGCATGTTTACCTTTGACGACTGGATTTGGAATCAAATGGTATTCTCCCCAAGCTATTTAGACTGGGTTATGGCCCGCCCCAGCGCTGCCCCATTTGCCTATATGAAATCACTGGTGCAATACCTGCAATGGCAGGACGGCGGCAGAAAAGATCGGCCATGGGTGATGAAGGGTGTGGGCTATATCGCCCATATGGAATCGCTGCTTGCCAACTTCCCCAAGGCCACCATTTTGCACACCCATCGCGACCCACTGCAAACCATTCCCTCGTGGGCTAAATTTGTCAGTGCGATGTGGACGCTAAGATCGGCCCCTGTCGACAAGCATGAGATTGGTCGCGAAGTTATGCGTTACTGGGGCATGGCAATGGATCGCTACCTCGCCTCTAGGGACAAGTTGGGCTTGGATCGCTGCATCGTCGATGCTCGCTATGCGGATGTGCGGGAAAACCCCATGAGTATTGTCGAGCGAGTTTACGAGCGCGCCGGACGCAAAATAACTGAGCCCGCCTATCAATCAATGGCAGCGTGGCACAGCAATAATGAACAGCACCGCTTTGGTAAACACGAATACTCTCTCGAAGAATTTGGCCTGAGTGAAGCGATGATTAACGAGCGCTTCGGCGATTATATTAGGCGGTTTATTCAACGCTGATTCGGAAGCACGTCCCGATTACTGAACGTCATTCGGCGCGAGCAAAGGCAACGTTATTTTATAAACACCCAAAATAAAAAAGGCCCGGAAAATCCGGGCCAAGCCTCACTGACAGGAACTGTTACAAGACGCGGGGTTTACTAAAACTTAGCCCGCTTGCTTTGCTTTGTATTCAATACGACGGCGATGCAACACTGGCTCGGTATAGCCGCTTGGCTGCTCGCAACCTTTCAGCACTAATTCCAATGCCGCCTGAAACGCCACGCTGTCGTCAAAATTATCGGCCATTGGTGTGTAGTCAGCGTCACTCGCGTTTTGGCGATCAACCACCGCCGCCATGCGCTTCAGGGTTTCTAGCACCTGCGCCTCAGTACAAACACCGTGACGCAACCAGTTGGCAATGTGCTGGCTAGAAATCCGCAGGGTTGCGCGGTCTTCCATCAAACCCACATCGTTAATGTCTGGCACTTTTGAACAGCCCACGCCGTTATCAATCCAGCGCACCACATAACCCAACATACCCTGAGCATTGTTATCCAACTCTTGCTGGATTTCTTCTGCGCTCCAGTTTGGATTTTGCGCCACGGGGATAGTCAAAATATCGTCCAGTGCAGCGCGCTGACGACTGGCCAATTGCTCCTGCACTGACAACACATTTACTTGGTGGTAATGCATTACGTGCAAGGTAGCGGCTGTTGGCGAAGGCACCCAAGCGCAGTTGGCGCCAGCTTGCGGATGGCCAATTTTGGCCTCCATCATCGCTGCCATTTCGTCTGGCATGGCCCACATACCTTTACCGATTTGCGCATGACCGCTCAAACCGCAGGCCAAGCCAATATCGACGTTCCAATCTTCGTAGGCTTTGATCCACGCCTGCTGCTTCATATCCGCTTTGCGAACAAATGGCCCCGCTTCCATGCTGGTGTGAATTTCATCACCAGTGCGATCAAGGAAGCCGGTGTTAATAAAGATAACGCGCTCAGGTACTGCCGCAATACAGGCTTTCAAGTTCACCGTGGTGCGGCGCTCTTCATCCATAATGCCGATTTTTAAGGTATTGCGCGCCAGACCAAAAGCGCCTTCAACCCGCGAGAACAATTCCGCCGCAAAGGCGACTTCCTCAGGCCCATGCATTTTTGGCTTAACAATATAAACGCTACCCGCGCGTGAATTGCGCAATGCGCCAGTTTGTTTAAGGTCGTGCATGGCTGCCAGCACAGTAACCATGGCATCCATGATGCCTTCAGGCACTTCATTACCATCGGCGTCAATGATCGCGCCGTTCGTCATCAAGTGACCAACATTACGCACCAACAATAAGCTGCGGCCGTGTAATACCGTTTCGCCACCACCGGCAGCGGTGAAAACGCGGTCAGCGGCAAGCGTGCGAACTAGCTCTTTGCCGCCTTTCATAAAGGCTTCTTGAAGATCACCCTTCATTAGACCCAACCAGTTGCGGTAAACCTCAACTTTGTCGTCTGCATCTACAGCAGCAACCGAGTCTTCGCAGTCTTGAATTGTCGTCAACGCAGATTCCAGCACCACATCTTTCACGCGGGCCGCATCGTCTTTACCAATAGGATGCTGGTCATCAATCTGAATATCGATATGCAGACCATTATTGATCAGCAAAATATTAGTCGGCGCAGCAGCGTCGCCCAAGTAGCCAACAAACTGCGAAGGATCTTCTAAGCCTGTGACGCTACCGTCGGCCAAAGTAACCGCTAATGCACCATCAACAACGCTATATAAAGTCGCATCTGTATGGCTGCCATCGCTCAAGCTGGTGTGTTGGTCGAGGAACTGACGTGCATAGGCGATAACTTTCGCACCGCGAACAGGGTTGTAGCCTTTGCCTTTATCAGCGCCGTCAGCCTCTGAAATAACATTGGTGCCGTAGAGCGCATCATACAAACTGCCCCAGCGCGCATTGGCTGCGTTTAGCGCATAGCGCGCGTTCATTACTGGCACAACCAACTGCGGACCAGCCAACGTCGCGATTTCCTCATCTACATTTTCTGTAGAAACATTAAAATCCGCTGGTTCGGGCAGTAGGTAGTTTATTTCTTGCAGAAACGCTTTATATGCTGCGGCATCGAATTTGCCCGCATTGGCGCGGTGCCAACCGTCGATCTGAGCCTGAATATTTTCACGCTTTTGCAGCAATTCGCGATTTTTAGGCGCCAAATCTTTCAATATCTCTGCAAATGCAGCCCAAAAATTGTCGGGGCTTATGCCTGTACCAGGAGCAACTTCATCATTGACCAGGCGATAAAGTACATCGGCAATTTGAAGTCCGCTGTGCTGTACTCTGGAAATGGCCGAAGACATAAACACTCCTTTTAAAATCAAAATTTGGCATTAATTTAAGCGACTATCCTAGCAGCTGAGGATAATTCTGCAAATTTATCCATATTATCACTGATATTTTTAACATGAATAGCATGGCCGCAATTAAAGGCTATACTAAGCCGAGTTAACACTTCTATTCATTTGCGCTAAATCTCTTGTGTAGCTATATAGATCCTTAACGACGATCACGCAAACATCATTCTCAAAATGAATACTCGAAATAATAACTATAAATTAGAAAAATTAAAGCGCGCCACGTAAACTAGCCACCATTACACCACCCAACCCGCAACAAAATAGGGACTATATATGTCAACTCTAGACGCAGACATCCAGGCAGTTGCCTCTCTTAAAGAACAAGGCGGCAGCAGCTGGGACGCCATCAACCCAGAATCTGCAGCACGTATGCGTGCACAGAACAAATTCAAAACGGGTTTAGACATCGCCAAATACACTGCCGACATTATGCGTGCAGATATGGCAGCATTCGACAAAGACAAGACCAAATACACTCAGTCACTGGGTTGCTGGCACGGCTTTATTGGTCAACAGAAGATGATTTCTATTAAGAAACACTTCAACGGCAAAACTGACCGCCGCTATTTGTACCTGTCTGGCTGGATGGTTGCAGCACTGCGCTCTGCCTTCGGTCCTCTGCCTGACCAATCAATGCATGAAAAAACCGTTGTTGCCGATCTGGTACGTGAGCTTTACACCTTCTTACGTCAAGCTGACGCACGTGAATTGGGCGGCTTGTTCCGCGCACTAGACGCTGCTCGCGAAGCTGGCAACAAGGCTGAAGAAGCTAAAATTCAAGATCAAATCGACAACCACGTTACTCACGTAGTACCGATTGTTGCTGATATCGACGCTGGTTTCGGTAACGCTGAAGCGACTTACCTGATGGCCAAACAAATGATCGAAGCTGGCGCTTGCTGCCTGCAGATCGAAAACCAAGTTGCTGATGAAAAGCAGTGCGGCCACCAAGACGGTAAAGTAACTGTACCCCACGCTGACTTCCACAATAAGCTGCGCGCTCTGCGTTACGCTTTCTTGGAACTGGGCGTTGATAACGGCGTTATCGTTGCACGTACTGACTCTGAAGGCGCTGGCCTGACTAAAGAAATCGCGGTTGTTAAAGAGCGCGGCGATCAGGGCGACATCTACAACTCATTCCTAGACGTTGAAGAAATTGACGTAGCGGATATGGCTGAAGGCGATGTGTGCTTCAACCGTGACGGCAAGCTGGTTCGCCCTAAGCGTCTGCCTTCTGGTTTATACCAGTTCCGTCAAGGCACTGGCCACGAGCGTTGCGTATTCGACTGTATCGAAGCGATCAATGCTGGTGCTGACCTGTTGTGGATTGAAACTGCTGTTCCGACTGTGCACGAAATCAAAGGCATGATGGACGACGTTCGTAAAGTTCACCCAGATGCAAAACTGGTTTACAACAATTCACCGTCTTTCAACTGGACGCTAAACTTCCGTCAACAAGCTTACGATGCCATGGTTGAAGCTGGCGAAGACGTTTCTGCTTACGATCGTACTGCTCTAATGAGCGCTGAATACGACGATACTGCGCTAGCGGCTACCGCTGATGAACGCATTCGGACCTTCCAAGCAGATACTGCTCGCGAAGCGAACGTATTCCACCACCTGATCACTCTGCCGACTTACCACACTGCAGCACTGTCTACTGACAATCTTGCAAAAGAGTACTTCGGTGAGCAAGGCATGCTGGGCTATGTTGCCGGCGTACAGCGCAAAGAAATCCGTCAGGGTATTGCCTGTGTTAAGCACCAAAACATGTCTGGTTCAGACATGGGTGATGACCACAAAGAATACTATGCTGGTGAACTTGCACTTAAAGCTGGCGGCGCGAAAAACACATCTAACCAGTTCAACTAAGCTGAACTAGCTTAGACGTGAAGTACCCCGATAATCGCTTCGGCATTACTGGGGTACAGTTTAGAGCAGAATATCTGGCACTAGACTTTCCGTCACATAAAAAAGGCGACCCCTTGCAAAAGGCGTCGCCTTTTTTATGAATGAAATAGAATGACCATTAACGATCCCGTCAAAAGTATTGAATAGCTTTTTACGCTAGAATTCCAAATGCTTACTACCTCAAACTAATTGAGTGATTTCGAATATGGCTGACACACCTACTTTTTTTAAAGACGCTAAAGATTTATTGAGCGAACAAGGCTTCGCTGCAAGTAACACTTGGTATCACGGCACCTCGTCGGCGCTTGTCAACTCAATCAAAGCACAGGGCTTAAAACGCTCCGGCGATAAAGCGCTAAAAGAAGCCGCAAAGAAAACCATGGCAACCATCGGCAATGACTATACCGAATCAGTGGAACCGGTTTTTTTAACGCAAAGTAAAGAATTGGCTTTTTACTGGGCAGAGCAAACCGTGCGAAACCGCAGCGTGCGTATTGAAGGCGAAGAACAGCCCGTGGTGCTTGCCGTAGACCTGCCAGAAGACCTAAACGCCAAAGTTAAGCCAGACGTCGGCGCAGCGAGCTTGCTACTTTTAAAAGAGGGCGAAGAGTTCATGGCCTACTTGGCCGGGATTTATCAGGAAAGCAGTTTAGGCGCACCAGACATAGATTTAATGAAGGCTGAGCGCATGGAGTATTTACACAAATTAGGCATGGCATACTATGACGCTGACATCGACAGCACATGCTTAACTCTTATTAACAGCTAAATCACGCCACGAAAGACGAGAGATGCAAAAGAAGGCATATTAGTCATTCTCGTTTTCCATCACCCGTCCTAGCAGGAGCCATTATGAGCACTATCTCTACCCCCGACCTCTGTGATGAGCACGGCGACAAAGTCCGTGTAATAGAAGGCGCCTTTCGTCATTACGGTGGCAGCCAAAATTTTAGTGGCCCGATCGCCACCATAAAATGCTTTGAAGACAATTCCAAAGTTGCTGAACGCGTAAAAGAAGCCGGAAATGGCCGCGTACTCGTCGTGGATGGCGGCGCCTCACCACGACGCTCACTACTGGGCGACAATCTTGCAAAAGCAGCCGTAGATAACGGTTGGGCCGGCATTGTGATTTACGGCTACCTTCGTGACGTCGAAGAAATTGCCCCCATGCCCATCGGCATCATGGCCCTTGGCAGCGTGCCCCGCAAAACGGAAAAGCTAGGTGATGGCCGCTGCGATGTACAACTCGAATTTGGTGGCACCAGCATAAATCCCGGCGAATACCTCTATGCCGACCTAAGCGGTATCATCGTGTCTGCGAACGCCTTATAGTCAGCAAATGAGCTACTCTGTCACCTTAAGACCTCACCTTAACTAAAAATAAAACTAAATGCGGGAGACGCACATGAAACTCGGACTACTACTCGGCTATTCTGGCGCAAAACTGTCGCTGCCAATGGATACCGTTAAGCAGGCAGAAACCCTCGGTTTTGATTCGGTATGGACAGCCGAGGCCTACGGCTCCGACGCCGTTACTCCCGCTGCGTGGATATTAGCGCAAACCAGCAAAATTAAGGTTGGCACCGCTATTATGCAAATGCCAGCGCGCACCCCTGCGATGTGTGCGATGACCGCCATGAGCTTAGATCAACTCTCTGGCGGACGCTTTATTGTTGGGCTCGGCGCATCTGGCCCGCAGGTAGTCGAAGGCTGGCACGGTGTCCCCTACGGTAAGCCGGTCACCCGTACCCGCGAATATATTCAAATTATGAAAAAGATTTTTGAGCGCGAAGGCCCGGTAGAATTCGACGGCGGCATGTACCAAATGCCCTATAAGGGCCCTGGCGCAACCGGTCTTGGCAAACCCTTAAAATCTATTTTGCACGGCGACCCAAGCATTCCCATTTACACCGCATCGATCACCCCGGCCGGTGTTTCTGCGTCGGCCGAGGTCGCTGACGGCGTCTTCCCCGTGTGGATGAGCCCAGAAAAATATTCCGTGCTTGAACCCAGTATTACCAAAGGCTTAGAAAAATCCGGCCGCAACAAAGCTGACTTCGATGTTGCCCCCTTTGTCGGCGTGATCATGGACGACAATATCGACGGCTGCCGTTACTTCATCAAAGACTTCCTTGCCCTCTACATTGGCGGCATGGGCGCAAAAGGTAAAAACTTCTACACCGACTATGCTTCTCGCATGGGCTACGGTGACGCCGCAGAGCAAGTACAAGATTTATATTTAGCAGGCAAAAAAGATGAAGCCCGCAATGCCGTACCTGACGCACTGGTAGACGAAATTGCTTTAGTTGGACCAGAAGGCCGTATTCGTGAACGCGCTGCCGACTGGAAGGCCGCATCGAAACGCGGCGAAGTCAATTCCATGCTGCTTAACTGCGCGCAGCCAGAAGCGATGGAAGTCATGGCGGATTGCTTCCTTTAGGGAAGTCGGAAGTCGGAAGTCGGAAGTCGGAAGTCGGAAGTCGGAAGTCGGAAGTCGGAAGTCGGAAGTCGGAAGTCGGGAAATAATCAATCACAGGCGTGATGAGAGCAAGCGATGCGTGCTCCTTTTTCGTCAGACATCCGACTTCAGACGTCAAACTGCATACCGCAATAAACTAACAGTAGCCTCAAGGACAACACCACAACGTGACCACTAATACTCGCCGGCTAGCCATGGCCATTTTGAATGGCTTTGATGCATTTTTTGCAGAATACAAAAACATCACTCTGGGCGCCCAAGCTCGCTTTGAAGCAGCGGACTGGCACGGCGCACAAAAAGCCATTCGCGACCGCTTAGCGCTGTGGAAACAGAAACGCTCGATCGTGGCCGAGGCTGCCTACACGATCACCGGTGGCAGCGTAGAGAATCGCGACAACTGGGAAATTGCCAAACAAGAATACGGCGAGCTAATCCAAAATCACGACAATTACGAAATTGCTCAATCGTTTTTCAACTCGATTTATTGCTCTGTTTTTGATCACGAAAAAATTCGCGACATACACACCTTCGCATTAACGTCGAATCAAGAGCGCCCGCCCATTGCCAGCGACTCTATACTCAAGCGCTACCGTTTTGACGGCGCCAACGCCGTAGACATTGTTCGGTCAATGCTAGACGACTGTGAATTTAATATTCCGTGGGAAGATCAACAACGTGACGTTGGCTTTATTATGGAAGTGGTTAATCGCGAGCTTATCCCCAAAATTCGCGACAAAGACAAAGACGTCTACGTAGAAACATTGGAGTCATTATTCTTCCGCAACAAGGCGGCGTATTTAGTGGGCCGCATTGTTAGCGGCGATTTTACTATGCCCTTCGTATTACCTATTTTACACAGCGAAAATAAATCGATCTTCGTCGACACGGTATTACACGACCCAGACGACATCTCTATTCTATTCAGTTTTAGCCGCAGCTATTTCATGGTCGATACGTCGATACCCTCGGAGTACATCGCCTTCTTACATCGGCTTATGCCCAACAAAGAAATCTTCGAACTGTATAGTGCTATCGGCATGCCTAAGCACGGTAAAACCGAGTTCTATCGCTTTGCCGTAGACGACACCAGCAGCAGCGAAGAGCCCTATATTATCGCGCCAGGCATCAAAGGCATGGTCATGCTGGTATTCACCCGCCCCGACTTCGGCTATGTATACAAGGTTATAAAGGACCGTTTCACGCCGCCCAAAGACATGAGCCAAGAACATGTTCGCCAATGTTACAGCTTAGTAAAGCGCTGGGATCGCGGCGGTCGCATGGCAGATACTCAAGAATTTAATAATTTGGCCTTTGATCGCCGCCGTTTTTCTGACGAACTGATTGCCGAACTTGAAAAAGAAGCGCCGTCTAAAATTAGCGTTAGCGGCAATGCATTGTTACTCAAGCACGTTTATATAGAACGTAAAATGATTCCCCTAAACCTATACCTCAAAGACTGCGACGAGCAGCAACTAGAGAGCGTGATGGGCGAATACGGTAATGCCATTAAACAACTAGCCGCCGGTAATATTTTCCCCGGTGATATGTTACTCAAAAACTTTGGCGTGACCCGTCACGGCCGAGTGGTGTTTTACGATTACGATGAGATTTGCCCGCTCACCGATTGTAATTTCCGCAAGCTGCCAGAACCTAAAAACGACGAGCAAGCCATGGCAACCCAGCCTTGGTACGAAGTAAAACCCGAAGACGTTTTTCCTGAAGAATTTAGATTATTTTTCTCTGGAAACCAGCGCGCCAAAAAAGTATTCGACGCCCTGCACAGCGATCTCTATGACCCAGCTTACTGGCAGGGATTACAAGAAACCATTCGCAATGGCTATGTTGCCGATGTATTCCCATACCGTAAAAAACAGCGCTTTCAGCAGCGGCCATCACTCTAAAACAAGCAGACACAAAAAAGGGCGCATTGCGCCCTTTTCTAATTTACTGCACTGAGTTTTACGTGTTTAAAACTGCAAACGCGCATTAATACCCACTGAATCAGTATCGTAATCACCCACAAAACTGCGGCTAATATTACCGGCTACCGAAAACTGCGGCACGATGTAAACCCGCAAACCTGCTCCCAATACTGCACCGGCATCAGAATCGCCATCCACATCTTGGTAAGCTAGGCCTGCGCTTAAATTACCTTCGATATTATTGGTAAGCCAAGTACGTGACATTACACCACCCGTTAAGGTGTCGATATCAATATCATCCAAAGCAGAATTCGTACTTTCAGATTCGGCAAAACTGTAATCTAATGACGCCACCAAGTCGGTACGATCAGACATTTTCATAGGATGACCAACGCCAATACTGACCGTATCAAACTCTTGGTTTCTGTTGAAATCAAGATTACCAATATCTGCGCGAACAAAAATATTTCTATCTAAGGCTAAAGAACCGCCAGCATAAAATTCATCAGCGTCTTGATTGTCGACCTCAACATCTGCAAAGCCACCTTCAACATAGGTATAACTAAAATCTTTCGCGAATAATGGTCCTGCTGACATTGCACCGGCAACGCCTGCGGCAAGTAATAGCATTTTTTTGTTTAGCATAATTTTCGCTCTCCATAGTGTAGATAGCGATTTAGACTGCGTTTAAGTAAACAGTTCCTAAGAATATGACGGCGGTGCATTAATACCAATGCTATAAAAATAATGAACTATTTTAAAAACTCTATATCGTCACGCCTCTAGCAAGAAGGTAACGGGGCCGTCGTTTAGCAAACTAATTTGCATATCGGCACCAAATTCACCGCTGGCAACCTCAGGGTGCTTATTGGTCAATTCAGCTAAAGCAAATTCGTATAACTGCTTTGCGCGGACGGGCNCGGCGGCAGTAGAGAAGCCGGGGCGCAATCCTTTTTTGGTATCTGCCGCCAAGGTGAATTGCGACACCAGTAAAACGCCACCTGCAATATCCGCAACCGACTTATTCATGCGCTCTTGCTCATCGGCAAACACGCGATACGCCAAGATTCGTGAAATTAGCTTTGTTACCGCTTCTTCGCTGTCTTCTTTTTCTAAACCCAGAAACACCAATAAACCTTGCTTAATTTCGCCTACACACTGCCCTTCTACCTCTACGCTTGCTCTGCGCACGCGTTGTAATAATGCTTTCATTCATCCTCTGCTTTTACTATTTCATACTTAAAAAATTAATAACTTAGCTCGCCGTCAGTCAGTAAATCGGCAATATCATCGCTCGCTTTCACTAGCGCATCGGCAATACTTGCCTCAAAGGCTGAGTGGCCTGCGTCGCGAATAATATGCAGTTCAGAACTTGGCCAATGCTGATGAAGCTCCACCGCACTCTCTAATGGGCAGATCATGTCATAGCGGCCGTGCACAATAATTCCAGGGATATTCTCTATCGCCGCCATATTATTGAGCAGCTGATTTTCTTCCATAAACGCGTCATTAACAAAGTAATGGGTTTCTATATGCGACATCGCGACGGCGGTATGCGCATCCATTAAATGATCTTGGACATCGTGATGTGGACGCAGTGTTGAACAGCGAGCCTCCCATAGTGACCATGCTTTTGCGGCCGACATCCTCGCCACTTCATTCTCGCCATGCAACACCCGATGATAGGCTTGTATTCGATTTTCCCCATCACGCGGCGTAACGCAGTCATTAAAATCCTGCCAATAATCGGGGAACACTCTGCTCGCGCCACCCTCGGCATAAAACCAAGTCAGCTCTCTGGGGCGGCACAAAAATATGCCGCGCAATATCAATGCTTGCACCCGATCAGCGTAGACCTGCGCATAAGCGAGACTCAAAGTGGAACCCCAAGAACCACCAAACAACACCCATTTATCAATGTTTAGATACTGCCGAATGTGCTCCATGTCTGAGATGAGCGCGGATGTAGAGTTATCGTCTAAACAGGCATGAGGCTCAGAACGACCGCAGCCGCGCTGATCAAATAAAATTATTCGGTACCGTTCAGGATCGAAAAAGCAGCGCGCTCGTGGGCTGCACCCAGCACCAGGGCCGCCATGAACAAAGAGCACAGGAATGCCATCGGGATTTCCGGATTCTTCTACATAGAGTATATGGGGGGCTTGCACCGATAAACGGTGGGTACTATAGGGCTTTATATCTGGATACAAAGTAAGCATAGCGATAACCAATAAGAGAATTGCGCCTATTCAGTGTAGCGCAGTCGCTGGCGTATCGGTATGTACTCAAATAGGGGGATAAAAAAACGGCTGTCATTGACAGCCGTTAGATTGAGCAAGATTACTTAGCGCGCTTGCGCTCGTTCTCTTTCAGCAGTTTTTTGCGTAAGCGAATGCTCTTTGGCGTCACCTCTACCAGCTCATCGTCTTCGATGAATTCAAGCGCTTGCTCTAGCGTATGCTTGATATGCGGTGACAAGGTCAGCGCATCATCGGTACCAGACGCACGCACGTTGGTCAGCTGCTTAGCCTTGGTTGGGTTAACGACTAGGTCGTTGCTACGGTTGTGAATACCGATGACCTGGCCTTCGTAAACCTCTGCAGCATGGCCCAAGAAAAGGCGGCCACGATCCTGCAAATTAAATAAGCCATAGCTCAGGGTTTTACCACCAACCATAGAAACCAGAACACCGTTCTGACGGCCAGCCAATTCACCGCCCTTCACTTCACCGTAGTGATCGAAGACAGTGGTCATGATGCCACTACCAGAGGTCATGGTCAGGAACTGGCCACGGAAACCGATCAAGCCGCGAGCTGGAGCGATAAACTCAAGTTTTACGCGACCTTTACCGTCTGGCTCCATATTGGTCATTTCGGCTTTGCGCAAGCCAAGCTCTTCCATGACCGAACCTTGGTGCTGCTCTTCAACGTCGATAACAACATGCTCAAAAGGCTCTTGAACCACACCATCAACCATTTTTTGTACTACTTCTGGGCGAGAAACACCCATTTCGAAACCTTCACGACGCATGGTTTCAATCAGTACTGAAAGGTGCAATTCACCACGACCAGACACTTTAAATTTATCTGGGGTCTCACCCGGCTCAACGCGCAATGCAACGTTGTGAATCAACTCTTGATCTAAGCGGTCGCGAATATTACGCGAGGTAACAAACTTACCTTCTTTACCAGCAAACGGAGAATCGTTTACTTGGAAGGTCATGCTCACGGTTGGTTCATCTACGCTCAATGGCGGCAGCGCTTCTGGGTGACTAGGTGCGCATAAGGTGTCAGAGATGTTCAAGCCTTCGATACCGGTTACACAAACGATCTCTCCGGCTTTGCCTTCAGGCACTTCAACTCGCTCAAGGCCGTAATAACCCATCACGGTTAGCAGTTTACACTTACGAGTTTTACCGTCAGCACCCACCACAACCAACTGATCATTGGCTTTCATCGTGCCACGAGTAATACGGCCAACACCAATTACACCAACGTAGCTATTGTAATCAAGAGCCGAAATTTGCATTTGCAGTGGACCAACAGCATCAACTTCTGGCGTCGGCACTTTGTCTACAATCATTTGGAACAAAGGAGTCATATCTTCAGCGAGGTCATTAAAATCCAACCCGGCCACACCATTAATTGCCGAAGCAAACATAATAGGGAAGTCTAACTGCTCGTCTGTCGCGCCAAGGCGGTCAAACAAATCAAATACTTGGTCAACTACCCAGTCAGGACGAGCACCGGGGCGGTCTACTTTGTTTATTACCACAATTGGATTTAAGCCTTGCTCAAATGCCTTTTGGGTTACAAAGCGCGTTTGCGGCATAGGACCATCAACCGCGTCAACCAACAGCAACACGCTGTCGACCATCGACAGAACGCGCTCTACCTCACCACCGAAGTCGGCGTGACCAGGGGTATCAACGATGTTGATACGGTAGCCGTTCCACTCGATTGCGGTGTTTTTCGCAAGAATGGTAATACCACGCTCTTTCTCCTGATCGTTGGAGTCCATGATCCGCTCGGAATCTTGGTTGCGGCGGTCAAGGGTTCCCGACTGACTCAACAGCTTATCCACTAGTGTGGTTTTACCGTGGTCAACGTGGGCGATAATAGCAACGTTTCTTAACTTACTGACTTCGCTCATAATTTAGAAATTCCGAATGGATATTTTTGCTACTGTGTACGCAGGCATACACACAAATAGCGGGGCTGGCAATTTCGCCATTTAAAATAAGGTCGCGATTATAGCGGGTTTATTAGCCAAGCACATGATTTATGCCGTGCATTTTACAGCTAACAAGCAAAAGTTAACGGCATAGCACCACCTAATGACCCTTAATTGCTCAATGACAAGCACCTCTTGGGCATAATGCCGATAGCCGTTACAATCAAATAAAAGCTGACTACATTCCGCTACGGATGCCAATCACGATGACCACCAATGTCACATGGAAGAGCCGCTGGACTTTTATTCTTGCTGCCACCGGCTCTGCTGTCGGTCTCGGTAATATTTGGAAATTCCCGTACATTACCGGCGAATACGGCGGCGGCGCATTTGTTCTGGTATATCTGGCGTGCATTCTAGCCATCGGCATACCGGTGATGATCGCAGAAATCATGGTCGGCAGAGCTGGCCGCAGCGATCCAGTCCACAGTATGAGTAAAATGGGGAAAGCTGCGGGCAGAAGCGCCAACTGGGGCGCAGTCGGGGCCATTGGTATTTTGGCCGGACTGATGATTATGATGTTTTACAGTGTGGTTGCCGGTTGGGCGCTAGACTACGTTGCCCAAAGTTTGAGCGGCGCCTATCTTCAGGCACCTACTGCAACGATAGAGCTAAACTTCTCTCAACTTCTTGGCAATCCATCTGAACAACTTCTCTGGCACAGCATTTTCTGCTTAATTACCGCATCGATTGTTGCTGGTGGCGTTACTAATGGCATTGGCAAATCCGTCGATATTTTAATGCCGATACTCTTCGGCTTTTTACTACTGCTACTGGGCTATAGCTGGATAAACGGCGACTTTAGCGCCGGCTTACATTTCATGTTCGACACCGACTTTAGCAAACTGACAAGTGAAGCCGTTTTAGTCGCCATGGGTCACGCCTTCTTTACCTTGAGCCTAGGCATGGGCGCGATTATGGCCTATGGCGCCTATTTCCCTGGCAAAGCCTCTATCGGGAAAACCGTTTTAACCATCGCCGCCCTCGACACTGTTATTGCCCTTGTTGCCGGCATGGCCATGTTTCCACTGGTATTTGCCAACGGCCTCACCCCAAGCCAAGGCCCCGGCCTTATGTTTGTCACCCTGCCAATCGCCTTCTCAAATATGGCTGGCGGCCAGTTCTTTGGCACTATTTTCTTCGCCTTGGTCAGTATTGCCGCACTTAGCTCTTCAATATCGCTAATCGAGCCAGGGGTCGCTTGGCTCGAGAAATACGGCATCAAACGCCCGCTATCAACATTCGGATTTACCAGCCTTGCTTGGCTCGGCGGCATAGCATGCATTTACTATAGTGCGGTCTTTGACGCTCTCGACTATCTCACCGCCAATATTATGCTGCCACTTGGGGGACTAATGATTGCGCTGTTTGTGGGTAGAATCTTGCCCCGCGATACCGCTGCTCACGAACTCGGCATGGGACGAGGCACGCTCTTTAAATGCTGGTGGTTTGTACTGCGCTACCTCGCCCCCATCGGTATTATTCTTGTATTTTTAAACAGCCTTAAACTTATCTAAACGGGATCCACTCTGTGCGCAATATCACTCTAAATGTATTTGTTATCTCTGGCCTGCTCGGCTTTGGCGGACTCTATTACTACAGCGGCGAAGTGGAGGATCACTACAAAACGAACGCAGATCGTTATTTAAAAGCCTCGCTTGAAAAAATTTCAAGCTGGGACGTTGACGACTTAAAATCGGAGCTAGGAAAAGAAACACTAGACGAGGTTAGCGATCAGCAACTACAAGAATTAACCGCAAGCTATCGGCACTTAGGCGCCTTCACCGACATGGACGAGCCGATTTTCTCACGCCTAAGTGGTGCTCTATCTATTCTTAACCACCCACCCAAACTCAGCTATAGCAGCAATGTGCGCTTTGAGCACGGCAGCGCGATCATGACCGCCACACTCACATTAGAAAACCAGCACTTTAAATTCTACAACCTGAATTTGGGCGCCCCAGCAAACAAATAAACTGCTAAACCAATACACATTTTTGCAACTGAGCTCGTTCGGTGTCAGCTATTGCCACCGAACGATGCTTGGCGTCGATACACACCAAGGTAATCTCCCCTTCGGCAACTAATTCACTACCATCTTCTGAGTACAAAGACTGCACCAAGCGAAAACTGCTATTCCCAATATGCGCCACCCACGCCTTAGCGCGAAGGCGCTTGTCGTGATGCCACTCTTTGCGAAAATTAAGCCCAATTGCTGCAACGATCATCCCAGACAATTCGTTTCCTTGACCCATGCCAAAGCCGGTATTTGCCATCCACTGCACTCGGGCTTCTTCGAGATACCGAAAATACTGCACATGGTTAATATGCCCCATACTGTCTTGATCAGCCCAGCGCGGCGAAATCATCACGTCGAATAATGGCGGAATTGATGGTGTTTTCATGATGGACGATACACCTTCACATTATTAAAACCCTGTTCTACCAAGTGCGAGGCGTGTAAGCGGCTCATCACACCTTTCTCGCAATAAAGCAGGTAAATGCGGGATTGGTCTAACTCTGCAAAGCCGCGATGCAATTCGTAAAATGGCACAGTTTGCACTTCAGCGTTGATCAGCTTTAATGGCTTGCGATCTACTTCGTCTGGATGGCGCACATCCAGTATTACCGACCCCGACACAGGAATAGACAGGACCTCAACGTCGACTACGATTTTGTCTTCGTCGGCTAGCTGATCAATATTAATGAAATCTGCGGCGGCAATTGCGCGCTCCAACACGGAGAAATCAAAATTCGCTTCCTGCGCGGCAATCTTTTCTGGCTTGGCTCGGGTGGTTGGTTTCACCGATATCACACCACAGTACTCGGGCATATTAGCCGCAAACTCTTCGGTGCCGATTTGCGCCGCAATTTTAATAATGTCGAGCTTATCCATCGTGATCAGCGGTCTAAGCACAAGGGTATCGGTCACTTGGTCGATAACCGACAAGTTTTGCAGTGTTTGGCTGGAAACCTGTGCAACGGCCTCGCCGGTCACCAGCGCAGGCACGTCTAACTGGGCCGCGACGTCGGACGCCGCCCGCAACATCATACGTTTGAGGATAACCCCCATTTGCGAATTCTCGACATTTTTGAGGATCTCGCCAACCACCTCCTCAAAGGGCACACTGACAAACTTAACTCGATGCGACGCACCGTATTTAAGCCACAAATACAGCGCCACTTCTTTTACACCAACCTCGTGCTCACGACCGCCGAGGTTAAAGAAGCAAAAATGCGTGCGCATGCCGCGCTTCATCGTCATATAGCTAGACACCGTGGAATCAAAACCACCGGAGATCAGCGACATCACCGCATCAACCGTGCCCAGCGGAAAACCACCCAAACCTTCTAGGCGACGCTTTACGATATATAAGTGCTGATTGCGTACCTCAATACGCACGGTGACATCAGGGTTATGTAAATCCACCCCCGCCGACTCAACGTGCTGGTTCAAGCCACCGCCCACATAACGCTCAATTTCACTGGAATTAAAATCGTGCGCACCAACTCGCTTGCAACGAACCACAAAGCTCTTGCCCTGCAAGCTATCACCCACCACATCGCGGGTTTTTTCATAAATGTCATGTAAATCAAGTAGTGGATATTCCACCACCTCAATGACATGGGCTATCCCCGGGGTTTGGCTCAACACGGTAACGAAGCCCTGCAATACCAAAGGATCAGCGCTGTGAGTTTCCAGCGTGATGCGGTCCCAATCGCGCACGATAAGCAGCTCTGGATCGAGTGGTAAAAGCAATTTACGGAGGTTGTCCCGAAGCTGCTGGGTAAATTTCTTACGCACCGGCTTACTTTTAATAATGATCTCGGGGAACAGCTTAACGATAAATTTCATTTAGGGGCCGCATCAATAAATGGGCGGCTATTATAGCCGCCCCCCGCCCTCGACGCAGCCCATAGAGCAAAACGCACCAATAATGACCACAAAATCTGTTTTCGCACCAAAATAATCCATTGTTTTTCAATTTACGCACAATCATTTATCACGCGCCTAATCAGGAAATCTCTTAGCTAACACCGCAACTACAATTTAACGGCATAAATTTTGCTTTTCCGGTTCACAGATTGCGCCGCTATGCGGCACAATGCATTGCGAATATAATCACCATCAACTCGGCCTAGCCGAATCTTTAACAGACTCTCTATTCTGGAGGACGTACATAATGTCAGAGAACACTCTGAAGTTAATCGCCGACAATGACGTGAAATGGGCAGACATGCGCTTCACCGACACAAAAGGCAAAGAGCAGCACGTCACCATTCCGGCAACCGAAGTTGACGCCGGTTTCTTTGAAGACGGCAAAATGTTTGACGGTTCATCGATTGCTGGCTGGAAAGGCATTAACGAATCAGACATGATTCTTATGCCAGATGACTCTGCGTCTGTTTTAGATCCATTCACAGAAGAATCCACTATTATCATCCGCTGCAACATCGTAGAACCCTCTACCATGCTGGGCTACAACCGTGACCCACGCTCTATCGCTCAGCGCGCTGAAGACTATATGCGCTCAAGCGGCATTGCTGACAACGCACTATTTGGACCAGAGCCTGAATTCTTCATTTTCGACGACGTAAAATGGAAAGTGGCAATGGAAGGCGCTAGCTACTCCATCGCGTCTGACGAAGCAGCATGGAAATCTGGCGACAACTTTGAAGAAGGCAACACAGGTCACCGCCCAGGTGTTAAAGGCGGCTACTTCCCTGTACCACCAGTCGACAGCCTCCATGATCTACGTGGCGCTATGTGTAACGCCATGTCGGATATGGGCCTGACCATTGAAGTACATCACCACGAAGTCGGTACTGCCGGTCAATGTGAAATTGGCGTTGGTCCTAACACCTGCGTTAAGAAAGCTGACGAAGTACAGGTTCTTAAGTACTGCGTACACAATGTGGCTCATGCCTACGGCAAAACAGCGACCTTCATGCCTAAGCCTATTGTTGGTGATAACGGCAGCGGCATGCACGTCCACATGTCTTTAAGCAAAGATGGCACAAACCTATTTGCTGGCGACGTTTACGGTGGACTGTCTGAAACCGCCCTGTTCTACATTGGCGGTGTTATCAAGCACGCTCGCGCTATCAACGCCTTCACCAACGCCTCTACTAACTCGTATAAGCGTCTGGTTCCTGGCTTTGAAGCACCTGTTATGCTGGCTTACTCAGCGCGTAACCGCTCTGCGTCAATCCGCATTCCGTTTGTACCAAACCCAAAAGCACGTCGCGTCGAAGTGCGCTTCCCAGATCCATCTGCTAACCCATACCTCGCGTTTGCGGTATTGCTGATGGCTGGCCTAGACGGTATCAAAAACAAGATTCACCCTGGCGATGCTGCTGACAAAGATCTTTACGACCTTCCAGCAGAAGAAGCAGCAGCAATCCCAACTGTTGCCTCTAGCCTAGATCAAGCTCTGCAAGCACTTGACGCAGACCGTGCATTCCTAACGGCTGGCGGTGTATTCGACGACGATACTATCGACGCTTACATTGCACTGAAGTCACAAGAAGTAGAACGCCTAGCCATGACAACTCACCCAGTTGAGTTCGACATGTACTACAGCGTGTAATACTTGTTAGCGCTTTAAGAGAACCCGCCGGCTGGCGGGTTTTTTTATGCTTGTAGCAAATGCGTTATCGCGACATCATTGGTATCGTATTCGCCGCACTGGAATAAATATGCGATATATACTGTTATTTAGCTGCCTTTTTGCCCTGTGCACCCACGCCCAAAACAAGGAAATATACCGCTACATCGATGAAAATGGTCACACGGTGTATTCTGATAAAGCCCCCAAAGGCAGCTCGCCCACACCTATGGCACTTCCTAGTATTAACACTACACCTGCAGTAGATATTAACGAAGCAAAACGAAAACCATCTAAAGCCATCAACTTAGATATCAACGGCATCCAAATAAGCTCCCCCAGCGACGGCGCCATCATCCCCAATGGCCTTGTTCCAACCACGGTTAATATCAAAACTGATCAAGCACTTCGCAAAGACCAGCAAATACGTATTAGCCTCGATGGCCGCATTATCAGCAGTAGGTCCTCAACAAGCGCATCTATCCCCCGAATCCCCCGCGGGCAACATCAGATTAGCGCCGCTATTATCGACAGCAACGGTAAAACTGTCGCTGAAAGCAGTATCAACGTAATGGTTTACCGACCAAACAATTAACACCGTCGTTCACAATCTTTAGGTGTTTGCTTGCACCGTATTGGCGCATACTGTGAAATATTGGTCATTTTCGCCCCAAAAAAATACCCTGCACCCACCCCGAAAATGGCCCCATAACAAGGCATTCAGGCTTGCCAGTTACGGAAAATTGTTGATTCGTCTATAAAATTCTTCAACTGTCGCTTGGCCTAGAAATTGCTTTAAAGCAAACACAACGAACACATGGCGGCCCTATGGCTCTGAACAATATCTACCATCAAATACTCGACAACTTGAAAACAGCAATACTGTTGGTCGAGCCGAACCTGACCGTCAGCTATATCAATCCGGCGGCAGAATCACTGTTGGCGGTATCTGATCAACGTATTCACGGCGAGGCCATCACCAAGCTTTTCCATGAACAAGAAGACACCCTCGTAAAACTCCTCGACGCCATTAATAACTGCGAGGCCTATACCAAACGAGAAACCGTGTTAACTCTGCGCTCGGGCACAGAAATCACAGTCGATTACGCCGTGACACCCGTTACCGAAAACCGCCGCACCTCGCTCATCATTGAGCTGCAACCGCTAGACCGGCTAATCCGAATTAGCCGCGAAGAAGGCCTGTTGTCATCACAGCAAAATAGCCAAGCACTAATTCGCGGCATCGCCCATGAAGTTAAAAATCCGCTGGGCGGTCTGCGCGGCGCAGCCCAATTATTAGCGCGCGAACTTAGTGATCCAAAGCTACACGATTACACCAATATCATTATCGAAGAAGCTGACCGGCTGCGAAATTTAGTCGACACCATGCTCGGCCCTCACCGCGCACCAGAAAAACAAAAGACCAATATTCATGAAGTTTTAGAACGGGTAAGACAATTAGTTGAAGCCGAAAGCGACGGCGGTGTTCGCATCATTCGCGACTACGACCCCAGTATTCCGGACATACTCGGCGACCGCGAGCAACTTATCCAAGCCTTCCTAAATGTTATTCGCAATGCCCAGCAAGCACTGCGGCAAGATTCACCAGGCGATAGTGATCCAACCATCATTATCCGAACCCGCACACTGCGCCAACTCACCATTGGCACACATCGGCATCGCTTAGTCTGCAGCACCGACATCGTCGACAACGGACCAGGCATTCCCGCTGATCTACGCGCATCTATCTTTTTACCGATGGTTAGCGGACGCGCCGAAGGCACCGGCCTTGGGCTGTCTATCGCGCAATCAATACTCAACCAACATAACGGACTTATCGAATGCCGTAGCGAACCCGGCAATACCGTGTTCTCGCTACACATTCCCCTGGAGCACGCCTAATGAGCCAAGCTAATTCCGTCTGGATAGCCGACGACGACCGATCGATACGCTGGGTACTTGAAAAAGCCCTCACCCAAGCCGGCATCGTTACTCGCTGCTTTGAAAATGGCGACGAACTGCTCGGACACCTTGAAGGCGAAGTACCCGACGCCATCATTAGCGACATTCGCATGCCGGGCATTGACGGCTTAAAACTGCTATCCCGAATTACCGCCGCACACCCCGGCCTACCCGTTATTATTACGACGGCACACTCCGACCTAGATAGCGCGGTAGCGTCATATCAAGGCGGCGCGTTTGAATATCTACCCAAACCCTTTGATGTAGATGAAGCTGTCGCCACCACTCAACGCGCACTGCAACACGCCAATAAAAACCGTAATTTACTGCCTGAACAAACACCGCTCGAGCCAACCGAGATCATCGGCGAAGCGCCAGCAATGCAGGAAGTTTTCCGTGCTATTGGCCGCTTATCACAGTCCAATATCACAGTACTAATTAACGGTGAGTCTGGCACGGGTAAAGAGCTGGTCGCACAAGCGCTACACCGCCACAGCCCCCGCGCTACAAAACCATTTATTGCACTAAACATGGCGGCCATCCCCAAAGACTTAATGGAGTCTGAGCTGTTTGGTCATGAAAAAGGCGCCTTTACCGGCGCCAGCGCACAGCGTCGTGGGCGTTTTGAACAAGCCAACGGCGGCACACTGTTTTTGGATGAGATTGGCGATATGCCCGCCGACACCCAAACGCGTTTATTGCGGGTATTAGCAGATGGCGAATTCTATCGAGTCGGCGGCCACACCCCCGTCAAAGTCGATGTTCGCATTATTGCCGCGACTCATCAAAATCTCGAAAAGCTAGTAAAAAACAACACATTTCGGGAAGACCTTTTCCATCGTCTCAACGTTATCCGCATGCATTTGCCGCGCCTGTCAGAGCGCCGTGAAGACATACCTAAGCTCATGCAACACTTCTTCACCCGCGCGGGAAATGAGCTAAACGTAGAGCCAAAACGCCTACGCCCAGAAACCGAAGAATATCTCTGCCAAATGGAATGGCAGGGCAACGTCCGTCAATTAGAGAACACTTGCCGCTGGCTAACCGTGATGGCGGCGGGCCGCGAAATACATATCGACGACCTTCCCCCAGAATTACTGGAAAGGCCACAGGGCGAAGCCGCGCCGGCGTCCAACTGGCAGGACAACCTCAAGCGTTGGGCAGATCAGGAATTAATGCTGGGCCGCGACAAATTACTAGACCGTGCGGTGCCGCAGTTTGAACGCATTATGATTGAGTCGGCGCTGAAGCACACCCACGGACGCCGCCGCGATGCTGCTAATTTACTGGGCTGGGGACGCAATACCCTGACCCGTAAAATTAAAGAACTGGGCATGGGTGGTGATGATGACGATGATTAAGCGCTAAATGCTTAACGGGAGACGGAAAACGCTGCATTTGCGTCTCCCATCTCCCGTCTAGCGTTCCTCACTAAAACACGAGGGCTAAACTTTAAATAACTGCCCCCAAAAAACTCACCTGCCGCCACGCCTCATAGCTCACCAGCGCAACGGTATTCGACAAATTCAAACTGCGGGAGCTGCCGATCATCGGGACTTTCAAACAGTGCTCAACGCCCAATTCATCGCGAATATATTGTGGTAAGCCTGCGGTTTCAGAGCCAAACAGCAGCACGTCATCTGCTTTGAAATCGGCATCTGCGTAGTTACGACTACCCTTCGTCGTAAGGGCAAAAATACGCCGGCCAGCCATTTCCTTTAGAAAGCTTTCATAATCTGCATGGCGAGTCACTCGCGCTAAATCTGCATAATCTAAGCCTGCACGCCGCAACTTTTTTTCTTCAAGGTCAAAACCCAGCGGCTCAATTAAATGCAGATGGCAGCCATTATTCGCAACCAAGCGAATAATGTTACCGGTATTGGGAGCAATACGCGGTTCATGTAGGGCGATATGGAACATGGGAAATCGGTGCGTTGGGCTTATCAATACAACAAACCCAACGCTACCATCAACTCAGTGAGTTGTTGGTTCAGCAGCTGCTTGCTGCTCAGCCTGCTGCTGCGCCTGACGATACAGCGCTTCAAAATTGACAGGCTGCAATGCCAGTGCGGGGAAGCCGCCTTTCACAACTAAAGAATCTACCGCTTCACGCAAATACGGGAACAGCATATTCGGACAGGCTATACCCAGAAGCTGACGCAACTGCTCGCCTTCTACGCCTTCCGCTAGGAACAAACCACCTTGGTGAATTTCTACCAAGAATGCGGTCTCGTCATCTTCTAGCTTAGCGGTGATGGTCACTGTAAGAATAACTTCGAAATTATTCTCTGCCACAGGGTTGCTGCGAGTATTCAAATCAACCTGTATCTTTGGCTTCCAGGTTTTTGTGAAGATTAACGGCGCGCTTGGTGATTCAAACGACGCGTCTTTAATGTAAATACGCTGCAAGGCAAATTTAGCTTGAGCGGGTGCTGCTGCTTGTTCTGACATTATTGTGTATTCCTAATTCTGGGCATTAACAAACAATATGGGCGCCATCGTTAATTACAAGGCGAGCATTCCATCAAGGTGAGCGCGACGCTCAAGGTCCATCAACTCATCACAGCCACCAACATGAGTATCACCTACCCAAATTTGCGGCACCGTCCGCTGACCGGTACGAGCTAATAAATCACTGCGAAGATCATTGCGGCCATCGACCGGAATCTCTTCAAAGTCTACGCCTTTACTACTCAGTAGCTGCTTGGCGCGGACACAATAAGGGCAGAATCGTGTTGTGTAGATTGTTACTTTCGCCATTATCACTCCTCCCCGATTACACTATCTTTTTTTGCATATAGGCCGATTATTTAACCAGCGGCATCTGCATTGCCTGCCACTCGGCAATACCGCCCTTCAAACGGTGGACCTGCGTATAGCCTTTAGCACCAAGCTTTTTGCCCGCAGCACTCGCGTGCTGACCAAGCTTACACACCAACACTATCGGCTTATCTTTGTCGGCAAGACCGTCAACTTCTTTATCTAATTTAGCAAATGGCACATTCACTGAATCGAGAATATGGCCTTTGCCGAATTCGCCTTTATCACGTAAATCCACTACCACAGCGCCCTGCTGATTCAACAAACTCACCATCTGTTGAGGCGTAATTGACTTACCTGCGCGCCGCGACTCATGGAAACTCAACAATAAAAGGCAGGAAATTAATGCCGAAATAAGTATCCATTGCTCAGCCACAAAAGGGATTAATTTTTCCATGAAAACTCTCTTTATACGTCGCGGTGAACACAATTCGCGAAAAAAGCGAGAGTATACACTGCCACTGTGCATTTCTCACCCTTCCCTGCATAGCCTCGTTGTGTCGAAAAAGTTACAATGTCGAGCTAATTCCAGCCGATTTAAAGTGGTTCTATTATGGCCGACACGCAAACCAAAAAACCCGTTGTATTAGTTATACTTGACGGCTTTGGCTACCGCGAAGACCCCAAAGACAACGCTATTTTCCATGCAGTAACGCCCAATTGGGACGCCCTGTGGGAGAAGTCACCGCACACCCTCATTTCTGGCTCCGGACTGGATGTCGGTTTACCCGACGGTCAAATGGGTAACTCTGAAGTCGGCCATATGAGCCTTGGCGCCGGCCGCATTGTGTACCAAAGTATTACGCGCATCGACAAAGACATTGCCGATGGTGATTTTTTCACCAACCCGACGTATACCAATGCTATAGACAAGGCCACTAATGCAGGCAAGGCCGTACACATTCTTGGTTTGCTTTCTAGCGGCGGCGTACACAGCCACGAAAACCACATTCTTGCCATGATGGAACTTGCCGCTAAACGCGGTGCAGAGCAGATTTATGTCCACGCATTTTTAGATGGCCGCGACACACCGCCGCGCAGCGCGCAAAACTCTCTGGAAAAGATTGATCAGAAATTTGCTGAACTTGGCCGTGGTCGCACCGCCTCGATCATTGGCCGCTATTACGCTATGGACAGAGACAATCGCTGGGATCGAGTAGAAAAGGCCTATAACTTACTCACCCAATCCACTGCCGACTACCGTTACGATTCGGCAAGCGAGGCACTAGCTGCCGCCTACGCCCGCGATGAAAATGATGAATTTGTAAATGCGTCCGTCATTCAAGCGGCCGGCCAAGCCGATGGCAGTGTCAAAAACGGCGACAGCGTGATTTTCATGAACTTCCGCGCCGACCGCGCCCGAGAAATCACCCGCGCCTTTGTCGATAAAGACTTCGACGGTTTCCAACGCAAGGCTACTCCCGCGTTGGCTGAGTTTGTGATGACCACCGAGTACGCTGACAGCATTAAAGCAGCCGTCGCCTACCCGCCAGAAAAAATGCACAACAGCTTGGGCGAAGTACTGGAGAAATGCGGCAAAACTCAGCTGCGTATTGCCGAAACCGAAAAGTACGCCCACGTCACCTTTTTCTTTAGCGGTGGCCGCGAAGCACTTTATGTCGGCGAAGACCGAGAGCTTATATCCTCCCCCGACGTAGCCACCTACGACTTACAACCAGAAATGAGCGCACCGGAAGTCACCGACAAATTAGTGGCCGCCATTCGCAATGGCAAATACGACGCGATTATTTGCAACTACGCCAATGGCGATATGGTGGGCCACACAGGTGTTTTCTCTGCCGCAGTGAAAGCCGTTGAAGCACTAGATGCCTGTATAAAACGCGTCACCGATGCGGTAATAGAAATGGATGGCCACTGCCTGATCACCGCCGACCATGGCAACTGCGAGCAAATGGTCGACTACGACGCCGGCCAAGCCCACACCCAGCACACCACAGAGCTGGTGCCACTGGTCTACGTTGGCGGCAAGCTCGGCGCACTGCAAGAATCCGGCGGCAAGCTGGCTGATATTGCCCCAACCATGTTGGCGCTGATGGCCGTTGACCAACCCGCTGAGATGACCGGCATTAATTTATTGCGCGAAGCCTGAGACGGTTATTAAAGTGCTGCTGCGCGCTGCCAGTCTTCGCAAACTATGTTGGGTTTTATTGCTGCTGACAAGCACTGCGGTGAGCGCCAACAACGAAAAGACCCAGCGTGAACTCAATACACTGAATGAAAAAATCGGCTCGTTAAAAAAGTCGATTAGCAAACAACAAAATGACCGTAGCAGCACCGCCAAAGCGCTACGTAACATCGAGAAAGATATTGGCGAGCTAGCAGCAAAACTTCATCGCACTAGCAAAAAGCGCGACGAGCAGCAGCGCAAGTTAGCCGAGTTAGAAACACGCCAGCAGCAGCTACGTAAAAAACAACAAAACCAAAAAAACCTTATTGCGGAGCACGTTCGCAACGCCTACACACTGGGCAAAGAAAGTCAGTTAAAAATGCTGCTGAATCAGGAGCAGCCGGAAAAGCTCAGCCGCACACTGACCTACTTTGACTACTTTAACCGCGCCCGCAGCGAAGAGCTTAGCAAGTACCGTGACACACTCACTGAATTAGATACTTTAAAGCCTGCCATCGAAGCTGAAGCCGAAGCCTTGGCGGAAACCAGTTCAGAATTGCAGCGCCAGCAACAAACACTGTTCCAACAAAAGCAGCAACGCGCCAATACGCTCGCGGGTATAGATCGCGATATCGTCACTAAAACCAGCTCGCTTAACACCCTAGACAAGGAACGTAAAAGCCTAGAAAGCGTCCTACAGGCGGTCGAGCGTGAAATCACCAATATCGCCATTCCAGCAAGCTACAAGCCCTTTAACGCCATGCGCGGAAAAATGCCTTGGCCGGTCAGAGGCAAGCTCCTCAATCGTTACGGCTCACCTAGGCAAGGCAGCGCAGTAACATGGCAAGGTATTCAAATTGCCGGCAACGAAGGTGACTCGGTAATCTCTATTCACAATGGTCGCGTAGTATTTGCTGACTGGTTGCGCGGTGCAGGCCTACTTATTATTGTCGATCACGGCGGCGGTTACCTCAGCTTGTACGCACATAACCAAAGCCTACTGCGCACCGAAGGTGACTGGGTTAAAGGCGGCGAAGCAGTCGCCACCGTTGGTAATAGTGGCGGGCAGCGCCAAGCCGGACTTTATTTTGAAATTCGTTACAAAGGTCGCCCCACAGACCCCCGTAGATGGTGTCAGTAAGGGCGAAGTAATCGCCGATAAAGCAAGATACAATAACTCTCAATTGAAGTTGCACCAGGAATTTACGTCATGCCAAATATGCTTCGCCTCACTCTAACCGCCATTACGGTTGCCCTATTGGCCGCCCCAATAAGCTCAATGGCCGAAGAAGATGATGTCGCTACGCAAGAGGTCACCGCAGCACAGGGCCAGCTACCGCTGCAGGCATTAAGAAATTTTGCCGACGTGTTTAATCAAATCCGTCTTAGTTATGTAGAAGAAGTAGACGACAAAACCCTTCTAGAAAATGCCATTCGCGGTATGCTAAGCGGCCTAGATCCACATTCAGACTATCTAGACGCCAGCTCTTTTGAAGACTTACAAAACCATACCACCGGCGAATTTGGCGGTTTGGGCATTGAAGTCGGCATGGAAAATGGCTTTATTAAAGTCGTTACGCCCATCGACGACACGCCCGCTGAACGCGCCGGCATCCAAACCGGCGACCTTATTATTCAAATCGATAATAAACCAATAAAAGGTCTTAACCTCCAAGAAGCGGTCACCTTAATGCGCGGGCCCGCCGGCAGTAAAATTGTACTAACAATACTCCGCAGCGGCATTAGCGCACCATTTGAAATACCGCTAAAGCGTGACGTTATTACCGTAGCCAGCGTGCGTAGCGAAGTGCTTGAACCCGGCTACGGCTATATTCGTATTTCCCAATTCCAAAGCCGCACCGGCCAAGATTTGAAAAAGGAACTCAACAAACTCAAGGCGGGGCGCGATGAATTAAGAGGCCTAGTCTTAGATTTGCGGAATAACCCCGGCGGCTTACTGCAGGCTTCAGTACAGGTCGTCAACGAGTTCATTAATGACGGTCTTATTGTCTATACCGAAGGACGACTCCCAAACGCCTATAGCCGATTCATGGCTAGCGCCAAAAGCCCTGCCGATGCTACCCCGATGGTGGTATTAATTAATGGCGGCTCTGCCTCCGCATCTGAAATCGTTGCCGGCGCCCTGCAAGATCACCGCCGCGCCGTCATTATCGGCACCCGCAGCTTTGGTAAAGGCTCGGTGCAAACCGTGCTTCCGCTCTCAGAAGAAAGCGCTATTAAACTAACTACCGCACGTTACTTTACCCCCAGTGGCAGATCGATTCAGGCCCAAGGTATAGAGCCAGACATTATTGTTGAAAGAGCACGTATTGAAGCACTGGCGGCAGGCATTGAAATCACCGAAGCGGATTTGGCCGGCCACCTCGGTCGCGGCGACGGTAAAGAAAGCACTAGCGTAAGTCGCAAAGCCGAGAAAGGCGGACGCGAAGATATAGCTGGTGGCGACAATCAATTATATGAAGCGCTAAACCTACTCAAAGGCATGTACATCATGTCTACACCCAAAACAGCGATTATTGAAACTGCTATTCAGTAATTGCTGCTCCAGCATTATTCCAGACACAAAAAAGCGGGCAAACCCAAGCCCGCTTTTTTGTGTCTGCTAAAGTATAAATTATAAACGTACTTCAATCCCGTGGGCTGCCATATAAGCCTTGGCTTCTGGCACGGTGTATTCCGCAAAGTGAAAAATACTTGCCGCCAACACGGCGTCGGCCAAGCCTTCTTTAATACCCGCCACCATATGATCGAGATTACCCACCCCACCAGAGGCAATAACCGGCACCGGCACGGCTTCAGAAATAGCACGGGTCAACGCCAAATCATAACCAGCTTTAGTGCCGTCACCATCCATGCTGGTAAGTAGAACTTCACCCGCGCCGTTCTCAACCATTTTTATCGCCCACTCCACCGCATTAATACCGGTTGGCTTGCGACCACCGTGGGTGAATATTTCCCAACGGGGACGACCGTCGGCCTCATCGGCAACACGCTTGGCATCAATGGCAATCACAATGCACTGTGATCCAAAACGGTCTGCGGCTTCTTTAACAAAATCGGGCCGGTGAATTGCTGCCGAGTTAATGCCGACCTTATCGGCACCGGCATTAAGCATGGTGCGAATATCTTTAATCTCGCGAATACCGCCGCCAACTGTTAGCGGAATAAACACCTCTGCCGCGATTTGCTCAACGGTGTGAACAGTCGTCTCACGACCTTCGTGAGTCGCCGTAATATCTAAAAAGGTGATTTCGTCGGCGCCCTGTTCGTTGTAGCGCTTGGCAATCTCTACCGGATCACCGGCGTCGCGAATACCAACAAAATTAACACCTTTTACAACACGACCTTTGTCCACATCTAAGCAGGGAATAATGCGTTTAGCCAAAGCCATAGTGGTTTCTCGTCCTATCCGCTGTTAACGGTTGTCGTCGCAGTAACGCTGCGCTTCGGCTAAATCGAGTTCGCCTTCGTAAATCGCACGCCCAGTGATTGCACCCAAAATACCGGCATCCGCAACTGCGTTAAGCGCCCGAATATCGTCCATATTGGTCACACCACCAGAGGCAATTACCGGCAGACCAGAAGCCTTCGCCATTGCCACGGTCGCATCAATATTAACGCCCTGCATCATGCCGTCACGACTAATATCGGTGTATACAATCGAACTCACGCCATCTTGCTCAAAACGCTTAGCCAGCTCTGTAGCCACTAAATTAGACACTTCGGCCCAACCGTCTGTAGCAACCAAACCATCTTTGGCGTCTAAGCCGACGATGACCGAACCAGGGAACGCCTTGCAGGCCTCAGCCACAAACTTAGGATCTTTAACGGCTTTAGTACCGATAATCACATAGTTCACGCCAGCATCTAAATACTGCTCGATGGTATGCAATGAGCGAATACCGCCGCCAATTTGAATCGGCAAATCTGGGTAGGCCTTAGCAATAGCGGTTACCGCTTCGCCATTCACGGGCTTGCCTTCAAAGGCACCATTGAGATCAACCAAATGCAGGCGACGACCACCCGCAGTAACCCAGCGTGCAGCCATTTCTACGGGATCATTGCCGTATACCGTAGAGTCGCCCATTTCGCCTTGACGCAGACGCACACATTGGCCGTCTTTTAAATCTATTGCGGGGATAATCAACATAGTGAAACCTTAATATTAGTCAGTCACTGGGAAAAAGGCCGCGGGGCGATCCCAGTTCAAAAAATTGCTTAGCAGGCGCAGGCCCATATCACCGCTTTTTTCAGGGTGAAACTGCACGGCAAACACATTGTCGCAGGCCAGTGCCGCGTGTACTTGCACGCCGTAGTCGCAGCTACCCGCCACAAATTCCGGTGCATCAACGTAGTAGCTGTGCACAAAATAGAATCGGCTGGCATCGGGAATACCGGCCCACAACGGGTGATCAATGGCTTGAATAACATTGTTCCAACCCATGTGCGGGACTTTAAGACGCCCGCCCGCAGCATCGCGCAGATCACTACCAAAGAATTTAACCGCGCCTGGCAGTACATCTAAACATTCAACGCCGCCATTCTCCTCGCTGCTTTCCAGCAAAGCCTGCATACCAAGACAAATGCCGAGCAGTGGCTTTTGCGCCGCTACTTCCTGAATGACTTCATCTAAACCACGAGATTTAAGCTCAGCCATGCAATCGCGAATCGCGCCCACACCGGGAAAAATCACCCGATCCGCGCTCAAAATTGTGTCGGGGCAATCGGTGACCATGACCTTAACGCCATCGCCAACCTTCTCGAGAGCGCTGGCCACCGAGTGCAAATTACCCATGCCGTAATCTATTACGGCAACGGAAGACTTACTCATATTGAAAAACCCTAGAGACTACCCTTGGTAGAAGGCGTAATGCCCGCCATGCGCTCGTCGGCCTGCAAGGCCATACGCAGTGCGCGACCAAATGCTTTAAACACCGTTTCAGCTTGGTGATGGGTGTTTTTACCGCGCAAATTATCGATGTGCAGAGTCACTTTGG
Organism: Zhongshania aliphaticivorans; assembly: GCF_902705855.1. Lineage (GTDB taxonomy): Bacteria > Pseudomonadota > Gammaproteobacteria > Pseudomonadales > Spongiibacteraceae > Spongiibacter > Spongiibacter aliphaticivorans_B. Next base: position 256,404 of record NZ_CACSIJ010000014.1, on the reverse strand, counting down.
CGTGATTCACAAAGCCGTGAAAAAACTCAGAGAACAAATCCACGTCAAAACCACCCACGCTGCCGCGAGTATAAGGCACGTGATATTCCAGACCAGCACGACCAGAGAAGTCGATTACCACCCGCGACAAAGCCTCGTCCAACGGCACATAAGCGTGACCGTAGCGAGTAATACCTTTCTTATCGCCAACCGCCTCAGCGAATGCCTGGCCCATGGTGATGCCAATGTCTTCAACGGTGTGATGCGCGTCAATGTGTAAATCACCCTTGGCGTGCACTACCAAATCAATCAGGCCGTGACGGGCAATCTGATCCATCATATGATCTAGGAAGGGAACCCCAGTATCAAAATGAGACGTACCCGTGCCATCCAGGTTCACTGTCACGGTAATTTGGGTTTCTAGGGTGTTACGGCTGATCGTAGCTTTGCGCTCGTTCATCGACGCCTCATCGGTTATTTGCTTACAATAGCGTATTATAAAAAATCCCAACCCGTATTACACCAAGCAGAAACGTCATAAATGCCTGTATACGCAGAAATTATCACCCAGCCAGACCCACAGGACGCTGCGGACCTCGAAATACTGTACCCAAACGACAGTGTAAAACTGCTGGCGTCTGCCAATTCTGGCAAACTAATTATCTACGGCGGCCGCTTTAATGGCCGAATTCTGTCTGCTTTTACCCTCACTCCCATCTACGGCGGCGACTACCAGATAGCGCAATTATCCGTACGTGAAGTCACTCGACGTAGAGGCGTAGCGCGGCAGCTCATCATCCAAGCGATGAAGCAGCTACCCGACGACCTGCAATCTATCTCCGCCGATTTGCGTGGCGCGCCAGAACTCATCAACCTGTTCGCAGAACTAGGCTTTAGCGCCAATAATCGCCTCTGGTGCTGGCAGCGCAATACTTAATGAAATCAAGCAGTAAGCACACCTTCAGCCAACAGTTGCTGGCATGGTTCGACGTCGCCGGCCGCAAAGATCTGCCGTGGCAACAAGACATCACGCCATATCGGGTGTGGGTATCTGAAATTATGCTTCAGCAGACCCAAGTCACCACCGTCATCGACTACTACCAACGATTTATGGCGCGGTTTCCCACTGTACAGAACCTTGCCGACGCACCAACTGATGACGTGCTCGCGCTGTGGACGGGTCTTGGCTACTACGCCCGCGCCAGAAACCTCCATAAAGCCGCAAAACTGGTCTGCGATGAATTTGGCGGGGAATTCCCCCACGACCACGAACTACTCCAGCAACTCCCCGGCGTAGGTCGCTCAACCGCTGCCGCAATATACTCCATCGCCTGTAATGGTCGCGCCCCCATACTCGACGGCAATGTAAAACGGGTACTCACGCGCTATGCCGCCATTGACGGCTGGCCAGCGCTAAAACACGTCGAAAGCCAATTATGGGATTTGGCCGAAGAGCTAACTCCTGATAAGCGAGTCGCCGACTACACTCAAGCCATTATGGATCTCGGTGCCACGCTCTGTACCCGCAGCAAACCCCAATGCCCAAGCTGCCCAGTCCAAAATAACTGCCAGAGCTTCGCCAGTAACACTCAAACCAACTACCCCAGCAAAAAACCGAAGAAACAAATACCGACTCGACAAGTTCACATGCTGATAATTGAAAATAATCGCGGCGAAATTTTACTCGAACAGCGCCCCGACAGCGGTATATGGGGCGGTCTGTGGAGCTTCCCCGAAGCTGCCAACGCAGACGAACTCGATCACTATATCGACCAAAACCTCAGCACTAACAGTAGCAAACAACACTGGCCGCTTATGCGACATACCTTTAGCCACTTCCACCTAGACATCACGCCAGTGCACATTCACCTGCACGGCGAAATCACCACAATCATGGAAGCCAAGCCACAGCTTTGGTATAAGGGACACCCTGAACAACAAGTCGGCCTTGCCGCGCCAGTTAAAAAACTGCTCGACGCTGTATTCAGCTCAGATTTATTAAGAGAAGCCCCACTATGACCCGCACCGTATTCTGCAAAAAATTTCAGCAAGAACTCGACGGCCTAGACAAGCCGCCGTACCCAGGCCCAAAAGGCCAAGACATCTTCGAAAACGTCTCTAAAAAAGCCTGGGAAGAATGGCACGCCCACCAAACTATGCTTATAAATGAAAAACACCTAAGCATGATGGACCCCGCCTCTCGGAAATTCCTGCAAGCTGAAATGGAAAAGTTTCTATCCGGTGAAGACTACGAAAAAGCCGAGGGTTACGTACCCCCCAGCGAATAACTCTCTTATTTCAGGGGCTTGACTCATTGTTTCGGAACAGGTTTAATACGCGCCTTCTGAGAAGCAGCCAAAGCTCTCAAATATGCCCAGATAGCTCAGTCGGTAGAGCAGAGGATTGAAAATCCTCGTGTCGGCGGTTCGATTCCGTCTCTGGGCACCATTAATTTTCTTTTTAAAATCAATAGCTTACCTAAAACTCCATTGCCAGCAATCACCATCCAATAGGCTTGATCCTATCCCGACGCCTTTCGATACGCACTTATCCCCGGTATTACGCTCACCAGTAGTGTGCTGACAATGATCACACCCATATAAAACGCCAGCTGGGGTGTAAGTAACTTGCCATCAATAAACAAGCTGTAACGCTCGGCAAGGACGTTGCCGGCCACCGTAATACATGAAATGAGGAGCAAATTTGCTACGAGAATGCCGCCAAGGCTAATCAGCAGCGCCTCGGCCTGAATCAGCGCAAAGACAAACAGGGGCGGCGCGCCAATAGCGCGCATAACGGCTATCTCGCCCTGACGCTCTTTGATAGACGCCAGCAACATGGCGGCAAGACCTAGCAAAGAGGCAAGCAGCACTAAGGCCGCAATCAAACGCAGGGTATTTTCCATCGCCGACATCATCTGCCAAAGCTGGCTTAGGGTCACGCCGGGAAGAATGGCTTGCAGGGCTTCGCTGTCGTAGGTGTTAATTTGTCGCTGCAAACGAAAGGTGGCCAGCTTGGATTTAAGTCCAACCATAAACGCGGTTATAGACTCCGGTGTCAGGTCTTCTTCGTCGTGCCCATGATCTGCACCGGGTATTTTTACACCGTTTTGCCAGCCGCTGTGGATGGCTTCAATCGCCTGAAGACTAACATGCAAGGTCTGATCTACTGGCGTACCGGTAGCTTGAAGAATGCCCGCAACCCGAAAAGGTTTGTCCTTGTGTTGGCTGAAGCTGGTACTCCCCAAACCGTGTGCCAGCACCAGCTCGTCGCCAATCTGATAACCCAGTGATCGAGCAACTTCACTGCCAAGAACCAGCTCATAGAGCTGGGAAAAAGGCTTGCCCTCCGCCAGCACCAAGGGTCGGTTTTGACCAAAGCGAAAGTGATTAAAATAATCCGCCGTCGTTCCCATGACCCGGTAACCTTTGTGAGAGTCGCCAAGGGCAACGGGGATTGTCCACGCAACGTTTGGGTCTGCGGCAATGTGCTGATAACTTTGCCAAGAAATATTATTACTGGCGTGACCCAAACGAAAAACTGAATACAGCAGTAAATTAATATCGCCGGTGCGCGCCCCAACAATCAAATCAATACCAGACACGGTATTGTTAAAACTGCTTTTAGCTTGTTGGCGAATTTGCTCTACACCCAGCAATACGAACACACTGACTGTAATAGCGAGAAACGTCAGCAATACTGAACCTTTGCGACTGCGCAGACTTGCCAGGGCTAAACGTAAAAACATTAGTTAACCCTTCCAGCCTGATTGATGTCCTGCAAAGACTCCACGCGACTCATGCCATTCGACAAACTAAGATCGTGGCTGACAAATATCAACGCGGTATTATTTTCCGCCAATTGTTCACCCAGCAAGGCCATGAAGAGATCGCGATTTTTAGCATCGAGAGCGGAGGTTGGCTCATCGACGATAAGCAGCTCCGGTTGATTAATCAGTGCGCGGGCAATGGCCACCCGCTGCTGCTGCCCAATACTGAGTTCAGCCGCCGGCTTGCGATGTAATTTTTCGTCCAGCCCCAAGCTTGTCAATAAAGCCGTTGCAGCCGCATCGACATCACCCTTGCCGCCAAAGTGGGCGGCGAGACGAATATTATCTCGGCCACTCAAATAGGGAACTAAGTTGAACTGCTGAAAGACAAAGCCAATATGGCGAGCCCGCCACTTGTCCCGTTGGCCACTGCGCAAAGCCTGCAAGGGCTGCCCCAACATCGTAATACCGCCGCCGCTGGGAACAAGAAGACCGGCTAACAATTTAAGAAACGTAGACTTACCCGCACCAGAGGGACCGTGAAGAAAAACCTGTTCGCCCGCGCTCAAGCACCATTGCGGAATATCTAGCACCACCTTACTGTCGCCAGGGTAGTGAAAACGGAGGTCTTTAATGCTGAGTAGCACGAGCCGATTTCCTATTGATGTGGTTGTTGGCGATATAACGTATCATATTTAAAGTCGCGATGATTGTTTTCAAGCCAATTGCGTATTTCGTCAAGCTGACTTGGCAAAATAAGCCTAGCAAGCCCTGCGACCAATTATGTAAAAGGAGCCCATTTTGGCACTCGTTTCTTTACGTTCAATTCCTACTTATGCTCTGGTCGCACTGCTGCTTGTATTGACTAGCACGGCCTTCGCTCAGGGTAATTACCAGACGGTAGAATGGACAGACCTTATACCCAAAGATGATCTGGAAGCTTTTTTAAATCCACCAGATTCTATCAATGAAATTAAAGATGGCTCAGACGCAGATAAGATTGCCAGCCAAATCAAAGCCGCATTGGATGCGCCAGGCGACGACCCCTATCAGCAAGCCTTGGTTTCCACCAAGGTTATTGCCGAGTTCGACGGCAAAGCCATTCGTATTCCCGGATTTATCGTACCACTGGAGTTTGGTGTAGATCGGCACCATATAACCAAATTCTTTTTAGTTCCGTATTTTGGCGCCTGCATTCATGTACCACCGCCACCCCCGAATCAAATTGTGTATGCTGAGTTTAAAAAGGGCTTCAAACTATCATCACTGTACGACCCATTTTGGTTATACGGCACCATCAAAACCACAATCGTCGAGAACGATACTGCGACAGCGGCCTACTCCATCGAAGTAGACTCCATTAGGCCCTACACAGAGGAATAGGGCTTACTTAATACACAATCAAATAAGGCTGTTTCTAAGAGCGCAAGCACCTCTGGGTCTGTACTAATGCATTCGATTCGGCTGTCCAGACAATCGTCAAGCTCGAACTCCGTCAATACCCCGTCGGCCTTGTTGTAGGCCGTAATGCCTTGCGCTGTGACGAAGACGCCTTTGATACGCTCGGCATCGACACCCACTAACAAACCATAAAGTTTAGCCGCATCAAAAACCCACTCTGGGGAGAAGACCCAACCACGACTGAAGAAACCCTCGCCTTGGTTGTCGATACAAAGAAAACCTTCATCCGGCAATGTTATCGGCGGGAAGTCTTCCACGACCGGTTGTTCGCCTGAATCCGAATTATGATGATGGTGATACTCCTGCTGGTGCTCATGGGCCGGCGCCGCCAGCCACTCAATATCAAGTTCGCCTTGGCTCACTTGAAAAACAGATTTGCTACTCAAGCCCACCTGATTATTGCCAAAACGCGTCTCCAAAAAATCTAGCAGCGCAGGGAAATCCTCAACCTCATATTGATCCGCCTTGTTCGCCACAATCACATCGGCAATCGCCATTTGCTGATTATATATCGCGTGCTCGGTATAGCGCGGTATAGTAATTTTTCGGGCATCCACTAAGGTGATAGTCGCTTGTAAATCTAGCACCACTTTATAGTGCTCAGCAGATAGCACCGCCAGCACCTCTTGAGGATGACCAAGACCAGTGGGTTCGATTAACAATCGATGTGGCTTGGCGTGAGTCAGTAAACGGTTCAATGCAATCTGCATGGGTAAACCGGCGGCGCAGCACATACACCCTCCCGGTACTTCTCTAATAAATACCCCAGAAACTTCGCTTTCTTTACCGCTGATTAAACTGCCGTCGATACCCACCTCGCCAAACTCATTGACGAGCACCGCCCAACGTTCATGATCTGGCTTTTGCTTTAAAAGATGCAGGATGGCCGTCGACTTTCCAACACCAAGAAAGCCGGTGATAACATTGGTGGGAATAGCGCTCAGTGTCGACATTTACAAACATCCTTGGTGTGCATTGCAAAAAATAGTAGCTCGAATTTTATAAGGCTAATCGCAACACGAAAGCAAGTTTCTAACATTGTTTCTTTGGCGCGGAGTGAGTGACTTTTACGCTGCGGGTGTTTGCATCCACCTGCAAGTAAAAACAGCTAGGTCTGCCGGTATGGCAGGCAGAACCGCGCTGTTCAACGTCGCACAGCAAGGTATCGCCATCACAATCAATCCGCATGGTTTTCAGACGCTGGTAATGGCCACTCGTTTCTCCTTTTCGCCACAACTGAGCGCGTGAGCGAGACCAATACGTCATATCGCCGCTTTGGAGCGTTTGCTCTAAGGCATCCCGATTCATCCACGCCAGCATAAGCACCTCGCGACTGTGGTGATCCTGAGCAATGACCGGAACCAGCCCATTACACGCAAAACGCACATTATCCAATACCTCAGGCAGCGCCAGCCGATCACCGCGCAGGCAATCTTCAAAGGCAAGAAAACCTGTATTGATCATAGTGTTTCCGCCGTCGGCGCTGCCAAGCAATGAGCTTTTTTGCTATACCATGCATGTATCAGCCCAGACTGAAAGAATACTGTGGGCATCTCGAATCCACCCGATTCAATAATGCGGCTAAGCTCTGCCTCAGGTAAAACAGCCACGTCATTGCGATATGCGGCGTGCATTTTTTCGATGTCTTCCTTACTCAGACCACTGGCCTTCATCACACGAAACCACACCTTCATAAGCGCCAAATCAGCAGGCGAATCCAAATCGGCAGACAGGTCTGAGCTCACCAAGATACCGCCGGGTAAGAGCCGCTTAGCTATGCTCTCAAAAAATTGGATGCGAGCGGTTTTATCCAACAAAAACTGAGATACCAGTAAGGCCGTAGCCGCATCAAAAGCACCGGCCGGTTCGAGCGACTCAAGATAGCCACAATGAAGAGTGCAACGCTCAGCCAAACCCAACTCTTCAAGTCGCCGAGCACAAACTGCCAACATGGCTTCCGAAGGGTCTACAGCAGTAAAAGTCCAAGACGGAAACCTTTGCGCCAACTGAATCAATTCAGCCCCAGTGCCTGCACCTACACATAGAATATTGGCATTTTCAGGCAGCTCGACGAAGATGGCCTCCATTAACAAATGGATGGTATCGCGGATGGGTGCCATTCTTTCCCACTGTTTATCGTATGTCGCTGCAGCTTTATTAAAGAGTGCTGCTATTTCATTATTTTGCATTTTGCTGCCCCTCACAGTCGCACTTTTGTTGTCGGCACAATGTATGGTTTTTAATATGACCAAAGGCAATCAGCGACGCACCTATAAGCGATACGATTTTCTCGCCGCGTTCATCAAACCACTCATGACCAAATAGCGCCGCCACGGTGAGAATAGCCAGCCCAGGTAAGCCCATCACCAAAACGCTGATATTGCGATGGCGCCGGCAGCCCATACTCAAGGCAATTACGCTGGTGGGTAATACCGCTATTAACATCCACAGGTGAAAACGCTCACCTCCAAACGAACTGGCAGCCAGCGTTGGCAAGACCGCCAAAGCGACCGGAAGCAGTAAGCAATGCACAGCGCACAACAGAGACAGACCGATGGCGGCCTTGTCGATATGGGTAGATAAAGGTGTCACGTTTTCTCCTTATCGTCGCTGTCAGATGGCCAACTAGGCGCAGCCCTGACAAAGACAGTGCAGCTCTAACTGCGGGCTTTTGAGGATGTAACCAGCGTCTTTGACGCTGCGACTAAGCGTGTTAATCAACGCCGTTTTAATCCCCATCTCCTTCACGCTGCCACATTCATCGCAGATCAAAAATTGCGGCACCTCATGGGTGTGGTCGCAATTAATGTGGGAACAGGCAACGTATTTATTAGCCAGATGAAGTTTGTGTACTAAATTTTCACTGGCCAGAAAATCAAGAATGCGATACACCGTTGTGGGTGGCAGCGACTCACCAAACTCTTTTTGCATATAGCCAATCAATTCATAGGCAGACTGAGCTTTTTCCGACTTGAGTAAGCCAATCAGAATGCGCTTACGTTTTTCCGTTAGTCTGGCACCAGTGGCGCGACAACTGATTTCAGCTTGTTCGAGGGTTCGCTCAATATTATTCATTACAGGGCTTACCTAAAACTAACATCGCGACGACGAGCATCCAGAACTGAAGCTCCCTGCCGACCATTCACTATCCACTCCACCTGCAACGACTCAACGCCGGGAAAGATGACAGGAATATCCGCTGTCAGTGAGTCGAGTTTGTCCGGCTGTTCGCAGCGATACTGGTAATAAGCTTGAACATCGCTATGTTCGGGTTTTTCCTCAGCGGCCAAGTCGCTATCGGAATGGCCTTTGTGATCATCATCCACCTTAGCTAGGGCGCCAAAATCAATACGCTGATCCAATAGCCAACAAGCCCCTGCACCGAAGTAAAACAAACCGCCCGCCTCAGTCAGCGCTGCCTTTACCTTAGTCATCTGGGCTTGATGTTCAGGACTATCGGTATAATGCTCAAAACCCAATACGTTCACAGCCGGAGAGCGCAGTTCAATATCGAGTTGCTGCCCTTCGAGCACCACAAGCAATTCGGCTTTGCCGTGCACATGGGCTTGGTGCGAATGACCTTGATGATGCGCACCCTCGGCATGAATCAAACCAGCAGACACACCCAAGGCTAGCAGCAGGGTTAAGCCGCGAAGACGATGCATCACCGTATGGTTCCTCTCATTTTTTGCACTCAAGTACTCATACCCCGTCCAAGGTGATCGCGGTTCATCCCACGTCGAAGGTAAGCAATAAGCGATCTTCCGGTACAACTAAGGGCGAGCGGTGAACCACCCCCGCACCTTCATTCCCTTCCCACATTTCACCCTTTAGCAGTGCTACTTCGCCACTTGCCAAGGTTTGAATACAGCCATCGCCAGATATAATCCCGCTCACCGAGTCACTCATTCCATTGCTACCGGCACCCAGTTTGCTGCGGTCTACTTCATGATGGGGAAGCCACTCAGTCCCCTTTCCCACATACGTCGTGATTAGTCGGCAGGGCACACGATCAACATGAAATTTAGGGCACATACTGCCTTTTAATGGCGTCAGGCGCAGGCCGATGCGCTCAAGGCCAAACAAGGTGAGAAACATATCCGCCAACAACTGTATATCCCGCCGAAGGTCGGGATACCGAAGCAACTCCGGCATAACATCGTCTAAGCTATCGATCTTATCCGCCGTCAGCACTAAGCGGCAGCCGGTAAAGTGTCGATCAGCGAGCAAGCTAAGACAGTTCTTTTTTACTGAGTTTGAAAGCTCGCGCTGCCACACCGCTAAATTAACGTCAGTCTGGTAAATATCGACCAAGCAATCTGCCGCCGAACCAAAAACCGTGCGGCGTATTAATAAATCACTGTGCTCACGCTCGATAGCGCTGCCATCACTTAATGCAACTGCGTTCATGCCTCAGCCTCCCAAGCCGGAAAAGGATCTGGCAGGGCCAGCCAATGCTCACGCCCCGCCAATAATTCATCATCGCTTAACAGGCAGTTATCTAATTCATCAACAAAGCGATCTCGATCAAGTTTCTGGCCAATGAACACCAGCTCCTGACGCATATCACCAAAGGGTTCCTGCCACGAACTTTTAATAGAGGCGAGATACTCCTCATCCTCAGGCCAGCGCTCCTGGGGAATAGCCTTCCAGAACATGCCGGCAAAACCATAGCGGGCCATACCGCCAGCCTGACTCCACTGCCCAGCAAACTCGGGACGGCTGGCCAACCAAAAATAACCTTTAGAACGAATTAACTTGCCTTGAATATCTCCGCCATGAAGAAAGTCGTAAAACTTTTGTGGGTGAAACGGCTTCCGAGCGGTATAGGTAAAGCTGGCGATACCATATTCCTCTGTCTCCGGCACATGCTCACCGCGCATCTCTTGTAACCAGCCCGGCGCCTGCTGCGCTCGCTCAAAACTAAACTTGCCCGTGCCGAGCACCTGATCGATATCCACCTGCCCGTTGCGAATAGGAACAATATCCGCGACGGTATTCAGGGTCTTCAGTACCGCAATCAAACGGTTTAGCGTGGGCTCATCCACCAAGTCCGTTTTACTGATCAGCAGTACGTCGGCAAATTCCACCTGCTCCACCAATAAATCTGCCACACTGCGTTGGTCTTCTTCACCCAAGTGCTCATCCGTTTCCTGCAGAAATTTGGCTTCGTCATAGTCCTTTAAAAAATTAACCGCATCGACGACCGTAATCATGGTGTCCAAGCTCGCCACATCAGACAAGCTGACGCCATCCTCATCCGCAAAGGTAAAGGTTTCTGCAACCGGCAGCGGCTCAGAAATACCCGTAGATTCAATTAGCAGGTAATCAAAGCGACCCTCATCCGCCAGCCGGCGCACCTCCAGCAGCAAGTCTTCCCGCAGGGTGCAACAAATACAGCCATTGCTCATTTCGACTAGCTTTTCCTCGCTGCGATTGAGCTCAACCTCATTTTTCACCGCACTGGCGTCAATATTGATCTCGCTCATATCGTTAACGATCACCGCCACCCGCCGACCTTCTCTATTGTTCAGAACATGACTCAACACCGTCGTTTTGCCCGCGCCAAGAAATCCCGAAAGTACCGAGACAGGCAGTTTTTTAGCGGCGTTTGCCATAGTGCTTTTCCTTCTCTTCCATTTGTGTTTTCACCTCCGCACAGTATTCAGCGGTAGGTCGAATCAATAAGCGGTCAATACCAATTGGCTCACCGCTTTCCAAACAATAACCATATTCTCCAGCGCGGATACGCGCCACAGCGGCATCTATTTTGTGCAGCAACTTTGCCTCTCGGTCGACAATGCGCAGCGCCATACGAGACTCCTCCTCATACTGCGCCAAGTCCGCCTCGTCATTCAGCTCAAAACGCTCGCCAAGACGTTTTTGCGCCGCGTGAATATGGCCCAATGTTTCGCGCTTCAGCGCTGACAATCTGTCGGAGAAAAACGCCAGTTGTTGCGCATTCATATACGGTGTCACCGCAATACCTATCGCTAGACTCATGATGGCCCCATCGCCCTGTTAGCTGTATTTCACACCTATCACTCCCCATATACAGATATGATATAACATATCATAAATGGCTCGACAGATTCAGGCAAGCATCAAATGCCGACAAAACATTGAAAAAGGCATAGCAGAGCGAAAAACACGGCCAAACATCGCGTTGATATTTAAGTCAAAATTCCCACACGACCTTTACAGCGCCCAGCTTAGCAAGCAATATGGCGCCGCTTTTCAATAAGTGAAATATCTAACGTAAGGTCCCATTACGTTTACACAAACAGCTAGGAAGTGAGACATTCAATAATGGAATATACAAAGATAGTTATCATATTTACCCTTTGTTTCGTTTTATTCGCCTGTGGCGGAGGAGGCGGCGGAAGCTCAGCCCCCGACGTCAACATCGCCCCAAGTATTAGCGGTGTTCCAGCAAACCATATAACCGTTGGCGAAAATTACCGCTTCGCTCCAACGTTCTCAGATCCTAACAATGACACCTTGACGTTTTCTATCATCAACAAACCAAGCTGGGCTGAGTTTGATGTTGCTACTGGAATCTTATCTGGCACCGCCGACCAACTTGGCATAACAGAAAACATAAGCATCTCTATATCTGACGGCGAATTTACCACCAGCCTGCCAGTTTTTTCCCTGAGGGTTCACGAGATAGAAAACAGCACCATCTCTATTCGTATCTCTGGCGCATCAAACCTGTACGACTTCGATGTTGTTTTAAATGAAGATGATGTCAGCGAACAGATATTAACCATTCAAGGAGATGGTGATTATACATTTGACGAACAAGTGGCCTATAAGCAACCCTATACGGTAGACATTAAACGCCACCCAGCACGGCAAGAATGCGACGTAGTGGATGAAAGCGGCGTCGCCAGTGGCCCAGTTCCTATTATTAAAATAAATTGTGCCGACGATGAAAGCGCCGAGCTGTTTGATATTAATGTATTACATAAATATAGAATCACAATAACTGCGGATGAGTGGGACGCATTTGTATTAGATACCGAGCGGGCACGATACGACAACAGAGATTCAGAAAATGACGCAAGAGACAATCTGTGGACGCATAGCGAGATTTACCGAAAAGTAGACGTTCAACGCGTAGACGCCACTACCGGCGAAGTACTAGACCAATTCGACAATGTCGGATTTAAAATGCGTGGCAATAATAGCCGCCAATGGCCTGAGTATTGGGTTCGCTACAATTCAGATACCAAGCCCGACGAAGGGCAGCCCAACCGCTTTCACTTTTCGCTAAAATTCGCCGAAAAATTTAACGACGACGAAGGTGTTTACGCTTGTATAGATGCATCAGGCAACCCGGCTGCAGTTTCTGGCGCACCTTGCTGGAAGCGTGTTTCTTTAGACCACCCAGAAATACCAGAAAATGACGATCGCACCCTTAAAGGTATCGAAAAGCTCAACTTTAAGTTTAATAAAGATGACCCAACTTACGCACGCGAACTGCTTAGCCACGACATCCTAACTCAAGTTGGAGCACCAACCTCTCGCATGGCCTATGCCGCTATCGAAATAGTCATCACCGGCGAAGCAGGTCAAAAATTATTTAACAAACCACTGCCGCAAACCCATAAGATGGGCATCTACATGGTAGAAGAACCCATCGATAAGCTTTATTTGCAGCGCTACTTTGGTAAAAATGGCTATCTATTTAAGGCAGGTGGCGCCGACCTTACCGGCACCGTAAACCCAAACTGTCTGCCGTATGAAAACGACGATAAAGCGAACACAGGTTATATTAACGAAGATTTTTGCCGCATAGGTATCGAAAAATCAGACCCAAGTAGCCGCCAAGAATGGCTGGGCATAGACAATTACCTCAACCCTGACTTTGTGAACAGCGACATCAATGATGGCGGCGAAGTTTCGCAATTTGCGCCTTATAGACCGAACTATGATCTTAAAGAAAAGAAAGGATCAATTACCGAGGCACGCCTTGCTTTACAAGACTTCATGCTCTTTCTGCAGAGTAATCCGACTGCAGATGAGCTAAATGAACAATTCGACGTACTCGGGTTTATCAAAGCCCAAGCGGCCGATATTGTGACCGGCGCGGTGGATCATTACACCCGCGTCGGCAACAACTACTACCTCTACTTAAATCCCTTAAACGATAAGTGGAGCTATCTTGTTTACGATTACGACTTTAGCTTCCGCGACCGCCATCCAGAATATTGGGGTAACTCAACGAACTTCCAAAATATCGCGGACACGAGAATTTTTCCAAACGGTATTACACCAGCCTGGAATGAAGGAACGTCAAGCTGGATCGACCCTATTTTGTGGACAATCGTTTTCTCTAAAGAAGAAAACAAAACGATCTTGTATCAAGAAATTAAAAGTCTGCTAAACAATCAACTAAACTGGGAAGGCAACTTAAAGCACGTATTAAATACCCGCAATAACTTAATTAAAGCCACCATTTTGGATGCAAGCATTAGCATAAAAGGCAACTGCGATACTGATTACAATGAAACCGCGCTAGGGCTAAGTGAACACAGCCCCTGCGACAACGGGGACATATCCATCAAAGAATATGTTAAGTGGCGTCAGCGTGTACTCGGTGAAGAACTAGACGCTGCAGGGATCTAAGCCCAAACGCCTTGTAAGACTATTTTGAAATAGCCGAACTGTATAACTGCTTACCCCTAATGCTGCAATGGCCAAGGGTAAGCAGTTATCGACTACACAGTACTAGAATCACAGCAGCTAGACACAGCGGGCTAATTCCCCCTCATCACTTGATATCCTTACCTGTAAGTCAAATACTGTGGCTTGATTTTCAAAGCCTGTAGTTTGATCATCGAAAATAAATATTAACCAACACTAAAAAAGGGAAGATATACCGTGAAACCCGAAACTTTAGCATTGCACGCAGGTTACAAAAGCGACCCAACAACACGCGCCGCGGCCGTCCCTATTTATCAAACAACGTCTTACACCTTTGACGACACACAGCATGGCGCAGACCTGTTTGACTTAAAAGTCGAAGGCAATATCTACAGCCGCATCATGAACCCGACCAATGCCATTCTAGAAGCGCGAATGACAGAGCTAGAAGGCGGAATCGGCAGCTTGGCCGTCGCCTCTGGTATGACCGCGATTACCTACGCACTGCAAACCATCTGCCGCGTTGGCGATAACTTTATTAGCACCAGCCAACTATACGGCGGCACGTACAACCTTTTTGCACACTCGCTACCCAATCAAGGCATAGAGTGCCGCATGGTCGCGCACGATGACTTCGATGCCATCGCCGCCAATATCGACAGCAACACCCGTGCACTCTTTTGCGAATCAATCGGCAACCCCGCAGGCAATGTTGTCGATATTCAACGCTGGGCAGAAATCGCCCACGCCCACGGCATCCCGCTAATTGTCGACAATACCGTTGCAACGCCATTTCTATGCAAACCCTTTGAACACGGTGCAGATATTGTTGTGCACTCACTAACAAAGTACATAGGCGGTCACGGCACCACCATCGCCGGTGTTGTGGTCGATTCAGGGAAGTTTGACTGGAAGGCCAACGCAGATAAATTCCCCATGCTCAACCAGCCAGATCCGTCCTATCACGGCGTAGTCTATACCGAGGCGCTAGGCCCAGCCGCGTTCATTGGCAGATGTCGAGTTGTGCCACTGCGAAATACCGGTGCCGCCCTGTCCCCTTTCAATGCCTTCCTCATTATGCAGGGACTAGAAACCCTCGCACTGCGCATGGAACGCCATTGCGAAAATGCCGAGCGGGTCAGCAGCTATTTGCAAAATCATCCCGCAGTAGAATGGGTAAATTACGCAGCACTTAGCGACAGCCCATACAAATCCGTATGCGATAAAATTTGCGGCGGAAAAGCCTCAGGAATTGTTAGCTTTGGTATCAAAGGTGGCCGCGAAGCCGGAGCCAAATTTATTGATTCTCTGCAGCTACTGCTTCGACTGGTAAACATCGGCGATGCCAAATCCTTGGCCTGCCATCCAGCAAGCACAACACACCGCCAGTTGAACGCAGAAGAGCTCAAGGCTGCGGGTGTAAGCGAAGACCTAGTTCGGATCTCGGTGGGTATTGAACATATCGACGACATCATTGCCGATCTCGATCAAGCGCTAAAAGCCGCTGTTTCTTAAAAGCACTTGCCATAAAAACACCCCTCCTGTCACTGCCACAGAAACGATGGGAGGGGTGCAAAAAATTGCGCCGCGATCATCATCAAAAACGTATATAGATAATCGCTTTCCTCCCAATCTAGTCTTACGTCACTAGCAAGAACAACAACAAACCATTGTGCTTTTTACTGCGCTCTTAATAATAAATCGTGACCGTTACGGTATCGCTATACGTTCCTTGCGGCGGTGTTATCTGCGGTGCCGTGCGCGCATAAACACTTTGCGCCTGCGCGCTACCGGTGCCGATATCAGCCAGTGTGTCGCTATTAAGGGTGTCGCCCCAGCGCTGGCTTCTCGCGGCATCGCGATACAGTTCATAACTAACATACTTGCCGGCTCCGTTATGCATCCGGCGGGTGTTGCCCGTTGCGTTCTGGCCATTGTCTAAACCAATCTGATACGGCGTGGTATTCGTGCACTGCGGCGCAATAACAGCGGTGGTGTCTATATTGCTACTGAGAATGCCTTGTGTACCAAAACCTATATTTTGTACAGAAAAACTAGGATTGCAGCTCGCGTCTACCGTCGCGCTTGCGGTAAACGGGAAACTACCACCTCCGCTATACGAGCCACCACTGCTACAGTCATCCGGCCAACCTGGCGTGCCAAGTAATCTTTCATTGGCTTGGAACACCATAAAGGCATCAAGGCCTGAAAAGCTATTACTATAACTGCCCGGTATAGCCGTGTTTTGGCCAGAAATAATGTCACCGTAAACAGTAACACTACCACTTCCTGAGCCCCCCAGTAGTGGCACCGAATATTGAAGAGCGACTTCATACCTGTCTGACCCGGAGATTGCAGCAGGCCAAACCAAAGAATGGCCGGCATCTTCATATAGATTAAACCGTAATTCATTGGCCCCGCTGGTCATACGCCTTGGCACAGTGGTAAACCCCGAGCCCTGATCACCACTACCGATGCCGAAACAAAGCATAACCCTCGCGTTTGCTAGCAGAGATAAGCCGGCGGTATTACATTGGTAATTAATTGTGGCGGTCACACCCGTCCAGCCAGTAAAGGGATCACTCGCCCCAAAGTTCACATTCGTCATGCTCGCACTGCAGGTCGTGGCGGCCTGAGCTGCTGTCGGTAAGACAATAAATGCTGCGAGCAATGCCGCTTTTATATAGGGTGCTGTCATGGTTGCTCTCGGCAAATCAGTGGCCCAATGGCAGATATACCATCCATTTTCTCGGCTAAAACCACATCTACAACACAGCGGCCAGCCCCCGGTGGCGCTACAACAAGCGTGCTGCGCTCAGGCAATCCCTCCACATAAACTTGGCCATCGTGGCCCACAAATGCGATGGTATTCTCACCTTGCAAAACGTGGCTCCCCAAAGGAATAAACTTGCCCGCAGTATCCTGCAAAGTAAGCAAAACCGCACGCACGCGACGTAAACCAAAATCGACACGCACTCCCGCGCGTTCGGTCGGCACCGCAAGCACGCCCTGCCTATCGAACTGAATACCACTCGGCAAAGACAAGGGATCAATTGACACGTGATTGCCTCGGTAAGCGCCCAAACCCGTCAGCAAATAATAGCCCTTTTTATTGGTGCGACCGATAGGCCGGTTTTCCAATTGCACCGGCACGTCGGCAACTCCGTTGGTAGAAACCAAGGCAAAACTATCGCTCACCTCACGGGCAGGAAAAATAGCGTTCGGCGCGTCGGCCATCCAAATAAATGAACCACTCACATCACCAAAAGCCGACTCACCACTGGGCAAAGAGCGCAGCCCAGCGCCAATTTGCGCATAATCACCCCGGTACAGGGCATCCGCCTGTAGGTAATCGACATTCTCAGAGCGCTGCATTTGCAAACCCCAACCCGTACCGCCATCAGCCGATACCCCACGGCTAAGATAAGCGGCCTGTTGACTGCTGCCGTCACGATTGCGGCTAGCAGAAACGCCGCCGTTCACGCGGCCGCCCAACGACACCGACAGCCCCGCATACACACTATAACCGTCGTCATTATCGAGCTCTCGGGAGGCGTTAACAAACAGCGTAAGCCCCGCAAAAAGTCGCTTGCTATAACTTGCGCCAACACTTTTGTACGGCGCCTCATCCAGCCTATTGAGACGGCTGTAATTTAATGACACTCGGCCGCTAGTACTAGAGCCAAGACCTAACAACAGGCGCTCGGTGCGCTGCGGTGGCGGGCGACCATCCCTAGAGGCAATATCACGATAATCCCCAAAACTACGCTGCAAACTGTAATCAACAGTAAAACCAAGACGGCTCCAATTGTATCCCAACGTTTGCTGCCTGCCGTCTGCGTCATGACCTGTGCTCTTGGCCACCGCGCCGCTAAACAAGCCAGCGCGACCCAGTGTAAACAAGGCCCCCACACCAGCCGCCGCTAACTGCTCATCGCCTTCTGCGTGACCTTCTAAGGTCACAGTATCACTAAGACCATGACGCAAGCTCGCGCTGGCGGCAAGGTGATCGCGATAGCTAAACGAATCCACTCCGTAGCGTTGGCGAACACTACCCGCTTCAAAGGAAAAATCACTCAAGCCCCGTTGCAGTAAACTAGGAGAGCTGTAAAAAGAAAAATCTTGCACCGTCGTGCGCCCAAGCGCATCGGTTAACACCATTTGCGCCTGGCTCAAACCGCTAACCGTAGGCGCACTATCAATACGATAAGCACCGGGTAAAACCTCACCGCTGTATTGCCGCAAGCCCTCTACGTAAAGCTCCACCTGCGAGGGCAAGGCCGCTTCACCATAAAACGCAGGCAAGGCTTGCGTCACTAAGGTCGGTTGCAGAGCAAAATTACGCCGAAATTGAATCCCCCCCAGCCGCGTTGCCCGGGTCCAAGACAAGCCACCGCTAATAAAATCCCCCGCCGTTACGGTAAGTAAATCGTCCTGAGAGGACCACGTCCAATGCGTATCCAAGCGGGTATAGCTATCTTGGTCACCACTACTGGCGTTGCGCAATAAGCCGGTGTTTTCTACTACATGATGATCAACAAAGGCGCGCATGGCTGTGCTCGCGGCAACATCGTATTCACCGAACTCATCTAGGGTTAGGTACATATCGTAATTAAGCAAGGCACCAAAACTAGCCTGCGCCTGCGGGCTGCGACGGGTATCGCGGCGGTAAGACTGCAAACGCGCATTGAGCAAATCCGGCGCCACCGTCAGGTGCAATTTTTGCTGTGCCACGTCGTAGCTATATTGAAGATCACTAATTGAATCTAAATCGAGATACGGCTTCTTAGGAGGATTGTTTAAAACAATACCCATTGCCGCCAGATGGTCAGACAAAACATAAAAACGGCCGTCGAGCGGCATCACCTGCAAAAGATAATTTGTCGGCACCATATTAAGCACCACTTCGAGATAAAGTAGCTCTTTGCTGCCGGCCATTGCAGGCCCGTCGAGAAGCATAATGCCGCCCGTCGTTGTTGAGACAGGCGCAGAAGAAAGCTCAGCGCTCACCCAAACCGGAGCCAGCGCGCAACTAATCAGTAACGTCAGCTGGCGCCAAAGGGTAGCGAGTGGGCTGACCATTGACCTGCATCCTTATTTCCGTCGCGGCCGCCACGCTGCTTGGTAAACCAAAAGACCAACGTCGCACGCTCCCAGATAACACATAACCCGCAAGGCCTTTATGCTCATAAAGCACCTCGCCATCGCGGCCCATCAATTGAATATCGGTAATCTGGGCGCGACTATTTCCGGTATTGTCGGTGACTAATTGCAAACCCGTCTCGGTATTTTGCAAGCGCCAATTAAGCTTGGCATCGGCGGCATTCACGCTTGGCGCAATAAAAGCCGGAATAGAAAAACGTAATAAAAAAGTAAGACCCGGCTGTGCACCAGGTGGGGTATTCGCCCCGATATCATCAAGCGCTGGAGCGGGCAATTCATCCACTAAAATACGAAAACTGCGCTCACCATTAGCCTCGTCTGGCGCTGCACCACCGCGCTGAATAATCCGCACCATCTGACTGGCTCCCGGCGCAATATTTAAAAATGGCGGACTGGCTAGCAGCGCCGTAGACGGCTCAAGCACATCCTTACCATCCCGCTGCTCCCAGGCAAACACCCTCACCTGTGCACGCAAAGTGGCAGTGCCGGTATTGCGCAGGGTCAAACCCTTAGCCACCTCGACGGGGGAAAATTCAAGTAAAGTAGGAGAAACACCTAAGCCAGCCGCAAAGCTAGGAAGGATTGTTAGCGCAAGAAGCGGCCCCAATAAATGCGGGAGCCGCAATGAAGACCAAAGGACAAACAATAAACGGCGCATAAATTAAAGGGCCACATAGAATACTTAGAACGTTACCGATACCGTTACTGTATCAGAATACGCACCAGCAGGTGGGGTCGTGGCATTATCACCGGTTTCAACACGGCCATACACGGTTATATCTTGCTCAATGCCAACACCTGTACCGGCATTCACGCTGCCGAATGTCGTGTCGTCACCCCACAAAGTGGTATAAGCCGCATCGCTGTACAAACGGTAGCTGACAAAATTAGTACCGTCATCCGTCATCCGACGTGTCGTCGCACTCGCATTCGCCCCGTCATCCAAGGCGAGATCGTAAGCTGCATCAGTAGTACAAGTAACAGATACCGTCGACGTTGCCGTGTAATTAGTATTCAACAACTGAACCGTACCAAAGCCCATATCAGTCGCTGGTGTCGTCAGCTCACAACTGTCTTCAATCGTAATAGTAACGTCGAAGGTATCTGTTGTTTGAGCAAACAAAGAGTTTGACCAGACCAGCGTGGCAGCCATAAAACCAAATAAATAATTCCGGTGAATAGTCATGCTCAATATTCTCTTTACGTAACAATTTGTGAGAATTGAGTATATGCCTTCACCAAATTAGCTACAGATAGTAATTGTACGGATCAAAGGGCCGGTAAAGCGCAATAAGAAATCATGACACTTTGTCTTAATTTGCGACGTGAATTAAATATAAATACCCACAGCGCACAAAATAAACAGGCCAGTTTCCAGTTATGATTGTCATTAAATTTTCATCGATACACTATGCGCTATGGATTTAACAACCTTACCCCACACTCTTTGGCGGGAGCTCGAGCTAGCCAAAGACGATCGACAACATGCTTGGCGCACACCGGTGCTCGCGAGCATTGATAACGACGGATCACCTCAAGCCCGCACGGTAGTCCTAAGAAATGTAAATAGCGATTCTCAGACACTGCAATTTTTTACCGACTGCCGCAGCCCCAAAATTAAGCAGATGATTGAGTCACCGAAAATTCAACTAATCTTCTGGAGCAACGCGCTGAAGTGGCAGTTGCGAGTAAGTGCGCTCGCAACAATTGAAACTGCAGGTACTACAGTAGATGCTGCATGGCAACAAGTTGAACTAGGTCCTACACGACAGGACTATCTTTCGCCTCTGGCTCCGGGTGATGCACTGACTACCGAACTATCGACAGAGCTAAGCAGCACTCACAATTTAGCAATAATCACCGCAAAGGTGAATCATATGGATTGGCTGTATTTAGATCCCAAAGGGCACCAACGGGCAGAATTTTCCGTAGAAACACTCCGCTGGCTAATTCCATAATGATTGCTTACTCAAGTGCCGGGAAATATTTCAGATGTAAAACTTTAGATCCCATCCCAGCTCTAATAGCACCAAATTGATACTAAGCAATGAGTTGCATCTTCAACTCTATATTGAAGCTAACGACAACCCCTTTGCCCTAGGCGCAACGACGATATCCGTCTAGGAAATAGGCAAGAAAACCCTCGCGCCACGTATCGATACTGCAATCATTTCTAACGAGAACAGTACGCCCTAGCTTGCTGTCGCTCTGAGTAAACGCCCCATTGGCTTGTTACCAAATTGGCTGGAGAAATCATCATTTTCCCAGGCGACATTACCGGCAATCATTACCAGCGGCACCACACCGTCGGAGCGATTCACTAATTGATCGTGATTGTATTCGGTGCGGAACTGGCGAATAACGTGGGCTTCGCCGTCGTAGTTCGCCAGCGCCTGTGGGTCAACTAAAATCAAATCTGCAGTATCCCCTTCGTTGATCGTGCCGCCTTTAACACCAAAGAGATTTGCGGCATCTTTGGTAAGTCGCTTCACCATATACGAGACGTCTTTATCACCGCCACTGGAGGCGAGTTTGAGGCTGCGCAAATTAACATCGTAAAACGCCATATTGGTCAGATGCGCGCCGCAGTCGTTGAAGCCTGGCATAAGCAGGGGATTCATTAATAATTCGCGAATAGTCTCTGGGTTGCGGTTCGCTGTGACTGTGCTCCAGCTAAGGTCAAGGTCAAAGCTACGCAACAGCTGCAGCATAAAGTCCGCTTCGTCGCTGATCCAAAAGAAATCACTGTTAATGATCTCTTTTTCTGCGTCATTACATCCGCTCGGCGTCTCGCCGCGTTTAATCGCGATGATGCGGTCCAGCAGGTGCTGCATATTCAAGCCTACCCAATTATCAATTGGGCAGCCCTCCACGGTCATATCACTTAAGTTGCGATTGAAAGCATAGTCTTCCATATTGAGAATACGCTTTAGCCTCGCCACGCTCCAGCCATGCTTACCCTTTAGCCACATTACCCTAAACGCTTTAATGTAATCGGCGTCATTCAGGATACGTAGCCGCGCGTCGCGATCTTCAATGTCGGTTTCATTCAGCTTTCTAAGCTCAGGTATCTCTTCTGACAGTGGCGTTACTGCACCATCTGACCAAACTTTAAACGGCGCACCCAAGGCCTGAAGATGAAAGTCACCGCGGAGAAATTTGGAATTTAAAACTTTGCTAAGCAACTTCGCTAAGCGTAGAAGTTTCCGGTTATTCGCCACATCTAAGGCAGCGACGACCGTGGTTCGCAATGGTCGTTTATGCAGTCTGCCACTGGTCAACAAAAACGTTTTTAAGGTGTTAATCGCACTGTCTTTTGGTGGTGTTGCCTGCCATACCGCGCCGTTGTCCCGCACGACCTGAGTCAATGCTTTAATTTCTTCGTATTTGGCAAATTGGGTGGGGATAGTTTTTTCGCAATTCGGCTGATTAGCCAAGTAATGAAAGGGCAAGGCGTCGGTCGAAAAGCCCGCGTAACCCAGTTTAAGCGCAGCGCCCAAGGTAGCCTGCATGTTCTTTAATTCACTGTCACTTGGGTCGCGGCTAATACTGGCATCAAATCCCATGGCATCAATACGTAACATTGAGTGCGGAAATAAGGTGACGACATTGGGGCCGAGATTTAGCTGCTCTAGATGTTCCAAATACGCTTTTGGTGAGTCCCAGTAAACTTTGTCTGCGCAGCTGCGCAACAAGGACTTTGGTAAATTCTCGACCCGAGCAAAGCAATCGACGATGGGGTCTATATCGCCGCTGCGCTGATTGCCGAACGCCAAACCTAAACTACAATTCGCGATAACAACCGAGGTCGTACCGTGCCGCACCGACTCGGGTAAACCGGGCGCGACTTCGAGCTCTAGATCGTAGTGGGTGTGAATATCAAACAGCCCCGGCATAAGCCATTTACCACTGCCGTCGATCACCCGTGTCGCGCGCTCCACATCTAGATTTTTACCACGTGCCACAATTTTACCGTTGGCTATGGCAATGTCTTCTACAACCGCGGCTTCACCGTTATTAAAGATCTTTGCATTCTGAATCAGGGTGTCGACTATCACTGATGAACTCATGGCTTATTATCTCTATTTTTATAAGTTATCAAAATAACTGGCGAGCATGGCTGCGCCCAGTTGTAATGTAAGGGCTTTCGATTGCCTTGGGCTGCCAAATACCTGGCGATGCACCAAGCCCTCTGCCATGGCAAATAAGTTAAAGGCAACGGCATCGGCGTTTTCAATATTGAAGCGATTCACAAACATCAGTACGCGGTCATATAGCATTTTTTCGCCCTGGCCTAAAATTTCGGCCAGTTCCGGATCGAGTTCTTTGCGCTGCTCTAATATTTGATGAAGCTCAGGTGCTTGCTCATGAAAAGCATAGATAAGCTCCAAAACATGGTGAAAAATCCGTTCCGTGGCACCCGGTTTTACAGAGGCTTTTTCCACCTTGCTACTAAGTTCAAGAAACTCGGTCGCCGACGGCACCTGTTGATAAAGCTCTTCCATGCGCTGCTTTGCTATGACGCGCAACATGTCTTCTTTATTTTCAAAATACTGATAAAAAGTACCCGTCGCGACGCCCGCTTTGCTTGCCACGATCTTTGCCGTGGTGTTGTGATAGCCGTAGCTAACAAAACACTCGCTTGCCGCCGCGATTAAGGCGGCGTGTTTTTGTTTGGCTCTCGCTTGGCTTGGTATGGCTTTCATTGCGTGGCTCTAATTGTCGACTTGTACGGCGTATCAAACCGTTGATCTACGCAATATAGCCAAAACTTGAACTAGACGTCAAGTTCAGTTTTAATAGCAAAACATTAGTCCACTCTATTTGCGTAATGCATGGTTATATTGGGGTAAACATGAACACTCAAAATAAAAGCAATTTAAATACAGCCCTTGTCAGCTGGAAAGCCAGCGGAGAGTGGCTAGAACTCAAGGGCCATCAAATATTCGTTAAAGACGACGGCGCGAGCGACCTCCCGGTATTGCTGCTTATCCACGGATTTCCAACCTCAAGCTGGGACTGGCATAGCATTTGGGATACGCTAAAATCACGCTTTCGCCTAGTCACACTCGATATGCTGGGCTTTGGCTATTCAGACAAACCCAATGTGAGTACCTACTCCATTCATAGCCAAGCCGATATTGTTGAGGCGCTGGTAGCGGCCAAATCCTTAAAAGAATTCCATGTATTGGCTCACGACTACGGCGACACCGTAGCCCAAGAGCTATTGGCAAGACAGCAACAAGGCGTCGGCGTGGGCACATGGCTGTCATGCTGTTTTTTAAATGGCGGCTTATTTCCTGAAACACACCGCGCAATATTGACCCAAAAATTACTACTGAGTCCCTTGGGCCCAATACTCAATAAGCTATCTGGCTATAAACAATTTAGCGCTCGATTTAGTTCCGTATTTGGTGAACACACCAAACCCACCGAAGAAGAATTAGGGCTCTTTTGGGCGCTCATTAATGAGAAAGGCGGAAAGCACATATTTCACAATTTAATTACCTATATGCGGGATCGTAAACAGCATCGCGAACGCTGGGTGGGCGTCCTACAAAAATCAACTATACCGCTGGCCTTAATCAATGGCTCAGTAGATCCCGTCTCTGGGGCACATATGGTCGCACGCTATAAAGAGCTAAAATGTCGTTTAGATTACTTAGGTGAATTGGCGACCATTGGCCACTACCCTCAGGTCGAAGACCCTGTAGAGGTCGCGCAGCATTTTTTGAATTTTATTGATGGCCAAAGGCTAGAATAGCTATTCCACCCTTGACGACTAACAATAAATGAACATCATTATTTAACGTCAGCCCATGCATGACTATGCTCATTTACTACCGGCTAGCATTGATGACGACGACTTTAGATTTCTCCTTCTCGTCACCAGCAGGCAACACGGCATCTTCACCGTCTAGCTTAATCAAATACGCCAACACGTAGGCTGGCGGAAACTGCGCCACGGTATCTCGTCCCGGTTTTTTAGCGTCAAAATACACCGCCAAGCCGTTTGTCATAGCGTCTTTCAACTGATCATGACTTAGGTCTGCGGTAACAACTTCGCGCTGATCACATTTGAGGAAAGCACTTGAGCAACGAGAAAACCGACGCTCTTCAGCATTAAATGTCAGTTGCTGCCCGTCGGCCAAAGTGGCCGCACGGTAGTAGCGCCAGCCCCCAACGTATCGCATCTCCAACAATACCTGATGGCGCGTTATGCCTTCGTCATCGACAATAGTGCGAATATAGCGTTCGCTGAAGTCGTCAACCCAGCCTTTTGGGATCCGTTTAGTAATGCTCATACCGCGCAGCACCGAATCGCCATCGGCGCCCACTCGATGATACTGAGTAAGCTCAACCATTTGCTTCACAGTTAACACGTCTGTGGTATCTGCCTGCGCCGCCATCGACAAACATGCACCTAGCAACATTGTAATTAGCCGTTTCATACACCCTCCTTCGGGTTATTACCCTTTATTATTCTCCAAGCACGATAACTGTGATCCACAGAGGGAGCACAGTTATCGCATACAAAATTGACCTTTCAGTCAATATATACGGAGGGCAGATGAAAACGGATTTTATGCGGTGAAGTAATCGCCCCCAACCGGTAATTTACGTAGGCGCGTGCCTGTCGCCGCAAATAGGGCATTTGCCACTGCTGGCGCAATTACCGGCGTGCCGGGCTCACCCACCCCCGTAGGCGCTTCTGCAGATGGAACGATGTGCACCGAAACCTCTGGCATATGACGCATGCGCAGCACTTTATAGGCATCAAAGTTACGCTGCTGAGGCTTGCCGGTTTTTAGGGTAATTTCGCTGAACATCAGCGGCGATAGGCCAAAACCAATGCCACCTTCCATTTGCGCGGCAATCACATCGGGATTAATAGCCACCCCACAATCCACAGCACACGTCACTTTGACGACCTTGAACTTGCCGTCCTTCTGCGCTGCAATCTCCGCCACCTGAGCAACATAAGTACCAAACGACTTATGCAGCGCTACGCCGTGAAAATGCCCCTCAGGCAAAGACTTAGCCCACTGCGCTTTTTCCGCAGCGAGTTTGAGAACGCCCGCATAGCGAGGCTCATTTTTTAACAGCGCCAAACGAAACTCAACGGGGTCGCGCTCGGCCTTGTGAGCCAGCTCGTCAATAAAGGTTTCTACCGCATAGGCGGTGTGAGTAGAGCCCACGCTGCGCCACCAAGAAATAGGCACGGCTTCTTGGGTGTTGTGGGACTCGACACTAAGGTTGGGAATTGCGTACGGCAGATTTGATGCACCTTCGACCGAGGTGTGATCGACGGATTTTCCCGCCCCCATAATAGACTGACCAACAATACGCTGCTGCCAAGCGCTTAGCTCACCCGACGCATCCAGCGCGGCGGTCAATTTATGAACATACATAGGCCGATAATAGCCGCTGAGGGTGTCATCTTCGCGGGTCCACACCAGCTTAACCGGCGCGGAGCCACCCCAGGCTTTGACAATTTCTGCGAGTTCAACAGGGTAATCCGACCCAACCGTTGCCCGACGACCAAAGCTGCCACCGGCATATAAGGTATTAATGGTGACTTGCTCTGCGGCAATGCCGAAAACCTTGGCCACGTTTTGCTGATCCCAGCTCTGCCCTTGGCAGCCATACCACATCTCTACGCCTTTGCTGTCCTTCTGCAAGGCGCAGTTCATGGGTTCCATTGCCGCGTGAGCCAAAAAGGGAAATTCAAATTCCGCTTCCAAAACATGCTTGCCGCTGGCCAAGGCTGGCGCCACACTACCTTTTTTAGCCGCGCTTAAACCGGGTGTATCAGCCAGCTTTTTGTAGTCGGCAATAATGTCTTCTGAGCTGCGTTCGCTGCCGCCCTCCCACTGCAATTTTAGGGCATCACGGCCTTTTTTCGCCTGCCAAAAACTATCGGCCAATACCGCCACACCACTGGGAATTTTCACCACGGCCTTAACACCGGGCAGCGCTTTCGCTTGACTAGCATCGACAGATTTTAGGGTGGCACCAAATAACGGCGGGTGGGCCACCACAGCGGTTAACATGTCGGGTAATTGCACATCTTGGGTAAAAATCGCGGTGCCATCGGTTTTACCGCTGTCTTTCCGGCTGAGCTTGGCCTTGCCAATGAGTACAAATTCACTGGGATTTTTTAAGGTGATTTTCTTGGGCATTGGCTGCTTAGCGGCCGCTGCCGCCAGGTCACCAAAGCTCGCCTGACGACCTGACGCCGCGTGAATCACCTTGCCCGACTTAACCGTGAGACTTGAAACCGGCTGCTTCCAGCGCTCAGCGGCGGCGGCAAGTAACATCGCTTTAGCGGTAGCACCCGCCTCTCGCATTTGAGTATAGGAATTGGCAATGGCCGTGCTGCCGCCAGTAAGCTGAAAGCCCATGGACAAATTCGCGTATTTTTTGGTATTGGCCGGCGCAGCTACCGCTTTAATCTGAGACCAATCTGCGTCCAGCTCTTCAGCAACAATGGTTGCCAAACCGGTATACGTACCCTGCCCCATTTCCAAATGCTTTATGGTAATGACGACGGTATTGTCCGGCTGAATAGTCACAAAGGCATTCGGCTCAAAATCTGTCGCTTCGCCAGCGGCCAATAACTGACCGCTAATACTCATACCTAGCGTCAACCCCGCTCCCGCCTGCGCGCTGCGAATAAGAAACAGTCTGCGGCTTAATCCTTGCACCGTACTCATGCCGCCACCTCTTTTGCCAAGCTCGTTGCGGCCTGTTTAATCCCGGCGCGAATCCGCTGATAGGTAGCACAGCGGCAAATATTGCCCGACATAAATTGGTCGATATCGTCATCGGTGGGCTGCGGCTTATCCCGCAGTAACTTGGCAGCAGACATCAGCTGCCCCGACTGGCAGTAACCACATTGGTAAACCGCAAGCTCATCCCAGGCAGCTTGCAAGGCCTTGGCCTGTGGGCTGACTTCGCCCTCGATGGTCGTCACGTTCTGACCCTCTACTGCCTGTACCGGCAGCGAGCAGGACCGCATGGCATTGCCATTAAAATGCACAGTGCAGGCGCCACATTGAGCAATGCCACAACCAAACTTGGTTCCGGTCATTTTCAGCTCATCACGCAAGACCCATAACAATGGGGTATCGGGCGCGACATCAACTTCAGCCGGCTTACCATTAAGAGTAAAATTTATAGCCATGACGAATCTCCGTTTGTTCCGGTGAGCATTGCGTTTCAAAAACAGGAAGGGGTAGTAATTAGCAGTATAAATAAAGTGCTGAGCTCGGACGCCCGCAGCGATACTAAAATGAAAATCTAGGTTTAAGCGAGCATACTGTACGCATACATTATCATATTCAACGGGCTACTCAACTAGGGTATTGAACAGCACGTTGATCAAAGAAAAACGAACAAGGCTAAACTTTACCGCCTCAACTCTTAAACTTCACTAAAAATTCATAAAACCCAGTCGCGAATTTACCGTAAGGTGGTCGCAAATATTTCATCGGCGAAAACGCCGGCTGATAGTAGATCGGCCGCAATTTAGAGAAGGTCACAAAACCTTCATAGCCATGATAATGCCCCATGCCGCTGGGACCAACACCACCGAAGGGAATGTCGTGCTGGGCAACATGGAATAGCGCATCGTTAACGGTTACGCCGCCCGACATAATACGCTCAATGTATTGGTCTTGTAGCGCCCGCTTATTGGTGAAGGGGTAAATTGCCAGCGGACGGTCATTGGCATTAACGTAATCAATCACCTCACTTGGCTGATCGTAGCCCATCACCAACAACAGTGGCCCAAAGGTTTCTCGGCTGCGGATATTCATCTCAGCAGTGGTATCTAAAATCAAATGCAGCGGCATCTTACGCGTCGCGGGGTCACTGCCCTGATCCCCGTGTAAATTAATCACCCGCGCACCTTTGCTGCGGGCATCTTCCAGCGTGCCTTCAAGACGCTGCAAGGAGCGAGCATCAATAATAGATGTGTAGTCAGGGCTATTAATATCTGGGCAGTGTTTTTTCACCCATGCTTGCGATGCACTAACAAACTCTTCAATTTTGCTTTGGTGAACAAACACATAATCAACATTGGTACAGATTTGGCCGGCATTAAACTGCTTAATAAATAGAATGCGATCTACGGCTTTCTCCAAAGGATAATCTGGATCGACAATGGCTGGCGCCTTACCGCCCAGCTCCAACACCACTGGCGTTAGATTTTTTGCCGCCGCCGCCATAACTGCGCGACCAGTTTGGCCAGAGCCCGTAAATACTAGTAAATCAAACGGTATCGTTGAAAACTCAATCCCTACCTGCCCGGTCTCTTCAAAGAACATTAATTTTTCTGGTGGGAAATAATTAGGCACTATCGAGATTAATAATCGAGTAAGTGCAATGGAGTTTTCAGACATTTTCACCATTGCGCGGTTACCCGCCGCAAAAGCTGCGGTAATTTGCGTCATGCTGAGGTTAATCGGAAAATTCCACGGAATGATTAGACCTACCACACCTAACGGCTGGGGAATCACTCTATTTTTACCGCCCGGAAACATCATCTGGTCAACATGACGACGCTGAACCTTCATCCAGCCTTTCATCTTTTTAATAATGCCGTTGATACCGTCAGTCACCGTGATGATTTCGGCGAATAAACTTTCGTGGCGTGAGCGATTGCCATAATCCTCTGATATAGCAGAAATTATCGCATCGCGGTTTTCATTAATCATTCGCTTCAGAGTCAGCAGGTCTTGCTTGCGCTGATTATAATCCGGCATAGGCGCGGCCAGATAAGCCCTACGCTGGGCATGGAAGGCCTCTTGTAGAATGGATGCCTGTTCAATATTTCCAGCTATATCAACACTGCTATTCATGTCGCATTACCCCTTCCAGATTATTGCTCAATATATTTGATTTATTATGTGACGAATTATCTATCTAATCATACACCCTGTAATACATCAGGTCGCCATCCCCCAGATCATGTCTATTAACGCCACTCGAAATAGCATTACTAGATTCAAATCAAACAAAAACCTACNATAGATATAATTAAACATAATAAGGACACCACAATGCTCTCACGATCCCACTTGGCCGGCGCATGGTCAGGCTTCGCGTTCATTTTCTTACTTGGGGTCGGTATGTTGCTATTCGCAAACTATATCCCTGCTCATAAACCCAGCGCATCCGCAGCAGAAATAGCACTGATATACCAAAACAACGTAACTGGCATTCGAGTCGGTATGATATTTATGATGCTGGCATCCGCTTTTTATATCGCGTGGAGCATAAGCCTGTCGGCAGCAATTAAAACGATAGAAGGTGATAACGGCTTTTGTAGTCCTGGGCAATTAATGGGCGGCACCATTGGCAGCTTGTTTTTTCTACTGCCCGCCTTTTTCTTCGAATTTGCCGCATTCAGACCCGAGCGCGATGCCGAGCTCATTTTATTATTAAATGACATTGGCTGGTTGCTGCTCATAACCCCTGCGCCACCGTTCTTGCTGCAAGCTATTAGCCTTGGCGCTGCCATACTCATAGACAAAAATTCCACACCGATATTCCCACGCTGGACCGGCTATTTCACCATGTGGGTGGCCGTATTACTTATCCCAGCTATGCTGCCGTTTTTCTTTAAATCTGGCGTATTTGCATGGAACGGCTTATTCCCATTTTGGGTGCCACTGGGTATTTTTGGCGCGTGGATTAGTATAATGAGTTACTTATTATTTGCGTCTATTAAACGCCAAGCCTGACCTTATCGCATGCTGCGCCTGTAGCGCCGAAAAAACAAAGGGGGCTGCGCCCCCTTTAATATTTATACTTCTAGCGTTCGCCAATCTACTTTAAGCTCTTTTGCCCAAGTTTTAATTACCTTATCTACCTGTGGCGCGCGCGTTTCAGCAACTTCACCCGTTTTAGAATTTTTAAAGGTACGCAGTGGCCGTGGCGCAGCTTTTTTTCGGGCTTTCTTAGCTACCGGAGTAACACTCGCTTTAGCAACTACATTTTTTGTACCCGGCTTTCTACCGCGCTTTTTAGCAGGCGCAACGGGTGCCGAAGGTACAGATGTAAGAATTGCTAATAAATCCTCTGTGCTTTGACCATGTTTGGTCATCAGCGCTTGCAGATCTGATATGAATTTGAATTTTTGATCCAGCGCTTTATGCTCTTCCTGCAATTGCTTCTGCAGCATTGAAATATCCATAAACAACCTTTTAAAGTAATAATAATTAAAAATAAAATAACACAAGCTATGAGCCGTTATGATAACAACAACTCATTTAGCAAAATTCCATTTATCGGCTTTGATTACAGGGCACTATAAAAGTAATAAAAGCCACGACGCGCCAACTCTAAACATAAGAAAAATATTTTCTTGGGAAACGCATCTACGCTAACTATCATTCCGGACATGCATGCGGCGGCGATTCTAGCACATATTTTATGACAACACGGAGAGGAAAAATTTCATTACAAAAATTGGTAAATAAGAATTTATTAGCGGGGATAATGCGAAGAAATATACAGCAGCGCCAGCTTACTAGATATGACTGCCAGATAAATATCCGGCAGTCATAAAAGAGATTTACTTAACTTTAGGATTTAAACGGCCAGAGTCATACTCCATATACATAGCTTCTAAACTCATCGGTTTAATTTTAGAGGCATTACNAGCCGTACCAAAGGCTTCGTAACGCGCGATACAAATTGCCTTCATTTCTTTGATCGTTTCTTGCAAATATTTACGCGGATCAAACTCGCTTGGATTTTCGGCCAAAAAGCGACGAATTGCGCCAGTTGATGCCAAACGCAGATCGGTATCGATATTCACTTTACGCACGCCGTATTTAATACCTTCAGCAATTTGTTCAACCGGTACGCCGTAAGTTTCTGGAATTTCGCCGCCGTATTTATTAATAATCGCCAACCAATCCTGTGGCACGCTAGAGCTACCATGCATTACCAAATGCGTATCGGGAATGCGTGCATGGATCGCTTTGATACGATCAATCGCCAGAATATCTCCTGTAGGCGGACGGGTAAATTTATAAGCGCCGTGGCTAGTACCACAGGCAATTGCCAAGGCATCAACGCCGGTTTTGGCAACAAAATCCGCAGCTTCTTCTGGGTCAGTCAGCATTTGATCGTGGGACAATATGCCCTCTGCGCCAACACCGTCTTCTTCGCCGGCTTGACCGGTTTCGAGCGAACCCAGGCAACCCAACTCGCCTTCGACCGATACGCCACAGGCGTGCGCCATATCAACCACTTTACGGCTTACATCAACATTGTAATCGTAATCAGCCGGTGTTTTGCCGTCTTCTAATAAAGAGCCGTCCATCATGACCGAGCTAAAACCCAGCTGCATAGAGCGCTGGCAAATAGCTGGGCTGGTGCCATGATCCTGATGCATAACCACTGGAATTTCAGGGAATTCTTCAATTGCCGCTAAAATCATATGACGCAGAAAAGGCGCGCCGGCGTATTTACGAGCGCCAGCAGATGCTTGCATGATAACGGGGCTGTTGGTCTCGCGTGCCGCCTCCATAATGGCGCGGGTTTGCTCTAGGTTATTAACGTTAAATGCAGGAACGCCATAACCGTATTCGGCGGCGTGATCCAACATTTGACGTAAACTGATAAGTGCCATTAGTGATTTCCTTTTAAACTCATTAATAATTCGTATGGTCGGAGGTCAGAAGTCTGAAGTCCGGCGAACAGTTCGCGTCCGACGCCAGACGTCAGACAGCCCCACCAGCCCGCTCTTCTAAGATCGCTACCGCTGGCAATACTTTGCCTTCTACATATTCTAAAAACGCACCACCGCCGGTCGAGATATACGACACCTGATCGGCAATACCAAACTTATCAACAGCGGCTAGGGTATCACCACCGCCGGCAATGGAAAATGCGCTGGATTCGGCAATCGCGCGGGCAATATCTTCGGTGCCATCAGCAAATTGATCGAACTCAAATACGCCAACTGGGCCATTCCATATAATAGTGCCCGCTTGTTTCAAAATTTCGGCAAGACAAGCTGATGACACGGGGCCAATATCAAAAATCATATCGTCGTCGCCGACATTCTCAACCGGA
The DNA here is from genome assembly GCF_902705855.1 of Zhongshania aliphaticivorans. Lineage (GTDB taxonomy): Bacteria > Pseudomonadota > Gammaproteobacteria > Pseudomonadales > Spongiibacteraceae > Spongiibacter > Spongiibacter aliphaticivorans_B. Next base: position 223,286 of record NZ_CACSIJ010000014.1, on the reverse strand, counting down.
CGCAAAGTTGCTGGTTCATTAGGATCGAATTTTTTACCGGTAATCACATCCGTCGGAATCGGAATATGACACTTCTCCATCAGCGCTTTTGCTTTAGGGATCAAGTCTTCTTCATACAAAGACTTACCCACGTTGTAGCCCGCCGCCGCCAGGAAGGTATTAGCAATTCCACCGCCCACGACTAGTTGATCTACTTTGTCAGATAGGGTTTCGAGCACTTCTAATTTAGTCGATACCTTTGAACCGCCCACGATGGCGACAAAGGGACGCGCTGGATTCGCCAATGCGCGCTCTAGGTTATCTAATTCACTGGCAAGCAAAGGGCCAGCACAGGCAATCGGCGCGTATTTGGCCACGCCATGGGTAGAAGCCTGCGCACGGTGCGCGGTGCCAAAGGCGTCCATCACGAATACATCGCAAAGTGCGGCGTAGGCTTTAGATAAAGCCTCATCGTCTTTCTTCTCGCCAGTATTAAAGCGCACGTTTTCAAGCAGCGCGAGCTGGCCATTCTCTAGCGATACGCCATTCTGCCAGTCATCTAATAGCGCGACCGGTGCACCCAGTGCCTCACTTAAATAATCGGCAACGGGCTTGAGCGAGTATTGCGCATCAAACTCGCCTTCAGTCGGACGACCAAGATGAGACATGACAATCACTTTCGCGCCCGCTTCTATAGCCAGCTTTAACGTCGGCAAGGCCGCACGCAGGCGAGCATCTGAACTGACTTTACCATCTGCAATGGGGACATTCAGATCTTCTCGAATTAGCACGCGCTTGCCGGCTAAATCCAAATCCTGCATTTTAATTACTGCCATGTTTATTCCCTACTTTTCCGAGAGTCACGTTCAGATAAGCCAGCTAGGCTTATAAAATTTAAAATTAAACTGCGCACAAGAATTAACTGACACGTCACGCATAAGCCGCGCAGATCACAAATAAAATAGCTTAGGACAGCCAGTACGCGGTCACATCCAACATGCGGTTTGCATAGCCCCATTCATTGTCGAACCAGGTAAATAAACTCACCAGTTCGCCGGCCACACGGGTCTGCCCCGCATCAACAATCGCCGAGCGTGGGTCGTGGTTAAAATCACATGATGCCAGCGGTTCGTCGCTATAACCTAAAATGCCAGACAATCGACCATTGGCCGCCATCTTTAACGCCGCATTGACATCTTCGGCACTCACATCTGCGTTTAAGCTGACCGTTAATTCCATCGCCGACACATTGTGAGTGGGAATGCGGACCGCACGTGCGGCAAAACGACCATCGAGCTCAGGGATAATACGCCCAATACCCGCCGCTAAACCGGTATCGACCGGAATCATCGATTGACCTGCCGCACGGGTCTTTCGCAAATCAGTGTGATGATAAGCATCCAATACCGGCTGATCGTTCATTGCCGAATGGATAGTGGTAATACAACCAGAGCGCACCCCAAAAGCCTTATTCAATACATCGATAACCGGCACTATGCCGTTTGTCGTGCAAGACGCGTTGGACGCAATGCGCTGCTCAGGATCAAGCTCCTGATGATTTAGGCCGTAAACAATCGTCGGAATACCCGGCTCACCCGGCTGAGACAACAAGACATGGCGAGCGCCACGTTCAATATGTGCCTCTAAATCCGCATAGCGGCTGATCACACCAGAACATTCCAATACCACATCGACGTTGTGACGAGTCCAATCTACATTCGCCATATCGTCGTGATGACTTACCGCGATAACGTCGTCATTAATGACTAAGCTACCGTGACGATGCTCCACCGAGCCGGGGAAGCGGCCATGAGTACTGTCGTATCTTGTCAGGTGCGCAATGGTCGCCAAGTCTGCTGGTTCATTAATAGCGACAATTTGCATTTTTGCCCGCAAAGGCGATTCGTAAAGGGCGCGCAATACACAGCGCCCTATGCGGCCGTATCCGTTTATGGCCAGTCGCAACATCAGTCTAGGCAATCCTCAACGGCTTCAACAACCGCGTTAGTGGTGATACCAAAATATTCAAACAGCGCATCGGCAGGTGCAGACTCGCCAAAGCTGTCCATACCGATAATGCGACCATCCAAACCAACATACTTGTACCAGTAATCGCGGTGAGCCGCTTCAACGGCAACGCGGGCAGGTACATTGCTAGGCAATACTGACTCGCGGTAATCGCCATCTTGGCTGTCGAACACATCGCTGCTTGGCATGGATACAACACGCACTTTTTTGCCTTTGCCGCTTAAAATTTCTTGAGCTGCCATCGCCAGCTTCACTTCTGAACCTGTAGCAATAATGATGGCCTCTGGCTCGCCGTCGCAATCGCTCAACACATAAGCACCACGAGCAACATTAGCCAATTGCTCAGCATCGCGCTGCTGGTGCGGCAAGGCTTGGCGAGTAAAGATTAATGCACTTGGGCCATCTGTGCGCTCAAGAGCCGCTTTCCACGCTACCGCAGATTCAGTCATGTCGCAGGGGCGCCACAAGGACATATTTGGGGTGCCGCGTAAGCTGGCAATTTGCTCAATTGGCTGGTGGGTTGGGCCGTCTTCGCCCAGACCGATGGAGTCATGGGTATAAATATGAATCACCCGCTGCCCCATGATCGCCGCCATACGCACCGCATTACGGGCGTATTCCATAAATACGAGAAAGGTTGAACCGTAGTTTATGAAGCCGCCGTGAAGCGCAATGCCGTTCATCATTGCCGACATGCCGAATTCACGAACACCGTAGTGCAGGTAATTACCGCTGGCGTCATCGGCGTTGATCGCTTTAGCGCCCTTCCAAATAGTTAAGTTTGAACCCGCCAAATCGGCAGAACCACCTAATAGCTCTGGCAGCATGGCGCCATAGGCATCTAAGCAAAGTTGTGAAGCTTTACGGGTAGCAACGTCTTTAGATTCTACTTGGCACTGTGCAATATAGGCATTGGCCTTAGCAGCGAAGTCGGCGGGTAAATCACCTGCTGCGCGGCGACCAAACTCTGCCGCCAACTCTGGGTATTTAGTCGCGTAGGCTTCAAAGGTTTCATCCCATGCCGCTTCTAGGGCGGCACCTTTGTCCTGCGCATTCCAGTCGTCGTAAATTTCTTCAGGGATTTCAAACGGCGCATGCGGCCAGCCCAAGGCTTCGCGAGTCAATGCAATTTCTGCATCGCCCAGTGCCGCGCCGTGACTTTCTTCTTTGCCCTGCTTATTTGGTGAGCCTTTACCGATGATGGTTTTGCAGCAAATGAGCGTTGGCTTGTCTGTTTCTGCGCGTGCGGCTTCGATGGCGCGAGCGATCTCGGCACTATTGTGGCCATCAACGGCGGGAATAACATGCCAGCCGTAAGCTTCAAAACGCGCTGGAGTATCGTCGGTGAACCAACCTTCTACTTCACCGTCAATTGAAATACCGTTGTCGTCGTAGAACGCAACCAGCTTGCCCAAGCCTAAAGTCCCAGCAAGTGAACACACTTCGTGGGAAATCCCTTCCATCATGCAGCCATCGCCGAGGAAGGTGTAGGTGTAATGGTCAACAATATCAAAACCATCACGGTTAAATTGCGCGGCCAATACTTTTTCTGCCACCGCCATACCTACCGCATTGGCAACACCTTGGCCCAACGGGCCTGTGGTGGTTTCTACGCCAGGTGTGTAACCGTATTCAGGGTGACCCGGCGTGCGGCTATGTAACTGGCGGAATTGCTGCAAATCTTCAATGGCTAAATCGTAGCCTGTGAGGTGCAACAAAGAGTAAATGAGCATAGAACCATGGCCGTTCGACAATACAAAGCGGTCGCGGTTAACCCAAGACGGGTTGTTTGGGTTGTGCTGTAAATAATCGCGCCATAATACTTCGGCGATATCCGCCATCCCCATTGGAGCACCGGGGTGACCAGAATTGGCTTTCTGAACGGCATCCATACTGAGGGCGCGAATGGCGTTAGCTAGATCACTGCGAGAGGGCATTGGTGGCTCCTGAAATTTTAGCGGGCTGCAAAGAGGCGCTATTTTCCCCTACCGGCGGCAAGACAGCAAATAGCAGAACCGTAAAAATGGCCAATTTACTTGCGCAGCTAAGCGGCTAGGGCGAAAATTACCCACTCAAAGAACAAATCAGGCTCAAAACCCCATGTTCAACAATATTTTGATGGTATGCATCGGCAATATTTGCCGCAGCCCGTCGGCCGAATACCTGCTTAAACACAAGCTCGCTCACAAACCCAATATCATCATTCACTCTGCTGGCCTCGGCGCATTAGTCGACAAACCAATAGATCCCAGCGCAGGGCAATTACTTACCGCCAAAGGTGTTGACGCCAGCGCTCACCGCGCCCGCCAACTCACCACCGAGATGCTACTCAAAGCAGATTTAATTTTGGTAATGGAGCAGCGTCACATTAAAGGCGTCACCGACCTTGCCCAACAGGTCAGCGGCAAAACTTTTTTACTGGGAAAATGGTCACAAAATCAGCCTGTTCCCGATCCTTACCGCAAAAGCATGGAGGCCTTTGAGCATGTTTACGGCCAGATAGATCAATTCACCAATGACTGGCTAAAGTATTTATAAAAACGTCAGACGTCGAATGTCAGACGACTGACGCCAAAGAAATCTATATCAATATATTTTGATATAGATAAAAAGCCCTGCTACACTGCGCAGCATGAAAGCTGCCGCCCAGACCGAAACCAAAAGCACTGCGCTAGATACCGAGCTTCTGCAACTCTGCAAAGCGGGCGGGGATAGCTTGCGTTTACAGGTTTTGCGGGTGCTAAGCCGCGACGCCTACTCGGTTCAGGAGCTGTGTCATATTTTGGACTGCCGCCAATCAGGCATGAGCCACCATTTAAAAACACTGACCGTCGCAGGGCTTATTACCAAGCGCCGCGAAGGCAACAGCCTGTTTTACCGCCGGACTTATACGCCGAGCCATCCCGAACTGAGCACGCTTCACGACGCCATGCTTGCCAGTGCCGACTTAATTAGCTTGGCGATAGACCAGCAAGAGCGGCTAGAGCAGGTATACATAGAACGCGCTGAACGCTCGCGGGCATTTTTTGCCGAGCACGCCGGTGAGTTCGGTGAACAGCAAGAACAAATGGTCGCCTACGGTGTTTACGGGCAAAGCTGCTTGGAACTATTGCGTAGCAGCCAAGCACTTGGCGGCAAGCTGGCCATTGAAATCGGCCCCGGTGAAGGCGCCTTTTTAGCAGAATTGTCGCCACACTATGAGAACGTTATTGGCGTGGATAACGCCGACGCCATGCTTAAGCGCGCCAATGAATTTATAAACCAACAAGCACTGAACAACGTATCGTTCATTCTTGGTGACAGCCGCGACACCGGCCTGCAAGAAAACGCGGCAGACTGCGTCGTTTGCAATATGGTGCTGCACCATGTGCCATCGCCAGCAGAAATATTTAAAGACGCGGCCCGCTTGTTAAAACCTGGCGGCATATTTTGCGTCACTGATTTATGTCGTCACGACCAAAGCTGGGCGCGGGATGCCTGCGGCGATTTGTGGCTGGGCTTTGAGCCCGACGACTTAACGGAGTGGGCACAGGCAAGCGGCCTGCAGGACGGCCCCGCTGCGTATTTAGCCCAACTAAATGGATTTCGCGTACAGGTTCGGCAATTTGTAAAACCGGATCACATTCAAGCACACACCAAAAACCGCAGCGTTTAAGACAACGCCGGCAACTAAAACAGAGGACCTCGCAACATGTCTGACTACAGCATATTTACATCAGAGTCGGTGTCGGAAGGACATCCAGACAAAATGGCCGATCAGATTTCTGACGCCGTGCTCGACGCGATTATCGCCCGCGACAAACACGCCCGTGTAGCGGTAGAAACGCTGGTTAAAACCGGTATGGCCATCGTAGCTGGCGAAGTGACCACCTCTTGCTATGTAGACTTAGAAGATATTATTCGCGACGTTATCACCGGCATTGGCTACAACAGCTCAGACGTCGGCTTTGACGGTGCAAGTTGCGCGGTGCTTAACGCTATCGGCAAGCAATCTGTCGACATCAACCAAGGTGTCGACCGCACCAGACCAGAAGACCAAGGCGCCGGCGACCAAGGTTTAATGTTTGGTTACGCCACCAACGAAACCCCATCGTTAATGCCAGCACCGCTGTTTTATTCTCACCGCCTTGTTGAGCGCCAAGCCTACCTGCGCAAAAATGGCGTGCTGCCATGGTTGCGTCCAGACGCAAAAAGCCAAGTTACCCTGCGCTACGAAAATGGCGTACCTGTTGCTGTAGACGCCGTCGTACTATCTACCCAACACAACCCAGAAATTTCGCAGACTGATTTACAAGAAGCCGTGCGTGAAGAAATTATTAAAAACGTATTGCCGGCTGAACTGCTCCACGCAGACACCAAATTTCACATCAACCCCACCGGAAAATTTGTAATCGGCGGCCCAGTTGGCGACTGCGGTTTAACTGGCCGTAAAATTATCGTCGACACCTACGGCGGCATGGCCCGTCACGGCGGCGGTGCATTCTCCGGCAAAGACCCATCGAAGGTAGACCGCAGCGCGGCGTATGCGGGTCGTTATGTTGCCAAAAATATAGTGGCTGCGGGATTAGCTGATCGCTGCGAAATTCAAGTGTCTTACGCAATTGGTGTTGCGGAACCCACTTCAATTTCAATCAACACCTTCGGCACTGGCAAAGTTAGCGACGCGAAATTAGTTGCTGCGGTACGCGAAGTCTTCGACCTGCGCCCCTACGGCATCACCAAAATGCTCGACCTGGCTCACCCCATGTACCAACCGACGGCGGCCTACGGCCACTTCGGTCGCGACCCTTACGAGTTGACCTATAACTTTAAGGAAAATGGCGAAGACAAATCAGAAACCGCCACTGCGTTTAGCTGGGAGAAGACGGATCGGGCTGAAGCTTTGAAAGCAGCGCTTTGAAGCTAAGTCGGGTGTCTGAGGTCGGATGTCTGACGTAAAACATGGAGTACTGCCATGGATCGGCGGAAGTATCAAAAATTATTGGTTTGGCAAGAGGCTATGAATTTAGTTGTCGGGGTATATCGCGCCACAGAGCGATTACCAACAACTGAGCGGTTTGGGCTTTGCCAACAGTTACGAAGAGCAGCGATAAGCATTCCGTCGAATATTGCGGAAGGCTCTGGCCGCCAAAGCGACAAAGATTTTATACGCTTTTTAAATATCGCGAATGGCTCTTTGTTGGAAGTAGAAACGCAGCTGCTCATTGCACTGAAATTACAGTATTTAGAAGAAATTAGTGAGTTACAAAATAGCATCGACAAAATTTTTGCGATGCTAAGTAGCTTAAAACGAAAATTAAAAACTGAGGACTAGCGTCTTTTTCGTCAGACATCCGACACCAGACGTCCGACCACGATTTTAAAATGAGGAATACAACATGACTACATTCACCGATTACAAAGTAGCAGATATCAGCCTAGCCGCTTGGGGCCGCAAAGAACTCAGCATTGCCGAGGGTGAAATGCCTGCGCTGATGGCGCTGCGCAATAAATACGGTGCGGACAAGCCGTTGGCTGGCGCTAAAATTTTAGGCTGTATTCACATGACGATTCAAACCGGCGTGTTGATCGAAACCTTGATCGAGCTGGGTGCAGAAGTGCGCTGGTCATCTTGTAATATTTTCTCTACCCAAGACCACGCAGCTGCTGCTATCGCCGCTGCAGGCATTCCAGTTTTCGCATGGAAAGGCGAAACCGAAGAAGAATACGAGTGGTGCTTAGAGCAAACCATCCTTAAAGATGGCCAGCCTTGGGATGCCAATATGGTGCTGGACGACGGCGGCGACTTAACCGGCCTGCTTCACCAGAAATACCCACAAATGATGGATCGCATTCACGGTATTACCGAAGAAACCACAACAGGTGTTCACCGCCTACAAGAAATGTTGAAGAAGGGCGAGCTAAAAGTACCTGCCATCAACGTAAATGACTCGGTGACCAAGTCGAAAAACGACAATAAATACGGCTGCCGCCACAGCTTGAACGATGCCATCAAGCGCGGCACAGATCACCTGTTATCTGGCAAGAAGGCGTTGGTTATTGGCTACGGTGACGTGGGCAAGGGCTCTGCACAATCACTTCGCCAAGAAGGCATGATTGTTAAAATTACTGAAGTCGATCCAATCTGTGCAATGCAAGCCTGCATGGACGGCTACGAAGTCGTATCACCCTATATCGACGGCGTTAACGATGGCAGCGAAGCCTGCATCAACAGTTTGGTTTTGGGCAACACCGACCTGCTGGTAACCACCACCGGCAACGTCAATGTCTGCGATTCCAACATGCTTAAAAGCCTAAAGAGCGGCTGTGTAGTATGTAATATCGGTCACTTCGACAACGAAATTGACACGGCCTTTATGCGCAAAAATTGGGAGTGGGAAGAAGTAAAACCACAGGTTCACCTCGTTCACCGCAATAAGGCAAACAACGACCACCTAATCCTGCTTTCGGAAGGTCGCTTGGTAAACCTAGGCAACGCAACAGGCCACCCAAGCCGCATCATGGATGGCTCATTCGCCAACCAAGTACTTGCACAAATGTACCTCTACGAGCGCCGTTTTGCTGACATCGACGCCAGCCTAAAAACCGATGCCATCACCGTAAAAGTATTGCCTAAAAAGCTAGACGAAGAAGTAGCGGCCGACATGGTAGCTGGTTTCGGTGGAGTAGTAACCAAACTCAGCAAAACTCAAGCTGACTACATCGGCGTTAGCGTTGAAGGGCCGTTTAAGCCAGAGAGCTATAAATACTAGATAGTCGGAAGACTGACGTCGGATGTCAGACGCGCAGACCCTGCTCTGTTTTGCGTCAGACATCCGACCTCTGACTTCAGTCCCTCTCAATCAATTATTTAATTCGCAGCTAGCTGCGAATAGCACTGGAATTGAATATGTCCAATCGCTACAGCTTTGAATTCTTCCCGCCCAAAACCGAGGCCGGTCGCGAGAAGTTAAAAGACACCCGCAGCCAATTAGCGGCGCTTAATCCTGAGTTTTTTTCTGTCACCTATGGTGCAGGCGGCTCAACCCGCGACAATACCCGCGGCATTGTATTAGAAACTAAAAAGGCTGGCTTATCCGTCGCGCCACATTTGTCTTTTGGCGGCGATGACGAGTCTGATATTTTAGAATTATTAAATAGCTACAAAGATGCGGGCATAGATCGCATTGTTGCACTGCGCGGCGACATTCCCTCTGGCATGGGCGCANCCCGTTTGGTTTACGCTCGTGAACTTGTTGAGTTTATCCGCAAGCACACCGGCGACCACTTCCAATTAGAAGTCGCGGCCTATCCAGAAATTCATCCCGACGCAAAAAGTTACGACGCGGATATTAGATTCTTAAAAGATAAACTGGACGCCGGCGCAAATAGTGCCATCACCCAATACTTCTTCAGCGCAGACTCCTACTTCTACTTTTTAGAAGCCTGCGACAAAGCCGGTATCGACAAGCCTATATACCCCGGCATTATGCCAATCACTAACTACAACAATCTGGCGCGCTTCTCCCGCAACTGCGGCGCGGAAATTCCTCGCTGGCTGTCGAAAAAGTTAGAAGGTTACGGCGACGACCAACAAAGTATTATTGATTTCGGTACAGAATTTGTGACCGAGCTTTGCCATATTTTGATGGAAGGCGGCGCACCGGGTATTCATTTTTACAGCATGAACCAGGTAGAACCAATTAAGAGTATCGCTGAAGCTGTAATGCAGTCACATCCGTAAGCTTCCCCACCCAAACGGCGTTTAATACAAACGCCGTCTGCTTTAGGCAATCTATAGTAAACATTGGCGCTGACCACATTTTGGCAAAGTAGATTTCACATGAGGGCCGATGCTTGTAAAAGGCGGATGGTGGTGTCAAGGGCCTTAACGAGGCTGTAGATTTTCTGATTTAGCAGAACGCATGATTCCTCGCGCCTCAAAATCTTGCTTATTTTCGGATTTCTTCACAACGCTTCCTGCTCCTTTGGATTTCTATCAGCCGCTTCGTTTTGTTCTGAGGCACCACTTTGAGCTGTAAATGGCCCTTGTTCCGCCTAATATAACCCGATTCGACCATAGCGGGAGAGCTTCTCAATATTGTGGACTAAGCAATACAACTGCCACTGTCCTTGAACCTTGTCTTTGCCCCTCAGCGAGAAGCGGTTCAAGCCTTTGTTGGTACCGATGTTACCAAATACTGACTCCACTACAGACATCCGGTGACTGTAGATCAGTTTGCCCTTGGCACTGTCGACCCGCTTTTTCATCCACTCTGTCGCCGTCTTGCCACTATCAATAGTGAAGGCCACTTGGCGACCGTGGCCATGCCGTGTATCGGCTGATGCTGGGTTGCGCATGCAGTCAGTCTTAATTGGGCAGTGGCGACAGTCGGTGAGCCTGCCCTCGAAGCTGAGCTTGAGTTTGCCGCCGGTGGTAGTGCCTTCGCTGTGCAGCCACATCTCTTTTCCTGTCGGGCAATGGCAGGTTTTCTTTGTAATATTGAGAGTAAACTCGCTGGCCGGAATGACTGACTTCTGGCCTTTCACTGTGTCCCGATGGCGCTTCCCGTACTTGGCTTTCTGATCTTTGAATTTTGGATCACGCTGACGGAATTGATTGTCGGGGATGTAGGCGTTAATCCGGTTCTTCTTCAGGAATTCGTTATTGGCTTCATTCGCAAAGCCAGTGTCAGCGGTGATAATCAAGCCTTTTCCATAGATGGAGGCATTGATGTTTAAGCGCTCGAAGCGGTTCTCGACTCTGCCTAGAACAGGCTTGAGTGTATGGTGCTCCTGACCTTCGCCAAAGGCTTGGGCATCCACAATGATCTGGTGCTTTTTATCCACGGTGGCTACCCCGTTATAGCCTTGGATCGTGCCTTTGCTGGTCAGCATTTTGGCGGATTCGTTGTCGGTGATATTACTTTTTACTTCCTTTGGCCGTTGTCCCTGCCCCATCCTTGGGGCTGCTGTCTTTAGGAAATCGTTGATTTTCTTATACTGCTTGAACAGGGTATTGGCGGCCTGCTCGGCCCGTTGCTGGCGCGCCTTCTCGTTGGGTTTACGTGCATCCAGGCGCTGATGCTCTTTGATGTGGTGCTGAATCTGTTTGCGGAGTTTGGCGGATTTCTGTGCGAGTTCGTCAAAAGTACCTGAGTGCTCTTTCGCCGCATTGGACGACATTTTGCACCCGTCGATGGCAAGCAACTCCAAACCCAGCAAGCCTTGCTGGTCACAGACCAGCAGAACTTCCTCAAACACCGCTTCAATGGCATCGGGGTAGTTGCTAACAAAACTGGCAATAAGCGTGAAGTGGGGTACCGAATCGCAGGACAGCGCCTTAAAGATAATATTGTGCTCGCACTGCCACTGGATTTCCCGACTGGAAGTGATCCCCTTGGAATAAGCAAAGAGGATAATCTTCAGCAGCACCGCTGGGTCGTATGCTTTGCGACCGCCTTCGTCGTTGTTGTACTTGTCGTAGAACGCTGACAGATCAATATGATTTTCTATGAGATGGTGCAGCGTAAACTCGAAGGTACCAGGCTGGATTTGCTCGGCAAAATTAAACAACCATCGCATCTTGGTTGTAGTCGTAAGGCTTGAACTTGGGCATGTCATCACTCCCTGATCAGATGCCTGATTTTAGCAAAAAACACTGGTTTTTAAGAGAAAATCTACAGCCTCAACGCCGCCATAAGCTGCGGCTTTGGAGTTGCTTGATTTGTGGTAGCGTAGCGTTAAGCCACAAAACAAACAACGGAAAAGACGTCAATCTTGATGGCCTTGTTAGGCATTACACTCTCGTTCATGTATTTTCTGTATTCTCGATTTAATTAACTTTATTGCTGGATTATCGTTATTTTCTTCGTGAGCTTCGCGTAAGAACGTTAATAAGTTATTACTTACGCTCTTTGTGATTACTTCAATATCTTTCTTGGCCTCTTCAGTCAATATAGAAAGGTCTACCAACTGCTCAAGTATGAAGATCGAAAATGTTGAAGTGTAAAATACTGCCTCGAATTGAAGCTCCGTTCTCGTAATATCCACAGAATCTGTTTTTGTTAGATACGAAAGTCCTGCATGAGAGAACTCTGACAGAAATTCATATAAGCTATCAAAAATCTCAGTATCAAGTGGCTCTTTACTTGAAGACGCCATCTTGTACATAGATATATGGCCGTCCATGCATGCGCCATCTTCTATCCGTATGACTGTACGCCTATCGACATTCCCTTTCTTGTTTTTGGCATATACATGTGTTCCTGCTTTGATGCCAAGCTGTAGTGCAAAAAATGACTCAATTTTTTCCGAGTGGGCCTTTATAAAGACAATGTGGAGGTAACTTTCATAGATGCTTCTTGCTAATGCAAGAGAATCTGCCCCTATACTGTTATCAAGCAGGAATTTAATAGCTCTCAACGTTTTGAAGCTTCGAGCAGCACACGTTAGAGCATATTCATCAATTGATATATATTTGGAGTGAGAGTAATCACCTTTATAGCTCTCGCTCTGTCCGTATTCTAAAATATAGCCGAAGACAATTATCATTCTTCTTAAGTCTTCAATTATTGCTGCACCAGCTGCTTCGAATTGATCCTCTTCGGGAGGGTTGTCCTGTAGATAAAAATACTCATCTATAGCCTCATCCCAAAGCTCCTGATCCTTTGTGGGCAACATATTCCAGTTTTCTTCAGTGACCAGTAAGCCGCCAGTCTTTTCATATGCATACACTATTTCTGGCCGCATACCAGATTCACGCATAATTTTGATCGTTTCGCGCTCTAAGTCATCTTCATTATGAAAGTATTTGAGTGGAAACATTGGATCAGTTTTGTATGGCTCGCGACCAAATATATCAATAAACACTTTGCGAGCATTATCCAGAGCTTCTTCGACATCAGCGTTTACAGGTATTACTCTTGCGCATTCACCTTCATCATTTATTACCCAGTCGAAATCTTTGTCCCAACAACAGTCCTGGTAGATTAAATCTGTGCCGCACGGGCATAATTCGTCTGGATTTAATTTTTCGCTCATACTTTAGCCTTGTTTCTGCCTAACAGTTTTATCTATGGACTCTCTCCGTTTTGCAACGATAATCTGGCTTTCTAGCAAGCATTAGACTGCATTTATCTATTCGGTCTCTATGAGCACGCTCATTGACCAGGATGACATCTGCACGTAAGAACCTCATTATTCAATCGGTTTCTGTAGAACCAAAACTGTTATCAGGCTCCGCTTACGTACGGTCTTTGCCGCTTTCCATCCAACTTATCATGCAATCGTTGATGAGTCGCTTCTTTATGCTACTACCGGTTCTGGCTTTCCTGCCATTATTGCCCATAACATTCTTGCTTGCTTTGCCGCATACGCTACGGCAACAACATTATCCGGTTTTCTTGACCTGAGTGATTCGATCCAGTCACTATGTTGCCCACGACCTCGACTCGACATGAGCAACACCGTTCTAGCGCCGTGGATTAATAACATCCTCAGATATCGATCACCTTGCTTTGTAATTCGCCCTAGCTTGTTCTTCCCCCCAGAAGAATACTGCCGAGGAACAAGCCCTAACCATGCGGCGAACTGGCGACCATTTTTAAACACGGACGCATTACCTGCAGTTGCAACCACTGCCGATGCGGTTATCGGGCCAATGCCATCTATCCGTGTCAGCCGTGAAGCCATTTCATTACTATTCACCCAACTGCTTATACGCTTATCCAAGCTGTCTACCCGTTCTTCTTCACGAAGTAATGCAGTAAGCAAGTCATGTAGCATTTCATATAACAAAGGCGGTAATGTTTCATCACTAAAAATATCTGCCAAATCTCTCTTTAACTATCGACTTTGGCAGCAATAATATTTTTGTCCGTGGCGGCAAGGGCGATAAAGATCGCACCACAATGCTACCTCAACGACTCAAGTCGCGGTTGATACAGCAAATAGACCATGTAAAACGACTACATACTCAGGATCTTCTTGACGGTTATGGCGAGGTATATCTACCGAACGCTTTGAGCAAAAAATACCCGAGTGCAGCCACGGATATCGCTTGGCAGTTTTTGTTCCCGTCAACAACAATCGGCAAAGACCCAAGGTCGGGTACTCTGCGTCGCCATCACTTACACCCCTCAGCTTTGTCCAAACAAATTCGGAAAGCCGTGCAAGCTGCTGGTATCAATAAACCCGCGAAGTCACACAGTTTGAGGCATTCATTTGCCACACATTTGCTCGAATCGGGTATGACCTCCGGACGATCCAGGAGCTTCTCGGGCATTCCGATATTTCAACAACGGAAATTTATACACACGTGGTCAATCGCGGCGGAAAGGGAGTTTTAAGCCCTGCCGACAGCCTTGGGATTTGAGAGCTTTAAGATTGTTAGCTGTCCGCTTTATGCTATTCGGCTTAGTCAACACACCATTCACTTTTCCGGTGGCGGCTTTTTCTGATAGCGTCGCCCCGTAATTTTTTGATGTACACCTTTGCGCAGGGAATGAAAACTGTTTTCCAGCACATCGACGCCAACCAAGATGCCCACCACAATCAAGGCAATGAGTAATGCGGGGCCGTATTTATCTAAACCAATCATGACGCCGATTGCAGCCAACACCCATATTGCCGCCGCCGACGTAACACCCATGACCATACCGTCGCGGGACAAAATCACCCCTGCACCTAAAAAGCCAATACCGGTGATTATCTGACCGATCACCCTGGAGGGGTCCGTCACGCCATTCTCGACTGATGCCGCCATCGCCATGAATACATAGGTGCCCAAGCAGATAAGGGCGGCGGTACGAATGCCAATGGGCTTGCCTCTTATTTGCCGCTCTAAGCCAATGATCGCGCCGGCCGCAATAGTACTCAGCACCCCCGCCCACTTTAATGGCGCGATAGAAAGTGCCGCCACATCTATGAAATCTATAGCCATTTTTTATACCGAAAAAACACCAGCAACGCCGCTGATATGCCAACTAAAATGCCAATAAATATTGCAAATGCATCGCTATTATCAGCGCCTGGGATTCCGCCCACATTAATACCGAGCAAGCCGGTAGCAAAGCCCAAGGGTAAAAATATTGCAGAGACAATTGAGAGCACATACATGCGGCTATTGGATTCTTCTGATATTTGATTTACTAATTCTTCCTGACTCACCGCTGCCCGCTCGCGGATACTGTCTAAGGTTTCGATGTATTGAGCGAGGCGATCACTGACTTCACGAACCTGTAAACGCTGAACATCACCAAACCACGGCAGGCGTTCGCTCTGCACCCAGCTTAGGGCTTCGCGCTGCGGGGCAAGATAGCGGCGCAGCGCAATGGATTGACGTCGCACCTGACCAAGTTCGCTGCGTAATTTTGCGCGGGCACTTCCCAGCAGCATTTCTTCTAATTCATCTACCTTGTCTTCTGCGGTATCGATTGGCCCCGCCATGCGACGCACTAAGCGGTCACACAATATGGCGACAAAATCAGCGCTGTTCTGTGGCCCTTCGCCGTCAGCGAAACTCTCAACAATGTCGTCAACCGACAACAATCGACGCTTGCGAGAGCTAATTATTCGATGTTGATCAACACAGAGCCGAATAGACACCATGTCTTCTGGGTCTGCCTCGGGATTCATATTCACTCCCCGTAAAGCCATGAGCAAGCCGCCGGCATGGGAGGTTGCGCGGGGCCGCGTGTCTTCGGCGACCAGTGCAGCTATCGCAATATCGTCTAGGCCGCTGCGTTCCTGCAACCACTGCAATGTGCCCGCCTTGCTGTAGTCAAAGTGCAACCACAACAAACCTTGTGCCGGCTGCCACTGGGCTATCTCCTCGGCGCTAACATCTCGAGCGCCACCATTGCCATCGAGCAATTTGGCGAATATCAAAAAATCATCCATACCGATTATCTCTTTCTTGGCTTATGTATTTGATAATCTCACAGCTTTCACAAAACAACCACGCACTCACAAGGCGGGGCACGTTAAGGCCCACCAGTCCTTGAATAAGAAAATAAAAACAACGCAGGAATACGTATGAAAATCGGTGTTTGTCTTCCCTATATGCAGCGCGGTATTAGTCGTCAAAATTTTAAAGACTGGTGCCGAATCATCGATCAAGGCCCGTTTTACAGTCTGTCCTGCGGTGAGCGCGTCACCGGCTACAGCTATGAGATGCGTAATATCTTGGCCTTCGCTGCCGCGGCCACTGAGCGCGTGCGCATTATTCCCGCCTTATATGTGCTGCCCATGCACAGCGCAGTGCAAGCAGCAAAAGAAATTGCCACCCTCGACATTTTGTCAGAGGGTCGTGTCACGGTAACTGTCGGCGTTGGCGGGCGTGAAAAGGACTATGCAGCACTGGAGGCCAGCTTTAAAAATCGCTTCCAAACAATGGATGATCAAATTGCGACCATGAAAAAGGTATGGCGCGGTGAGCTGCTCGACGGCCTTGAGGAAATTGGCCCAAACCCCGTGCAAGCAGGTGGCCCACCAATATTGGTTGGCGCGATGGGCCCCAAAAGCATCCAAAGAGTGTCGAAGTGGGCCGACGGCCTGTACGGTTTTGCGATGGATGGCAACGCCGACTTAATCAATCACTTTTTCACCTCTGCCGATACCGCGTGGCAGGAATCTGGACGGCAAGACAAACCCTACCGCATGGCGGGGTTTTGGTATTCGCTAGCAAACAATGCCGAAGCGGCCTTGAGCGATTATGTATTCGACTATCTAAAAACCTTTGGCGAAGAGGATGCCCGCAACATCGCCAAGACTATGACCATGCACGACCCAATTGCCATTAAAGACGGACTGGATGCGATAGAAGCCCTAGGCTGTGACGAAATTCAATTAGTGCCCGCGAGCGCAGAAATTGCCGAGGTCGACCGCTTGGCAAATATGCTCGCAGGGCGCTAAGGCCACTATTTTAATTTTGCGAAGATCTCGAGCAGGGTATTCAGCTGTTTGCCGGTGACATTCTCGGTTAAGTCATTGGCGCAGTGAATACAGCTAACTAATGCGTCGTTGTATATCTCCACCCCCGTCGCCGTTAGCTTAACCAAGCTAAAACGCGCATCACGCTGATTCACTTCTTTTTCAACCAAATGCAGCTTTTGCATGGGGTTTAATTTTTTAGTGATACCCGAGGGCGACAAGCTCACCGCATCCGCAAGCTCAGTGCGGCTCATGGTGAGATCAGCGGCCTTGCTCAAATGATGCATGACCATAAATTCCGCAAAGCTAATACCGTGTGCGCTGAGCTTCCGATCCGCTTGCTTTATAAACGCAGAGCTCAAAGACGCGAGTTCGGTTAACAAACTCAGAGAGACTGGCAATTCCATAACAATCAACCCTAATACTTGAATAGTAAAATATCTATCAAGTATATTTGCTCGCAATAATTTGCTCAAGACATATTTTCATACTGTGTAAAAATCAAGATCTCAAATCTAGCCGAGAGGTTTAAATCTAATAAACTGATCAATTCACCCTAAATTTTGCACTTTTCTATTAATTTATTGTTTATATACTCAGACCATAACAAGATCGTAGTGAAAACGAGTGATTGTTGACTAAGCGGCATTACCGGCGTGACATAGCCCACAGCCATTGTGCAAAGCTCGCAACAGCAACATCAGGTCAAAGGGGAGCACACCTTATGCCAGCAAAGAACACCGCTAGCCGCTACGGCTGGGTAAGCCTTAGTCTGCACTGGCTTATGGCCTTGGCGGTCATTGGCATGTTCGCGCTAGGTATTTGGATGCGCCAACTGTCTTACTACGACCCTTGGTATCGAGACGGGCCAAGCATCCACAAGGGCATTGGTATTTTATTATTTATCCTTTTAGTGGCCCGTATTGGCTGGCGCAGCATGAATATTCGCCCCAGCGACGACCCCGCCCTAAAAGCCTGGGAGCGCATCACCGCGCACCTCACCCATTACGCCTTGTATGCTCTGATGCTGGCGCTGATGGTCGCAGGGTATTTAATATCTACCGCCGACGGTCGTCCCATTGACGTTTTCGGCTTATTTAATGTGCCGGCGACATTACACGGCTTACCTGACCAAGAGGACATCGCCGGCGAAATTCATGAAATTCTCGCTTGGGTGCTTATTTTATTGGCTGGTGTTCACGCACTTGCCGCGTTAAAACATCATTTTATTAACCGCGATTCGACCCTGATCAAAATGCTGGGCCGAGACGCAAACAACCCTAAACCGTAATCAACCACGCAAACACCACAAAAGGAATGTGAACGATGAAAAAGTTAATTGCATTAGGCTTCACCGCACTATTGGGATTCAGCGGCGCATTGCACGCTGCCGAATATAAAATCGACACGGCCGGCGCCCACGCCTTTGTGCAGTTTAAAATTAAGCACCTTGGCTATAGCTGGTTATACGGTCGCTTTAATGACTTTGAAGGCCGCTTTAATTACGACCCCGCAAAACCTGAGGCTTCGACCGTAAACGTCACCATTAAAACCGCCAGCCTCGACAGCAACCACGCCGAGCGCGACAAGCATTTGCGCGGCAAAGACTTTTTGGCTGTCGACAAATACCCCACTGCCACCTTTAAAAGCACTAGCTTTAAAGCGCTTGGCGACGGTAAGGCTGAGCTGATTGGCACCCTGACTTTGCACGGAGTGAGCAAGCCAGTAACGATTGCGGTAACTGAAATTGGCGGCGGCAAAGACCCTTGGGGCGGCGTGCGTCAGGGCTTCCACGGCACTACCGAAATAGCCTTAAAAGACTTTGGTATCGACTATGATCTTGGCCCTGCTTCACAAATTGTCGAGCTAACTCTTGATATTGAAGGTATTGCCCAAACAATGATGTAAACCAAATGAACTTATTTGGCGTAGAAGTACTCGAAGTTTAGGAATTACCCTCATTCAGTCTCAATATATTTGGCCGCTTTGCGGCCTTTTTTATTTCTCAGATCCGGGCAGGTATTTTTCTACCACGCCATCCGCATTAAATTGCGCGTCTAGCAAGGCGATTAAGGCATATACCCCCATCAGCTTACGCATCACATATAAAAAATCCTTGGGTGGCAGCGCAAAATATTTGCTGATAGATGCCCCCACCGCGCGCTTGGCAATACGCTGCGGCAAACCACTGTTACGCCACCAATATTGCCCCTCTGCATTAATAGCCCGCGCCGGTACAGTCTCATCGATGGGACGCAGCGGCTCAGCGATATCAATACCAATATCCACAAAGTTATCGAGCACCGACTGGGGAAAGTGCGCTTTCATAAAACCCAAGCTAATCGACCGCTCTAAAAACAGCGACTTGTTGCGCTGACAGGCGGCCAGCAACATATCGCAAAACTCACCGGCAAAGCCATCGGGCAGTAAGCGCATGGCGCCAAAATCCAGTAACAGCAATTTATCGTCTTCGCCGCTTTCATCGATGCGGACCCGAAAATTGCCAAAATTCGGATCCGTCTGCATGCGGCGCCATTCAAATAATTCACTCAAAAATAATTCCAGCACCGCGCTACCCAAGCGATTGCGACGTGACTGAGATAACTCACTAACTTCAGGGGCATTGACCGAAGCCGCCTGCTCATAACTCATGGCAAGCACCCGCCGCGTACAAAACTCAGGGTAGCTTTTGGGCACCACAAAGCGGGGATCATCGCTCAGCGCGTTTCTTACAAAATCGAGGTCGCGGCGCTCCTGCTCGTAATCCACTTCCTTATGCAGCAGCAAACGAATATCGCCAAACCATTCATCTAAATTTCGGGTGCTAGGCATTAAGCGCGACACCTTCATTAGCTGCATTACTGCGCTAAAATCGGCGTCGATGGTGTCTTCCACCCCCGGATACTGCACCTTTATGCACAGTTTTTCACCGGTTTCACGCAGCACGGCACGATGCACCTGACCCAATGACGCCGCCGCCAAGGGCTGTTCGTCGATCTCTAATGCCAGTAATGCCTCTTCACCAAGTTCTTTAAGCAATACTTTTTGAATTGCCCGCCACGACATAGGCGGCGTATTGTCTTCTAATTTGTGTAAGGCCTCGGCAACCTCAGGCGGCATCATATAATCGCCGTAGGTCGCCATCATCTGACCGATTTTTACCACGCTGCCTTTTAAGCGGCCTAACTCCTCAACGAAAAAATCGATATTCTCTGTTCGTTTGGCCAGCGCCGCATCATCGTCGCCGGCAAGGCGCTGCCAAAGACTCTGCCGCACCGCCCGCGCACCGTAGCGAACCCCCAGTTTAGACAGCTCAAAACGGCGGGAAAACGCGCCGGTTTTAAGTCGGTGTAGAGATTTTTCCTTGTCACCCATAAATCATCTATGCCCTTTTCAACAATGCCCATCACTACCGCAAGAGACCTTAGTCACTTACTATTCCGCTACGAACAGCAGCAACCTGCATCCTAACAGGACAAGCACTATGAAACAGCTCCGCGCCCTCACCCTGATTGGCCCCGGCTTTGTTGTGGCGGCGACCGGATTAGGTGCAGGGGATTTAGTCGCCGCCGCCGTCTCTGGCGCCAGCCTCGGCACCTCTTTGCTGTGGGCCATTGCTTTTGGCGCACTGATTAAACTCGCCCTCAACGAAGGCCTCGCGCGCTGGCAGCTCGGCAGCGGCACGACCTTGTTAGCCGGATGGTTGCAGTATTTGCCGCGCTGGATGAATTACTATTTTCTAGTCTATTTATGTATTTGGGCCTTTCTCGTCGGCGCCGCACTAATGGCCGCCTGCGGCTTGGCGGCTAATGCACTGTTCCCACAACTCTCTATCAATAGCTGGGCGTCGCTGCATTCTATACTCGCCATCGTATTAGTTTTATTCGGGCGCTATTCCTTATTTGAACAGGCAATGAAAATACTCATTTTGTTGATGTTCGCCACCGTAATGGCGGCATTGCTGGCTAGCGATTGGTCGAGCATTGCTGACAGCTCATCCACGACACTCAACGACATCAATCAGCATTTTAATTTAGTCATGGCCCTGATTGGCGGGGTCGGCGGCAGCGTCACCTTGCTTTGCTACGGCTATTGGATGCGGGAAAAAGGCTGGCACAATGCTGACTCGCTTGGTCTTGCCCGCGTCGATCTCACCATTGCTTATACGATTACAGCGCTATTCGGTATGGGCATTATGATCCTCGCAGCGCAATCCGCACCGGCGTCAGAGTCCGGCACACATATACTACTGGCAATGGCCGACCAACTCGGCGTGCTGCTAAGCCCCATCTTCAAAGAGCTATTTTTAATTGGCGTGTGGGCTGCGGTGTTCAGCTCTATGCTTGGGGTATGGCAGGGAGTGCCGTATATTTTCACCGATCTAAGCGCCCAGTGGCGCAAAAATGTCGAGACCGTCGATACACGTAACAGCACGTATCGGCTGGCCCTACTGTATATCGCCATCCCACCCATTGCCCTGCTCTATATGGGCAAACCTGTTTGGCTGATTATTTTATATTCCGTCACCGGCGCTTTATTTATGCCGTTTTTAGCGCTCACGCTACTTTACTTAAATAACCGCATCATCATTCCAGCTTTGCGCTACGGCAAACTCAGCAATGTGGCGATTGTATTGGCACTCTTGGTATTTACGTTTATTGGCGGGCAATATTTTTTATCGTAATTGATGTCTAACTCCACTCGTCGCCGTAGTCGTGCAGGAGCTCGTCTCCCGCTGCGATATCACGCAACGCAACAACGCTGAAGTCATCGTAATAAATGACATTGGCAGATTTATGATGATTGATGTACTTGAGAGAACAGGTGACGTCGATCAAACGCCCGTCGGCCATCGTCAGCGTATGCAGGCCCGCCTCCCGTGCGGGACGGGTTGCGCAAAAACCCAACACGGTGCCCTCTGCTATATTGCTGCGTGCAAACAAGCCCTTGCCGTGAATTGCACTTTTTTCTACCCGATAACACTTTGCCATACACCGCCTCTGCCATTGTCGTAAAAAACAAACTGGAGGCGGGACAATTGCTCCCGCCCTGTTACGCATCACATCAAGTAACAGGGCGAAGCAATCACTGCGCCAATCTTACTTTGCCAACATCGACATCAGCGCTGCCCAACTTACTTGATCTGCGTGGGCATCATACGCGAGGGGCATGTCATATTTTTTACCAACGGCGGTAGAGCCAGGATTGGTAAAACTATGCATCACGCCGGGAAAGCTCAGCAGTTCAAAATCAACTTCAGCCGCCGTCATTTCCTCTACAAAACCCGCCACTTGTTTTGCTGGCACCATCGTATCTGCACCGCCGGTAGCAACTAAAACCTTGGCTTTAATCGTGCCTGGCTCCACCTTCATCTCAGTACCCAAGGAGCCGTGGAAGCTAGCCACACCGGCAAGATCAAGTCCGCGCCGCGCCTGATTCAGCACCACAGCGCCACCAAAGCAGTAGCCAATCGCAAATAATTTGTCGCCATTCACCGATGACTGCTTACGCAAAATGGCCAAGGCCGCATCAAAGCGCGCATTCATTTTTTCTGGTTCGGCAAGGGCGGCATTCATAAATGACATTGCATCTTTAGGATGCGTGGCCGACTTGCCGGTGCCGTACATATCAACCGCAATAGCGGTATAACCAGCTTCGGCAAGCTGCTTGGCACGTTGCCGCGCATAATCGTTTAAGCCCCACCACTCATGCACAACAACTACCGCAGGGGCGGGCGTGGTGACCGCGTCGTCGTGATACATCACCGCCGTTCCCAACTTATTTGGCAGGGTGAGTTTTTCTTCAACCACTGCTGCCTGCAAACTCGCGCTCGACAACATAGCCGCGAACAAGAAAATCATAAATCTCATGCCTAACTCCTTCTGTGTGTTAATGACAACGACATCGAATATACCGCTTTTGTGAGCCATAAAGTCAGAATCACAAAAATTTCACCGCTAAAGTGCCATTGTGGTAATTCTCAGTATCAACTTGTTACCCCTGTCTAATTTCGCTACCATTTCCGCCCCACAGATCCGGCGGTGATTTATGAAACGTATTGTTTATCCTGGGACGTTTGATCCTATCACTCGTGGCCATATCGATTTAGTTGAGCGCGCTTGTAAGTTATTTGACACCGTGGTGCTCGCCGTTGCCAATAGCGAAAAAAAGCAGCCGATGTTCGCTCTAAAAGAGCGCATGGATTTATGTGCAGAGGCCTTGTCGCATGTTCCTAACATTGAGGTTTGCAGCTTTACCGGCCTGACAGTTGAATTAGCAAAAGCACAAAATTGCACCGTGATTTTGCGCGGTGTTAGAACCGTGGCGGATTATGAGTACGAGTTACAACTGGCGAATATGAACCGCTCACTAGCCCCAAGCATCGAAACGGTTTTCCTCACCCCTGGCGAGTCGCTCTCTTATGTCTCTTCTTCCCTACTGCGCGAGATCGCCAGCATGGGTGGCGATGTGTCCCGCTTTGTACCTGACAACGTTAGCAAAGCATTAAACACCCGCTTCCCAGCCCGTAAATGAGTACACTATGGCACTGATTATCACTGACGAATGTATTAACTGTGACGTCTGTGAGCCCGAATGCCCAAACGAGGCAATTTATCAGGGCGACAGTATTTACGAAATTGACCCAGATCGCTGCACCGAATGCGTTGGGCATTTTGACGAACCTCAGTGCCAGCAAGTTTGCCCCGTCGATTGCATTCCCCTCGATCCCGCGCGGATGGAAACCGAAGAACAATTAATGAAAAAATACGAAACATTAATTGCCGTCGGTTAGGGCATCCCGCTCTCGTTGGCAAGAATAAGACCCCCTCGCCTAAATTGCCCCTCACAGCCGTCACTAACTCCTTAGCTAGGCGGTTTATTCGAATACCTCACTGGCCATTATCGGCCTAGCACGCTAGAGTAAAGCTGGCTCTTGTATTAATTACATCTTTTTTTCTAAGCCCATTGATCTCATCATTTAAGCCAAAGAGTGACGGTTACTATGCGAAATATTCCCCTGCACTGGCAAATCGTTGCCGCCATTCTGCTTGCTGTTGCAGCGGGTATTATCGGCGGCCCCGACGCAGGCATCGGCAGCTTACATTTCACTGCGGTCTACGCGTTTTTAGGGACGATGTTTCTCAATGCCTTAAAAATGCTAATTGTGCCACTGGTTATGTCATCCATCATCAGTGGCATGGCTGGTGTAGGCGGCGACAAGCTGGAAAAACTGGGCGGTAAAACCCTGCTGTTTTACGCATCGAGCAGCCTTATCGCTATTTTGATTGGCCTCGCTGTCGTCAATGTTATCGCCCCTGGTAGTGGCGACAATCAAGCCTTAGCCGCAACCATCAGCAGCAATGACCCCGAACTCAGCGACACCTTATCCAAAGTCGAGGGTCGCGGCGCCAGTGATATTGTGCAGGTCTTTGTACGCATGGTGCCCACCAATGTCGTGAGCGCCGCGGCCAACGGCGAAATGCTGGGACTGATATTTTTCAGTTTATTATTCGGTTTTTTCCTCGCCCGCAGTAAATCAGAACATGCCAAAACGCTGACCCAATTTTGGCAGGGCGTTATGGACATCATGACCGAAATCACTATGTGGGTTATGCGGTTTGCCCCCATTGGGGTATTTGGCCTAGTCGCAAAAACCGTCGCCATTACCGGCTTCGCGGCCTTCAAACCCATGCTGTTATTTTTCTTTACCGCCCTGCTCGCCTTACTTATTCACGCCTTTGTCGCACTGCCACTAGTACTTAAATACATCGCTGGGGTTAGCCCCAAAAAACACTATGCCGCCATGACGCCAGCACTACTGACGGCGTTTTCTACCGCATCTAGCTCCGCCACGCTGCCGCTCACTTTGAAAAGTATTCAAGAGGAATCTGGCGTATCCAAACAGGTCAGCGGCTTTGTGCTGCCCTTGGGTGCAACCGTAAATATGGATGGCACGGCCTTATACGAGTGCGTCGCCGCCATGTTTATTGCCCAGGTTTACGGCTTGGAATTAGGCTTCGTTCAACAATTCACTATTGTCATGATTGCGTTGCTTACCTCTATTGGCGTAGCCGGCATTCCTGCCGCTAGCTTGGTGGCAATCTCAGTAATTCTCGGTGCAATCGGTCTACCACTCGAGGGTATCGGTTTACTCTTAGTGACCGACCGCATACTCGATATGATTCGCACCGCGGTTAACGTATTTAGCGATTCCTGCGCGGCGGTCGTCATTGCCCGCAGCGAAGGCGAGGACACCTTAATCGCGTCAAAATAATCGCCGAAAAAAACTAGTAATAACAATAAAACGGATACTTTATGACTGACCGCAAACCTGTCCCCCGCATAAAGGGGGATAATTATTCCGAAGATGCCGCCACACTGCGCCGCGCATTTATAGAAGAACAAACCGGTGTAAAACTTAAGCACACCAGCCACTATTCAATTGACCCAAGCAGCGTTGAAGGCAATGCCGAAAACTTTATCGGTGTGGTGCAAATGCCGGTTGGTGTCGCTGGCCCCTATCTCATTAATGGCGAACATGCACAGGGAGTTTTTTATGTGCCGATGGCGACCACCGAAGGTACTCTGATTGCGTCTTACAGCCGTGGTATGCGGGTAATTTCTGAGTCGGGTGGTGCCACCGTCACTGTCATAGAAGAGTTTATGCAGCGCGCGCCGCTATTTGAATTTGCCAGCGCCCGCGACGCACGGCATTTTTCAGACTGGCTAGATCAACAGCACACCGCCATTCGCCAACAAGCCGAAAGCACCACCTCCGTCGGTAAATTACAGCATATCCAAAAATGGGTCATCGCCAATAAATTATTCACCCGCTTCAATTACACCACCGGCGACGCCGCCGGACAAAACATGACTGGCAAAGCAACCCACAAAGCCTGCCAATGGATACTGGGCAACTACCCCGGCGTTGTAGAAAACTTCTCGCTATCAAGCGGTATAGAAACCGACAAAAAGCATTCGCATATGAATCTCTTGCACAGCCGTGGCAAGAAAGTCGTCGCAGAAGCCACCATTAGCAAAGATGTATTAAAAGACCTTATGCGCGCCGACCCTGAGCGTATGTTTCGCCTTAGGCAGCGCACCATGCTTGGCAGCTTATTGGCAGGTTCTGCCTACAACGGCCCGCACTCCGCTAATGGCATCGCCTCAATGTTTATTGCCACCGGCCAAGACGAGGCTAATGTGGTGGAATCACATACCGGCATCGCGTTTATGGACTTAACGCCAGCGGGGGATTTGTATTATTCCGTCACCCTGCCCTCAATAATTTGCGCTAGCTACGGCGGCGGCACTGGCTTAGCGACCCAACGTGAATGCCTCGAAATGATGGACTGCTACGGGCAGGGTAAGGCACGTAAATTAGCGGAGATTGTTGCGGCAACGGTACTTGCCGGCGATCTCTCTTTAGCCGCCGCCATCGTTGCCGATGAATGGGTATCTAGCCACGATCAACTTGGTCGCAATAGACCTTAGTGTTGCACTCCCATTGAATTAAAAACTGTGTCTTAGCAGCCTAAACAACATAAAAAATAAATTAAAATATGAAAATAGAGAACCTTAATCCGCAGTTACAAAAAGCCTATCGTCGAATACCGGCGATTCCGCTTCACAATGCAATTTTACTTCGAATTATTCAATTTATTTCAAAATTTCAAGCCACGCCAAAATCAATGCTTGGCGTTTCCATAGAAAATCACAGCGTTGGCAAGAGTGCCGTACGGGTTTACCGGCCTAGTGGAACAACATCAGGCGCGGGCTTACTGTGGATACACGGCGGTGGATATATTATTGGTAGCGCCGCCATGAATGATCGCGAATGCGCGCTTTACGCTAAAAACTTGAACATAACTGTGGTCTCTGTTGATTATCGCCTTGCGCCACAGCACCCATTTCCAGCCGCCTGCGATGATTGCTTTATGGCCTGGCAATGGTTTATAGACAAGGCAAAAAACTTAGGCGTATCGCCAGACCGTATTGTGATTTCTGGGCAAAGTGCCGGTGGTGGACTGGCAGCAGGACTCGTCCAACGCATTCACGACAGCGGTGGAATTCAACCGGCGGGCCAAGCATTATTCTGCCCCATGCTGGATGATCGCACCGCAACACGCACCGAACTAGACGCCTTAAAACATCGCCTATGGAGCAATAAAAACAACCGTGGTGCATGGGCACATTATCTTGGCCAAGCACCTGGCTTGGCGCAGGTACCGCTTTATTCCGTACCTGCACGCCGAGACAACTTAAGTGGCTTACCGGCAAGCTGGATTGGCGTTGGTGATATAGACCTGTTTTACGAAGAAGATCAACGCTATGCCGAGCGCCTTACAGACACCGACGTGAACTGTGAGTTTAAAATTATTTCCGGTGGCCCACATGCCTTTGAAGCCATAGTGCCCGCTGCGCCGGTAAGCATCGAACTTTTCGAATCTAACTACCAATTTCTGCGGCGTGTATTAGCGCTCTAAAATACTTACTAACCCAATCTTGAGCCGACAACAAAATATGCTTAACGAATCTGCACCCTCAAATACTGGCCCACTGAAGGGCATCCGTATTTTAGAGCTTGGCCAACTTATCGCCGGCCCTTTTGCCACTACAATGCTTGGATATTTTGGTGCCGAAGTGATTAAAATCGAACCGCCAGGTATTGGCGATCCTATCCGTCGCTGGCGCAGCATGAAGGGCGACACCTCCCTGTGGTGGTATAGCATTGCTCGTAATAAAAAATCGGTGACGGTAGATCTTCGTCACCCCGACGGTCAGGCCTTGGTGCGCGATCTTGCCGCACAATGCGATGTCTTGGTCGAAAATTTCCGGCCCGGCGTAATGGAAGAATGGCAGCTGGGACCAGAGGACTTAAAAGCCGCTAACCCCGACCTGGTTTACACCCGTATCTCTGGCTACGGCCAAACCGGCCCTTATGCAGAAAAGCCCGGCTTTGCCTCTGTATGCGAAGGAATCAGCGGCTTCCGCCACCTCAATGGATTTCCCGGCGAAGCACCGGTAAGACCGAATTTAAGTCTTGGCGACAGCATTGCGTCACTGCACGCGATTATCGGCATTTTAATGGCCCTTAACGCTAGAGATCGCGGCGTACATAAAGGCCAAGTGGTTGATGTCGCGCTGTATGAAACCATGTTTAATATGCTCGAATCCGTGGTGCCGGAATACGCCGAGGAAGGCATTATCCGCGAAGCGTCTGGCACCACCTTAACCGGTATTGTTCCAACCAATACCTATCGCTGCCAAGACGGTAAATTTGTCATTATCGGTGGCAATGGCGATTCGATTTTTAAACGCTTGATGACCGAGATTGGGCGTAGCGATTTTGCTGCAGATACGGCGATGGCCGACAACGCCGGTCGCGTTATCCATCAACAAAAGATTGATGATGCGATCAGTCTCTGGTGCAGTCAGCACACTATACGCAGCGTGATTGAAAAACTTGAGGCAGTGAGAGTACCGGCCGGCCCAATTTACAATGCCGAAGACATGGCGAATGATCCACATTTTCAAGCTCGTGGCCTATTCGAAAAAGTAGCCATCGACGCAAGCAATAGCGTCACCATTCCGGGCATGTGCCCTAAACTAGATGGCACACCCGGTGGCACTCAATGGGCAGGGCCACGCCTTGGTCAACACACCGAGCAAGTATTGCGAGAATTACTAAATATGTCCGCAGATAAATTAGAATCACTTAAAAATAACGCTGTAATTTAGTCGCAACTTTATTCACAACTAGTCTTGCTGTTCTCATTAATTCAGTAGTACGAGATAAATCAAAAAATTGAAGGGCGGAGATAAAATATCGCCGTCCTTTGTTTTACGCCCATTTCAATGTCTTAGTTACGTTCTACGTAATTAATAAGGCTTTCACTCACCGTTTTCGCACTAAATTGCCCCTTATCAGCATCATAAAAATTGCTATTACAGACAAATTGCTTGCATTGCGTCATAATATTCGCCGCAATGCCTTTCAGTATTCCCTCGCCTTCCTAAAATCGGTTGGTAATTTAGCGGGTTTTTATGCTCGCTGGGCCAGCATCGCCAGATCGACCTTTTAAATACAGATGTAGTGATTACGCGCTTTCGTCAACAATTTCACCAAAAGCGATCACCTACGCCATCAATTCAAAGCCTTCTGCTGCGCTCTTATTGGCAAGCTATGGCAGCACTAATTTGCAAGGAAACAGTTTGAACATGCAGGATAAAATTACCGCTATATTGAATTACCTAAATGAAAACAAAACCCGTTGTAGCAATAATGCAGCGGCAGAGGCATTGGGCATAACCGCACCAGAGCTGAAAAAGCTGTTGGGAGAGCGCCGACCCGAAACCTCATGGCTAGTTAATTATGGTACCGGCGAACCCGCAGGCTACAGCGCCGACGACAAGCACCCAGATCTTTATCGCACAAAGCGTATTATTAAGTCTGCGGAAGTCTTAACTCGTAATCTCGATTTATAACAGGAATTGCGCAACATCAAAACGGCGACACCAAGCCTCGCCCTTGCCAATTGAAGTCTAAATCGGGAATATTGACGCTAATTAAAGCCCTGAGCTTATAACACTGCATCTAATTGCTGGTCGAAGCATCAGAGCGACGTTTTCGCCCCGCAGCAGATGGAGGCTTTTATGCTTAAGCTATGCTTTTACATTGGCATTATATTTTTCACTGCACTGGCGCAGTCCTCAGAATCAGGCACTGCCAGTTGTACGCTGGACGGCACCCAGCTAGAAATGAATAGCTGCGCCGCCCAACAGCACCACGAACAAAAAGCGGCGTTTGACGACGCACTTGCAGAAATACTCGCGATTGCTAAATCTAAGAATCAGGGCTTTGGCCCACAGCCCGACGATATTCAACGCTCCCAAGATGCTTGGTTAACGTACGCAGAGCAGCACTGCCACCTGCTGTTAAGCTGGGGCGGAAGTATGGCCACTATGCAATACCATTTGTGCATGGCTGACTTGTATAAAGAACGCCAAAAGGAAATCCAGATACATATCTGCCACCCTGCCCTTGGTGCCTGCACACCTTAATTCCCAGTATTTAAAGGGTAAACACCAAGCGTGCCGAGCCCGGCCTCTGCCACGTGGTTTCTACCTCAGCCAAGGGCGACTACAGGTCTCGATTTGCAAACCCACGCGAAAAACAACCTTCATCATGTCTCCTACCCCCCCTACCAACGCGGCATTAGA
The DNA here is from genome assembly GCF_902705855.1 of Zhongshania aliphaticivorans. GTDB lineage: Bacteria > Pseudomonadota > Gammaproteobacteria > Pseudomonadales > Spongiibacteraceae > Spongiibacter > Spongiibacter aliphaticivorans_B. The sequence continues at coordinate 193,142 of NZ_CACSIJ010000014.1, read as the reverse complement.
CACGCTCCCCAAGCCGCTGCCCATTAGGCTCTAGCCCACTGCTACGTAAAGCTGCCGCCGGCAGGTTTTGGTTCATCAAACTCGGTATCTCGAGGCGGGGCGTCATAGGCATGGACAACAGCGGCGTTCATTACATATCTCCTTCCCTACTAAAGCAAAGCCTCACTGTAAATCGCTAAGCGCTATCAAGTTCACGAGGCCGTAAATAAAAAAGGCACGACGCTGAGGTCGTGCCTTAAAAGAAACAGAGAGACTGATTACATCACTTGCGGCGCAGCGACCATAACAAACTTTAACTGAGTGCCCGCAATTTCCACCACATCGCCGCTACTTAGTTGGCGTGGCTGTAAGCCAATCTCAACCCCATTGAGCTTAGGTGTGCGGCCATCTTTACCTTCAATATGTTCGAGGTAATAGTCCTGCTGGCGACGACTAATTGCCGCCACTTGGAGGCCCGCCTTACCCAATTTGCTTAGCGGCTTGTTCAAGGTCATTTCGCGTCCAGCTGAACCACCATTTTGAACCTGCAATTTACCAATCATCGGTATTGGCGCTGCTGCCGCTGGCTTGGCGCTTGGCCGCATCGCGATGGTCTTTTCAACTTCGGCATCGCCACTGGAATAAGCTTCACTATGATAGGTCAGTGAGTGCTTACCAATCGTAATGTAGTCGCCATTCTTGAGGGGATGTCGGGTAATCGCCGCACCATTAACAAATGTGCCATTGGTACTACCAAGATCAATTAGAAAGCTGTCTTTCAGCACCGTTTCAATGGCGGCATGGCGTCCGCTTACCGCCAAATTTTCAATACAAATATCATTGTCAGGCGCACGGCCAACGGATATCCGCTCCTTATTCAGCGGAAAATCTTCAAGCACTCTACCCTGAAAACTGAGAACCAGCTTAGCCATAATCCTTATCCGTAATTGACCTGTATTCCCTAGGTGAGGCGCAGCGACATAGCAGCGTGTCAGTCACCCTAATCAAACCAGTCCAGCTCTTCTTCTGATGAGCTTTCCTGCCCAGCTACAACTTTGTCTACGTGCACGACAATAATCGAAATATTATCATTGCCGCCGGAATTATTCGCCATTTTCAACAATTGTGTAGCAGCTAGCTCTGGCTCTGCGCCACAGGTGGCTAAAACCTCGCCAATTTCAGGGTCTGTCACCATACCGGTCAAGCCGTCGGAGCATAGTAAATACACATCCCCTTCCCGCAACAGCTCTTCCAAGAGGTCCACTTCAACAATATCAGCAAGGCCCAAGGCGCGGGTAATCACATTTTTATTGCGGGAACGACGTGCTTCGTCTTCCGTATACACCTTGCGATCTAGCATCTCTTGAACCAAGGTGTGGTCAGTGGTGAGTTGATCTAAAAAACCTTCACGGAATCGGTACAGTCTAGAGTCACCAACGTGGGCAACCGCAAGCCTAGCCCCATCAAAACTCGCCGCCACCAAAGTGGTGCCCATTCCCTGACGGTCGGTATTGCTAAGTGAATTCTCATAGATCACCATATTAGCCGCATAAATAGCGTCGCGCAGCGCTAAGGTCTGCAATGAGAACTCTGACATTTCAGCAACAGTGTCGTCACTACTTGGATCCATCGCTAAATATTGCGTAAAACCCTCTATGGCCAAGGCGCTCGCCACTTCACCAGCGTTGTGGCCGCCCATACCGTCAGCCACCAAAACATAAGCCTCATCGAGGGCTAGGTGAATTGCGTCTTCATTGTGATCACGCACTCGACCAATATCGGTCACGCCAAAGGCACGTATTAGTGTTTTCTCTTCCATGATTTTACGCTTAATGGGAATTGAAACCTGAGTATAGACAGCGGCTTTTAATATGGTCAATGTCGAGCGGAATATAAGCCCGCCGCTAGCTAAGCCTCAGGAAAGAAAATCGCCCAAGAAGAAGCTTCACCAACAAGTAAACTTAAACCCTGTTTGTCGGGTTTAGCACAAGCTCGCAGCTTCACCTCTATTGGCATACGCCCTGCTTGCGGAGAAAAATACACCACTAGATCGCAGTGCAAACGTCCTTCGGACTCATGGCGATAATACACCGCGCACCCATCAGCATTTACATCATTAGCCAAGGCCGTTAAGACCTGCGCCTCGATACCATCCAAGGCGGGAGCAGCTAACATCGCATCGCCAAGATTGCAGCAGTACCATGTGTCATTTAGCATCGTATTCATAACTAGGTGCCGAGTTTTCTATAGAGTGACCGCAAACTAATACCTGCAATATCTGCCGCTTTAGCTTTATCGCCATCGCAATAAATTAATAGCTCATTCAAATAGTGTAGCTCTTTTGTTTTTAAATTTTCCCAACGTTCTTTTTTTTCATCATTTCGCGGACTAACATCTAACATACAACGCTCTAATATTTTTACATCAATAATATTTGAATGTGCAAAAATTATTGCGCGCTCTAAAACATTGCGAAGCTCCCTAACATTGCCCTCAAAATAGCTTTTTTCTAGCACTTTAATCGCCGACTCAGTAAGGTGATACATATCTTTTTTACTGAATTTTTCCAATATAGATTTAGCGATAAGAGAAATATCTTCACCGCGCTCTCGCAAAGGTGGAAGCACTATCGGAAAGGCATTTATTCGATAATAAAGGTCTTCACGGAATTCGCCACTGGCAACACAGGCAGATAAATTTTTATGGGTGGCGCAAATTAATCTAAATTGCGCCCGCTTAAGTTCAGTACTGCCCACGGTTCGATACGTGCCGGTTTCAATCAAGCGCAATAATTTAACCTGCATACCCATTGATACGTCGCCAATTTCATCTAGAAATAGCGTGCCGCCTTCCGCTGTTTCCAACAAGCCGCGTTTATTTGATGTCGCGCCGGTAAACGCTCCCTTAACGTGGCCGAATAGCTCACTTTCAAACAGGGTTTCGGTGAGGCCCGCGCACTCAACCGTCACCAAAGGTCGACTGCTGCGACTGCTCGCATCATGAATCGCTTTTGCGGCCAACTCTTTACCAGTGCCAGATTCCCCCATCAGCAATACCGAGGTATCTCTTTTCGCCACCAAATTAATCATTTCAACTAGGGTATTAAATGCGGGACTGCGGCCAACCATCGTCTGTGTGCTCAATTCAGCGCTGGCAATATGAACGGGCTTAAGAATTTCTACAAAGTACTTTAGCTCACCGTCGTCGCCACGGATGGGCAGCATTTCAACGTCGACATACTCCTTGCCCCGTGGCGTGCTATGAATGTGCAGCACGCGCTCTTTATTGCCGGAGCTTTTACAGGCCGCCAGCGGGCAGCTTTCACCGGCTTGGTCACAAGGCACTTGGTAGCCGTGGGAGACTTGATAGCAACGCGCGCCCTTATCGACATCAATTTCGCCAAAGGTTGAACGGTATAGCTCATTCGTTGCCAATATTCGGTAGTCAGCCGACACCAATATGGCAGGGTAATCGAAGCCATCGAGCATATAGGCAACGTCTTTGTCTGAATCTTTGGCGATAAGCTGCATGGTATTGTCATTTCTGTCATTTATTTTTGCCAATAATGACAATTCGGCAGCAACTTTACCAGCACAACGCAAGCGAAGCGCATTGTGTTTATAAAATACTATATATAAACCAATGACTTAATGTGTATAGCCACAAGTATTACATGCATGGCATGTGCATTGCTCTATGGTAGTAAGTGCCATTGGCGAAACTTGCGACAGCCACCGGATGAAGATTCAAAAACAGTAGCGCAGCTCTCACTAGGATGATCAATATGGATTTCGACCCCTTCATTTTGGCCCGCATCCAATTTGCGACCAATATAAGCTTCCACATCCTGTTTCCGGCCATATCTATAGGCCTCGGCTGGATTCTGCTGTTCTTTCGGCTGCGCTTCACCCAAACCGGCGATCAAGCGTGGGAATACGCCTACCAATTTTGGGTAAAAATCTTTGCCCTCACCTTTGCCATGGGGGTGGTATCGGGCATTACCATGAGCTTTCAATTCGGCACCAACTGGCCGGGCTTTATGGAAAAAGCTGGCAATGTGGCGGGACCGCTACTGGGTTACGAAGTCCTAAGCGCGTTTTTCCTCGAAGCCTCTTTTCTCGGCATTATGTTATTCGGTAAAGACCGCGTCTCTAACCGTATGCATTTAATCAGCTCCTTCTTGGTAGCCTTTGGCACCACTTTGTCGGCGTTCTGGATTCTCAGCCTTAACTCATGGATGCAAACCCCCACCGGCTACTATCTGGAAAACGGCGTGGTCATGGTCGACAGCTGGATGGAAGTGATCTTCAACCCCTCCTTCCCCTACCGCTTTTTCCATATGCTCATAGCTTGCCTATTGACCTCTGCCTTTGTGATTGCCGGTGTTAGCGCCTGGCGGGCGCTGCGCAATGTCGACGGCCCCGCTACGTGGAAGGTAATGAAAACCGGTGTGATGATGGCCGCCGTGCTGGCCCCTATTCAAATACTGGTTGGCGACTTTCACGGTTTGAACACCTTAGAACATCAGCCCGCCAAAATTGCAGCGATGGAAGCGGTATGGGAAACCGAGAAAGGCGCGGCCTTTACGCTATTTGCGCTGCCCGACGAAGAAAGCAAAACCAACCGCTACGCCATTGAAGTGCCCTACGCGGCGAGCTTTATTCTCACCCACGACCCAATGGGTGAAGTAAAAGGTCTCAATGAATTTGAGGGCGAACACCCACCGGTTGCCATGGTGTTTTGGTCTTTCCGCGTAATGCTAGCGGTGGGTGGCCTTATGCTACTAGTGTCGTGGTGGGCGGCCTGGCAGTTACGAGGCAAAAACACCCCTACAAAACCGCTGCTATACGCCCTCTCAGCCATGACCTTCTCAGGCTGGATCGCGGTTTTAGCAGGCTGGTATGTCACCGAGATTGGCCGTCAGCCTTGGATTGTCACCGGCGTACTTAAAGTGCAAGACGTAGTCGCCGACCACAGCAGCGCCACCGTGGGCGGAACCTTAATTGGCTATATATTGCTCTATGGATTTCTGCTGGCCTCCTATATCGGCGCCCTACTTAACCTGTCACGCAAACCCGCTGCATCACTTAAGCTAACGGCCGTCAGTGCACCCCAAACCGTTAACAAAGAGGTCTAAGCAATGGAATATTGGCTACCAATTATTTATATGGGCATTATGGGTCTGGCCTTATTGATCTATGTGATTCTCGACGGCTACGACCTCGGTGTTGGCATGTTAGTACCACTGGCAAACGAGGCCGAAAAAGACATGATGATCGCCTCTATTGGCCCCTTCTGGGACGCCAACGAAACTTGGATTGTCCTCGGTATTGGCGTACTACTGATCGCCTTTCCCGTCGCCCACGGTATTATTCTCACCAGCCTATATTTGCCGGTCACTATCATGCTGATGGGTTTAATTCTGCGCGGCGTGGCCTTTGATTTACGGGTAAAAGCCGGCGATCACCGCCGCGGCCTGTGGAATAAAGCCTTTTTTGCCGGCTCCTTAATCGCCTCATTAGCGCAGGGTTGGATGCTTGGAGCCTATATCACCGGCCTGCATTCCAGCGCCACCAGCCTACTATTTTCCGCTCTTATCGCGATGACCCTACCTGCCCTCTACCTTATATTAGGCTGCGGCTGGCTGTTAATGAAAACCGACGGCGAACTGCGCAACAAAGCCATCGGCTGGGCGCGCATGGCAATTTGGCCGATGGGGCTAGGGCTGTTTATGGTGTCTATTGCCACCCCGCTGGTAAGCAGCACGATTGCCGAGAAATGGTTCACCCTACCCAATGCGCTGTACTTAATGCCCATTCCGATGATTTGCCTATTTTGCTACGGCCTCATTGTGGCGGCGCTAAACAAACCCACCATGCTCGATAAAAATCGTAGCTACTTGATTTATGCCTGCACCGTCGCGATCTGTCTGATGGCAAGCCTAGGACTGGCCTACAGCTTATTCCCCGACATTATTATTGGCGGCCTAACTATTTGGGAATCTGCCGCGTCGGTGAAGTCTCTGCAATTTACCTTAGTGGGCGTGGTGATCACCCTGCCCGTGATTTTGTTTTACACCTATTTTGTCTACCGAATATTTCATGGCAAAGCCACCGCACTGTCTTATGAATAAGTTTAAGAAGGAGTTTTAAAAATGACGACATTGCCCTTTAAAACCGATATGAACACTAACCCTGAAGTGATCGCGTTTTTTGACGAACCAACTAACACATTTACTTATGTGGTAAAGGATCCCGCCTCCAATGCCTGCGCGGTAGTGGACTCAGTAATGGAGATCGACTACGCCGCAGGCCGACTCAGCCTGAATGGCGCAGATAAAGTGATTGACTATATCCGCAGTCAAAACCTAGAACTGCAATGGATTATCGAAACCCATGTACACGCCGACCACCTCTCTGCCGCACCCTATATTCAAGAAAAACTGGGTGGCAAAATTGGCATTGGCGCCGAGATCACCACAGTACAAAACACCTTTGGCAAAATTTTCAACGAAGGCAGCGACTTCTGCCGCGACGGCACCCAGTTTGATCAACTATTTAAAGACGGTGATGAATATCTGGTGGGAGAAATGCGCTGCCACGCCCTGCACACCCCCGGCCATACCCCGGCCTGCATGACCCACATCATGGGCGACGCGGCCTTTGTCGGCGACACCTTGTTTATGCCCGACGGCGGCAGCGCCCGAGCCGACTTTCCCGGTGGCGACGCCAAAATTTTATATCGCTCCATTCAACGTATTCTGAGCTTGCCCGACGAGCTGCGCCTATTCATGTGCCACGACTACATGCCCAATGGCCGCGACGTTGAATACCAAACCACCGTAAAACAAGAGCGCGACAACAATATTCACGTTCACCAAGGTGTGAGCGAAAGTGATTTTGTTGCCATGCGCGAAAAGCGTGACGCGACCCTAGGCATGCCCAAGCTGATCCTGCCATCGCTGCAGGTGAATATGCGCGCCGGTCATTTGCCCAAGGCTGACACCAATGATGTGGTCTACCTGAAATTGCCGCTGAACCTACTTTAAACCACCAGTACAACCGGCCAAATTAGGGAGTTACGATGAACATTAAAGAATTGAATGCCAACTTAAGTGTCTCTGAACAAATACTGCCCAGCGATATTAGCGAGCTAGCAAAACGCGGCGTGCGCACCCTAATTTGCAATAGACCCGACGGCGAAGGCGCAGACCAACCGCTATTTACTGAAATAGAAAAGGCTGCCACTGAGCACGGCATACAATGCCATTATCTGCCGGTTATCACCGGCAAAGTTGGCGATGCAGAAGCCGCCGCCTTTGGCGAGTTACTACTCAAACAGAACGGCCCCTTTCACGCCTACTGCCGCAGCGGCATGCGCTCTACCACCCTGTGGGCACTGAGCCAGGCCAAGCAACTTCCGCTCACAGAGATTGTTGCCGCCGCCAAAGCCGCGGGCTACGACATGAGCGGCGTGGCCGCCCGTATTGCCGGCAAGAGTGGCGAAATAGACACGCTGCGAAGTTACGATGTGGTTATTGTTGGTGGTGGCGCCGCTGGCATCTCGACCGCAGCCAGCCTGCTGGCCAGAAACAACGCGCTGTCTATTGCCATTATTGACCCAGCCGAAAAACACTATTACCAGCCCGGCTGGACCTTGGTTGGCGCGGGCATTTTTACGCCAGAGCAAACCATGCGCGAAATGGCCTCACTCATTCCCAAAGGCGCCGACTGGATCAAGGCTGCGGTTGCCGCCTTCGACCCCGACAGCAACATCGTTACCCTCGAAGGCTGTCGGCTTATTAAATACACTCGCCTGATAGTTGCCGCCGGTATAAAGCTCAACTGGGACGGTATCGAAGGTCTTAGCGAAACCATAGGTCGCAACGGCGTAACCTCAAATTACCGCTATGATCTGGCGCCCTACACCTGGGAATTAGTTCGCAATTTAAAAGGTGGCCGCGCGCTGTTTACCCAGCCGCCAATGCCCATTAAATGCGCGGGCGCGCCGCAAAAGGCCATGTATCTGTCGGGCGACCACTGGTACAAAAACCAAGATATAAACAATATTAATATCGAATTTTACAATGCCGGTGCGGTGTTGTTTGGCGTGGCCGACTACGTGCCTGCGTTAATGGAATACGTCGAAAAATACCAAGCGGACTTAAAGTTTAACCACAAACTGGTACGCATCGATGGCGACAACAAAACCGCCTACTTTGAAACCACCGCCGCCGACGGCAGCACCGAAATTGTGAGCCGTGAATTCGATATGATTCACGTTTGCCCACCGCAAACCGCGCCTGACTTTATTCGCAGTAGCCCGCTGGTAGACGCCGCCGGCTGGGTAGATGTAGATCAATGCACGCTCCGCCATAAGCGCTACAACAATATCTGGGCGCTAGGCGATGTATGTAATGCGCCCAATGCCAAAACCGCCGCCGCTGCGCGAGTGCAAGCACCCATTGTAGCTGCCAATATCATTGCCGACATCAAGGGCACTCACCAAGTTGCTCACTACAATGGCTATGGCTCCTGCCCACTAACGGTAGAGCGTGGCAAAATCGTCCTCGCCGAATTCGGTTACGGCGGAAAGCTTTTACCGAGCATGCCCAAATGGATATTAGATGGCACCAAACCAACACGCGCCGCGTGGCTTTTAAAAGAAAAATTGCTACCGCCGATCTACTGGCAGGGTATGCTCAAGGGCAAAGAGTGGTTAGTAAATCCCGTGATGAGCGATGAAGCCTAGGAAATAAGACTTTGAAAATAACAGCAATTAAGCAATATTTCCCCATATTAACGTGGACCGCTGACTATCAACGCGACACATTAATTAGTGATCTTTTAGCAGCGGTCATCGTCACCATTATGCTGATTCCGCAATCACTCGCTTATGCTTTATTAGCTGGCCTTCCGCCAGAAATGGGCTTGTACGCCAGCATGTTACCGCTGATCGCCTACGCCATTTTCGGCACCAGCCGCACTTTGTCTGTAGGCCCGGTCGCGGTAGTCTCGCTAATGACGGCCTCAGCCATTGGCCATATCGCTGCACCGGGCAGTGTTAGCTATATTGAAGCGGCTTTACTCCTCGCCCTACTTTCTGGTGTTTTCTTATTGGGCATGGGAATTTTACGGATGGGGTTTTTAGCCAACTTTTTATCCCATCCCGTTATCGCGGGATTTATCACCGCATCGGGAATTATCATTGCCGTCAGCCAGCTAAAGCACATACTTGGCGTTACCGCGTCTGGCGAAAATGTATTCCATTTATTACATGCCTTAGCGAATGAAATAACTAACACCAACGTCTACACACTGGCCGTTGGCCTGCCGGTACTCGCGTTTTTATTTTGGGTTCGAAGCGGCTTAAAACCACTGTTAGTACGTGCCGGATTAAGTGATAAATCAGCAGCCATGCTGTCAAAAACTGGCCCAGTGATAGGCATTGTTGCAACCAGTGCTGCCGCCTATGCATTTGATCTTGGCAGCCATGGCGTAAAGCTAGTTGGCAATGTACCGAGTGGTTTACCCAGCTTAAGCATACCCAACCTTAGCCACAGTGCATGGCGAGAATTATTGGTATCCGCCATATTTATTTCTGTTATCGGCTTTGTCGAATCAGTCTCTGTGGGCCACACCCTCGCCGCTAAACGACGCCAGAAAATTATACCAAATCAAGAGCTTATTGGGCTTGGAGCCGCCAATGTTGCCGCCGCATTTTCTGGCGGCTATCCGGTCACAGGCGGCTTCGCCCGCTCAGTTGTTAATTTCGATGCGGGCGCCGTGACCCCCGCCGCAGGTATTTTTACCGCAATAGGCATTGGCCTTGCTGCGCTATTTTTCACACCCTATCTCGCTTATTTACCTCAGGCGACATTAGCTGCGACGATAATTGTGGCCGTGCTATCGCTAGTTGATTTCTCGATATTAAAACGCAGCTGGGGCTATGCCCGCAGTGACTTTATTGCGGTGAGTACGACCTTATTAGTAACACTGCTAGCCGGCGTGGAAAGCGGCGTAGCCTGCGGCGTATTCGCCTCGCTTGCTTTGCATCTATATAAGACATCCACGCCACACATGGCCGTGGTCGGCGAAGTGCCCGGCACCGAGCACTATCGCAATGTGAATCGTCACAAGGTGATTACGCATAGCGAAATATTATCGCTGCGTGTAGATGAGAGTTTATATTTTGCAAATGCCGGATTTATTGAAGATAGAATTTATGAGCTATTAGAAAAAAGTCCTGCAATACGTCATGTTATTTTAATGTGCACAGCGGTGAATGAAATTGATCTTAGTGCTTTAGAAACACTGGAATCTATTAATCATCGATTAAATGACAGCGGCGTTAAACTGCACTTGTCAGAAGTGAAAGGACCGGTAACAGATGTACTTTTAAAAACAAATTTTATTAAAAATCTAAATGGCGAAATATTTCTAAGCCACCACCTTGGCGTTCAAAAAATTCTGGCCTTAAATACAAAACCGGAGGAGGGCGACACAACGAATTGGAATATATAATAACTCTTTCGTTGAATACGGCCATCCCTAGGCGACGCCTCCCCGCAACTTTGCTTGACTTTATACGCTGGCAATGCGGCAATCTGCCATACACTTTAATGCCGGATCTGCCATGATCTTATTGCTAATTTATGTTGCCATCGCCCTAGGCGTGTCTTTTTTATGTTCTGTCTTAGAGGCGGTACTACTTAGTGTTACACCATCTTATATTGCCGCGGAGGAAGAACGCGGGCATCGCAATGGCCGCTTGTGGCGCAGGTATAAAACAGATATCGACAGACCACTAGCGGCGATTCTGAGCCTTAATACCATCGCCCACACCGTGGGAGCGGCTGGAGCAGGGGCGCAGGCAACGGCGCTGTTTGGCGAAGCCTATTTCGGGCTTATTTCAGCTGTACTCACCCTATTAATTTTATTTATATCCGAGATCATTCCGAAAACCCTTGGCGCCTTATTTTGGCGTCAACTATCGCCACCGTGCGCCATAATTTTGCGCTTCATCATGTGGTCGATGACTCCCTTGGTCGCAATGGCACAGGTTGTAACACGCATACTATCCCGTGGCGCAGGCTCGCACTCGATTAGCCGAGAAGAGTTTGTCGCCTTAGCTGAAGTCGCGGTCAGTGAGGGCATTTTAGATCAAGAGGAATCCAGCGCAGTCGCTAGCTTAATTCGATTTCGATCGTTGCAGGCCCGCGATGTCATGACCCCACGACTGGTAATTTTTAGCGTGTCAGAAACTGCCAGTGTTAAAGAGGTAGTGGAGGGCAACGAAGCCATTTTATTCTCGAGAATCCCAGTTTACACCGATGATCCCGACAATATCACCGGCTTTATCCGCAAAGACGAGCTAATGCTCGCCATGGCTCGCAGCCCAGACTCACCGCTAAGCAGTTTGCGTCGCGAACTATTCGTCGTTCCCGAATCACTACCGACACCCGAACTGCTCAAGAAACTAACCGAAATGCGCCTGCAAATTGCCCTAGTTGTTAACGAATACGGCAGTGTGATGGGCTTGGTGACAATGGAAGATTTGGTGGAAACCATGCTGGGCATGGAAATTGTCGATGAAACCGATACCGCCGTAGATATGCAGGCACTGGCCCGCGAACTATGGGCTAAGAGGGCGCGCCGACTCGGTGTGTTCGATGACGAGAAAATCAGCGCCGCCACGTCGTGGCAGGCGCCGAAAACTGATTAGTAACTAAAGGTGAGGGGTTCTACTTCCTGACTATTTACCGTGACTGGTAAACGGAAGTCATTCGGCATTTTTTTAACGGTGTATTGCTGGCCTCTAACCTTGTGTACATAGCTAAAATACTCGCCATCTAAGCCGTCAATTTTGTAGGCGTCGTAGTGCTCCGCCACCGTTGGGTCAGCGGGCTTCATACCTTCAACCGTTACCCAGCCGCGAAATATGCGGAAATAAATATCGCCAGACACGCCCCAAAAACCAACCTCCGACTGCGAGCGAGCGCTGCCGTCGGCGGAAACGAAGCGAAAATCGACACGATAAGTTCCATCAGCCGAGCGCTCAGTAAGCCATTCTTTCTGGCCCCCATCTTTTAACTTACGAATGCCGTACCACTTACCCAATAGCATTTCTCGAGACGCGCTGCTGGCCAATTTTTGAACCTCATCGGGCTCATCAATCTGTAGGTTTTCCTCTACCTGCGCCGTATCTAGCAGGTTTGTCGGCGCAATTGGCTTGCTCGTTTTTAGCTGCGAGCACGCCGCTAGTAAGGTTGATAACAATAAAAAACCAAGCTGCTTTTTCATGCAAAAAATCGTTCCTAAATTAGCCCGCCGGGCCATCTACTTTGTATTCGGTGTCACGGCTTTAGGTTTCGTCCAATACCAACAGGTGCTGGTGAGCCGGAAAATACAATGCCGTTGTGATCGCGCATTCTACCCCAGTTGCGTGCAAAGCTTGCTGATAAATTCGCATTTTTGCGCGATATCTTTCGGCCTGCTCCTCATAAAAGCGCTGCACATTCCCCTTGGCTTTTGCGGTCTTATAATCCACGATCCAGCAGCGATCTTCGTCGATAAACACCCGATCTAGAATAAGTGTTTGCCATTGCCCGCCAATCATTCGACGGATTGTTTGCTCACTGGCCTGCCATTGATAGCTGGCCAAGATCCACTGGCCCTTGTCACAGGACAGGGTATTGGTAACCAAGTCCATCACTCGGGCCACGCTGCTATCTAAATCTGGTTCGGGGTGACAGTGATGGCGCAAACGCTGAGTAACACCACGCCGGAGCCTATCGGTATCTAATATCCACTGCTCACGATCATTGCGACGGCCCAAACGCTCCATCAGCTCGTGGAATACAATACCCACCGCGCGATCTTCAATATTGTCTTCCAGCACCGCATTTTCGGTTTGGCGCTGGGCCCGCTGCAAAGGTGATTCTGGCGGCTGCGGAGGCTGCCAGACCGGCTCGCTGACAATTTTCAACTCCCGTAGCCTAGGCGCCATCGGCACCCGTAACGGCAGAACGGCGTCGTCGGTTTCAATAATCTCGCATCGCTCAAACGCATCGCCAACACTGGCCCACAGGCGATGCAAAATACTGCCTGAAGTCGCTGCAACATCACCTTTGCTATTCATCTGCGCCACGCCAAACACATGCAAAGCGCGCTTAGCGCGGGTGAGGGCAACATATATTAAGCGATCTATTTCTTCATCCAGCGCGCGCGCCTGAGTATCACTCATATAGCGATACAGTTTGTCGGCTGCTGGATCACCCGTAGAACTCTGAGGTTTAGGAGCAAAAATCATATGACCGCGCAGGCGTTGCCACGCCAATAAGTCGCGGTCGGCATTGCGACCAGCGCCCCCCGTGCTTGGCAAAATAACCACATCAAACTCCAATCCCTTGGACTTATGAATGGTCATTAACTCGATATTACTGCTGGGTGGCGTGGCATAAAGGCGCTCTAAAGCTCGCTCTAACACCCCAATATCTTCCAGCAACCCTGCTGGCGCATACTGGTCTAGCAAACCTAAAACCCGATCAATATCCCCTTGTTGATGGAGTTCAATGCAGGCCGGCCCGCCGAGTAAATGCCAAGCGCTCCGCAAGGCCCAGCGCAGATCGCGACTTTGCGGGCAGTTCTCTAACCACATCACGGTATCTCGAAGGTGAGTTAGCGCTTGCTGACCGTCTTGACTAAGCCCTGCACATATATCGACATCCATAATCGCATCACGAAGCAGGCCACCAGCTTCGCGCAGCAATAGCAAATCATCCCAGCTCAAGCCAACAAAGGGCGCACGCACGAGCCGCGCCCACGCCACATTATCGGCCTCATGCCACAGCGCCCTGAGCAAACCCATAAAATCCATCACCGCTGGCGTGGTGGTTAAACTATCAATATCTTGGCCAGAAAATGTCAGTTTCGCCGCCTTCAGCGCTGGCACAATATGTTTTAGATGGCCACGATTGCGAACCAATATCGCCATCGACGACGTTTTACCCGTCTCCGCATCCTGGGCTTGTACTTGTTGAATCAACTCAACGATCTGCTGAGCTTCCGCTTGACCGGCGCCGAGCTTGGCATCTACCTGCTGACCCAAAACCTGGGGATGAATACACACTTCACCGGCGTTATTACGCTGGGGTAGAGCCGCTTCGTAGTAGCGGCCGCGATCCGTAAATAAGATCTTGAAACAGTCATTTACCCAATTCACTAAATCTGGCGAGGACCGGAAGTTCGCCTTTAACTGTAGCGGTTTTAATGTTTTGCCCGCAAAGCTACCGCGCTGCTGCAGCTCGTCAAATAAGCTAACCAAACTACCGCGAAATGCATAAATAGATTGCTGTAAGTCACCGCAGAAAAACACACTGCGACCGTCATCTTCTTCCCAGCCTTGGCACAAGGCCTCTAGCAAATCTATTTGGCTCACCGAGGTGTCTTGCATTTCGTCGACCAAAATATGGCGAACGCGATCCTCAAGTAATAAAGCATCGCCAACTTCTTCACCATGCTCGGCGCTTAAGGCTGTAATGGCGCGCTGCGCAATCTCGCCAAAATCCACCCCACCTTTGTGCTCAAAGCTCAGGCGCAAATGCGCTAGCAAATAGGCTAGGGCGATACGGAAATGCCCAACCAATTCACGGCTGCTCTCGGGAAAATACGGCGGCGGCAAACTGGCAATACACGCTAAGCTCTGCGATGCCTCTTCATACAGGCCGTCGTCTTCCAAACCTTTGAGCCAAGCCTTAGCTTCGGCTGTGCCCGCCTGACCCGCTTTTAATCCTGCATAATTTAAAGAACGGGGTTTATATAATTCTCCTTTACCGCTCAAAATCGTGCTGGCCAATGTTTGAATTAATTCAAAATCAGCTATACCCAGTTGCTCGCTTGGTCGTAAATCCGCCGCCCAAGCGTGATCTTCATTCGATCCTGACGAAGCAACAAAAGCGCCAATCAGCTGATCAATATTTAAATCCTGCAAGGCCGCCCACGCGGGCTCAAACTGCGCGGCGACCTCCTCTGCCAGCGCGGCTTCCATGACATCTAAATCGCCACTGATTACATCACGCAACCATTGGTCTCGCTTAGATAATAAGGCCGATAACAACGGCAACAAAGTTTCAATCCGATTGCTGCCGTAAGCCAATAAATTTTGTAAGGCAACGGCGAGGGCGGGGGGACAATTTTTATCATCTAACTGCCTAAATAAGCTGAGAATTGCCTCGCGATAAAGAGCTTCGGCATCGGTAAGCGGAACCGCAGCGCCAAGCCCTGACAGCAGTGGCAAGCGGCGCACCAAACTCCCACAAAAACTATCAAAGGTCGTAATGCGCAAACGCGCACTGTTCTTTAATAAATGCCAATGATTGGCGGCATCTTTTTCTAATACTTTAAAAACTGCTTCGCGAATATCATGCTCAAAGCCACTCTCGACACTCGCTAGCTGTTCGCCATTTGACAAACACGCCAAGGCCTTAGCGCCATCTTGCAGCGCTGATACCACCCGCTCTTTAATTTCGCCAGCAGCTTTATTAGTAAAGGTAATTGCCACCACGGTTTCGGGCTGATCAACCACGAGTAAGCAGTGTAAATAGCGCAGTAGCAGCACACCGGTTTTACCCGAGCCGGCGGGCGCCCTCACTAATACCGAATGACGCGGGTCTACCGCCTGTTCGCGCTGATCTTGATCTGGTGGGCGAGGATACTGACTCATTGCGCATCCTCCTCGACACTTAAATCACGCAGCAGCGGCAAGAAAAACGCACTAAAACCTCGGCTGTGATTCTGACTGAAATCGTGCTCAATATTACCCGCTAATATTCCCGCCGCCATGTCTTGCAAGGTATTTGACCACGCCTCTAATTCTGCCTGCCATTTTTCGGGATTATCGACGTCATTACCGTGGGGCTTTTTTGCGAGCACACTATTTGCCCAATTGCTGCGCATATGAATTTTTAAATCGTCGGGACTTTTAAGCTGTGCCAGCATCACACCGTCAAGCTGCTGCGCTTCATTTTTTTGCGCCAACACATAGATGGGAAGCTGCGGCTCTGTTAGGTTTTCAACGCTAAGGGAACGACCATCAATCGTCCCCGTTTTATAATCTATTACAAGACGTTTTTCGCCAATTTTATCAATGCGGTCCATGCGAATTTTCAGTGGTATACCCATCAATTCGCTTTCAACTAGCTGCTCAGTCGCCACCACCTCAAAGTCTTGTAAGCGCCTGCGTTCATTTTTTTCCATCCATGCACAGACCAAACTAATCACACGCTCTTTCTCGATATTCAGCAAGGATTCACCAAAGCGCGCCACACTAAGCTCTGGATTTTCTAAGGCGCGCTCACAACTTTTACGCACCACAGCCTCTAGCTGCAAAGCACTACAGGCATCGAGCGCAGCCTTGTTTTGCAGTGTTTCCCACACATACTGCATGGTGTCGTGAATCAATATTCCCTGTATACGATGATCCAAACCTTCGGCGGCCACGGGAAATTCGCGCAAATTTAGTCGATATTTTAAAAATGCAAAAAAGGGACTGCTAGCATACTCTTTAAACAATCCTGTGCCGCCGCGAACTCCATTGCGCTGCGCAGGATTCACCGGCCGCACCTCATCAGCGCTTGGCATGGTAACAACACCACACGCTGTAAATCGCTCTGTTACTGTTGGCACACTTTCTTCAAGATACTCTGTCAGTAATGTGCATAAACCCAACGGGCTACCTGCTTCATTCTCGCGGCAATAACTCAAGCGCAACTGCGGCGCTGACTGCAGCAATCCCGAGAGGAGTTTTTGATCGCGCTGTAAACACAGCCCCGGATCACTCTCTGGATACTTTGCTTTTTGCTGTAATTCCAGTGGTAGAAAAGCGGAAGGCTCAACCCGGCGGGGCAGGGCATTGTCGTCTAAGCCCATAATCCACGTTGCATCGAACTGCAGGCCTAGGGCGCCATCGTACTCCATAATATGAATCGGACAAGCCCAATTGCGGCTAACCGAAAAACGCTTGGTACTCAGTATGTGTTGCAGCCAAGACAGCGCCGTGTCGTGACTAATGTCGCCAAGCTGTCTATCTAAGGCGCGAAATACATCCATCGCCTGACTAAAACCACGGCGACATTGCAGTACAATCTCGTCGTCATCGCTAGCATTTGGCCACGCAGAAGTCAGTAATAGTTGATCAAAAAATCGCACCCACGATGACGGTAGCTGCTTGGCTGGAGCGGCCTTTAACATCGCCTCTAGTTCATGTAGAAAATCGCAAACGCTGGGGTCTTCTAACTCTACTTTTTTTGCCAAGGATAATGCATTTTTCAAACTGGTTTCTGGGCCAAGACGATCCCGCCAACGAAGGTCTAAATTTGCGCGAACACTCCGAGCTTCTGGCCAGCCGCGCACAAAGCGCGAACGCAATATGCGGCTGAGCTGCTCTAGAGGTAGCGCCCTAGAATTCAAAGAAATGATATCCCAGGCCGACTTAATTAGCGGGTAGGACATAAGCGTTTCGCTAGCGTCAAATAGCCACGGTTCACGCACTTCTTGATCCTGCGTGGGAAACAAACCATTAGGATAAAACTGCCGCTGCAATACATTATGTAGTATTCCCCGATAGCGATTCATATCCGGCACTAAAATCGCGAAAATGGAATGCTCTAATGGTTTTTCTGCCTTAGCTTCTGCGCTAAATTTTTCGCTTAACCACGCAGCGACAGCCTCGCATTCCTGCAAAATTTGTGGCGCGGAACATAATATCGGCACCGATTTACTCGGCCGATCTTCGGCCAATGTTGAAATAGCTATTTTATCTGCGCAGCGTTCAATAAATGTTTGCGCGGCAGGACTAAGGTCTAAGCCTTCACACAACAGTAACTGATCTGGCAAATCCAATCCTGACTGTTCTAGCAAGTCACATAACTGTGCGGGTAATTGCTGCCCACTCAAGGCCGACTGTGCGTCCAGCTTTTCCTGCAAGGTTTGGCGCCACTGATAAAAGGCTTGGTACTCTGTAGAGAACCTATAAAAGTCTTCGTCACTGCTGAGTTGATACTGGGCATGCAACTGAAAGGCATCTACAAACTGGCGGGTAATCGCCATGCTATTCAAACAGTTGTCGGGGAAAAACTCGCTGCTTTCAATAATCTCGCGGCCCAAGGCAAGTAACTGGATAGGGCGCAGCACTTGCTTCGCGGGGAAGGTGGCATCCCATAATTCCGCCAGCCATTGATCAACGGGCATTACCGTAACGGTTTCGATAAACGCCTGATCGTGACTGCCGCGCAGGCGCGCGATGCGATCTCGACATTGGCGCGCACTCGCATCACTGGGCATAAGAACAATACTGTGACCAGTAAAGCTCAGTAGTTCTTTCAATTCCATTACGGCCACGCAGTCATCCCTTTTTGTTTTTCAAAATATAATTTATTTTACAAATTGAGTGGGCTTCTCAATTTCATAAAGCGCATCACCAATATCAACCAGCTTGTCTTCTAGCACCATCTTTGCATCGTTTAAACCGCGATTGTAGAAATACGCGCCAATTTCTTCTGAGAAAAAATCTGTTAGAAATTCAGCATCAAACTTACCGAGCTCCTGATGCAGCTCATCCTCAAAATAGCGCTGAACCTTGGCGATAATAATGTCTTTTTCTTCTTTAGAAAATTCAATAATAGCCATCTCATCTCCGTCATATTTTAATTTATTTTGCCTGCCAAGGCGGCCTTTGCTGCCCACACTGCCGTTGCGAAACAAGCTGTTAGCAAATAGCCGCCAGTTGGCGCCTCCCAATCCAACATTTCACCTACACAATAACTATTGGGTAAAGTTTTGAGCATCAGCTTATCATCTAAGGCGGTAAAACAAATTCCGCCATCGGTGCTAATTGCTTCGTCTATTTCACGGGTGGCATTAAAAGTTTGCGGCAGGTGTTTGATAAGGGCGGGCAGGGCGTCAATATCAGCCATTTGCTCTTTACTGGTTAAGGCTTTAAACAACGCCAATTTGCTGCCGTTAAGACCACACTGCTTGCGCAGCACATTGGCGAGGGAATCTTTGGGGCGGCGCTTAGCAATAGCCTGCTGTAATTTTTCGACTGACCTATCTGGGTCGAGATCCCAATATATTGTGCAACGGCCGTCTTGTTCGATCGCATCGCGCATCGGTGCAGAGATTCCATATACCGGCCCACCTTCAATGCCGTAGCTTGCGATAACGGCATCGCCGCGCTGGCGCCACTCGATTCCTTTAGCGTCGCGTATCGACACGGCAATAGACTTAAGCGGCTCGCCGCTGAAATTACTTTTAATGTCCGCAGGCCAGCTATATTCAAAACCACAATTACTAGGCCGAAAAGCTTGGCAGGGCACGCCGTGATCTTTAAACCGCGCCAGCCAATGGCCGTCTGAACCCAGCGCCGACCAACTACCGCCACCCATCGCAAAAAAGCAATGCTCCGCCTTTATAGTCAACAGTGACTCAGGGCCTTGGATGAGTAATTCGTCCCGATCATTCCAGCCCAGCCAGCGGTGACGGCTGTGAATTCGCACACCGTTTTCTCTAAGCCGGCTCAACCAGCGCCGCAGCAGTGGTGCGGCCTTTTTTTCTACCGGAAAAACCCGTCCTGAGCTACCTACAAAGGTCTCTACCCCTAAGCCGGCGACCCACGCTTGCAGGTTGTTTGCGGTGAATGCGTCTAATGCTGGTCGAAGTATGTCTGCCTTATCGCCGTAGCGGCCAACAAAGCTTTGCCAGTTTTCATTGTGGGTAAGGTTTAAACCGCCGATGCCAGCCCTCAGAAATTTACGTCCGACGGTGGGCATCGCGTCATATACATCTACTATTATCCCCGCCTTGCTCAACTGCTCAGCCACCATCAGGCCCGCAGGGCCGCCACCAATGACCACGGCGGCTAGGTGAGTAACTGAATCAGACATGGGGACAACTCGGTAAATGACAGTGCAGAGATTGTACCGGATTCGCCTCGCTTTTGAGACTTACTGCGCAACGCTCGAGCTACAATGCTATGTCATCTATGCGGGCTGGGCTAACAGTGGTTTCCGAACGCCACAAAATACGCGATATAGAAAACCCAATGTAGGCACCGCTATTCTTGCGAAACAGCGGGCTGTCGTTGAACGCAGCATCGTGTAAATCGTAATACGAGACCGACGCGGTAATCCGCCAATTACGATCTAGCTTCGCCGCCGCGTAAGCGCTCACTCCGGCGCTATTGTATCCGCGCTCGGCTTGGTAGCTCGGCCGCGACGCAGTAGCAAACCGTGGCGCCACACCATAAAAATAATTGTGGTAATCACGGCTTCCGTAGCGCAATTGCAAGGAGCCACCCAGCACATAGCGCTCACCGTAATGCTGACGCCAGCGTAATTCTGGGTTGAATAACCAGCCCTCGTAGTCCAAGGATGGAAAGTCATCTGCGGACAATAAGGCCCGCAAATTTAATCGCAGCTGAATTTTTTGCTCAGGCGTGTCAATAAACTTAAAGCGCAGGGACGGCCCTAGCTCAAGACTCACATTGAGATCATCCATACCTTCCCGTGCGCGGTTGTCTTCACTATTCACCGGCAAGCTACCACCTGCAGAAATATCCAGATCCCAGCGGCCTCGCTCAAATAACAATCCACGCAGACCATCGCGGCCCGCCTTTACACGCTCACCGCGATAAATAATATAGGGGAACGGCAACACATAAGCTTGATCTTGGTCTGCACTGGGGTAGTCCGGCAGGCTAAAGGCTGACAAACCTACACCGAGCTCCCATTTTGGCAAGCGCTGCTCGTCACTGGCATATACACCAGCAGATAGCACAGCCAAAACCAATATACGCAAAACTGAGCTCATAAACTTCTCGGTGATTGCCATTAAACAGCCTGAAACAAACTTATAGCATAGCCGCTTAAAAGGCGGCATGGGCTAGTGCAAATACTAATACACGAAATGCGCGAGCCTAGACCACCCAGCTACCAGTGTAATGTTTAGCCTCGCATCGCTGCTTTATATAGCAGCGGCCAATCACCTACCTAGCTATCAGGCGAAAACTGCTCAAATACCTGCTGCCCAGTTAGCTTGGTGGTTTGATTACTAAACTCATAGAATTCCGGCTTTTCATCAATGAATATTTCATTAGATAGCTGGAAATCTTGATCTTGGAACAAGCCCGCCGGAAGAATATATTCATTATTAGGGAGCAAATGATAAAAAAGATGTGTGCCACAGCTTGAACAAAATCCGCGCTCTGCCCAGTCAGACGACTGATACTTAGACGGAGCATCGCCTACAAAACTAACATCCGAACCGCAATGCACTGCGAACATTGGCCCGCCTGACCAACGACGACACATCGAACAATGACAAATGCCAAGATCAATAGTATCGGCTGTTTCTACTTCAATTTTTCCACACAAGCATTTACCCTTCATAGCTGACTCCTTTCTACAAATGAATTTACATGACGTCTTTTATCGTTACGTTTTTTATAACAAAGTTTTCAAAAATAATACCGCGTCAGTTCACAAGCTATCAGGAAAACCACTAAATTGCGGGATTCCCGCATACGGCTCGCACCAACTTGCTTTTGACTCTGTGTTTGCATGGGCTACTGGCTTAAAGCTGATTGGACTATCTATCGTCGAGAGCGCGATGCAGAAAAATAAATTCTTATCAGGTGCGTAGTTTATAAGCCTCGTACCACACTCAGAACAGAATGCTCGGAAGCCACCCGCACCATTTTTATGCTCCTTTAGAACACCCTTCTCATCACATAATTTGAACGTAGAATACTTTACGACAGCCACCGTCGCGTAGTCCGCACCATGCGCCTTTCTGCAAAACTTACAATGGCAGTTAAAAATTTTCTCTGGAAGTATTTCTACTTCGTAACGAATACTGCCACACAGGCAACTACCATTGGCCATACTTGTTCTCCATTGTATTTATTAGATATTTAGGGCCAGTGTAAAAAACGTCCATTGGAACAAAAGAATATTAATTTATTACGTTAAAGGATTGAGCAATCTACGATTTGGAATTTTTACACTGACTCCAAATAGGCATAGCGCCCGCAACACGCACGGCTTTGTAGTAAGGCCAAGCCGCAACGGAAAAGCTGCGCTGTAGCTGCGATTGTTAGAAGCCATTAGCCACCGACCTTGTTATACGCCATTGCTATAAATTCTTTAACTGGCTCAAACTCCGCTTCCGAAGATACGGTAAACTCAACATCACCAGTACCATAATGACCTATTGATGTTACATCTCGATAGTTTTTAGTGCCCTCTGGAATATCCGACGACTTGAGCTTTAAGAACAGCTTGACGTTCTTACCCTTGACTTCCATACAAGCGATGTTCTGCGAGATTTTATAAGCAACGTAGAATTTTTTTGGAACTTCTTCGATGGATTCATCTAAGCCAATGATGAACTCTCGTATGATTGCTGTTAACTCTTGGATACCGTCGCTTTTTCCTTCAAGCCTTTCATCAAACGTATAGGTCGCCGTGGCGCGAGTTAATGCTGCTTTTTTACCAGCCTCAACCATAACGGGATTTTTGTATCCATTTTCAGTGGTAGCTGCAGACGTTGACACTACCGTTGATTTGGTAGTATGAAAAACCTCTTCTAGATAAAGTGAGTTATTGGAAAATAAGCGGTATTTCCATAGTTCAATATTTGCGCCCATTACCTGAACTGCATGCAAATCATATTTCTTATAGTTTGGGGCAATGCAAATAACCCTCACGTCAGACCAATCAACCTTTACACTATTTCCTAGCCGCTTTTGTACCGCGATCTCAAAATCACCCTTGTGATCTTGGATCCAGTGTAAGTAAAAAAGGCTTTGATTAATAAGCTCGGATGATTCGACTTTTTTGTACTCAATAATCACCGGATTATCTTCTTCCGATAGGGCGAGGCTATCAATTCGACCTGCATGCTGCGCGCCGGTTGAAAACTCACTGGCAACAAATCTGCAATTGAAGACCGTTTCGAGATTTTTCTCCATCAGGGACTGCAAATCCTTTTCCAGAGCAAAGTTCTTCTGCTCGACGGCAGATAGCTTGTCTCCTGAAATATCGAAAATCGGCACTTGATGATTACTCCATTGTTTCTTTGGCTTAGCTTCAATAATTAATTACATTGCCGCTACTTTTTCTTTAAAGCCCGCCGGTACTTCGCAAACCGATTTTGTATTGTAGTCAAAAAATAACATGGTGTTACGGAGGCGGGCGGTTTCGATATTTTTGCTTATATTAAATAGGCGAAACGCGAGTTCAAAGCTCTTGGCCGTAAAGTTGACGGCTGCGACGTCGATGCGCAGTCTGTCGCCGTAGTCGGTTTCGCTTAGGTATGAGATTTCTGAATGGGCCATTATTAATCCGGCTTCTTCAAAGGCGGTGGCGTGCTCGTAACCTAGGGCGATAACAAAGCGCAATTGCCCTTCAATGGCGATGGCGGGGATGCGATCTGCGGCTAGGTGGTTAGCCACATTTACGTCTGAATAGAGGACGGTGTATTCGGTACTAAATTGAAAACGTTCTGGTAGGTCTATGGTTTTGCGGGACATGGGTACTCACTGCTTAATAATCGACAAGATTGGGATAAAACGTGGGCTTACTGTACTCATTTCTTGCTTGAAATGGCAGCGTTTAGGCGAGCGAAAAGCCAGATCAGCGCCTGGCTCGGCGTATGACTAGAAACATCCCTAATGAAAAGGTAAGGGCAATGCCGGCGGCAAAGCAGGCTGAAATGATGTCTCGTGCGGTGTGGCCTAGGCCGTCGATAAAATGCCATTTATGCAAAAAGGCAAAGCTGAATCCTTCGTAGCGGTCGGCGTCTCTCACCACCGTTGCCAAGGCGCCGCTGCGTGGCTCTACATATACGCTGAGGTGATCGGCGCGCTCGTAATCTACTGCAACAACGGGTAGGCGCTTGTTTACAAAGCCATATTCGTCATTAAAAGATTCTACGGTTCGCGTCGCTTTGATTGGCGCGTCCGTGGGCATATATTGCGCCGCCAAGGCTATAGCATGTAAGCGCTCACCATCGGCTAGGACTTTGCCATTACTCGCATCTATATAATGTAGTTCACCCTCATACCAGGTGCGGAAATAGGCCTGTTCATTGATAGCGACCAAATCTGCCTGCACGATTTTAGCGTTCAGGGCCGACCAATTCACTGTTAATTGCTCTGCACTAAAGCTCTGTACCGGAGCCACCAAGGGCTGTAATACAAATTGCTTTTGCCATAAATGGTATAAGCCGCTGCTGGTGAAGGTGA
Source organism: Zhongshania aliphaticivorans (assembly GCF_902705855.1). Lineage (GTDB taxonomy): Bacteria > Pseudomonadota > Gammaproteobacteria > Pseudomonadales > Spongiibacteraceae > Spongiibacter > Spongiibacter aliphaticivorans_B. The sequence goes on along the minus strand of NZ_CACSIJ010000014.1, from coordinate 168,860 downwards.
CGGCGGTAATGGCGACGGTGACACCCAATAGGCGATGAACCTTAAGGGCAGGGCGGCCTTGTCGCCAACCGCGACCAGCACGCCATTGCAAAAAATATTGCAGCATGCCCGCCAGCGCGATGATTCCGCCACCGACAAGGCAAATACTCATTAATGCCAAACGCAGGCTGTCGTTTTTAATAAATATCCATGAATGAGCGTAGCGGAAGAACACGCTCGTCGCCGCCTTGGTGTTATTCACCACGGTGCCGAGGCGATCGCTGGCGGTGTCTACGTACACCCGCATACCATCTTCGCGCTCAAAGGCGACTCGCCACACCGGCAGCAGGCGGTTTACAAATACATAATCTTCGTCGAATTCGGTTTGCAGGCTGATAGATTTTACTGCGCTGTGCTGGTCGCCCAAGTAGTGGCGCGCGAGAAACTCCGCGTAATCACGCTCGGCATTGTCGACGACTGCGCCGCTATTCGCATTCAGCCAGATAATGTCTGACTCGGTTTGCAGGCGGTAATAGGCTTGCTTTTGCCACGCTAAGAGGCGCACGGCGGTCAATGGCTGCGCTACACCAGCGTGTTTTGCAGCTTCGCTAACGCTGAGCAAGTCTGCCGTTGAAAACGCCTCTAGCTTGTAAAGGTATGCCTCAGCGGAGGGTTGTATGCGAGAAATAATTGGGTGAGCTAGGCCGCTCAAACCCCATGCAATAATTGCCAAGCCCACTACCGCGCCAAGCCGAGGATGCCAGCGCAGCAACCAGCCTATAAGCGACGATGGACGGCGCGGGGAATTGCTAGACATAAGAGATGACCCATTAGTATGCGGCAAAAAAGCTGCTTTAAACTCGACTTGGCTGAGGGGCTAATCACATAGCTCTCCCGCGCAGCGCTGAGCAGGCGGCGTATTTTAGCAAAGTTTAAACACTGGGTAATGTGACATGATGTCGCAGCGGCCGGGCAGAAGCAGCGCATTACATCTGCGACTGTTTTTCTGCCGCTAAGCGACGACGATACTCGTCATAGGATTCGCTGTATTCCGCCTTGCAAGTCTGCCGCTGGCTAGCGGGTAGCTTTTCGCATTCCTGCAAACGATTTTGATGGCTCGCCTCGTAAATCCGCTTGTTACTGCAGGCGCTGGCACTAGCCAACGCCACGATAGCGGTAATGCTTGTTAACGTCCGTACCGTCATATTAAGGCTGTTTGTCGAACTGCGGCACGTCATCAGGGATGTGAAACCAATCTTGCTTTTGGCTAACCCAAATATGGGCTTCTGGCTGAAGAATTCTGGTGTCACTCAAATTTGCCGGTTTAAGTTTAATCACGTCCGGCTGGTCAGGATTAAAGTGGTATATGCGATTTCCGCAAACTGGGCAAAACTTCGCATAGTTTTTATTGCCGCTTTCCGCTAGTCGCTCCCACTGCTGTAACTCACCCTCAAATACGACGGTATCTGCGGTGACTAAGGCAGTGAGACTAAAAGCGCTAGTCGATAATTTTTGACACTCTTTGCAATGACAGGCCATCACCTTTAATGGTGGTGACAGCAACTGATAGCGCACATTGCCACACTGACAGGAACCCGAGATAGGGTATTGGATATCGGCCATACAAACTCCCAATTTTAATAAGGGATGGATATTTGAATGGCAAACATAGTAACGCCGAAAGCGGCGGTTTTACAACAAAGCAATGTGGGCGTGAAGTTATTACTGGGCTACCTTAGCAATTAAAATCTGTTTAATAAATTTGTTACTAGATACATTCACTTTTCATTGCGGCATAACGCTTTTGTTTCTTATTATCATACATAATTAAATCAGCATCTGTGATCAACTTTTCTACGGTAGAATGCTTGCCAGAATTAAATTCGGCGACGCCGTGACTGATTGCTAATTGCAACCCTGATTCTTCATGGCGGTTTAGTTCATCAATCCTGGTTTTAAATTTCATCACTGCCAATTCTGCTTCAGCTGCCGACGTGTCAACTAAGAGTGCAGAAAATTGATTCTCGCCCACTCTCGCCACTAGGGCAGATTGCTCTAGGTCAGCATTCAAACATTCACTAAATCGCATGAGCATTTTATTGCGCTCCGCGTTTTCTGTTTCATTTTTATTTTCAACAACATCTAACTCTAAAAAAACCAAAGATGCCGAAATATTACGACGGGCACATAAATCAAGGCCTTTTTCTGCCAGTACCGAAAAGCTATTACGGGTGCTGATGCTGGTGACCTCATCCAAGATGTCGAATTCTGGACGAATAATTTCTCGCTCAATAATTAAAGCAAGATCTCTAAACACATCGAGATCGTCTTGGCTTAACACTCGTGGGCGACGGTCGATAAGACACAAGGTGCCCAGCGCGCTGCCATCTTCTGCTAGGAGAGGACAACCCGCATAAAAGCGAATATGAGGGTCGCCTAAAACTAGGGGGTTATCGAAAAAACGTTCATCAACACGCGCATCTGCGGTGCTCATAATTTTGCGGCTTAATATGGTGTGGCCGCAAAAGGAGATAGCCCGCGAGGTTTCTCGCACGTCCAAGCCCTGCGCCGACTTAAACCACTGGCGGTCGTGGTCAATTAAGCTGACTAGGGCGATGGGAACATCAAATAATTGGCTGGCAAAACGTGTAATGCGGTCAAAGCGCTCTTCAAAGGGCGTGTCTAAAATGTTCAGCGATTGCAGAGAGGCTAAGCGCTTGCTCTCATTATCTGGTGTTCGGGGGATTTCCACTACTGCACCTCAACATAAGCCATCCTTCGGCGCCTTATTTGGCGTCAAAATTTATCGCTGTGAACATTTTGAATCGTTGTGACATTGTGACCCTCAGCCGTAGGCTGTCCCATACGGGCTTATCCCTATGATATTTAGGTTCGGTAAATGGGTGAAAAAGCTTACTTAGACGATCTAAAGAATGGGATATGTTTTGTAGTCTGTCCCTCTAGCAATACAGACTCGTCTTTTAAACCAACGCCTGTCAGCGATTTTTTTAAGGCAGTGGTAATGAGATACATGGCCGTATCGCAAGCTTGTTGGTAGCTAAGGCCACCATTACGAATATTTGAAATGCAATTGCGCTGAGCGTCGGTGCAAGCTCGCTGTGGCGCATAGGTGATGTACGCACCCAAGCTGTCCGGTGAGCTCAAGCCTGGGCGCTCGCCAATGAGCACAACGACTAAACGCGCCTTTAGTGCCTCACCAATATCATCGCCTAAGGCGACCCGCGCCTGAGTTGCAATACTCAGCGGTGCAAGTCTAAGGTTTTGTGCATGCATTGCGGGAACAATGAATTCCAATAGAGCCAGAGCATGATGCTCGACGGCTGCCGACGACAGACCATCCGCCACGACTATCGCAATATCAAAAGGCTGGGCATCATTCGCGGTTTGTCTTAGCTTATGCCATTGGGCATCTGCTAGCCGGCGACCAAGATCTGGGCGCTGCAAATACTGCGCGCGATCTGCGGCCTCGCTTTGTAGTATTAAGGCCGCCTGCTCAGCAGAAAACTTGGCGCGGTAATCTCTGGCAAATTGGGCAGCATTAAAAGGGCAGTGCACGGCGTCGCGGGCTCGGGCGTGGTCGAGTTGAAATAGTAAATTCGCCCTCGTCGGCAGTGACACCCCTACACGACCTTGGGCAATACGCGCTGGGGTGTATTCTCGCAGCACCTGCCATACATCTCTCTGTGTATTCAGCTCTTTCATGCCTGCCCCTTCAAAGAAAGCGCCTGAGCAAAACGCGCCGGCAATTCACCGGAAAACAACGCACCCTGACTGTCCATAATATTTGAGCTTTGCAGCCACTGAAAAAACTCCGGCGCTGGCGGCAAGTTTAAAAGGCGGCGAATATAAAGTGCGTCATGAAATGAGGTTGTTTGATAGTTGAGCATAATGTCGTCGGCACCGGGTATGCCCATAATGAAATTACCGCCCGCCGCCACGAACTGGGTAAGCAGCATGTCCATATCATCCTGATCTGCTTCGGCGTGATTGGTGTAGCAAATATCACAACCCATGGGCAGGCCCAGCAATTTTCCACAGAAGTGGTCTTCTAAACCCGCACGAATAATCTGCTTACCGTTGTACAAATATTCTGGGCCAATAAAGCCCACCACGGTGTTTACTAGCAGCGGTGAAAATGCTCGCGCCACGGCATAGGCACGGGTTTCTAAGGTCTGCTGATCAACGCCGTGATGCGCATTGGCAGACAGCGCGCTACCTTGCCCAGTTTCAAAATACATTACATTGTTACCCACGGTGCCACGCTGCAAAGATTGCGCAGCCGCATGAGCCTCCGCCAATATTGATAGATTCACACCAAAGCTGTTATTTGCCGCCTCTGTGCCAGTAATAGACTGAAATACCAAATCGACCGGCGCGCCCTGATTAATCAATTCCAACGTAGTGGTAACGTGGGTAAGCACACAGGACTGGGTGGGAATGTCAAAACGGGTAATCACATCTTCTAATAAATACAATAAGCGCGACACGGTTTGGGTGTTATCTGACGCAGGATTTATACCGATGACCGCATCACCACTGGCGTATAACAAACCGTCAACGATGCTCGCCGCAATTCCCGCTGCGTCGTCGGTGGGGTGGTTGGGTTGCAAACGCGTTGAAAAATGATTGGCAAGACCGAGGGTATTGCGAAAGCGCGTGACCACCTCACACTTTTTGGCAACAAGAATAAGGTCTTGCACCCGCATTAATTTACTCACCGCCGCGACCATTTCGGGTGTTAAGCCCGGCGCCAATTGGCGCAGCGATTCTGTCGTGGTCGCATCTGATAGCAAGTAATCGCGAAATTCGCCAACACTTAATTGGGAAACGGGGGCGAAGGCTTGGGAATCGTGACTATCGATAATCAGCCGCGTTACTTCGTCATCTTCGTAGGGAATAACAAGGTCATTCAGAAAATGACGAAGGGGCAAATCGGCCAAGGCATATTGCGCCGCAACACGCTCTTCACTGCTGCTGGCGGCGATGCCGGCAAGCACATCGCCAGAGCGGGCAGGGGTCGCCTTGGCGAGCAAGGTTTTTAGGTCGCCAAAAACATAATGCTGATGACCTAGGTTGACGCTAAACGGCATTGATCACCTTCTGCATAGACAAAAAGCTACTTGCCTTTGAAGCTACCAAGCTTTGTCGTCTGGTGCAAAAGGAAATGTGGCTAGCTATAAAGCTACCCGCGCTTTGAAACCACCGAAAATCATCCGTTTGCCATCAAATGGCATCATATCTGGGCCCATCATCGCCTGCATTCTCGGATCCTTCATGACCGCCTCGTTAATTCGATCGCGATCTTCGCGCGAGGTGTAAACAATGTAAGAGAAGACCACCACTTCGCCCTCTTCTAGCTTAACGCTTTGCGGAAACGAAGTGTGCACGCCGGTTTTTACGTCGTCGGCGACACACTCCATATACTCTAGCGCACCAAGCTCCTTCCAAATTTCACCCGCGGTCTTGGCTATTTCAAAATAGGCATCCAAGTTTTTTTCTGGCACAGGCAACACAAAACCATCTACGTAGTTCATCACTTTTATCTCCGCAATTATCTAAGCACAGTCTGGCTCAACCCCAAGCGGCGCAGGCCCATTTACCATCCACGAAATACCAAATTTATCGACAAAGGAACCAAAGCGCTGAGACCAGAAGGTTTCTGCTATTGGCATGGTGATATTGCCACCCTCAGACAGTGCCGCAAAAATACGCTCGGCTTCAGCAATCGTATCTGCTTGAATCGCTACGCTGCTACCGGCGGGCCGCTCATACATTTCGGCGGGGGCATCGCAACCCATTAAGATTAAGCCATCGCCGTTATCAATTTGTGCATGCATGACATGGTGCTGACTGTCGGCGGGGAAATGTTCCGCCGCTGGAGTTTCTGCCACCGCCATAATCACTGGTTCAAGATCAAAACACGCAGCATAGAATTCAAAGGCTTGCCGGCAATTACCGGAAAAATTCAAATAGGGATTAATTTTCATTTTTGCTCTCCTAAGTTCCATTCAAACTATTGTTGTTGCTGCTCCATAGCCTCGCGTAAGCGCGCCTCTTGCTCTTGCAATTCTGGGGTGAATTCTTCGCCAAAATCCTCGCCTTCAAATACCGGACGAATTTCGACATTGCTATGTTCGCCATCGGTATTCGGAATGCGTTTGGCCCACGTAATGGCTTCTTCCATCGACGCCACCTGCCACATCCAAAAGCCCGCTACTAGTTCTTTACCCTCAGCAAACGGGCCGTACTCTGCGTGAGACTCGCCCTCACCAAAGTGTACCCGCACACCGGTCTTAGTTGGGTGTAAGCCCTCACCACTCAGCATAATGCCAGCCTTTACCAATTCTTCATTAAAGGCGCCCATCTCAGTGAGTAACTGCTCACTTGGCATTACGCCCGCTTCGCTGCTGGCACTCGCCTTCATTAAAACGATACATTTCATAAATCACTCCTTTATTAATCAATTTCTATCATTAGTCGAAGGGCTATGTGTCAATTCGACAGGTTATACAAAATATTTTTTCTCACCCCCCATCTGCCGTTCGTCACATCGCGCCGGTATACAGTATTTGGCAAAGTTTTTACTCACACCCAATATTGGCATTACAATGGCAAACATCATAAAAGTTACAGATACGAAACCATGCTGACATTCCTTCCCCCCTTCGTGCGCGGCAGCCTAATTATGCTGCTGATTATTTGCTCTACGCTAATGCTAGTCCCATTTTTATTTCTTGCAGCGATGCTCAAGCTACTTATTCCGCTGGCGACCACCCGCCGCTGGTTTACGATTGTGTCGATAGAGATTGCTAATCTCTGGGTAGGTTTTAACAATTTGCTGCTCAGTGTCGTTAATGACATTGAATGGGACATTGACGGCGCTGAAGGGCTGGATCCCAAAGACTGGTATTTTGTTACCTGTAATCACCAGTCGTGGGCAGATATTTTGGTTGCGCAGAAGGCTCTATTCCGTAAGATTCCAATGCTTAAATTCTTTCTTAAACAACAACTTATCTGGGTTCCGGTGATTGGCTTGGCGTGGTGGGCGCTGGATTTTCCGTTTATGAGGCGCTATTCGGCGGCGGAGATCGAAAAGAATCCGGCATTGAAGGGCAAGGATTTAGAAACCACCCGCAAGGCCTGCGAGAAGTTTAAATACACCCCGGTCACGGTGTTTAATTTTATGGAGGGCACCCGCTACACCCCAGACAAACACCGCAGCCAAGAGTCGCCGTATCAGTACTTGCTCAAACCCAAGGCCGGCGGCGCGGCCTTTGTGCTGGGGGCAATGGGGGAGCAGTTGCACACCCTCTTAAATATTACGATTCACTACCCCAGCGATGACCGCAGCTTTTGGCATTTTCTGTGTGGCAGAATACGCAAAGTAGTGGTTCGTATAGAGCGACAAAACATTCCACCCCGCTTTTTAAGCCGTGATTATTTGAGCGATCAGCAGTTTAGGGCCGAGTTTCAGCAGTGGGTGTCTGAATTATGGGCGCATAAAGATCAGCTCTTGGGCGAGCTTCACGGCAAAACTGAGCCCGCCTAATCTGGCTGTAACTCGCGTATTGGCCGCACTTCTATGGAGCCGACACGGGCCGGTGGAATTTTTGCCGCCTTGTCTAGCGCCTCGTTAAGGTCGCGAGCATCTAGCAAATAAAATCCCGCTAACTGCTCCTTGGTTTCAGCGAAGGGGCCATCGGTATAAGAAACTTTGCCATTGCGAATACGCAAAGTAGTCGCCGTCTCCACCGGTTGTAGTGCTTCGCCGGCAATGAAATGACCGCTCTCTACTAAACCCTCAGCGCAGGACATGCACTCAGCGTCGTCCATCGCTGCTATTTTTGCTTCTTCGCCGTAAACTAAACATAAATACTTCATGAATTTTGCCCTCTAAATACCTGTTCTTATCCTAGTCGAATTGGGGCCGTCTAAATCGACAACAAGCCCAATATTATTTCGTTAATTTCGCGCGCATTTCGGCAATACGCTTTTCTAAAAATCGAATTTCTGGCATTTGCTGGGCATAGCCAAGCGCCGCTTGGTAAGCCACCAAGGCTGCCTGATACTGCCCAAGCTGACGATTAAAGTCGGCCCGCGCGGCGTGTAAAAGGTGGTAGTCCGCCAAGTCACCGCGTTCATAAATCTCATCAACGGCCATTGCCCCCGCTGCTGGGCCGTCACGCATTCCAAGGGCAACCGCGCGATTCAGGGCAATAACCGGACTGGCATTGACCCTCAGCAGAACGTCGTACAGACCTACAATTTCAGCCCAGTCAGTGGTTTCTGCCGAAACCGATTCGGCGTGAATTGCAGCTATAGCGGCTTGAATAGAGTAGGGGCCGAAACGGCCATCTTTGAGAGCGCGGCGCACTAGGACCACACCCTTGTCGATATAGTCGCGATTCCAAAGACGGCGATCTTGATCCGCCATCAGCACCAATTCGCCCTGCGCGTCGCTGCGAGCGGCACGACGCGACTCTTGCAACAACATGAGCGCGAGCAGCCCGGCTATTTCCGTGTCGGCATTGCTATCTCGATTCAAATCTAACAATAACTCCGCCAAGCGAATTGCCTCAGTGGATACATCCGCCCGCGTTACATTCGCCCCAGACGACGCCGAATATCCCTCGTTGTACATCAGGTAAAGCACCTGCAATACCGCACTCATACGTTCCGGCAATTCCGCCGCACTGGGTATTTGGTAGGGGATATTCGCGTCGCGGATTTTTGCTTTGGCGCGCACAATGCGCTGGGCAATGGTGGTGGGCCGACTGAGAAAGGCGCTGGCGATTTCTTCCGTCGTCAGCCCGCAGACTTCGCGTAGCGTCAGTGCAACGCGGCTTTCTTCAGCAAGAGCGGGGTGGCAACAGGTAAAGATAAGTCGCAGACGGTCATCCTCAATGTCCTCATCCGCGTAGGCGACAAAATCTGGGGTATCTACTTCAAGCTGGTCGGCAAACTCGTCAATACCCTGCACAAAGCGCGACTGACGGCGCAGTCCGTCTATGGCTTTAAATCGTCCCGTAGACACCAACCACGCCCGAGGATTTGCCGGCACACCGTCAAGAGGCCACTGCTTTAGCGCAGCGGTAAACGCGTCTTGCAAGGCCTCGTCAGCCAATTGAAAGTCGCCAAGCAGACGCAGCAAGGTCGCAAATACACGGCGCGACTCAGACCGATATAGCGCCTCAATCTGTTGATGTACCTGCCCCGTCGCTTTCGTCAACGTCAGATCTCTGCTGTTTAGAATTTATGCCAATACTAACCCAGCCCTTAGCGGAAGGCAGCAGCGGAAGACGGTGTTTATAGATGGGCTAGGCGGTGAAGGTGTTCTGCACAAGGAATGTAGGTGCCAAGACACCTACAATTCGTTTCTTATCAGGAGAAAGGCGAGCTTTTGGTCGTGCTCATTTTATCCTTCTTTGCTAATTTCTTTTCTTTCTGTGTTAACAGCGGCTTTTTCTTCGTTTCTTTATTACTCTTCTGTTCTTTACTCATTTGCCGAACTCCATTCTGTGAGGTGACGACTTCGTTGAGAAGTCATCAGCCGATAAAGCGAATAGATCTTTGAGATGCCACGGCGTCAACTGTGGCTCCTCCAGAGTACGCCCTTTGCTACCATTAGCTATAGGCGAGGGCAGAAATCAAAAAATAAATATTGTCCCAATATAAGCCAATGCTACCAATACATGGCGCTGCGCCTTACAATTTGCCTTCTTCGCATTTGCCTTTAGATCACCCAAACTCTTTGGATTCCAATGTCTGACCTTCACTATTATCAGTATTTACTGATTGGTTTGATTTTCATCTGGAGCGGCTTTGTCCGCTCTGGCTTAGGCTTTGGCGGCGCGGTATTGTCGCTGCCGTTTTTGCTTCTGGTTCACAATCAGCCCTTGGTGTTTCTACCTTTAATTTCAGTTCAGTTATTATTTTTTTCATCAATTACGCTGGCGCTAAATAACCGCAAATCTACCGCCGCCCAGCGCACTCACAAAAGCACCGTCGACTGGCCCTATCTTAGGTATATGCTCGCGATAATGATTGTTCCAAAACTACTGGGGGTTTTTGGTTTGATCACCATGCCTGCCAATATTCTCAGCATTATTATTTTTGTGGTGGTATCGGTTTACGCCATCACCTACATTGCCAATAAACCCTTCAAAAGTAATAGCAAATTTGTCGACGCCATATTTTTAATGGCCGGCGGCTATATAAGCGGCACCTCACTTATCGGCGCACCTTTGATTATTGCCGTAGCCGCACAACACGTCGCCCGCGAGCGTCTGCGCGACACTTTATTTGCACTGTGGTTTATTTTAGTCAGCATTAAACTCGCGGCATTTATTTATGCCGGTGTGAGCTTGCAGCTAATTCATCATCTCTGGTTATTGCCCTGCGCCGCCATCGGTCATTTTATTGGCCTGCGCTTCCACGAGCGCATGCTAAAAGCAGAAACACCCGTATTTTTTAGGGTATTGGGTATAACACTATTATTGATAAGCGCCTTGGGGCTATGGAAAGCGCTAGAAGGTTAGGTGTTATTGATAACGTCGGCCATGAAGCTCTAACCAGCCACCAACATGTCTTGCGGCGGGGTCGTGGTGTGTCCAATGCAAGACCCCACCGTGCTTATTCCACTCGTATTCACCATAGAATGTGACGCTATCGCCTACGCGCAAACCATCAAGGCGAGGCGCTAAATCGATATTGTGAGCAACCAATAGCGTTTGACCGGAGACGAGTTTAAGAATGAATTTTTGGTGGCGACTACCCTTGGTGTCATCCGCTAAAATCTTGATCACTCGGCCGCTACCGCCCACCTGAACATCGCTGACTCGGTTTTGATAAGCCTCGGCTAATTGCCGCTCTCCGGCTGCTTCAGCACGACTACCCGGCGCATTGGGCGCTAAGCCTGCTGGTAATACCGCCTGAACCTGTTCAGCAAACTGTGGATTCTGTTGGTAAACTTGGTACAGCGCCACCACAAGCAACGCAGCAAAAATCGACTTCTTCATAAGGACATAAACTCTACGCGACGTTTTACAGTGAGTTTATACCGCGCTAGTTATTCCACCCATTAATTTTGGGCGTTTTAATTTATAAATCGCTTATATTTATGCAAGCTACAACAGCTTACCCACTGTCCGGTCGCGGGTATCAAACGTGTTCACTGGCGCGAAAAGTTAAGGTAGATGCACCGTGAAAGCGCTACTGTATAGTAGCTGGCATAGGAAATTGAGATGCCGTGCTAGTACCGTGATATAAAAATTAACGATCGACGAAAAATTTCACATGAATATTAAATGGCTAACAATAGTAGATCGACGACGCTCCCTGAGATTAGATACCTTAGTCGCCAGCCTCATTAATCCGCGCAAAGGAGACTGAAATGACATTGTTCATGTCAACCGATCGCGCTAGGTTTTTCATCAATCGGCTTCGCGCCCGACTTTGGGTGAGGCCATTAACCGTTTGCCTGTTGTCAATCGCAGCGGCATTCGGCGCAAAACTTGCCGACGGCACTGCGTTTGCACAAATAGCGCCGGTCATTATGGCGGACTCTATTGAAGCGCTGCTGTCCATCATGGCCGCCAGCATGCTGGTCATTGCCACATTTTCGGTGGCATCGATGGTATCGGCCTACGCCTCAGCCGCCAGCACCGCCACGCCGCGATCATTCACTTTAGTGGTTGCCGACGACGCATCACAAAACGCGCTGTCGACTTTTGTTGGTTCATTCATATTCAGTATCGTCGCTCTCACGGCAGTCAAGAACGACTACTTCGAAACCGCCGGTCTCTTTATTCTCTTTGTCCTGACGGTGACCATATTCGGCACCGTTATTATTACATTTGTACGCTGGGTCGATGGCATCGCACGTCTTGGCCGTATGGGATCAACCATCGCTAAAGTTGAGAGTGCCACTGCGGCCGCATTAAAGCGACGACGGGCTGAGCCACACCTTCGCGGCACCTCAGTGAGCTCCCAAGCACGCGGACATGCCGTGTTCGCAGCGGATGTCGGTTACATTCAACATGTGGATATCGCCGCTCTCCAAGCCTGGGCGGAGCAAGTCGATGTGCGGGTGGTAGTGGCTGCCTTACCTGGTGTCTTAGCCGCACCAAGCCGGCCATTAGCCTACGTTAGCGGCGACTGCGACATTGATTACACGCGACTTATCGAGTCATTTGAAATAGGCCCTATTCGCCGCTTCGACGACGATCCGCGATTTGGCTTGGTAGTTCTGTCAGAAATTGCCGGCCGCGCGCTTTCTCCCGCCGTCAATGATCCCGGTACCGCGATCCATATCACTGGAACACTGCTACGCCTCTTTACGCTGTGGAATGACTCCGCAGCGGCTGAAGAGGAGCAGACGCCAAGCTACGACCGCGTAGAAGTGCCCGCGCTATCGATTCAAGACATGTTCGATGACGCCTTTACGGCAATTGCTAGAGACGGTGCCGGTTTTGTTGAAGTGGCCCTGCGCTTACAAAAAGTACTGGATTCTCTTGCATCAATCGGCGACCCGGAAATGCGAAATGCCGCCGAATATCATGGCCGACTGGCGCTGAAACGTGCGCGGCTGGCACTTAATGTAGAAGAGGACTTGAAGCTTGTTCAAGATGCTGCGCAGTTCGCTGAACCCACTGCTTCATAATAAGATCGCGAGCTACATCATTGCCACTGTTCAACAAAAAATAACTTAATGAGAAAATAGTATGACGAAAAAAATAGTGCAGTTTGAGTACGAGAAAGAAACAAAAAATAGTGTGCGTTATAAAGAAATTCCAGATGATGGAACCCCTCCCATCATTGGTTCTTTGTATGTTCAAAAGTGGTTTGCTGGCAATACCAAATCACTTGAAATAACTATTGAGAAAAAAGACTAAGGGGAGACCGGCACGCTGTATTCAGCATAAAATTTCTGCCCAACGTCTAGCAAAACAGTTATAAACCATAAAATGGCCATGCTGCCATTTTATGGTTTAAGTAAAGAAATTGCCGCACTTTAAATAATTTTTAAGCCCCAACAACAGAGCCGGTCTTTTTAACAAAAGGCTTCGCCAACCAGTACACCAACACCCCTGCAAGAATGCCCGGCAAGCCTTCATAAACCATATTGTGTAAATCAAAGTATCGCCATGCTAGGGCAGTTGTTATGCCCACACAGCTCATTGCAATGGCAACACTCTGGCTTGGTCGGCCGCCAAAAATCAGTACCGCTAGCATAGGAACAAAGGCGCTGGCCAAACCTGACCACGCCATCACCACCATCGCGAATACGCTCTGCGCACTGAGTAAAGCCCAAGCCAAGGCCAGAATACACACACCCAAAGTAGAGGCTTTAATCAAAAACGGGCGCTCAATATTATTGGGCATTAGGTCGTGGGTAAATGCAGCAGACGAGCTAAGAATTAAAGAGTCGGCGGTGGATAATGTTGCGGCAAAAATACCCGCGAGAATAAGGCCAACCAATACCGGAGGTAATAAAGTTTGTGCCATAGTCGGCAATGCTAACTCGGCATCAAAGCTACCTACCTCTGGCAAATATAGGCGTGAGAGCAAGCCAACCGTTGTCGCCATTAAATAGAATGCGGTAAACCACAGGTAATACCACGCTCTTGCGCGGTTCATATCGTCGCCACTGCTCAATGCCATAAAGCGCACCATCACATGGGGCTGACCAACAACCGAAAGGCCCGCGAACAGCCAACCCAATGCAAATAGGAAGGCTCCCGGTACGCCGGGGAAGGCGAGATCTTCTGGGAACCAATCCATGTAATTTGGTACATCTTGTAGCGCGCTAACTGTTGCTGATACGCCGCCTAAATTTGCGATGGCTACCCACATGAGTATACCCATGGCGGTAATCATCACTACTGACTGGGCCGCATCTGTCCATATGGACGCCCGAATGCCGCCGGCCAAGCAATACACTGCGACTAGCACTGCACCACACACCGCGCCGGCCCATGTCGGCCAATCAAACAATACATGCAAGGCCTTGCTACCCGCCAATAATTGCGCCGCCGCGTAAGCGGTAAGAAGCAATAGGCAAATCAGTGCGGCAAGCCGTTGATAGCCAGGCAATATGCTGCCATTCCAGTTTGCCAACACACCGAGATAGCTTACTTCGCCGCTTTTCTCCGTCATGCCACGCAATTTTTTATGTACAAAGTGGGAGGCAAGGAAGTCACCAAAAATCCAGCCGACCATCACCCAGAACGCCGACAGACCCACTGTGTAGGTATAGCCAATGACCCCAATAAACATATAACCACTGTTATTAGTTGCCACCGCAGACAAGCCAACCAACCATGGCTTAACGGTGTTACTAGCTAGATAATAGTCTTTGCTTTGGTGGGTATTAAAAAATAAAGACGACAAACCAATAAGCACAAATACACTGAGAAAGGCGGCAAAACTCCAGGCTGTTATCATATTTAATTCCGTGATGTTTGCAGGTATTGGTTTCCGTGATGACTTATGCGTTTGTCGCTATCGGTGTAAGTAGTTCAATTAATAAAGGGTGCTCTCGCAGCTCAGACAAAGCCGGATCTCGGTGCAGTTCGTCTCGGTAAGATTCAGACTGCGCCACAGCGTGAGTAAAATAACGCGCAGCATCATCTAAATTACCTTGGCAGGTGTGCGCACATGCTAATTGATAAAAAGCATGGGCATTTGCGTCGTCTAAAACCAATGCTTGATGGCATAGATTTATTGCCCACTGGGGCTCGTTCTGATCTAGCGCCGCGTCTGCCTTGTAAGTTATGGCTTCGATGTCATCTTTACGCAACGCGAGTATTTGATCATAAATCGCAATTTTCCCGGCAGGGCTAGATTCCTGACTGGCACGCAACCAAAGAGAATGCATTTCTTGGGTAAGGGTGATTTCTTCGCGATTAGACTCTATATGTGCGGTTTCTTGCTTTAATTGTTTTTCTATTGTGCGCAAACGCTTTTCGTATTCTTCAACCAACTCTGCCACTTGCTCATTGGCTACTTTGTGGACCTTATCTTTAATATCGCGAATTGAGTTCCAACCAATTAACACCAACGCAGAACTCACCGCCGCAATTAAATAGAAAAAATAGGTAACTGTGCTCGTGGCATAAGACACTGCCTTGTCGGCAGCACCTAGTTCGCGATCAACGACTTCTGCCGCCATTTCTCGATGCGAACGTTCCATATCGATACGTAGACTGCGGATTTCATCAAGCATATAACGCTCAATAAATGGCGAGTAAAGTGGCTCACTTAATTTATTAATAGACGCATCTACTGCCTCATCGCTGGGGCTGCTGGCAGCTTCCGCTGACAAGGTCAGCGGAATACAAACGCAGCATATTACGAAAAGTTTTTTTACTATGCTGCGCATATCGCTTCGCCGTGGTCATGTACTTCAACAAGACAACGGTGCAAGCTGGCTACGCCCATTTCATAATCGTCTTCATTCACCACAAACTGCATATCTACCTGACGCATAGATTGGTGCATCGCCAATACGCTGATATTGGCTGATGCCAATGCGGCAACCGTTTTAGCCAACATACCTGGTACTTGCATATCGCTGCCAATCGCAGAAATAATCGCGACTTTACGGGTACTCACTTCAGCGCTAGGGAACAGCTCTTTTACTGCGCTAACAATACGTTTAACCGTTTTTAAATTAACACCAAGGTAATTAGTGATCGTGTTTGCGTTAATATCCTTGGTAATCACCGTGCCTTTAAAGCGTTCGATTGCCGCCAGTATTTTTTGCTCATACTGCCAAAGTGCACCGACCATATCTTGGTCGAATACTTCTAAGGCGTAAACTTGCTTACGGCCGGCAATAATTTCTACACAGGGCTTTTCGCTGCGGTAATCGCAATCAATTAGAGTGCCCGCGTGATTCGGCTCAAAGGTATTTTTTACCCGCAGTGCAATTTTCTGTTGGCGCAAACCTTTTGCGGCACGAGGGTGAATTGCCTCCATCCCCAAATTAGCGAGCTGGTCAGCTACGTCGTAGTTTGTGCGACCAATCGGCACTACTTTATCTGCACCTACCAGACGTGGATCTGCACTGCTAAGGTGATATTCTTTATGAATTACCGCCTCGCGTGCGCCACTAATAACTGCCATACGGCTAAATGTCATTTCGCTATAGCCACGGTCAAAGCTGGCCATTAAGCCCTCTTTGCAATGAGCGTATCCCGTCACAATTGGCAAGGTGGTTGACAAATCGATACCAGCAAGTGCTTCGCTAATATGGTCATCTAAAGGCAGGGCCTCGTCGGCGCGCCAACCGGAAAGATCAACATAGCGCGCATTCACACCGTCGCGATTTAGTAAGGCGGCGGTATTCCATGCGCTGTGCGCCTCGCCAATACTCGCCAACATTTCACGCACCGTTAGCAAGTGATCTTCCAAACCAAAATGACCATGCTGACAAAGGCGGTGCAAATTATCCATGCAGCGCTCTGCCTCAAACAAACGACCTTCAATATATTTGTTTGCTTCTGCTAATTGTTCTACATCAGGAAACAAACCGGCATTAATTTCTTTAAGCGTGTTACCCACTTTGCTCAGGGCATCTCGCCAAAGTGTTTCTGCGCCATCGTCGGCAAACAGGGCGTAAACACCAGGATGACTATTGCGCTTATTTTCCAACAGTAAATCGGTTACGCCGCCGTAGGCGGAGACGACAAATATGCGACCATAAACATTGCCATCTTCACCACCGGCGAGCACGATATTGTCTCTAACCGCGTCGTAATTGGTCATTGAGGTGCCGCCGATTTTCTCTACACTGTGTGTCATTTTTCTCTCCGTTGAATAACTGAAATAGGCTTTCGGTTTTCAGCAGAATTAGTCGATAGGGTAGACGCCATTTTCATCATGCACTTCTTTGCCACTAAGCGGAGGGTTAAATACGCAAGCCATTTGCATATCTTCGCTACCGCCCCGCAGCAAATGTTTGTCGTGCTTATCTAAAAGATAAATGGTGCCGGCTTCTAGTTTATAAATTTTACCGTCGTTTACGGTTTCAATTTCACCGTTACCGGATATGCAGTACACCGATTCAAGGTGATTTTGATAATGTATGGGCGTTTCAGTATTCGCAAAAATAGTGGTTATGTTGAACGAAAAACCCATATTGTCGTTCTTTAAAATCATGCGCACACTTTGCCAAGTGTCGGTAGCTACGCGACGCTCTGAGTTTTCACATTCTGCTAAAGTTCTAACAATCATTTAAATGTCCTTTCTTTCTTAAATAATTAATGCCGCAGTTGCTACTAAGGCAGGGGCGGCATAAACAAACCGTTAATAAGCGCCTCTTCCACAGAATGTATCCTGCAGAAGAAGCGCTTTACTCATTCATTCAAGAGGCTTTTTTTTCGACCGTTTCGCTTAATACTTCAGCAATAGCGTCGGTGAGAATATCTAGGCCGCGCATTAACTCAGCCTTCTCAATAGTGAGTGGGCAAAAGACTTTAACGACCTGGCCGCGATTACCACAGGTTTCAATAATCAGCCCCCGCTCAAAGCAGGCACGACCAATCTCATCGGCGGTTTCGCCATCGGCACATGCCAAGCCTTGCATCATGCCCCGGCCTTTAGGCTGTAATTTTGTCACGCCATAGCGGTCAGATATTTTCTTGAAGCGGTGGCTAACGATGGCTGATTTCTCAACAATCTCGGCTGCAAATTTCTCATCAGTCCAGTAGTGGCGAATAGCCGCCGCAGCAGTGATGAACGCGTGGTTATTACCACGGAAGGTGCCGTTATGCTCACCCGGCTCCCATACATCTAAATCGGGGCGCAATAATACAATCGCAAAGGGCAGGCCATAACCACTTAATGATTTTGACATGGTGATAATGTCTGGCTTAATGCCGCTGGTTTCGAAGCTAAAGAAGGTGCCAGTTCGACCACAACCCGCTTGAATATCATCAACAATTAATAAGATATCGTGTTTACGACACAGCTTTTCTAGGCCGCGCAACCAATCATTATTGGCAACGTTTAAGCCACCCTCGCCCTGCACTGGCTCAACAATCATAGCCGCAGGAAGATCAACACCAGATGACGGATCTGACAATAATTTATCCATCATTTTAAGACTGTCGGCATCACGACCGTAGTAACCGCAATAGGGCATGCGGTTTACATCGCCCAGTGCAACACCTGCACCACCGCGATGATGGCTATTGCCCGTTGCCGCAACCGCGCCAAGAGTCACGCCGTGAAAACCATTGGTAAACGAAACTATCGACGTACGACCCGTCACTTTACGCGCTAATTTCAGCGCGGCTTCTACCGCATTTGTGCCGGTAGGGCCGGTAAACTGGAAGGTATATTCCATATCGCGCGGCGCCAATATATGTTCATTGAACGCCTGTAAGAAATCACCTTTCGCCAAAGTATGCATATCTAGGCCGTGGGTGATGCCGTCGCGCATGATGTAATCGACAAGCGCCTGCTTTAGTACTGGGTTGTTATGCCCGTAATTAAGTGTGCCGGCACCGGCGAGAAAGTCGATGTATTGCTTGCCGTTGGTGTCGTACAAATGCTCACCCTGCGCCTTATCAAAGGTCACGGGGAAAGATCGGGCATAAGATTGTACTTCTGATTCGAGCCTGTCAAAGATAGTCATATTCACTCCTCCTAGTATCCCTTACTAAGTTAAATTTGTTTCTACGACGCCAGCCTTATGGCTATTTTCGCGCAGAAAATGGACCTATTCGCAGCAACGCTTCGCTGTCGTGCTGGCCCCCAAAATGGGCGTCTTTTTCAAACCAAATGTCGTGATTCAATTCGGTGTCTAGGTCTCTGGCAAAGCTGCGAAACAGCGCCCAAGAGGCCTCGTTGTCTGGGGTAATTGTGGTTTCTAAAAAGCTCACTCCCGCACAGGCAGGGCGCTTTACAATTTCCTTCAGCATTCTTTTTGCCAAACCACGGCCACGCTGAGATTTATCTACAACTACCTGCCATACAAACACCGTGTCACTTTTTTCTGGTGGGCGGTGGGCTGATATAAAACCAACCAAACGACCATCTTCTTCTACAGCAACCGAGGTCGCGGCAAAGTGGGTGCACTGCAGTAGATTGCAGTAAACAGAATTGGTATCTAGTGGGGGACTGGCCGCCACTAATTGATTTAGGGCATAGCCATCTTCCGCCGTTGGTTGGCGAAAACGAAGCGTGGCAGCGTCGGCGTGCATCGCGCTATTTGATTTCAACACAATTTATTTGTGTTCATTCTAATTTAATAAGCAAATAGTATATAAAGTACCGTAATTATCGCTTTATATCTTATTTAATCACTAAATTGTGAACTCAACCTCCTGATTAATTACTTAGTACACGAAGCATTATACGCGATTTATCTTAGTAACTTCAAGTTTAGGTATTGACAACAACGTAGTTTATCTGGTGCAAAACTGGCGCCAAGCCGCTACCATTGGGCCGCTAAAGGAATCTAAGAAAATTGAAATGAATCGAATTGACGAAGTATTAATCTCGCTGCGGCGAGTGACCCGCGCCATTGATTTGCACTCAAAGCATCTAATGAAGACCGCCGGCCTTACCGCCCCGCAAATGCTGATTCTGCAAACCCTGCGCGACCAAGGCGACGCGATTATTAGCGATGTCGCCCACCAAATTAGCCTTAGCCAAGCAACTGTCACCAGCATTTTGGATCGTCTAGAAAAACGCGGATTGGTGATGCGGGAGCGCTCACAGCAAGATAAACGCAAGGTCTACGCCTGCCTTACTGATGCCGGCAACGAATTAATTCGCAATGCCCCCATGCCACTACAAGATTACTTTATTCGCCAATTCAGCGATTTACAGGACTGGGAGCAAACGCAAATCATCAGCGCTCTCCAACGTGTCGCCCACATGATGGACGCCCAGCATATAGACGCCGCACCGCTATTGGATGTTGGCGCAATTGACCGCCAAAGTGAGGAGGAGAATCGAACCTTCGGCTTTGACAATAAAGAAGTTTAAATCGCCGCCGTCATATAAGCGCCACATTCAACCTGTACATTGGCAGACTAATCACCGAGCCAGCAAGGCTGCCAGATTAGGAATTACGAATGGAGTGCCCCACCTGCCACAGCACCGAATCAAGTTTAGTGGGCAGCAAAAACGGACACAAGTTACACCGCTGCGCCAACTGCAGCCTACTTCATGTTCACCCCATGCCCGCCGCAGATGAGCTAATCTGCTACTATCAGGATTATCACAAAACCCCGCAGTACACCCGCAAGTTAAAATCTAAGCAGCGCCGAGCAAAGAAACGCATCTGGTCTTTAAAGCGTCTCACCAAAGGTAGTAAATTTTTGGATGTTGGCTGCAACGCCGGTTTTGCAGTAGAAGCCGCCCGCAGCTTGGGCTTAGAGGCCTGCGGTATCGATTTAGATGAAGCGAGTATAAGGTTTGCCCGCCAGGAGTACCCGATGGGCGATTTCAGAACAGTTAGCGCCCAAGACCTGGCGGCCAGCACCGAACGCTTCGATATAATTTATTGCTGCGAAGTGATAGAGCATCTATCGGAGCCACATAGCTTTGTGAGTGCGCTTTACACTTTGCTCAATGAAAACGGTGTGCTGTTTTTAACCACCCCCGACATCGCGCACTTCTCTGTTCAACAAAACCTGCTGGAATGGACCGCCGTGCGACCGCCGGAGCATCTGCTGTACTTTTCAAAGCCCTCGCTGGCTAAGCTGCTAGAGGCCCATCATTTTCGAAAAATTAATTTCCGGCCCAATTTAAAACCCACGATTAAGCTGCTCGCACGCAAAGACGCGGCGGCGGTGTAAAGCAAAGAGACAAGGCAACGGGTTCACGCGTAAACTTTGGGCTTTATCGACTTTAGCCGGACACGTTTATGCGTTTTCAATATCGAATACTCAATATTTTATTATCCACCACTATACTCCTTGGCCTTTCGGCCTGCGGGCCCAGCCCAGACCCGTCATCAAAGGCAGGCAACGGTGCGAGCCAAAGCGTTGCGAGTACCCCCCGTAGCCGTATGCCGAGCGACTCCGCATTAAAATCACTCTATATTCAAAGCTGCTACGGCTGCCATAGCTCCGGAGCTGCTGGCGCGCCGCGTAGCGGCAATATCGCAGATTGGGCGCCGCGATTGCAAAAGGGCATGGACGTACTACTCCATAATACGATTCACGGCATTAACAGCATGCCACCCAAGGGCATGTGCATCGCTTGCAGCGACGAGGAATTTACCCAGCTAATTTTATTCCTTTCGGGACAACGTGAGTAATCACAAACTTTGTTGATAAACCGATAAAAACATCACTCTTGGCCCCACACTGATCTGGCAATAGGCTAAGCTCGTAATAGCCAAACTAAATTTATGAGCAAGGACTTATCAAGCTATGAGTGACACCCCGTCAATTCGCATTGGTATAAGCGCCTGCCTGCTGGGCGATCAGGTGCGTTACGATGGCGGCCACAAGCGGCTTCCTTTTGCCTCTGAGGAGTTATCGCGGCACTTCGACTTTATCAAAATCTGCCCCGAACAAGCGATTGGCATGGGCGTACCAAGACCTACGATACGCTTAGTCGGCGACGCCGACAGTCCACGCTTGCTTGGCAGTACTGACAGCAGCCTAGATGTGACCGAAAAAATGACGGTGTTCGCCCGCGACACGGCGGCGACACTCGACTACATCAGTGGTTATATTCTATGTGCGAAATCGCCCAGCTGTGGCATGGAGCGGGTGCCGGTGTATTCGGAGGAAGGCGCGGGCCTCGGCAAAATCGGTGTCGGGCTGTTTGCTAAGCAATTGATGGACGCCCAGCCTTTGCTGCCAGTAGAAGAAAATGGCCGTCTAAATGATGTGCATTTGCGTGAAAATTTTGTGCTGCGCGTCGTGGCCTATTCTCGCTGGCAAACAATGATGGCCGAAGGGCTAAGTGCCAAGCGCTTGCAAGACTTTCACCGTCGTCACAAGTTTTTACTGCTCGCGCACAATCAACCGCTTTACCGCGAACTAGGCCCCATAGTTGCTGAGTCTGGCGATCTGAATGATATGGCAGACCGCTATATTCAAAAGTTTATGCAGGCCATTCGTCAGCCCGCCACCATTAAAAACCACACCAATACGCTGATGCACATTCAAGGCTTCTTCAAAGATCATTTAGATTCTAGTGATAAAGCTCAACTCAGCGACGTAATTAAAGAGTATGCCGCCGGCATGCTGCCCCTATTAGTACCGCTAGAAATGCTCAGCATGTTTCTGAAAAAATATCAGATCGATTACTTACTAGACCAATACTACTTTACGCCTTACCCGCGCGACCTCAAACTGCGTATCGGTTTATAAGCAATGACTGGGCTTATTTGGTTTCGCAACGATTTGCGCAGTCTCGATCACCCCGCACTATGTAGCGCCAGCAAAAACCATGCGTCGTTGCGCGCAGTCTATTTTTTATGTCCACAACAATTAAACGAGCACGGCATTGCGCCCATTCGACGACATTTTTTACGCCGCGCCTTAGATGAATTGCAGCGCCAACTATCTAGCCTTGGTATTCCCTTAGATATTGTCGAGGCCGAGCACTTTAAACACACCCCCAGCCACTTGCAGAATTATTGCAGCAAACACGACATAAGTGCTGTTTACGCTCACCGCGAGTGGCTAGTGGATGAAATTGACCGCGATGAGCGCTGCGCCAAGCAATTAGACATACCGCTGCATCTTATTGACGATAGCTTTATCAGCCCACTCGCCCTGAGCAAATCTGACGGCACACCCTATAAAGTCTTCACACCCTTTTCTAGGCGCTGCCGCGACCTACTCGCCTCCCAGCTTCCCAGGGTAATGCGTCGACCGCCCGTTAAAACGCCCATCACAGCAAGTGCATTTACACCATGCCCGATCTTTGGCGATGAGAAGGACTCCAGCGCATGGCCTGCAGATGAGGAAGGCGTGCTACAGCAACTACGGCAGTTTTGTGCCGAGCGGGCGGGCGATTATCAAAAACACCGTGATTTTCCCGCACTAGACAGCACCTCTCGACTTTCTGCAGCCCTGTCGCTCGGCTTAATAAGCCCGCGCCAATGCCTAGCCCGTCTGCAGCAAGAATGCGGAGAAGACATATGGGATGCCAAAAGCGATGCTGGAACATGGCTAAACGAGCTGCTGTGGCGAGAATTTTACCGCCACGTTGCCTTTCATTTTCCCCGTGTTGTAAAAGGGCGAGCTTTTCAAAGCTACACCGACGCGATTCCATGGCCCAATAAGCCCGCGCTATTTGAGGCTTGGTGTGAAGGACAAACCGGCTACCCCATTGTTGACGCGGCAATGCGCCAGCTTAAAGAAACCGGCTGGATGCACAATCGACTGCGAATGATCACCGCATCTTTTCTCTGCAAAGATCTACACATCGACTGGCGCTGGGGCGAGCGGCACTTTCTAGAACACCTCATCGATGCCGATTTCGCCTCAAATAACGGCGGCTGGCAGTGGGCCGCCTCTACCGGCACCGACGCAGCGCCGTATTTTCGAATTTTCAATCCCACCACCCAAGGCCTACGTTTTGATCCCGAGGGTCAATTCATATTGCGCTTTGTACCAGAGTTAAAGGGCCTACAGGGCAAGCAACTACACCAAGTACCCGCCACGGCGGGCTATCCACCCCCGATTGTCGATCATAAAGAAAGTAGGAATATTACCCTCGCACTTTTTCAACAAATAAGAGACTAAGCCCACTCAGACATATTTAATGCTCTGCAGCTATACTGCACTGGCTAACACTAGCCAGCCTGATCTATTCTATATAGGCACTTGGGGGCACAATAAGATGAAAAGGAGAGACCGTGCGATTTGTTTTCTTTACGCTACTACTGACCAACACCCTTTTATTCACCACAGCTAGTTACGCCGATGAAGGCTCTCATAAAATATTTGGCTTAAGCGAATACGTTTATATCGAAGAACTAGGTGTTCGCTACAAGGCGAAAATTGATACCGGCGCAGAAAGTGCCTCTATCAATGCGATAAACTCACAGGTAGAAAAGGGCAAAGACGGTGCTGATGACATTGTGCACTTCGATTTAGTATTGCCCGACGACACCCTTAAATCGGTGAGCCTGCCGCTTAGCAAACATATTCGTATAAAGCGCCGCGCATCTGATTACGATGAAGACGAAAAGGACTACAGCCGCCGTCCCGTGCTAGAGCTCACCCTTTGTGTTGGCGGTGAATCCCATAAAGTAGAAGTGAATTTGGCCGACCGCAGACAGTTTTCCAAGCCCATGCTGGTTGGCTCGGAGCCGCTATCTGCGTTTAATGCCTTAGTCGACCCCAGTAAAAAATATCTGCAGGACAAAACGCTCTGCGCCAAACAAGATAAATCCGAGGAGCAAAAAGAATGAAGGGCGTAAAACTGCATGTCAGGGTACTGGCGCTGGCACTATTATTTATTGGTGTCGCCAGCACCGCATGGCAGATTTTTGTTCTCAATATTCCAGTATCCTCAGAAACCACCGAACCGGTATGGGTGATCGACGCCAAGCTCAGCTTTAATGCCCGCGACAATAGCCCCGTAAAGGTACAAATGTACCTGCCGCCGGTGTGGAGCAAATTCATCACCCTGAACGAAAGTTTTATTTCTAAAAGTTACGGCGTGAATACCGATGTTGTTGGCGATAATCGTCAAGCGGTCTGGTCTGCTCGACGCGCTGACGGCAACCAACAACTGTTTTACCGATTAATGCTCACCAAGCGCAGTAATTCACGCTTCTCAGAGTCTGAGCCTGGGCCACAATTCAGCGAAAGCCCTGAGCTTATCGGTGTTGAGAAAGTCGCGGTAGAAGCACTTCTCAAGCCTATTCGTGAACAATCTGCCGATATCGAAACATTTATTCGCGAAGCCATTAAACTTATTAACGAACCCAGCAACGACAATTCCCGCTTGCTGCTGGGTAATGACTACACACAGGACAATAAATCCCGCGTTCTTGAACTGCTACTGTCGTCTGCACATATTCCCGTTGAACGGGTTCATACCCTACGGTTAGTTAGCAGCGTAGCGCAGGTGTCGGAATTATGGATGCGCAGCTACAACGGCAAACGCTGGTTGTATTTCAATCCAGAAACCGGCACCCAAGGCCTCCCCAATGATCGCGTTGTGTGGTGGACCGGTGACGAGCCAATGGCCTCTGTTGAGGGCGGACGCAATCTTAAAATTGAAGTCACCGCTAATCAAAGAACCATGAATTCCATTATGCTCGCGCAGTCTATTGCCGAGCGCAAAGAGAATAAACTGTGGGCATTGTCGCTGTATGATTTGCCACTTCAATCGCAACAAACCTTTGAAATCATTCTTATGATTCCCATTGGCGTTATGCTTATTTTGCTGCTGCGCAATGTCATCGGTTTAGAAACACTGGGCACTTTTACGCCGGTTTTGATTGGTCTCGCATTTAGGGAAACCCAGGTTTTCTGGGGTGTCATTCTATTTACATTCATTACCGCGCTCGGCTTGTCGCTGCGATCCTACCTCGAACATCTGCACTTACAATTGCTGTCACGACTGTCTGTGGTGCTGACCTTCGTGGTCATTATCATGGCACTGATCAGCGTACTTGGTCACCGTTTAGGACTAGATCGCGGCCTCTCTATCGCCTTATTCCCAATGGTTATTTTGACCATGTCGATTGAGCGTATGTCGATTGTTTGGGAGGAGCGCGGTGGCGTTCATGCCGGCAAAGTGGGCATCGGCACCCTTATCGCTGCGACGCTGTCGCACTTAATGATGACCTACGAGCCCTGGGCCTATTTCGTGTTCACCTTCCCAGGCATGTTACTGGTGTTTATGTCGCTGATGCTGGCACTAGGCCACTACCGAGGCTATCGCCTAACCGAACTATTCCGCTTTAACGCCATGATTAAAGGCAAATAACATGTCCTTATTCAGCACGTGGAAAGACCTACGTAAAAAAGGGGTGATGGGTATTAACCAGCGCAATGCAGATTTTGTGTTGCGCTATAACCAACGCCATTTATACCCGCTGGTCGATGACAAAATTAAAACCAAAGAGCGCGCGGTGCAAGCCGGTATTCATGTACCACCCATGTATGGGGTTATAGACTCCGACAAGCAAATCAGCAAACTCTCTGAGATTGTAAAAGACCACCGCGACTTTGTGATTAAGCCCGCTCAAGGTGCGGGTGGGGACGGTATTGTTGTGATTGCCGATCAGTTCGAAGGTTATTACCGCACAACGTCTGGTCGCTTACTAAGCCGCGATGACCTTGAGTTTCACCTGTCTGGCATTTTATCTGGTATCTACTCGCTGGGCGGTCACCGCGACCGCGCACTAATTGAATTTAGGGTTACCCCCGACCCCATCTTTAGCGCCATCAGCTACGAAGGCGTGCCGGATATTCGTATTATCGTTTTGAAAGGCTACCCCTTACTCGCGATGCTGCGCCTACCTACGCGGCAGTCCGGCGGCAAGGCCAACCTTCACCAAGGCGCAATCGGTGTTGGTGTTGATTTGGCTACAGGCATCACCCTAGACGGCACGTGGCTGAACAAATTCATTAACAGCCACCCAGACACCACCAATCCGGTACGCGGCGTACAACTGCCGTTCTGGGACGAATTTATGTCGCTAGCCACCCGTTGCTATGAGCTTACAGGCTTGGGTTACTTGGGTGTAGATATGGTGCTAGATAAGGACCGCGGCCCACTCATGCTAGAGTTAAATGCCCGTCCCGGTCTCAATATTCAGATCGCCAACGACGCAGGGCTAGCCGCACGCTGCCGCACCGTAGAAAAAGAAATTGATCGTCTTGCGGCCAAGGGTATACACAAACCCTCACCAGCAAAGCGCTTAGCTTTCTGCCAGCGTGAATTTGCGCAACCATCATTAATCACTCGTAACGAACCCTTAGCGACTGAGGTGTTGTCCAGCATAAGTAATGAGGCTATGGACTCCCCCCCGAGTAATCCATAGTTTTTCAAACGAAAAAGGCCGCTTAGCGCGATGTGCTAAGCGGCCTTTTTATGTCTGGCTCATATTCTGCGCGAAGATAAAAACCAAGGCAGAATAATAATCTAAGAGCGAAGGCGACCGAATTCAGATCGCCCAGAACTTATTTTGCTGCACGCTCTTTAGCGATCAACTCTTCGGCAACTTCTAGCATTTCCGCACGACCACCCGCTGAGCGACCCGTTACTCGATACTTACCGTTAATGATCAATTCTGGTGTGCCGGCAATGCCGTAAGAACGAGCCCGCGCATCAGCCTGCTTCACTTGGCTATTCACACCGAAAGAATCGAAGGTTTTACGGAAAGTATCCGCATCAATCCCCGCATGCTCGGTAAATAATTTCGCCAGCGCATCTGCGTCCTTCAACATATTGCGATCAACATTGATGGCATTAAAAATAGGCTCGTGCACCTTATCTAACACACCTAAGGTCAACGCCGCGTAGTAGGCCTTGGCATGCACCACCATCAAGTCATTCCACATGGCAGGGGAGCGATGAAAATCAACATCTGCAGGCAGCTGCTTATTCCACGCTTCTAACATGGGGTCAAAATGAAAACAGTGGCTGCAGCCGTACCAAAACACTTCTACCACTTCTATTTTATCTGGATTGCTTGTTCTTACCGGCTGGGCAATACGAATAAAGCGCTCGCCTTTGTCACCAGCATCCGTCGGCTGAGCTTGGGTTTGGGCGGCGCTTGCCGCTGGCGGCACGACCTTGGCAGCCGCAGGCTCTGCGCCGTCGCTGCAGGCAGACACCAATAACAAAAAGCTGAATACCGTCGCCAGTGAGAACATTTTCTTAAACATGAAGCCCCCTCATTTAAAAACGTCTTACCAGTCACACTCTGGAGAATGGCAAAGAAATATTAATAAAATTGTTATAAGTTGTCTGAGACCATATTAAAACCCAATGATTCCGACATGCCACCATCTTACAGCAATAAAAAAAGCGGCCTAAGCCGCCTTTTTTTATCTGTTTGCTCTTATTGATGCAAACCTTGAATGAAGCTTGCTACCGCTTCAATTTCAGAATCGCTCATTTTAAAGGCAATTGAACGCATAATTTGGGTATCACCATCATTTTCACGTCCTTCACGGCCATCGGCCGCAGCACGGAAAGCTTTCAACTGAGCAATCGTGTAATCCGCATGCTGACCAGTCAACGCAGGGAAACCAGCCGCCGCCATACCACGTCCAGTAGGTGAGTGACACGCTGCACAAGCTGGCACGCTACGGTCAGCAATACCACCGCGGTAAATAGCCGCGCCTTTTTCTAGCAATGCAGGATCGGTCTGGCCAGTGCTGCCGGCTTTACTCGCGTAAAACGCGGCAATATCGGCAATGTCTTGGTCTGACAAATTGTCGGTCTGTCCAGCCATCATTGGCACAGGACGCTCACCAGATTTAATGTCATGAATTTGCTTGGCCAAATAGCGTTCGCCTTGCCCCGCTAGTTTGGGGAAGGTTGGTGCTGCGCTATTGCCGTCAGCACCATGGCAAGCTGCACAAGGTGCTGCCTTTGCTTTACCGGCTGAGGCATTACCCTCTAATGCCATAGCAGAACCGGCAAACATTAATGAGGCAATCATTACTAGTAGTGGTTTATTCATTGTCACACACTCTTTAATCAAGATAATTCTGTCATGCACAGCTTAAGATTTTGGCGTCGCCATATACTCAATCAATGCTTTAAATTCGTCAGCGCTGCAGCTGAAGCACAAGCCCTTTGGCGGCATTGTATTAAAACCTTCATCAGCATGTTTCACTAGGGTTTCCATACCTTTTTCCATGCGCGGCGCCCAATCTGCCGCAACACCCGTTTTTGGCGCACCGTTCGCACCAAATCCGTGGCAGGCATAGCAGGATGCCTGATAACGATCTACAATCGCCTGCTCGGCGGCAACTGCGAATACACTAGATACCAAAAACAGTGCCGCTACTAACCATTTACACATGATCTACGTCTCCAAATTTCAGTAAGCAAACACCGCTTTTCAGAAAGCAGGGGGCTATTTAGTAGCTAAAGTGACCCCGCACAAAAACTGCGGCATTATACACAACTAGTCGGCATGGGGGCCAATTATTGCCCTAATATGCCCCTGCATTAGCAATTTTCTCGGACATATTATGGATTCTTCGCCCACGCTTAACTACCGTCGCGCCAGCTATTTAAAAAGCTCACCCGGCCTCATGCACTGCCCAGATGACTCTGGGGCTGAGGTTGCCTTTGCCGGCCGTTCAAATGCGGGAAAATCCAGCGCAATCAATCGCTTGACCGAGAACAAAAAACTAGCCAAAACCAGTAAAACACCTGGGCGAACGCAATTATTAAATTTTTTCGTCTTAGATGAAACCGGCCGGCAACGACTCGTCGACCTACCGGGCTATGGCTTTGCCAAAGTCCCCTTGGCGGTAAAAAACGAGTGGCAACGTAATCTTGAAGCCTATCTGCAAAAGCGCGAGTCGCTGCGTGGCATGGTACTGATGATGGACATTCGCCATCCGCTCACAGAATTCGACCGCCAAATGGTGGGCTGGGCCACCAAAAGCGCCATGCCCATGCACATCTTGCTCACTAAATCTGACAAGCTCAAACGCGGGCCAGCGCAGGCAACCTTGCTGTCAGTGCGTAAAGATCTAGTGGAATATGGAGATTTAATTAGTGTGCAATTATTTTCTGCCCACAACGGCGACGGCTTGCAAGATCTGCGCAACCAACTAGATCAGTGGCTAGACACACGAGCATTTGATGAAGTGATAAGCGCTGATACCGATGGATTGGAAAGCAATGGTGAAACTTAAAAAGAAGTGACGCAAAAAGGCCCGGCGCGCTGAACTCACCGGGCAATCCTACTCCTCAGGAGTCAGGGGGAGACAAGTCTCCTAACGCGGGGCTGTTACATACATTTAAGAGCAACAGCCTATTAAAAGTAGACGCAGATTTGCGATTATGCAAATCAGTGTGCCTCATCCCAATTCGCGCCAGTGCCTACCCCCACCTCTAATGGCACCGATAAATCCGCAGCCGCCATCATTAGCGCCACAACGTCTTTCTTCACTGTGTCTAATGCCGCAGGGGATACCTCTAAGACCAATTCGTCATGCACCTGCATAATCATTTTTGCGTCAACCCCACTGTCGCTAAGGTAGCGGTCTACTGAAATCATCGCACGCTTAATAATATCCGCCGCGCTGCCCTGCATTGGCGCGTTAATCGCAGTTCGCTCCGCTGCCTGACGGCGCATACCGTTGCTGGCATTAATTTCGGGCAGGTATAAACGTCGGCCGAACAGGGTTTCTACATAGCCCTTTTCCGACGCCAACATACGCGTTTCGTCCATATAGCGCAGCACCCCAGGGTAGCGCTCAAAATACAGATCGATGTATTCCTGCGCCTCTTTACGACCAATATGTAGCTGCCGCGCAAGGCCAAAGGCAGACATACCATAAATTAAGCCGAAATTAATGGCTTTGGCGTTACGGCGCTGATCATCGCTCACTTGATCTAGGGCAACCCCAAACACCTCTGCGGCGGTGGCCTTGTGAATATCCTCACCTGCGGCAAATGCGTCGATTAAACCGCGATCTCCCGACAAATGCGCCATAATACGCAACTCAATTTGAGAGTAATCTGCCGCTAGAATGATATAGCCCTCTGGCGCAATAAAAGCCTGACGAATCCTTCGCCCCTCAGCACTGCGAATTGGAATATTCTGTAAATTTGGATCAGAGGACGACAAACGTCCGGTAGCCGCTACGGCCTGATGATATGAAGTGTGTATGCGACCTGTAGCGGGGGCAATCAGCAGCGGCAATTTGTCGGTGTAGGTGGATTTGAGCTTTGCCATGCCACGATGCTCAAGAATGACCTTGGGAAGGGGGTAGTCATGCGCAAGCTCAGCCAACACTTCTTCCGCAGTGGAGGGCGCACCCTTCGGGGTCTTTTTAATAACAGGGATTTGCAAACGCTCAAACAGGATTTCGCCCAACTGCTTTGGCGACGCCAAATTAAACTCGCCCCCCGCCAACTCATAGGCCTCGCTTTCTAGAGCCTGCATTTTCAAACCC
This sequence comes from Zhongshania aliphaticivorans, assembly GCF_902705855.1. Lineage (GTDB taxonomy): Bacteria > Pseudomonadota > Gammaproteobacteria > Pseudomonadales > Spongiibacteraceae > Spongiibacter > Spongiibacter aliphaticivorans_B. The sequence goes on along the minus strand of NZ_CACSIJ010000014.1, from coordinate 137,763 downwards.
AGCTCGTGACTCTGAACTCTCAATAAGTCGCGACTCACCAGCGCGCCATTGCGCTCAATACGAGACAAGACTGGCACCAATGGCAGCTCAATGTCGCGATAAACCGACATCAGCGCCGAACTTGCTTCAAGTTGTGGTGACATGGCTTGATGTAGCCGCAAGGTAATATCAGCATCTTCGGCGGCATAGGGCCCAGCCTGCTCCAAAGCAATCTGATTAAACGTTATTTGCTTTGCGCCTTTACCGGCAATATCTTCAAAGTGGATCGTGGTGTGATCTAAATATTTTAAGGCCAAAGAATCCATATCGTGGCGACTGCCCACGGAGTCCAACACATAGGACTCCAACATGGTGTCTTCAGCAATGCCGCGCAGTGTAATGCCGTGATTCGCAAGTACATTGGCATCGTATTTTAAATTTTGCCCCAGCTTGCGCTTGTTGGTGTCTTCAAGAATCGGTTTGAGGGCAGCCAATACGGCTGACTCATCGAGCTGATCAGGCGCATCTAAATAATCGTGCCCGAAAGGTAAATAGGCGGCTTGACCCGCCTCCACGGCAAAAGACACTCCAACAACCCGCGCCTGCATATAATTTAAGCTGGTAGTTTCGGTGTCGAAGGCGAAAAGCGGGGCGGCTTGCAACTTTTTTAACCACTCATCCAACTGTGCCTGAGAGAGGATCAGCTGATAGTCCGCCTCGCCAGAAAACAACGGCGCTGCGCTTTCATTGTCGCTAGGCGCGTCGTCATCTTGCGCCAGCGGCACCGCCTGAACCAAAGACTCCGCACGATCAGCCCGACTTATTTCGTCAACCCAACCTTTAAACTCAAGCTCCGTAAACAGGCTTAATAAACGCGCATTATCAGGCTCCGTAGGCAATAAATCTGCTACCGACACCTCTAAGGGCACATCACATTTGATCGTCGCCAAAGCATAAGACAGCATGGCTTGCTCGTGGTTATCCGTTAGTTTTTTCGCAATCCCTTTGGCGCCGCGTATCGGTAAATCCGGCACCTTGTCGAGATTTTTATAGATATCATCTAAGCCGCCCAATGCCTGTAACAAGGCCAGTGCAGTTTTCTCCCCCACGCCAGCAACACCGGGGATATTGTCGACTTTGTCGCCCATTAGCGCCAAAAAGTCGATAATTAACTCTGGTGGAATTCCGAACTTCTCATTCACACCCGCGATATCCATCACGGTATCGGTCATGGTGTTGACTAGGGTTACATGCTCATTTACCAGCTGAGCCATATCCTTGTCACCGGTAGATACCAATACCGGGCGCTCCTTTCCCGCCTGAGCCGCCAAAGTCCCAATCACGTCATCGGCCTCAACACCTTCAATAACCAATCGCGGCAAGCCCATTGCGTCAACAATGTCGTTAATCGGCTGAATCTGGCTGCGTAAATCATCAGGCATGGGCGGGCGTTGCGCTTTGTATTGCGGGTACATATCGTCACGGAAGGTTTTGCCCTTGGCGTCGAATATCACTGCAATCGGACTGCCGGGATAGTCCTTTTTTAAACGGCGCAGCATATTGATGACGCCCTTAATTGCACCGGTAGGCTGCCCCGTTGAGTTATTTAGCGGCGGCAGGGCATGGAAAGCACGGTACAAATAAGAGGAACCATCTACTAAAACAAGGGGCTTTATTGCTGTCATGGGAGCGAATTGGCACGTCGATAATTGGGAGTCGGCAGTGTACCACGACCCGCACCAGCACCAGCACCAGCATCATTAACCAATCTAAATCGGAGATGTGTTACTGATTTTCTCAACCCCACAGTCACTAAAACTTGGCAATTTGCCACATTAACGGGAAATTAACAAAAATTAAGCAGACTTCTTTTTCTGTTGTGTTACCTTACGTAACACAAGGTAACCTTTTATCTTGTGCAGGGCCAAACATGCCCATATTGAGAGGAGTAACTCACATGAACAAAACTATCAGCGCAGTCCTTATCTTGGTTGCCAGTGCCACAGCAATTGCCGCAGAACCCAATGTCGCAGTTACTGAGCCGATGGTCTTAGCCTACAACCAGACTAACGGCAGCAAGCCACTAGAACCCGCCGTCGAGTACACTAGCGAAAACTCAGCAGCGCGCTTTCTTGAGAAAAACTTGGATGTTGTTGCCGCCAGCTTAAATTTAGAGCTAGATGACAAAATCAGCAGTGTGATGACACCACGTATAGACGACTAAGCGCTAACCGCTTATGACGCGTCTTTACTGGCTGCTAATGATCAAAACAGGTCAGAAATGCCTGCCCGAGCTGACGGTATAACTCCAGAAACCCGTCAGCACCTTCCTTTGCCCCAGCGACGCTTCTCGCACCCAAGGGGTCTATTTCAATCACAGGTATCTCAAGGCCTACGGTCAATGCTTTAAGCATCGCCGGTGCGTATTGCGGCTCGCGAAACACACAGGCAAACTCTTCAGCCTGCAAACGTTTGCGCAATTCAACAATATGCCTTGCTCCTGGCAGACGATCTGAGCCAGATATAACCATCTCTCCAGCGGGCAAACCGTAGTGGTTTTCAAAACGACTAAAACCATCATGTAACAGCAAGTAAGGACGTCTTTCGCGACGGCCTATTTCCTCCCGCAGCTGTTTATCATATTGTCGAAATTCCGAGCTAAACCGCGCCGCATTGGCGTGAAAATACGCACCGCGAGACGGAAGGCGATCTGATAACAAACGCGCAACACGCCGCGCTATACTTTGCACTTCCTCAGCATCCATCCACAAATGAGGATCTTCATCATGCTTTAGATCAGGGTAAAGGGCGACGGCATTCTCTTGTTTACGCAGCAGCTTATCTAGGTAAGTCTCCAGAACAGGCCCAATCCATATCACTAAGTCTGCAGAATGCACGCGCTGAGCATCTGAGGGACGCAGCTGGAAGTCATGGGGCGACACCGTCGCCGGCGCGAGAAGCTCCGCGCTAATGGCGTCACCACCAACATCTTGAACAATTAATTGCAGCGGCATAATACTGGACAGCACAACGGGCTTGTTGCTGTCTGCCCACGCGATATTACTGAGCATCCAAGCTGTTAATACACCCCAAACTACTGCTTTCAACTGATCTTCCCCATTGTTTATTACCACGCTAATGCAATATTATAACATTTTATTTCGGCGCGAATTAGAACTCGATGCACAATATGCCCCAACCGCACGATCATCAGCATTGTATTGATGACGCCATGGCCCGCGCACGGGAGTTATGCCTGCGCCGCCAAGTAAAATTTACCCGCATTCGCGAGCAAGTTTTGGCCTGCGTGTGGGCAAACCATCAGCCGGTAGGGGCTTATACCATTCTCGAAGAAATTGCGAAAGAGAGCGATCGTCGCCCCGCGCCACCCACCGTATACCGCGCCCTCGACTTCTTACTCGACAATGGCCTTGTACACCGCATTGCCTCGTTAAATGCCTTTGTTGGCTGCAAGGATCCTAGCCATCACCATCAGGGCCACTTTTTAATATGCCGGCAATGTCGAAATGTAATAGAGCTGGATGCCGATATCATTAATAGCGCAATTAGCACCGCAGCCACCCAATATGGCTTTGTGGTCGAAACACCCTGCGTTGAAGTCGTCGGTTGTTGCGCGGGCTGCCGGGAGTTAAGCGACAATGAATAATCCGCCACTACTGGAACTCAGCCACATATCGCTAAAGCATCACCAACAAAGCCTGCTCGACGACGTTAGCCTTAGCCTCTCGCCACGCCAAATCATGACCATTATCGGCCCCAATGGCGCAGGAAAAAGCACCTTAGTCAAAATAGCCCTGGGTCTAATCGAACCAGACAGCGGCACCGTACTCAAGCAGCCGAATCTACGGATCGGCTATATGCCACAACGCCTTTCACTCAACCCCCTCATGCCCCTAAGCGTGGAGCGGTTTTTAGCAATGGCGAATACCCGCAATATCGATACCGCACTTGAGCGCACAGGCATTAGCCATTTACGCAAGCGCCCGCTACACGACATATCTGGCGGTGAAACCCAGCGCGTACTATTGAGCCGCGCCTTGCTGAGTGAGCCAGATTTATTAGTGCTGGATGAACCCGCCCAAGGAGTCGATATCAACGGCCAAACTGAGCTCTATGAATTGATAAACCAATTGCGCGACTCACTAGGTTGCGCGGTACTGATGGTGTCACACGATCTTCACTGGGTGATGGCGCAAACCGACACCGTTATTTGTCTAAATCAGCATATTTGCTGTCACGGTCACCCAGAACATGTGAGCAACGATCCCGCCTATTTATCGCTGTTTGGCCGCCGCCACGCCGAGGCAGTCGCGCTCTATCAACACGACCATGATCATCAGCACGACATCCACGGCGATGTTGTGTGCGAGCACCATCACCATGACTGACATACTATTAAACGCCTTATTCGCAGGCTTGCTGGTAGCTGTCTTGTGCGGCCCACTCGGCGCACTGGTAACCTGGCAACGCATGGCGTATTACGGCGACACGCTCGCTCACTCTGCGCTGCTGGGCCTAGCACTAGGCTTAGCACTGCAAGTAAATTTACAGTACAGCGTGTTAATCACCTGCTTGCTAATTGCCAGCCTATTGTTTGCCCTGCAGTGGTGGCGAGATATTGCGCTAGATAGCCTGCTCGGCATTTTATCCCACAGCAGCCTTGCCCTCGGTTTGGTCTGCCTGTCGTTTTTAGACGGCCAACAATTGGATTTAAATGCCTTTTTATTCGGAGATTTGTTAGCCATTGTGCGCGAAGACTTAATCAGCCTAAGCATCATTTGTGTTTTGGTCATTGCACTACTACTACGCTACTGGCCTGCTCTTGTTGCCATTACCGCCCACGCGGAGCTGGCGGAAATAGAAGGCCTGCCGGTAAAACGTCTGCGCTTGTTGCTAATGTTGATGGTTGCCGCTACCGTCGCGGTCGCTATGAAGATAGTGGGGGTTTTGCTTATTACCGCGATGCTAATTATTCCGGCATCTGCAGCAGGTCGCTTTGCCCGCAGCCCAGAACAAGCTGCGGTACTCGCCATTATTTGCGGTGCAATTGCCGTAGTTTGTGGTTTAGCTGGAGCTTGGTACTGGGATACCCCCGCAGGCCCAAGTATTGTACTTGGGGCTGGGAGTTTATTTGTACTAGGACAATTGGCGCCAAGCTACCGACGCCGTAACTAAATTGGAGATAATAAAGGCCTTTAATATTTTATTCTCTGGCAAAATAAATCCGCGCAAAGGCCTCAATAATATTCCCGAATAGATAGATAGGCACGCTTCAGTTTACTAATTTCTAAGGGCGCTTTAAAAAAGCCAACAGAATGTCCCTTGGGATTAATCAAGGCAACATTGGCGCTGTGCTCAACCAAATAATTGCTACCGCCACCCGGCACCTTAGTGAATGGAATATTCAGTGAGGTTGCAAAACGGTGGATCTCTAAGAAATCACCAGTAATACCGCGAAACGCAGGATGGAAGAAATCCAAATAACTGTGCAATTGTTCCGGCGTATCACGGGCAGGATCTACACTCGCGAGCCAAATTTGCGTGTCGGCCTGCACCTCAGGATCCAACTCTTGGTAAAACGCCTTTAATTGCGCCAAGGTTGTTGGACAAACATCTGGGCAATAAGTAAAACCAAAAAACACTAAGCCCCACTGTCCCTGAAAAGTCGTGGGCGTAACGCGCTCGCTGCGATCATTTTCTAAGGTAAAATTAGGTAATAACCGCGGATTTTCGTACAAATACGCGCCTTGGGATTTAAGTTCTTCCGTCGTCATTACCCGCGCGCGGGTAAAGGCATAAAAGAATCCACCCACCAAAATAATAGCGATTGAAACGATAGCCAACACCGTTAAACGTATACCGCGATCACGCTTCGCAGTCGAACTAAGCTGCTTCTCTTCAGTCATCAGTATTCAACCTCAAAAATAGTCATCGCCGGCAATAGATAGTGATCCAATAACATGATCATAAACAATGCCATCAAATAGATAATGGAATACTTAAACGTTGCCATCGGTGCCTTCGGATCATTACCGCGCATCAACACAATCGCCCAGTATAGAAATCCAGCTCCCAAACACACTGCACCGAGTAAATACAAAGATCCACTCATGCCCGTTGCAAACGGCAGCAGCGTAACAACACATAAGAGTATTGTATAAAGCAGGGTGTGTAATTTGGTATAACCAATCCCGTGGGTGACTGGCAACATCGGAATCTCGACCTTGGCATAATCATCGCGACGATGAATAGCCAGGGCCCAAAAATGCGGCGGCGTCCAAATAAAAATAATCAGCACCAGCAACAATGCATGACCGTCTACCTGATTAGTTACCGCCGTCCAGCCCAATAGCGGTGGCGCTGCACCAGCAATGCCGCCAATCACAATGTTCTGCGGTGTCGCGCGCTTAAGAAAGAGGGTATATACAACGGCATATCCGAGTAGCGACGCTAAAGTCAGCCACGCAGTTAAGGCATTCACTTTAATAAGTAAAACCGCCATACCTAAACCGCCGATCACCGCCGCAAAAATTGCAGCGTCACGGGTTTTCACCCGCCCCTGCGCAATAGGGCGGTTGTGGGTACGGGCCATCACCAAATCGATACGGCTGTCGACTAAATGGTTTACCGCCGCCGCCGCACCAGCACACAGCGCAATACCGAGATTGCCGTAAACCAAAGCCTCCCAAGGCACCATACCCGGTACCGACATAAACATGCCGATTACCGAGGTTAGCAACATCAAGAGTACAACGTTGGGTTTACACAGTTCGTAATAATCTCGCCAGTTTGCTGACTCGGCCTTTGGCTGCGTCATACTCGAATTCCCCCGCGGTTTACCGCCGCTGTATAAACAAGATAAGTGGTCGTAACCTGAGTAAGGAGCAGTAGGGCACCTACTAAATTATGTGCGACGGCAACGTCAATCGGAAAATTAAACACCACATTGCTAATACCCAAACTGATCTGCGCCATCAGCACAACTACAATTACAACAGCAAGTTTTTTCGCCGCCGCCAAACCCAAGCCGCAGAGTTTTATTGCTAAAAACAGTAAATACGCTGCTGTCACAATCGCGCCTACTCGGTGGCTAAAATGAATGGCCACCCGCGCAGCATTGTCCATCGTGCCGCCCAAGTAGTTAGGGCCAATATGTTGGGTTATATTAAAGCCTTCCGCAAAATTCATTGGCGGCAACCACGCACCCTGACAGGTTGGAAAATCGGGGCAAGCGATATCGGCATAGTTCGACGTCGTCCAGCCACCCAAAGCAATCTGCGCTACAACAACCAACAAACCAATGACGGCCAATGGTCGAATCGAATTTAATTTATCTTCAGCAATAGCTGGAATTTGCCAATGAAAATTATTGAGCCGGAGAGTAAGTAGCCACAGTAAACTAAGCGTTGTGAATCCACCAAGAAGATGAGCGGTAACCACCTGTGGCCATAACTTTAAGGTTACGGTCCACATGCCAAACATGCCCTGTAATATAATAAAAGCCAACAGAAACATGGGCAGTTTCACAGGCTGCTTAGGCTCACGACTACGTAGAGAAAACACCAAAATCCCAATAGTGAACAAACCCAAACTTGATGCCAAATAACGATGAATCATCTCTGGCCAAGTCTTATCATGCTCAACGGGTGTTTCTGGAAATGCCTCATTAGCACGTGCAACTTCATGATCTTCGCTAGGCCACAACACATGGCCATAGCAGGTTGGCCAGTCAGGGCACCCCAATCCGGCGTCAGCTAAACGAGTAAAAACGCCCATTCCCAGCACAATAACGGCGACAAGACAGGCAATAAATGTCAGACGAAAACCTGCTTTGCGCTGCGCCGGCGTATTAAAAAGAGCCATTGATAAATTCCGTATTCGCTATTCTTTCCGCGCCGATTACTTAATCAGGCGCCCCATGTCTTTGAGGACGTCCTTGCCTAGTGTAGTCAGTGTTTGCTGCTCAGTATCTCCTGCGCGGTAATACATCATTACCCAGCCCATCGGATCAACAACATAGAAGGCCCGCGAATCAAAAGGATTAATTTCTAGATTCTTTAACTTACTTAAAAACGGCGTGCCATCCGCATATAAAACATTAATATCGCTATGTTCCGCTTCGATGAAGTCGCGTAACTTTGGCGACAATGGCCCGTCAACAGCGAGATAAATACGCTCGACACGATCCATTTTTTTACCCAGCGCAGTATGAGTTTGTCGCGTTAGATAAAGCATACGCTCACAGGCATCAACACAATCCTGACCACCAACCACCATATATACCCAACGCGATTCTGCTCGGTTAAATAAGAACTCACCACCGTCGCTACGCTGGGGATGTAATTCGCCAAGCTGCACAGGTGGATCAATCAAGGTGCCGCGATTGACAGTGCGAAAATTAATAATATTTTCCTTCGCCAAATAATAAACAGCGCTGGACAATAAAATGACGACGATAGGGATACCTAATATCAAACTAAGAAGACGCTTGCCACGCTTTGGATCTGCTGCTGTTGTCATAACTCTTTGTTCTCTTCATCTTTGCCGCGCTTAAGTAGCACCGCCAGATTTGTGTTAAGAAAAATAAAAATAATGCCTAAGGCGATAGCCATCCCAAACCACTGCACGGCATAACCGGTATGCTTTGCCGGCGAGACATTCACAATCAATCGCTCAGTTTGCAATGCCCCAACACTGCTACCATCTAGTCGCAGACTAGTCGGAAGCATGTTTTCAAATTCCTGCTTTGCTGTATTTATATCTAACCACTGCTGACGACGCGGCCACACAGTCTGAATTTCACTACCCAAGCTAAAATTCTTCTCGTCGCTGCGATACAATTCGCCACTAATCCTCACAAGGCCTTCGGGTATGGACACCACCGGCAATGTGCGGCGAGAAGCATCACCCGCAATCCAACCACGATCAACTAACAGCTCTTTTCCATCGTTCAGGATAAAAACCGCCATTATCTCATATCCGAATCGGCCGTGAGAAATTCGATTATCTAACAACCAGTATTTTTCAGAATCAAACTTGCCCTCAGCGTAAGCGGGGCGGTAATTGAGAAAATCATCTAGCCCAGTAACATTCACTGCTGGTAGTAAACGACGCTCTTCAAAATTAGCCAACAAGGCTTGTTTTTCATCCGCGCGGCGCAATTGCCAGCACCCGAGACTCACCAACACCGGCAATATTAAAATGATTGCCAGCACTGACTTCCAATCGAGCTGCCATTGAAACTTGGTCCGCTGGCTGGCCATTTATGAAATCCTATTGTGTATACTGCGGCAAACAATAGAGGAGGCTTACCGGTATGTGGTTAAAGATTGTCATAGTCGTGCTGTTTATCGCACTCGTCATCAGCCTATTTAGCGGGCTGATCTTTTTAATACAAGACCGCGGTACAACTATGCGAACCTGGCAGTCGCTAAAGGTTCGCTTGATAATTGCCGCATTGCTGATGGGCTTCCTGTTTTATGGTGTTTTCACCGGAAAATTAGGCTCTAACGCGCCCTGGGATCAACGCTATTTAGATTCAGGTAAAGCCGTCCTACAAACACCATAGACACTTAATAGGGAACTTGGCCGGTATCACCTGTTTACCAAAGTAAACAGATGTACCGGCCAAATTTATTGAGCTGCTAGTAGTGCGCGCTTACAGAATGTAAACGAACAAGAACAAGAATACCCATACCACGTCTACAAAATGCCAGTACCAAGAGGATGCTTCAAAACCAAATTGGTCTTCTGCAGAGAAGTGACCTTTGGTTTTAGAACGTAACCACTGCACCAACAACATGAAGGTACCCATCGCCACGTGGAAACCGTGGAAACCAGTCAACATGAAGAAGGTGGTACCGTAAACGCCACTATTCAGACGAATACCGTATTCAAAAAGTGCTTCGTGGTATTCCATGTACTGCAAGTACAAGAAAATACAACCTAGAGCTACGGTTATAAACAACCACAAATTAAACTTTTTACGGTCATTCTGTTTAATGCCCATATGGGCAATGTGGCAGGTAAAGCTCGATGCCAACAGAATTACTGTGTTGTAGAGCGGTAACCAGTGAGCAATATTTGCAAAACCTGGGAACGACAAGCTGTGCTCAGCACCAACGAACTCGCCGTTATTTGCCAAATGTCCCGCTGCCGCTTGTGCTTGCACACCACCAATTGCGTCCTGCGGTGTTTCCAGCAATGGCCAGGAATATTCAAAGCCAGGCCACAACAGGGTATTCATTGTGCCTGCACCTTCACCCGCCAACCAAGGCGCTGAAAGGTTGCGGATGTAAAAGAGGGCACCGAAGAAAGCGCCGAAGAACATCACTTCAGAAAAAATAAACCACTGCATACCAATCACGTAGGATTGCTTAAGCTGCGCACTGTTCATGCCTGCACGGTTTTCACGAATCGTCGTGCTAAACCAAACAAACAAAGTAGCAGCAAGCCAAAATAAACCAGCCCATAAAATAAAGCCGGAGTTGGTTTCTTCGCCTGCACGGTAACTATTATCATTAATGACACTGGCAGCGCCATAAACGATGGTTGTCATGCCAATCGATGCGCTGATAGCAAGCTTACTACTGTCGGGCACGTAGTAGGTTTCGTGCCCTGTATTGCTTTGACCCGCCATTGTTAAATCTCCATTTTCTCGGGGGAGAAAAATCTCTTTTCTATTTCGATGACGCCGCAACAGAATCCTGCTTCGCCGCCATCTCGGTTACGTCAAAAATTGTATATGACAAGGTAATTACGTGGATATCTTTGGGTAAATCACGATCAATAATAAACTGTAGCGCCAAATCAGCGTCTTTGCCTGCCGCTAAGGGCTGCTGATTAAAACAAAAACACTCTGTTTTATGAAAGTACTCAGCAGCGCGGGACGGAACAATGCTGGGAATCGCCTGCGACACCATATACCTATCTTGCGTGTTCTTTGCATAGTAGGTGACCTGGCTAGATTCACCGGGGTGAACCTCAACCTGACTGGTGTTTGGTGCAAATTCCCACGGCATCATTTCATTGTTTTGCGCAACAAATTGCACTTTCACAATACGATCTGTATCAACCTGACTCTCTACAGCTGTGTACTGTCGACCGGTCTTACCGTTAATACCTAACGCTTCACACAAAGCATCGTAAAGCGGGGGCATTACCCACATGGCGAAGGCAAACATAATAAACACCAAGCCCAGCAGCTTAATGCTAAGCTTTTTGATATTTTTGTCTGCCTGAGTCGCCATAATTACATCCAGTCCTTACTTCAGTTCCGGTGGAGTCGTAAAGGTGTGGTATGGCGCAGGCGTAGGCACTGTCCATTCCAGAGTTGTGCCACCTTCCCATACTTTCGGATCGCTGACCGGCTTGCCGTGAGTAATTGTTCTAACGATATTGAACAAGAACAACAGTTGGCTAGCGCCGTAAATAAACGCACCGATGGATGACATCATATTGAAGTCAGCAAACATCAGGTTGTAGTCAGGAATACGACGCGGCATACCCGCCAGACCCACAAAGTGCTGCGGGAAGAAGGTCAGGTTGAAACCAATGAACGAGATCCAGAAATGGGCTTTACCCATAGACTCGTTGTACATTTTGCCGGTCCACTTTGGAATCCAATAGTACACAGCAGAAGACAGGGCGAAGATCGCACCAGCAACCATGGTGTAGTGGAAGTGAGCAACAACAAAGTAGCTATCGTGGTACTGGAAGTCAGCGGGCGCAATAGCCAGCATCAGACCAGAGAAACCACCAACGGTGAACAAGAACACCTTGGCAATCGCAAACAACATTGGCGTTTCAAGGGTAATAGAACCCTTGAACATAGTGGTGATCCAGTTGAACACCTTAGCCGCTGTTGGCACCGCAATTAACATCGTGGCGTACATAAAGAACAGTTCGCCAGCAATCGGCATACCTACCGTGTACATATGGTGAGCCCATACGATGAACGACAAGAATGCGATTGATGAAGTTGCGTAAACCATTGAGTCGTAACCAAACAAAGGCTTGCGAGAGAAGGTTGGGATAACCTCTGACACCACACCGAATGCAGGCAGAATGATGATGTAAACTTCTGGGTGACCAAAGAACCAGAACACGTGCTGGAACAATACTGGGTCACCACCACCGGCAGCGCTGAAGAAGCTGGTGCCAAAGTGAATATCCATCAACATCATGGTTACTGCACCCGCCAATACTGGCATAACAGCAACTAACAAGAACGCAGTGATCAACCAAGTCCATACAAACATTGGCATTTTCATATAGGTCATGCCAGGCGCGCGCATGTTCACTACAGTTGCAATGATGTTAATAGAACCCATGATCGACGATATACCCATGGCGTGAACCGCGAATATAAAGAAGGTCACGCTTGGAGGCGCATAAGTTGTAGACAATGGCGCGTAGAACGTCCAACCAAAGTTAGGACCACCACCTTCCATTAGGAGGGTAGATGCCAGCAACAAGAATGTTGGCGGCAGGATCCAGAACGACCAGTTATTCATCCGTGGCAGAGCCATATCTGGCGCACCGATCATCATCGGAATCATCCAGTTAGCCAGCCCAACAAAGGCCGGCATAATGGCACCGAAAACCATAACGAGACCATGCATGGTCGTCATTTGGTTGAAAAACTCAGGCTGTACTATTTGTAAGCCTGGCTGAAATAGCTCGGCGCGAATAATCATGGCGAACGAGCCGCCAAGTAAGAACATCGCAAAGCTAAACCACAAATACATCGTACCGATGTCTTTGTGGTTGGTGGTAAATAACCACCGCGTTAAACCTTTAGCAGGTCCGTGATGAGCACCCATGGTGTAATCCCCCTACTGACCTTTCTTGAATTTGTAAATATCAACTGGCTGCAACATGTCACCCATGTTGTTACCAAAGGCGTTGCGCTGATATGTAATTACAGCAGCAAGATCCACCTCATTTAGCTGACTACCAAATGCCGGCATAGCTGTGCCGGGCACACCGTCTACAACACGCGCTGTGTGCTCTTTCATTGCACCCGTCGCAATTGGGCTGCCAGCAATCGCTTTACCGACGCCGCCTTCACCGTTTGCTCCGTGACACGCTGCACAGCTGCTGGTGTAAACTGATTTGCCGCGCTCAACCAGCTCTTCCAAAGAAAAGTCTTTCGCCATCAATTCTTTAATTTCAGCGGCGGCGGCTTGCTTCTCGCCCAACCACGCTTCGTATTGAGGCTCTTCAACAACATTAACCACAATCGGCATAAAGCCGTGGTTACGTCCGCATAGCTCAGCACACTGACCACGGAAAACACCGGTTTCAGTAGCTTTAGTCCATGCTTCATTGATAAACCCAGGAATTGCATCGCGTTTCACAGCCAGTGCAGGTACCCACCAAGCGTGTAATACGTCGTTTGCAGTAACCAAGAAACGTACTTTCTTGTTAACTGGAATAACTACGGGCTCATCAACTTCTAACAAATAGTTAGAACCTTTGTCTTCGGTGTTCGCAATTTCTGCGCCATCGGTTAACAAATTAGAAAAGAAACTGATGTTGTCGCCATTCGGGTTGATGTATTCGTATTTCCACTTCCACTGGTAGCCGGTGATCAAAATATCAAGATCAGCGTCATCGGTGTCGTAGATTTCGATGAGTGTTTTTGTGGCTGGAACAGCCATAAACAGCAAAACTAGAAATGGAACTATTGTCCAAGCAATTTCCACGCGGGTATTTTCGTGAAAAGTTGCCGGCTCCTGATGACGTTCTTTGCGGTAAGCAAAAACCGAGTAAAACATCACGCCAAAAACCACTATGCCTGTTACAACGCAAATGTAGAAAACCCACATATGCAAATCGTAAATTTGATGACCTACCTCGGTAATACCGGGGGCCATATTGGTTTGCCAACGCTCGGCCTGTTCGGCCCACGCGCCGGTACTAAACAGACTTAGCAGCATTAGCACAGGACTAAGCGCCAGCTTGAAAAGCCGTTTCGCTTGTAAATACATTCCCGTGTCTCCATGTACAGTTAATAAAGACCCCTTAGCCGGCTAGGACAAGCGATGCACACGTTTTTGATCTGCGGGGGGAACACAATCGTTAAATTGAACTCTTAAGCAGACACAAACAAATCCCAGTGCGAATTTTGTAAAATCCGTATTGAGATTCATTCGTAATTTGTGCATCACATTACCCGTTAACACTGCTTTGGGTGCGACAAAACGCCGCAATTATAAACCCGTTAAATGCACCAGCGCTACTCCACTGCACAGGAATACCACGAGAGTTTCTAAGTAACACCCGCTCTTTTGCCTTATCCCCACCAATTAAAGGGTTATTCTTCAAGCAGAACCACTAGATATGGGGTAAAATCTATTTTGCTTTTGATCTTGAGATCAATTTCTATCCGCCCTATTTCTGTGCAATTCACCCCAACATCGGCTGCAAGCACTAAGAACTGATCATGCCCCCACGCGACCACCAGATTCACCGCCGCATCAAAGCGCTCGCATGGCCCATGATTCTTGCCAATTTGTCAGTTCCACTTCTCGGTATCGTGGACACCGCCATCCTCGGCCACCTTGGTGATAGCCGCTACCTGAGCGCGGTTGCCATCAGCACCAGCCTACTTGCCTTCCTGTATTGGGGTTTTGGTTTTTTACGCATGGGAACCACCGGCGCCAGCGCACAGGCCGCCAACAAACAAGAAGGTGCAGGCCTACTATTAAAGGCACTGCTCATAAGCTTACTGATATCACTATTTATACTGCTGGCCGGCCACAAACTCAGTTATCTTGGCCTCAGCCTTATGAATGCCGACGACACATTGCTGCCGCTGGCAAAAAGCTACCTACATATCCGCCTATACAGCGCTCCCGCAGTGTTAGCTACTTACGTCGTTATTGGCTGGCTTATTGGACAACAAAACACACGATGGCCTTTAATCATCGCCATCAGCACAAACATTCTCAACATTGCGCTAGATTATTTTTTTATTATCAAACTAAACCTTCACAGCGACGGCGCTGCGATTGCCAGCGCCATTAGTGAATATGGCGGTTTAGGCCTCGCGCTTTGGGCTGTACGCCACAGTTTAAGGCACATGGCCTCATTTGGTATCAAGCAGGTTTGGCGTTACGGCCCCCAAATAAAGCAATTGCTTAGCAGTAATTTTCAGCTTTTTATCCGCACCGCAGCACTTCTATTCAGCTTTGCATTTTTTACCGCCCAAAGTGCCGCATTGGGACAAAACCAACTCGCAGCCAACGCCATATTGCTACAACTTATGATGATTAGCGCCTACGGCTTAGATGGCTTTGCCCACGCCGCGGAAGCGCTAGTCGGAGAGGCCTATAAACGCCAAGACGCCCACATGCTACTCAGCACCTGCCGGGCCTGTGCTACATACTGCGTAATGACGGCCGCCATCATGAGCGCAGTACTATTTCTACTCAAATCGCCTATTGTCGTCGTGATGACGGATTTAGCTGTCGTTCAAGAATTAGTAAGCGAATACTACAGCTGGCTTATATGGCTGCCGTTATTGTGCGCCCCAAGCTATCTATTAGACGGTATTTATATTGGCACGCTCAAAACCAAAGCCATGCAATGGTGCATGTTGTTCTGCGTCTGCCTTGTGTTTTTACCGCTGTGGCGTGCAACCCTGCACTGGGGCAATAACGGCCTATGGCTTGCCTTCTCCGCCTTTAATCTAGCCCGCGGGCTGAGCCTAGCCCTAATGTTTAAACGCAGCGTTCTACAAAAGCTAAAAGTCACCCTAGCCTAACTCGCTACCACTAGTAACACTTCTTTGTAATTTAAAGCTAGTTGATATCCCGCATCGACGCAGAACAGGGCATCAATTATCAATCTAAATCTAATAGCGATTGATTGTTCCGCGAATTTCGGTAACAATATTTGTGTATATAGGTATCAACACCCTCGCTTACATCTCCTTACTGTCTTTCAGTGTCATTTTTTTAAGAGGTATGACCAATGAAAAAAGCCACGTATTTACTCGGCAGCTTGCTGTTGTGCTTAATCAGTACCAGCGTATTCGCCGAATGTGCCTCCCGCGCCGTTTACCGCGCCCCAGAAATCCCAGAATTAAATGAAACAAGCTTTGAGCAGGCCATTCAGCTTGAAAAAGAAGTCAAATTTTATATAGAAGACGCCGACCAAAGACTGCAGGAATGCGGCCGCAAAGCTTCACCATTCGCCCACAATATTGCCCTAGGTCGTATGGAAAGAGTCGCCAAGGCATACAACGAAATCGCAGAGTTTTACAACCGCGCGACCGTTGCATCAAATAACGTCGCCTCAAATTAATCTATTTGCTACGAGCACCGTCGTCACCATTCGGCAACTCGTCGATCCACAGCAATAAGTCGGTAACCCCCACATCCACACCCTGCTGACTTAGCAGGGTAGTGACTTGCCCTCGGTGATGAGTCTGGTGGTTAAAGAAGTGCTGCAACACCAAACCAAATGGCTTACTGAAATCGTGGCCCTTACTGTTTTTATAATCTAAGGGATGATCAAAACTGTCTTCTGTTAAAGCCTCGGTCCAACGGCAAATCTGAGCATCAATCAGCCGGCGAGCACCAAATAAAGCATCAAATTCCTCGTGTAAAACCTCATTCAAGGCAGATGGCGCGGCCATCGCTGCAATCCCAGTCAGTGCCGAAGCCGCCGCAAAGGGTCGCTGTGCGAAGCGCTGTAGCCACATAATGTCTGCCACCAGAAGATGATTTAGCGTCCCCAATATAGATTGGAAAAACGCCCCCACATTGCTTGCCAGCTGCGCCTCACTTAAGGACTGTGCCGCCGCATAAAGACGCTGATTCATATCGCGGTTATAACGGCCCATCAAAACATATTGTTGCTGACGCCCCATTTCTCAAACCCCACTAGTCCAACACATGGCCAAAGCCACCCAATTTCAACACGACAAACTTGCCGCAGAGGCCTTCAATAATTGTTCACAACGCAACGCCGCCGCCCCCGCAAGATCTCGGTTCGGCAAAATCAAAAACAAGTCGGCAAAACGCTCACCGCCCTCCATCATCGGAAGTGGGACAATTTCGCCACGGTCTAATTCTGCTCGCATAACCAACTCGGGAAGCCACGCAAAACCCAAGCCCCGCGCCACGGCATTTATCGACACCTCCATGCGACTAACGGTCAAGCGCTGAGACGCCTCTAACCAGCCCGAGTCACGCTGACGCCGCACCCCCGAATCCCTTACCACAACCTGCCGAAACGGCCTTAAATCTCGATAATCTAGCATGCGATCCAGTTTATGTAGCGCATGATCTCGGTGTGCAACCGCAACGAACTTAACCCGTAATAAGTGATCGCCTAAAAACCCCGGTGGCACAATACCTGTTATCGCAACATCGCAACGCCGCTCAAGCAAAGCCTCTTCAGCTCCACTTAACACACTTTCAACACACTCGATGCGAGTATCTGGGCAGCTTTCGCTAAGATCTGCTAGACAATCTAGCATTGCATGACTGGGAAACAGGGTATCGCACACTATTCGCAACTGCGGCTCCCAGCCAAGGGCGGCGGACTTAGCTGACTTTTCTAAGCGCAGCGCCTCATCAATCAACGCCTTGCCACGGCGATACAGCATTTGCCCCACCTCCGTTAGCTCAGACTTCCGCCCACGGATTTCAAACACCTTTACCCCAAGCTGCTCCTCCATCTTCTGAATGGTATAGGTCACCGCCGACTGACTTTTATGTAAAACCTCCGCTGCGCGGGCATAGCTACCCTCATCAACAACTGCCAAAAAGCAATGCCACTGCTCAAGATTTGTTCTAGGCCCAGACATATAAATCAACTTTTCTGATCATTAATGTCAATAAATTGCGCTTTTTAAACAACTTTATCAATAGTTTAATGAAGTCATCGAATACTAACCGTAAATACCCGTTTTGGAGCAAATCATGACTAATATTCTTCATATAAATAGCAGCTTATTTGGTGAAGGTGGCAAATCTAGCCAAATGGCGAATGAATTTATTCAAGCTCTGCGCAGCAAGTTAGATAGCTCTGCACTGGTGTCCCGCGATCTACATGCCAATCCACTTCCGCACTTAGATGGCGAACGCTTTTTTGCATTCGTTACGCCAGCCGATGATAGAAACGACGCCCAGAAAGGCGTCGTGGCCGAATCAGATGTGCTGATAAATGAACTACGCGATGCCGATATCATCGTCCTTGGCATACCGCTCTACAATCTCGGTATACCGTCTACCTTTAAAGCCTATATTGACCACGTCGCTCGCGCCGGCGAAACCTTTCGCTATACCGCTAATGGCCCAGAGGGCTTGTTAAGCAACAAAAAAGTCTACGTCTTTGCAGCCCGTGGCGGCCAATACAAAGACACCCCGTTGGATACGCAAACACCGTATTTGCGCCATATTCTAGGTTTGATGGGGATCAGCGATATTGAGTTCGTCTATGCAGAAGGCCTAAACATGGGGCCAGAGGTCGCTGACAAAGCACTTGCAGACGCCCGCAAGCAATTGCTTGAAAAAGCCGCTTAAACATTCGTTAGCCAAATCATCCTGGAGAACAATCATGACGACTCGCACCGTAACCCGCATTATTCCTGCACAGGCAACGTCTGACGGTGCCGGTGTGAAACTAAAGCGCAGCTTAGGCCAGTCGAACGCCACTCGTCATGACCCGTTCTTAATGCTGGACGAATTCTTTTCCGATGAACCCGCTGACTATCTGGCTGGCTTTCCCTCACATCCACACCGCGGCTTTGAAACGGTGACCTATATGTTGGAGGGGCATATGCTCCACGAGGATCATCTCGGCAACAAAGGTCATCTACGCGACGGTGGCGTACAATGGATGACCGCTGGGCGAGGGGTAATTCATTCAGAAATGCCTCAGCAAGAGGCCGGTCGCATGCGTGGTTTTCAGCTGTGGATCAATCTACCCGCAGCGGAAAAAATGCAGCCCGCAAGTTACCAAGATATTTCGGCTGACAACATTCCGCATTTAAAATTAAGCGAGCACAGCGAAGCCGTGCTTATTGCCGGCCGCAGCAATATTAATGACAGCGACGCCGTCGGCTATATCAATGGCAGCGACAGTCGGTCGCGGAGCACCGACCCGATTTATATCGACCTGCGACTTGGCGCCGCAGAAAGCGCAAGTTTCAAATTGCCGATAGACCATAATGCCTTGGTATACGTTTACGAAGGTGACGTAACAATCGGCGACCAACATCTCGACCTCAATACCAGCGCCATACTCAGCAGCGGCGACACATTAATCGTAAAAGCCAAAAGTAGCGCTCGGCTACTGATATTAGCAGCGCGGCCAATTGGCGAACCCATTGTTCAATACGGCCCCTTTGTGATGAACAGCAAAGATGAAATTGAACAGGCACTCAAAGACTATCGAGACGGCGTACTTGCCATCGCCTAAAACCTAAGAACCTAGCGGAATCGACAAGCATCAAATACACTTAGAAATGGGCACATTCGTCAATTCTCGCCAATTAATAGCTAAAAGCGTTTGTTTTAATCAAAACATTGTATTTACGCTATTAATTCACGCGGGATATATTAGGGCTCAGCTCTACAGGAGTATCTTATGACAACGTCAATACTCGTCCGCGACGTAATGACCTCACCGTCACCACTGGTAAACCAAGGCTGTGATCTCGGTGAAGTCGTCCAAACTCTACTTAAACACGGTGTTTTTGGCCTGCCCGTTATTAACGACAACAACGAGCTAGTCGGCTTTGTTTCTGAGCAAGACTGCATACACGCGGTATTAGTCAGCAGCTATCACTGCGAAGGCTCGCCCGTTGTCGACGATGTAATGAGTAGGGAGGTATTAGCAGTTGAAGCCGATTCATCTATTATCGACCTCGCGCAGAAAATGGGTAAGAACAAACCTAAATCTTACCCCGTGATTGAAGAGGGTAAATTAATCGGCCTAGTTACCCGCAGCGCTATTTTAGAATCGCTTTGGGCCAATAGAGCCACTTGCGACCTACCCAACGAAAAACAGTAAAACGCCAATTACATCGCCGCTACTACATTCCGCAGCGGCGTCCTTTAAACAACACAGCTTAAAGGAGTACTCTGATGAAACTTGTCACTCTTTTCAGCTGTTTTGTTATTCTTTTTCTCGCCGCCCACAGCCAAGCTGAAATTCTAGTAGATATTCCTTACGGCACGGCCAAAGAGCAAAAACTTGATATCTACATACCCGCAAAATCCCTGAATAACCCCGTGTTATTTATGGTTCACGGCGGCGCCTGGCGTATCGGCGACAAACAAAATCGCAGCGTTGTAAAAGCCAAAGTTGAACGCTGGGTGAAACAGGGCTGGGTATTCGTTTCAATAAATTACCGCATGCTGCCGAATACTGATCCGTATCAACAGGCCGGCGACGTCGCCAAAGCCCTTGCTTATGTACAGGCACACAGTGCTGAATGGAACGCAGACTCAAGCAAAATTATCGTAATGGGTCATTCCGCCGGCGCGCATCTTGTATCGTTATTATTAACTGATACCGCCCTCTATGACGCCGAGGCGATGAAGCAATTACAAGGTGGTATTCTCCTCGACAGCGCGGCCCTAGACATCACTAAAATTATGAGTGGAAAACATTCTCGTCTCTATGATCGGGCCTTTGGTAAAGATCCCGTCTATTGGCGTAAAACCTCTGCCATTGAGCATCTCCACAGCAATGTGAAACCGATGCTAGCAGTGTGCTCTACTCAGCGCGATGATAGCTGCGCGCAGGCACATTCCTTCGTTACAAAAGCACAAACACTTGGAGTGAAGGCACAACAATTAGGTGTGGATTTGTCCCACACCCAAATAAATTCAAATCTAGGTGACGATTCACTTTACACCAAAAATATAGAACACTTTATTCGCAGCCTAGATCCGCGCTTTAGCGTATTTCTGCCACCCACAACTTAATAAATAGAAATCTTTATGCACGGCATACTCAATATTATTCTGTTAACCGCTGCAGCCGGCGTGTGTATTCCTATCGGCGGTTTTATTGCCAGCCGAACTCGAATTCAACAGCACTGGTTAGATGAAGAGCTTCGCCACTCTATTATCTCGTTAGGCGCAGGAATCTTACTCGGTGCTGTCGCCATGGTATTAGTGCCCGATGCGCTAGATCACCTGCACCATTCACCCTGGGCTATCGCGCTACTACTAATTGGCGGTGGCATTTTTTATTGCTTGGAAAAGTATTTAGATATTCACCGTCGATCTGCTCCACAATTGACCGGCATGTTGCTAGATTATATACCTGAGTCATTAGCACTCGGTGGCATTGCCGCAAGCGGTGCCGATACCACATTGCTGCTTGCAGTACTCATTGGCTTACAAAATTTGCCAGAAGGCTTCAACGCCTTCAAAGAGCTTACCGACACCGGCCGCAGCTCGAATAAAGTATTAATGATGATGCTCGCTCTAGTGCCACTCGGCCCGCTATTTGGCTTAGCAGGTTACACTTTTCTCGGCGGCCAAGATGAAATTCTAGGCAGTATTATGTTGATCGCCAGCGGTGGAATTTTGTATTTAATATTCCAAGATATTGCCCCACAAATACCCATCCGCAAACACCGCGGCCCACCGCTAGGGGCCGTCATTGGCTTTGCCATTGCTATGCTTGGTACTGTGCTTAGCCAATATTAACCTCATACATACTCTGGTCGCTCACGGTCGGTTACAATCTTTACCCTCATTTATACACAGGTCTCAATTTATGCGGTTTCTGCTGCTACTTATTTTCATCAGCCTACTCAGTGCGTGCGGAATATCCTCCTATGATCAATCACGAGAATGGCGCCTACAAGAATGCGAGAAAATTCTCGATGACGCTGATCGCGGCAACTGTAAAACCAACACTCCATATTATAAATAAGCTACAAGATGACGCTTATCCGCCGAAGCGCCACCCTATAGCTTTGAATGATATTCGGCATTTTCAAGAACAATGTTTACAGTGAACAAATAGTGCTAAGCTCCTGCCACAAGAAGTCACTATTCATCTGAATGTCGCTAATTCAATTCTTAGCGCAATGCGCTCAGACTAGAAGGGGAAAGTAATGGCAGAGCATAAATACGATATCGTGGTTTTCGGCGCCAGCAGCTTTGTCGGCGAAATCCTGTGCCAGTACCTAAGTAAAAATCGCGAGGAGCCTGCCGTACGCTGGGCGATTGCGGGGCGCTCTAGCGCAAAATTAGAGGCGGTCAAAGCCAAACTCGGCAAGCCTGATTTAGATATCATTATTGCAGATGCCTCTGATGAGCAGGCATTGCGGGCACTTTGTGCGCAAACCCGTGTCGTTACCACGACCGTTGGCCCCTACGCACTATATGGCGAAACCATATTAAAAATTTGCGCCGAAACAGGCACCGACTACTGTGACCTTACTGGTGAAAATCAGTGGATTAGAAAAATGATCGAGCGCTACGATGCCACCGCTAAGGCATCCGGTGCCCGCATCGTAAATTGCTGTGGATTCGACTCCATCCCGTCAGATCTCGGCGTGTACTACACCCAACAACAAAGCAAAGAACTCTTTGGCGAAAATTGCAACACCATTAGCATGCGTGTAAAAGCCGCTAAAGGTGGCTTATCTGGTGGCACCTTTGCCAGCGTGCTTAACCTAATGAAAGAGGCATCTACCAACCCCGCCTTACGTAAGGAAATGGCTGATCCCTATTCTTTATGTCCCGACGAAGATACAAAAGCACGTCAAACTAATCCCGGCCTAGCGCAATTCGACAAGATTTCAGGGAGCTGGACAGCGCCCTTCATCATGGCCGCAATTAATACCCGAGTAGTACAACGCTCAAACTCCTTATTAAAAGCAGCTTATTCAAAGCCTTTCTTTTACGACGAAGCAATGATGCTTGGAACAGGATTCGGCGGTCGCCTACGAGCCGGTGCGATTGGCGGAGGGCTCGCTGGCTTTATGTTAACTGCCAGTCTCAAACCTGGCCGCTGGGTTCTGTCCCGCTTGCTACCGTCGCCAGGCCAAGGCCCAAGCCCACAAGAACAAGAAATCGGCTTTTACGATTTGTACTTTTATGGCAAAACAGCATCGGGTAAAAAACTACAGTGCCGTGTCACCGGCGACAAAGACCCCGGCTACGGCTCAACAGCAAAAATGCTCGGCCAAGCCAGTATTTGCCTTGCTCGTGATATTGATAAAACTCAAGTGGCAGGTGGCTTGCTAACGCCTGCTAGTTGCTTTGGTAACACCCTAATCGAGCGTTTAAAAGCGTACTCTGGACTGACCTTTAGCCTTATTAAATAATACCAATAAGGAAATGCTGAGTACTACCGGCATACGAATTACCTAGCGCCCGTACTCAGCATAAAGATCATAACTTAACCAAGCGCCCCAACATCTCGCTCGCTAACCCAAATTAATGCTTCATCTTTTTGTAAGGGAATGAAGTGATCAATTTCGATATTAGGAAACGCGCGCGTAATGAGCGCTGAGCCGCGATTAAACCAACGTGGCTCGCCGAGAATAGCTGTACGTGTAAAACGGTTTATATACTTGGCTAAAAACTGCATTTCTTTTAACCAGCCGCGCACCGTAAAACCATCAAAATGATCGAGCTCAATAAAGATATTTAAATTATCTTCATCGATCAGTTTGCGTTCAACTTCCTTTAAAATAACTTCAATATCCGTGTGATTAATCTTGCCAGAAACCCTAACACCTACAACGTGGGGGAATGGAAGGGCTAACAATTCCAGCATAGAATTTCCTCCGCAAATGCTTTGTAAAAAGTATAGGCAAGATCAAGGCATTTGCGTTCCCTATAATCAGAAAATAGGTATTATTCCTCAATGATCACTGCGATTTCGACCATCGCGAGGATCTATCAAGGACACAATATGAATTTCATCCTCATGGGCAAGCACTTCTTCGCCCGGCCGCGGCTGATTAACACGTGTTGATGGTTCTTCGATTTTTCCGGTGTCGTCACGAATAGATTCTTTAAACCCGCAGCGTACGCACTCCCGAATTTGCTCTACATCAGAAATTCGGTACATAACGGTTTTATCCATTTCTGCACACTTAGGGCAGACCGCGCCAGCTATAAAACGGCGTTGATTAAATACGGTAGCCACGTTTACGCTCCCTTCACGATAGCGATGCCTGAATGACGCAATAGGGCGTCATTCGCTGGTGCCCGACCACGGAAATTTTTAAACAATACGTCCGCATCCTCGGAGCCACCACGTTCTAAAATTTCGGTGCGGAATTTTTTACCGACCTCAACATTCATCACGCCTTGTTCTTCAAACAAAGAGAATGCATCAGCTGACAATACCTCAGCCCATTTATAGCTGTAATAGCCCGCTGCGTAACCGCCAGCAAAGATATGCGAGAAGCTATTTTGAAAGCGGTTAAATGCCGGTGGCTGAAATACCGCGACTTGATCTCGAACGGCGTTAATGACGGAATCAATGCCCGCTTCATCACTAATGCCAGGTTGCATATGCAATTTAAAATCGAATAAGGAAAACTCTATTTGCCGCAGCATCTGCATACCAGACTGAAAGTTCTTCGCCGCTAACATTTTGTCTAGCATATCTACGGGTAATGGCTCGCCGCTTTGGTAGTGTGCTGAAATATCAGGAATCACCGATTTTTCCCAACACCAATTTTCCAAAAATTGGCTGGGTAGCTCTACAGCATCCCAAGCAACACCACTTATGCCCGCCACACTCAGGCAATCAATTTGCGTCAACATATGGTGAAGGCCATGACCAAACTCATGAAATAAGGTCGTCACTTCATTATGTGTCAGCAAAGAAGGACGCTCACTGGTTGGCGGCGAAAAGTTACACACCAAAAATGCGACCGGCTGCTGAACGCCGCCATCTTCTAGCACGCGTCGCCCGCGAGCATTTGCCATCCACGCGCCGCCGCGCTTATTGTTGCGGGCATATAAATCTAAATAGAAGTGTGCGAGAACATTGCCATTGCGGGATATGCGGTAGCACTGTGCATCTTTATGCCAAAAATCAGCGTCATCGTGCGCGCTGATCTCAATATCAAATAATTGCCCCGTGATTTTGAACAAACCACTCATCACTTTCTCAACAGGAAAGTAGGGCCGCAAAGCCTCTTGCGAAAGCGTAAATGACGCTTCTTTAAGCTTCTCGCTAAAGTAGGGCACGTCCCACGCATTCAACTCAGCCACCCCATGCTCAGCAGCAAAGGCGCTTAGCTCTGCAAAATCTTGAGTCGCCACCGGCTTACTGGCGTGAGCTAGTTCTTCCAAGAAGTTGATAACTTGTTGGCTAGACTCAGCCATTTTGCTAGCGAGGGAGTAATCCGAATAATGCTCAAAGCCCAATAGCTGCGCCATCTCTTGGCGCAGTTGTGAAATCTCCACCATCAAGGGGCCGTTATCCCATTTACCAGCCTGTGGCCCTTGCGCCGAGCCCCGTGTTACATATGCCGTGTACACTTCCTCTCGCAATTCGCGATTGTCGGCATATTGCATAATCGGAAGGTAAGTGGGGATATCTAAACTGAGACGATAGCCATCAAGACCTTTGGCTTGGGCCGACTCACGCAGATTATCGAGCACAGTAGCGGGTACACCAGCTAAGTCGCTGGCATCGTCAATTATCTTTTCCCAGCCGTCGGTGGCGTCTAGCACATTATTTGAAAACGCTGTAGAAAGCTCGCTTAGTCGCTGCTGAATCTCCGCAAATCGGCTGGCTTTATCGCCCTCCAAGGCTACCCCAGACAAGGTAAAATCCCGCAACATATTTCGTACTGCTTGCTGGCGAGGGCCGCTTAAACGACTAAATTCACCACCGTCAGCAAAGGCTTGAACTCGCTCAAATAAGGGGCGGTTCTGACCCATTTCACTGTTGTAGGCTGTCAACATCGGCAAGCATGCGCTGTAGGCTTCACGCCATGCATCACCACTGAGCACGCTGTGTAAATGACTCATCGGCGCCCAGAAGCGGCCAATTTTGTCATCGATTTCTTCCAGCGGCGCCATTAAATTTGACCACTTTGGACTGCGCTCATCGGCAACGACGACCGCCACCTGCCGCCGCGACTCCGCTAATAAATCCTCACACTCTTTAGCCATAGCCTGAGGATCAAGGGTAGAGAAAATTGGTAAACTATTAGCCGTCATGATGAAAAAGACCTATAAACTGGAAAGCGAGAATGTGCCCAGTGTATCAAATCTACCGCCCTGCCGAATCCTGTTAACATGCTTTTTGCAAGCACAGCCCCGAATAGTAAAAACGTCACGCCAGTACCGGAGAAAAGTAATGAGCTACCAGCCCCAACAATTTATCAGGACTTTTGAAGAACACACTCCACACTTAGGTGAGCGCGTTTTTATTGACCCCAGCGCCGTGGTTATTGGTGATGTGAATATTGGTGACGACAGTTCGATTTGGCCAAACACGACTGTGCGCGGCGACATGCATCGTATTCGAATTGGCGCCCGCAGCAGTATTCAAGATAATAGTATTTTGCACATCACCCATGCCGGCCCGTACAACCCTGAAGGCTATCCTCTTACCATTGGCGACGAAGTCACCGTTGCCCACAGCGTTACGCTACACGGCTGTACCATTGGTAACCGGGTACTCATTGGCATGGGTAGCATCGTGATGGACGGCGCAGTGATTGAAGACGAAGTGGTCGTCGGTGCAAACTCGCTAGTGCCACCCGGCAAAAAGCTAGCCAGCGGCTGGCTATATGTAGGCAGCCCGGCAAAACCCGTTCGGGAGCTCAGTGAAGGGGAGTACAAATACTTTAGCTACAGCGCCGCAAATTACGCCAAATTGAAAGATCGGCATATTGCAGCGCTGTCCATTTAAACTTTAGTAAACACCCGCATCGTGTAAAAGATAAACGATATAGGCAATATAAATTAATAGTAAACCGCCGCCCTCTACTCGAGAGATACGCCGCGCTTTGCGAGGTCCGCAGGCCACCAAAAAGAACAGCCCGGTGAGCAACAGCATCACTGGGTAGTCTCGACTCAGTACCTTTTCATCTATCACGCCTGGGGCAATCACCCCGGGTAGGGCCATAACCCCCAATAGATTAAATAGGTTTGAACCCACTACATTACCGATGGCGATATCGTGTTCATTCTTGCGAGCAGCCGCCAGTGACGCCGCTAACTCCGGCAAGCTAGTACCTACCGCCACAACCGTCAAACCAATAACCAAGTCACTCAAGCCAAAGAATTGCGCAATCTCGACGGCTGACCACACCAAAACCCGCGCCGATGCGATTAGCAGTAAAAAGCCAAATAGCAACCAACCTAGCGCAACCCCTAAAGACATATCGCGGGGAATTTCGGCTTCAAATTCAGCCTCGATACTATCGCCTCTGCTGTGCTTGGCCTCCCACATTTGTCTAAGTACCACTAGCAAAAAGCCAACTAATAAGATACTGCCGTCCATCACACCCAAATGCCCATCCATCAACAGGATAAAACCCACCAACATCACCAAAATCAGCAGGGGGATTTCGCGGGTAATCAGCTTAGATTGCACATTAAGGGGGATTAGCAGAGCGGTAAAACCCAAAATCAAGGCGATATTGGTGATATTGGAACCCAGAGCATTACCGACAGCCAAGCCTGGCTGACCGTCTACTGCGGCAATGGCAGACACCAACATTTCTGGCGCCGAGGTGCCGATACCCACCACCAAAATACCTACCACCAAAGGCGAAACACCTAGGATTGATGCGGTAGCCGACGCACCAATGACAAAACGGTCTGCGCTCCACACGAGTAAAACCAAGCCCACTATCAAGGCGACAACGGTTAATAACATACAATAATTTCCAACTAGACCGTCGGCATAAATTTATGCCGACAAAGATTGACGAACTAATTCTATAACCGGCTTGGTATCTGGACGCACCCCGCGCCAAATGCAGAATGATTCAGCCGCTTGCTCAACCAGCATCCCCAAGCCATCAGAGACTGCCCACGCGGTTTCACCTGCAGCCCAACGCATAAATGGTGTTGGCTCGGCGCCGTACATCATATCGTAAGCGCAGCCATCATTACTCAATATATGGTGGGGCAGAGGCGGCAAATCGCCGCTCATACTTGCGCTAGTGCCATTAATAATGAGATCAAATTGACCGCCGGCTAAGCCGTCATAACTGCAGCCCGCAATATTGCCCAGTGAATCAAAGTGCGCAGCCAAACTTTGCGCCTTGTCCACGGTACGGTTCGCCACCAAAACATGAGCGGGGCCCTGCTTTAATAAAGGCCCAAGAATACCCCGCACCGCACCGCCAGCACCCAAAACTAACACCCGACGCCCACTCAGCTCCCAACCGAGGTTGTCGTGAATGTCGCGAACCAAGCCAACTCCGTCGGTATTGTCGCCGTAAATGCTGCCATCTTCTTGTAAGGCGAGGGTGTTTACCGCACCAGCACGACGAGCGCGGCCACTGAGTTGGTCGGCAAATTCAAAGGCGTCCAATTTAAACGGCACCGTGATATTTAAACCCTTGCCACCATGGCTGAAGAACTGGCCCGCGGTCTCAGCAAAACGTTCCAGCTCAACTTTGTGGGCGCGATAATGCAATTGCTGACCAGTTTGCTCAGCAAAGGCCGCGTGTATTTGGGGAGATTTGCTGTGTTTAACGGGGTTTCCGTACACTGCATACTGATCTTTACTTTCCATAAGCAAAAAATACTGCCTGTATTATTCCGATGATAACCAATCTCTACGCGGCAAAAATTGCGTAGTTAAAGCGGCTTCTGGGCTACCTACTTCGGGCTGCCAATTATACTCCCATCTGACTAAGGGCGGCAGCGACATAAGAATAGATTCGGTACGACCACCACTTTGCAAACCAAACAAAGTACCTCGGTCATGCACTAAATTAAACTCAACGTAGCGGCCACGGCGATACAGCTGAAACTGACGCTGGCGGTCACCCCACTCCATTCCTTTGCGACACTCGACAATAGGCACGTAAGCATCGGTATAGGAGTTGCCCACCGCCTGCATAAAGTCAAAACAGTGCTCAAAACCACCGTCGTTCAAGTCATCAAAAAACAGCCCGCCAACTCCCCGAGCCTCATTCCGGTGTCCCATGTAAAAATAATCATCGCACCAACTTTTATACTTGGCATAGACATCGTCGCCAAAAGGGTCACAGGTATTTTTAGCCACCTGATGCCAGTGCTGGCAGTCCTCTTCAAAACCGTAGTAGGGCGTAAGGTCGTAACCGCCACCAAACCACCATACTGGTTCTTCACCAGGCTTTTCCGCCACAAAAAATCGCACATTGGCATGGCTTGTAGGTACATAAGGATTTTGTGGATGCATCACTAAAGACACCCCCATTGCCTGATAACTGCGGCCCGCCAACTCCGGGCGGTGAGCACTCGCGCTGCCCGGCATGGCATCACCCTGAACATGGGAAAAATTCACACCGCCTTTTTCAAACACAGCGCCATCGGTCATGACTCGACTGCGGCCGCGCCCCCAATCATCTTCGACGAATTTCGCTTTACCATCCACCGCCTCCAACTGCTCGCAGATGCGGTCTTGGAGGGACAATAAAAACTGCTTTACCGCAGCGATATCTACATTCTTCATAACGTCTCCACGGCAGCAAAAATCGCGCCGTTAATACTACTCAGGCACCACGTAAATATTCGCCGCTCAAGGCGTCGCGAATATCCGTAGGTTGCGCGCGCGCTCCAGTTCGACCTGGTAGGTAATAATCAATTTGCGGACCAAAATACCGCTGTGCTTCAGACTGAGCTCTGGCTGGCTCACACCCCGCAGGATTGGCCGAGGTTGACACTAAACAGGTGTTGGCAGCACGACAAAGCGCCGCCGTAAGTGGGTGATCACTAACCCTGATCGCCACACTCTGGTGGCTTCCGCGAATCCACAACGGCGCCCAAGCGTAATCAGGTACAACCCAGGTATGCGGCCCAGGCCAGCTTGCCTCTACAGTGCGGCGAATAGTCTCGGGTAAATTCGGCAATATGTCATCGAAACGGGCTACGCAATCAGCGACCAAGACCAGGCCCTTAGCGGGGTCGCGATTTTTCATACTCAAAATACGCTCCACCGCAGTGCGATCCCACGGCACACAGGCCAAGCCCCATACCGCTTCTGTGGGGTGGCTCACAACTGCACCCGCTCGTAACAACGCAGCGGCGCGGCGCAGACGATAAGAATTTGACAAGGCCATAAAATGGATCCGCATAGTGGTTAGCGAAAGCGACAAAATGCGGCCAAAGTATACCCGTTTTTACACGGTGATGAGCCGTAAATTCATGAATGGGTACTGAACTTCTATTGAGTCCTACAGGAAACTAGCATTTGCTCGCGCTTATGTTGCCACCACGAAACTTAGGGGAATTATCGGCAACGCTGCCAGCCGCCGCGCTGCTGCTCTACCCAGCCTTCAACTTCTAGTTCACTTAGTTCAGCTAGAGTAGCCGTCACGCCCAAGCCGCAGTACTGTACGAGTTCATCAAGAGATTGTGGCTCGTAACCAAGCGCGTCATATACTTTGGAGACAACGCTGCTTTCCGTGCCTGTTGGTGCAGATGGCAATTCGCTGCTCGTCCACCCGGAAAATTCTTCAACTATGTCGGCCAGCGTTTCGACCAGTTTTGCACCTTGTTTAATAAGGGCATTACAACCTCGGCTAGCGGGATTATGAATAGATCCAGGAATGGCGAATACTTCACGATTTTGCTCCAAAGCCTGTTTAGCGGTAATTAATGAGCCGCTATGTATTGCCGCCTCAACCACTAACACACCTAAACTCATGCCGCTGATTATGCGATTGCGGCGCGGAAATTGGTGCCGCAGCGGTGGACTACCCAAGGGAAATTCGCTCAGCAGCAGCCCCTCAACACCAATTTGCTGATAGAGCGCCGTGTTAGTCCTTGGATAACAACAATCCACCCCCGTTCCTAATACGGCAATCGTAGAGG
The DNA here is from genome assembly GCF_902705855.1 of Zhongshania aliphaticivorans. Classification (GTDB taxonomy): domain Bacteria; phylum Pseudomonadota; class Gammaproteobacteria; order Pseudomonadales; family Spongiibacteraceae; genus Spongiibacter; species Spongiibacter aliphaticivorans_B. The sequence continues at coordinate 106,759 of NZ_CACSIJ010000014.1, read as the reverse complement.
CGGGTGTCGATATTGCCCCAATATGGGCGGCCGCATCGACACCAAGCGCCATTCCGCTAACCACGGTGAACCCAGCTTGCCCCAGCGCACTGGCAAAAGCCTTTGCATCACTATGACCCATACGGCTCGGACGACGACTGCCCACCACCGAAAACAACAACTGATTCAGCAGCTCACGGCGTCCTCGGTAATACATCAGGGGTGGAGCGTCGTGAATTTCTTTAAGCAGGGCGGGGTAGTCATCATCGTGCCAACACACAAGCTCTGCATTGGCATTTTTGAGAACGTCATCGACGGCGCCGTGATCTGAGCGCCCGAGCTCTGTAGCAAGTGCCTGCAGCTGTGTAGCACCGACGCCAAACTGTATTAATTCAGAAGCAGGCCGTTCAAGTAATGCATGGGGAGTGTTAAACGCGCTCATCAACCTACGAAAATTCGCTGGCGATAGCCTTAAAATTTGCTGAGTCTGTAGCCAGCGGCGGGCAAGTATTTCCACATTCGCATCCTTGCGTGTTGTGGCAGGGTCGTGGTTAACGACCCGCGTATTTATAATTTTACTATGGGTTTTTAACGATATCGCCTACTTTAAGCGGCTGCTCTGCCTTTAATACCAAGGCGTAGCTAACACGCTCAAAGCTGCGAAAAACCATTAATAATCCAGCGCGCACATCAGGAACCTTTACTCGTTCATTGGTAACGGGGTCGGTCACTATCCCGCCTGCAGAATAAATTGCCATGACATCGCCGGGTTCTAGCTTGTTTCGCTCACCTAAATTTAGTGTGACCACATCAAGGCTACCAACCTGAGTCACACCACCCTCGACCGCAATAATATAACCATTACTGTTTTCCACCGGCGCCTTTGGCTCAAAGCGCGCATGGATATGGCGAACTTCCATAGGCAAAAGCCGGTCGGCACGACGGATTTCTTGGGTACTGCGATTTAGGGTCAGCGTAGCAACATCTTTTTCAGTGGCGAGTAGATTGGCGGTGCCAATATCGGTGGCTTCTACACCTAATACCTCGCGGGTAACGGGATCCTTGTAAACCTGACCGCGACGGTAAACGCCGTAGGTTTCATCTTTACTAAAATCACCCCGACCTAATATTTGATCCCCTGCGCCAGCAACAATATTGCCGCGCTTGCCCGCCAGTACGTAAGGAGCCTGTTCCAAATCAGCGTCGCTAACAACGCGGCTGCGGGTTAAAAAGGGGGCGATCACGTCTAGTGGGATCGCCGGAATAGCATCGGTAATCTCTGAAATACGCATTTCTGGGGTTAGTTTTACAACACTATTATCAGGCGCAGAATGTCTCACCAATACCGGCTTGCCATCTACCCACATGAGTTTTAATACATCACCGGGATAAATCAAATGCGGATTTTTTACCTGTGGGTTGTAATGCCACAACTCAGGCCAGAACCACGGGTCATCCAAAAACATGCCCGAAATAGCCCAGAGCGTATCGCCTTTTTTGACCACATAGCTTTGCGGGTGACCCGCTTTTAAAGAAAGCACATCACCCGCCTGGGCCAACGCCATCACTAGCCCCAGACAAAGCCCCAATACTGTGTTCTTCATAATTAAATCCTATTACTCTTTAAACTGGCCGCCAGTACATGGCAAGAATCAGGCATTTCTTATACGCTCCCTGTATAATATAGAGGATGCGCTGCAACAGGCGAATATTTTGTAGACCAAAGTGTCTACTCAATCATTATCTTAGCAATAGTTACACAACTTACACGATAAATGGTCACGAACTACTATGGCTGTACTTGAAATCCTTGAGTTTCCCGATTCAAGACTGCGAACGGTGGCAAAACCCGTTAAAGACGTTGATGATCGCGTCCGTCAATTAATCGACGACATGTTCGAAACAATGTACGAAGCGCCAGGCATAGGCCTAGCTGCGAGCCAAATCAATGTTCACGAACAAATTGTGGTGATTGATGTCAGCGACGACCGCAGTGAACCGCTGGTGTTTATAAACCCTGAAATCACCGTCATCGATCAAGAAACCTTTGAATATGACGAGGGCTGCCTGTCGGTACCCGGTTTTTACGAAACGGTGGTGCGGCCACAGCATATCCGCGTAAAAGCCTTAGACCGCAACGGCGAACCCTTTGAAATGGAACCAGAAGGCTTGCTGGCGGTGTGTATTCAACATGAGAATGACCACCTCTTAGGCAAACTATTTGTCGATTATATTTCGCCGCTTAAGCGCAATCGTATTCGCAGTAAAATGGAAAAACTCCATAAGCAACAACCCTCATGAGCACAGCACCTTTACGGCTAATATTTGCTGGCACGCCTGATTTTGCCGCCCAGCACTTACAGGCACTTATAGACGACGGCAGCCATCACATCGTCGCCGTCTACAGCCAACCCGACCGTCCAGCAGGTCGCGGCAAAAAGACCCTGCCCAGCGCCGTGAAACAATGTGCAGAGGCAGCAGGCTTGCCGGTATACCAGCCCCACAACTTCAAAGACGCTACCGACCGCGAACTTCTCGCCAGTCACCAAGCAGACTTAATGATCGTGGTCGCCTACGGTCTACTGCTGCCGCAAAGTGTCTTAGATATTCCGCGCCTTGGTTGTATAAATGTTCATGGTTCACTGCTGCCGCGTTGGCGTGGCGCAGCACCGATTCAGCGCGCCATTGAAGCAGGTGATCTGAAGACCGGCGTTACCATTATGCAAATGGATGCCGGCCTAGACACCGGCGCCATGCTCAGCAAAGTCGAATGCAACATTCACGACACTGACTCCGCCGCCGATCTGTTTGAACGACTAGCAGAGATTGGTGGCCCAGCGCTATTGCAGGCCGTGTCCGCGCTAGCCCAAGGCACAGCGCAAAAAGAAGTCCAAGACGATACTCTCAGTAATTACGCCAAAAAAATCACCAAGGACGAAGCCTTTATTAACTGGCAGGAAGACGCGATCACGCTACATAGAAAAGTCCGTGCCTTTAACCCATTCCCCATTTGCTATACCCAATTTGCGGCGAACAGCCGTGACGAGCGAATTAAAATCTGGCGTGCAGAACCAATCTCCGCAGCTGACCATAGCGCAGTTGCAGGAGAAATCCTCAGCGCAGACAAGTCTGGTATTACCGTCGCCTGTGGCCACGGCGCCTTGCGCATTCTCGATTTACAAATGCCCGGCGGCAAAGTGCTGGCTGCTCGCGATATTCTCAACGCCCGCGCTGAACAGTTTAGCCCCGGCACATTAATGGCTTCGCCATCAGGCACACTATGAAATGTCCCCGGGTCGCCGCCGCGCGCTGCCTTGCAAATATTGAGCAAGAGGGCAGCTCGCTCTCGCGCGTCTTAGCCCGTTACGAACAAGATGTTGAGCCCTCTCAACGCTCGCTTTACCGCGAACTTTGCTACGGTAGCCTGCGGTATTACTGGAAGTTAGATGCCGCCCTAAAGCCCTTTTTTAGCAAAGCCTTAAAAGCCAAAGACAGCGATGTAAAAATGCTGATTTACCTTGGTGCGTATCAACTTTTTTATACCCGAATCCCCCCCCACGCGGCCATTAACAGCAGCGTCGAAGGCTGCCGAAGCCTCGGTAAGAAATGGGCATCGGGCATGGCAAATGCGATTTTACGCCGCTGCCAACGCGAACAAGACAGCATATTCACCAATCTCAGCGCCGATGCTAATGCCGCGTTCCCCGCATGGCTTTTTGACTCTCTTAAACAGGCATGGCCAGACCAACTAGACGATATTCTCGCCGCCAGCAATGCACATCCGCCGTTTTGTTTACGCGTAAACGCCCTACATCAAAGCCGAGAAGACTATTTAGACATTCTTGCCAAAGCCGATATCGCCGCACAAGCCTGTGACTTCGCCAGCTCAGGCCTACGCCTTGAACAAGCTTGTAGCGTCGACAAATTGCCCGGCTTTCACGACGGCCATGTCAGCGTGCAGGACGAAGCCGCGCAGCTATGCACCCAATTGTTGGATCTATCCGCGGGCTTGCGAGTGCTAGACGCCTGCGCTGCACCCGGGGGCAAAACCGGCGCGATATTGGAGTGCGAGCCGCACTTAGCTGAAGTTGTCGCCCTAGATATCGACGAGCAACGCCTTATCCGCATTCAAGACAACTTAGATCGCCTGCAACTGAACGCGACTCTCGTCAGTGCCGATGCCGCCGATACTGACACATGGTGGGACGGCGTCCAATTTGATCGTATTTTGCTAGATGCGCCGTGTTCCGCCACCGGCGTTATTCGTCGCAACCCCGACATTAAGCTCAACCGACTCGCCACAGATATAGGCCCACTGGTAGAACTACAAGCTAGCCTACTCACCAAGCTCTGGCAGAGTTTAAAACCCGGCGGCATTTTTGTTTACGCTACCTGCTCGTTATTACCTGCTGAGAATGAACAGCAAGTGGCAGCATTTTTAACTGATCATTCAGATGCCGAGTTAATACCAATAGCCGCCAATTGGGGGATAGGCCGCGATGGTTGCCGGCAGCTTTTCCCACACATTGACGGGCACGACGGTTTCTTCTACGCGAAAATTCGTAAAATACTCTGATCACGGCTATTGAGTGGCGCACCTCGTCGCCGCACAATGACGGGCTTGATCGTAACTATTTTTTTCTCACCCCAGCACGTGTCATCTCGCTGTGGTAACAGTATCAGGCACCAATCGATAACAGGCAGCGCAGGCGACTTCGAACAATGAAAATCATTATTCTCGGCGCAGGGCAGGTGGGTGGCACATTGGCCGCCAACCTCGCCAGTGAACACAATGACATTACTATTGTAGATAAAGACCCTGATCGACTCAGGGAGCTGCAGGATCGCCTCGACATTGGCACAGTAACCGGACAAGCCTCGCACCCCGACGTGCTAGCCCGAGCAGGGGCGGCAGATGCGGATTTATTAATCGCGGTAACCAATAGCGACGAGATTAATATGGTCGCCTGCCAAGTGGCCTACACACTGTTCCGCACACCGACCAAAATCTCTCGTATTCGCTCCAATGCTTACACCAATGTAGAAAAGCTATTCGGTAATGACGCCATACCCATTGATGTTTTTATTAGCCCTGAAGAGCTGGTAACTCGCTACATTAAGCGCCTATTACAGTACCCCGGCTCACTGCAAGTACTGGATTTTGCCGACGGCAAGGTTCAGTTAGTTGGCGTAAAAGCGTATTACGGCGGGCCAATGGTGGGCAATGAACTGGCGGCTATCCGCGACCACATGCCCACCGTAGACACCCGTGTAGCAGCTATTTTCCGACGTGGAACGGCTATTTTGCCCAGCGGCGACACCGTGGTTGAAGCCGGCGATGAAGTATTTTTCATTGCGGCCAAAAAGAACGTTATGCCGGTAATGAGTGAGTTGCGTCGCTTAGACACACCCTACAAACGCCTAGTCATTGCTGGCGGCGGCAATATCGGCGAACGCCTTGCGAGGGCGGTGGAAAGCCGTTATCACGTAAAAATTATTGAGCGCAGCTATGACCGCTGTCGCGCCTTGTCAGAGCAATTATCTAAAGCCATCGTGTTACATGGCAGCGCCTCTGACCACGATTTGCTCGCGCAGGAAAATATTGAAGAAACCGACGTGTTTCTCGCGCTCACCAATGACGACGAAGCAAACATCATGTCGTCTTTGCTAGCCAAGCGAATGGGCGCCAAGAAAGTGATTACCTTAATTACCAATCCCGCCTATGTCGATTTAGTACAGGGCGGTGATATCGACATTGCCATTTCACCCCAGCAAATCACCATTGGCAGCTTGCTCACTCATGTTCGTCGCGGCGATATTTACAATGTCCACTCGCTGCGGCGCGGCGCGGCCGAGGCGCTGGAAATTATTGCCCACGGCGACAACCGCTCATCCAAAGTCGTTGGTCGCCGCCTAGACGAAATCGTCTTACCCGAAGGTGTCAGCATTGGCGCACTAGTCAGGGGTGAGGAGGTCATGATCGCCCACAGCCATTTGCTAGTTGAGTCTGAAGACCATTTGATTTTATTCCTCGTCGATAAGAGCAAGATCAAAATGGTCGAGAAATTATTTCAGGTCGGGTTTACCTTCTTCTGATGACAAGCCAGCCTATCGCAATGAAAGGTGCGCATTTATGCACCTGAGAATCATCGGCCGAATCATCGGCATGTTACTGATGATATTCAGTTTAACTATGGCTCTACCCGCCATTCTGTCTATGTGGCAAAACGATGGCGCACTCAATGCCTTTTCTACCGCTTTCGTCCTAACTTTCGGCAGCGGGCTCGCGCTGTGGCTAAGCAATCTAAAACAACAACACGAACTCAGTATCCGAGATGGCTTTCTAGTGGTTTCGCTGTTTTGGACCGTACTCGGTTTATTCGGTGCTCTGCCGTTTTATCTGGCCGACAACCCCGGCCTATCGGTGAGCGATGCCGTATTTGAGTCAATATCCGGCCTTACCACCACCGGCGCTACAGTTATCACCGGCTTGGATGAACTGCCGATTTCCATATTATTTTACCGTCAGTTCCTGCAGTGGCTAGGCGGGATTGGTATCATCGTTATTGCTGTCGCCATTCTGCCGATACTCGGCATTGGGGGTATGCAGCTATACCGTGCCGAAACACCAGGCCCCGTAAAAGACAATAAACTAACCCCACGCATTACCGGCACCGCGAAAGTCTTATTCCTTATGTATGTGTCACTGACCTTGGTGTGCACCTTGGCATATTGGCTTGCCGGAATGAGCTTTTTCGATGCCCTTTGTCACTCATTTTCCACAGTCGCCATCGGTGGCTTCTCTACCCACGACGCCAGTATGGGCTACTTCGAGAGTCCCTTAATACTGATGATCTGCAGTGGGTTTATGCTGTTCGCGGCGCTGAGCTTTACCATTCATTTTCACGCTTGGCGATCTCGCTCTATACGCCATTATCTAAGAGATGCTGAAACCGGCTTCTATCTCTCTGTTATTGCCATCGCCACCCTGACTATCTCTGTATATCTCTATTTCAGTGGCACATATTCATTAGAAGACAGCTTTATTCACGGCATTTTCCACACTATCTCTGTTACCACCACCTCCGGTTTTGGCGCCGAAGATTTCTCTATCTGGCCTAGCTTCCTGCCTGTAGCGGTAATCATGCTGTCCTTCATCGGCGGCTGCGCAGGGTCTACTGGGGGCGGCATGAAAGCGGTTCGAGTCATGCTCGTTGCAAAACAAGGCATTCGAGAAATGAAGCAGCTGATTCACCCCAACGCCGTTATCCCCCTCAAAATTGGTAGCCACCGTGTAGAAGCAAAAATTGTTAGCGCAGTGTGGAGCTTTGTCGGCGTTTACATGATCTCCTTCATTCTCATTACCTTAGCAATGATGGCCTGCGGGCTCGACTCGCTAAGCGCGTTTTCCGCGACTGCGGCCTCAATAAATAATATGGGGCCAGGGCTCGGTGAAGTTGCTGCCAGTTATCGTGGGGTGAGCGACGCTGGAAAATGGATTTTGTGCTATGCGATGCTGCTAGGCCGTTTAGAAATTTTCACCTTGCTGGTGCTGCTAATGCCATCATTTTGGCGACGTTAAATCATGCCCAAATCCAATCACGACGATAGCCGCACAAAGTGGAATCTACGCCATGCCGAACGAGAGCTTGCTACCCCCGCCAGTGAGGTCTTACAGCAACACGCCGCCATGCTACCCAAGCAGGGCAATGCTTTAGATTTGGCCTGCGGCTTGGGCAGAAACGCGATATTTTTAGCCCAGCAGGGCTTGGAGTGCGACGCTATAGATGTTTCTGATGTGGCGTTGGCTCGTTTAAAAAACTTTGCCGATGAACAAAATTTAAAGATAAACACCGTCTGCGCAGACATTGAGAAAAATGGTTTGGCTAGCAAACAGTACGACGTTATTGTCGTGAGCTACTTTCTGTATAGACCGCTATTTGAGGCTATTCAAAAAGCACTCAAACCCGGTGGATTACTGTTCTATCAAACCTTTGTGCAGGCACAGACCGAGCATCGTACTAATAGCAAACCAGTAAATACACGCTTCTGCCTAAAACAAAACGAGCTATGCGTCGCCTTCCAAAACCTAAAAATACACTATTATAACGAAACGCCCCTCGATCCGATTGGGGACAAAGCGCCTATTGCGATGCTAGTAGCCAGTAAATTAGCTAGCGCTGCCACTGACTAAACCGCACAAATGTGCTTACATACCTGAACGTAATATTTATATGAGTTATCAATGGCATACCTTTTTCTAGCCATAGCGTTCGCCCTATCTGCCGTACTGTCGGCGGTGGCTTACTTCGTTTTAATAACACCCTACGACCCCGCATTACTCATGCTAGCCACCCTAGCGGCCTGTATAAGCCTGACCGCCTTCTGCCTGAGCGGTGTATTAGAGCGCCACCGACTACTACGCAAACAGCTTGAACAAACTAATGAGCAACAAGGCTTACTGCTAGCGCATAACTCCTCTGCTTTGATGCTATTAGATAAATATCTGAACGTAGAATTTATTAATACCAACCATTCGTCACTTGGCGTTATTAAAGCTAACTACTCAAATGATGATTCGCTGCTGGATATTTGGACCGAGAATGTCTCAGAAGAAACCCGTCAGCAAGTACACAAAGCCGTAGACGAAAAACGAGAGTGGCGCGGTGAATTACGCGTTGGAGACAAAAAAAAATACCGATACCTCGCCGCCACCGTCACACCAATTCTCAATGACAGTGGTGAACTCGCACACGTGGTTGTATGTGCTGAAGATATTTCTGAACACAAGGCCATTGCAGACCGGCTGTTTATTCGCGAACACTATAATGTGCTAACGGGTTTGCCAAATCGGCAATTTGCTTTACGGGCGATCCAGTCGACCATCAATGATGGCGATAGCTCGAATAGTGGCTTTATTCTTATCCATATCGACCTCGACCGAATACGGTATATCAACGACTCGCTAGGGCATCAGGTCGTTGACAAAATCTTTGTTGAAACCACCGAAAGATTACGGCGCAGCGTTCGCGACGACCAAATTCTTGCACACCTAGGCGCCGACGAATTCCTAATTGTTTTAAGTGTCGGCAATTGCATTGACGAAGCTGGAATTCTCGCCGAAACCATACTCGACAAATGTCGCGAACCATTTTACGTCAATCACCATGAAGTGAATATTTCTGCCAGCCTTGGTTTATGCAAATACCCCGAAGACGGTGACGACAGCACCGTGCTAATGCGCCGCGCCGAGGCCGCGATGTTCAGTGCCAAGGAAAAAGGTGGCGATCGCTTCAGCTTTTATGAAGAGGGCATGAGTAGCGAAACTGAGCTCAGACTAGAAATGGAGCAGCATTTACGCCACGCGATTGAACGCGACGAATTTAAGCTTCACTACCAACCCGTCATTAATCTTGAAGATAATAAATTGCGCGGTGTAGAGGTACTACTACGTTGGCATAATAATGTTTTGGGCAATCCAACACCCGACCGCTTTATTCCTGTTGCGGAACAAAGTGGTTTAATCATCGGTATCGGGAAGTGGGTATTAGAGCATGCCTGCCAACAGGTAATGGCATGGACGCGCTCAGGCTTGCCAGCATTAAGTGTAGCGGTGAATATTTCTGCCAAACAATTTACCGATGGCGATATTGTTGAAAACGTGCGCTACGCTCTGCAGCAAAGTGGTTTACCCGCAGCGCAGCTGGAACTAGAAATTACCGAAGGCTTACTAATTAACGACACGCCAGAAATTCGCGACACATTTAAACAACTCAAAACCTTGGGAATACATTTATCGCTGGACGATTTCGGCACCGGCTACGCATCACTTAGTTATTTAAAACGCTACCCCTTTGACAGCTTAAAAATCGACAAAAGTTTTGTGAGTGATATCGACAGCTGCGGCGACAGTGTGACGCTAACCAACGCCATTATCGCAATGGGGCATAGCTTCAATATGAAGGTTATTGCCGAAGGTGTAGAGAATCTAAATCAGCGACGCATTTTAAGAGAACACCACTGCGACATGGTGCAAGGCTTTCTTTATTCGCCTCCCATTCCCGCTGAGCAATTTGTTGCGTGGGCAAAGCGCTACGCCGAAATGCAAACCAGCCAGCACGTCTAATATTAAATCGATGGCAGCAGTGCTGCCTCGTCTTTCCAAATCTGTGGAACTAGGCATTGCGGCAGTGGCTCGCTACCCTCCGAAATCCAAATCGGCGCTGAAAACGCAATAGGCCTTTCGCCATCAAATACTCTAACAAAAACATATTTTAAGCCTTTATTAAAAATAATATTTTTCTGCATATTTGTGCCGTTAGAATATTCGATGACTGTGTTATTTGGGCCAACTAATTCAAAACGTGGTGCATCCACTACAACACTATTCGTGCTTAAATTTATACTGATATTTAATTTATCACCAATTTGTTTGCGCAGCCGTGAACCCATAGGATCATCATCTATGCGATAATCCAGTCGAATACCATTGTAATTTTGCGCTACGGCGTAAAATCGACGCGCCAACATCGCCTCACGTAAATCATCGCGACTGCGGGAACGTGCGATTAACACCGTTTTTGGTAAATCATCATCCCCCCAACGGGTATCATGATGATCTTCTGATCCAACCGGTGCCAAATACCAGCCTTTATCTAAAGCATAACTTAGCCAACTACCGTTCGGCCCATCACTGTCGTATTCACTGCCCTTACCAAATACCTCTATACCTACAGTACGGTAGTCAGCGGCAGCAACATAACGAAAATCATTAAAGGTAAACCCAGGGTCTCCGCCAAGACTCTCGACAATACTTTCTATAGCATCTTCTCTACCAGGATGATTAAAACTTAATAAGCCATCCGAGCCACCGCCGAATTGGGCTGGGTAACCAAACCACTGCCAAAACCGAACCATACTCACCGCATAACCCGGCCCAGTTTTCGCATTTATAATATTTCTTGAGAAAAATATATTGGCGTGACCAAATCGATCTGAGGTCCATTCAAAGCCACGAAAGGCAGTGAAGTTATTATCGCTGGCAGCCAGCGCTTGTTCTTGTGTGGCTTTCCACTTCACAAATGCATCGCTGCGATTGTCGGGGTCGACAAAGAGATAGCAATCCAAAAATTGCTCAGGTGAACAATCGCCGCGACCAAGTGAAAGGGGGAGGGCCATATTGTCTGAATGATCTGAGCTACCGGCGAAATCTAGACCAGCAGTTTTTACACGCTGAAAAACATCGGCTGGCCGAGTTAAATAGGTGCCGTCAGAATAAGCGGTATGCTCGTGCAGCGCGCCCACATAATGTTCGTAACTATTGTCATCATATGCGGGATTACATATTCCTGCAGAATCTTCCTCTCCCAGCTGTTCTAAAACATAACTCGGATCAGCAATGCTCGTTAATGCTGTGGCGCAGGTTTCTGGCCCAGGATTATCTATACAGGCGAGCACGGCCGGGCCGGCAAGCTGAGTAAAAATGCACTCGCTGCTAGCGGGATCAGTCGCGCAGGCACTAAAGGAATTGGGATCTAATATCGGCGCAAGCGCGGCCAGAGGGCAGCCCGCTTGCAAAGGTTGCGACAGACAGCTCAGAGGATTCGGCACAGGTGCAAAGTTGGCGACTCCCTGAAAGCCCACCTCTCGGCTTACTGTGCTTATACCGTCACTCACCGACAAAACTAAAACAAAGTTTTCGTTTTTACTCAGTGTCGGCAAGCTCGCACTAATATTTCCGCTCTCATCTTGCTCAATAGTAAGCAATGCTTGGTCTTGAGCCGGAATTTGCTGCCAGTTAAAACTTAGTGCATTGCCGTCTGGATCTTGTCCCGTCGCGATCAACTGCACTGTCTCACCACTATAGGCAACCCCAGGATCGACATAGGCACTGCTAATTTCAGGGGATTCATTTGGCGTGGCGATAATTCGAACTACGGTGGTGTCACTGCCGCTAGCACCGTCGTTGTCAGTTGCGGTTAAGCGTATTACTACATCGCGATCTTCCGATACGTTTGGCGCCATAAAACTGGCATTGAGGCTATCGGCTTGATTAATAGTGATGCTGCTATCTTGGCCTAGCGCCTCCCAAAGCACCGACACAATTTCTCCGCCGGCATCTGTCGCACTGCCATGTAAATTAACTGTGCTATTCGCAGCAGACTCCTGATCTGCTCCCGCACTGACTACTGGCAATGTATTCTCGAAAACATTCAATACTCGCACCGCCACCTCAGCGTTCGCGCTAAATCCGCCGCTGTCCTGCGCCTGAACTGCAAACCTCAAGGTTTGCTCCGTGTCGACTTGGGGTAGACGAATAGAAAACGTATCTTGGTCATTTGCATCGAGAAGCTGAGCCGCTGACCCTGATAGTTGCTGCCATGCAATAGACCGAATACTGCGACCCTGCCGCGCAGCAGCACTTACCGACAACAGCACATCTGTGCCTTCGTCGGCGGATAAGTCCTCACTCAGTTCAAGGGTCGGCCGCTTAGTGGCGTCATCTGAGGCGAAGACCATTACGGCAAGGCTCGCATTCTGCGGACGTTGACCACTCACACTGCGCTGTACCGCAAAGTTAATCGCTGTAGGATTATTTACGTCTGGAGCGGTATAGCTAAGGCGATCGCCGTCGACCTCTACGCTCTCCTCGCTCAATAAGCTGCGGTCAAACTGCCAGCTCCATGAACTCGCTAAGCCATTATCTTCTGTTAGAGCGCGCAGGGTATGTGCTGACCCTGAGGCAACTTCGCTATTACCCACTATTTCCAGCACTGGGGCTGGCGGCTTTTCAGTATCAGGCGAATGCGTTGCTGGCTGAGTAGCGCTCACACTATCACCACCACAGGCGGCGAGTAATCCACTAAGCAGTAAAATTCCAGCAACGTTGAAAGACGGGTTCATGCTCATGTCACAAGGGCTTCCTACAATTTGTAGCGAGGCTACTAGAACCTCGTGACAAAACGATGAAGGGCCGCTAGCCCTTTCTAGTACAGCAATTAGACCTTGCACAAAAGGCTGTATTTATATACAGTTCTGTTAAATATTAGTATCGTTCAACAATCAATCGAGGTGAAACATGGCGGTAGTAGCCAAGTGGATGTGCGACAGGGACAATAGTATGTTTGACAACAAAAAAGATGCCGATGCCTACGACAAAATGTTGGAGTTAGCGGAAGGTTTTAGTGCGTTGCTCCAACAACATATTCCCGATGTTGATGAAACCAAAGCTGAAGAATTTGGTATTTTCTTAGCCAAAAACAAAGAGGCAGTTATGCAAGCCTGTAAGGGCAGGGTAGAGGCCCTAGAGGAAATAGACTCTCAAGCCGTTGACAATGTGCGCCCTCTGTCAGCCCAAGCCCGTTAATCTCTGGCCGGACTGAAAGAATATATTCTTTAATTCAGGTGCCGCGATTTTTCTTAATTAGATCGTAGGCTACCTGGATCTCCTGCGCTTTCTCCGTCGCAATTTTCATCATATCTTCTGGCACGCCCTTGGCAATAAGCTTATCAGGGTGGTGTTGACTCATTAGCTTGCGGTAAGCGCGCTTTAACTCTGCATCACTAATCGACTCATCTACGCCTAGCGCCTGATAGGCCTTCTTTAAATCTGAACTACTGGCTGCCTGGCCGCCCGAGCCGCCACCATGGAACTGGCTTTGTGCCATAACCATGTCCAACAAACGCTGAAATTCTTGGCCCGACACGCCTAAATAGCCCGCCACCCGCGTCACAATATCCCGTTCAGCATCGGCCATATCACCGTCGGCCAGCGCCATTGCCAAAAGCGCTTCTAAAAGCATTTGCCTAAGGAGGGGCTGGCTTTTCGCCACCCCCATAAAATCAGACATTTGCGGCTCTAGCTCAAAACCACTATCGCTACCTTGTTTAAATTTGGCAATCGCGTCCTGGCGGCGGGCACCGGTTAGGCCCAACTGAGCAATGATAGCCTCAGTTTGTGCGACCTCAGATTCACATACACGGCCGTCAGCCTTGGCTATATGCCCCATAACGCGGAACACGGTGTCAAAAAAGATACCTTGAATACGTTCACGCTCAGCACCGTAATTAAAGCGCATCGCCTGCCCCAGCCCTCGATCAAAAAAGGTGCCTACGGCAAAACCCAGCAGTGCCAATAGTGGGCCGCCCACTAAAAACCCCAATATCGCACCAATTATTTTCGCCATTGTGGCCTGTCTCCTTAAGATCTGGACGCCGATGATAACAAGTCCAGCACTACTACGACCAGAAAGCACCTTAGTCTTAACGCACTGGCTGTCATATCTGTATAATTCACCTCTTTATTTATTTCGTGGGGAAGACCGTGAGTAAGGCAGACGTCAGCACCTTTCAGGGGCTAATCTTAGCATTACAACAATACTGGGCAGAGCAAGGTTGTGTGCTACTGCAACCCTTGGACATGGAGGTCGGTGCGGGCACCTTCCACCCAGCCACGTTCTTACGTGCCATCGGCCCAGAAACTTGGAATGCTGCCTACGTGCAACCATGCCGCCGTCCCACTGACGGTCGCTACGGCACCAACCCAAATCGTCTTCAGCACTACTATCAATTCCAAGTAATCATGAAGCCATCGCCAAGCAATATTCAGGATCTGTATTTAGATTCTTTGAAAATGCTTGGAATCGACCCAGAAGTACATGACATACGCTTTGTTGAAGACAACTGGGAGTCGCCAACCTTAGGTGCGTGGGGACTAGGCTGGGAAGTCTGGCTGAACGGCATGGAAGTCACGCAGTTCACTTACTTCCAGCAAGTTGGTGGCCTTGAGTGCTATCCCGTTAGCGGCGAAATCACCTACGGTTTAGAGCGCATCGCCATGTATCTACAGGGCGTAGACAGTATTTATGACTTGGTTTGGACCAATGGCCCACAGGGCGCGGTTACCTACGGCGATGTGTTTCATCAAAATGAAGTGGAAATGTCTCACTTTAATTTTGAAGAAGCCGACGTAAGCCAATTGTTCGCGCAATTCGATCACTGCGAAACAGAAAGCGAACGCCTCATAGCAAAGGGACTGCCACTGCCCGCCTACGAAATGGTTATGAAGGCGTCCCACGCATTTAATTTACTCGATGCACGCCACGCAATTTCGGTTACTGAGCGCCAGCGTTTTATTTTGCGCGTTAGAAGCTTGGCCCGCGCGGTTGCGCAGGCTTATTTCGATGCCCGCGAAGCACTGGGCTTTCCTATGGCACCAGAAAGTTTACGTAAAGAATTCGCTGCCGCAAAGGAGAGCAAATAATGACGAGCACTCGCGATTTACTCATCGAAATCGGCACCGAAGAACTACCGCCAAAATCATTGAAGATCTTATCTGAAGCCTTCAGCGCTAGCATTAGCTCGCAGCTTAATGATCAAGCTTTAAAATTCAGTACGACCAAAAGCTTTGCCACGCCACGTCGACTCGCTATTTTAGTATCTGACTTAGCGGAGTCAGCACCAGACAAAGAGCTCGAAAATTGGGGGCCGCCAGTTAAAGTCGCCTTTGATGATGCTGGTAAAGCAACGAACGCCGCTTTAGCTTTTGCGAAAAAGAACAATATTAATGCCGACGATTTAAGTCAGCATATTGCCAACGACGGTAAGCAAGAAAAACTCTGTTACCGCAGCAATGCAAAGGGCGCAGAAACCAAAAATGTTATTGCCAGCATAATTGATATTGCATTGAACGCATTACCAATCGCAAAAAGAATGCGGTGGGGTGCATCTCGTACCGAGTTCGTTAGACCTATACAGTGGCTCACCATTATTTTTGGCGACGAAAATTTCCAAGAAAATATCTTTGGCTTAACCTCATCTAATGTCACTCGTGGCCATCGCTTTCATTGCAATAAGGAATTACAAATTGCGTCTGCTAGCAGCTACGAATCCGTCCTAAAAGACCAAGGAAAAGTTATTGCCGATTATAAAACTAGGCAAGATATTATTCGCGAACAAATTACTAACATCGGGAAAACACTAGGCGGCCAAACCGTTATTAGTAACGACCTACTTAATGAGGTTAGCTCTTTGGTAGAGTGGCCCGTCGCTCTTGCCGGTAGCTTTGAAGAGCGCTTTCTAAAAGTGCCGGCAGAAGCCTTAATTTCGTCAATGAAAGAACATCAAAAGTATTTTCATGTTGTGGATTCTAACAACAAACTTATGCCGTATTTTATTACGGTGTCTAATATTGAAAGTCGCGACCCGCAGAAGGTTGTCGATGGAAACGAGCGCGTTATTCGACCTCGCCTTAGCGACGCCGCTTTCTTTTTTGAAACAGATTGTAAAACAAGTCTTGAACAGCGCCGTGAGAAATTGCGCACCATAGTTTTTCAAGACAAACTCGGCACCATCTATGATAAAACCTGCCGTGTTGCTGAATTAAGTGAAGACATCGCAAAATTACTTAACGCGAATACTTCCGAAGCAAAACGCGCCGCCGAACTTTCTAAAAGCGACCTCGTTACCGAGATGGTATTAGAGTTCGACGACATGCAGGGTATAGCAGGGTATTACTACGCACAAAATGATGGTGAAGCAAACGGCGTCGCCCTCGCCATGAACGAGCAATATATGCCGCGTTTTGCAGGCGATGGCTTACCCACATCGCTTACCGGCACCATCGTCGCACTGGCAGATCGTTTAGATACCATCACCGGCATTTTCGGGATAGGCCAGATTCCTACCGGATCAAAAGATCCCTTCGCCTTACGCCGCGCCTCTCTTGGTGTATTGCGAATTATTGTTGAAAAACAATTAACTCTAGACCTTGGCGAATTAGTCGCGCTAGCAATCAGCAAGCACCAGCAATTCGCTAGCGACAACAAGCTCAAAAACACCGTACTTAATTACATTATCGACCGGCTGCGTGCTGGCTACGAAGATCAGGGTATTTCTGCTGAGGTATTCTTGTCAGTAAGCGCAAAACAACTTAGCGCGCCACTGGATATAGATCACCGCATTAAAGCCGTGCAGGCCTTTAACCAGTTACCGGAAGCGGCGGCGCTTGCAGCTGCAAATAAACGCGTATCAAACATTCTAGCTAAGGTAGAAGGAAGCATCGCAGACACAGTCAATACCGATTTATTGCAGGAGCCTGCCGAAGTCGCACTAGCTGCGCAGCTAGTAGAACAGCAAGAAAAGGTCGCGCCGCTATTTGCCAAAGCTGATTATGAGGGCGGCTTAAAATCTCTCGCCCGTTTGCAATCAAGCGTTGATGCTTTTTTTGATCAAGTCATGGTCAATGCCGACGATGAGGCGCTGCGACGTAATCGCCAATCCCTTCTCAAACAATTGCAGGGACTGTTTTTAGAGGTCGCGGATATTTCCTTGTTAGTTGTAGGCAAGTAATTTTAGGTATCCCTTCGCCTAATCCGGCAAGTAAAGATATGTAATGGCTAATCTTCGCTAGCCACAAGGCTAGCGCAAGAAGTAAACGAGACTCCAAATGGAACTGATGGCAAATAGCATTTTAACAATACGCTCTATGCTTTTTTTCACTGGCTACGCTTTAATCACCGTGTTTATAAGCACCACGGGGCTGTTGTTTACGTCTTTTTTGCCCTTCCATATTCGGGGTCGCTATTTTGTTCTTGGAAATGCAGCTATTATTTTCTTGCTGCGTGTTTGCTGTGGTGTAAAAACCGAGATTCGCGGCTCATTACCTACGGATCTCCCCTATGTGGCGATGGCGAAGCACCAAAGTCAGTGGGAAACTTTTTATCTTCAGTGGTTTTTATTCCCTGTTGCAACGGTGGTAAAACGGGAGCTATTTAACATTCCCTTTTTCGGCTGGGCTCTAAGAATGATGAACGCTATTGGAATTGATCGTAGTAATCCGCGAGCGGCCATGCGACAAACAATGGAGCAGGGGCTTTCACGACTTAAAAACAACTACAACGTGCTTATATTTCCAGAGGGAACCCGTACACCTGTCGGAAAGCGCGGCAGGTATGCCCGCAGTGGCTCTGGAATGGCGATTGAAGCAGGGGTAGCTGTGCTGCCCATTGCTCACAATGGCGGAAAATTATGGCCCGCGAAAGGGCTCCATATTAAACCAGGCACCGTAATCTTGGTTATTGGTGAACCGATACAAACCGAAGGTAGAGAAAGCCGAGAGCTAACTCTAGAAGTAGAAAACTGGATCGAAGCCCAGTGTGAGCTAATCCAATAAACGAAGTGGCGGGGGGTTCCTTTACTACTTTATAGGAACGCGTGAACTCAGTTCGAGTCTTTTGGTAAAGCTTGGAGCTACGGGAGTCGCCAATAGCTCCAAAATAGAAGGAAAGACCCAATTACGATTTAGATATCGAGATTGGCAACCTTAAGCGCATTAGTTTCGATAAACTCACGACGCGGCTCAACGTGATCACCCATTAGTGTCGTGAATATTTGATCCGCGGCAACGGCATCTTCAATCGTCACCCTCAACATGCGGCGCGCTTCAGGGTCCATCGTGGTTTCCCAAAGCTGTTCTGGATTCATTTCACCCAGACCTTTATAGCGCTGTACATTAAACCCACGCTCTGCCTGCTGCATAAGCCAAGTAATGACTTCGGAGAAGTCGCTAACTTCTTGAGTCCGTTCACCACGCTTAATATAGGCGCCATCCTCAAGCAGTCCTTGCAAACTCTGACCTAAAGATACGATCGCTTGATAATCTGCAGACTTGAAGAAATCACGCCCAAACTGATAGTGATCACTCACTCCGTGGGAGACAATATCAATAGCGGGTAAGAATATGTGCAGCTCAGGGTCTTCAACTACGCGGACATCATAACGATGCTGGGCATCGCGCTGCTCTAGCTCAATAGTCACCTCAGCCAACTTTTCAGCCCATTTCGCAACGACCGATTTATCCGCAAGCTCATCTGCATTTAAGACTGGCATATACGTTAATTCACGCAGCACGCCGGAAGGGTAGAGACGAGACAATCGCGTAATAATACTATCGACACGACGATATTGAATAATTAGCTCTTCTAATCCAGCGCCACCGATAGGAGCCGCATCAGGATTAACATATAGTGCTGCACCGTCTAATGCTGATTGCGTGAGGTAATTCGCCAGTGCGGGCTCGTCCTTCAAATACTGGTGCTGCTTGCCACGACCAATTTTATATAGTGGCGGTTGCGCAATAAATATATGGCCGTTCTCAATTAACTCAGGCATTTGTCTGAAGAAGAATGTCAGTAGTAGGGTACGAATATGCGATCCATCGACATCCGCATCCGTCATGATAATGATGCTGTGGTAACGGAGCTTTTCGACGTTGAATTCGTCCTTACCAATACCGCAGCCAAGCGCCGTCACAATTGTGCCGACCTCGACCGATGATATCATTTTGTCGAACCGTGCCTTTTCAACATTCAGAATCTTACCCTTTAGCGGCAAAATGGCCTGGGTTCGACGATCTCGACCTTGCTTAGCCGAGCCACCCGCCGAATCACCCTCGACTAGGTAAATTTCCGAAAGGGCAGGGTCTTTCTCTTGGCAATCCGCCAACTTCCCTGGCAAGCCCGCAATATCTAGCGCGCCCTTACGACGAGTCATTTCTCGTGCCTTCCGCGCCGCTTCACGGGCACGTGCTGCATCTAGCATTTTCTGTACAATTTGCTTGGCTTCGG
Source organism: Zhongshania aliphaticivorans (assembly GCF_902705855.1). Classification (GTDB taxonomy): domain Bacteria; phylum Pseudomonadota; class Gammaproteobacteria; order Pseudomonadales; family Spongiibacteraceae; genus Spongiibacter; species Spongiibacter aliphaticivorans_B. Next base: position 87,155 of record NZ_CACSIJ010000014.1, on the reverse strand, counting down.
CTGGGCTTTCCATCAGGAAATCACCAAATTTGGCCGTCATTGCTTGCTCGACAATCGTTTTCACTTCGCTTGAAACCAATTTATCTTTCGTTTGTGAAGAGAATTTTGGGTCAGGAACCTTAACAGAAACAACAGCAGTAAGACCTTCACGGGCATCATCTCCTGTTGTAGCTATTTTGGCTTTTTTCGCCAAACCTTCACGCTCTATATAGGTATTTAAGTTACGGGTTAAACCCGCCCGAAAACCGGCCAGATGTGTGCCGCCATCGCGCTGCGGAATGTTATTTGTAAAACAGTAGAGGTTCTCTTGGAAACCATCATTCCACTGCAAGGCAACCTCAACGACCACACCTTCACTCTCAGTGGTAAAGTGAAAAACCTTATTAACCGGTGTTTTGTTGGTGTTTAAATATTCAACAAATGCGCTCAAGCCACCTTCGTAACAAAAACTTTCCTTCTTACCATCTCGCTCATCAATTAATTCAATATTAATCCCCGAGTTCAAGAACGCTAACTCACGGATTCTTTTAGCCAAGATATCAAAGTGGAACTCAATATTGGTAAAGGTTTCTGCCGACGGCTTGAAGCGAATTTCCGTTCCTGAGCGCTCAGTATCACCAATTACTTTTAATGGCGACTGCGGAACACCATGCTTATATATTTGCTCATGAACAATACCACCGCGTCGAATTGTGAGCTGCAGCTCTTCTGACAAAGCATTTACGACCGAAACACCCACACCGTGCAGGCCTCCAGACACTTTATAGGTATTGTCGTCGAACTTACCTCCGGCATGAAGAACCGTCATGATAACTTCGGCAGCAGTGACACCCTCTTCATGCATTTCCGTCGGAATACCTCGACCATCGTCTGTCACCGACACGGACTCATCAGCATGAATAATGATCTGAATTTTGTTGCAATGACCCGCCAAGGCTTCATCTATAGAGTTATCTACAACCTCAAATACCATGTGATGCAGTCCTGAGCCATCATCAGTATCACCAATATACATACCCGGTCTTTTTCGAACGGCGTCTAAGCCCTTCAGCACCTTAATACTTGAGGAATCGTAAGCTCTATCTTCTGTCATTTTTACCTAACCTCTACGCCCCAAAAAGGGCAACTGACTTATATTATATTTTGCAGCACAATTACTGCCTAAACCCTTACCCAATACTAAATGGGCACAGACTCTACTCTCTACTACGCTTTACACCGAAGCCCAACAACCTAACCAAGCCTAGCACTCACTCACTAAGCCATGTTCCACGTGAAACCTTTTAAGTGTTTTACCCAAACACCAATCATCATTTAAGTCCGTACGTCGCACGGAACTAGCAAAAACCTGTACATTCAATGCGACCAGCTCCTTAAAAACCACTTCGCATCGACGCTCGTCTAACTCCGCTGCCAAATCGTCAATTAAAAACACTGTTGAGACACCCTGATCTAACAATACTTTTGATTGAGCCAACTTAAGCGCACAAACAACCGTTTTAATCTGGCCTCGCGAAAGCACTTCGCCTGCGGGGTTTCGCCCAACCCGCAAATCGATATCCGCTCGATGCGGGCCACTCTTGGTGAAGCCCGAGCGAAGGTCGCTAGCCAAATTTTTCTTTAATGAATCCGCCAGACTTAGCTCATCATCTCTCCAACCCGCCGTCATCGCCATCGTAAGTGGCGGAGCATCTGTTGAATCAACCACATCAAGCGCGGACAGTAATCGACCATATATTAAGTTAAATGCTGAAGACAGTAGGTCGAAATGCTTTTGTCGCGATTCGTGTATCAGCACACCCATGGCCGCCAACTCTCGATCCCACGGCGCAAGTACCGTAGCATCTATATTACCACGTCTGAGCAAGGAATTACGCTGCTGAAGCGCCTTCCTATATCGAGGCCAATATTCAAAAAAACCGGAATGTTTCACGTGGAACACACCCCAGTCTAAATACTGCCGCCGAACACTGGGGGAGCCTTCTAAAAGCTCGAAGCTAGCAGGATTAATAACTTGAACCGGTAAGACCCCTGCCAACTGCCCAGCAGTTAACAACTTTTCACCATTAACTTTAACGAGTACGGGGCCTTTTTTCGGGCGCCGAACACCAATAACCGAGCTCGGATTGCTTTTCATATCCGATGAAACCAGCTCCCCCCTAACCGTTAGGTCATCACATCCATAGGATATAACGCCATCAACTTTACGCGATCGGAACGACCGGGTAAGGGCTAAGGTGTGGATCGCTTCGAGGATGCTGGTTTTTCCACTCCCGTTAATTCCATGGATAAAGTTAAACCCACTCAAACCCTCTAAAGAAACATGCCGCAAATTTCTAAAGTTATATATGCTGATTTTTTCTAGTTGCAACACAGCCTCCGAAAATCTGTAAAGCGAGGCGATACATTTTCTTGGTAAATGATGCGGAGTAAGAAGGAGGGTGTATTATACATACGGGAAATAATGACTAGGAGAGGAGAGGGCAGTAACGCGCGATCAGCAACCTTGGCAGTCAACCGCGCGATCAAATCTACAGGCGCATCGGCATGACGACGTATTGGCAATTACCACCATCCGCCTCAGCCTCCTCAATCAATGCTGAACTATTCGAATCAGAAAGAGAAAATTTAGCAGACTCGCCGTTGATAGCAGAAAGCACATCCAGCAAATAGCTAACATTAAAACCGATTTCGAGACTATCACCCTGATACTCTACCGCAACAGTTTCCTCTGCCTCTTCCTGTTCAGGGTTATTGGCCACAATACGCAACTCCCCGCTAGTCAAAAGCATACGAATCCCGCGATACTTTTCGTTCGATAATATTGCTGTGCGAGCAAATGCTTGCTTAAGATCTGCCCGGGAACCGAGAACGACTTTTGTACTATTACGCGGCAATACGCGCTCGTAATCTGGGAATTTACCGTCAATAAGCTTGGAGGTGAACGTAAAGTCAGCAGTCACAACCCGAATGTGGTTGCCGCCAACAATAACCTCTGCATCTTGATCTTCATTCATCAATAAGCGCGCAAGCTCAACAACACCCTTTCTGGGCACAATAACCTGCGCTACCTGATCAACCTGGATGTCACCCTGAAAGGTTGCCATCGCAAGCCTGTGTCCATCTGTAGCCACGACCCGCAATTGGCCATTGGTCACTTCAAATAACATGCCATTAAGGTAGTAACGCACATCTTGTTGCGCCATGGCAAAGCTAGTTCGCTCGATCAGCCGCTTCAAATCACCTTGTTTTAAAATAAATGACTGTCCGCCTTTCGCTTGCTCTACGCTTGGAAAATCATTCGCCGGAAGAGTAGATAGCTGAAAACGGCTACGGCCAGATTTAAGAATCAATTTTTGATCATCTAGCTGAAAATTAATATTTGAGCCTTCTGGTAAAGCCTTACAAATATCAACCAACTTCCGCGCAGGAATTGTTATCTCTCCGGACACGCCAGATTCATCATCTAAATGAACCCGACCTATTAGCTCTACCTCTAAATCCGTTCCTGTCAGCGCCAATTCCTGCTCATTTAAAACAAGCTGCACATTCGCCAGTATCGGCAGGGTTTGTCTTCTTTCAACAACACCCGCTACAAGGTTCAAGGGCTTAATTAACGCTTCCCGCGAAATCGAAAATTTCATGCTTCCGGTTCCTGTTCTTTTAAGTATCAATTCAATTGGGTAGTGGTAAGGCTTACTTTATTATATAAAGCACGACTAAAACATCAGCTTGTCAGTAGTCTGATCAAATTTTGGTAATCTTCTCGTATATCACCGTCACTTTCGCGTAATTCTTTGATTTTTCGACAAGCATGAAGCACGGTAGTGTGATCTCGACCACCAAAGCCTTCGCCAATTTCGGGCAAACTATGATTGGTCAACTCTTTCGACAATGCCATGGCAACTTGACGCGGACGCGCCACGGATCGACTGCGGCGCTTAGACATAAGATCAGCGATTTTAATCTTGTAGTATTCAGCCACAGTACGCTGAATATTATCCAAACTTACCTGCTTATCTTGTAAGGCCAGCAAATCCTTTAAGGATTCCTTAATCAATGGAATATCAATAGGCTTTGCCATAAAACGCGAACTGGCAATTACTCTCTTTAATACACCCTCTAACTCTCGGACATTTGAGCGTACACGCTGCGCGATAAAAAACGCCGCATCAGAGGGAAGGGTAGCTTTTTCTTGCTCTGCTTTTTTCAGCAAAATTGCTACTCGCGTTTCAAGCTCCGGCGGTTCTACCGCTACCGTCAAACCCCAGCCAAATCTAGACTTCAACCGCTCCTCTAAGCCCTTGATTTCTTTAGGATATCTATCGCAGGTAAGGATCATTTGTTGCCCCCCCTCAAGAAGGGCGTTAAATGTATGGAAAAACTCTTCTTGAGAACGATCTTTACCGGAGAAAAACTGAATATCGTCAATTAACAGCGCATCAACCGAGCGGTAATACCGTTTAAACTCGTTAATCGCATTTAACTGCAATGCCTTTACCATATCGGCAACAAAGCGTTCAGAATGCAAATAAACTACTTTTGCATTAGGATTTTGCTGCATCAGTGCATTGCCTACCGCATGCATTAAATGGGTTTTACCAAGGCCAACACCACCGTAAAGAAATAATGGGTTGTATCCCCGACCAGGATTACTTGCGACCTGGCTCGCCGCTGCACGCGCTAACTGGTTAGACTTACCTTCAACAAACGTATCAAAGGTATAAGATTCCATTAAGGAGCTTTGATGCCGAATGCCTCCCTCTACTTCAACTTGACGATGACCAGAGATAAACTGCGAGCCAATTGACGATGACGCAACCGGGGGCTCCTGCGCAACGCGATGGCTGTGTCCCGTATTGTTCGGTGTAATAATTCTAGTACTACCAGTAGCTAAACTAGATGTCTGCGTGCTGGTGTTTAAAACTCTAGACTGAGGTTGCACGCCGCCACTTGCACCGCCGCCACCGGCCTGACGCTCCGAAATACCAAGCTCAACATGCACCTTAACGCCAGGTGGAGATAATTCTGCAACCAGCTCAACAATGCGTGAATAGAAGCGATCACTTACCCAATCACGAACAAAACGGTTTGGCGCACACAGACGAATTAAATCATCTACAAGTTCAACCCGAAGCGGCCTAATCCAAGTATTAAACTGTTGAGTGGGCAATTCGTCCTGCAAATGCGCAATACATTTCTGCCACGTGGCGTCCGACAACACTATTCTCCATATTTGGTAAATATTAAGACATAACTGGCGGAGTACTCACTAAGAAGGGACCCGCAAGTATTATTGTAGTAGGCGACTTATTCTACTCGCCAACAGAACACTTATCCACAAAATTCAAAAACAATTTATATCAAGCTTATTCAAAAAATTCCTTTATATTCAACACTATAAGATTATAAAAATAAGACGCCACAAGTTACTCTCAAGTAACGCACACCTTGATAACACCAATAAAAACCTGTGGATAAGTTATGGGTAAACTGTGATTTAGCGGTGCGTTAGTTATACGAATGGAAACATCTAACTAAAACCTGCAAATCATTGCTATTAGGTCTAATGTCCACTAAAATTCGCGATCCGATTTTTCACTGTCTCGGCAATTTATGCTCGGCAGTGCCAGTGGGNCGACCCGCTGGCTAATTTATTATTACGGACGAGATCATGAGCAAAAGAACATTCCAACCAAGTAATCTTAAAAAAGCACGTAACCACGGCTTCCGCGCCCGTATGGCAACTAAAAACGGTCGCAAACTGATTAACCGCCGCCGCGCTAAAGGTCGTGCAGTACTATCTGCTTAATCAGCGTTAAGCAATAAAGGTATGCTGGCATAACGGTGGATTTTCACTTTGATAAATCTCTACGCCTATTAAATGCCAGCGAATACCAAGCGGTATTCGACGAATCACGTCTGAAAGTTTCTACTGCTGAACTACTATTTTTAGCACGCATAAACAAACTAGGCCGGGCTCGACTAGGTTTGGTTATCGCAAAGAAAAACGTGCGGCTCTCTGTTCAACGTAATCGTGTAAAACGCGTTATAAGAGAAACGTTTAGGTTAAATAACCATAAGCTGCAAGGTATTGATATCATCGTATTAGCGCGACGTGGATTAGGCGATATCGATAATAAGCAACTCCATGAAATCTGTAATCAGCTTTGGTACCAATTAGAGAAACGAGCTGAAAAACGCTTTCGTCAGCAAGAGGGCTAGTTAATATGCAGCGCTTGCTTATTGCCTGCATCCGCTTTTACCGCCTGTTTATCAGTCCGCTGATGGCTCCGCATTGCCGTTTTTATCCCAGTTGTTCTAGTTATGCTGTTGAAGCCTTACAAAAACACGGTTCACTACGTGGAAGCTGGCTTAGCATAAAACGCATTTGCAAATGTCACCCCCTTAACGACGGGGGCTACGATCCTGTACCATCCTGCCACTGTCATCCAACCGAACTCACCCTATCAAGGCATTCAAGCAATGATTGATTTTCAGCGCTATCTTCTTATCGCCGCCGTCGCTGCACTATCCCTTATGTTGTTAGTGGAGTGGCAGAAATATGATGTATCAAATCCGGTAACCCCCGTTGTAAGTAACAATGCCGGTGCGGCACCCACAACAAGCGACGACGGAGAGTTTCCAGCGATAGTGCGTAACGATGATATTAATACCATCAACGCGCCGACAACGACCAATGCCAAATACATTAACGTTCAAACAGATGTGCTAGATTTAAAAATAGATTTACTGGGTGGTGATATCGTATACGCAGGCTTGCCTGCATACACTAGCAGCTTAGAATCCGACGACCCCTTTGTTATTCTAGAAAACAATGATGTACGACACTATATAGCCCAAAGCGGCTTAATCGGCAGCAATGCTACAGACACGTCAAAGGGTCGACCATATTTTTCAGCCACAAGCGCCGAATACACTTTAAACGAAGCATCAGACAGCCTAAATGTAGATTTACATTTTCAATACAGTGATGCCGTCACGATTATTAAACGCTTCAAATTAAGTCGCGGCCAATACCTAATTAATGTTGAATATTTAATCGACAACCAAAGCGATGCGCCCTTTCAGGCGAGCTTTTTTGGCCAACTTAAACGCGGCAATAGCGCAGATCCGAGTGTAAACGACAAAGGCGGCATGTTCGCCATGAAGCCCTTTATTGGTGTGGCATACGCCACTAACGAAGACCTATACAAGAAAACAACTTTTAGCAAAATGCAGGACAAACCCATCAAAGCCAGCGTTAACGGTGGCTGGATCGGCGTAGTTCAACATTACTTCGTAAGTGCCTGGGTTCCACCAGTAGACAGCGTAAACGAACTGAGCACCATCGTTACCAAGCAAGATATGAATATTGCCCGTGTTACTAGCGCTGCCGTAACCATCGCGCCGAAAAGTCAGGGAAAAATTAGTGCTGATTTTTACACCGGCCCAAAAGATCAATACAGCCTACAAGAAATTTCACCAGGCTTAGAGCTAACCGTCGACTACGGCTGGCTATGGTGGATTGCCCAACCTTTATTTTGGCTACTTACCAAAATACACTCCGTATTGGGCAACTGGGGGTTCGCAATTATCGGTGTCACCATTTTAGTTAAAGCGGCATTCTTCAAACTAAATCAAAAAGCATTCACCTCTATGGCGAATATGCGCAAATTCCAGCCAAAACTTGCTGAGATTAAAGAGCGCTATGCTGACGACCGCCAAAAGCAGTCTCAAGCGATGATGGAGTTATACAAAAAAGAAAAAATAAATCCTCTCGGTGGATGCCTACCAATGGTCGTTCAAATGCCGGTGTTTATTTCTCTTTACTGGGTATTAATGGAAAGTATTGAACTGCGCCACGCGCCATTCATGCTGTGGATACATGATTTATCTGCAATGGACCCGTATTTTGTACTCCCGTTAGTAATGGGTCTGTCGATGTTTATTCAACAACGTTTAAACCCGCCGCCACCAGACCCAATGCAAGCAAAAATAATGCAATGGATGCCAATTGTATTCACTTTCTTCTTCCTATTTTTCCCCGCCGGGTTAGTACTGTACTGGGTGGTGAACAACACCCTATCTATCATCCAGCAATACATAATTACTAAGCGAATAGAAAAAAGCGGTTTACCTACCCGCTAATCTACAATGGCATATTCTACGGATACCATTGCCGCAATTGCCACACCACCTGGAAAAGGTGGTGTTGGTATTGTGCGAATATCTGGGCCTAAGTGCCAAGAAATAGCACGCACCATGTTAGCCGTAGAAAACCTAACTCCGCGCTACGCCCACTACGGCAACTTCCAAGAAACTACCGCTAACGGCAGCGCGACTATAGACCAAGGTATTGCACTGTTCTTCCCTGGGCCAAACTCGTTTACTGGCGAAGACGTTCTAGAACTTCAAGGCCACGGTGGCCCTGTTATCTTAGATTGCTTATTACGTGCAGTGATTAACCAGGGCGCTAGAATGGCACGGCCTGGTGAATTTTCTGAGCGTGCTTTTTTAAATAATAAAATAGACTTAGCTCAAGCAGAAGCAATAGCAGATCTTATTGATAGCGCATCTGAGCAAGCCGCTAGGCAAGCCATGCGCTCACTTGAAGGCGCGTTTAGCAAAGAGATCAATGCTTTGGTAGAAGCCATTACCATGCTACGAATTTACGTAGAGGCCGCAATTGATTTTCCAGAAGAAGAAATAGATTTTATTAGCGATGGACGAGTAGCCACAGACTTACAAAAAATAAAACACCATCTTGAATCTGTATTTAGCTCAGCAAAGCAAGGCAGTATATTGCGTGAAGGAATGACCGTTGTCATCGCGGGGAAACCTAATGCGGGAAAATCAAGTTTGCTAAATGCCTTGGCTGGTCGAGAGTCCGCAATTGTTACTGATATAGCGGGAACCACAAGAGACGTCCTTAGAGAAAACATTCTCATAGATGGAATGCCTCTACATATTGTCGACACCGCAGGGTTAAGAGACAGCGACGACCTCGTAGAATTAGAAGGTATTAAACGCGCATGGTCAGAAATAAGCCAAGCCGATCGAGTGCTGCTCGTAATAGATAGTAAGAATACAACAAACCATGAACCCACTATACCGCCGGAATTTGAAATATTTGTTCAACAGAAGAAATTATCCTTAATCTATAATAAATGTGATTTAACAGGTCAAAAAGCAGGTTTACAAAATGACGACATAAGTCGCGTTTACATTTCTGCTAAACAAAACCAAGGCATAGATACGCTCAGAGAACACTTAAAATCATGCGTTGGTTACAATGATGGCGATACGCCATTTATAGCACGACGACGCCATATTGACGCACTAACACACGGACGTGACCACATCCTGAACGGCGAACAACAACTCCTTAATTATAACGCCGGTGAGCTATTAGCCGAAGAGCTACGACTGGCGCAAAATGCCCTCGCCGAAATTACCGGCGAGTTCAGCTCAGACGACTTACTTGGGCGCATTTTTTCTAGCTTTTGTATTGGAAAATAAATTTCCCTGTGTACACAGCTTCAATAGCGAAAAACTCATAGTAAAAGGCTACACTTAAAGTCGTTCTATCGTTCCGAAGGATTGCTGATGCACCAACACTTCCTAGTTCGCGGTTTTATTCTCTCCGCAGCCTCATTAATATTAACGTCACAGCTGCAAGCAAATATATGGAATACCGACGATCTTCCTGTGGTATTAACACCAGCAAAACTGAAACAAAATCGCAGTGAAGTTCCTGCAAGCGTTAGCGTAATAGACCGCGATATGATTACCGCTTCTGGTCTAAAAGAAATACCCGAACTATTTCGACTTATCCCAGGAACCTCCGTCGGTGCCCGAGACGGTTGGAATTATGTAGTCAGTTATCACGGTACAAACTATCGTGACTCCCGCCGAATGCAGGTACTAATAGACGGACGATCGGTATATCAGTCTGGTTTAGCCACGGTTGATTGGAATGATATCCCAATCACCATACAAGACATCGAGCGCATCGAGGTTGTACGCGGGCCTTCAAGTGCAAGTTACGGTGCCAATGCTTTTTTAGGCGTCATTAATATAATTACACGCCATCCAACAGACATAAATAAATATGAGGCCAATGTTCTAAGTGGAACAGAAAACACCGAAAACTACCGAGTAAGTTACGCGGACGAATTTCTAAATGGAACCTATCGTATTACGCTTGCCAGTATTCACGATGATGGCTTCGATATCGACAAGCATGGTAATGAACGTTTAGATAGTAAAACTAGTCAACTCTTTAATAGTAGATACGAAACACATACTAATCACTACACTATTAGCCTTGGCCTAGGATACAAAACCGGTGAGGTTACCGATGACTATTCCGATATCGATGTGACGCCACCCAATACAAAAACTGATGATTACTATTTGTCATCAAAAATTGAAAAAGAAATATCAGATACACATCAGTTAGCACTTAGATATAACTTTTCGTCGCAGAAACAAATACGCAGATGGACAGTAGAAATACCACCTTATCTTACCGGACTAAATAATAATCCATCACCACTTGTACTAGTCGACGCTAATGAAGATTTACGCGCTACCCGTCAAGATATAGACATACAAGACACCTCTATTTGGAATAAAAGTTTACGATCAGTAGCTGGTGTACATCTTAAAAAATCCAGAGCATCTTCAGAAACCTATTACGGAACTACGTTAACAAGTAATAATTATCAAATATATTTTAATATTGAAAAAAAAATAGCCGAAAAATTTACAATTAATACTGGTGGATCATACGAATATGAACAAGATATTGGTAAAAATTTCTCTCCACGTATTTCTACCCACTACCACATCAATAAAAACCATAGCCTCAGAGCAATCTACTCCGAAGCAATACGTACTCCAGACTTACTAGAAACTTCAGCAAACTGGACTTACACCGGCCGTAATGTACGACCTGCAGCGGACGGCCAAACGACAGGCGTACTTATCCAAAGTGCCGAAGGAAACCCAAATGTCAAACCTGAAAAAATAGAATCAAGGGAAATTGGGTACTACGGAAATTTCAGTCAATATCATCTGCAATGGGATGTAAAAATATTTTACGACCAATTAGATAAGCTAATATCAAATTCATTATCACTTGAAAAATTTAATCCCGTTAACAATGGTAATTTAAAATTATCAGGAATAGAAACCGAAGTAGACTATCGGCCAAATCATAAATGGCTAATACATGGTAGCTATGCTTATATAAAAAGTAAGGCCTATAGTAATAGCACTATGCCTTTTACAAAAAGTACAGAAGAGAGTTTTACGCCAAAAAATTCAGCGAGCGCTTTAATAAGCTATCGTACCAACGAAAACATTCAAATTTCTTTAGCTCAATACTATGCTAGAGCAATAGGTACATCACAGAATAAATTTTCTCGAAGTGATATTAGAATATCAAAGGCCATAAAATTCCAAAACAATGAAATTGAATTTTCATATTCAGGCCAATACCGACACGATGATGATAGCGAGCTCTTAAGCGATAATATATACCGTAATAAGCTTCGTCAGTTTATTGGAGTAAATTTTAAGTACTAGTGCCCACAAGAGTCAGGGAATAGCCTCTTGATAAAACTATTTTATGGAATACTCATAACAACGTTACTATTAACATCAACGTTGGCTAGTAGCGATGAAAAGATAATCGTCGATCTAGTCTTACCTGCAAAAAATGTCTCACTTGATTCCTTATCAGCCAAAATAACGAACAACCCCCATTTTTCTGTTCACTCTTATACGAATATTTTGCCAGACGACGAAAACAGAGGCGACATTCTCATTATCGTCTCAGAAAAATTACTGCCATTACTTAACAACGAAAACTATAAAGCAAAATTTGCTCTATACGTAAATTCAAATGAATTTCGAAAATCTCATATAAGCAACACTTCAACCCTTTATTCAGACCAGCCAATATCCCGGCAACTTTCACTTATCAAAGCAATATTTGAGAACAAACCGACTCAGCTTGGTATCGTATACAAAGATATATACTACGAAAGTGCCTTAGAAAATATCTCCAAAAACTTCCAATCTCTATCCATTCATACTAAGAAAATAGGCGAGACCAACTTAGTTAGAGATATTAATAAAATAATTCAAAAAAATGATGTTTTACTTAGCACATCAGAGAATGATATTTATAACTCGAAAACGATAAGGTCTATTTTACTTAGTAGTTATCGACACCAGACTCTCGTTATTGGACCTAACGAAGGGTTTGTGCTCGCTGGTGCCTTAGGAACGGTATTAAGCACACCAGACCAATATGTAATAGACATAGTGTCAATGGTAAACAGCTACATAAAAACTAAAGAATTGCCTCCGTCTCAGTATCCAAACAGTTTTAATGTAAAAATTAATTATAGTGTCGCCGAATCTCTCGGACTTAGTATTCCCAAAGAAGAAGAGTTGAAAAACCACATCCTAAAAGATGAGTTCGAATAGTATGTTAACTAGATTTCGAAAGAATACTCTATTTCAACAAATACTTATTGCGGGGATATCTCCTGCACTAATATTATTTTTTTCTCTATTTACGTACTCACTTGTAACTCGGTTGAACGATGCATCTCTAAGCCAGCTAGAAGTAGCAACAAGAATTGCCGAAAATATTGCAGCTTCAAGCGAATTGGCAATTATTAGTGATAACGAATCTCAACTATTTGACATTATGCGATCAGCATTATCAAAAGATATTACGGCAATAACAATAGTAAATTCACTTACTGGAAATCAGTCACATCTTAAATCTAGTAAAAACAATAAAGAGTTAGTTAAATCACTAACCGTACCTATCTACCAAAGTAACATTGAGATAAATGACTCTGTAACGGGTGATACTGATTACAGTTATGACGCTCCGACTATTATTGGAAAAGTTAGTATTGAAAGATCGACTGAGCAGCTCTCTAAACTCCAACGGAAAATTATCCTCGTCTCCTGTGCCATCGGCGCTATATCGATATTTGTCTGTATTATTTTAGCTTGGGTGATAAGTCGTCGATTATCGAAACCTCTCGCAGAAATAAATAATTTTACAAAGAATATTGCTGCAGGAAATTTGGGCAGCAGACTGATCGTGCAAGGCGAAGGGGAATTAGGTGAGCTACAAAGTCATATTAATGAAATGACAAAAAGCTTAGAAGTACATCAACTTGAACTTACTAATAAATTAGCGCAACTGGAAATTGCAAAAACTGAAGCAGATGCTGCAAATAATGCAAAAAGTTTATTTTTAGCAACCATGACCCACGAGTTAAGAACGCCGATGAACGGGGCACTAGGGATGCTTCAACTACTCTCAACTACCGAGTTAAATCAGGAGCAGAACACTTACATTGATATAGCTAAAAGTTCCAGCGAACATCTACTGAATATAGTCAATAATATTTTGGATTTCTCAAAAATAGAAAAAGGTGATTTAAAACTTGATAGGCGGCTTTTCTCTCCCTCTACCTTGTTTGACAACTTACTTACTCCATTGGCCTACGAAGCGAGGAAGAAGCACGTAGAGTTTAATTACTTCATCGTCCCTGAACTAAATAAGATTGAAATTTATGGCGATGATACCCGCATACGACAAATTATCCTTAACCTCGCCTCCAATGCAGTGAAATTCACACATGATGGAAGTATCTCTATTGCTTTACAGGGCAAAACAATAAATCAACGCCAACAACAGATAACACTCACTGTAACTGACACTGGAATAGGTATCGACGAATCTAATCACAAGATTGTGTTCGACAGTTTTTATCAAGCAGACGGCTCAAATCAACGCCGCTATGGCGGATCAGGACTAGGCCTTGCCATTGTTAAACGACTTTGCGAACTAATGGATGCGACTATTCAGATGACAAGCGAAATAAATAAAGGTAGCCAATTCACCATTAGCTGGGTATGCCAGTACAAATCGCTACTTAGGGAACCGACACATGATCTCCCACCAAGCTCTCTTGTTGGCAAAAAGATTCTTATTGTAGAAGACAACCCTATTAATCAAATGCTCGTTGCCAATATTATCAAGCGATGGGGTATGGACGTAATTACCAGTAACAATGGAGAGGAATGCCTAAGCGTATTACAGCACCAGTCCGTCGACCTTATTTTAATGGACCTGCAAATGCCGATGATGGATGGATACGAAGCATGTAAACAGATACGTCAACAAGCTGAGTTAGCCTCTATTCCCATTATTGCCTTAACTGCCAACAACGTTCAGGAAGATAAAGACCGTTGCTTTGCTGTTGGTATGAACGACTTTCTAAGTAAACCTGTATCAATTCCCACGTTAAATGAAAAAGTAAACTATTGGTTAAGCCAAACATCGCGGGACAACATGCATTAAAGAGGTGGATAAGTACCCATAATTAGCATGCTTACCCACAAGCCAAAATAAAACTCAAACTTATCCACATTTCACCCACAGGTGGTCCGCATGATTCTGACACCATATTTGTGGATAAAACGCCTAGTTATCATTACTATAAAAACATATAAATCAACAACTTAGCATAGTTATTAACAAAATAGCTTACCTTAATAACTATATTTAAAATAAAGAAATAAGATATTAAGAATACATATGTATATACATTATTAACTAAACATACTTGATTAAAATTTCACCAATTCATTGCAGCAAGCTTAGATCCACGTATAATTTCGCGTCTTCATTCAAACTCATTCTCAGGTGTTTCGTGGATTATCCGCAAAGCTACGATGTAATTGTTATTGGTGGTGGNCACGCCGGTACGGAAGCCGCACTCGCTGCAGCACGAATGGGTTGTGCGACGTTATTACTCACTCACAATATTGAAACGCTGGGACAAATGTCCTGTAACCCAGCTATTGGCGGTATTGGAAAAAGCCATCTTGTTAAAGAGATTGATGCTTTAGGTGGCGCTATGGCAAAAGCCACCGATCTTGGTGGTATCCAATTTCGAGTACTAAATGCTCGCAAAGGCCCTGCTGTAAGAGCAACTAGGGCACAGGCAGACCGCATACTTTATAAAGCTGCAATACGCACAATTTTAGAAAACCAAGAAAATCTCGCAATTTTTCAACAGGCCGTTGACGACTTAATCGTTGAAAATGACCAAGTTCGGGGGGTTGTAACTAATATTGGTCTCCGTTTTTTTGCTAAAACGGTGGTTTTAACCGCAGGTACCTTCCTTGGTGGAAAAATCCATATTGGTTTAGATAACCATAGTGGTGGCCGTGCCGGTGATCCGCCATCACTTGCTTTAGCACTACGCTTACGAGAATTACCCTTCCGCGTAGATCGCCTTAAAACGGGAACACCACCACGAATTGACGCGAAAACCGTAAATTTTGATGGTCTAGAAGCACAATGGGGAGACACTCCCAGACCGGTTATGTCGTATTTAGGTAATCAACAACAGCATCCTGAGCAAGTATGCTGCTGGATTACCCATACCAATGAAAAAACCCACGACATTATTCGTGGAGGTTTAGATCGTTCACCCATGTATACAGGGGTTATTGAAGGTATTGGCCCTCGGTATTGCCCCTCGATCGAAGACAAAGTACATCGTTTTGCCGATAAGAACTCTCACCAAGTATTTATCGAGCCAGAAGGCTTAAACACCCATGAACTCTATCCAAATGGCATATCAACGAGCTTGCCATTTGATGTTCAGCTCAATTTAATTCGTTCGATCAAAGGCTTTGAAAATGCCCATATGACTCGTCCGGGCTACGCTATTGAGTATGATTATTTTGAACCGAGAGACCTAAAATACTCACTAGAAACCAAATTTATTGCGGGCTTGTTTTTCGCTGGTCAAATTAATGGTACTACTGGTTATGAAGAAGCTGCGGCGCAAGGTTTATTAGCTGGAGCTAACGCTGCCTTACAAGCCCAAGGCAAAGAAGCGTGGTGTCCGCGTCGGGACGAAGCGTATATCGGCGTATTGGTTGACGACTTAATTACCATGGGGACTCGCGAACCCTATCGCATGTTTACGTCGCGAGCTGAATACCGTTTATTACTGCGTGAAGATAATGCCGATTTACGCTTAACGGAAAAAGGCCGCGAACTCGGTTTGGTTGATGATACTCGCTGGGCCGCGTTCACCGAGAAATGTGAAAATATAGAGCGTGAACGCGCGCGCTTAGCGTCTTTTTGGGTGCAGCCAGGTAGTGATGCTGCGAATGCATTGAATGCAAAAATAGAGAAGCCGCTAAGTCATGAATACAATTTGTTAGAACTGCTTAAACGACCAGAATTGAAATACGCCGATATCGCTGCGCTAGTGGCTAGCCCTGAAAGCGAAGTCTGTGAACAAGTAAGTGAGCAAATTGAAATTGGGGTTAAGTACGCCGGCTATATTGATCGACAGCAAGAGGAAATCGACCGTTTGCGTCGTCATGAGGACACCCGATTGCCTATAGATTTCGATTATACCGTGATTGAAGGTTTGTCGAATGAAGTGAAACAGAAGCTAGGGAATACCCGTCCGCAGACCTTGGCGCAAGCGTCTAGAATATCGGGAGTTACCCCTGCTGCGGTGTCCTTGTTGTTGATTTACTTGAAAAAACGCGGATTGCTAGACAGGAAATCAGCCTGAGTGGATGGCATTAAACAGCGGTTGCTGAAGGGAATATCAACACTAAATTTAGCGGTTAGCGATCAGCAATGCGACTTATTGATCGATTACCTGAATTTACTGCAAAAATGGAATCGCGCGTATAATCTCACCGCGATTCGTGATCCAGCGGCAATGGTGAGTAAACACCTGCTAGATAGCTTGAGCATTGCGCCCTATATTTTGGCCAAGCGCTACTTAGATGTGGGCACTGGGGCGGGTTTACCGGGTATTCCTTTGGCTATCCTGTTTCCTGACAAACAGTTTTCGTTATTGGATAGCAACGGCAAAAAAACCCGGTTTTTGATAGAGGCTCGCCTGCAGCTTAAACTGGAAAATATCAGTATTCACACCGAGCGTGTAGAGCACTTTGCACCTGATGAAGCCTATGACGGTATTTTGTCACGGGCATTTGCGTCCTTGCTAGATATGGTTAACGGTTGCGAAAAACACCTCGCTCCAGACGGTAAACTTTACGCCATGAAAGGTGTTTTTCCTGATACAGAGTTGAGTCAGCTTCCAAAACACTTTATCGTCGAGCACTCTTACTCGTTGTCGGTGCCAAATGTAGACGAAGAGAGGCATCTATTGGTGCTTGCCCGTCGCTAATCCATTGGCTTCAAAGTAAAACTTAAGGAAAATCCAGTGGCCAAGGTCTACGCAATTACCAATCAGAAAGGTGGTGTCGGCAAAACGACGACTAGCGTAAATTTGGCCGCGTCGTTGGCAGCAACCAAGCGCCGTATTTTATTAGTTGATCTTGATCCCCAAGGCAACGCCACGATGGGCTGCGGAATCGATAAAAGCAGTCTTGAGTATTCTGTATACGATGTCCTCGTTGCCAGTAAGCCAATAACAGAGTGCATTGTTGAAGCGCCCGAGTGTGGTTTTTCGGTGTTACCGTCGAATCAAGATCTCACCGCTGCAGAAGTTGAATTAATTAACGAGATTGGCCGTGAATTCCGTCTCCGAGAAGCGCTAGCAGTCATTGCTAATCAATACGACTATGTACTCATCGATTGCCCGCCTTCACTGAACATGCTTACAGTGAATGCCCTAGCCGCGTCTAACGGTGTCATTATTCCAATGCAGTGTGAGTACTATGCCTTGGAAGGCTTGAGCGCTCTCATCAACACCGTCAATCGCGTTAAACAATTGATAAACCCGACCCTAGAAATTAAGGGAATATTGCGTACGATGTACGACGGTCGCAATAGTCTGACCAACCAGGTGACGGATGAATTACGTCGTCATTTTGGCAATAAGGTTTACAGTACCGTCATTCCGCGTAATGTCCGGTTAGCCGAAGCGCCTAGCCATGGGTTACCCATTTTATTTTATGATAAGCAATCTAAGGGCGCCTTGGCCTATTTGGCATTAGCCGGTGAAGTGTTACGCCGAGCGGCGACAACGGAAGCGGCTACTGATGTTAGCGCAAACACACAGGCTGAACATATTCATGGTTAAAAAAAGAGGATTGGGTCGCGGGCTAGATGCACTGCTTGGGGCCTCGGCCACACCAGTATCAATAAGCCCCGAGTCAGCGAATGTTGATATTACGCCGAGTGATGATAATGCCGCTCAGCCTGAATCTGCAGCACCGGCGGCCGATGGAACCTTACGCAATTTACCCATTGAATTTATGCAGCGTGGTCGTTACCAGCCACGCCGCGATATGCAGCCAGAAGCCTTGGAAGAGTTGGCAAACTCCATCCGTTCACAAGGTATTATGCAACCGATAGTGGTTCGCCCCATCGAAGGTGGCCGTTACGAAATTATTGCCGGTGAACGTCGCTGGCGCGCCTCACAACTAGCGGGTTTAGACTCAGTACCAGCCTTGATTCGCGACGTGGCGGACGAAGCTGCCGCGGCGATGGCGCTGATCGAAAATCTACAACGTGAAGACCTCAACCCCATGGAAGAAGCTTTGGCCATGGTGCGTTTGCAAAAAGAATTTGAGCTAACTCATGCCGAAATCGCGCAGTTAGTTGGGAAATCACGTACCACCATAACCAATTTACTACGACTGACAGGGTTGCGAGAAGAAGTCCAAAAGCTGTTAGAAAATGGCGATATTGAAATGGGCCATGCTCGCGCGTTACTTGGCGTTGCTCAAGAACAACAATCCGCAGCAGCGTCGATGGTTGTTAGCAAGGGATTGTCGGTACGACAGACCGAGGCGCTAGTTCGCCGCTTGGCTGAAGAGAAGCTACAAGATAAAACAAAAAAATCTTTGCCACTTGATCCCGATATAAAACAATTACAAGAAAGCCTGTCAGAGCGTCTAGGATCACCAGTTTCAATTCAGCACAGTGCGAAGGGCCGGGGCACTCTCACCATCAAGTACACCAACCTAGATGAACTCGACGGCATTTTGAATCACATAAAATAGCTTATTTTGTGTACAGTTGAACAAAAGGCCACATTATGTGGTGCTTTTAGAAATAATAGGTAAGCTCAAGATCGATAAATCACTGATTGTAGGGATATAAATAGATTTGGTGAATATATGACATAAGTGTCATAAGCACTTAAATTGGTTGAACATTAGCCACTTTGCCCCTATAATTCGCCCCGTTTTTTGGACAAGCAGTACGAGCACGACATTGGCCATATTTGGCACAGCGGTGGCACTATGACAGCAGAGGAAAAGCGGAAAAGCCCGCGAGCTGTTCATAAGATATTTAGACCGCCGCTTCTGAAAATATACGGTTTTCAATGCGCTCTAGTACTACTTGCCAGTGTCATACTGTTTCCCCTGGATAAGGTCGCGGCCTATTCCACAGTCATCGGGGGAATGATTTCCGTTGTGCCGAATGCTTATTTCGCGCGCCAAGTATTTCGTTACGCTGGCGCGGCATTCGCACGCGAAGTAGCCCGGTCTTTTTACCGAGGTGAATCAGGAAAATTTGTGACAACCGTGCTGTTATTTGCAGCAACGTTTGCATTAGTTCAGCCATTGCAGGTATTTGTCTTATTTCTGGCATATCTAGCCGTTATGCTGCTGAACGCTGTATTACTTGCACGCTATGGATTAGCGAGCAACAAGAATTGAAAATTTGGTCAACGCGTTAACATTTACGAGAGTGACACATGGCAGGTGAATCGCAATCCACCGTTGGTTATATCCAGCATCATCTTACAAACCTAACCTATGGCAAACTTCCTGCGGGTTATGAGCGTCTTGACGAATCTGGTCATGTACATGAAGTACTGAGCCAAGATACGTGGACATTGGCACATAGCAGCGTAGAAGCAGCGGCGATGGGTTTCATGGCTATCCATGTAGACTCTATGCTCTGGTCTATTGGCCTTGGTTTTTTGTTTTTGGTGATCTTTGCGCGTATCGCAAAGCGTGCTCATAGCGGCGTACCGCGTGGTGCCCAAAACCTTCTTGAAATGATAGTCGGCTTTATAGATCAAACCGTAAAAGATGGCTTCCATCACAAAAACGCCATGATCGCGCCAATGGCACTTACCATTTTTACATGGATTCTTCTGATGAATACCATGGACTTGGTGCCAGTAGACTGGATTCCGGCCTTTATGGCTTGGGTTACAGGTAACCCACATTTCTTCTTTAAAGTAGTACCAACAACCGATCCAAACGTAACCTTAGGTATGGGTTTCACTGTATTTGGATTAATGGTCTACTTCACCATCGCCAAAAAAGGCTTTATGGGCTTTGTTAAAGAGTTAACCTTGCACCCATTCCACAGCCCAAAATGGTATGTGAATATTTTATTGGTACCCATTAACTTCGCATTAGAGGCGATTTCTTGGATATCTAAGCCAATTTCATTAGGTCTTCGGTTGTTCGGCAATATGTACGCCGGCGAAATGATCTTTATATTGATTGCGACTATGTTTGGTGCCGGTTTGGTATTAGGTATATTTGCTGGTGTATTGCAGTGGGCATGGGCGGTATTCCATATCCTTGTTATTACACTACAAGCTTTCGTCTTCATGGTATTGACCATTGTTTATATGGCAACGGCACATCAAGTTGAAGAAGAAGACCAGTTTCACTGATTTACATTTTTATTAACTTAAAGTTGAAAGTAGGAGAACTACCATGGGTTTAGCACTGATCGCTGTTGCGTTAATGATTGGTTTTGGCGCACTGGGCACGGCAATTGGCTTTGCAATTTTGGGTGGCAAATTGCTGGAAGGTTCAGCACGTCAGCCAGAACTAGCACCAATGTTACAAGGTAAAATGTTCCTGATCGCAGGTCTGCTTGATGCGGTTCCAATGATCGGCGTTGGTATTGCAATGTACGTACTGTTTGTTGTTGTTCCAGGTTTGCCAGCTTAATTGCACGCAGCTAAAAAACACCAACAGCAAATTCATACAGCAGAGGTATCGGCGTGAATATTAATCTCACACTGATTGGACAATCGATCAGCTTTCTGTTCTTTGTGTGGTTCTCGTACAAGTTTGTATGGGGTTACATTCGCACAGCGATGGATGAGCGTGAAAAGCAAATCGCTGATGGTCTGGATGCTGCGGATCGCGCGGGTCGCGACCTTGAGTTAGCTCAAGAAAAAGCGACCAAGCAATTACGCGAAGCGAAAGCAGAAGCGGCAACTATTATTGATGCTGCTAATAAGCGCGCTAGCCAGATCGTTGAAGAAGCGAAAGACGTAGCACGAACTGAAGGCGAACGCCTGAAAGCTGCTGCTGAGGCACAGATTGAGCAAGACGTGAACCGCGCTAAAGAACAGCTGCGCTCACAAGTTGCCAAGCTTGCTTTGGTTGGCGCTGAAAAAGTGCTTGAAGCATCTATCGATGAGTCTGTTCATAAAGACATGGTCGACAAGCTGGCCGCAAGCCTTTAAGCGAGGTTGATCATGGCGGAATTAAGCACAACAGCTAGACCCTATGCCAAAGCGGCTTTTGAGCACGCTTTGGCAGCATCGACGTTGGGTGAATGGTCTGCAATGCTGGTAACAGCTGCAGCAGTATCTCAGCAACCGGAAGTAATGAAGTTTTTAAGCTCTCCGGCGATGACAACCGCACAGCAAGCACAAATGTTTATCGACGTATGTGCCGATACATTTAATGCTGGCGGCGAAAATTTCATCAAGATTCTCGCAGAGAATAAGCGCTTGGGTTTACTCCCTACAATTAGCGAACTGTTTGACGCGCAAAAGGCCATCCAAGAACGTACAGTGGATGTCGAACTGACAACAGCGTTCGCGCTGGATTCAGAGTCTGAGAAACGTCTTGCTGAAGTTTTAGGCAAAAAATTGGCACGCGAAGTTCACGTTCACACGACTATCGATCCTTTGTTATTGGGCGGTGTAATTGTGAAAGCAGGTGACTTGGTAATAGATGGCTCGGTGCGCGGTCGCTTAGCGAAACTCGCTGAAGCAATAAATTCCTGAGCGTTTAGAGAATAGGATTGAGGAACAGAGCATGCAGCAACTGAATCCATCCGAGATTAGCGATATTATCAAACAGCGCATCGACAAATTAGATGTGTCTGCTCAAGCCCAGAATGAGGGCACGGTAGTATCCGTATCTGACGGTATCGTACGTATCCACGGTTTAACCGAGGTGATGTACGGTGAAATGATCGAGTTTGAAGGTGGCCGTTTCGGTATGGCCCTTAACCTTGAGCGCGATTCTGTAGGTGCCGTAGTATTAGGTGACTATCTTGGAATTGCCGAAGGTCAAACCTGCAAATGTACAGGTCGTATCTTAGAAGTACCGGTTGGTCCGGAATTACTTGGTCGCGTTGTTGACGCACTGGGTAACCCGATCGACGGTAAAGGGCCTATCAACGCAAAATTAACCGATGCAATTGAGAAAGTTGCTCCCGGCGTAATTTGGCGTAAGTCGGTAGACCAGCCAGTGCAGATCGGCCTTAAAGCCGTTGATGCCATGGTGCCAATTGGTCGCGGTCAGCGCGAACTGATTATCGGTGACCGTCAAATCGGTAAAACTGCCATTGCTATCGATGCCATCATTAATCAGAAGTCTTCTGGTATTAAATGTGTGTACGTCGCAATCGGTCAGAAAGCATCTTCTATCGCCGCTGTTGTGCGTAAATTAGAAGAGCACGGCGCAATGGATCACACCGTTGTTGTTGCTGCTACCGCATCTGATCCAGCATCTATGCAGTTCATCGCACCGTTCACTGGCTGTACTATTGGTGAGTACTACCGTGATCGCGGCGAAGACGCACTGATCATATATGATGATTTGACTAAGCAGGCTTGGGCCTACCGTCAAATCTCTCTGTTGTTACGTCGTCCACCGGGTCGTGAAGCGTACCCCGGCGACGTATTCTACCTCCACTCTCGTCTACTTGAACGCGCAGCCCGCGTTTCAGAAGATTATGTAGAGAAATTCACCAACGGTGAAGTGAAAGGTAAAACAGGTTCATTAACGGCTCTGCCTGTTATCGAAACCCAAGCGGGTGACGTATCGGCTTTCGTACCGACCAACGTTATCTCTATCACCGATGGTCAGATCTTTGTTGAAACAGATATGTTCAACTCAGGTATACGCCCAGCGATGAACGCCGGTATTTCGGTATCGCGGGTTGGTGGTGCAGCGCAGACCAAGATCATCAAGAAATTGTCTGGTGGTATTCGTACCGCACTGGCTCAGTACCGTGAATTGGCGGCGTTCTCGCAGTTCGCATCTGACCTTGATGAAGCGACTAAAGCTCAGCTTTCACAAGGTGAGCGCGTTACCGAACTGATGAAGCAGAAGCAATATAGCCCCCTCAGCATTGCTGAAATGGGTCTGTCTTTGTACTGCGCCAACGAAGGTCATCTGAAAAACGTTGAAGTTGCTAAGATTCTCGATTTTGAATCTGCAATTCTGTCTTTCGCCAACAGCGATTACGCTGCAGTAATGAAAGAGATCAACGACAGCGGTAACTGGAACGCAGAACTGGAAGGCAAGTTCAAAGAACTCGTTGAAAAGTTCAAGGCAACTCAGACTTGGTAAGACGTTAAGCTGCGCGCAAGCGCAGCTTTTCTGCTTGAGGATTGTTGAATCATGGCAGGTGCAAAAGAGATACGCACCCAGATATCCAGCATCAAGAGCACGCAAAAAATCACTAGCGCCATGGAAATGGTTGCGGCGAGTAAAATGCGTAGAGCTCAAGATCGCATGGAATTGGGTAAACCCTACGCTCGGCGCATGCGCGCTGTGGTGGGTCATATCGCCAATGCAAATCCAGAGTACCGTCATCAGTATATGACTGAGCGGGAAGTTAAACGCGTCGGCTATGTCATTGTCTCTACTGATCGCGGCTTGTGCGGTGGTTTGAATACTAATGTATTCAAAAAAGCCATCAAATCAATGCAAGCTTGGTCAGAGCAGAACGTAGAAATTGATTTGTGTTTAATCGGCAGCAAAGCCGGCGCATTCTTCAAGAGCTATGGCGGCAACGTAGTTGCGGCGGCAAAAGACATGGGCGAAGCACCCAGCGTTGCTGATTTGATTGGCAGTGTAAAAGTTATGCTCGACGCTTACGGAGAAGGTAAAATAGACCGCTTGTATCTGGTCGGTAATGAGTTTGTGAACACCATGACTCAAAGCCCATTTGTAAGCCAGTTATTGCCTTTAGAAGCAGAGCAAGACGACAGCTTAAAACATCACTGGGATTATATTTACGAGCCCAGCCCTGAAGAATTACTGGAAGGCTTATTGACTCGCTATGTTGAGTCACAGGTTTACCAGACAGTGGTTGAGAACGGTGCTTGTGAACAGGCTGCACGAATGATCGCGATGAAGAACGCGACTGACAATGCCGGCGATATTATCGACGGTCTGCAGCTGGTTTATAACAAGGCCCGTCAGGCAGCGATTACCCAGGAACTGTCGGAAATCGTGAGTGGTGCAGCGGCGGTAGCGTCGTAAGTAATTTCATCACTGAAACAGAATTTGATTATTTAAGGTTTTGAAGAGGAACCGGACATGAGTAGCGGACGTATCGTACAAGTTATCGGCGCCGTTATCGACGTGGAATTTCCACGCGATGCGGTACCACAGGTCTATGATGCACTGTTGGTTACTGACAGCGGCCTGACCCTGGAAGTGCAACAGCAATTAGGAGACGGCGTAGTTCGCACCATCGCCCTCGGTTCTTCTGAAGGATTGCGTCGTGGTCTAGACGTTAGCAACACCAAAGAAAAGATCATGGTACCCGTAGGTATTGAAACCCTAGGTCGAATCATGGATGTACTCGGTAATCCTATCGATGAGTGCGGCCCTATCGGTGAAAAAGAGCGTATGCCTATTCACCGTAAAGCACCTGCTTACGAAGAATTGGCCGCGTCGTCTGATTTGCTAGAAACAGGTATTAAAGTAATTGACTTGGTCTGCCCATTTGCTAAGGGCGGTAAGGTTGGTCTATTCGGTGGTGCGGGTGTTGGTAAAACCGTAAACATGATGGAATTGATCAACAACATCGCAACCGAGCACAGCGGTTTGTCAGTATTCGCTGGTGTTGGTGAGCGTACTCGTGAAGGTAACGACTTCTACCACGAGATGCAGGAAGCTGGCGTTGTAAACGTTAAAGACTTCAGCAAATCTAAAGTGGCCATGGTTTACGGTCAGATGAACGAGCCACCGGGTAACCGTCTGCGCGTTGCATTGACAGGTTTGACCATGGCTGAAAAATTCCGTGACGAAGGCCGTGACGTACTGTTGTTCGTTGACAACATCTACCGTTACACCTTGGCCGGTACCGAAGTATCTGCACTGTTGGGCCGTATGCCATCAGCGGTAGGTTACCAGCCAACTCTGGCAGAAGAGATGGGTGTTCTTCAGGAACGTATCACCTCTACTAAGACTGGCTCTATCACGTCTATCCAAGCGGTATACGTACCTGCGGATGACTTGACTGACCCGTCGCCAGCAACCACCTTTGCTCACTTAGACTCAACAGTTGTACTGAGCCGTGATATCGCCGCTAAAGGTATTTACCCTGCGGTAGATCCATTAGACTCGACTTCTCGCCAGTTGGATCCACTGATCATCGGTACAGAGCACTATGAAGTTGCTCGTGGTGTACAGAACGTACTTCAGCGTTATAAAGAACTGAAAGACATTATCGCCATTCTCGGTATGGACGAATTGTCTGAAGAAGACAAAACGACTGTTGAGCGTGCACGTAAAATTGAACGTTTCTTGTCACAACCATTCCATGTTGCTGAAATCTTCACCGGTAGCCCAGGTAAGTACGTGTCTTTGAAAGACACTATTGCTGGCTTTAGCGGTATTCTGAACGGTGATTACGATCATCTTCCAGAACAGGCTTTCTACATGGTTGGCACTATCGACGAAGCAATCGAGAAAGCGGCTAAACTGTAAGCTCGCGCAAGCGAGCTTTACGCCTGAGAGGCTAAAATATGGCTATGACTATTCATTGTGACATCGTGAGTGCAGAAGCAGAGTTGTTCTCTGGTCGTGCCAAGCTGATTGTTGCAAACGGTACTCAGGGTGACCTGGGTGTGACCTATGGTCACGCGCCGTTGCTAACATCCTTGGAACCGGGTCCCGTACGTATCGTACAAGACAACGGCGAAGAGATTATTTTCTATGTGTCTGGCGGTTTTCTGGAAGTACAACCCAATGTGGTGAGTATTCTTGCAGATACGGCTATGCGTGCTGGCGACCTCGACGAGGCAGCGGCACTAGAGGCGCAGAAACACGCTCAACAAGCGATGTTGAACCAAAGCGCAGATGTTGACTACTCGCGTGCAGCAGCACAGTTAGCAGCAGCATCAGCTCAGCTTCGGACTTTACAGCAAATTCGTAAGTCACTGAGTAAATAATACGGTTTTACCGTATTAGGAAAAGGGCGGCTCTGGCCGCCCTTTTTTGTTTCCGTTACTATCCCTCGTTATATTCTCTGATCGGTAAAATACGCCTAACAGCTAAAGGTTTAATAATGACACTAGACGTAGTGATTCTGGCCGCGGGTCAGGGAAGCCGAATGCGCTCCAATCTTCCAAAAGTACTGCATGAAGTTGCGGGAAAAAGCATGCTTCTTCACGTGGTTGAGCGTGCTGAAAAAATAGGCGCTGATACCACCCATATCGTGATCGGTCACGGCGCGGATTTGGTAAAAGAAAGTCTCGCAGAAAAAAACATAAAATGGGCGCTGCAAGCCGAGCAAAAAGGCACGGGCCATGCTGTTGCCCAAGCACTTACGGCAATATCTGACGACAGCCGAGTTCTAATTCTTTATGGCGACGTACCTTTAATTTCATCCGAAACCCTTGAATCTCTATTGGGTACTGCCTGCGCAGACACCTTGGCACTTCTGACTGTTTGCTTAGACGATCCCACCGGCTATGGTCGTATTATTCGCGACGGGAATAATAATGTTACGGCAATTGTTGAACAAAAAGATGCAACGGCAGATCAGCTGTTAGTAAATGAAGTAAACACCGGAATTATGTCTGTCACTGCTAAAAAGCTAAAACAATGGTTGCCGCGGTTGAAGTCTAATAATGCACAGGGCGAATATTACTTAACCGATATTGTCGCTATGGCTGTTGCTGACAGCGTTGCGATAAAAGTATGTCACGCCGCTTACCCAATGGAAGTGCAGGGCGCTAATACCCGCTCCCAATTACAGTTGCTTGAACGCTTTCATCAAGCTCAGCTCGCTGAAGACTTAATGAGTAAGGGAGCTACATTAGCTGATGCAACGCGGCTTGATATTCGCGGCAATCTACAAACGGGTGAAGATGTTTATATCGATGTTAACTGTGTATTTGAGGGCGACGTTAGCTTAGGTGACGGTGTAAGCATTGGTCCGAATTGCCATATTATTGATTCGCATATAGCGTCGCACTGCGAAGTTAAATCTAACTCCGTAATTGAAGGTGCCCA
The DNA here is from genome assembly GCF_902705855.1 of Zhongshania aliphaticivorans. Lineage (GTDB taxonomy): Bacteria > Pseudomonadota > Gammaproteobacteria > Pseudomonadales > Spongiibacteraceae > Spongiibacter > Spongiibacter aliphaticivorans_B. Next base: position 59,618 of record NZ_CACSIJ010000014.1, on the reverse strand, counting down.
CTTAGCAGAATATTGCACAATAGGCCCTTTTGCGCGCCTAAGACCGGGAACGGTATTGGCGGAAGAAGTTAAAATTGGCAATTTCGTTGAAACAAAAAAGGCGAATATTGGCCACGGAAGCAAAGTGAGTCATCTAAGTTATATTGGCGATGCAGAAATCGGGCGCGATGTGAACGTCGGTGCGGGAACCATTACCTGCAATTACGACGGTGTAAATAAATTTAAAACAACATTAGCAGACAACACCTTTGTAGGATCAAATACTTCACTAGTTGCACCCGTTACAGTTGGTAAGGGCGCAACAATTGGCGCCGGATCAATCATTACCGGAAATATTGCCGATGGGGAATTAGCGGTTGCCCGAGCCAAACAGCGTAATATCAGTGGATGGAAGCGGCCAGAAAAAAAGCCCCGCGACTAACTACAAAAACTGAATTAATAAAGGAAAGGCACATGTGTGGCATTGTGGGTGCAGTAGCACAACGCGAAGTATCTGGGATATTACTAGAAGGTTTACGTCGTCTGGAATATCGCGGCTACGATTCTGCTGGCATGGCAATTATCGACGCCGACACAAAAATTCATAATCGTAAGCGTGTGGGCAAAGTTGAAAAACTGGCAGAGGAATTGTCTGCAAGCCCGCTGCGTGGTCGTGTTGGAATTGCACATACGCGCTGGGCTACACACGGCCAACCATCCGAAGAAAATGCTCATCCGCATATTTCTGGTGATATTGCCTTGGTTCACAATGGCATTATTGAAAATCACGCTGAGCTTAGAGTTCGTCTAAAAAAATTAGGCTATGAATTTTTATCACAAACCGATACTGAAACCATAGTTCATTTAATTCATCACTACTTTCAAGACCAGAAGAACCTCATCGCTGCGTTAAAAATGGCCATTGCAGATTTAGATGGCGCCTATGGTCTAGCGGTGATTCATTCCGCAGAGCCAGAAAAAATTATCTGTGCACGCAAAGGCAGCCCGCTCGTTATAGGCATTGGTATTGGTGAAAACTTTATTGCCTCTGACCAATTAGCATTACGCCAAGTTACCGACCGCTTTGTGTATTTAGAAGAAGGTGATATTGCTGAAATAACGCCAGATAATTACACCATTTTAGACGCAGCGTATGCGCCAGTATCCAGAGATATAACTCAAATCGACGCGGCAGCAGAATCGGTAGACAAAGGCCACTACCGACATTTCATGCTCAAAGAAATTTACGAGCAACCCTCCGTTATTCGTCGTTCATTAGCAGGGCGCTTGGGCAGTAAAAAAATTCTTATTGAAGCAATGGGTTCCCGTGCCGGACAAATCATAAAAGATATTTCGTCGGTGCAAATTGTGGCTTGCGGGACGAGTTACCACGCAGGGATGGTGGCGAAATACTGGATAGAGGGCTTAGCCGGTGTCCCCTGCCGTGTAGAGGTGGCGAGTGAGTTTCGTTACCGAAAATTTAAAGTTCAAGATAATACCTTATTCGTTACCATCTCACAGTCAGGCGAAACAGCAGACACACTTGCCGCACTTAGACTCGCAAAAACCTTGGGTTACTCAGCCTCACTTGCTGTGTGTAATGTTGCGCAAAGCTCCTTGGTGAGAGAGTCAGATTTATATTTAATGACAGAGGCCGGCCCCGAAATTGGTGTAGCGTCTACCAAAGCATTTACAACACAGCTCACAGCATTATTGTTTTTAACTGTAGCACTTGGTCGTCACCATGATATGAGTGAAGAGCAAGAAGAAGAAATCGTCAAAGCTCTAAATGCCTTGCCAGATCTATTGGATGAAACATTAGAATTAAATTTGGCAATTAAAGAAATGTCTAATGCCTTTGCAGAAAAGCACCATGCGCTGTTTTTGGGTCGCGGCGCGCAATGGCCGGTGGCAATGGAAGGCGCATTAAAACTAAAAGAAATTTCTTATATTCACGCCGAAAGCTATCCAGCCGGAGAACTCAAACACGGACCGCTGGCTTTGGTCGATGCTGATATGCCAGTAATCGCCGTAGCGCCAAACGATGAATTATTAGAAAAATTAAAATCAAATTTAGAAGAAGTACAAGCCCGTGGCGGGCAATTATTTGTATTCTGCGACAAAGCCGCGGGATTCAAAAAAGCGAAAGGTATCAGCATAATAGAATTACCACACGTAAACGATGTTATCGCACCTATTATTTATACTATCCCGCTGCAATTATTGTCTTATCACGTTGCAATATTGAAAGGCACAGATGTTGATCAACCTCGTAATTTGGCTAAGTCTGTTACGGTAGAATAGAAAATAACGCACTAACTATACCGCGACATAAAAAATGATATGTGATGTAGGTCGAGTTTTACAATTTAGAAAATCTTTCGTGCATGAAATGTCTATATAGAAACTAGTTAGCATTTTATACAATGACCCGAACTAAGAACGTTATTGATTAACGGAGAAATAATGGCAACGTCAGGGAACGATAATAATAATGACGCTATTTTTTCTCCTTTGCGCCACGCCTTGTTTCGTAATATGTGGTTCAGTAACACGATTTCCAATGCTGGCGGGCTGATTCAGAGCGTCGCAGCCGCCTGGATTATGACCAGTATTTCGACCGCCGATCACGTCGCCTTAGTACAAACAGCAACCTTTCTACCGATGGCCTTGTTCGCATTACCGGCCGGCGCCATTGCGGATATTTATGACCGCCGCAAGGTGCAAATCACTTTCTTTATGCTGTCATTGATTGCCGCCGTCATTATGGCTTTGGTATCGATACTGGGTTTAATTACACCCTGGGTTTTACTCGGCCTATGCTTTTTGGTGGGTACGGGCGGCGCCTTGGCGGCGCCGGCGCGGGGAGCGTCCATCGCAGAACAAGTTCCCAAAGAGCTGCTATCTCAAGCGGTGGCGTTAAATAATATTAGCTACAATTTGGCGCGCAGCGTGGGGCCGGCAATTGGCGGGCTTATTGTCGTTAGCTTTGGTGCAACTGTCGCCTTTGCTATTAATGCAATTTCTTTTGTGCCAATGCTGGAATCCTTGCGGAGATGGAAGAGAGAGACCGAGGTTTCTCGCTTACCTGCTGAGGGCTTGTTGCGCTCCATCAATTCCGGTGTGCGCTATGTAATGAATATGCAGCCAGTGCGTCGTGCTATCGGGCGCGCATTTGTTCTATGTTTTATCGGTGCGTCACTACCATCTCTGATGCCCTTGATCGCCCACGACTTGCTACAAGGTAATGCCGGTACATTCGGCCTGTTGTTGGGTTCATTTGGCATTGGTGCGGTGTGCGGCATTTTTGTACTTCACCCTATGCGCAAGAAAATCGGCAACGAGAACACCTTAAGAGTGTGTACGGTGATCGTCGCTGCAAGCTTAGTGGCTTTGGCTGCGAGTACTAGCGTTGCCTTGGATTTTATCATTTTGATGGTCGCAGGTATGGCGTGGATGATGATCACGACGTCTATCAGTGTTCTGGTTCAGTTGTTTGTGCCGCGATGGGTGATGGGCCGCGCGATAGCGACGTCAAGTGCGTCGATTACGTTGGGTGTGGCGATAGGTTCTTGGGTGTGGGGCCTTATTGCCAAAGATCACGGGGTGGTGATGGCCTTTCAGATTTCCGCTATCGCGCTCATTGTGTCACTGCTATTAGGGTTTTTTCTTCCGGTTGCAGATCGGACGACCTCTACCGAGTTAGATGAACAAGTCTTAGACGACCCTGATGTCACCTTGGGTATAAGCGGCCGCAGTGGCCCGATCAGTATTGAGTTGCAGTACCAAATTCCAGAGGACAAGGCCCGGGATTTTTATAGACTAATGCGCGACCAGCAGAAAGTTCGGTCTCGTAATGGCGCATACGCGTGGTCGTTATCTCGTAATATCGCTGACCCACAATGCTGGTCTGAGCGATTTAGCTGCCCAACATGGAACGACTACTTACGCTTGCGCAACCGAAGAACCGTCGAAGATAGTAATCTGCAGCGGCAAGCGGCTAAAATGCACATCGGCATTGAGCCGATTAAAGTGTTGCGTTGGCTTGATCGCCCGGCAGGTTCAGTCCGCTGGAGTGACGACGCACCTGACCGTGGCGATGATGCCCTAAAGCTAGAAATACACTCTTAGCCCGCGACGATCTATTTTTTCCCAAGCATCTCGTCTTTTAGAGAAACACGGAGTTCATTATTCTTAAAATTCGGCGCGTATTGAGTAATCCTATTGTACTGCTTACGTGTGTCGCATTATTTTGGGGTGGCAATGCGGTAGCCGGTAAATTGGCGGTGGGGCATGTTTCGCCGATGCTATTAACGGCGCTGAGGTGGCTATTTGCGGTTATATTTATTGCACCTTTTGCGCTGGCGAATGTCCGTGAACAATGGCCAATTATTCGCAAAAATATGGTTATGCTATTTTTGTTTGGTGCTTTTGGTTTTGCCGGGTTCAATGCGCTTTTTTACTATGCCTTGAATTACACCACAGCGATTAACGTTACCATCGAACAATCAATTATGCCCCTGATTGTATTTTTCGGTAATTTTTTATTATTTAAATTAAGACCGACACCGCTGCAATTGATTGGCTTTTCTCTGACTCTGTTTGGCGTGGCAATAACGGTTTCTAATGGGGATTTGGCAAGTTTACTTTTGCTGAATTTAAATCGTGGTGACGCATTAATGCTCATGGCTGCGCTGCTCTATGGTGGCTACACCGTTATGCTAAGGTACAAGCCGCCGTTGCATTGGCGAGCTATGATATTCGTGTTAGCGGTGTCTGCTTTATTGTCTTCACTGCCGTTGGCCTATGTTGAATATCATACGGGCAATATGATATTGCCTGATATTCAAGGGCTTGGCGTTATTTTATACATCGCTATTTTTCCATCACTCCTTGCCCAGTCGCTGTATATTCGTGGCGTAGAAATGGTGGGTGGTAATCGAGCTAATTTATTTATTAATTTAGTCCCCGTGTTTGGTTCAATTTTAGCGGTTTTAATACTGGGTGAGGTGCTTCATACCTATCATATATTTGCGTTAGCTTTCGTTGTCGCTGGCATTTTATTAGCTGAACGCAGCGCGATCATTCAGTCGAAGGCCACAGCTAAATGAAAATTGCAGCAACGTTGGTTGAAGACAGCAATATAAGCTGCGCTAGCTGCAAAGCCTCTTGCTGCCGCTTAGAGGTGATGTTGATCAGTGAGACAGGTGTTCCGGAGCAGTTTATAAAAAGAGATGAGTGGGGCGGTGAAGTGATGGCGCGTTTGGAAGATGGCTGGTGCGCGGCACTAGACCGCGACACCATGCTTTGTACTATCTATGAAAACAGACCGTTTATTTGCGGTGATTTTGCTACCGGTTCATTTGAATGTTTAGATGAGTATGAGCCGCGCTACTCTAAAATAATAAGATGATTCGGCAGCTCGTTTTTTTCTCCGCTGGCAGGTAATTGCCGTTGTAGCTCTTCACCACAGGATTTTATACATTCTAAAAATCCCTGTGCAGTTTCGTCCTTGGCAACCCTTGCGGTAAATTGGCTAACGATAGTCTCCCAATAGACGTCGGGAATCTTTGCAGAAATACCGCGATCAACCAAAATCTCGACATAGCGCTCGGCTTCAGAAACAAAAATTAGCATGCCCGTTTCACCGTGAGTGTGGTGTAGGTTCTGCTCTAAAAATTGTCGTCTTGCCAAATTGCTGGCGCGCCAGTGCCGCACCGCGCGCGGAATTAATCGTGTTTGAATTTTGGGTGCGCGAAATACGACGGCTAGAATTATAAAACCTGCCCACTGACTTAAAATAAGCTGGTGTATATCCTGCCATTGGCCGAAATAATTTACTGCGCCGGGCAGTAGCAGAGCCAATACACTGGCCCATAGTAAAGGGATGTAAGTGTAGTCATCTGCCTGACGAGCCAGTACCGTGACTAATTCGGCATCAGTTAAGCGTTCGACATTGCTAATGGTCTCTGCGACCTGCGACTGTTCCTGTTGGTTTAATAAAGCCATAAATTACTCTGTGTTTTTGAATAGTGGAGGTGTGAGTACAAAACCTTAGCTAGCCTTACCAGCCACCAGAAGCGCCGCCGCCGCCAAATCCGCCGCCACCTCCTCCAAATCCGCCGCCGCCAAAGCCACCACCACCGAAACCGCCTCCGCTGCGACCAAGGGCTGAGCCAAGTAGCAGGCCGCCAAGGAGGCCGCCGCGACCACGGCCACCGCCGATCACCATAAACAGAATGAACATAAGAAGTAGACCACCCAGTGCGGGCGGAGATTTCTTAGCGGAACTTTGCTTTTTGGGTATTGCTGCGGCCTTGCCATCGATGATTAAAATCATGGCTTCAACAGCGCGACTAACGCCGCCATCAAAATCCCCTGCTTTAAACGCGGGAGTCAGAATTTGCTGAATAATTTGTGCACTGCGAGCATCGGTAAGTTGGCCCTCTAAACCGTAGCCAACTTCAATACGCATTTTTTTCTCCTTCTTGGCGATAATTAGCAAAGCGCCATTGTTCTTATCTTTCTGGCCAATGCCCCAGTGGCGACCCAGCTGAAAGCCAAAGTCGGCAATGTCGTAGCCCTGCAAATCTGGCAGAGTTACCACCACAAGCTGATTGCCAGTACGTTGCTCCTGCGCGGCGAGCTGTTTAACAAGGCTTTGTTCGGTACTGGGAGAAAGTAAGTTTGCGCTATCTACCACGCGACCGCTGAGCTTGGGAAACGCTGGCTCAGCGGCAAAGGCACTGAGGCAGCAGAGTAAGCCGCAGAGGAGTAACGATGTGCTTTTAAATAACGCCATTAGAAATTAACCTGAGGCGCTTCGTCAGCCTTGTCGGCGGTGGCTTTAAAGGTTTCTCTTTGTTTCAGCTCACTGTACATCATGCTGTGCCAAATCTTGCCGGGGAAAGTGCGAATCTCCGTGTTGTAGCGGCCAACGGCGAGAATAAAGTCACGTCGTGCCACACTAATCCGGTTCTCAGTGCCTTCCAGTTGCGATTGCAATGCCAAGAAGTTTTGGTTGGACTTAAGATCGGGGTAGCGCTCAGACACCACCATCAAGCGGCTTAGCGCGCCACTCAGCTTAGATTGCGCGGCTTCAAACTGCTGAAGTTTCTCCGGGTTGTCGAGAATGCTGGAATCTATCTGCATGGAGGTTGCTTTGGCGCGGGCTTCAACCACTGCTGTTAGAGTTTCTTTCTCTTGGGCGGCAAATCCCTTCACAGTAGAAACCAGATTTGGAATCAGGTCTGCACGGCGCTGGTATTGGTTCTCGACCTGAGCCCAGGCGGTTTTGGTTTCTTCGTCTAAACGCGGAATATTATTAATACCGCAGCCGGACAGCAGTAAACTGATGAACAGTAGAGCTAAAAGAGCGTGGCTACGACGGACAAGTGATGGCATTGCTGGGTGCATTTTTTAGGCCTCAAAGTTAATCAGGTCCTTATGGTACACCCTATAGCGTAGCGCTGCAGAGGAGGGGGGATTCTTATTTCTGGCGGCGAAGAATGTCAGCAAATTGTCACAATTAATGATTCACTTGAATCATTATGCGATTGTTACGTAGGTGTCATTCATCAGGGCTTTTCTGCAATAGATCGTCATAATAATGATGGTGCAAAAGAACGTGCTTGCGGGTAGCCAAAGCGCAAGGATGCCGTTCCATGCAAATGGGCCAGATTTAAAGAAAGGAATTAGCACCGCAGGCACATAAACAGCCGAGGCCCAAATATTGATGTAACCGAGCCATCTAGGCATTAGCGGTATGTTTGCCTTGTCTCGTAAAATCGCGATACCTACCGCAAGATTTTGGAAGATAAAGGGCGATACAATCACAGTTAAAATTAGCCAAGCAAGATCATTGAGTAGCAAAATTAATTCGGGATCTCGTCCCACTCGGTAAGACGCCGCCGTCCAAATAATGGTTGGCAGGCAAAATACGAGCGCCCCCATTGCTCCGCTTACTATCTGGGTAACTGCCATAATAGGCGCCGCGTCGCCTTCTATTCGCTTTGTAACAACGTATAAAACGGCAATCCACGGAGCATAGAATCCTGTCGCGAGCATGCTGAGCATCATACCTGCACGAATTCCACCGACGTTAGTTGCGTAGATGTCGGCAATGTCATTCGCGCTAGCAGAAGGTAGGTGCAGCGGAAAAAAGCCGGCAATTAAGAGCCAAGCAACAACGAAAAGCGCCCCGAAGGCGAGGCCGCTTCCCGTACAGAACAAGGTGAATCTCGAGTTCATATTTTTTATGCCCTTGTTATAGCCCAGAAGCTTGTCGTGGCTCCATATATCGACGGAGTCTGCGAGCCGATCGAGCTTGTAAGGTTTTTATAATGGAGGTGTATGTTAACGCGCTACAAAAAGGTGTCAATAGGAAACATTTTCCATTTGGACACTAAAGGCTGGAGAAAGTTTGTACTTAGGTTGGATATAAGGCTTAGCCCCAAGGGCATCGGGGCGGGTATTTAGCTATGCAACGCGACGTAGACGCTTGCGGCCGTTGGCTGGCGCTTTGGGGAAGTTCGGGCCGGTGGGTTCCTGTTTGCGATGCAAGTAATCAATAATCGCATCGCGAATTTTTTGGTCGCCACCTTCGATGCCCTGATTGCCAAATAAGCGATTAAACTCAAATACATAGGGGTGATCTCCGACCATCGCGATGTCGAAGCCAGCGTGGTCTATATCCAAGCTTTGGGCTAAATGTAGGGCAAGATTAATGGCCTGTGCGGGTATCGGACTTTGGTCAATAACACCGCCCTTGGCGACATTATTGTAAAAGCCTTGATCTGACTGTAAGCGCCAGTAAGCGCACACGACTTGATCGCCAATAACCACCACGCGTATATCTTTGTTAATGGGCAGGTATTCCTGCACATACAAAATATCCGTGCGTTCTAAATACGCCCGCCAATCCGAGCGGTCCTGAATTAGCCAAACGCCACTGCCCTGAGAGGCCTTGGGAAGCTTCGCAACAAATGGGTGAAGCATCAGCTCCCACAATTCATCAGCGTTACTGGGGGTGTTGGCGCGAATTTCGGTTTGGGGAATATTGGCCGGCGCGACCATTTCAAAGGCGCGGCTCATCTCAATTTTGTTGTGGCCTAACAGGTAGCTAGCTTGGCTGGGGAAAACCTTGGCTTTAAGGCCATAAATTAAGGCATTGAGTTGCCAGTACTCGGGATACAAAACCCAGTCGGCATTACTGATATCGTCTTTATGCTTAAAAATTTGCTCAGGCTTTAACTGCAGAGTGTCATTAAAACCGAGGGTGCGAAAAACGTCGAAAGATATCCACGCCATGATTGCTTACAATAAATTGAGGTGCGCCTTTTTAAGGCCAAACTCAAATTTCGTCAATAGCTGGTGAGTGGCATTTATTGGCTTTATTAGCTCGCGCTATTTTAACTGCTTAATAAAGGCGTCAGATTCATTAATGGCTTTTGCCATATTGCCAATTAGTTGCTGCACATCGCGGTCGATACCGGCCAGCTCACCTTTAAGCGCGCCAATCGCCGAGGCGTTTAAATTGTGCTTTAGGTAGAGCACATTGTCGCGTAGCGCATTCAGTACTGGGTCAATGCTTTTTTCGGCACGCCGCATAGATTTAATCAGCGTAGCGTATTGGCGTTTAGTGGCTTGGAGCTTATTAGCACTGTCGCTACGCAGGCTATCGTTGGTGTACAACTTTAGTTCGTCTTGCCATTCATCAAACAATGCCTCAGCGACTGACTCGACTTTGTTAATTCTATCCGTTACTTCTTGAGCGGCGGCTTCGCTGTCTTTAAACTCACTGTTGAGACGATTGTAATGGCTCTCTAAATTGCCGCCATCAAAATTCACCACCGAACGAAACTCAGTAAGAGCGTCTTTAAATTGTTCTTGAGCGTCTTCCTGTGCTTCCTTGGCTTCGTCAACGCGGTCTACCAATATATCCCGCTTATGCACACCCACCTTTTCCATGGCGTTGTAGTACGTCGATTCACAGCCAGAAATTGAAATCATGGCGGTGGTAGCAAGTAGCAGCATTAAAAAGCGCATGGTGTGTCCTAAAGCATTATTAGTTTTGTTCTTAATGGTAGCTGGCATGGCGTGGTGCAGCAAATGTGGTGGCAAAATATCTCAATGAATATTGCTGTGCAATAACAGTGTCGTTGCCTATGTTATGACCGGCGTCTGCTCAATATAAAAACCGCGATACCGCCAAGTACCGCAATCGCCGCCAAAACAAAACGCAGTGTTAGCTGCTCATCCAACAGTAACACGCCACCAAACGCGGCGATTATAGGCACGCTTAATTGAATCGTAGCAGCGCTAGATGCCGGCAACGCGGGTAGCACCGCATACCAAAGCGCATAACCCAAGCCAGAGGCCGCGGCACCTGACGCAACTGCATAGGCTAGGCCTAGATGGGTGACTTGATTGGCGTCTCCCATAAGCCAGAATAGAATGATCGCGAAAGGTATAGTGCGAATGAAATTGCCGGCGGTAGCAATGGTTGCTTCGGTGCTGCGCCGACCAAGCAAGGAATACACGCCCCAGCAAACACCTGCAGCAAACATGGTAAGGGCACCCAGCAAAGGCGGCGCTTCAATGCCGGGCAGCATCAGCCATACCAATCCAGCAAAGGCGACACCGGCGCCCATCATTTTTTGGGGGCTAAGGAGTTCTCCCATCCATAAGCCATAGCCAATCATTGTTGCCTGCACTGCACCAAACAAAAGCAGTGCCCCTGTTCCCGCGCTCAAACTTATATAGGCAAATGAAAAGGCAGCGGCGTAGCCAAATAGGGCAGCCGCTGCCAGCCAGCTCCCACCGAGGGTGACGCCCCGAAATTTAACTAGCAGTAGAAAACCTAGCACGGCGGCGCCAGAGACAAGCCGTACCAGAGTGAAGCTCGACGCGTCGATGTGGCCAGCAGCCAATGCCTCACGACAAAGCAAGGAATTTGCTGCAAATGCCAGCATGGCCATTGTGGTGAGCAGTGCTAGCCGCATGCGGGACATGATGTACTCCAGTGTTTGAGTATTGGGGCTATCGTTTGGGGGGTAGTCTACTGAACTTATATAAAGAGAAGTGCAAAATATGTATCCATTCTGTGTTGCTTTAAGTCCTCATTCCCTACTATGAATTTGGTGCAGGCCTTGCTCACTTGCTAAGGCAGCTTTTTACGGTAAGTTACATCGTTATTGACCGACCATTCCAGAACCGATAGTGTGCCTTCTATATTGAGGAGGACAGCATGGCCAGACCCTTGCAATTTGATCGCCAACAGGCGCTGGATTCTGCCATGCAGGTTTTTTGGCTGCACGGCTATTACTCAAGTTCATTGCAACAGTTACTCGACGCTATGCAGATAAATCGTGGCAGCCTTTACGCCGCGTTTGGTGATAAAGCCGGTTTGTTTACAGAAGTGCTTAACAATTACCAGTGCAGTATGCAGGTCGTTGTTATCGAGTTATTGGGTAATCAAGAAAACCCCGCAAAAGGTATTCGTGACGTATTTGAATTCACGGTTTTTAGTTTGCCGAAAGACGCATTGGCGATGGGGTGTTTATTGGTTAATACCGTTAACGAGCTGTCGCCGATGAATTCTGAATTAACAGCGCAGGCGTCAGAAAAACTCATGCTAGTAGAGCAAGCGTTCATCGATGCCTGCAGGCGCGCCCAAACTCTGAAACAAATGAATAAGATGGTAAGTGCAGAAGAAGCGGGAAGAATGCTAATGAATAGCATGATTGGCTTACGCGTACAGTGTCGGCGTGGCGCAGCAAAATCACATTTACGCCAGAGTGTTAGCCCCTTACTTAATATGTTAATGCCTAATTAAAATAACAATCAAAAGGAAATGGTTATGGACCGTTTAAAAGCTTTTTTTATTTCCGCGTGGATGACGTTACTTGTTGCGGGAGCGGTGCGCAGCGGTTGGGAAATATATAGTTACCCAAGTAATACTATTTGGTATTGGGTGCTGCTTAGTATGGCGGCTCCACTATCATTTTTTACTTGGGTATTTACGTCGAATGTCGCTCGTACAAAAAATATCACAAAGCGTATTTTTGTAATAACACTGGGCTCATTAGTCGGCGTGGCATTGTCGCCAAGCCTGACTACAGAGCCATTCATGTGGGTTCTGGGCGCTGGTGTTATCGGGTCGGCTTTGTATGAATGGTGGTACTCCAGCTTTGGCGGTCGTAGCAGTGAGGTACTTAAGGTAGGTCAAACCTTACCGGCGTTGGAATTTATTAATGCCGAAGGCATGCGCATTAAAACGAGCGAATTAAATAAGCCAATGCTGATGATTTTCTATCGCGGTAATTGGTGCCCATTATGTATGGCGCAAATAAAAGAAGTAGCCGGGCAATATCGAGAGCTTGCAGAGAAAGGCGTAGAGATAATGCTAATCAGCCCGCAGTCGCAAAGCCATACTGCCAACCTTGCGCAACGCTTTGACGCGCCAATGTCCTTCTTGGTCGACCAAGATAATGCCATGGCTAAACACCTAGGTATCTTCGCAGCAAATGGCTTGCCGTCGGGCATGCAGGTTTTAGGCTACGACAGCGACACCGTTATGCCAACAGTCATTATGACGGACGCGGTAGGAAGAATATTGTTTGCAGATCTTACCGATGATTATCGCGTAAGACCTGAGCCAGACATTTTCTTAACGGTATTTTCTCAAGCGGGAATCTGAATAAGACGCGCTACCTCAATGGCGCTAGCCAGTTAGTGCCGCCCAGCATCCGTTGCTGACCAAGATTCCAATTGGCGCGTTCAATCAAATGCGGCGCGGGTGAGGCTGGATTGTATTTAAGCGGGCTGGGTAGGCTAGACGCTAGCAGCGCAGACTGCCAGTTAGATAATTGCGAGGCGGGTATGCCAAAGTGATAGTGACTGGCGGCACCCAAGCCAAATACGCCGTCGCCCCATTCTGCAATGTTTAAATAAACTTCCAAAATACGCTGTTTGGGCCAGCACAGCTCAACCAGCCCGGTGAACCAAACCTCTAGACCTTTGCGTACCCAGCTGCGCCCCGTCCACAAATACATATTGCGGGCGACCTGCTGACTAATGGTGCTGGCACCGCGCAGGCTGCCGCGGCGCTCTCGCTCGGCAATGGCTTTTTTAATCGCCTTTATATCGATACCGTAGTGATTGGGGAAATTCTGATCTTCAGACACTACTGCGGCCAGCGCGGCATGGCGCGGTATTTGATTCCAGCTCAGCCATTGCATATTTATATGATAGTCCGTGCCGCGCTGCTGCCAGCTGCGTTCAAGCATAACCATAGTTGTAGGCGGGTTTATCCAGCGGAAAGGCAAAACCAGCGCGACGCTGAGTAAGACTAATGTCAGTGCCGCGCGCCATAACAAGCCTGCTAGTCCTTTTTTTCTGGCCATTATCTGTCTCACCGTGAATTCTGTTAATCCCTTTTTAAAAGAGATATTTTACAGATTGTTCTGACGGAATTATTGCGTATTCGTTGCACTGAGTTTTAGTCAAAATTAACGTAAATCTTTTTTAAGTTTTTATGCACACATAAACAGAGTTGGTCGATTCGCCATTTTGAAACGGATTATAAAAAGACACGACATGGGAGGTAACGCTAGTAAATACCGTTTTTAATAACGTTTCGAAATTGGCTTCCGGCAGGTTTTGCGACCACATCGCAAACACACCCTTGGACTTTAATTGCTCTGCCATAAGTGTGAGATTTTCAGTGGTATAAAAACTGGCATTGGCGGCGTTTAAAAATTCGGTGGGGGAGTGGTCTATATCTAAAAGAATGGCATCAAATTTCTTGGCCGCACTGTCGGGATCAAAGCCCGTGCTAGGATCGGTGGCTAGGTCAAAAAAGCTACCTAATATATAGCGATTTCTCGCATCAGCATTGAGTATTCTCCCCAGTGGAACCAGCTCGTCTTTGTGCCAGCCTATTACAGTATCTAAGGCATCAACTACCAATAGCTCACTAATTCGCTCGTCTTTTAAGGCGGTCACAGCGGTGTAACCTAGGCCTAAACCACCCACAACCACACTCAGCTTATCGCCCTGTGTTGCCGCTAAGCCAAGGGTCGATAAAGCTTCTTCGGCATCAACAAACATGCTCGACATTAAAAATTCGTCGCCCAACTTAACTTCATAAATGTCTCGGTCGCCAAAGGCGGGCATACGCCGTCTGCGTAATGAGATCTCACCTAATGCAGAGGTTTGGCTATCAATTTCTTCAAATAATGGGGGCATGCGAGGTGTCCTAAAGGGCTGCTGGCCCAAGCTTTAAATTGAGAATTCGCTAAACTAGCATAATTTAAAGGCCAGTCCGAATTCTGTTCAGCTGCGTTTTTGCATTAGTAAGCTACTGTAAAACCGACGGCGGGGTAAAAGATCGGGGCCGTCATAAACGCTTTTAATATCAGATACAGAATAGACCGCACTGGGGTCTAGCTCTTTAATCTGTTGAATAAGCGCCGCCGTGTTGCGTCTTTTTTCAATAATAAGTAGCAATTCAACCGGATTGGCTTCGCCCATATCTCCGTCGAATGACACCACCTTAAAACCCTGCTCGCGCAATTTGTCGGCAAGCACATCACGGTTAAACGAAATGCAACGGATAAGCTCCTTGCCAATAGCAAAATGGCCTTCAATTGAAATACCCACATAATTCCCCACCGCAAAACCACCGGCATAGGCGACTGCTAAATACCAGTGATCAAGATTTGTTAAAACCTGCCCCGCAGCGACCAACCAAATCATGATTTCAAAAAAGCCGATAATCGAGGCTAAAAGTTTATTGCCCCGAAAAACCACAATAGTGCGAAATGTGCCAAGTGATACGTCGGCAACCCGAGCAAAAAAGATGAGTGGTACTAACAAAAACGGATATTCGACCAGTAAATCCATGCTTAAGCCCCTTAGTGGTGGCCAGTGAAACATAAAGACTCATGCAAGGGCAGGTAAAAAATTTCAACTCAGAAAACTCTTGGTCGCGTGGATATTTGGTGTTGAGTTTGATTGAGAATTGCGATGAGCTATTGGCGAATGAAACAAATATAAACGACGACCGAGTAACAGCAACTTAAGCTTATTTTGGTTTCGTTCTTAAGGCATCTTGATGGTGAGAAAAATTGTCGCCTTTGGCGAGGCGATCATAGAGCACCACGTTCACCGTGGCGGCTAAGTTCATACAGCCCTCGGTGGGAATGTAGACAATATCGTCGCAAAAGTCGGTAATCTCTTTTTTCAGGGTGCCATCTTCTGGACCAAAAATGTAAAAAGCGCGGGCGGGGTGCTTATACGTCGTCAATGGCTTGGCGCCATCAATCAACTCAACCGCCACGGGCACACAGCCTAAGGGAATAACATCTCTCAATTCTTTAACACCAATGAGTGGCAGCGTTTCAAGCGCCTTTTGAGTGTCGGTATAAAAGGGCTTCGCTAAGTCGTAACGCGTGCCCGTATAGAACACAGAGTTAACGCCATAGCAGCCAGCGGCGCGCATTACCGAGCCGATATTCTCAGGAGATTTAGGATTGAACAAGCCAATACAGGCGTAGTTATTTTTCATAGGGATTACGCCGTAATACTAAATTAGTGTCGATAACATAATGTCGTGTAGTGCCGTATTTGTAACTCTGCCTCAGCTGTAGGCGTAATGATGGCACTTTTTGGGGAGATGTTGTAAAAAAGGTGATGCTGTTCGGTGTGTGTGAGTGTATTCGTAGAGCGAAACTTACGATATTTGGGGTCAGTGTAAAAACTCCTATCCATTGCGTCAGAAAACACATCAAGTTCCAGCATGGGTTAGAATCTTAAATGGCCTAGAATCAAGAGTTTTTACACTGACCCCAAATATTTGTGAGCTGACATGAGTACTGCGCCAGAAAACATCGTTAAGCCTTCGCTGCTAGCTCTAATTATCGGCCCCGCCATGCTGGCCTTAACTCTATTGATCCCCGCGCCCACCGGCATGAACGCTGAAGCATGGTTAGCTCTAGGTGCAGCCTTATGGATGGCTATTTGGTGGGCGACGGAGGCGGTGCCTATTCCAGCGACGGCATTGCTGCCTTTAATTTTGGTGCCGGTTTTGGGTATTGCCGAGGTGGGGGATTTAGCCGGTGCTTATGCTAACAGTATTATCTTTTTGTTTTTGGGTGGCTTTCTATTAGGTTTGGCGATGCAGCGTTGGGCTTTGCATCGTCGTATTGCTTTGAATATTTTGCTGGCGGTGGGGCAGCAGCCTAATCGGCAGATTGCGGGCTTTATGATTGCCACGGCATTTTTAAGCATGTGGGTGAGCAATACCGCGACCAGTATTATGATGCTGCCGATTGGCGTGTCGGTGATTAGCTTTTTACCTGATGGTAATGATGGTGAGCGTCGCCGTTTTGCCGTCGCGCTGTTGTTGGCGATTGCCTACAGCGCGAGTATCGGTGGTATTGCGACTCTGATCGGTACGCCGCCCAATGCGATGTTGGCGGCTTATTTAAAAGAGAGTCACGGTATTAGCGTTGGCTTTGGTCAGTGGATGATGATTGGCCTGCCGGTAGCGCTAGGCATGTTGTTGTTTACGTGGTGGTGGCTGTGTCGCAAGGGCTTTGTGGGTCTAGAAACATCGGGTAGTCGCGATTTACTCCACGCTGAATTACGAAAGTTGGGGCCGCTCAGTGGCGGAGAGGCGCGGGTGTTATTGATCTTTGTCGCGACAGCGGCGGTGTGGATATTTCGACCCTTGTTAAACGATTACTTACCGGGTGTTACTGATACCGTCATTGCGATGACGGCGGGGCTGCTATTGTTTTCGGTGCGTTCTGGCGGGAGCGATTCGAAAGCCTTATTGGATTGGCAAAGCGCTGAGAAGTTACCTTGGGGCGTGTTGTTGTTATTCGGTGGTGGCTTGGCCTTGGCGACCATGATTAAAAGCTCAGGCTTGGCGGAGTGGCTGGCGCAGAATTTCTCGATGCTAAATGCGTGGCCCCTATATGCGATGGTGCCTGTGATTGTGACAGTGATTATTTTCTTAACCGAGATCACCAGTAACACCGCAACAACTGCGACCTTCTTACCCCTGCTTGGCGCGTTAGCGGTGGCGCAGTCGGTGTCACCTATGTTGTTTGTTATTCCTGCCGCCATTGCTGCTTCGTGCGCTTTTATGATGCCGGTGGCAACGCCACCTAATGCGGTGGTGTTTGGCAGTGGTGAGCTGCGGATTAAAGACATGATGCAGGCGGGATTTTTGGTAAACGTGTTTGGTATTGTGCTGATAAGCAGCGTGGGCTATTACTTGGTATTGGCCTTGTTTATGGCGGTTTGATAGATCTTGTAATTAGTGACTTTGGCTAAATAAATTACTTCGGAGAATAATATGAATATTGCATTGCTGTGTATCGGTTTATTGGGCTCCTTATGTATTGCTTTGGGGATTGCCGTCAGCGTGAACAGAATCAAACAGAAGTTGGGTTCGGGCTGCCCTAGCGATCCTAAGGATACCCTCCATAAATACATTCGCGCTCATGCTAATACTATCGAGTTTGCGCCAGTATTGATGGTGCTTATGTATATTCTCAGTCAGTCGCAAATGGCGAGCTGGGTGCTGTGGTCAATTATTCTCGCCACGGTGAGTCGCTTTGTTCTGGTGGCGGGTTTGATTTTCCCAAGAACCATGGCGCGGCCTAACCCATTGCGTCAAATCGGCGCGGGTGGCACCTATATTTTCGGTTTGGCACTGTGTATTGCGGTTTTAATGCTAGCCTAGTTTTGTCGTAGGTTTGATTAGCGAGAAGGCTAAATTCAGTGTATTTTTGGGGGCTTAGCCATTATGCTCAGGTATTCGACGTAAGAAATATTAAGCTGCCGGAATAGCTGTAAAGTGAGTTTATAGCGGTAATATTGATTTTTGCCTCTGCACTCTAGGGTCTGCGGCGTTTTCGGCTACATAGGGATGTGGTGATAAATATTTTTCTAATAAGCTATCTTTACGCGTAGCTTTTTTGAAACGCCGTAAGGTCTTATCCCATCCTTTTTTATAATAGTTTTTTAAAGCAAAGCGCATAGTTTGCCCGCGTGGATTGGGCAAGACGATTTACGCCATCTGATACATAGAAGGAAGCTACCAATGGCATTTGATTATGGCTCCATTGATTTAGGGCTTAGAAACCCATTTAAAACGGAAGGCGCAGTAACTGCTGTTCGCGGTGTGATTGTGACTTTGTTGGGTATCTATCTTTTGATTGAAGCTGCTGCAACAGTGAAGGATCAGGCGGTAGCCGGTTGGATTATTGTGGTGTTTGGACTGGGCCTATTAGCTAACGGTATCACTACCGCATCTAGGGGCATTATCGCCATGATGCGCTTTTTTGTTGGTCGTAATCATCCGACTTCGTTGGCGCATAATTACAGCCGTTCTGAAACCAGCACCGCTCAGGAAGAGGCGTCTTACGTTGCCTATACCAAGCAGCGTCTGACAGAAATGCTGGTGGGGCGCAAAAACTCAACGTTTGTTGAACCAGTTGGCTTTCTTGCGCGCTTTGTACACAGTGTTTTTAGACGCTTAACCTACATGCCTTATCCGGTGAGGAATATGGCTCAGCGTTTATGTGGTGCGTGGGCGCAAACCTTGGTTGCGCTGATTGCCTATGCCTTTGTTGCGTTTGTATCACTGGCAGGATTTGCTGGTGAGGTGGGTGAATTTGTTTTCCCTGCGTATTCAGTGGTATTTACCGTTTACCTCCTACTGGTGTGGCGGTCAGCGGGGCGTGCGATTGGTCGTATGGCCGATACGACGATTCCGACGATGGGCAGTATGACCTTGGTGAAGGTGGTTGCCGTCGCGATTCTTATGCCGGTTGTTATTGGGTTGAGCTTGAAATTTGTATTAAGCGTTAGTGATTTGACGCTAGCAGAAATAGATACATATCTGGCTTATCTTCCGCGGCCATATACTATTTTATACTTACTGGGTGTGTTGCTTGGCGCGGGTGCGTCGACGTTTGTGGTAGCGATTATGTTAAACAAACGCCTTAACTATGCAGACCCAAAAGTAGAGGTTTCGGAATTACGGGAAAACTGGCAGGAGTCGGTGCACCCAAATGAGATTTTTATTAATTTAGATAATTTGGTTATGGCCAACCGGCGCTATAAGGAAGTGCCTAACCGTGTTTATCAGGAGTTAGAGCCTAGCTTGAATGAGCAGGTTGAGGGGAAAGGTAATTTCTTTGGTGAAATGATTCAAGAAATCCAGCCAAAATTTAAGACGATGGATTTAGGTTTTATATTTGAACGCGCACGGCTTATTAGTTTAGTGTCGGCAAATGTGTTGTTTGTTATTGGCTCAATTCTTACTCTGGCCCTAGCATTTAGCGTGGCCGATGCCTATACCTTCATAAAAACCCTGGGTGGCCTTACTCAATTAAGCGCGTCGCAGGGAGCTGAGGTGTCTAGTCATATCAGCGCGATTATTCATTTGTTTTTAGTGGGTGTGCTGATTCGCGCTTTTGCAAAAATACTTGAAAACTCTGCACACTTATTTTTCGCTGAAATGCTATTTGAAAGCAATCTAATTTATTTGAAAGTAGAGGGAACATTTACCGAGTCTAAAATTTCTACTGGCGCCAGTATTCACGACTCCACTCGTTCAGAGAATACCTTAGTTAGATCGAGCATCACACCGTGGATTATTGTTTGCCGAGCGGTGTCTAGCACCTTCGCCGCCACCGGTATTCAAAATTTAGAACACCCTCGATTCATTTTAGAAATGCATAAAAATGACGATGAACTAAACAGTATTCGCGGCGATGTTATTAACTTCTTGAAGGATAGAGAATCGATTGCTGCGATTACCAGTCAGCGAGATTTACGCAACGCCTCGCAGATTCATGAAATTAATAAACAGTCGCGAGCGATTGCTACTCGCCAGTCTCCGGAAGCCTTGTCAAAAATGGAAGAGGATGCGGGCGGTTATCTTCGGCAGCAAGCGGAACGAGATGCAGAGTCAGACCAAGACCAAGATAAGTAGCCAGTAGATACTGGCTCAGTTTAAAGTAGTGCTTGGTATTTATGTTTTTATTTTCACGATAGTATTAAATTTCGAATTTGCGTGAGTCTTATAAATGCCGTGTTCGCTAATATTGTGGTCGACCGCCGTGTGCGGTCGGTGCACAATCACTTCGCTTAATAGGCGGCAAACAATAACTGTTAGAACGGCCCCCATCGAACTCAGAAACCATACCAGTGCCGCGAGTTCTCTAAGCGGATATGCCGCCAATAATGCGCTTAATTTATAAGAAAAAATAATGGCCACCGGTGGTGCTAATAACGCTGAACATAAAGCGGTATAAAAGCCTTTATGGTGGTGAAATTGGGCCAGGTAAACTTGATACAAGGCTAATCCTAACACGCCACCTAAAGTGCTGAGTAACACCGCGCAAACACTAGGTGTAATGGCGAGTAGGCTATTGGTAGGTAACCAGATCCACAACGAGAAGCTGGTGAGAAACCAAACCGGTAGGCCGAATTTGGATAGTTTGTGCAGCACGTAATACCTCTAAATGGGAATGAATAAACGCCAGATAGTGCTATTACGTAGAAATGCATCAAGTTGATGACGCTGAGTGTAGGACGTGAGTGAAATAAAGGTTTAGTGCCCGTTTATCGATAATCAACATCGATAAACGGGCGAGGCGCTTAGAATTTAAACTGAATTTCTGCGCCGTAGGTGCGTGGTTGACCCGCAAGGTATTGGTCGAAGCCAAAGCCTGCTTGTAGGTTAATGGCGTAGCTGTCGTATTCTTCTTCTAACAGATTTTTACCCCAGATCGAAATACTGTAGCTGCCATCGTTGGCGTACCAGCTTAGGCGGCCGTTGTAGAGCCAGTAGGCGTCTTGGCGAATGTTTTCGTAACCGTACTGATCGTTGTAGGCGCTAAACCATTGGTCGTCTTGAAAGTTGGCGTTGGCGTTTACGCTTAAATATCCGTATTCAGTTACGATCAAGTCGTAGTCGGCAGAAAAGCTCACATTCAGTTTGGGTGCCGAGATTAGCTCATTGCCAGAGAGGTCGACGCGGTCGTCTTGGTTGGCGATGGTTTCGGTATTGGCGAGCGATAGGTCGGTGTACTCGGTTTCGAGAATACCGACTGCAGCTTGCAGGGTTAGACGCTCGGTGAGCCGCGCCCACAGCTCGGCTTCTGCCCCCATAATTTGTGATCCACCGGCGTTTTCTAAGAAGTTAGAAATACCGACCACGTTAATAAACTGCTGGTTGGTGTAGTCGTATAGGAATGCCGCGGCGTTTAGGCGCACGCTGCCTTCGGCCATATCGGCTTTAATACCTACCTCATACGCGTTGATAAACTCCGGTGAGGCGTAGGCAGTTTCCAGTGGTCTTGGTTGATAGTACACACCGCCGTTATAGCTGCCTGCGCGGTAGCCGCGGCTGACGCTACCGTAAACCATGAAGTCGTCGTTAAAACGATAATCAAGACCAATTTTGCCGGTGAATTCCTGCTCTGGTGCACTGAGTTTTGGCGCGGAATCTAGCGTGTAGGCGCCATGGGTAAAACCCGCTTTGGCATAGTCTAATAGGGCTGTTGGGTTTGAAATCAGATTCTGTAAATCAAACACGGTTAATGGCAGTGTTATCCATGCATTGTCTACACCAGTGGTATTACCGGGAACGTAGCTGCCGAGTGGCAGACCCGAATTACTAAGCCGCGAGATATTCAAATAGCTGAGTTTGCTTTCGTCGCGGGTATAACGCAGACCAACATCCATACCGAAATCAGAGCTGAAATCGAAGCGCATTTGGGTGTAGATGGCAGCGCTGGTTTTCTTAGTTTCCAGCCGTTGGTCGATCATGCCGAAGTCGATTAGGTAGGGGAAAATAGGAATATTGTCAGGTTTGGCGACGCCGACGCGAACGTCAGGAATTTGGTCGAATATATCGTAGATATTCTGCATGTATAAATCTTCGCTGCCGTAATATGCGCCAGCAATAATATTGAACATGCCATCGAAATTAGAGGTGAAGCGTAGATCTTGGCTAAAGCTTACCGAATCTGACGACCATTTAATTTCCAGCAGACCGTTGGGGCTGCCGTCGGTGTCGGCCATTTGGTAGTAGTCGGCGTCCATATAGGAGCTGACCGAGGTGAGGGTGTAGTTATCGGCGTTGTAGTTCATGGTAAGAACGGCAAGGTCGGTATTGGTGATTAACGCGCCGATGGCATTAGATTCGGTTTCGTGGAAGTCGAGGTTGCGGCTGCCACGTGAATAGCCGGTGTAGTCGATATAACCGTTGGAGTCCCCCTCTAGGCCGGTACCGCGCAAATCAGTGCGCGCCTCGTTACGGGGTGGCGTGCTTAGCGAATCATTGCCTGAGGTAGTAATTTTTAAAACCGCATCGAGCTTGTCGTTAATAATCCAATTTAGGCTGAGGCGAGCGCCTTAAAAATCAGTTTGAGCCGCGTTGGCATCTTGGCCAACAACTTCTACATAGCCGTCATCGCGTTTCAAGCTACCGGCAATTCGCGCGGCCAAAACGCCGGGGATTAATTCGCCTTCAGTGCCCGCTTCTAGCGATGTGGCGTTATAACTGCCGAAACCACCTTTAACGTAGCTGCTATTCTCACCGTCAAAATTTGGGGTGCGGGTAATGATATTGATCGCGCCGCCGGTGGTGTTTTTACCGTATAGCGTACCCTGCGGGCCGCGTAATACTTCTAGCCGTTCGATGTCAAAAAAGTTGGCACCGTGGCTGTATACCGGACCTAAATAGGCTTCATCTACGTAGACCCCAATCGGGCTGGCTTGGTTCGAGCTGTAGTCAGACATGCTGACGCCGCGAATCGAGAAAATGGGCTGCACATCGCCATAGGGGCCACTAACCTGCATATTAGGTACTTGGGCAGACACGTCGTTGGCGTTTTCAAAGCCGAGTTTGTCGAGCATATCGGCAGTAACGCCGGTGACGGCAATGGGAATGTCTTGGGCGCTTTCACTACGCTTTTGCGCAGTGACCAGCACCTCTTCTAGCGCTGGCGCGGCAGCGGCGTGCGCGGCTGTAAATAGCGCCACGCTGCTAAGGCTGGTATTGAGAAACAATTGACGGGTGAATTTTGAAACGGCCACGGGTAACTCCTCTAATCATCGATTCGACGACCTTGCCGTAATCCGCTTACTGATCGGAGCGTATAAAGCAAGTTCGCAGGACGATGTATTTATTATTAAGCTTTGATCATAGGACATAGCGGCGAAAAGTGTGACGCCGAACGTTAAAAGTATTATACGAGTCACAGTCTACTTGATAAGCTATGTTGAAATTCGGACATTTCTGGCGGCTTACGGACAATTTTATCGCTTTACGCGGGCTGCAAATGCAGTTTGAATTCGGCTTATGAAACCGACATTTGATTGCACGATGTTGCAAATAAGTAGGAATAATAATGAAAAGTTGGGATTTTTGTCGAAGCATCACCAGTGTTCAAATTCTGGTGGCCTTAGGTGTCGAAAACGGCGTAAAGCAATTAGCATTACTTCAAAATACCGGATTAGATCAGCAGAGTTTAGATAACCCGGAAACTGAGGTCGAAGCCAGCACCGAGATGACCGTAGTTCGTAATTTACTCCGCGAGCTACCCGATATGGGCGGTTTAGGTTTATACGCTGGCGAGCGTTACCACTTATCGGCCTACGGCATTTGGGGTTTTGCCTTGGCTAGCAGCCCGACTGCACGCAAGGCGGTGGAACTGTCGCAAACGTATCAAGAACTTACCTTTGTCTTTTCTGGCTTTACCGTCAAAGAACAGGGCGATTACGCGAGTTTGGTGTTCGACAATTCGGACGTACCAGCAGATGTCGCGCTGTTTTCAATAGAGCGAGAAATTCATGCCGCCATGCTTATTCTCCGTGAGTTGGCGGGACCGCAACTGGGGCCGGAATGGGTGACATTCCAGCACGCACGGCCACCCCATGCCGATCTTTACGAAAAATGCTTTCGCGGCCGGGTCGAGTTTTCAGCTCCGCGTAATGAGTTGATATTCCCACGTCGATTAATGGATGAACCTCGCGCTGTTGGCAATGTGGCAACCGCGAGTTTATTAGACAAACAATGCTCGGAGTTGGTCGCTAAGCGCATCGCCAGAAAGGGCATATCGGGAAAGGTGCGTGACAGTTTATTGCGCCAACGACCAATGACGATGGACATGGAGTTGGTCGCCGAATCGCTGTGTATGACCTCGCGTACTTTACGCCGAAAACTCGAAGCTGAAAGCACCTCGTTTCGACAATTGGTGGACGAGATTCGTATGACCCTCGCTGAAGAAATGCTAACCGGTACGCGGCTTAGCGTTGAGCAAATAGCCGAACGACTTTGCTACGCCGATGCTTCCAGTTTCTCACAGGCCTTTAAGCGTATGAGCGGGAAAACACCGGGCGTATTGCGCAAGCAGGGCCGCAGTCTTAGTGTTTAAGCACTGGCGATAGTGTCTTTCGGCGGTATAAAACTCATTGCCCGTTCAGATAGTGCGGTGATGGTTAGACTGGGATTTACACCCAGATTGGCGCCCAACATTGAACCATCACAGACGTAGGCATTTTTATAGCCAAACAGCCTGTTCTGGCTATCGATCACACCGCTTTTCGGCGACTCCCCCATGCCACAGCCACCCATACAGTGGGCGATGGTGGGAATATTAAAAAATAACTCCGACACCATGCTGGCACCCATACCGTTCATTTGTGCGGCGCTATCTGCGACAAATTTATTCGCGGCGGGGATGAACGACGGAATCGGCTCACCCTCAGTTTGCAGCACCTTAATAAAAGGAAAATACCAGGGGCGGCGATAACGCATATTCAAATGTCCCTCTATGGTTTGCATACATAGAAAGATAATTGTTTCTTTAGCAAAGCCGAAGGGATTACAGGCCCGCAGTGTTTTCACGGGATGCCGTATTAAAGATAAGAGCAAGGTTGCCAGCCACAAAAAGGGTCGTATTAGACCGGGTTTACCACCAGTTAAGGGGGTAAATAATAAGCTGAGTAAATCGTGACCTTTGCCGTAGCGGGTGGCTTCGATATGGGTGTAATCATCTAGATAAAACCCTGAGCCGATGGCCACACCCTTAGACATATCTTCACCGCCGGGAAAGCGCAGTGCGAGCAAGGATTCGGCGTTGGTTCTAACTCGTTTACCAAGTTCATCGGAAATATTAGGCATGGAGCCGGACTGTTTCAGCTTAAACAGCAATTCTTGGCTGCCTAATGAGCTAGCCGAAAATATTATTTTCTTTGCGGTGAAGCGCCGTTTGTTTTTACGAAATAATGAGGTGCCGTGGCTGGTAAAAATTTCGTAGCCCTTATCACCATCACTATTCTCTAATGGCCGCACATCATCGACACGAGTTTGTTCAAAAACCTGCGCGCCTTTTTTCTCCGCTAAATAAAGATAATTTTTATCTAAGGAATTTTTAGCGTTGTAA
Source organism: Zhongshania aliphaticivorans (assembly GCF_902705855.1). GTDB lineage: Bacteria > Pseudomonadota > Gammaproteobacteria > Pseudomonadales > Spongiibacteraceae > Spongiibacter > Spongiibacter aliphaticivorans_B. Next base: position 34,158 of record NZ_CACSIJ010000014.1, on the reverse strand, counting down.
ATACAGCCCGTCATACAGCTACCGCAGCCAATGCAGCTATGACGGTCTGGGCCTTCGCCGTTAAAATAGGGATCGGGGTAGCGTTTGCCGCCAGAGGTATCGTCCTTATCGCCAAAGAAAACACCGACGTCGGTGGTGTAAAAAGTGTCGTGTCTGCCCTGTGCGATGGCCATTTTTTCTAAGGCGCGGTCGGCAGCCGCAAGGCGCTGGTTTTTATTTACACCGAGCATCTGCTTTGCGGTGGCGTAGTGGCTGGGCATAACCGATTCCCAATCATCTAAGCCGACCCAGCTACCGTCTGCCCATACCGAGTTGGGCGGAACCAATAAAGTATTGGCGTAGGTTACCGATCCGCCGCCAACGGCGTTGCCATGTAAAACCATAACGTGACGAAAAAACCGCAAACTAAAAAAACCGCGTAAACCAAGAAGGGGGCGCCATAAAAAATCCCACACCTTCCAGTTGCTAGACGGCATATTCTCAGGGCTCCAGCGCCGCCCCATTTCCATTACCCCCACGGAGTAGCCCTTTTCACTCAGCCTTAAAGCAGAAACGCTACCGCCAAAACCGGAGCCAATAATAATCACGTCGAAGTCGTATGTATCTGTCATAGCACTGAGCCCAATTATTATTTTTCTACAGAATTAAAAAGATAATCTGAATGTTTAAAATCGCGATTCCAGCGGCGGAAGGTAAAGGTAAACCCCGGCCAGAGTTGGGTTATTTTTCCAGTTCGGTGCTTATACCAACTATCGCAGCCGGTCGCCCAAATAGAGCCACCTAAGAGTTTTTGCAATTTTTCATTGTAGCTTTGTTGTACGTCTAATTTCACTTCAACCGTGGCGGCATTATTTTCATCAGTTGCTAAGAGGATGCGGCTAATCGCCTGAACCTGGGTTTCGATCATATACACCATCGAACTATGGCCGAGGGTGACATTGGGGCCAACGATAAAAAAGAAGTTCGGGAAACCATGTACGCTTGCACCTAAGTACGCTTCTTCGCCGTCTTTCCAAACCTGCGATAATTGACGACCGTCTCGACCATAAATCATGCCGGCGATGGGATTGTCGGTAGCATAGAATCCGGTGCCGAAAATAATACAATCTACCTCGTGTTCAACATTGTCATTGGTGACAATGCTGTGTTCACGTATTTCTTTAATGCCGTTGGTGACAACTTCGACATTGGGTTTTTGAAGTGCGGGATACCAATCATTAGAAACAAGAATACGTTTGCAACCGATAGGAAAACTGGGTGTAAGTTTTGGTCGCAATGCTGGGTTAGATACCTGCCGTTGAATGTGCTTCATCGCTGAGCGGCGGAACAAGCCCATAATAGAAGGATGCAAGACCATACCGAGTACGCGGCTTTCATTTTGACAATAGATTTTAGCGCGCAGAATTTTACGGGTGATGGGAATGTGTTTGAAAATCCATTTTTCAATACGGCTATAAGGACGATCGCCCCTGGGAATGATCCAGTTTGGCGTACGTTGAAAAATCGAGAGTTTGGCAGGCACGCCAGCAATTTCTGGCACAAACTGAATAGCCGATGCGCCAGTGCCAATCACCGCCACGCGTTTACCAGGCAAAGTGTAGCTGTGATCCCAGTTTGCAGAATGAAAATGATGACCAGCAAAGCTTTCTACGCCGGGAATGTCTGGAAGCTTTGGCTCGGCCAAGCCGCCATTGCCGCTAATGACAAAGCGGGCTTTGAAATTGCCACCGCTGGTATTTACTAACCACTGACTATTTTTTTCGTCATAGCGCGCTTGGTTTAGGGTGTGATCAAAGCGAATGTGCGGGCGCAGCTGCCATTTGTTGGCAACGTTCTGTAAATAGGTTTCTAGCTCTGGCTGGGTTGGATATACCCGCGACCAATCTGCATTGGGCTCAAAAGAAAAGGAGTACAAATGTGATGGCACGTCACAGGCCGCGCCGGGGTAGCGGTTGTCCCGCCATGTACCGCCGACATCTTTAGCACGCTCAATGATGATGAAGTCGTTTATTCCCATTTCCTTCAAGCGGATTGCCATACCCAGGCCAGCGAAGCCAGTACCGACAATAAGGATTTGAGTGTTTGTATAGCTTACGTCGCTAGCGTCATTTGAATTTGCCATATTGTGATCCTGTTATTTTTGTAGGCGCTAAGTGGATTTAGTGTAGCAATCATACGGAGAAATGCGCCGAGTTCTATGTGGGCGACGGACACTAACTGTAGAATTTCGGACATCGTTGGAGGGCTTGAGCGCCGAGGTGATTTTCTAAGTGAACTAACAGCTAGGTTAAATCCCAGCTCTGTATTTCTGAATGATTAACATGCCAGCTCATGTGTATCGGTAAAAACAGCGAGATAAAAGCTCAGAGAATTTTGTAAAAATAGAATATTTCAGACTTTATATAAGAGCATTTACTTAGAAATTTTGTGTGAATGACACAAAGATTAGCATTTGCAGTATTTCCTGAACAAGCGTTCAAAACCGTTATTACGGATGCTATAGCCTGTTAAAAAATACGCTCACTTGAGTCGTAAAAATAACAACAGGAAACGAGATACGTTATGACGTCTAAAAAAATCGCAATTCTTGCCGCGGCAATTGCTGCCGGTTCTACAGTACGAGCTCAGGATGTTGAGCCTTCTACGGAGACAGCCCGTAGATCGCGTGGCGTCGTCATAGAAGAAGTTCTCGTAAAAGCCCAAAAGCGATCTGAATCCATTTATGAAGTACCTATATCAATTAGCGCTTTTTCAGGTGACACCATTAAAGATTTAGGTTTAACCGATACCCGCGATTTAGGTAATTTAGTGCCGGGCTTTAGCTATTCAGACAGTGGCTATTCGGTTCCTATTTACTCATTGCGGGGTGTTGGTTTTAACGAGGCGAGCCAAACCGCCAGCGCTACGGTTGGTGTTTACATTGATGAACAAAGCCTCGCGTTCCCCGTATTCTCTAAGGGCACGAATCTTGATCTAGAGCGAATAGAAGTATTAAAGGGGCCGCAGGGTACGCTCTATGGTCGCAATACCACCGGCGGCGTTGTTAATTATATTTCCGCAAAACCTGGCGAAGAATTTGAAGCGGGTGTGACGGCAGACTATAGCCGCTTTAACACCTACGATGTGCAGGGTTATGTTAGTGGCCCAATGAGTGACACGGTTGGTGGGCGGATTGCGTTGCGCCAGATTTATTCCGGTGATGGCTGGCAGCAAAGTTTAACTCGTCCTGGTGATAGCTTGGGTGAAGTTGATAAATTTTCAGGCCGCGCCACCTTGGTATGGCAATCAGCCGATGATATGGAAACCACATTTTCTTTAGCTGGTTGGACGGATAGGGGAGAGCCACAAGCACCACAAGCAATTGCCTTACGATTACAGAACGCGATCACAGGACAAATTTTGGCTGCGGCCGGCGCTCCCTCCGAATTAGGTTTGCCCGATAGTGTTAGAAACCATCCCATTGTAGATCGCGACACGGAGGACAATCGCGTTGCGGATTGGTCAGATTTGCCGTGGCAAATTAATGAGACCTTTATGATGGCGTCTCTTCGCAATGAATGGGCCATAACTGACACGAATACACTGACGGTACTTGCCTCATATTCTGATTTTGAAAACGATCACTCGCTTATTCCCCAAAGTGGTTTGTCGGTGAATAACGCCGAGCGAGAAATTACCGTAGATACGAGTGCATGGTCTTTAGAGACACGCTTGGATGGTATTTGGGGTGACAATATGGACTGGTTAGTCGGCGCGTTCTATAGCCACGACGATGTCTACGAATATCAGTCGGTCTATATTGACGAAGCGAGTTCATCTTTTTTACCACCTGATCCATTAAATCTTAATTTGCTTGGCCCTATTGTTGGCAACCGAGTAGATACCTATGGCGAGCAAGTTGCCGATACTCAGGCAATATTCATGAATGCCAACTGGCAGCTTAGCGATAGCGTAAAACTGACCACGGGCCTGCGTTATACCAATGAGAAACGTGACTTTGCCGGCTGCACAATAGATAGCCCAGAAAACTCTGCAGGTATTGGCTACGGCAGTTTGATCAATGCGTTGAGCTTGGCGTCTGGCGGAAGTGGCGGTGTTAGCGCGGGAGACTGTTTAATTTTAGGTGATGAGCCGTCGCCTATCCCGGGCGGCCCAGCGGTAAGGAATGCCGGTTTATTTGAGGGCGTGCTTGAAGAAGATAATGTGTCGTGGCGTTTAGCGGCAGATTGGCAGATGACGGATACAGATTTACTTTACGCATCGTATAGTCGAGGTTTTAAATCTGGAAGTTTTCCGGTACTTGCCTCGTCAGATCAACGTCAATATTCGCCCGCAACACAGGAGCGTTTAGATGCCTTTGAAGTGGGCGCTAAGTTTGGCTTTTACGATCGCGCATTAAATGTAAATGTTGCCGCGTATTACTACGACTATAAAGATAAGCAATTACTGGGGCGCACATATGACCCAGTATTTGGCCCTCTACCAATTTTAGAGAACGTGCCAGAGTCCGAAGTCTATGGCGTTGAGTTTGAAGCTCAAACGAATCCCATTGACGGCTTATTCATTTCTTTAGCATCTAATTTTTTACAAACCGAAGTTAAAAAAGGCAGCACGTTAGATCGTGAAGGAAATGAAGTCGACCTAGCCGGAAATAATTTTAATTTTGCACCTGAAATTGAAGTGACGTTAATTGCTGATTATACCTGGCCGCTAACTAATTCATTAGATATCGGTGTTGGTGGAGATATTAGCTATAGCAGCGAAACCAATGCGGTAATTACCGGTGAAGAGCTATTTACGATCGATGCCTATACCGTTGCCAATGCCAGAGTACATCTCGGTTCGGTAGGCGGAGATTGGAAGGCGACTATATGGGCGCGCAATATTACCGACGAAGTCTACACCAGCGGTATGTTCGAAACCGGCGCCGATACGATTGCGCGCTATGTGGGCATGACTAGAACATGGGGTATTAGTCTGGATTATAAATTTAACTAAGACTAATTCTTATAATTGGAAACCTATAAATGAAAATTAATAGTAATGAAAATTATTTATCTTTGGTGATAACAGCGCTTGATGAGCTGATCGCACCAGAGGTGAATTCTGCGGCCGCTAAGACGGCGGTAGAAATGATGAAGACAACGCTGAATNAGCTCCGTAAACGAGAATCTGGCGCAGTGGATATATTGCGAATTTTTATTGATGACGGGCGTACTATTCTTGAGGGCATGCATGCAGTAATTGGCGATACAGCGCCCATATTTAATGACATTTCCCATGAAAAGCATTTTGAAAGCCTGAGTATAGAGCACCAGCAGTTAACTACGCAGTTATCGGTGGCGAGTAAAACTTTAAGCGAGGAATACCGTGGAGAAAAAACCGCAGACCTACTTCGTCGTGTTGCTGAATGGGAGTTAAGTTATTACACCAACACTGCAGCATTGAAAGTTGCAGATGGGCCGAAATTTGAAAATCCTCGCCAGCCGCTAACAAAATCGGCCTTGCAAGATTTTATAAACAGTCTTGATGAGCATGTTGGCGCACCCGTAAAGCTCGATAAGTTTGAATCTTTAATGGGTGGCTTTGGTAAGCAAACGTTTTTGTGTAGCTATAAAAACACCGACGGTAGCAACCGAGAGTTAGTAGTAAGAAAATCTGATCCTATGCCGATCATGTTGCACGGCAGCTGCTTACTCGACAATGAGCACGCTTTGCTATGTGCGCTGCCGCATGACTATCCCGCGCCCAAGCCCTTGGCTTATGCAGCCCAATGGCAAAATGTTGACGCCGATTTTTACATTATGGAGCGAAGTGCCGGCGAAGTGCCGGGCGCGTTTTTACACGGTATGAATAAGGAAATGCCCGAGGAGGTGTTTCTTGATTTAGCAGAAATGTTAGGACAATTGCACAGCGTTCCACTTAACACATTTAGCGACTACGCTGAAAAATACGATGCACCCAATATATTGCAGGGCACAGTTGCAGACAGCTACCGAGCAAACCTTGCAGGATGGGCAGGCTATATTCAGGAGCAAGAGCATTTACCGTCGCCGTATTTAATTTGGCTAATGAATTGGCTTGAGACGAACCTGCCTGAAGATACGCGTGCACCGGTATTAGTGCATGGCGACTTTAATATTCATAACGTGTTGGTAAGTGAAGGTCGCATTTCCGCGATATTAGATTGGGAGTGCGCAGGCTTTGGCGCCGCGGAACAAGACCTCGCTTATATTCGCCCACATATTTCTCAACATATCGATTGGCAGAAATTCTTAAATCACTACCTTGCCCATGGTGGTCGTGAGCCGGATGAAGCAATGATGAATTACGGCATGGTTTACGCTGCCTTGCGAACGAACCTTGCTGGCAATAAGGCGACATTAAATTTACAACAGGGTCGAAATCGCGACTTGCGTTACAGCATGGTTGAGCTTGGCTTTACGCCATCGTTTATGAATCTAGCGCTAAACAGTGCAAAAGGTTAAATCCATTTCGATACGAATAACTAGGAGACGAATATGATGAAAGTAAGTGACGGGCGCGAACTGCCATTGCTAGACGATAAGGTAAACAATTGGCAGCCCGCTGGCGCAGAGCATAATTGGCAGGACAGTGTTGTGTTGGTGTGGTGGGATGCCGAAAACAAAGTGGGTGGTTTTCATCGTATAGGTCACGAGCCCAATTTTAAAGACGGCCCGAAGATCGCACTGTGGAATCATTTGTGTTCTCCGGACGGCAATTATCGTAAAAATGAGTATTTGGATCTGCGAGATGCCGACCGTTTAGATAATGGTGGCTTTGGCGCGGGAGATACCTGTCGCTACGAGTTTTTGGAAGGTCAGCATGTGTGGACGATAGCAGACGGCGACGTCAGTGCCCGGCTGTCGCATTCGGACTTTCATGCATCGGTTGAATGTTATCCCAAGGATTCAACGGTGTCGGAAGAATTTGCCAATGTACACGCAGATATCCCTGGTCTGGTGACCGGAGACTTAAGCATCGGTGGTAAATCTTACCAAGTAAAAGGCCTGAGCTTTAGAGATCGCGGTTGGGGTCGCCGTGAGTGGGAGTCATTATTAGCGCATCGCTGGGTGGCTGGCACTTTTGGTGAAGATTTTAGCTTTTTGGCGCTATCATGGTATTCGTCAGAAGAGGATATCGCCAGCTTTGGCTGGGTAGTTCGTGGCGACACGGTAACCTACGCAAAGCGTGTGGATATTCTGACTCATGTTGAAGTTGACGGTATGGTCAATCGCGGCGGTAGTGTTCGCTTTGAACTCACCACTGGTGAAGTCTTTGATATTGAATGCCACCGTGCGGCAGAGAAAGCGTTCATTTCCACTCATCACGGTGTATGTTGTGTTGATACCTTGTGCGAAATTAGCTGTGGCGATATGCGTGGCTTCTGTGATTTTGAATCAACGGCAAATATCCAGTGCGGCAAACGTATGCCGACTACTTTTGTGAACGGTGTTTGCCATGATGGCTATCAAGCCATAGAAAAAGTCTGAAACTTCCATATTGTGGGGCATTACCGGCCCCGCATTTTGGGTTCTCGTCCCAGCGTAAAATGTGGTTTATAGTGTTTAGCTTAGCGCTACTATCAGTGAATAATAATATTTGTCTCAATTTGGTTTAAGCATGACAAAACAAGATGAGCTTGGCTCAGGCAAGGGCACACATCGTGGCCCTGCTATTGATATTGACCATGTATTGAACACGGCCGCAAATTTATTTGCGGAGCACGGCTTTGACGGTGTGAGCACCCGAGAAATAGCTAAAGCGTGTGGCTGTAGTTTACCCATTATTTATTACCATTTTTCTAATAAACAAACCCTGTATAACGAAGCCTTTGCGAATCGAATAGAAGACGCCATCGATATCATTCGCGGTCGCCTGTCCGATGAATTGTCCGCCCGCGACCGCCTCAAGCAATTAGTGGCGGGTTTCTTCGATCTGTTTACCCAAGAGCGTTCTTTATTATTATTGGTTCAGCGCGATATTGCTCAAGTCGCTTCTACCCAAGGGCAGTTCCTGTGTCGTCGCCAGCATATCTACTTTATGCGGTTTATTCGGGAGTTGGCCTCTGAGGTTTTAGGCCACGAAGCGGATGCTCATACCGTCTTTACTATTAATGCGATGTTGTTGGGTTATGCGGAGTTCTATCACTTAGTGAATGAGGGTGGAGAAAAATTACCCGGTGAGTCTGATGAGGCGCGCATTGCCGCCCTGCAAGAATCTGTGCTGAGAGTTTTGGGTGTTTAATTGTGGCTTAGTTCACGGCCAATATTGTTTTGAATAAAAACAAGCCCACTATGCAGTAATACAAACGCAAGCAGCGCCAGTATTGCCATGCTGATACCAATATATAAAAACAGATCAGGTGCTTGCATCATTGTCGACATCAGTGATTCTTGATAGAAAAAGAACCATTGGTGATCATCCGGAAAGATCCAGCGGTGCGCCGCGTAAAAAACCTCAACCCAGCCCACAGCTAATACTGCGGCGATTAAACCCACGATTAGCACCGAATTCACAGTGAGTATTTGTTTGTAATTTGGTAGTGGCCACGATCTAAGCGCATATACAGCGATTAGCATGCACCACATTAGCAACATATAGGACTCTAGTTTTTGCGTAAGAGTAATCAAGTTCGCCACGTCTTGCAGGTGTACAATTTCTGCATGATGTAGCAAGGGAATTTGAACATCGGGTTTGGGGGAATAGCGGATATTCCGTAAACCCTCGCCCTGATGGGTGATGGCCTGACATATTTCTTGGAATAGGGTAATTCGCTGTGCACGGTCGGTATCTTCAAAGCCGCTGCGATAGCGATTTTGGGGGCCGGTCTCAGCGATGGTCTCGGCAATACCGATATTGTCGTGCCAAAAGCCATAGAAAAAATCGGCACTCAATAGCACATGCCAGCTTAAGTAGAGGCATAGAATGAGACTCAGGCTACTGTAGAGTAGGGTGCGCAGGGGCAGTAGTAATTTGTGGTGCATGGGCATCGCTGAATCGAGTCTCGTTGCCGATCTTGGCTGGTTATGGACGGCCAACTATAGCATTATAAAAAATATCAGTCTTTGTTAAGCAAATGGCTGGCAGCTGACTGTGGGACGTTTGTAATACAAGTCTGCTAGCATCCCGGAGCGTGACAAGACACATTATTTGCATAGAGTATCTAATGACAAGAACGATAGTATCGCGTGGCTCTGATTTTGTTCGCATGCTGCACCCTAAGCGCATTATGCAGATATTAGATGACATTGATGCGTCATCGCCAAGCTATTCCTTGAATAGACCACAGGCCTTGAGACGTGTGTTTGCAGTACTGGCCTGTGTATCACTGTGTTTGTTGCTAATACATTATCTTAAATACGGCAGTGTGTTTGTAGAGTCATTGCGAATACTCAGCGGCACATTAGAAAAATCGCCCAACTATCTGTATTTACAGCTTCGACAAACAGGGTTTTTAGAGCTTGCTAGTTATGCCTGGTGGACCGTGTGGCATATGGTCGGCTACGTATTCATTCCGGCATTGCTTATTAAATATTTATTTCGCGATAAGCTGATTAATTTTGGATGGCGCTGGAATAGCACTTCTCAGCATTGGCGGGCATATGCCTTGCTGTTATCGCCGATCTTGGTGTTTATTGTTATTGCGTCCTTTAATCGCGAATTTCTGGCGCACTACCCCTTTTACAAACAGGCGGGTAGAAGCTGGTTTGATTTTATCGCGTGGGAAGTCTTGTACTTAACACAATTTATTTGCTTAGAGTTTTTCTTTCGCGGTTTTTTTCTACAGGCATTACGGCCAGCGGTGGGCGCCAATGCGGTGTGGATTATGTGTGTGCCGTATTTGATGATCCACTTCCCTAAACTTTGGCCTGAAGCCTTTGGGGCAATTTCATTTGGCTTATTCCTTGGCATTTTAGCGCTGCGCTCCCGATCAATCTGGGGTGGATTCTTTGTTCACGCGGGCGTAGCTGTAGGTATGGATGTTGCGTCTTTACTTCAGCAGGGGCGAATGCCAAAGGTGTTTTGGCCATTTTAGAACTCCTTTACTACTGTATTGTCAGTGTTAGAAGAGATAGTTAAATCGATCATGAATGCCTTACGATTTGACGGGATTTGATAAATAATATTTATGTTTTTTTGCGCATCTAAAACGACATCATTTTCTATTTGGATATAAATTATGTTATCGCTTAATAAACCTGAATTATTCCGGCAGCAAGCCTATGTAAATGGTCAATGGCTTGACGCCGTGTCTGGCGACACGACTGCGGTTTATAATCCCGCTAACGGCGAGCTGCTTGGCACTATTCCGCGCTTAAGTGAAACCGAAACACGCACGGCAATTGAGTCTGCGGAGCTAGCTTGGGGGCCGTGGAAAAAATTGCCTGCCAAAGAGCGCAGCAGCTATTTGCGTAAATGGTTTAATTTAATTCAAGAGAACGCCGAAGATATTGCCCAGATTATGACCGCCGAGCAGGGTAAGCCTCTTGCTGAATCGCGTGGTGAAGTGCAGTACGCGGCGTCATTTATTGAGTGGTTTTCTGAAGAAGCTAAACGCACCTACGGCGATGTAATTCCAAGTCCCAGCAACGATAAACGCCTAATAGTGGTTAAAGAGCCGGTGGGGGTGTGCGCAGCCATTACGCCGTGGAATTTCCCCGCCGCGATGATCACTAGAAAAGCCGCACCGGCACTGGCAGCGGGCTGCACAATGCTGGTTAAACCTGCCGATGCAACGCCGTTCACGGCCTTGGCGTTAGCAGTATTGGCAGAGGAGGCAGGGATACCTGCTGGGGTGTTAAACGTGCTCACCGGTAAATCGCGGGTGATTGGCGCTGAGTTAACATCTAATTCAAAAGTGCGGAAATTATCCTTCACTGGTTCTACCGAAGTGGGCCGAAAATTAATGGAGCAGTGCGCGCCAACTCTAAAAAAATTGTCTTTGGAGTTGGGGGGTAATGCACCGTTTATCGTGTTCGAGGATGCTGATATTGACGCCGCTGTTGATGGCGCGATGGCGTCTAAGTTTAGAAATACCGGACAAACCTGTGTGTGTACCAATCGTCTTTATGTTCATGACAACGTGTATGACCGCTTTTCAGAAAAACTAGCTAAGGCCGTCGATGCATTAAAGGTCGGCAATGGCACTGATGACGGCGTGTCACAGGGACCGCTTATTAATGAAGACGCGGTGTTAAAAGTAGAGCAGCATATTAGCAATGCCCTTGGTCTAGGTGCGGTGGTGTTAAGTGGTGGTAAGCGCCATACATTAGGGGGCAATTTTTTCGAGCCAACCGTATTGGCGAATGTGACGCAAGATATGTGTATCGCCCACGAAGAAACCTTTGGGCCAGTCGCGCCGATATTTCGTTTTCACAGCGACGATGAAGTCATTCAACTTGCCAACGACACCGAGTTTGGATTGGCGAGCTACTTCTATAGTCGCGATATTGGTCGCGTGTGGAAAGTAGCTGAGGCATTGGAGTACGGTATGGTCGGCATAAACACCGGTCTTATCTCAAATGAAGTTGCGCCTTTTGGTGGCGTGAAGCAATCCGGTTTTGGCCGTGAAGGTTCCCATTACGGCATTGATGAATACCAAGTCGTGAAATACATGTGTATGGGCGGGCTTGAATAATAGACCGTTAAACTAAATTTACGATCCGGCCAGTGATTAAACTAGTCACTGGCCGGATCGTAAATTGTATGAATCGAAATTCCATCAGATACCCTTCTGCTTCTCTAAACATCAATAAAACCTTAGACAGGTTACACTAGGCCAACTCGAACGCATTTCGCCCTGTCGGTACCGATGAGCTATGACTACCGCTAGCAGCATTGGTAAAGAGAATATACTTTGCTATCTAAGTTACCCAAGTGGATTGAATACGGCGCATTTGTTCTAGCACTAGTTGCTGGCTGTATTAACGCGATTGGGCTATTAGGTTTTGAGCATCAGTCGGTATCGCATCTCTCTGGTACGGCTACTCTACTCGGTACCAGTTTTCTTGGTGACTCATTCGAAGCAAGTCTGCATCTTGGCGCTGTTTTAATCGCGTTTTTTGCAGGCGCGTCAATCTCGGGTTTTTTATTACATGGTGGTCGATTAAAACTGGGGCGTCGCTATGATGTTGCACTGCTTTTTGAGGCTGTATTCATTTTTGTATCATTATTTTTATTATCAAAAGGTTATTTTGCCGGGCAGTTGGCAGCGTCTGTGGCCTGCGGTATTCAGAATGCTTTGGCGACGACCTATAGCGGCGCAGTAATACGCACAACCCATTTGACAGGTATCTTTACCGACTTAGGTATTATGCTGGGCTCTGTGCTTAAAGGTGAGAATTTTGATAAAAGAAAGGCTGCACTTTTTACGCATATTATTATTGGTTTTGTACTTGGCGGTACCCTTGGTACGTATCTATTTACCCTGTTTAGATTCCAAGCTTTATTGGTGCCGGGGTTTACGTGCTTGGTCTTAGCCGCTGGCTATCGAGCATATTTAAAAAAGCAAAATACCGTTACATAAACCAGCGTGCTGCAAAGGGCACAAAGATCGCGGTGAACGTACCCGTTAAACACAGCGCTAAACTTGAAAATGCGCCTGCCACGGCGCTGCGCTCAAAGGCTCTAGACGTGCCAATGGCATGCGCGGTAAGGCCAAGGCAAAATCCCCACAACCTGTCGTCTTGAATATCTAATTTATTAAATAACCACGTAATAGTGGTGATGCCCACGACGCCAGTCAGAATGACCGAAGCAACGGCAATGGTGGTGATGCCGCCAAGGTCTTGGGTCACGGTAATGGCGATGGGAGTGGTAATCGATTTGGTGGCAAGCGATAACAAGGTGCCGTGATTAGCACCAAACAACCATGCAATGATCAGTGCCGAAGCCGACGCGAATATAGCGCCGACGGTGACGGTGATGAGCAGTGGCCCCGCCATATTTCTTAATAAATGAAGTTGCCGATAAAGCGGTACGGCTAAGGCCACGGTGGCCGGACCTAATAAAAAAGTAAGCCAATTTATATTTTGATAATAGGCGTGGTAGTCCTGTTGCAACAACATTAAGGCCAGCGCAATTAAGGTGGCGCCGCTAATAGTGGGGTGCAACATGGCGGCGCGACCACTGCGGGTATACAGGAACATTGCACCTTGGTAGGCGAGTAGCGTTAGCGTGATGGCGAATAATGGCCCGTGCATAAGCTCGCTCATGTGCGCTTATTCCGGCCGTGTAAAAAACGAATTAACAAACCACAAAATACCAGCGTGCTCACGGTGCCAAGGGTGACGGCGGCGATAAATGCCGGCCACTGGTCGGCAAAACCTGCACCCAGAAAAAACACCCCGGCGGCGGGTGCCATCAATAGCATGGGTAGTAATTCAATCAGGCGTTGACTGCCGATTTCTAAATCTTTTGGTACATTGCCGTGAATACAAAGGCCAATAAATAACAGCAGCATACCAATCACTGGGCCGGGCAGCGGTAGGCCCAGTGCGCGCTGAATAAATTCACCGAGCAGTTGGCAGCCGACTAAGGTAAGAAAGCCAGCCAGCATTAGCGTTTTAACATGGGTAGGGCGCTGGCAATGGCTGCCAAGCCTAGACCAATAAACGCAAACATCGACCAGTTGGGCATGCTCAGGCCAAACAGTGTCCAGACGATTTCGGCGCAGTTTCCGTCACCTAGCATGAGGGTGCTAAAGGCTTCGCCAAAGGGCAGATTGCTAAACATATATTCTAGGCTGGGGCCGCAGGCGGGGACTTGATCTGGTGGTAGGCTTTGCAGCCAAACTTGGCGATAGGCTACGGAGCCGCCGGCAATGGTGCTGGCCAACATAAAGCCGGCGGCGACATAGCGACCGGTTTGTTGGGGGTTAACGATCAGTGCTATTAACGCCGTGAGTGCGGTGAGCACAAAGCAGGCGCGCTGGGTAATACACAGTGGGCAGGGGTGCAGGCCGTCAAAATACTGGGTGTAAAGCGCGTAGCCGAGAAGGCCGCAGCAGCTGGCGACAATAAAGGCGTAAATCCATCGGGGCGTCAGTGACATAGTGTTTTCTCTCTTCGTAAGCGCCATACAGTAGGGGATTGTGTAAATGCTGACAAGTACGACCTTGGTCGTTGTTGTTGGTGCCAGATGTTATAAATTTTAGCTTGGTAGGGCCTCACTAAATTCTGCAAATAGCTGTGCTTGTAATGCTGGGTATAGCGCGAGGAACTGTTGTTCGATAAAGGGCAGCTGGCGGGCCAGCTCAGGCCCGCAACTACTCAGGGGGTTTTCTCGCGGTATGCGTTTGGCAATCCGCGCGAGCATGCCTTCGATATTATCCCAGTTGTCCATTTTACTGAGCACATCGTATTCCGCCAAAAAACCAATTTGGCGCATTGCTGCACGTGGGTATTGGTCTTTATTTACGAGAATATGCTGATAGCAGTCTTGGGTGAAATTGCCAAGTGGGCTGGGATGAAGATCACCCCAGTGCAGACTTAAGCAGTGGTCAAAACAGACATCCAACATAATGCCGCCGTAGCGGCGATAATTTACGGGTAATACGTTCAAGCATTCTGTTACGCGAGTATGGCTGTCGGTGAGGGCATCGATTCGCCGATGAAGACGAATGCCGACTTCCCACTCTGCAGGATAGTCGCCACGCAGCGGGCCTTTAACAAAATCGCCAAGTAGCCCGCCGATGAGTAGCCCCTGCTGATCTAAGCCAGTGCGGCTCGCGAGCTGCTGGGCTAAATGGAAGTGGGCAAGGTAATTCACAGATCCTGATATTGCATATAAAAGCGGCTGAGGTATTCGTCAAAGCTTTCGTCTTGTTGTTCGGCCTCAACACTTGCCTGCGCAGCGACCGAGGCTTCGCGCATGGCGGCGAAGCGCTGGGTTTCTTCTGCGCTTAGGCCGCGATCACGAAATACCTTGGCGTGTTGCAGAGATTGCTCCATAGCGTAGTGATAATAGCCGTCGTCGCGCTGTTCTAGCTCAGCAACAATTTGTGCCGATGGGGTTAGGCTAACGTCGTGGACTTTGGCAAGTTGCGCTTGGCAGCTTTGGCTGTAAGCGTCAGTGCTGTGTACCGCATCTAGTTGGCCTGCAATACGGCCGATGTCGCCGATTAATCCTTCTGCCCACGCGGCCAATGTTCGAGGACTGCCATCTTGGCTTAGCTCAAGGCCGGGTTCGCGGCCCCTGTTAACGACGCTCAGTAAATTACTGCTGATCTCGGCGTTATGGTCGTCGTCACATGGTGGGCTGTCTTTATACAGGCAATACAGTAAAAAGGCGTCGATAAAGCGAATTTGCTCAGCGTTAATACCCACTGGCAGCATCGGGTTTACATCGATACAGCGCACTTCTATGTATTCCACGCCGCCACGGCGCAGTGCACCCAATGGAATTTCGCCGCTGTCGGTCACGCGCTTGGGGCGAATTGGGCTGTAAAATTCGTTCTCTATTTGCAGTAAGCCAGACGATAACTGCTCGCCGCTGGGAATACTTTCGTAGTCGCTGTGGGAGGTAGTGATGGCGCCTTTTAAGGTTTCTACGTAAAAATCGATATGGTTGTAGCAAATGTGCAGGTTTTTCTGGGCGTCGCTTTGGTAGCCCAGATCACCCATGCGTAGTGAGGTCGAGTGCGGGCCGTATAGTGTGTACTTACCAAGCGGCTGCAGTTGATGTGGCTTGCCGTTTAAAAAGCAGCGTGACACGGCGGGAGCGGCGCCAAATAAATAAATGAGCAGCCAAGCATAGCGGCGGAAATTACGAATCATGCCAAAGTAGTTATTGGTGATGTAAGTCTTGAGTGGCAGCTCGCTATTTTCGGCGGCGTGCAGTTCTTCCCACACCGATTTAGGCAGCGAGAAATTGTAGTGAATACCCGCAATGGTTTGCATTTTGCGGCCGTAGCGATGACCGAGGCCCATGCGGTAGCGGGTTTTCATGGTGGCGGTATTACTGCTGCCAAAGCGGGCGACGGGGATGGCATCGTCGTCTTCGCCTAAGCGACAGGGCATGCTCGCATTCCAAATGGTCTCGTCGCCCAGTTCACTCACCGCAAAGCGGTGGATGGCGTCTAGTTCATTTAGGGTGTCGTCAATCGAGTTGCTGACCGGCGTGATGAATTCCAGCAGCGCTTCAGAGAAATCGGTGGTGATGGACGGGTGCGTGAGCGCCGAGCCAAAAGCGGCGGGGTGATCAGTTTGGGCCAGAATGCCATCTTGGTCTGCTCTTAGGCTTTCTTTCTCGATACCGCGCTGGATCTGTCGTAAAAGATGCTGTCGTGGAGCTGCTGCAAAAAATGCCAGTCTTTGTTCTAGCGATGTGGCCAAAATGGCGTCCTCAGCGGAGCTTGAAAAGGCCGCTAAGTGTAAGTCCGCGCTCGGTTGTGAACAAGCATTGTAGATGACGGGATTGTCATGTTCATAAAGTGCTGATAAAACACTGCACTGGATAAGGAGAACGATAATGTCTGAACCGCAGGCTGGTATTTTTGTTGAAGGAAGTACGTCCCATTTTTTTCTGGAATATAAACTTATTGAGGGCGTTAGCGCCGCGCAGCTAAAGGATGTCTTAGCGAAGGCAGTTGTATTAGGCGATGCCGGTGTTAACCGGGTGTGGAGTTTTGGCGCTGATTGTTGGCGTAGCATCGCGCCTGCAGCCTGCCCAGCCGATTTAAAACCCTTTGTCGCCATTGGCGAAGGCAAGCGTGTTGCGCCGGCAACCCAGCAGGGTATTTTTTTATGGCTGCATGGCGATAATCACAGTGCGAACTTTGATGCGGCGATGATGGCGACCACAGTCTTGGCGTCGGTCGCGGTATTGCAGCTAGAGAAAATAGGCTTTTTGTACAAGGACTCACGGGACCTGTCAGGCTTTATTGACGGCACCGAAAACCCCAAGGGGCGCGGACAACAGCTCGTGGCGCTGATTCCAGACGGAGAGCCAGGCGCAGGCGGCAGCTATGTGATGAGCCAGCAGTGGGTGCATAATTTGGCCTCGTTTCACGCTTTGAGTCAGAGCGAGCAGGAGGGTGTCATTGGTCGTACCAAGCCGGATAGCATCGAGCTGGAAGACGACGTCATGCCAGAAAATTCCCATGTGAGTCGCAGCGATGTGAAAATAAATGGGGTGTCCCAAAAATTATATCGGCGCAGTGTCCCCTATGGCGGTGTGCTAGAACATGGTTTGTATTTTCTGGCATTTAGCTGCGATGTTCGTCGATTCGACCATATTCTACAGAGCATGTTTGGGGTCAGTGGCGACGGTGTTCACGACCATTTGACGGATTTTTCAACACCCGTGAGTGGAAATTACTGGTTTGCGCCATCTGCTGCTGAACTTTCTGCAATAGGCTCTCTCTAATCATTTGAAGTCTCCTACTCTAGGTATATTTGAGCGCTCTTATGAGCGCTCTTTTTTTGCCTGAATTTTGTGAATCCCCGCCGTATTACATGAGTAAAGCCGGTTACCTAGCCGCTAGCCAAAGCACTAAAGGCTTTACAGCTGTGAGTTTGCTTGGCATTGTTTGTTCGCTAAAAGTAATCACCTATTACATGGGGATAATAATGAATAATAAACGACAATCTGCCCTGCGGGCTGCCAGTTTGCTTTGTGCATCTCTGCTTATTTTGGCGTGCGATAAAGCACCTACACAGCCTGACACGAGCGAAGTTACAGTGGCCGGCACCACTCAAGAGTGGAATAAGCACGGCGGCGGCGACGCCGAGCAGCGTTTTTCACCGTTAAATCAAATCACCGCTGAAAATGTCAGTGGACTCGGTTTGGCTTGGGCCTTTGATTTAGGCGTGAGCCGCGGCATTGAAGCCACGCCCTTGGTGGTCGACGGCACTATTTATGTGACCGCGACATGGAATAAGGTATTCGCGCTGGACGCCAAAACTGGTGCGCTGCGCTGGCAATTTGATCCCCAAGTCGACCGTAGCAAGGGCGCAGATTTGTGCTGCGATGCGGTGAATCGTGGGGTCGCGTATGCCGACGGTAAAATCATCACCGGCACGATTGATGGGCGTTTAGTTGCCGTTGACGCCAAAACTGGCAAGAAATTGTGGGATGTTGTCACCATCGATCAAAGCAAACCCTATACCATTACCGGCGCGCCACGAATTGTGAACGGCAAGGCCATTATTGGTAATGGCGGCGCAGAATACGGCGTTCGCGGTTATGTGTCGGCTTACGACATTAGCAATGGCGAGATGCTATGGCGGTTTTATACCGTACCCGGTAATCCAGAGGACGGTGTTGAAAACGAGGCCATGGCCAAAGCGGCCAAAACTTGGAAAGGCGAATGGTGGAAATACGGGGGTGGCGGCACGGCGTGGGATTCGATGGCCTACGATCCCGAGCTAGATTTGCTATACATTGGCGTCGGTAATGGCTCGCCATGGAATCAAAGCATTCGCAGCCCCGGTGGCGGTGATAATTTGTATCTCTCTTCCATCGTTGCGCTGCGCCCCGACACCGGTGAATACGTTTGGCATTATCAAACCACGCCCGGTGAAACTTGGGATTACACCGCCACCCAACACATGATTCTGGCCGAGCTCACTATTGATGGTAAGCCGCGCAAGGTCATTATGCAGGCACCTAAAAATGGCTTCTTCTATGTGATCGACCGTGCGACCGGCGAATTGCTGTCAGCCAAAAATTACGTGCCGGTAAATTGGGCAACGCATATTGATTCAGAAACGGGCAGACCGGTAGAAATACCTGACGCGCGCTGGGGCGATAAGGCACCGTATTTGCAATTGCCAGGGCCATTTGGTGGGCACAATTGGCACCCCATGTCGTTTAACCCTAACACCGGCTTGGTCTATATTCCGGCTTTAGAAGCGCCTTATGTGTATGCGAATGATCAAGGTTTTAAATACCGAGAAGGCGCTTGGAATACCGGTTCTGATAGCGCTATGGGCTCCTTGCCCAGCGGTATTGAACAGTTTAAAGCGGTAAAAGCGGCGGTTAAGGGCCGCCTAATTGCGTGGGACCCAGTGCAGCAGGGACCAGCGTGGCAGGTTGAACACAATAGTCCGTGGAATGGCGGTGTACTGTCTACCGCGGGTGGTTTGGTATTCCAAGGTAATGCCGACGCTAAACTGGTTGCGTATCGTGCTGACAATGGCGAACGCCTGTGGGACTTCTTCGCCCAGACGGGCATTGTTGCGCCGCCCATCAGTTATGAATTAGATGGCGAACAATATATTGCGGTGGCCTCTGGTTGGGGTGGTGTTTTCGCGTTGGTTTACGGCGGTTTATTTCCCGCAGCGAGCGACCCCGGTGTGGGCCGTTTGATGGTGTTTAAGCTTGGCGCTAAGGCAAAATTACCCGCGTTAGCCGATACGGTAGTGGCAAAGCCGACACCGCCTGAATCTACCGCTGACGCGGCAATCATTGCAAAGGGTAAGCACATTTACGACACCAATTGCGTGGTATGTCATGGTGACCACGTCATCTCTAGTGGCTTGATTCCTGATCTACGCTGGTCACCCTTGCTGGTTGCCGACGAGGCCATTGAAACAGTGGTACTTGGTGGCGCCTTAACCTCTCGTGGTATGCCCGCATTTAAGGATGTACTTAGTAAAGATGACGTGAAAATGTTGCGCGCCTATATTATTTCCGCCGCCAACGACGGTTTGGAAGCGAAGTTGGATATTGGAAAATAAATTATTTTCTTAGTGATTTGTCATCACAGTTATAATTTTTTAAATGGCAGAAATTGAAATTAGAACGGCCGGCGTCCACATAGTGAGCGCCTACCTTTCTAGATTAGCGTTGCTAAAAATTCGTTATTGAACTGTGAGTGCCAAGCAGAGTCTAAACCGACGTTCTTTCTCTGATACCCTACGGATAAACTATGAAAAATACATTGATTGCAAGTTCGTTCATTATTATGAGTGGTTTGTTGATGGCGTGCTCAGATGACAAAGCTGCAGCGCCTGCGCCAGAGAAAGGTGCAACGGCGGTAAGTATAGATACCGGCGAGGGCTCATTCTCATTTAAGAGTGAAGGCGACGGCGAAAGTACTTCTGTTTCTGTTGATGCGGATGGCGATAAAAAATAACACTCATCTGTTAATACCGCTGTGAAATAATATTTCGCAGCGGTTTTTATTTACAACGGTACTGCAAATATCGTCTGGCAATCGTAAGTTAAGCCCCTCTCTACACAACGTATTAAAACAGAATTTTAATGGATTTCCGTGAGTTCCTTGTCATACTGCCGTGAGTGTCCGCAGGCATAATTGGGAATGTAAAATGGATAATGACTCTGAAATTAGAGATATGCTCGCTTTGGAGCGTACGCGCTTGGCTAATGAGCGGACCTTTCTTGCGTATATTCGAACCGGCTTGTCTTTACTTGCAGGGGCCGCTGTCTTGTTTCAGTTTTTTACCTCGATAAACTCGTATATGACGGCAGGCTGGGTGTTAGCGGTTTGTGCTGTGTTGGTATTAATATTCGGAAGTTATCGTTTCATGCATGTTCGTTCGATGTTAAACAAACGCTCGGTAAAATCTAAAAATTAAAAACATGAGCGGGGTATTGAATTAACGCAATACCGCTTCTTGTGTAACAGACGCAATGAGTTGGCCTGATTGAGAAAATATTTTTCCCGTAGCAAGCCCTCTGCCGTTCCCCGCCCAATGGCTTTCAGTTCGATATAGCAACCATTGATCGACATTAACGGGCGCATGTATCCAAAGTGAATGATTTAACGAAGCTAGCAATTTAATGCCCGTGTTGCGGCCATGAGGTATCGCGATTGTGCCGGGTAGCCAGTAATCCGACAACAAAGCGAGTAGTGAATGATGATCGCGAGGGTCTTCAATCTGCGCGGCGGAAGGAATGCGAACCCAATAGTCCCTAAATGCGGTGTCTGGCGTTTCAAAATAGGTTTCCATATCTAGCATACGCAATTCAAAGATATAGGGTTTAGATAGCAAGGCAAAAATATTCTCGGGTAAGCGATGCTTATTCTCTTGAGCAAATACTTGTAAATCTATCAATGACTCCGGCGCTGGCGGATTGCCTAAATTTGCAAATTGATGATTTACGCCTTCCTCACCTTCATGGAAAGAGCACAATAGCTCGAAAATCGGTCGCCCATCTTGTATCGCGGTAACACGACGAGTCGCGAAGCGGCGGCTGTCGCTAAGGCGCTCAACTTGATAATCGATAGCATCGTCGATAATCCCGCCCCGCATAAAAAAGCCGTTGATACTGTGGCAATGCCAGTTATCTACGGTGAGCGTCGCAGCGGCAAGCGATTGACCAAGTGCTTGCCCGCCAAAGGTAACGCCGGCCATATTGTCGAGGTTATGACGAGCGCGAAATCGATCTTCTCCAATGACGTCAAACTGCAGCATTTCGGTGGCGTTGGGAATATATCGATTCGTTGTGGTGAGGTTCACGCTGGCCTTGCTCGCTATAATACAATTCGGGCGTAGAGCATATGCAACATCAGTAGTCAGATCAACCGAGCGCCATCCTTATATAGCGTGCTCACAGATAATTTGAAAAGGGTAATTTTGTGCTACCTTATGGATGGCATTACCAACTCGAACTAACAGAGCGAGAAACGTACTATGGATATTATTCGTATCATCTTTGCAATCTTACTACCGCCATTGGGAGTGTTTTTACAAGTCGGTTTAGGCAAGCATTTTTGGCTTAATATTATTCTTACACTCTGCGGCTACTTGCCCGGCATTATTCATGCCGTTTATATCATCGCAAAAAAATGATATCGCAAGAAGCAGAACAGCGACTGCAGCGCAGTCGCAAACTCGCCACTTTACTGGATGGTGCGTGGGGGATACCACATACCCCCTGGCGATTCGGGATAGATGCCTTACTCGGGTTGCTGCCCGTCGCCGGTGATTTAGTGAGCGCACTGCTGGGCTTAATCATCGTTTGGCAGGCCCATAGGCTTGAAGCACCACGGCGCCTAAAATTGAGAATGTTAGCTAATATCGGCCTCGATTTCTTGCTAGGTAGCATACCCATTATCGGCGACATCGCTGATATTGCGTATCGGAAAAATATACGTAATACCGATTTACTTGAAGCATGGCTTAAAAAATAAACTTTGCAGCTTAACTAAAAAAATATCATCGTAAATTAAAAACGCTCAGGAGCTCGACCTTGCTTAATTGTGAAATAGTAGAACCGAAAGGCGCAGCAGACGCCGCCGTTATTTGGTTACATGGCCTAGGCGCCAGTGGCCACGACTTTGTACCCGTGGTGCCCCACCTCGGTTTGCCAGACAATCACGGTATTCGTTTTGTATTCCCCCACGCACCAGAAATACCTATCACAATCAACGGCGGCATGGTCATGCCGGGGTGGTACGATATCCTTGCTATGTCTATTGAGCGAGAGATCGATCTAGTGCAGATAGAATCCTCAGCTGCCGCTGTGCGCGAATTAATTCAGCGAGAATTAGATGCAGGAATCCCAAGCGACCGCATCGTGCTAGCGGGCTTCAGTCAGGGCGGTGCGGTGGTCTACCACGCAGCACTTTCTTACCCCAAGCCGCTGGCTGGTTTACTAACCATGTCCACCTACTTCGCCACGGCTAAAGAAGTAAAACTCAATGAGGCGAACAAAGCCCTACCGATTCATATATTCCACGGCAGCCAAGACCCCATGGTGCAAGAAAGCATGGGCCATACCGCCAATCAAATTCTACAAAGCATGGGTTTCAAACCTAAATACCGCAGCTACCCAATGCAGCACGAAGTTTGTGGAGAAGAAATTAGTGATATTGGGAATAGTCTTAAAGAGTGGTTAAAGCTGGGTTAAAAGGTGGGGAAAACGAGATGGCGTGGAGAGAATTTCTGTGCGCTATTTTTTTTAATCGGCACGTATGATGCTGAGTTTATAAGCTTGGAGAGGCACTTTGTCGAAAGCGGCGGAAAAGACTTAGAAAAAATAAAACACAAAGGGAGTGGGGAATATAAATATGGAAATGCCACTAACTGCGCTTGAAATTTCCTTTTGATAAATAAATTATTTTTATGTAGTACGCGAAGGAGTATAAGAAAAAACTGAGTGTGCTTAGTAAATAGATGTTATCTGCCTAGATGAGTATTGTGAAAATGATGAAAGTTTGGATGGCTTTCTTAGTGTTATTCTTGGTTTCCCTAACGGGATGGGGAACATTCATTGTTGAGGGTGTGGAGCATAAGATTTTAATTTTTGGAATTGTGGGAGCTTTGATAACCACCATAATCTCTGTACATTCAATTACTCTAAATCACAATAAAGTCAAAGAAAGAGAGTTAGAGCTACTTAGAATTAAAGAGAAAATAAAAGTCTTCCAATATTTTTATACTGCGTATTTTGATCTTATCGCCAGTGTCAAGGCAGGGAGCGGCAGCAAAATAACACCAAAGATTATATCTGACATGATGGAGTTTAAAAAAGGATTAATGAACTGGGGAAGCGAAGAACTTATTGCCAATTACTTGGATTTTGATATCCAATCACAACTGCCAGCAGATCCCTCAGACCCATTTAGAATTATTCGCGACGGTNATAAGTTTTTGAAAGATATGCGAAAGGACTTAGGTTTTGAAGACAAAGGTAAAGTAAATGTCATGAACATTATATTAGATACTGAAGCGAGACAAGAATTCGAGACCAGCGCTAAAGGTAGATAGCAGTCAAATCAATCTTGGGTGGATTTTCGCTCTGTCCATTATTATGGGGGTTTTTATTGACGGTGTTGCGCAACATGCTACACTCTGCTCATGATCAAATCATTCAAGCATAAAGGACTAGAAAAGTTCTACAAGGCTGGAACTACGAAGGGCATTCAAGCTTCCCATGCTAGTAAGCTAAGAATGCAGCTTGCTGCCTTAGATACCGCTTTCTGTGTTGATGATTTGGACATCCCCGGTTACCGATTACATCCATTAAAAGGTAGTCGAAAAGGTCTGTGGTCGATTACTGTTAATGGGAACTGGCGAGTCACGTTTGAGTTCCAGGAAGGCCATGTTTACATCGTTAATTATGAGGATTATCACTAATGAATATGCATAATCCCCCTCATCCGGGTGAGTTTATTCAAGCAACCTATATGGAGCCCTTTGATATTAGTTGCCGCACCCTTGCAAAACATCTTGATGTTGCGGCCTCAACGCTTAACAGGGTGATAAAAGGTCAGAGCGGCATCAGTCCGGAAATGGCGTTAAGGTTGTCCAAGGCTTTGGGTCGTAGCCCAGAAAGCTGGCTTATTATGCAAGACAATTACGATTTGTCAGTTGCAAAAAAGCAGCTGAAGCTTACCAAGGTGTTTCCATTAGATTTAAGTGCTGCGTAACGCTTCATGCCTTATGGGCTTATGTTGCTTTAGTAGCCAGGAACGGTAGTTATTAAAATACGTGGTTTCAAATCTGAAGTGCATCATCTGATGCAGTAGAAGAAAGGGTCAGCTGAAGGTAAGCTCATCATTTTTTTCTCCGGCAAGAGATGAAATCACAATGAGTTATTACCAGCAGCTGACTTATGAGCAACGATGCCAGATATCAGTCCTAAATAAAACAGGTTGTTCACAAAGAGAGATAGCTAAGAACGTCGGCACAAGTCAGTCAACAATCAGTAGAGAGTTAGCTCGTAATACAGGTGGCCGAGGTTACCGGCACAAACAAGCTCAAGCTAAGTCGTCCTTACGTCGCAAGGCGGCAGCTAGGCGCTCTAAAATGACGTTGGCTATGGTCGCACTGATTGAGTCCAAGCTTCGGCAGGAATGGAGTCCGGAGCAAATATCGGGGTGGCTGCTTGATGATCTAGAGCTTCTGATTAGCCATGAGGCGATCTATCTGCATGTTTGGTCGGATAAGCGATCAAACGGAGATTTATATACGTACTTGCGACGTCAAGGCAAGAAATACGACAAGCGCCGTAATGGCAAATCCACACGAGGACACATTAAGAACCGTGTAAGCATTGATGACCGCCCTGAGGCTGTGGACAACAAATCCCGAATTGGTGACTGGGAAATAGACACAATGATAGGGAAAGGCCATAGCGGTGCGCTGGTCACCATAGTGGAGAGGGTCACCAAATTCACCTTGTCTGCGCAGGTTGATAACAAAAGTGCTGCGGCTGTCACAAAAGCCACGATCAGTTTGTTAAAGCCATTTAAAGATGTGGTTCACAGTATTACGGCGGACAACGGGAAAGAATTTGCTTATCATGCTGAGATCAGTAAGGCGCTCTCAACGGATATTTATTTTGCACATCCGTACAGTTCGTGGGAGCGCGGATTAAATGAAAATACGAATGGGCTACTACGGCAGTATTTTCCAAAAAGCACAAATTTGAAGTTGGTGTCTAAGGCAGAGGTAGATAGAGCTGTGAACCGACTAAATACCCGCCCAAGAAAAGATTTAGGTTTTAAAACACCGGGTCAATTAATGGGTGATTACCGGGCTGCGATTGCAGCTTAAACCTTGATGCACTTCGGATTTGAAACCGCGTGAGATTAGCAAACAGGGGCACCAAGTTTATCGACCATCGCTAACTGGTTTGGGTGCGCGTGCGCATTTAAGCTCTACGGACATCCGCTTAGAAACGCATATTCAAGATATTGTTAATCTTATTTTGTATGAGGATTTGCACGATGTCGTTCTAGTGGGGCATAGCTATGGCGGCATGGTTATCAGCGGGGTAAGCGATAGCATCCCCGAGCGAATAGCGCGCCGTATTTATATTGAAGGCATGGTGCCGTCTAACGGTGAAAGCATGCTTGATATTCATAGCAAGGCGGCAAAAGCACTGGCCTCGCTAACTCGCAATGGTTTTGTTTACCCGCCGAGATATAAGGATAGCGCCCCTCCACCAAAACTTATGCCGCAGCCTTTGAATACCGTCACAGACAAAATCACGCTAACGCATCATAATTTAACTATACCCACGAAATATGTTTTAACGGTGGCGCCACACACGCAAATTGAACAAGATGATTTTTATGCTCAAGCTAAGCGTGCGCAACATAATGGGTGGGTAGTGATCAATATTGTAGGTGGCCACAATATTCAAAGAGAAAATCCTGAATTGCTGGCAGGTATTATACTAGGCGACCCTATTGACTGATGCGGGCAATAAGTCACTTGCACAGGAAATACTGTATTAATTAATGTGACTAGCCCCTAGTCAAGACGTGTGAAAAATTCAGGTATGAATTCAGCCAGCTAGGATTTACCGAGTTGCCTTAGCTGTTATTTAAGGGTTTCAGTCGATGTTATTAGAAACCATATTAGGCACAGGTATAGCATATGCCCACCATTGAGAAGCCGACTGCTAAGACCGCAACCAAGCTGTCTTTTCGTCCTCGTCACATCATTCTTCGTTTCAGCTACGGACTATTCAAACTCTGTGCGAAGTTACCTTTGCGTATACAGCTTAGCTTGGGCCGGGGCATTGCTTTTATTATGTGGCCCTTGCTTGGTCAACGCATGCATGTGGCACGCACCAATTTAAAGTTATGTTTTCCTGAGCTGGACGATGCCAAGCGGGAAGCGCTTCTACGCCGCCATGTAGATGCTTTGGGTATGGGTGTGTTTGATGCCGTGGCGAGCTGGTTTAGCGCAGATGCTTTACTGAGTGAGCAATATCGTATTGAAGGTGTTGAACACCTTGATGTCACGCTGGCGAGGGGCAAAGGGGTCTTGTTGCTGGGTGCACACTTTACCACCCAAGAGATGGGAGTGCGTATGCTCAGCCTTCATCACCAAGTGCATTGCGTCTATCGTCGCCACTCCGATCCGGTACAGGAGGCAACGGTGCTGCAGGCTCGCTTGCGTCATTTTGCCGATATGATTCCCAGTGATGATATGCGCAAGGCGCTCAAATATCTGCGTCAGGGAAAGATAGTGTGGTACACGCCCGATCAGGATTTTGGTGAGTATGGTATGGAACACAGTGTGTTCTTGCCGTTCTTTGGTGTCGAGGCGGCAACCGTGACCGTTCCCGGTCGATTGGCGCAAAGTACCGGCGCGGCCTTGGTGCCTTTTTTCTTTCGTCGCGAGGCTGATGGTCACTACTTGCTGCGCATCTTGCCGCCGTTGGATGAGGCTGCCGGCGAGCCCGTGGAAGTGGCCAGAGTATTTAATGAGTTGCTAGAGCAGGAAATAAAAGAGGCGCCTGAACAATACCTCTGGGTTCATCAGCGCTTTAAGACGCGGCCTGATCCAGCGGAAGCTTCGCCTTATGTTTTGACTGAAGATAAAAGCAGTTAGATATACCTATTTGGGAAAGTGCGGTCTTGATGATTCGTTTTGAGCTCATCACGCGCCGCTAAAGTTCTCCTCGATAAATCATGGCTTCCTGCAAGTGACCAAGACTGATGTCTTTATCCCCCGCAAGATCCGCAATCGTTCGTGCAATTTTAACTAGGCGATGATGGGCGCGAGCGCTGAGTCCTAGTTTTTGCTCGGCGCGGAGCATGAATTGTTTGCTGGGTTCATCAAGTTTACAGAACTTAGCGACTTCATCGGCGCTGAGCCTAGAGTTGATGTTAGGGCTGCGCTGGTGCTGACGGGCTCGCGCCGCACATACCCGCTCACGAACCACTGCGCTACTTTCTGCTTTGCTTGAATCTTGTAGCACGCCGGGTGGAAGTCTTGGCACGGTGATGCGTAAATCGATTCGGTCTAACAGCGGGCCAGATAATTTGCTGCGATAGCGTTGAATTTGATCTGGTGTGCAGCGACAGTTTTTACTTTCGTCACCGTCATAGCCACAGGGGCATGGATTCATTGCACCCACCAATTGAAATTTTGCCGGGAAGGTTAATTGCTGCGCGGCGCGGGAGATGATCACCTCGCCAGATTCCATGGGTTCGCGCAGTACTTCTAATACTTTGCGGGGGTACTCTGGCAGCTCATCTAAAAATAAAATTCCATTGTGAGCTAAGGAAATTTCGCCAGGACGAGGATAACTGCCGCCACCGACCAAGGCCGCTGCCGAGGCGGTGTGATGTGGTGAGCGGAACGGGCGATGCAGTCGTAATGGCTGGCCGGCGACCGATTGCACAGTGGCAATATCTAAACGCTCCGCTTCAGTTAAGGGCGGTAAAATTCCGGGTAGGCGATTTGCCAGCAGCGTTTTGCCTGTGCCCGGAGGCCCATTTAAAAGCAGACTATGTCCGCCAGCTGCGGCAATTTCAAGCGCGCGTTTGGCGCCGGCTTGGCCTTTTACGTCGCTGAGGTCGGGGTAGTTGTTTTCATCAATAGGTTCAACACTGGCGCCTGCAAAGGGGAGGGCATGTTGGCCGTGTAAATGTGCGGCTACGGCGAGTAAGGAGTCGGCTTCACGTAGGCCGGTGTCGTCGACTATTGATGCCAATCCGGTATTCGCCGCCGGCAAAATTAATATATGACCGGCTAAATTTGCTTGAATCGCGGCGGGCAGTGCGGCATCGACCGCGCGAAGTTCGCCGCTTAAACCGAGTTCACCAATGAGCTCTAAATGTTCTAGGGGTGCGGCGGGCACTTGCCCAGAGGCCAGTAAAATACCAATGGCAATCGGTAGATCAAAACGGCCACCTTCCTTGGGCAAATCGGCAGGTGCTAGGTTAACGGTGATGCGACTGACGGGAAACTCAAAGCGCGAATTAATCAGTGCGGAGCGCACTCGGTCGCGACTTTCACGAACCGTTGCTTCGGGTAAACCAACGATGTTAAATGCGGGCAAACCGCCAGATAAATGTACTTCAACCGTGACCAGTGGGGCATTCACGCCGAGCTTGGCGCGGCTATAAACAGTAGCAAGTGGCATGTCTTCGTCCTTGAAGGCTGCGTAAATGTCTGAAGTTTTAGCTTAGTTTTTGTCGGCGCTTTGGTCTCCAACCAGCTTCGCTTCTCATATTGTGAATTCAACAACTATACGGCTAGAGCAGCATACACCCAAGAGTTTGCATTGGATTATATGGAAAAAGAAAGTACACATTTAAAGATGCAGCATGGATAGTTCGCGTGTATAGATAAAATAATTTGAAATTCCTATAGTGGGAGAATTGACTTTCTGATAGCTTGAGCCTAGCAATAGTGTGGTTTCGGCTATGCCTTTTAGAAAACTATATTTGTAAGGATGAGGTGGATTTATGGATGAGTCAATGGGGTTATATTTAGCGGTGCTAATAATTTTAGCCATCTTCTTTTTGCCAACAATTATTGCGCTACTTAAGAAGCATCCCCAAAAAGTAGGCATAATATTGGTTAATATCGTTGGTGTTGTTGGTGGTTTGGGTTGGATTGCGGCATTAATATGGTGTTTTATCCTTCCGAAAGAGCAGTCCAGCTAGCATAGTTCTGGTTGAATGAGCCGTACACTTCAATAAGAGGCAATACCCGTCAATTGTTGGAGAGTTACCATCCGGCACTAGCAATTATCACAATGAATATTGTACGTTTTGCTCTTTGCTATTAATTTTGTGTGCCAATACCCCCAAGTCATAAGCGGACGAAATGTAATAGCCTACAATACTAACCGTGGGTATTAGCAAAATACCGAAGCCAGTAATTGCTAGTGCGGAGTCAAGTGCAGCAATTAGCACGATTAGAGCGAGCCAAGAGAGATAAAATTTTATAAAGTAATGTATGTATTTAACAAATAAAGCGAAGTTAAGCGCTACATTAAGCAGTGTTTTCCAATCCCCCGAGTTAGCGTATCTAATCATGCCAGCTTGAAAAACGGGGAAAGAAATAATGGCCCATATAAAATATATCAATATAGAGAATGCCCAGTCTTCGGGCTCCGATTGAGCCCAATCGGAAAATCCATTTGCGAGTATTTGATATAGATCTTGAACAAAACCAATCGGGCCACCGATACCTAATATGGCACATAGAATACCAGGTACAAATATGTGTGCTGTCATAACACACCATAGCAATAGTCCGCGCTTAAACATAATAAATGGATTAAATGGCGGCAAGGTAACGTCTCCAGTACTTAACCGCTTTACCATTTCGAATCGCCACCCCTTTAATAAGATGACACTAAGCAGGCCTATCGCTGGAATTAGAGTGATTAAGGGCAATGGCCATAACTTAGCTGCCCATTCGCTGTCTTTAAATGGATAGCAGAGTGAATCTTTGAAATCATTGTAAAACGACACTTGACATTCCTTTGTCATATTTTTGAGAATTATATGAATTTCTGTAAGGAGAATCCAGTGCATGTCCAGATCAAGTTTCAATACGTAGAAGTAGTTGAGTTGTCGCGTCAGTTCGTAATCGTTAGATGATGAGGGCTGATTTATCAATTCTCTTTGGTTTGGCTTTTGTGGTTCACTGCTCGGGTTTGGGCAGATAAGTGGGGAATTAGAGTATGGTGGCGTGTTGTGTATAGGCTTAAGTAAATCGTAGTACTAAATCAGTTGCCGATCTTCAAAAAATTATGGGATACTCGGACTTGGCAATCCGAAGGAATCGGGGTGTATATAAAGCATAATAAGGAAATGCTGTGTCCGACTCAGACATTGAAAATTTTTCTTCTGAAGTAATTGAAAAACTCCGCTATTACGTTTACCGCTTGATTGATCCTCGCAACGGCGAAACCTTTTACGTGGGAAAAGGTAAAGGCAATCGTATCTTTGCCCATGCAAAAGGCGACGTTGAGAGTGACGCCCTTTCAGAGAAAATGGCGCGAATAAGAGCCATCCAGCTCGCCGGTTTTAAGGTCGCCCACGTTATCCATCGTCACAACCTCGACTCAAGCACCGCCTTTGAAGTAGAAGCGGCCTTGATAGACGCCTACCCCAGTAACACGAATATTGTTGACGGGCATGGCAGTAACGATTTCGGCGTTATGCACGCCGCAGAGGTGGTTCGCCGTTATGCGGCAGAAACCGTCGTCTTTACTCACAAAGCCTTAATGATCAACATTAATCGCTCTGCCTTGGATAGCTCTGTTTATGAGGCCATGCGGTTTGCATGGCGAATTAATTTGGCGAAGGCGAAAAAAGCCGAGATTGTCCTTGCCGTTGTACAAGGTTTGATTGTTGGTGTCTTCATAGCAGATAAATGGCTACCTGCCACATCTGAGCATTTCGCGGGCCATGAGGATGTAGAGGGACGATATGGTTTTTACGGGAAAGACGCACCAGATGAAATCCGCTCACAGTACATAGATAAACGTATTCCTGATGAATACCGCAAGCGTGGTGCAGCCAATCCCATTAAATATACGTGGTAAAGGGTCAGGTTCAAGGCCGCTCACCAACGAAAATAAATATTAAAAATAGGCTCAACAGGGCTTGCTGCCAAAAATTTTCATGGGAAAGTGAATTTATGTCCAGCAGGCACGTTGTCGGTGGCATAAATAAAGGGTCACGGGGTAGTGTCCCATTAAATCGTAAAAATATAACAGGCTGTATTATCATCAGCTAACAATAAAATGGAGAAGTTCGCATGGAAAAAATCGTATTCGCACTTGTAATGGCATTATCTATGACAGCTTGCGGTGGTAGTGGCGGCGGTAATGGCGGGAGTAATGGTAGTGGTAATGATGGCGGTAATGAGGGAGATAATTCTTCTGGTTATAATATCAGTTTTTCGCCCCCCCCACTTGATCCAAATATGGCGACTATTGATGGCGACAAGCCCGATCACGAGTTCAGTGTAGGCGATAGGATAGATATTTATTGGTCTTTCGTTTCAATCGAAAAAGATGGTGATCCGGTTGAAAGCCCTGTTCTGTATACTGCTAAAGTCTATTTGAGCGAAGATGAAGAGCTTATTGAGGAAGAAAGCTCTTTGTTGATATCTTCTGAATGTAGTATTCCTAATCTCGGCTTCAAATATCATTGCGGTGTGCATGCCTCATATCGGTGTGTCTATGACGAAAATGCGCAAATGACATGCGTTTCATTTTCAGATGAAGAGGGGGAAGGGTACGAAAACTATGGTGTACATACTATGGATATGAGCACATTTTTAGATACAACTCCCAAGGCTGGATATGCGCACTACGAAGTGTGCTTAAAGGAGCATCCAAATATTTGCGACTCATTTAAGCATGAAGTCTTTTTGAATGGCCCAGAATATAGTGTTATGGCCGCGCAGTAATAACGGCGCTTCTCTATCAATAGTAGGTGATGCGGGCTCACATCTTGAGTAGTGTAAATATCTATAATTTTGGCGGCTGTAGTCCGGTTGAAGGTAAGCAATGGGATGGACTCCTCCTCACCCTAGCAATGCGGCGTCAATGCGCCAGAATGGTAAGTGTCAGTTTGCCATTCAGAAGATGAGGAGAAGCCCTATATGAACATTACAAGAGTTGGAGCAGATATCGCAAAATCTGTTTTTCATGTTCACGGTGTTGATCGACATGAAAAGACTCAGTGGCAAGTAAGGCTCAGGCGTCATGAGTGGCTTGATATGCTCTGTCAGCTCGCATCAATAATCTTCGGCAAGCATTGCCCTAATGGCTTGAAGATGCGGAGAATGGTTTGACCGATGATTTTCGGGTTTTACTGGCCGAACTCTCCAATGATTTGAGGCACCTTGATCACCGCATAGCCGATCTTGATACTCGGATTGAGACGTCAGTTAAAACCGATCCGGCGGCACGCCGCCTATTGGATGTGCGTGATATTGGCCCACTTACCGCTAGCGCTCAATAGCTGAGAGACGGTATCTCTTGTAACACTCATAATACGGCAATAATGTTTTATGGTGAGGGGATATAAGTGGTAGATGGGTAAACTAACTGGTTGTGAGCCGATTAAAGGATGTGCGAAGATGCCGTCAATGAATTTATCTAAGAGGGGGGGTAATATATGCAGCTTAGAGCATGGTGGCCCCGCCTTAGTTTTAAGCATCAACACTACACCTTGTCGTAAGGGTGGTATTTAGCAATTTGTGTATTTACATTGGCATCATCTTCTCCAATATGGCCATAACCAGCAGTGGAGCCGTTGCCCGTGTATGAATAAGAGCTATCTGAGCTTGAGCTTCGAGTGTTAAAAGCACTGACAAGGATATTAACGATAAATGCCACCAAACCGAAGGCTAAGACAATCACAAGTCGAGCAAGGCGATAGAGAATATGGTTGTTAAATTTAACACGTAGCACTGCATCCCAGTCTGCACCGATACCGCCTATCGCCCTAACACCGCAATACAGCATAGGGATTATCAAAATAATTGACACGAAAAACACCATGTCTAATGCTATATCACTAGCCCATAACAATCCCGCGCCAATATTTAAAAGCATAAAAATAAGCGTGTCGGATTTTGTTTGTTTGGACAGCTTGGGCAGCCATGTTTTTATGTTCATTGCCTTATCCTTGAGAAACAGTGGGGTGTCTAAATGCGGCTCCCGTGAGTTTAAATTACATAGCCTGAAACATACCACTGACCATCACGCAGCTTAAACTTTAACTGTTTTAATGGGCTCCCAGAAAGTTGGACATAAGTGTAGTTGCGGGTTTTAGCATTTGAATAATGAAATTTCACTGCTTTAATTGACGAGTAATCAGCTTTCGATAGCCTATTTGAGCGTAACCAAGAGTCTGCGCTTTTTGATTGATAGGCCATTTTAGATAGCCGATCTTTGTCTTGAGCTTTGATTGCTTGTACGAAATTGATAGTTAATTTCTCGAATTTTCGTAACTGGTCAAGATAAATTTGTTCATCCTGAGTAATTTCAGCCTGAATTTCCTTGATACGTTCCTTTACTTTATTTGCATGGATTCCATTCGGAAATTTTGCAAGATATTGTTGATATTCTTCAATCCATTTGTCACGAGATTTATAGAATTTTTCTTTATTCTTAGCGTCGGTATAGGCAGTATTGTCTCTGTATTCCAGCTGCCTAATATTTGCCAGCTTGGCTTCTTCTGCTAGCTGTTCTTTTAATTCAGATTTCATTCTCAATAGTTCTGAATTTTCTGGAAAGTTCTTAAGGGCGCGGGTTAATAATGTATATTTAGCTCTTGTTGAATGGTTGTTACTTGCTTTTAGTTCCTCTACCAATAATGCTTCAATATTAGAGATTGATACCGTATATACCTTGATTGAATAGGTGTGTTCTGGTCAACAAAACCGGACACATTAATTTGCTAATTTCTCATACTGAACCGGCGATAAATCATTGTTC
>NZ_CACSIJ010000013.1 GCF_902705855.1 Zhongshania aliphaticivorans | reverse complement strand
GCATACGAGATAGGTTTCAAAGGTAGCTGGCTCGATAACACACTATCTCTGGAAGGCGCCGTGTTCTATACCGAACGCGAAGACATTATCACCGCCATCACCTCATTAGCATCTGGCGGCGCCGTCAATTTTTATAACGGCGGAGACGGCACCATCAAAGGAGCCGAGCTAAGCGTGCAAGCGCAGCCAATGCCGAATCTTAATCCAGGCCTCGCGGTAATCGCCGGCGCAACCTACCTAGATGCCAAGTACAGCAACTACGCTGAAGGTCGTGGTTTTGATGAAGGTACGGGGCTTCCCTTTGGTCCCGATGCCGTCGGCTTACCGGCGCGGGATTTCTCTGGAAACGATATCGTTAACGCGCCAGACTGGACAGCCTCAGCGACAGTTTTGCAGTATCTTCCGCTACCTAACGACTGGGGTAACCTTGAGCTCGCGGCGGATGCCTACTACAACACTGGTTATTATTTCAGCGCGCAGAATACGTCGCTGGTCGAGCAGCCAAAATACTATTTAATTGGCGCGCGTATTGGTTATTTTTACGAGCCTTACGGCTTACAAATTACACTCTACGGCGAAAACCTGAGCGATGAACGTTATTACTCTAGCGCCGTAAATTTAGACTTTGGCCCCGGACGTACACTCGCCGCACCACGTAAATATGGTCTACGCGCTAAATGGACATTTTAGCAATAGCGTACGGATTGACGAAATAAGCAGCACACGTAAGGCCTAATAGGTTTTACGTGTGAGTCCGGCAATTTTCGAGAAATAATGAGTAATGTTTTCGAAGCTAAACTACTTAACACCAATAATGGCATATAGCCCTTTAAAGCGAACGGCGACCTCGCCGTTAACGATGATCTCAGAACTGAGATCAATCTTGGCTTTGCCTCGCTCCTCAAAACGATGAAAAAAGTTGTCCCAGTTTTTTACATTACTCACCAACGAGCTAGCAACAATATNGCCAGTAACAGGTTTGAGGTATTCGATGGACGCCTCGGCAACCACAATATCGGGGTCTAGACCGTAATCCACACAGCGCATATACACCATGCCCCAGCAGGCCATCACCGCGACAACATAAATACTGCCACCAAAGGCGGTTAGCTTGTCGTTAATGCTCGGAGCCAGAGGCGCATGCAAACGCAAGCTACTGCCGTCGTAGCTCTCAACACTGATTTGCATGTGTTGCGCCGTCGGCAGGTACTTGGCAATGAAGTTATCTAGCGCCTCACCATTCATACGATTTAGGCTTCCGGTTTAAATAAAATATTAATCAACCGCGATGCCGCGAGGTACGGCGTGGTTTCGCCATCAGTAACCTTTTGATTCAGTTCTGGTAGCAATACTTTTACTTCGGGGTTTAACTTTAACTTCATATCGAGCATTTCATGGAGCAGCTTTTTCATCCACTCGCGGGCTTGGCGCGAACGCTTTTCCTGCAAGGCGCCATTCTTAGTGGCGTCAATTTTAAAGCCGCTGATCATGCCCCAGATCGCTTCGATATTTTCGTTCTTCAAAGCCGAACAGCTCATCACCTGAGGCGTCCAGAAGGTATTCTGACGTAAAAGGTGCAAGGCATTCTCGTAATGGCGACGGGTTTGTTGAGCAAGATTGATGCTTTCGCCATCGGCCTTGTTAATCACCAAGGCATCGGCAAGTTCGATAATGCCCTTTTTAATGCCCTGTAATTCATCACCGGCATTGGGCAGCATCAGCACCATAAAGAAATCGACCATGCTGGCGACTTCGTATTCCGACTGCCCTACACCGACGGTTTCCACCAGAATGACATCGTAGCCCGCGGCTTCACAGAGCAACATCGTTTCGCGGGTTTTTTGCGCGACACCACCCAGTGAGCCTTCGGATGGTGAAGGACGGATAAAGGCATCTTTACTGCGTGACAGTAGTTCCATACGGGTTTTGTCACCCAAAATAGAACCGCCTGCAATAGGTGAGCTAGGATCAACCGCCAATACCGCAACGCGTTTACCTTGGGTCAGTAAATACAGACCAAAGGCTTCAATAAAAGTAGATTTACCGACGCCGGGAATACCGGTAATACCAATACGGATGCTATTACCGGTATGGGGAAGAAGTTGCTCCAGTAATAATTGAGCTTCAGTACGGTGCTCAACGCGCTTGCTCTCGACCAAGGTGATGGCCTTGGCCAGTGCGCGGGAGTTGCCGTTTTTTAATGCTTCAGTATCAATAGCCATAATTAAAACGCTAGAGGTCGGGTGTCTGACGTCGGAGGTAAGAGCCGCACGTCCGACTTCCGACCCCTGACATCAGACCCGCTACCTAGCCCTTATACGCCTCGTTCACCGCATCCAACACACCGCGCGCGGCAAGTGGGATTTTAGTGCCGGGACCAAAGATACCCTTTACGCCCGCAGCGTACAGGAAGTCGTAGTCTTGGCGAGGAATAACGCCGCCAGCGATAACGATAATGTCGTCTGCACCGACTTTCTTCAGCTCGGCAATAAGCTCAGGAATCAGTGTTTTATGACCCGCCGCCTGTGAAGATACACCCACTACATGCACGTCGTTTTCAACGGCTTGCTTGGCGACTTCTTCGGGGGTTGAGAACATCGGCGACAAATCGATATCAAAACCTACGTCAGCGAAAGCCGTAGCAATAACTTTGGCGCCGCGATCATGGCCGTCTTGCCCCATTTTGCACACTAGCATCCGTGGACGACGACCATGCTTTTCAGCGAAGTCTTCGATATCTTTAGTGATGCCCTGCCAGTTTTCATCGTCTTGGTAGGCGCTGCCGTAAACACCAGACACAGTTTGCGACTGTGCATTAAAGCGACCGAATTCACGTTCCATAGCGAAAGAAATCTCCCCAACAGTGGCGCGCAAACGAGTAGCTTTCACGGCTAGATCTAGCAAGTTGCCTTCACCGCCACAGGCGCACTGGTAAATAGCTTCTAGCGCATCTTCAACAGCGGCTTCGTCGCGCGAGGCGCGTATTTTAGCCAGCGCAGCAACCTGAGATTCACGCACGGCGTTGTTATCGATATCTAATACTTCAACATCGTCTTCTTCGGCCAAGGTGTATTTGTTAACGCCGACGATCACGTCTTCGCCACGGTCGATACGAGCTTGTTTACGCGCCGCAGATTCTTCGATACGCAGCTTAGGCAGACCGGTTTCGATCGCTTTAGCCATGCCGCCTTTTTCTTCCACTTCTTGGATTAATTCCCAAGCGCGGTCGGCGATATCTTTAGTTAACGATTCCATCATGTAAGAACCGCCCCAAGGATCAACCACCTTGGTGATGCCGGTTTCTTCTTGGATAATAAGCTGGGTATTACGAGCGATACGTGACGAGAACTGCGTTGGCAGTGCGATCGCTTCGTCTAGTGCATTGGTGTGCAGTGACTGGGTGCCACCGAAAACCGCCGCCATCGCTTCGATGGTGGTACGCACAATATTGTTATATGGGTCTTGCTCAGTCAGCGACCAGCCAGAGGTTTGGCTGTGGGTACGTAGCATTTTAGAGCGCGAGCTTTTCGGTTCGAACTCGCTAACAATTTTCGACCACAGCAAACGAGCGGCGCGCATTTTGGCGATTTCCATATAGAAATTCATGCCAATGCCCCAGAAGAAAGACAGGCGACCAGCAAATTTGTCGATGTCTAAACCGGCGGCAATTGCCGTGCGAATATATTCTTTACCGTCTGCTAGGGTGTAAGCCAGCTCAAGCGCGGCGTCGGCGCCCGCTTCCTGAATATGGTAGCCAGAAATAGAAATGGTATTGAATTTCGGCATATTGTCAGACGCGTATGCGATGATGTCGCCGATAATTTTCATTGAAGGCAGTGGTGGGTAAATATAGGTATTACGCACCATGAATTCTTTAAGAATGTCGTTCTGAATGGTGCCAGACAACTGATCTTGGCCCACGCCCTGCTCTTCAGCAGCGACAATATAACCAGCCAAAACCGGCAATACAGCACCGTTCATGGTCATGGAAACAGAGACTTTATCCAGCGGAATTTCGTTGAACAGCACCTTCATGTCTTCAACAGAATCAATCGCTACACCGGCTTTACCCACGTCGCCAGTAACACGAGGATGATCGGAGTCATAACCACGGTGAGTCGCTAAGTCGAAGGCAACCGATACACCTTGTCCACCGGCAGCCAATGCTTTGCGGTAGAAGGCATTAGACTCTTCTGCCGTAGAAAATCCAGCGTACTGGCGAATTGTCCAAGGACGGCCAGCATACATAGTCGGCTGTGGGCCACGAATAAAGGGCTCAACACCGGGTAAAGTATTGGTATACGGCAGATCCTGAACGTCTTCCTTAGTGTACAAAGGCTTAACGTCTATGCCTTCGGGGGTATGCCAAACTAAATCATCAAGCGTCTGGTTGCCTTTGGCGAGGGTTTTATTCGCCATTGCTTTCCACTCGTCTACGGAAGTCTCGGGAGCTTTGTAATCAGCCATACTTGTACCTGTCTGTTTTCATGAGGGTCAGTGTTTAGGGAGTGACCGATTGGGACGTTCCCTTGTAATACGTGAATGTGCCGCTTAGATGCATCACCACCGATGCGCGGCATCTATCTATACTAGTGGTGATCATCTCCTGGTTGGCTTAACTCTATAAGTACGCCGTCGCAAGATTTAGGATGAATAAAGATAACTTGGCAATTATGTGCACCCAACGATGGAGCATCGCTAAGGAATTGGTAGCCCAATGCTTTTAGGCGAGCAACGTCGGCAACAATATCATCGGTGCTAAAACAAAGATGATGTAAACCGCCAGGCTTTTTCTCAAGGTATTTCGCAATTGGGCCTTCGCCGCGCAATGGGCTTACTAGCTCAATGCTAGTCGATTTAAGCGGGAAAAACGCCGTTGACGTTTTTGCGGTTTCGACTTCTTCGGTGCCTTCGTAAGTCAGGCCAAAATCCTCTAAAAAGCGCTTGATGGCTTTCTCTAGGTCAGGAACGGCAACTGCAATGTGATCAAGTCCGGTAATCATCTGAATACTCCTAAATATCTAAAAGACCGACAGCACGAGTACTGCCGGCCTATGCCATTACTTCAGTGTCGCTAAAAACTCGATGGTTTTAGCACGACGGGCTTCAGCAATTTCCTCAGGGGATTCCACGACAATTTTCTCGTCAGGGATGATTTTAAACAGAGGCTGACCTTTCTTAATGATCACGCCATCGCCTTCAACCAAGACTTTATCGATAGTACCAGCAAACGGGGCCACCACTTTGTTGAACATCTTCATGACTTCAACAATATACAGCGTATCGCCCGCTTCAAAATGGTCGCCGACATTAACGAATACATCCATACCTGGCGCTTCACGGGGATAGAACATACCGCCGCTGGCTGCCAATACTTCATCTGACTTCGCCGCTGGTGGTGGCACCAGCACTTTAGCCATACGCTTCTGCAAAGCTTCATCCGTTAAGCGATCTGGAATAGTGATGCTTAAATCTGCATTCACACTCAGCTCACAGAAACCAGTTTTATCCGCTATATAAGCCAAGACTGACAACACTTCACTACCTGCGAAATAGCCAGCGTGGGCGCTGCGCACAGCAGACCACTCATCAGCACTGAAGCCTTTTGGTGCTTTGTCAGAAGCAAGTAATGTTTCAAGTGCTGGGAAGTCTGCCGCGTCTACTTTCTCGTTTAAAGTTTTGTAGAAGCTAACTGCGGCGCTCAGGGTCTCGTTATCGTGATCCCAGATCATGTAACGGGCGGGTTTGCCTGTTTCAAAATCCATATTCAGGTAGTGGTATAGCTTGTCCAGCAGCTCAATCGGGTTAACGGCCCACTTGATCTTACCGTCGATAATACTCAGGCTATTTTTGTTCATGCTCAGCCAGCCCGCCATATAGTGCGGTTCTGCGAACAAACGTTCCAGCGGGCGAATCATCAGCAATTTTTTGGCATCTAGTGCTGCAGTCCACGCTGCGACGTTATCGCCCGCTTCGCTTACATAGCGCTGACGAATTTCTGCGTAGGCGACGTCCAAATCAATTTGATTCGACTGTTCTTTCAGTAAGCCAACAGCCGTCAAATAAGGAACGATAAAGCGTGTTGAAGGACGTGCGTTAATACCATTACCAATAAACCAATGCACCAAGCCATAGTGGAATTCTAGGTTGGTTGCCAGATCTTTACCGCGCAATTCAGTGCGACGCAGTATTTCTGCCAGACGTTGGTAACTGCTCAGACGGGTTTCGCCAGTAGTCAGCAATAGCGCAATGTTCGAGTCATACGCACCGGCAAGGTGGTATTTCATGAACACGTCGGTGTCAGGGTTGTGGGTAGAAATACCTTGGTCGTCGCGGATCTCACCGGGAATCGCATTAGACCAGTTTTCAATAACACCGCCTGCATGTGGCTGCAGAGCTTGGTTAGTGGCGTTCATACGCGCTTCTACCGAGGTTTTCTCACGCAGAATACGGGTTGGCTTAGGCAAGTTTTTGCCGTGCCGCGCCAGTAACACCATCACTTCAACTAAGCTTTCCGCGATAAAGTAATCGCCTGAATCATCGGGATTGGTGAACTTGAGCTTGTAGCACAGTTCAGTAACACGGTGTTCAACCTGAATACGGGTATTCATTTCCATGAAGTAATGCGAGTCACCGTCGACAATACATTCAAAGGTGCCCAAAGAATCCAGCTTTACCGCTTCGCCGAATACCGCGCCTTCTTGCTCCATGCGCTGTAAAATCACCAAGTCTTTCTTAAGCTGCTCGGCCTCATCTTTACTGCCGGCGGCTTCCGCCGTAGCAATGGCCGCTTCCAACTCTTCTTCGGTAACAGACACTTCTAGCAATTTTTGCTCGTGCATTTGTAATGAGCAGTCACGGCCGCCCATCGTCATGCACCATTCACCGTTACCCACCACCTGAATTTCTTGGTGGCGAGTGGTGTCGATATTCATTTCGATGAGAACGTTTTTGTTATCGCCCACGCCGTTGGTTTTCAGCTCGATCAGACACTCTTGTACCAATGACGGCACTTTGGCTGCGGCTTTTTCTACTTTCTCTTCAACCGTTGCGCCCTCATAAGAGTTCGCAGATTGCAAAATACGCTGACCTTTACCACCGCCACCGGCAATTGCTTTGAGGCGGAAACGGTTGTTCGGCTTTTCAGCCAACATACGCTTGGCTTCAACTTGCAGAGCAAGGCCAATATCAGCAGCATTAATAATATCAATGCCCGCTGCGTAAGAAGCAGCTAACAATACCAAGGCTTTTTCTTCTGCATCTTTGCACGCAGAGAAGTCAACGCTCAGCTTATTGTCCTTAGCGCATTTCTCAAGGCCATCTACGCCGTATTTAGCGAACAAGGCCAAGCTAGTTGCGTTGTTGACACCGGGCGTAACGGATACCCCAGTTTCCAATGCGGTACGTTTTGCCTGGTCTTTCATACCAGCAGATTTTTGGGTGAAAGAGCACGGTCCAATGAAATTCAGTCCGGCTTTCTCCATGGACTCCACCATTTCGGCGTCTTCCGACATAAAGCCGTAACCCGCAAAAATCGCGTTGTAACCATTGTCATAAGCAATACTAATAATTTGCTGAATGCGGCGAATACGCTCTTCTTTGGTGGCACCGCTGTAATCCGGTACGCGATGAACGCGGTCAGGATCAGTCAAGGTGCGCAGCTCTGGCGCCAAAGCATTGGTATAGGTAATTGAGTCTTTTTCAGACAGCAAAATACCGTAGTGAGTAATACCCATTTCGTCGAAAACATCCATGGCTTCCTTACGGATTGGGCCACGGCAAATTATCAATGGTTTCAAATCATTACAGGCGAAACTTCTAGTCCATGCTGTGTTAGATTTGGCGAGCTGACGGTCCTTATGCACCATCGGATTGTTTAAGTAGTAATTATTGCTTGCTTGCACGTCGAATAACCTCGTTAGCGAATCGTCTTGACTCAATGAATTACGGAACATCGGCAGTTACCTCGGAAATTAATGGAATTCCCGTTGCATACCGCCCATAGGCTCAGGCTTATAAGCCTTGAGGTGCAGTTCCAGTTGTTCACCCAATACCTTGCGCAGGTCAGAGGGCATGACGATCTGGGATATTGATCCCAGGCTTAGTGCTTCATTCGGATTCATCAGTTCGCGTTCATAGCGCTGAGTGAGCAATAGCTCTTCCTGCTTCTGCCATGCCGCTACGGCTTCTTTTGCCGCAGTGACAGACTCAGACTCAGGCATACCGGCTTTCAGGTTTTGCGCCGTCAATTCAGCAATTTTTGGTTTCACCGAGGTGCGAATTTTACGAACTTCATCTTTGTAAACGTACTCAACCCCTGCTGGGCCCATTACCGCTAAACGCGTGGTGGGTAATGCGCAGACAAAATCTGCACCCGTAGGGTAGTTATTGAATGCCGCATAAGCGCCACCAAAGGCGTTGCGAACAATCATCAGGAAGCGCGGGGTGCGAAGATCAATAATCGCATCTAGCATGGCACGGCCAGCTTGAACGATACCGCCCGCTTCTTGCTCTTTACCTGGTAAGAAACCCGTGGTGTCTTCCATAAAGATAACGGGAATGTTGTACACATTACAAAAACGAATAAAACGTGCGTTTTTATAAGCGGCGTCAATGTCGATCTGCCCAGAGGCAACCGCTGAGTTATTGGCAACAAAACCAACCACATTGCCGCCCATACGACCAAGTGCACAGACCGTGTTACGCGCGCGCTCAGGCTGAATTTCAAAGAAATCGCCGTGGTCACACATCTGCTGAATAATAATGCTGATATCAAACGGGGTGTTAAAACCAGTCGGGCTATTGAAGGCCTTCTTCAATAACAGGTCGATATCCCACGTTTTACGTTTGATTGGATCAGAAGTTGGCTGAAACGCTGGCGCTTCAGCACTGTTATTTGGCAGGTAATTCAATAGCTCTTTTACTTTGCGCAGTGCAGCCACTTCGTCTGGCACCACAAAATCGGTTACACCAGATTTAGAGTGAACGCTGGGGCCGCCAAGTTCATCGGCGGTCACGTCTTCGCCGAGTACCGTTTTAACAACACCTGGGCCGGTCAAACCAAAGAAGGTGTCATTAGGCTGAATAACAAACGAGCCCTGACGCGGCAAATAAGAACCACCGCCTGCGTTGTAGCCGAACATGCACATAATCGACGGCACAACACCGTTGATATGACGTAGCGCGGTAAACGCTTCAGCGTAGCCATCTAGCCCGCCCACGCCAGCAGGAATGTACGCACCCGCCGAGTCATT
This sequence comes from Zhongshania aliphaticivorans, assembly GCF_902705855.1. Taxonomy (GTDB): domain Bacteria; phylum Pseudomonadota; class Gammaproteobacteria; order Pseudomonadales; family Spongiibacteraceae; genus Spongiibacter; species Spongiibacter aliphaticivorans_B. The sequence goes on along the minus strand of NZ_CACSIJ010000013.1, from coordinate 499,814 downwards.
CATGCCGACTAGCGGAATACCAAGCTTGCCCGCAAGTTTAAACAAATTAGCCAGTTTGCTACCGTTGGTCGCGTCCATAGAGCCGGCGCGCACGGTAAAGTCGTGGCCGTACATGGCCACATCGCGGCCATTTACTTTAACAATGGCGGTTACTAAAGACGCGCCATCTAAATTTTTACCCCAGTTTTGGTAAAGGATTTTAGCTTCGGTGCCAGCGTCTGCCAGTACGTCTATCCTTTCCCAAATGGTCATTCGCTTCTTTTCGTGCTGCTTTTGAATACCTTTTACACCGGCCATTTTACGGGGCCGTTGTTGCAGGTCATAACCAGCTTGAAGAGCGGCTTCATATAAGCCGGGATCGTAATCGATTTGTCCAGGGACGGTGAATTCGAGTTCTGCTTTCGTCTCGAAGGGGTTTTCCAGTGAGGGTATCGTCGTAGCTATTTTTGTCATGCCTGTCAGTTCCAGCTGCATTTCATTTATGGGTAACCCGCGCTCATACCGCAAGCGTTGACACCTTGATGTGTTAGCCAGAGTGAGATTCTTCGATCTCTGTCACTGCTTATTAATCAAAGGGGCATTACGCCAGCTGACATATTGAACTGCGGATGAATGAGAATAACCGTTCTGTGTGGTGCGATGACGGCTTGGTGTTTCTCAAAGCGGCGGCTAACATTACTGGGAATGGGCCTCTCTGTCAATCCAAACGCCCCCTCAGAAGCATAGCCTAATCAGATAAAACACTAGATTTTTCAGCCTCATAGCACGTAAAATCGCCATCTACTAGTAGCGTTTGATCGACCACCGAGCAACATCCCATGGCCAGCCTTCGTCGCATATCTTTACNGTATCTTCGCGACAGTTGCGCCCTCTTTGCAAATCTGAAACACCTACCCTTTCCAGTTTTTTTAGACAGCGCCGCACCCTTCAGTGAGCATGGTCGCTTCGACATTATCTGCGCCGAACCAGATGAGATTATTTCTTTAAAAACAAATAACTACAAAGACATTGATACATTCTTAATTAATACAGCGCAACGCCTGCAAGCACTAAGTGATGAGTATATTCATAGCGACGAGCTGCCCTTTTGTGGTGGCGCCATTGGTTTTTTAAGCTACGCACTTGGCGAAACCGCTCTTGTCGGAAGCAAGCACCAAGACAGCAGTGACAGTTCAGCGACACCCGACTTTTACGCTGGCATTTACCCCTGGGCCATTGTGGTGGACCACCAACGTGAGCGCTGCGAATTAGTCGCCCAAGCCAGCGTTAGCGAACCCACCCTAATACGCATACAAGAATTCCTTCGCGCTGCACCGGCAGAAAACATCGACGTTCGTTTTACCCTTGGCAGTGAGTTCAGCACCTCGCTAAATCGCAGCCAATACCAAGACGCCTTCGCGCGAGTGCAAGACTATATTCGCGCCGGCGACTGCTACCAAATCAACCTCACGCGCGCATTTACTGCGCACTACCAAGGCGACACCTGGCAGGCATATCAACAACTGCGGGAAACCGCCGCCGCGCCCTTCTCTGCCTATATCGACTTGGGCGACAGCCAAATACTGAGTTTTTCACCCGAGCGTTTACTGTCTGCAGACAAGGGCCAACTGCAAACCCAACCGATTAAAGGGACCGCTGCCCGCGATTCAGACCCGCAAAAAGACGCCGCCTTGGCCACCGCCCTTCAAAGTAGTGCAAAGAATCGCGCCGAGAACGTGATGATTGTGGATTTACTACGTAATGACTTTAGCAAAAGTTGTCAGGCCTCAACCGTGCGCACGGAACAGCTCTGTGAATTACAGAGTTTTCGCACAGTACATCATTTGGTTAGCACAGTATCAGGACAATTACGCGCAGATTGCTCGCCGTTTAAGGCATTGCTGAACTGTTTTCCCGGCGGCTCCATTACCGGCGCCCCTAAGCAGCGGGCGATGGAGATCATTCGCGAGATAGAACCGCATCAGCGCGGTGTGTATTGCGGCAGTATTTTCTATCTGGGCGGCAGCGGAAAAATGGACAGCAATATCACTATTCGTAGCTTTGTCTGTGCAGACAATCAGATTAGCGGCTGGGCTGGGGGAGGCATTGTTGCCGACTCAGATGTCGACGAGGAGTTTACCGAAACTGAAACAAAAATCGGCAAGCTCCTACAGGCGCTTGCCGATTTATAATCGACTTTTACAGGCTTAAATTACGATTTGACGCCTTAATAAATTCTAATTTCAGCGCTTCGTAATCATGTACCGCAGGGAATTGCGGAAATTCACGAATCACATTATCCGGCGCTTTAAACAGAATACCTGCATCCGCTTCCGCCAGCATGGTGGTGTCGTTGTATGAATCACCAGCGGCGATAATACGGTAGTACAGGGTTTTCAGCGCTAATACTGATTGACGCTTTGGGTTGACCTGGCGAATTCGGTAATCGACCACTTTACCAAGGCTATCCGTTTCCAACTTATGGCATAACAGTGTTGGCCAGCCCAATTGCTTCATCAACGGTGCGGCAAATTCATAGAATGTGTCTGACAAAATAATGACTTGAAAACGCTCGCGCAACCAATCTAAAAACTCACGCGCGCCTTCCATTGGTGACATATCGGCAATCACTTCTTGAATATCTGGCAGACCCAAACCATTTTCGTGCAATAAGCGCAGGCGTTGCTGCATAAGAACGTCGTAGTCGGGAATATCACGGGTGGTCGCCTTAAGGGCCTCAATACCGGTGCGCTCGGCAAAATCGATCCAAATTTCTGGGATCAATACCCCTTCCAAATCAAGACAGGCGATTTCCACAACATTACTCCTAAAATAAATTAATTTACGCAAAGCACTTAAAAAACCGCGTCAATCTAACGGCTTGGGGTGAATAAAGCAATGCCGAGGGGCAAGTCGGAGGTCGGAGGTCTAGCGTCAGACGTCCAACACCAGACTTCCGACGCACCCTCAATACATCGGCAATTCAATATCAGCAAACAGGGCCTCAAGATCGTTTTTACTCTGGCACTGGTAGGCCTTATCGACGAGATCTGCCGTTAAATGAGGTGCAAACAGCTCAACAAAATCGTACATGAATTTGCGCATATAGGTACCGCGCCGAAAGCCAACTTTGGTCACGCTAGGTTCAAATAAATGGCTGGCATTGAGCGCCACCAAATCGGCATCAGCCACCGGGTCGTAGGCCATTTCGGCCACAATCCCGATGCCCAAGCCCAGACGAACATAGGTTTTAATTACGTCAGCATCGGTGGCGGTAAACACCACTTTTGGTTCAAGCCCCTTATTAAGAAAGGCTTCATCCAGTTTTGAGCGCCCCGTAAACCCAAACACATAGGTCACTATCGGAAACGGGGCAACATCTTCAATTCGCAGATTATTTATTTCTGTTAAAGGGTGGCCCTTAGGCACCAGAATTGTTCGGTTCCAACGATAGCAAGGCATCATAATCAGGTCACTGAACAGCTCTAGTGCTTCGGTGGCTATCGCAAAATCCACTTCAAAATTTGCCGCCAGCTCAGAAATTTGCATAGGCGTACCTTGATGCATGTGCAGCGACACTTCAGGGTAGCGGTCAATAAAGGTTTTAATAACGCTGGGTAAGGCATAGCGCGCTTGAGTGTGTGTCGTTGCAATCGACAAGCTGCCTTTTTTGGGATTTTTGAACTCTTGTGCAATGTGCTTAATGCTTTCGGTTTTGTAGAGAATTTCGCCGGCCGTTTTTAAAATTGCTTCGCCAGCGGGGGTAATCCGTGTTAGATGCTTGCCGTTACGGGCAAAAATCTCCACTCCCAGCTCGTCTTCCAACATTCGAATTTGCTTGCTAATACCAGGCTGCGACGTAAACAAGCTTTGAGCGGTCGCGGACACGTTCATTTCATGGTGCGCAACTTCCCAAATATAGCGCAACTGCTGCAGTTTCATCCTGATGTAACTCCTGAAATCAAACGTGCCCGCGAAAGTCTCGCGTCAGATTTTTCTTATCTTTATTGACCACACCAAGTACTGGCATACCCTTAAGATCAGTCGTCAACTCTATTGGCGATACCATGTGGGACATGCCCAGTAGAAACATGTTCACTCGCCGATGCACAATGACCTGGCTGATCATCAAAAAACACATCTGCACCGTAGGCCGCCAAAAACTCCCCTTTTTCCAACCCGCCCAAAAACAGCGATTCATCAATACGGATATTCCAATTCCGCAGCGTTTGAATTACCCGCTTATGCGTTGGAGCCGAGCGCGCCGTTACCAAGGCGATTCGAATTGGCGGATCATCGTCAGACAACTCACTCTGCAAAGCGTTTAAGGCTGAGAGGAAATTTTTAAATGGCCCGCCGCTCAGCGGCGTATTTGCCGCCGCAACTTCGCTTGCAGTAAAAGCCTCCAAACCATCTCGCTTAAAGACCTGCTCTGCTTCGTCGGAGAAAATCACCGCATCGCCATCAAAGGCAAAACGCAATTCCCGCTTACTTAAGGATTGGGATTTTTTAGAGCGGGGCAATAAGGTCGCCGCCGCCACACCGTTATCAAGTGCACGGCGTACATCTTCCGCGTTGGTTGACAGGAATAAATGGCAGCCAAATGCTGACACATAGCGATAAGGGCTTTCACCGCCGCTAAATGCTGCACGACTAATGCTCAAACCGTAATGCTCAATAGAGTTAAACACCCGCAGCCCAGTATCGGCGGAATTACGTGATAATAGAATCACCTCAACCCGCGCATCATCAAGATAATCATTAAGCTGCAGCAGGCGCTCAACAATGCCGAAGGCCTCCCCCGGCTCTAGGATCTCGTTCTCGTGGTCAATTTGGTATTTTTGATAGGCGTTAAGGCCTTCTGACTCGTAAACCCGATGGCTTTCATCCAAATTAAATAAAGCTCTGGATGAAATGGCGACAACTAATTTATTTTCAAATCCTTTGGGCATAAGCTCACTTCATGACGGGACAAGCTCACTATACAATATGGCCGGAACAAGACAACAGCCCTTTACAAATTAAGGGCTTGCCTCAGCAAGGCTTGCTGACGGTAATATCGGCATGGCGACAAACAATCCCGTGCTACGCCCTGCTAACAAAGTTTGAATATTAGAAATAAGACGAGAATTTAAAGCTGCGAATATGGGTTGATTGATCGACTCATTATAAACCCGCGACGATAACACGCCGATAATTTGCTGTTTCCCGGCATTGTTTTGAGTGATAGCCGCACCACTTTGACCGGCGTAGCTAAAGCAGTCCAGTGTATATAAGTCGCTAAGCTGCCCTCCGCCTTTAAGCCATAAATTACCGCGACAACGGGATGCCCACAGCGTATTCGCCGGCTTGTCATTTGGATAGGCTAGGCTATCAACCCAGGAATTAGCTGAATGCGGTGTCGCCAAGACCGGGACAACTGCTAAGTTAAGCGGCTTTTTCAATTTGAAAATGGCGATATCTGAACCACTATAGCGCCCGACTTCGCCGTTATATTGATCGGTGGCACTATGATCTTTATGCCGCCACACGCCGGCGACAGCGATCTTTTGCGGATCAGCACCAACTTGAGCTTCTGAGTAAGGAATAAAATTCACCGACGCCACACGATCGCTCCCCTCTGGCGTAAACAAACAGTGCGATGCCGATATCAGCCACTGCGGAGCAATTAAGGTCGCAGTGCAATTCGATTCGTAGGGACTACCGTCAGCGCGTATCAATCGGCTTAGTAATACACCGCTCACCGGCATATCGCTCGGTGCTCGCCATATTTGCTGACGGGTATCCTTAACGCCGTTTGCGCCGCTAATTGGGTAGCGCTGAAATATCATCGAATTTTGTTTAGGAGCTTCTGCCGAGCGCGTCTTTGTCCAATATATATTTGGCACACCGTCGTGATCCGTGACCAAAATTTGACGCTTATCTCCTTTGGTAGACATTTGTAAAGCAGGACTAGGTTTTATCACCACCGCTTGGCTTAGCCCCACGTCAGCAAACACCTCACCCTCGACTGTCGTGAGGCGAGGCGAAAATTCACTGAGCTGATTGAGTACTGCTAATGCTTTATCACGCCGCAGCGGACTAGCACTCGTGATCTCTCTATTAAAACGTCTGACCGCTTCACTTACACTAAAACTTCGATCAAGGCCTTTAATCACAAAAGCGGCATGCAGCAGCGCCAAATCATAGGGCCAACGATCATTTAGTACCGTTTTTAATGCGTAGTAATATGCTTTTTCAATGTCAGCAACGACCGGTGCAACACCCCAAAAGTGCCACTGTGCTAAATCAATATTCCCGTATTTACACTCTGGACTCGGGGGCTCTTGGAGGCTAGGTACTGGAAATTTGGAGCGCGGAAAAAGTAATTCTGAAGATGGCGCGGGAAATAACCCCCCCCCACAATCAGCACTGACCAAGCTACTAAACAGTAAAAACCAACATACAACAACATTGCGCGCTGTTCTCACCGCTGCAAGCCCGCTAGAATTCAGCAATGAATTGAGTTGGAAATTATGCATAAAACAACATGGGTTGAGTTAAATAGTAAGGCACTGCGCCACAATGCCAACACGGTACGCCGCCTAGCGCCACACGCAGCTATATTAGCGATGGTAAAAGCCAATGGCTATGGCCACGGTGCAGAATGGGTCGCCGAGCAATTACACGATATTGTCGATGGCTTTGCGGTCGCCCGCCCTAGCGAGGCCTTCAGCCTACGCAGTGTACGACCTCAAGACCGGATTTTACTATTGGGCACCGAGATTAACGAGGCACTACTGCGCGACTGCGCTGCCCACCGTTTGGATCTCGTTATCCACGACATCGACACCGCAAGATTGCTGGCAAACACCACACTATCCAAGTCAGTTACGGTGTGGCTGAAAATGAACACGGGGATGAATCGCTTAGGAATGAGCCCCGCAGACTTTACGGAAGCCCATCATTTACTTAGCACTCAAGGGCATATCGCTGCGATACATCACATGAGTCATTTTAGCGATGCAGAAACCGCCGATGCATCCATCACCCAAGCACAATATCAAACACTGACTGCACTAAGCAGCTCACTCGGCGATGTACCGCTTAGCATGGCCAACTCCGCAGCAATCATTGCCCACCCCTCAACCCATCTTAACTGGGTTAGGCCAGGCATCATGCTTTACGGTGATGACCCCACGTGTACACTTCCATCGAATCAATCTTTACAGGCGGTTATGAGCTTTAAGGCTAAGGTGCTCGCGGTGCGAGATATAGAGCTTGGCGAAGGCGTGGGCTACAACCGCCGCTGGAGGGCAACACGCAAAGCGCGCATCGCCACTATTGCCGCAGGCTATGCCGATGGTTACCCCCGCCAAGCACTCGACGGTACACCGGTGCTCATCAATGATCAGCGGGCAGTATTAGCTGGTAGAGTGTCGATGGATTTGCTCACCGTCGACGTTAGCCATTTACCACACGTTAAAGCCGGCGACACCGCCACGCTTTGGGGTGACAAGCTCAGCGCTGCGGAAGTTGGCCAGCACTGCAATACTATCAGCTACGAATTATTTACCCGCATTACGCAGCGGGTCGAACGATTTTATCTACCAAACTAATACAAAAAAGCCCCGCAATCACGGGGCCGCGCTAGAACCAAAAAGATAATCACTCAAGAATTTGCTTTGGCAGACGCCAGCTGGCTTTTCGTTAACTGAAATACCACCGGACTCAGTAGGATTAAGGCAATTAAATTCGGTATCGCCATTAAGGCATTTAAGGTATCTGCCAACAACCAAATAAAACCGAGATTCGCCATCGCCCCCAAAGGAATAGCTAATACCCAAGCAATACGAAACGGCATAACACCACGGGCGCCAAAAAAGTAGACCACGCAACGCTCACTGTAATAAGACCAACCCAACATCGTAGTGAAGGCAAAGGTCGCCAAACCAAGCGCGACAATATAATGACCACCGGGGATTTGTGATTCAAACGCCATGGTAGACAAGGCCGCCCCGCTTTCGCCGGTCTGCCATGCACCAGACAGCAATATGACAAAGCCCGTTACCGAACAGACCAAAATAGTATCGATAAAGGTGCCCAGCATCGCAATCATGCCCTGCCGAACCGGATTGTTCGTTTTTGCAGCGGCATGGGCTATCGGCGCACTTCCCAAACCCGCTTCATTAGAAAATACACCGCGAGCAACACCAAAGCGGATAGCTGCCGCAATTCCTGCACCGGCAAAGCCACCAACAGCCGCTGTTCCGTTAAAAGCCGAGTCTATCACCAAACTCAAAATTGCAGGCAGTGCGCTGAGGTTCATTAGTAAAATAACTAGGCCAACAGCTAGGTAGCTCACGGCCATAATGGGGACTAAAAATCCGGCAACGCTGGCAACACGTTTTACGCCGCCGAGAATAACCGAGGCCACCCCAACAAACATCACCACCGCGCTAATCCAAATTGGTACGCCAAACGCGCCCTGCATAGCATCGGCTACCGAGTTTGCTTGCACCGTATTACCAATCCCAAAGCCAGCCATTGCACCAAATAAGGCAAAGCACGCACCTAACCAACGCCAACGTGGGCCTAAGCCATTTTTGATGTAATACATCGGGCCGCCACTGAAATTTCCCTGCGAATCTTTTTCACGATAGTGCACGGCACAGACCGCTTCTGCATATTTTGTAGCCATACCAACTAGGGCAGTACACCACATCCAGAATAAGGCACCAGGACCACCTAAGGCGATGGCCGTCGCGACGCCGGCGATGTTGCCAGTGCCAATAGTCGCGCTTAATGACGTCATTAAAGCCTGAAACGGGCTTATCTCACCGTGGTCACCGCTGCCCTTTCGCCCTTGCAACAGCAAACGAAAAGCTGCACCAATATTGAACAAAGGCATTAACCTAAGACCAATCATCAAATACGCGCCAGTACCGAGTATAAGCACCAGCATTAACGGCCCCCATACCACGCCGTTCACCGCGCTAACTATGGCTGATATTTGCTCCATTTGACGTCCTTTTATTCGAAACCTCAGCATAACTACTGCGCTTGCCAATGCAGCGTTAAAAATCAACTTGGCTCGCTTGCTACCTTATGCTTAGGTCTCTATTCGTTGAAGTTACCAACATTAATATTCAAAAATTGAATTGTTCTCGCTGGGGAAATACCCCAAACACGCCGCCGGTATGCACAAATACAATATTGCCAGCGTCGCCAAATAGCCCTTTTTTATGCTGATCGAGCATGCCGTAAAACGCTTTGCCAGTATAAACAGGATCTAAAACCAAACCCTCTAAACGGGCCACGTCGGCCATGCAATTAAATATCTCTGGGCCCGCCTGCGCGTAGCCGGCACCAACATAGCCATCAATCACCTTCACCGATACGGAATCAAGGTTTATGCCAGTTTGGTAGCGCTGCTCCCAATCATTTAGATCACGGTTAACTTTATTCAAAAACCACGCCTCGTCATCACATACATTCACGCCCCATACCTGCGCGTCGATACCGTAGCGCTGTACGCCGACGCTCAAACCCGCCTGAGTACCGCCTGACCCTGTCGCGCAAATAATATGTCGCGGAGAAATATCGTGTTGAGCAAAGTCATGTTTAAGCTCGGCACAGGCTTCGACATAGCCCCAGACCCCAATTGCGTCCGAGGCGCCGGTTGGAATAATAAACGCCTTACGAGTTTGTTGATGGTATTGGGTTTGGAGTGATTGGAGGATGTTGTCTAATTCGCGCTGATACTGAGCAGCCGGATAAAAACTAATCTCTGCACCGGCAAGACGATCTAATAGGAGGTTGCCATCGGCAATATCAGGTTCTGATCCGCGCAGTACGAGATGGCATTTCAGACCCAGCTGCGCACAGAGCAGCGCCGTAGCTCGGCAATGGTTAGACTGAACGCCGCCACAGCTAATAATGGTGTCACAGCCCGCTGCCAAGGCTTGCGCCAAATTAAATTCGAGTTTTCTGACTTTATTGCCAGACAGTACACTGCCCGTCAGATCGTCGCGTTTCACCCAGATTCTAGGCCCGCCAAGCTGTTCACTTAGACGATCGAGGGGCTGTAATGGCGTGGGAAGTTGGGCTAGTTTCAACCGAGGAACTGTGATGCCCGAGGCACAAGAAACAGAGAGTATTGCGTTATTAAGCGTATCAGGCATCTTGCCACCTGTTAAAGAATCGCGCTCCGCAATATTGCAAAGCGCGCTATCGTTATATCGCCTTTAATGTTCCCTTAGGCAATACTGCATGAATAGACGAACGCTGAAACTTCAACTCAACGTTGTCAGTCACACTAACGACCACATAATCGTCATCAAGCTTAGTAACCTTACCTAGAATACCACTGGTCGTAACGACCTCATCGCCTTTGCTTAAGGCAGAGACCATTGCAGCATGCTCTTTCTGACGCTTGCGCTGTGGACGAATAGCAATAAAGTAAAACAAAGCAAACATCAGTACCAGAAAACCAATCTGGAACAATTCACCGCCCGGAGGGGCACCCGCACCAGCAGTTTGGGCATGCGCCTCAGAAATGAAAAAACTCATTACACGTCCTTACTCAAATTCAAAAACCAACGCCGTAGGCGTTTGCCACAGCACTAAAATACGCCTGCAATAGTACACAAGCGGCTAAATCAAAGCGAGCAATCATAGTCCATGATGAACGGAGCATGATCTGAAAATCGTTCCTCGGTATACACGCTAGCGCTGCGTATTCCCGCCACCAAATTTGGAGTGATAACTTGGTAGTCTAAACGCCATCCCACATTATTCGCGTACGCTTGTCCCCGGTTAGACCACCATGTGTACACCGCGTCTTGATTGATCTCTCTAAAGGCGTCAACGAAGCCTGCCTCATCATAAAGCTTGTCTAACCATGCTCTTTCATGGGGAAGAAAACCGGAGTTTTTAACATTGCCCTTCCAGTTTTTGAGATCGATTTCTTTATGGCAGATATTCCAATCCGCACAAATCACCAACTCTCGACCGGCTTCCTTTAGCTCAAGAAAATGCGGGTAAATTTTATCTAAAAACGCATCTTTTTTAGCCTGAGCTTCATCACCGCTAGAACCAGAGGGTAAATACATAGAAATAACACTGACTTTGTCGTAGTCAGCACGTATATAGCGCCCTTCACTGTCAGCCGGATCCCAACCCAAGGATGTCGTCACGCTGTTCGGTGGCTTTTTGCAGTACATTGCCGTCCCGCTATAACCTTTTTTTATGGCATCGCTGTATACCGTTGTATAGCCCTCTGGGTGATACAGTGGGTCTTCTAGCTGGTCACGTTGGGCCTTGGTTTCTTGAATACAAACAACGTCCGCATCCTGCTTAGCCAACCATTCAAAAAAACCTTTACGCCCTGCAGACCGAATACCGTTGGTATTCGCCGTAATAATGCGCATCCAAATTACTCCGAAAATTAAAATCGCTGCACAGCTTAACAAAAAACCAAATCGCTAGCTGGAACACTTGCCGAATATTGGTCTTGATTGCGGCAACCCATTTAGCAAATTCTACGACACCTCCAAATATAGGCACCAACGTATTCCTTCCCCAAGCTTCATCCGTTCAGACCATGTTGTGGATATTTGGCTGGCCTTAAACTAGATCATACAAAAGTACTGGTGCTAGCTAGAGCCCAGTACTCAACAAAATAATAAACCAAAAAGGATCGCCGCCAATGAGCCAACAAGCACTAGACACCCTGCTCGCGCTAGAGGCCATAAAAAAGCTGAAGTACACCTATCTGCGTGCCGTGGACACCCACGACTGGGAGCTGCTCGAAACAACCCTGACGCCAGATTGCAGCGCTCGCTACGACGGTGGTAAATACAGCTTTGATGACCGCGCACAATTGATCAGTGGTCTAAAGGGGCATATGGACTCAGCCAAAGTGCTTACCATGCACAACTGTCATCACCCAGAAATAGAGCTATGCGGCGCAACAACCGCCATCGGAAAATGGTATTTGCAGGATTTAGTCTTTAACCAAGAACAAAATTGGATGCTGTTCGGTACTGCGATATACAGCGACCATTATCGGTTTAGCGACGGCGAGTGGCGAATTTGTCACACTGAGTATGAGCGAATAATGGAAACCATCAACGCGCCCATTCCGACGAGCCTTAGCTTCACCCACAATATGTTCGAACATAAATAAGGGTTACCGATTTACGATGAACGATATTTCAAACCGACTAACAACCTGCACCGAGCAACTTTGCCAAGTTGGCGCACCCTTTGAAATTTGTTCAAGCAGTGACGGCACTCTTCGAGAATACAAAAATGCACCGGCAACAATGCGCGAACTTGTGGATGCAGGCAGAGCCCACGGTGAGCAAGAGTTTTTGGTTTACCAGCAAGAACGCCTTAGCTTCTCGCAGTTTTTTGAGAAAGTAGATGCCTTAGGTCACTACCTCATCAACAGCAGAGCAATCGCCACTGGTGAGCGCGTGGCTATCGCCATGCGTAATTGCCCCGAATGGATGATCGCCTATGCTGCAATCGTTTCAGTCGGCGCAGTGGTTGTTCCCTTGAACTCATGGGGCAGCGCAGACGAACTTTCTTATTGTTTGGAGGATGCCGGAGCAAAGCTGTTAATCTGTGACCTTCCTCGCTTACAGCTCACCAAACCATTACTCGCAAACCTTGGCTGCCAAGCCCTTGTCACCGGAGCCAATTCAGATACTGACGATAGCCTTGACTATTTTGATGCCATAATTTCCAAAAATCGTGGCGGAGAATTACCAATCATTGCCTGCGCACCAAACGATATTGCACAAATCATGTATACCTCGGGGACGACTGGACGCCCAAAGGGTGCAGTCTCTACCCATAAAAATATTTGCCAAGCAATATACAGCTTTGAGTTTCATGGCATTTGCTCCGCTATGGCCAACCCTAAGGCCATCGAAAATATGTTTGCCGGTGGTTTTGCGCCCTGCACATTATTAAGCGTACCGCTCTTCCACGTCTCGGGTTGCTACGCCGCATTTTTACTTAATCTTCGCGGCGGAAGAAAAACCGTGATGATGTATAAATGGTCACCGAAAGAGGCACTTAAACTTATCAGCCAGGAGCGAGTAACCATTTTTAGCGCCGTACCCTCTATGGTTATGGATTTACTCCGTCACCCTGATTTTGAGAGCAGTGATACCAGCAGTCTATTTTCACTGGGCGGTGGCGGCGCCGCCTGCCCACCCGCATTTAAAGAAACCATTACCAATACCTTAAGCACTAGCTACGTCGGAACCGGCTATGGTATGACCGAAAGTAATGCAATATGCGCGAGTTGCACCGGCGATGCCTTTATGTACAAACCCAATAGCGCTGGCACCCTATCACCGCTGGTCGAATGGCAAACCCGTGACGAATACGGTCAGCTACTCTCCGCCGGCTCAACTGGCGAAATTTGGCTAAAATCAGTCTGTAATATAAAGAAATATTGGAACAAGCCCGACGCAAATAAAATTAGCTTTGATGGCGAATGGATGGCAACTGGTGATATTGGCTACCTAGACGAAGAGAATTTCGTATACCTAGTAGGCCGTGCTAAAGACTTAATAATACGCGGCGGAGAAAACATATACCCAGCTGAGATCGAAGCTTGTCTAAGCCTGCATCCCCGTATCGCTGAAGCGGCTATTATCGCAGTACCCGACGAACGCTTGGGTGAAATCCCTGCTGCCGTCATTAAACCCCGCGACAACGCAGAAATCAGTAGCGATGACATCAAAAGCTATCTCAGCGACAAACTGGCGGCGTATAAAATTCCGCAAGAGATTTGGATTAGCAGCCAAGACTTGCCGCGCAATGCCTCTGGTAAAATTTTGAAATCTGAGCTGGTACGGCAGTATATTGATTGACGCAATACCCAAAATTTAGCTGCCCGAGCTAGAAGCATGTGCGGCTTCACATCGGACGACATTTACCCTTTGCAATAGAGCACGTAGAATCAAATTTACACCGTTACCTTGGGTAAACATGTGATGCAAATTTTTTCCAAAAACCGCGCCCAAAAAGTCTTAGATGAAGGCGCAGCTGAGCTGAGTGATTCTGAGATCAATTATGCGCTGAGCAATCGCGAACGCATTATCAACAAGGTTCTTAAAAACGCCTCACTCGCGCCTTATATCAGCCAAGTAAAAACCTTATTTAGCTTGCTGCAGGACTATGTAAAGGGTGATTATCGAGAAATACCTTGGTGGTCATTAGGATCTGTCGTGACTGCCCTGCTCTATATACTGCTGCCACTAGACGCCGTGCCGGATATCATCCCCATAGCAGGCTTTTTAGACGACGCCATTGTACTTAAGCTGTGTTTAGATATGGTGTCTAAGGATTTAGAAAACTATAAGCTGAATAAAGTGGCGTCCACAAATAACGAAATGGACGCCGAACTCTAAATTTACTCAGCCAAACCCAACTCTTCAATCAAGGCCAGCACATCATCATGATGAGTCTTGGTATTTACCTTCGCCATAATGTGCTTTAAGCGACCATCTTTACCGATAATAAAGGTGCTCCGCAGAATACCGTCATACTCTTTGCCCATAAATTTCTTTGGCCCCCAGGCGCCATATTTATCGGCAATACTATGATCTTCATCAGACAGCAGAGTAAAGTTTAGCGGGCTTTCTTCCTTCTTCGGATTCTCTTCAAATTTTTTCAATTTAGCGACAGAGTCAGGACTCACACCAAGTACTACCGTATCTAATTTATCAAAGGCCTTTTTAGTATCGCGAATACCGCAGGCTTGTACAGTGCAGCCAGGTGTTTTAGCGCGGGGATAAAAATACAGCACAACATTTTTGCTGCCTTTAAAGTCTTTTAGGTTAACCGATTCGCCATTTTGATTTTTTAGCGAAAACGCAGGTGCTAAATTCCCAATTTTTACTGATGCCACCGTAAGCTCCTTTAATTAGTTATCTTTACCGGCATCGTCAAAATCGATGCCTTCAATCTCAGACCTGTCAATCAGCGATGCCGGCAGGGTCTTTTTCACCTTGGCGCCCAAAGCCTCTAAACGACTCACCCGCGACACCAAATTACCCTTACCCAGCGTCATTCTGTTCAGGGTTTTTTCATAGGCATCGCGACCTCGATCAAGATGCTTACCGACGTCTTCTAATGACTGCACAACAAGGGCAAACTGGTCGTGAAGCGCACCCGCCTGACGGGCGATTTCCTCAGCATTTTGGTTCTGTCGTTCATAGCGCCAAATACTTTGCACCGTGCGTAGAGTCGCCAGCAACGTTGTCGGCCCGACGACGATTATATTTTTCTCATACGCATCACGAAACAGTTCTGGATCATGCTCAAAGGCAGCCATAAAGGCCGCTTCAACTGGGATAAATATAAACACAAAATCCAGCGTCCGTAGACCTTCTATATGCTCATAACCTTTCGTACTTAGACCATTTATATGAGCTTTTACTGACTGGGCATGATCGCGCAAAAGCGCCTGCCGCTCAACGTCATCATCGCTGCTGCAATACCGTTCATAGGCAATCAATGACACCTTGGCATCAATGATAATGTCTTTCTCATCTGGCAAACGAACAATCACATCTGGTTGCTTTCGACGCCCACTATCGTCGGTAAAGCTAAGCTGTGTTTCGTATTCGTGGCCTTTTCGCAACCCCGACTCTTCCAGTACCCGCTCTAATATCACCTCGCCCCAGTTACCCTGCGCCTTGTTGTCGCCCTTTAACGCGCGGGTTAAATTTTGCGCTTCTTTGCTAATGCTGCGGTTCATTTCCTGTAAATTTTTGAGCTGCTCTTTTAGCTCGCCGCGCTCCCGGTTTTCGCTGTCGTAAATATGATCAACTCGGCCACGAAACTCTTTAAGTTGCTCTCTAAAGGGCTTTAGTTGTACTTCTAGAGCATCGCGACTGTGAACTTGAAAGCGCTGACTTTTTTCATCAAATATGCGATTAGCTAACTGCTCAAACTGATCCGTTAATTGCTTTTTGGCGTCGCTAAGTAAGGCAATTTGTTCTGCGGTAGAGGTTTTAAGATGCTCGTAAGCACTTTCTTTTCTTGCCAGCGTATCGTTCAGCTCACTATTCTTTTGTTCTGCGGCCGCCAATGCGCGCTGGGTATTCGCCAAGCTTTCAATCTGCATGACCAAGCGCTCGTTCACAACCGCAGCTTCTCGCTCCTGAATAACAAGAGCAGCCCCTGTGTCTTCTAGCTTCGCCGCGCACTCCCGCCCCGCCGCTTTTTGCAATTCCAATTCTGCCTGCAAGGTCTTTTGCTGTTCATCTAACATCCGCAGTTGCAAATTGTGACTGCGCCGCAGAATAACGACGGCAAAAATAGCGCCCAGACACAGACCGACAAAAGCGACGCCAGCAACCAATACCAAAAGCTGTGTATCCATGCGAAAGTAACAAGCCTTTTAATAAATAACGAAGAACAGCCAAGGACAAGTGTCTTGGCTGAGAATGGGCACTAGTATACAGAAAGCAGCCATAAAAATGAGGGAATACCCAAAGGCATTCAGTCGAGACCGACTGAGCACCTAAGTGTATTTAAAGCACAAAACTACGCCGCTTTTGACGATCTTACAGCTGGGGCAAGAATTGAACCTTGAGCAACAAGAACCGCATCGCCACCAATTCTTACTTTTAGGGCGGCGGTGGCTTTTTTCACAAATTCGACCTGCAAAATGCTTTGCCGCTTAGCTTTGTGGCCGCGCTCTAACCAGAAAGTGTGGGTTCCGTCTGCCAGTCCACGGGTATCGCATAGACTTGCTACGAAAGCCGGAATTGCTGCACCAACCGGGGGACTGTCGTCATGGGCAATATGCTCACCCAAAATACGCAAATGGAAATCTGTCTGCAAGGATTCGGTTTCGCTGCAGTAAACCAAAATCTCATTCACTGCGACAGAAGAGGCACTACTGCGTGACCATGCTTCAAGACTAAAGCGCGCGCGGTATACCGCGTCCATTGAGCGCAGCGGCACAATCAAATACGGTGTATCACAACTTACAAACAGTGTTTTAGCTTTAAGGGTTTCGATGTCATCCGGCCCCAAACCAAGCACCTGCTGCAATTCATTATTGTCGGGAACATAGCGATCTATTTGCGGGCTAACCGCCATCGACAATTGCGTAAGTAAACGACCATCTACGTAGGACAGTACGGCGTCAATTATCTTTTTGCCCTGCGAAAAATGCACAACACAATCGCGATCTGTGACCGGCAAGGCCTTGCTATGAACGAGGGTTCGCGCCGCTGCCACAACGCTATGGCTACCAACAGCACGCTCGCCCGCTGGAGAAAAAACCCTCAGCTCAGCGGCAACATCACTGTTACCAGGGAAGACAAATACCGTCTCTGGATGATTCATTTCTTTGGCTATGAGCTGCATTTGCGAGTCATCTAGGCCATCAGCCTGCGGAAAAACCGAAATTTGCGCGCCGCTGTAAGCAGCCTGCGTAAAAACATCAACGGTGTGATAAACGTATTCCATTTAATCTCCTTATTTTACTGGTCGCAGGCAAAAGAATAATGGAGGTACACAAAAGCAATCTTCAGCCTAGGTATAACCATAGCGCGCTTTGTGAAAAGCGCATAATGAAAAATGAGGGAGTGCGGTAGCTTATGGGACTTTTTACTAAATTTTGCTATCCGGCGTCGGCTTCCAGCCTACGTGCTTTGCCCACAATTTGCTCGGGGTGCTGACCCGAATGGGAAACTCGCCGGTTTTACGGTCTTCAAAATATTCGGTAAGCACATCTGTAACAATAGGAAATGCAAGCTCAGACCACGGGATTTCGTCTTCTGAGAAGAGTCGAGACTCCAAACTCTCTGGCCCGACACCATAACCACCGTCCAGATTGCCTCGGTAAAATACGTAAACCTGATTGATATGGGGAATATCAAATAAACGGTACAGAGTTTCGTCACAGACTTTGGCGGCCGCCTCTTCACGGGTTTCACGAAGCGCGCCTTCTAACATGGTTTCACCGTTTTCCATAAAACCAGCAGGAATAGTCCAGTAACCTAAGCGCGGCTCAATCGCCCGTCGACACAGCAGCACCTGCTGGCCAGCCACAGGCAGACAACCGACCACAACTTTGGGGTTTTGGTAATGGATGATTTCGCATTGTGGGCACACAAAACGAAGGCGATCATCATCGGCGGGGATCTGCTTAACAACTTCCGCACCGCAATTACTACAGTATTTCATCGCCCTCCCTACTCCATTTTACTTAGCGTAACTCTCGGTACTGGCCGGCTTGAAACACCAACGGTTTGGCACCGAGTTTGTTATCCATTTCAATCACTTTGCCGACCACAATAATATGATCGCCACCATCATAATGCGCCCAAGTTTCACATTCAAAACTGGTTAAGGCTCCACGCAATACTGGAGCACCACTTTTGCCAATTCGAAAGTGCTCGTCACGAAGGTCGTGTTCACTCTTTTTAGAGTACAAATTAGACAAATCTAATTGATCACTCGCTAACACATTCACTGTGAACGTCTTGGATTTATTAAACGCATCAAGACACTCAGAGTCATTGCGCAAGCTCCATAGCACAAGCGCAGGATCAAGTGACACTGAGGCAAATGAGTTTACCGTCATACCAAAGGGTTTGTAGCCTACTGGGTTTGCGGTAATAACACATACGCCAGTGGTAAATTGACCTAGGGCGTTGCGGAACTGGCGGGGATCAAGGCTCATAGAATTTCCTATTTGTACTTTTATTATGGCAAGGCGTGGAGGCTGCCGCTTTATTACTTAATAACGAGGCTGGATTATACACCTAGCCAGCTCACAAATTTAGCGCTGCAAGCTACTCCGATCGGACTATTACGACTAAACACGCCATTTACTGAGTGCTTGTCCATCAGAATCCCGTGCATCTACCCAGCGTTCAGTGCCGTCAGCTTTGCATTCTTTTTTCCAAAACGGTGCCTCGGATTTGAGGTAATCCATTATAAATTCGCAGGCCGAAAACGCAGCCTGCCTATGCATGGCCGCAACGCCCACAAACACAATTTGCGCCCCTGGTAACAAACTACCCACCCGATGAATCACCGTCGCCGCTAATATCGGCCAACGCTCGCTGGCCCGTTCGATAATGGTTTCAATACTGCGTTCGGTCATCCCTGGGTAATGCTCTAACTCCATTACAGCTATATCGTCACCTTCATTGCGATCTCGCATCACGCCTACAAACTGAGTCACTGCCCCGCAGCGGCCACTGTTTGCCAAAGCTCGGCATTCCTCGGCAACATCAAAATCGTCGGTTTGGACAATAACTCGGCTATGCATACTAGCCTCCGGTAACCGGGGGATAAAAAGCGACCTCATCCCCGTCGTTAATCTCAACACTGTCATTTGCAATGGTTTGATTAACCGCGCACAGGGTATTGTCTGCTAATAAAACCTCGGCCCATTTTTCGCCGCCATCACTAACCAGACGCTTTTTTAAGTCGCCCACGCATAACGCGGTATCAAGGGTGAAATCCATCCGCCCTAAGCCAAGTTGCTCGCGGTATTTTGCAAAAAACAATATGGTGATCATGCCGTCGACTCTTCTGCAAACCAATCGCCTGAGCGACCGCCTGACTTAGCTAAGAGCTTAATATCAGACACCACCATGCCTTTATCTACGGCCTTACACATATCGTATATCGTTAATGCAGCAACAGAGACGGCGGTAAGCGCCTCCATTTCGACACCCGTTTGGCCAGCCAATTTGCAGCGCGCCAGTATCCGCACCGCATTAGCGTCGTGATCAAGGGCAAACTCGACCTTAACAGAGGACAACATGAGGGGGTGACACAGGGGAATCAAATCGGAACACTTTTTTGCGGCCTGAATACCGGCGATTCTTGCCACAGCGAGCACATCGCCTTTTTTATGACCACCTTCAGCGATCAATGCCAAGGTTTCTGGCTGCATGGTGACTTTGCCACTTGCCTGTGCCTCGCGCTGAGTCACCGCTTTTTCGGTCACATCCACCATCTGGGCATTACCCTTGGTATCAAAATGCGTTAATTCATTACTCATAACAATAGCTCATCCAAACCGGTGATCGGCAACAAAGGGATTGGTTTCCCGCTCTTGACCGAAGGTTGAGGTTGGCCCATGACCCGGTATAAACGTGACATCATCACCCAGCGGCCACAACTTGGTTTGGATGGAATTCACCAGCGTATCAAAATCACCCTTGGGGAAATCGGTGCGACCAATAGAGCCCTGAAACAACACATCTCCTACTATTGCCAGGCGGGCAGATTCATGGAAAAACACCACATGGCCCGGTGTGTGACCGGGGCAAAACTTAACCGCCAAGGTTTGCTCACCAAAGCTAACCGTATCTTCATCCTCTAGCCACTGATCTGGTGTAAATGGATCTGCGTGGGGGAAGCCGGTCATTTTGCACCAATCAGGCAGCTTATCTATCCAGAACGCGTCTTCTTTCTGCGGCCCGATAATTTTAACCCCATACTTTTTGCGCATAACATCTGCTGCGGCGCAGTGATCCATATGCCCATGGGTTAAATAAATCACCTCTAAAGTACCACCCAATTCGGCAATAGCGGCTTCAATATTTTCAATATCGCCACCCGGATCAAATATGGCTGCCTTGCCTGTTTCTTCACACACCATTACAGAGCAATTTTGCTGGTAAGCCGTCACCGGCACGATTGTGCATTTAATCGTCATAATTCGCTGTATTCTTTGCTTAAAAGACTAATGATAAGGAGTCAGGCGCTAAGTTAACAGCGCCGCCGTAAATTAGCTGATTCAGACAAGATAATAAAAGAAACATCTAGGACAGCAAGAAAACTGCTATGTTGAGAAGATATAGCCAAGGGGGATACTTTTCATTTTCACAGTATTTCCGCCATTACATAAAAAACCCAGCGCAAAGGCTGGGTTTTTTATGTAATGGCGGTGAGGGAGGGATTCGAACCCTCGAACAGTTTGACCCGTTACACACTTTCCAGGCGTGCTCCTTCAGCCACTCGGACACCTCACCAAAACTGATATCTGCGAAATTTTAGATAGTTTTACGAGCGTCAGGTCGCACGCCTGCATACTCGTTATCGCCCTAGGGGCGCTTTCTCCGACAAAGCCTCCGAATCAGCCACTCGGACACCTCACCAAAACTTAGCTCAAGCGCGCTGTAGGCCGCTTTTTAAGGGCGGCTACTCTAACGAATATCTGCCGTAATGGCAATTGCCAAATAATTTGATTTTCTTGGCAGCGCCTATTTTTAGTGCCGTATTTCTTCTGTGCGCCCTATTGGGGCATAGACTTGTGCCTATTTAGCACAACCACCGTAAATACATCGAAAAATACGAGCTGGAACGGTTATTGCTCTGTATCACAGTACTTAGCTTTAAGCCCGTTTCGATATTAGTCCTTTATCGACATTTATCCATCTGTGAAGGAATCCAATGGTGTACTCCCCAGAAATGGTAACGCTGTTGCAGCAATTGCGTAATCGCATTTACGCCGAGTTTGGCACTCGAATACGCTTAGCCGATCCTGAGCTACTTACAGCTTTAGCCGATTTAGGTAAACGTAGCCGCGATCCCTTTACCCGTAAAACGATAATTGAAATTATGTCCTTAGCTGGCATCCCCTTCCAGTTAGAACCGACCAAGGCAGTGGCGAATAGTGAAAATCCGCACCACATTACCGAGATTACCTACAGGGGAACTAAAATCTACCGAGACAAAGAGCTACCCGCACATTCGCCGGTGTCAGCCGATCGCCAGAAAACAAGGCAAATGTATCGTGGCCAAGTCGTTCACAAATAGTATTGGAGGTATAAGCCAACCTTTAATGACAACACTAGTTTATAGCTGAGCCCCATCACGACACTCTCGAACGATTCCGTGTATTAAAATATAAGCACAAAAAAGCCCACCATTAGGGTGGGCAAAGTGGGTGATCTTAAGCACATCGCTTACATAAAGTTGTAAGCAAAGCTAATACCGTAAGTAACAGGTTTTGCAGCATAGCGAACGACGACATCTTGAGTTACAAACTGGTTGCTCCAGTAGTATTCATCGGTGACGTTGCGGCCCCATACCGTTGCGCTCCATACACCATCTAAAGATTCAACACCGGCACGTAAGTCCACAGTTGTGAAGCTATTAATGCGGGTTTTATCTGGGTCGCCAAAGGTTGAGTTTGCTTCGCTGTTATACATCAGATTGGCCCCCACAAAAGCACCTAGCGTGCTGCTGATTGGCAGACGGTAATCCGCGTCTGCAACAAAATGAAAATCAGGAGTGAACGGCAGCTCAGACCCAGCGAAGTCACCCTGCTCTCGCACACCATTTAAGCCGTCTTCATCTTGTCCTGTGGTGGGATTAACGAATGTGTACCATTCATTAACTTCGGTATCGACATACGTGCCAGAGGCGCGCAACATAAGGCCGTCGATAGGCGTATACGTTAGCTCCATCTCAAAACCTTGAATGGTAGATTCCGGTATATTCACTAAACGATCTAGCTGGTTATACACCGGATCTTTAACACTCCCGCGCACCTGCTTATCGTCATATTCATAGTAGAAGACGGCTGAGTTTAGCTGCGCTTTCCGATCGGCCAGCGTCCATTTAAAACCCGCCTCTAAGGCTTGCACTGATTCTTGCGTAACTGGCTCAAATTGTGATGTGGTCGATGCTGGCAATATCGGATAGCTGCCCGTTTTGTAACCCTTAGATGCGAGTGTGTATAACAACAGGTCATCGTCAACACGGTAATTTAGGCCGAACCGCCAAGACACATTGTCTTCATCTAAGGTGTCTTGGTAGGGAGTGCGACTAACATCGGCAGTCGCTGCATCTAAGCTCACGCATTGGCCTGGCACGATAACAGTTGTTCCCGGCGCCTGCCCTTTCAAGGCATCAGAAAAGAACGCAAAGGTGGCGTTTAAACCAGGATCAGTATTATGACTACAAGAGGTAAAATCATTTTTACTTTGTGTAAAACGAACACCCGCAAGCACGGTAAGCTGTTCGCTCAGGTCGTATTCTAAATTAGCGAATATGCCGACATCCTCAATATCTTGAGTAATACTGGTGGTAGATTTCTGGATAAACGGGCCACCAGGGTTTAGCGCTACATTGGTTGAATCACCGACTAGCACCGTCTCATCGCTGATGACATCGTTAGTCGCGTAGTTCAAACCAACTAACCATTGGCTGCTATCGGTATTGCCAGACAAGCGAAGTTCTTGAGTGAAACTGTCAACGCTGCCCTCAGAATCTATGCCCATATTCTGCAAGGTGGTGCCATCTCGGTCCATTGAGTAATCTTCTCTGTACTCAGAATAGGCCGTGATGGACGTAAACGTCAGGGAATCGTTAAGCTCATGGTCTACACGCAGCGTGAATTGCGTGAAATCATCATTACGAGACAAATCGCGCCCTTCATCCCACTCGGCACTGCGCGCATTATTAGCGGCGTTTGGCTGAACAGAAAACGCATCTATGCGGCTTTGCGTTGCAGCCACATCAGAAACCAATGGCTCGCTAGGTGATGAATATTGCAACTGAATATCTTGGAGCTGCGCGGCTTGGGTGTCGGACTTATCTGCCCAGCCATTTACACCGGCCAACACAGTGGTCCGATCACTAAGATCAAACTGTAATTGTGCATGACCTTTAAACAGATCCTCTGCACCTAACTCGCGATTAGACGCCACGCTTTTTTGCCATTCATCTGCTTGGGTAGTAGCTAATGCGATTCGGCCTGCAACGGTGTCACTAAGTGGGCCACTGACATGGGCCTCGGTTTCCAGCTTATTAAAACGACTATAGCTCAAGCGGCCACCGGCCTCTAATTCAGTGGTCGGTTTAGCAGCAATATAGTTAATTGCGCCACCGGTAGAGTTCTGACCGAACAACAAGCCCTGCGGCCCTTTTAATACTTCCACACGTTCTAAATCAAGGGTCGCACCTTTAGTAAATGCGCCATAGGCCAACGGTACTTCATCTACATACACACTCACTGCGGGGCTGGCACCCAGTGTGTAGTCATTAAAACCAACCCCTCGCAAAGAGAACAAGGGCGTACCATTTTGACTCGCGGTGAACACTAAACCAGGTGAGACCTTAACCAAGTCACCGGTATCATTAATTCCTGCATCAGCCATCTGCTCGCCTGTTGCAGCTGATACGGATAATCCTACATCGTTGATAGATTGAGCACGTTTTTGAGCGGTGACGACGACCTCTTCGATTTGACCTGCATATACCACTGCGGGGAACAACATAGCGACAACTTCAACGCCAAGAATCTTTTTCATTTACGAACCTCTATACATAGCACTGGTGAAACACTTAATTAGGATAGAAAAGCCTCGATTAATGTATCCAGTAATATGCTTGCTCTAGTTTTATCATTATTTATGTCACGCAGGCCTTAAATATTGTGGCCAGCGGGCATAGCCAATACCGACTTTATTGATATTTAAATCAATATTGCAGTTGGCACATTCTGCGCGGTTCATAAAAGCAGAAACATACGTAAATACCCGTAATAGAGCAACTTATATTGACTTAGAGAACAGTAATGACAAGCTAATTTCTATTTTAATATCAATTGCTTATCGAAATTAGGTAGAAAAAAATTCCAATTAAGCATTATTATTATTTGCTAGCGTACCTATGTGCACTAGAACAACGTACTTTTTGATTCGCAGGTATCAACCTCAAACCAACCTAAAACGGAGGTATTTCTACCGATAACGATAGAGGTAAATTATGTGTGCAAAGGAATAGTACGAACAGTGTGGAACTCAGGGGGAATGTAGTTAGTATGAGACTAAAATAATTGCAATCGATCTGCGTAAAATATGCTACGGCCAAAACCGCAGCATATTACACACTTAAGCCGCGCTAGAGATTACCTCATCCTGCTCGCTTAGGTCCTCGCCACCAAAAGCCTCAAGCACCGCCGGAATAAACTTAGTGAACTCTGCACTCATAATTGCGAAGTCAACATCGAATTGATCGGCCGCACTATCGGTGTGTACGTCACCGATTTTATCTTGAATCAAATCACCGAAATTTAACCGTTTGATAGCGAGTTGGTCATCAACAACGAATTCAATATCACCGGTCCAGCGTAAGGCGACTTTATTGACGAACATACCCGCCTGAATATGACTGCTAATTTCTGCAGCACAGAGGTTTTGATTCTTGCAGCGGATCACTGAACTTTCGTCTGCTTTATCTCTAAGCTCACACTCGCCACCCAGCTCAAACCCTGCCGGCGCAGTGCCTTGCACCAACCATTCTGTCATTTGATGCTGTGCCACATTTTTAGCCTTTAACGGAATGACCGGCAGACTACCCAAAGACTCCCTCAGAAAGTTAAGCAGTTCCTCTGCCTTGTTGTGCGAAGCAGCATTAACAATCAACAGGCCTTGCTCGGGGGCAATATATGCAAACAAACGGTTAGAGCGAGTGAATGCACGTGGAATTAGCGAAAAAGTAATCTCTTCTTTTAACTCTGTGCGCTCTTTGCGACCAGGTACACGGTCTTCTGCTAATTTTATCTCTTCTAATTTATCGGCGAGCACTTCGTTCACTACCGACGCTGGTAAAATTTTGTCCTGCTTTTGCGCACACACCATAATGCAACCATTGGTAGCGTGGACGTATTCACTGCCTTGCGAACCCAGTGGCAGCGTCCAGCCATAGCTAGACACATCCTGACTATTGCATGGTGTAAACGATTTTTCTGCGAGCTTTTCATTGACCTCTTCGGCGGTCAATGTGAAGGGTTTGGTAAAACGATAGATCAGAAGATTTTTAAACCACATGTAAATTGCGCCTGTACTGCTGTAAATGAAACAAGGGATGATTCCATCCATTGTATTACCTAATGGCTACTCGTGTTTGGAAAAATTCCTAATTGTTATATTGCCTGCCCATCCCTATCCGCAAATGCCTTGCTCATAGCCGCGCATTGAGACTCAGTGAAATACTGTTCGCAAATCTTGACTAGAGCTTGGTTTGGCCTATGTTCACAGCGCCAATCAACCTCATTGAAGCTTTTACCACCACGAGCACAACGCTGAGCAGATTCCTCTAACAAAAGCGCCCCGCTCTGCTCATACCACTTTTCAATATCATCGAGCAGTCGCGACTTTATTACCGCAACAGACTCATTGCTGTCATTTCCCCAGGTGCTCAGCTGCGCAATACTTTGTCGCTGCCAGCTTGCCCATAAACCTGATAAGCCAGCTACCTGCCCGTCGTTAACTATTGGTTGATTTTCTTTTATGTCTTCTAACAAATCAGACTTAAGCTTACTAAGCTCGCTGGGCGACAATATAGAGTCACTAAGTACATCAGAAAACCGAGTATTTAAACGCTGCTTATACCATTCGTATCGACTATCTAGTTTGTCGCGGAAATTATCATCAGGCAGGCCAGGGGCATTGTCGGAATGCCCAAAGCTCTCATACTTTGCGCCCTGCTCATCAACATAAATACCAACGCCGATTGGCTTACCCAACTCATAACGGCGATAACTTTTTAACTTGCCGTAATGCATTACAGTGACCGGCCCGTGATATAGCCACTTACCGTCGTCAATCGCATCAACATTAACCGCCGCATGTGTAATAACCCCATGGCGATAAATTCGCACACGGTGAAATAGCCCTCCGTTGTCGATATCTCGCGCTGAAATTTCCAGCATCGACGCGGGATAATCGCTACTTAGGGCGTAAAATTGACTTTTGTCGCAGTTATAAGCGAACGCCTGTAACAAATGTTGCGGCACCGTTAAATTTGGCGCGCGCTCACAGTCACCCAATAATTCCACCTTAGAAAAACTACCGGGCTCGTAATAAAAATAATGTACTGGTTGTTGCTCGATTTGATAGTTGAAGTATTGCCGCTCAATTACGAAAAATTCTTCATTAGCATTTTGGGCGCTAATCTTGACGATGCCACGCGGCAAGCCCTCCCGAAAACTTAGCACCACTTGAAACGGCCCCGCTACGCCTCTGTGGATAACGGGGTAGGCCTCCGCCCGCCCCTTTAGACTAATATTACGGCGATATTGCAGATATTGATTATCGCCCTCCATCGCCATTAATTGTGGAGCGCGAAAACGATGTAAATCTGAATACTGTGCCTGCCAATGGTTTTGTTCGCCCTGAGCTAATACCTTATTTTCTCCATCGACTATGGTAAAGGAACCGCTAAAGCCTAAGCTACTTTCATCGGCGTTGAGACTAAAATCACCTCTCAAGCTTAGTATCAGTAGCTCATTATTGATGTCGTGATACGACTGGTTTAATTCGCCCTGCAGGGGGAAACCCAGACTGTCAAACTTGCCCTTAAACTGCGTATTCGCGGTATCGCCATATGTAACCTCGCCTTGTAAGAAAATATCTCGCTTATACTCGCCGCTGAATACTGGCGCTGCCTGTCCGTCGAGATCAAAGCGTTTATTTTCTACATGACCAGCGCAAGCGCTCAGCAGTACTACACATAAACACCACATCATGTAGCTTTGTTGCCTAGCCATTAGCACCTATCTCCTTATATGGTTTTTTATAGCCCGTAATCATACCGCAGCTGCGCTATTATGAATTGATCTGGTTCCCAGCTTTGACTTAAATACCCAAGGCATGACATCGTTCGCCAGAAACATAAAACCATAAAGAGCCTTTGTAATGACACACGCCTTAGTAAGTATTTTAGTCGCCGGTATCTTTTGTCAGTGGCTGGCTTGGCGCTTCCGCTTACCTGCCATTGTATTGCTCGCTGCCTGCGGTCTTTTATTAGGACCAATCACTGGTTGGATCGAGCCCAGTGTCGACTTTGGTAATGGCCTCATCGCTGTGACGTCGCTTTTTGTTGCAATAATTCTGTTCGAGGGCGGACTTAATCTCCAGTTCCATGAACTAAGAGAAACTGCTCAAGTAACACGCCGTCTAACCTCAATTGGAGTTCTATTCGCCTGGGGAATAGGTATCTGCGTCGCCCATTATGTTGGTGGCCTAAGCTGGGGGGTTGCATCTTTGCTCGGCGCAATTTTGGTTGTTACCGGTCCAACGGTGATTATGCCGCTGCTCAAACACGCCAAGCTCAACCGCCGAACCGCGTCGTATTTAAAATGGGAAGGCATCATCAATGATCCCATTGGTGTGCTGCTCGCAGTATTGGTTTATCAATACCTGCTCTACTCTGGCGAAGGCCCAGCGCTACAATCTATTTTTGCGAGCCTCGGGCTCGCACTAGCAACGTCAGTGATATTAGGTGGCGGTATTGCCTACGGCCTTGGTCATTGCTTCCGTAAAGGCTGGATTCCTGAATACCTCAAAGCACCTTCCATTATTGCATGTGTGTTAGCGGTTTACGCTCTGTCTGACCTTGTACAACATGAGTCCGGTTTGCTCGCCACCACACTGATGGGCATAGTAATGGGCAATATGGGCTTGCGCAGCCTAGATGAAATGCGCCGTTTTAAAGAATACGTCACCCTCATCTTGGTTTCCTTCTTATTTGTTGTGCTCACCGCGTCCCTGACTAAAACAGCGCTGCAGTCCATTCACTGGCAGCTCGTCGCGATGGTTTTCGGTTTTGTATTTTTTGTTCGACCCTTGGCGGTATTTTTGGCAACTATTCGCACCGACTGTAGCTGGCAAGATCGCGTATTAATTGCATGGATCGCCCCGCGCGGCGTTGTCGCCGCCGCCTCTGCCGGTGCATTTGCGCCCGCCTTAATTGATGCGGGTTTTGAAGACGCCCAATACTTAGTCCCCGCGGTGTTTATGCTCATTTTTGCGACCATACTGGCCCACGGATTTTCATTAGGGCCACTCACAAAGTTGCTCAAACTCGGCTCGCCCGGCACAGGTCGAATTTTAATTGTAGGCGCCTCGCCATGGACAGTTGAGTTGGCAACCGCTCTCAAAAAGATAAATCAGGAGGTTGTTATTGCCGACACCGAGTGGGGACGACTGCAATCGGCTCGGCAACAGGGGGTAGATACTTGGTTCGGCGAAGTGTTGTCTGATATGGCAGAAGAGGCTATGGCACTAGACAATATTTATACCGTATTAGCCGCCACCGGCAACAACCATTACAACTCTATGGTGTGCAACCACTTTGCTCCTCACTTAGGGCGTCACCGGGTCTTCCAGCCCTACGACAGTGGCTACGAAAGCAATAAACGAGTGGTCTCTGAAACGCGACGCGGCATCACTGCTTTTTCTGCCAACATCTCCTTTGCAGAACTGTGGACGCGAATGATAAAGGGCTGGGCGATTCGGAAAACCGTGATTACCGACACCTATAGCGAGAAAGATTTTCTAGCCAAACTACCCGACGATGCAGTGCGGCTGGCGATTATTCCCGACAATGGCAAATTAGAATGGCTGAGCCAAAAGACTCGCAAGCTCCAAACCGGTGACACCGTTATTAGTTTTGTACCGCCAGAAGCCAGCGAGCCAGAGCAAGAACCCGAAATTGAGATCAGCCCAAAGCTGCCAGCGTAATAATAAGATACGGAGAATACGATGACCCCACTTCGCACACCAGATGCCTGCTTCGATAATTTGCAGAACTACCCCTTCTCGCCTAACTACCTGCAGATAGACGACAACGAGGGTGGAGAGTTGCGCATGCATTTTGTCGACGAAGGGCAAAAAGACGCCCCCGTCATATTACTTATGCACGGCGAGCCAACGTGGAGCTACCTCTACCGACATATGATTTCGCCCTTAGCGGCTGCGGGCTTTCGGGTAATTGCACCCGACCTAATCGGCTTTGGTCGCTCCGACAAACCCAGTGAGCGCAGCGACTACACCTACCAACGACATGTGGACTGGGTTCGCGCTTTGCTCCTGCAATTAGATCTACACAACATCACGCTGTTCTGCCAAGACTGGGGCGGTTTAATCGGCCTGCGGCTATTGGCAGAAGAACAACATCGCTTTAGTCGCACCGTCGCCGCTAACACCATGTTACCTACCGGCGACCATCACCCCGGCGAAGCCTTTGTGCAATGGCAGCAATTATCACAAAACATTCCGGTATTTACGGTGGGTAAAATTATCGCCGGTGCCTGCGTGAAACCGGTCACTGCTGAAACAATACACGCTTATGACGCGCCCTTCCCTGACGAAAGCTTTAAAGCCGGTGCTCGTCAATTCCCCATGTTAGTTCCCGTCACCGCCGACGATCCTGCCGCCAATGCCAACCGCGCAGCGTGGGAGATATTAAGTAGAATGGAAAAGCCCTTCTTAACGGCCTTTAGCGACAAAGACCCGATCACCGCCGCTGGCGAAGCGGTATTCCGAAAAATGATTCCGGGCACCAAGGGGCAAGCCCACACCACTATTATTGAAGGTGGGCATTTTTTACAAGAAGATCAAAGTGAAAGATTAGTCGAAGTGATATTAAAATTTATTGCGGATACAGCCACGAACTAGTCTAGTTGACGCTGTGCGGAAACTACTCCGCACAGCGTTATATACTACAAACTCATAAAATCAGGCACATTAAACACCCAGCTCTTTTCTTCTTTACGGCTGCTAATGCACCAGCCCGCTGGTGTACGGCGATAGGTATCCACATACCAAAGCCCTAACATAAACACCTGCTTTTCTTCACCAAGCGGCATTTCCATAGGGTTAAAACACATCACGCGGCCACTACCTTCATCACCGTCTACCGTAATCTGCACATTGGCATTTAAGTGTTGCGACGCGCTAAACGCGGGTAAAGCCTGTTTTAAAAATTCCAGCGTCGATGACCGATCACCCACCGAGCCACCAAAAGCGCTGTAATCGATATGGGCATCGGGGGTAAAAATATCGTTTAGCTCATCCACCGCTTTACGATCAATAATATCGGCGTAGCGATACAACATATCTTGAATTTCAAAACGATCAGACATTTCCTGCACACTTAAAGCCATTGCCTGTCTCCATTATTATTTTAATTCATCGTGAATCTAAGGCGTCATTTGCCCACGCAGATAACGCCCAATATTGATTAATCTAGCTTAAATACCTTACGCGCATTTTCACGTAGGAATTTTGGCCAGACTTCGTCTTTAAATGGCACATTGGGCATGTCTTTAAAAATGCGATCTAGCGACAAGCCCATGGGGAAATAACCCGCGTACATCACTTTGTCGGCGCCACGACTGTTTGCGAAGTTAACGATTTCTTCAGGGTAAAACTTAGGCGCAAAGGCGCTGGTCATGTAATACAGGTTTGGGTATTTCAGCATTAGCTTCCACGCCAACTTTTCCCAAGGCTCTGCGCCATGGCGCATGACTACTTTTAACTCAGGGAAGAACCAACACACCTCGTCTAACAACTCGACCTTCTGAGGCGCCATTGGTAAACGTGGGCCGGGCACACCAACGCAGGGACAAAACGGAATATCTAACTCAACACACTTGGCGTATATGGGATACCATTTTTTGTCGTCATAAGGTACTTGCGGACATAGACCAGAGGCAAAACCGGTAATCGCTTTAATACCGTAATCTTTGTGTAAACGCACCATTTTACGGACTTCGTCCATGCCATTATTGGGGTTCACTTCTAGGCTGGCAAAAAAGCGATTGGGATGGCGCTTCAATGCCTCCTTGGCGATCTCGTTATGGTCGTCAATACCGAGCATGGCGCGCTCAATATTGTGCTTGTCCATTTGCTCGATGGTGTAGGCAATGTAATCTTCTTTTTTGCCGCTGTCAGGTATGTCTTTAAACATATACTGCGCCGGCATTTTGAACATATTGCGACTTTCTTCGTCCATCAACAGCGGTTTCATAAACTCGTACCACTGGCTATTGTCTTCACCTGGCACGCTGAGCATCAGATCGATGACCTTGATATCAGTTGGCATTGCCATACGTCGGCTCCTGAAATTTATTATTCAATGGCGATGCCGCACGCAGCATCAACTAGCCTTCATTTTTGACGATATGAAGCCCGGTCACAATAACATTAGACGTCACCACAATAAGCAAATTCGGTCAGCCGACCGAAGTAAAAATAGCTATTTCAGTGCGGTACGCAAGCGCTCAGCCATGTCGGCTAGGGAATCCTGACTTGCAGGTTTGCGCCCATGGATTTGCATCGGCTTGCCATGAAAGCAAGGAATCAGGTGGGTATGGTAGTGAAATACTGTTTGACCGGCAGCGCGGCCATTCAGCTGATGAACGCCCAAACCATCGGCGCCGGTAACGCGCTTAACAATGGGAGCAAGACGTCTGGCTTGGATCGCCAAGGCGGTGGCCTCGGCATCATTTAAAGTGAAAATATTGTCGTGATGTTTAAGGGGGATAATAAGAGTATGACCGGCAGACACCGGCGCAATATCTAAAAAGCACATCACCTCATCGTTTCGATAAAGAATATGCCCCGGCGCTTTACCGGCAATAATTTTGCAGAAAATACAATTTTCCGTCGCTGTTTCATCACCAAATAATCCGCCTTGCACGCTTACACCTCCATTGGACCAGCATCCGGCTCATGGACACCCTGATAAGGACAACTATCTACATCAACCGTGCTGTAACGGTAAACCCCATTATCATCCAATTCACGTGTCATACGCCCTTCTGCACATAAATAATGTAGATGCGCGATTGACTCGCCCAGTGCTAAACCGAGCTGCGACATTTCTATTTTTCGAGCAAATAACACGCTAAATAAATCAATAGCAATTTGCGGTTTAACACAGGCTTTTTCAATAGCGGCAAGATGTCCTTCGTGATGAGCAATGAGGTAATCTAAGCGCTCGTGAACACCATAAAACGGCGCATTATGTGCAGGCATCACCAACGTTTCAGGGTCGAGGTCACGCCTAAAACGCCGCAATGCGTCGAACCATTCCTGTAATGGATTTGCGTCTGGCTCAGACGCCATCACGCTAACATTGGATGTAATACGAGGAATAATTTGATCACCAGACAGCATTAATTTATCGGTGCGACAATATAGTGAAACGTGCTCTGGCGAATGCCCAGCACCAGTCATTACTTCCCACGCACGGCCACCGATTTGCAGTATTTGCCCATCTACCAAACGATTAAACGCTGTCGGCAAAGGCGCTACAACCGAACCAAAACCACGCATTTTTGCACTATCACTCTGTAAATAATCGTCACCCACCCCCGCACGACGATAGTGTTGTTCGGCGGTCCAACTCATCTCGCCTTTGGGAATAGTGGTAAACGTCCGCGCAGATAAGTATTCAAGCGCGCTCATATACAAAGGCACTCGTAAGCTGTCACATAACCAGCCCGCCTGCCCACAATGATCAGGATGCATATGGGTACAAATGACGCCCAGCACTGGCTTAGCAGACATCTGATTCGCCAGCAGTAATTCCCAACGCTCACGGGTATCGCCAATTTTCATCCCAGTGTCGACAATCCACCAACCGGCGTCATCTTCCAACACATAAAGGTTGATATGATCCAAGGCCATTGGCAGTGTCATCTGCAACCAAAAAACGCCTTTAGCGACCTCCAGCCACTCTCCTTTCTGCGGTATCTCAGGAAAAGGATACCGAATACCAGACTCTGACTTACTGCTCATAACAAACCAACTTTTAGATTTTTTCACATATAAAAATGAATTATATAGAAAATAATAGGAACAACTTAAGAATGGAGCGAGCCGCCAACATCACATTGGCGGCGACACATTATACTAATTTTAACGGCAGCTGACGTAAACGCTGCCCAGTCGCGGCGAACACCGCGTTGGCCAAGGCCGGTGCCAATGGAGGAACACCCGGCTCACCCACCCCCGTCGGCGCAGCAGCGCTCGCCATAATATGAACCTCAATATCGGGTGTTTCGTTCATACGCAGCATTTCGTAATTATGGAAATTGCTCTGCTGGACTGCACCATCAATCACGGTAATCTCACCCTTAAGTGCCGCAGTAAGAGCAAACACAATACCGCCTTCCATTTGTGCATGCACAATATCAGGATTGATCGCCAAACCGCACTCAACCACGCAGACGACCTTGTGAACCTTGATTTTCTTATCCTCGATCGATATCGAGACTACCTGCGCAACCATGGTTTTGAAAGATTCATGAACCGCTAAACCCTGAAACTGGCCCGGTAAGGGATTACCCCAATCGGCCCTAGTAGCAACTTCCTCTAACACTGCCCGACGTCGCGAATCTGCCGTTAGATGATTCAAGCGAAATTGCAGCGGATCTTGCTCTGTTCGCACCGCAAGCTCATCAATAAAACTTTCCATGAAAAACGCATTCTGGGAGTGACCCACTGAGCGCCAGTAGCCAATCGGAATACTCGTTTCTTGCATCACATAGTCGGTGCGCATATACGGAAACTGGTAGCCCGTTTCGACAAGGCCTTCCGTTGCCGCCGGATCAGAACTTGCAGCTAAACCAGCAAGCGTATTGTGTAGGCCATTTGGAAGCCACTGCGGCAGCAATGTATTACTTACCGCGCCAACAAACTGGCCCATAATACTCGGCGCCGCGACCTTTGCCTGTAAACTAGTGACTACGTTGCCATCTACCGTCGCGGACATTTTCACCGACGAATTAGGTCGATAAAAATCACCGCGCATATCGTCTTCACGACTCCACACCAGCTTTATAGGGTGACCACTAAGCTGTGCTACTCGCGCCGCCTCAACCAAATAATCTGGCAAAATACGACGACCAAAGCCGCCACCCAGCATTTGATTATGGATACGAATCTGCTCTCGACTAAAGCCGGTAGCATCGGCAATTGCCGATAAAGCGATATCCGGTGCCTGATTACCCGTCCAAATTTGAATTGAATCAGCATCGACCACTGCCACCGCGTTCATTGGCTCCATCGTCGCGTGGGCAAGGTATGGTACATCGTAAAGCGCATTCAGGGTTTCACCCCGCGCGTCGCTCTGCTCACCCTTCTCTTCAACATTCTTGCCTGACTCGGTATCAAGCAGGCTATGACGCTCTGCACGCAACGCGTCGCTGCTCACGCCGGCTAGCGGCCCAGCCTCCCACTCAACCTTTACAACTGACGCCGCCTGCTTTGCCTGCCAATAGGTATCCGCCACTACCGCAATAGCACCGTCTACATTTAATACCGCCCGCACCCCAGATTTAGCGAGGGCCGCAATCGCGTCAAAGCTTTTGGCTTTGCCACCAAAGCTTGGCGAGCGCAGCAAAACGGCAGTTAAGGCGTCTGGGTACTGTACATCTAGCCCAAACTGCGAGCTGCCAGTAACTTTATCCCTCGCGTCTAGGCGCTGGTTGTAGTGACCAATGTATTTAAAGTCTTGGGGCGCCGTTAAGCTAACGGACGTCGGCGCAGGCATACCCCGCGCAATGCTAATAAGATCGGCAAAGGCCGTCTCGCCATTGGCGTGCACAACCTTGCCGTCGAGTAAGCTCAGCGATGATTCAGGCAGATTCAAATGCTCTGCGGCCGCTGATTTAAGAATAGCGGCAACAGTAGCGGCGGCCTCTCTTACAGGCTCATAGCTCAAGCGTGCAGAAGAGCTACCGCCGGTAATCATCACGTAAAATTCTGGATCACGAAAATCAGGATGAAACTCTGCGTGTTGCACGGTAATCAGCGCGGGATTCATTTTTAACTCTTCCGCCGCCAAGGTGGTAATACCGGTAAAGACACCCTGCCCCATTTCAGCTTTATGCAGCTGTAAAATAACTTCGCCCGACGCAGTCACTTGCAAATAGGCATTCGGCTGCAGCGCTGTGGCGCTCATGTTCGGATACGGCGCAGATTTAGAGCAGGCGCTAAGGTTAAAGCCAATGGCTATACCGCCACCTAACAAAGCCGTGCTTTTAATAAAATTACGACGGGACAAACTCATGATTCTGCCCCCGCCTCTGCATTATTAGGCTGATAATATTGCACGCTTAATTCTGCCGCTCGATGTATTGCCTTACGAATACGCGGGTAAGTACCACAGCGGCATATATTGCCAGACATGGCCTTATCGATATCATCGTCGCTAGGACGTTGATTAGATTCTAACAGCGCGACCGCCGACATAATTTGACCTGACTGACAGTAACCGCATTGCGGCACATTCATCTCTAGCCACGCCTGTTGCACCGGATGCAGGGTATCTTCTGAAGGAGCCAAACCCTCTATGGTGGTTATGTTTTTGCCATTCACAAATTCGGCTGGATAACTGCAGCTACGAATGGGACTACCCTCTAAATGCACCGTACATGCGCCGCACAAACCCATGCCACAACCGAATTTCGTGCCGGTCATGGCCAACTGCTCACGCAATACCCACAATAGGGGCGTACCTGAATCGACGGTCAACGCCTGCGGACGACCATTCAATGTGAAACTTAACTCTGCCATGTTGACTCCGATAACACTCGCAATGCGCACACTATACCGACACCGAAAAACAATGTCCTGCCAGACTGCGCCAAGGGGTACCGATTATGAGCAAAGATTGGCCTGAATCTGATTAAATCTTGTCCATAAACGTTAAGAAAAATACACACATAAAAAAGCCCCACCGCTCACAAGAGTGTGGGGCTCAAAAACATCCTAGTGGATCTAGCTGTTAAAAACGAAACACCAAATCTACCGAAAGCGTATTGGCAGACATTTCTACCGACTCGTCATCATCGAGTAGATAATGGTCATAGGCTAGGGTAACACTGGCATTGTCTGCAATCGCCATCCGCAAGCCAATTCCGGCATAAGGGTCGGTGCCTTCAACGGTAAACTCCCCTGCGCGACTGCTGTCTTTCAGCGTACCGTCCATCTCCCAGCTATAAACCCCAAATCGCGCGAACAAGCCCACGGGCTCACTTAGCGGCGTATGGGCATTGACGCCAAGAAAAACACCGTCGACATCAGCATCCATATCCACTCGTCCAGCACTAAAGCCATTACTCAAAACCTGCGAACCATTGGATATTGCGCTGCCGCTTAACGATCCTAGCGAGGCATAGCCAAACTCAAGGCTAAGCTCACGGCTGAAATCAAAACCGAACCCCAGCCTACCTCCACTGGATTCTGTGTCTAACTTAATATCCGACAAAGACCCATCACCAAAGCTATAGCGATAATCAGAGCGATTAAAATCGAAACTTGAACTACTTACACCGCCAAACAAATACAGCGAAGGACCGCTACCGTAGCTATGACTGCCACGACGTAAATGATCGGCCTCAGCCAACGCAGGAAACACAGCAAGTGAAGCAAGGGTAAGTACAGGAAGCATCTTCATGGCGTAACTCCTTTTAAAGTATGGTCGCATTATGTGTGCGGCAAACTGAATCAAGACTGAACGAACTGCAAAGACAACCCGAGGTATAAAGGCCACTCATCGTTGCGCGCAGTAATCATGCAAATAAACTCACCTCGCATGAGATTGGTGCAAGTTAAATTATCAACCTCCGTCCGCACTAAGCCACCCAATACGCGTTTTATACGCCCCCTCGACGCAAATCCGACTTGGCGTGCTTGATGCATTAAAAAAGATGAAACGAATTAGCTCTGCCTACTGTCACACTAGGGTCAAAGAATCACGTTAGGATTATTAGGAATAACCGTATCGCATTAACGAGGTCAGCGTTCATGGACACAAGCCAAGATGTTTCCCAAACTCTAAAATTCCTCAAAGGCAAACATATACTTATTACCGGCACCACCGGTTTTGTCGGCAAAGTCATGCTGGAAAAAATTATGCGTACTGTCCCAGACATCGGCGGTGTGTATCTACTTATACGCGGCACCAGAAAACACGCCAATGCCGGAAGTCGCTTTGCCAACGAAATTGCCTCGTCTTCCGTTTTCGAATTTCTAAAATTAAACGCGCCAGACTACTTCAACGATTTCTGCCACAACAAAATTCACTGCATCAGCGGAGAAATAACGGAACAGCAGTTTGGCCTACCTCGAATTGAATTTCGCGACCTCGCCGAAAAAATCGACGCCGTTGTAAACTGTGCTGCCAGCGTTAACTTTCGCGAAGAACTAGATCGCGCCCTAGCCATCAACACCCATAGCTTACGTAACATCGTCGAGTTGTCTGACCTAGCCGGCAACATCCCTGTAATTCAGGTATCTACCTGCTATGTAAACGGCTTTAAACAAGGTCATATACATGAATCTATCGTCGCCCCGACTAACGCTAACATTCCCCGTCATAAAGAGGGCTACTTCGAAGTTGGCAGCTTAATAGAAGAACTGGAACTCAAGATTGCCCAAGTTCAGCAAAAGTTTGAGGGCAAGGAATTAAAACGGCAGCTTATTGATTTAGGTATTCGTGAAGCCAATGCCTGTGGCTGGAACGACACCTACACTTTTACAAAATGGCTGGGTGAACAGCTATTACTAAAGTCTCTGCGTGGTTACTCCCTAACCTTACTAAGGCCATCCATTGTAGAAAGCACCCTGCGTGAACCATCCCCTGGTTGGATTGAAGGCGTTAAAGTTGCCGACGCTATATTACTGGCTTACGCCAAAGAAAAAGTGACCTTCTTTCCCGGTAAACGCAGCGGCGTCATCGACGTGATTCCCGCCGACTTAGTATCTAATAGCATCCTGTTGTCATTAGCGGAACAATTTAAAAACCCCGGCCATCATCACATTTATCAGTGCTGTAGCGGCTCTGCAAACCCACTGACCTTGGGTACGTTTATCGACCACCTAATGGCCGAAGCAAAAGAGAACCACGCCAGCTACGACAAACTGTTTTTACGCAGACCACGTAAACCCTTTATTGCCGTGAATAAACGCTTATTCTCGGCGGTAACCCTATGCCTAAGTCTTGCGCTTACCGTAATAAGCCAAACCATGATGAAGCTAGGATTTAAACGGGGGCTCAAAGCGCAACGCAACCTTGATGCGGCCATGGCACTCTCAACCATTTTTTCGTTTTATACCGAACCTAATTACATCTTTCACAACAACAAATTATTAGACCTTGCCAAGCGCATGGGCAAAACAGATCAGCAACTATTCCCTGTAGATTCCAGTGCCATCAACTGGGAAACCTATCTGCGCAAAATTCATATGGCAGGTTTAA
Source organism: Zhongshania aliphaticivorans (assembly GCF_902705855.1). Taxonomy (GTDB): domain Bacteria; phylum Pseudomonadota; class Gammaproteobacteria; order Pseudomonadales; family Spongiibacteraceae; genus Spongiibacter; species Spongiibacter aliphaticivorans_B. Next base: position 460,778 of record NZ_CACSIJ010000013.1, on the reverse strand, counting down.
ATTGCTACGCGCTAAAAGGCCGCAAGCAATCGCCCTTTAAACCCAAAAGCAGCACCGCTATTAGCACTGCGCAAAAACAAGCGGCTTAGCTTTGAAGGGATTGGGATGAATACCGATATGGTATTCAGCCTCCTCCCTGAATCGCCTGCTAATCACTAGCTCGGATTTTAATGACCTACGCTCAACATATTGGGTGGTTTACTGAGCTGGCTAAATTCCTTGACCTCATCGCTAGCCCTCTAACGAAAACTACGACAGGCCAGTTCCGCCCTATATACCTACCTCAGCATGACATTAAAACCGAAAACAAATAAAACGAAATAACTCAACATCAACAGCATAAAATGCGCTGCAATTGCCGAGTACTTACAAGAATTCACGAATAGAGAGGTTGGCTGAGCGTGATCAAATCATAGTCCCCCCCGGCAAAGATGGTTTTCACCAGCTGACTTGTATTTTTGGGGATCGTTACCGGAAAGAGAATATCTTGAATTTATACCCCCAGAAATACCCAGGCAATGGCTGAGCTTAGTTGAAGTCGCATGGTACAAACAAAGATAGTAAGACCATCAAAATCCAAGTACGGCAAGGCCTAGAAAGAATTTGGAAATTCAGTGCTATGAAATAATACTATAAGGTGGTGCCCGGGGCCGGACTTGAACCGGCACGACATTGCTGTCGGGAGATTTTAAGTCTCCTGTGTCTACCGATTTCACCACCCGGGCTAAGGGGTTTGGCATAGGCCAATGTGATATGCAGGATGCGGCAAAAAACACCGGATCTGTTTATGCGGTAGTGCTGAAAAAGCGTTCGCAGTCTACTTATACTACTCAAAAAAATCAACGGCTTAGAGCAGATAATTACCGTTTAACTTGCCACTCTATACTGTTGGGCTTTGTATAAATGGCGTCGACGTACCAAAACAAGTAAGCCCGAGGCTAATAAGAGCACTGCCACAAAGGGATATTTCAATCCGTAAACCAATGGGCTTAGACCAATTCGGGTTACGACACGCAAAGACTGAGAGCTCGCGATACGGTCTGCGATTGGAGGTGAGTATCGGTAATAGGCAGCAACAAAAGCCCGCCCCCACTCATTGGGTAGTAATACCTTATCTCGGAATTCTCGCAGGATTTTAACATCAGGGGCTAAATAACTACCGTAAGCTGCGGTCGCGATGAAACACGCGCCACCACCGCCATTACGCGACGACTGGGTTGTTTGCGCTGATGCTGGCACTGATGTCAGTATCGGCTCCTCACCAAACTGCAAAGCCAAATAACTGGCTGCGGCTTCTGCATTAATTAAACCGCTCCCGGTGACCTCGTCATTACCTTGATTAGCACGAACCCCTTTTACATCGATTGCAGTGTTAGTCACTGATTCAATTAGCTGCGCGGGACTAACCCCTATATACGCTTCTTTCAACAATGCGAAGACTGCCGCCGCGTTTGGCGCCGCCGCTGATGTGCCGTAAAAATTTAGGAAGTTGTCTGGCTCACCATCTTCTGAGGGCACGATGGAGGACCCTAACACGGTGTTGTTATTGCCATCGATAGCCGCAAAGTGCGGAGTTGTTCGTATTTGCGGTGCATATTGGCCATTACTATCAAACTGAATGGTGATATCACCACCGCGTGAGCTGAAGGGTTCGGGGTCTATCTCAATAGTGTCATACGCTTCGGGTCTATATTCGGGAGATTCCCACCAAGGAACCGCTGCGACACTCGCAATGCCTGGTGCAGATGAGTGCCCCCATATTGACGGCCCGTTATACTCGTACTCCACACTCACCAACTCGTCGCCGGTAAGCAACAAACGAAACTCCAAGGGCACGCCGCTGTGTTGGGGAATCTCATCTTGATTGCCATCAAAGTGTTCTACCGCAAGATAAAATGTCTCTGGTGAGGCCCCTGAGGTCAGTATGACGACCTCTGAGGCATCTCCCCTTGGATTTCCCGTTGTTCCCTGCTCATCAGTGCTGCGAGCATAAAAATGACGGGAAGATGGATTTAATGCCGCGACGGACTCCGCTGTAGTCGCATACAAATCCAAATCAATTTGCGCACCATTAGCCGAGTTAATCGAGCTATTTGGTTGATTCCAAATAAGCACAGCGTACACGGTAGAATTGGCGGGAATACGTAGTTCTAAAAATGGATCATCTCCGGCGCTACTCCAATTGTGTAAATCGTTACCACTAGGAAATCGGCTTAGACCAGGCTCATCAACATTCGCCATCAAATCTTTATACACATAGCGATACGCCTGATCCCGATCGTTACCTGCCGCCGTTAAATAAGGAATGCCTTTGCTTACACAATTACTCGCCGCAAGAGCGGGTACATCATCTTGGTAAGCGCTTTCATTGAGAAACAAAATATCATCAACCACAATATCGGCTCGACCATTCATGCAAAGTTGGTCTATTGCATCGGCCATTTCTGCCCTACTCCGGCCAGCCGCATGAAAAATCATCGCCGCCCCCGGTGCCGCATCGTGAATTAACTCCCCCATAGCCGCACCTTCGTCGGTGCCATCAGGCACATCGTCGCGCAATATCGATATCAAAGCAGGAAGGTCACCACTGTCTTGTTGCCGGCTCCCTTGCAATATTCCCGCACCAAACTGTGCGGGCACCGTGTTTCCGTCACGGACAATTGAGGTTTGCGCAAAACTGTCTGAAATAATTCCAATGGTTTGCCCGCTGCCATCAACGCCAAGCGCACTAGCGGCAAGATCAGAGCGCATTGCTTTTGGTGCTCGGCTGGTTACCGCTCCAACCCTTAGCACGGTTGGCGGCAAATAGCGGATTTCTCGAATGCTCTCATTCTCTGATAGCAGTGTTATATCTGCGGCGCTGTGTATTTGAACGGTTGCTCGCTTGCCATCCTGCGAGAGAAAAGACAAACCAATGCCCTGCTCAGCTAAAAATTGCGGCAAGCCATCGGCGTTATTTAGGAATAATTCAACGTCTATCCCAGTATTAGTCAAACGCTTACTAATCCGAGTAACCATCGGCACGGTGTTGTTTACGGGGGAATTAACAATAAGAGAATCTATCTCACTATTTTCATAACTAACTGCAATTGCCTGTAAATGGCTATCGACTTTAGCGGCAAGCCCACCTAACTTTCTTTCGGCGTGCTTAATATTTGAGCTAGCCACTGTGGAGCACGCATAAAAACATACGAACAGCGAACAAGAAACGACAGATAATTTATTTTTGAAGCTCATCAAAAACCTTTATAGCCACGGCCATCTTCGGTGCCGAACGACTTATCGAGATAACACTCACACCATAAATTCGAGATAGTGCCACCAATTGCTCAGCACTTTTTGCCCATAGATATATTCGCTGATTCGCAGGGTTTATATAATCTACGGTATAGCCAGCCTGACGGATCTTTTCGACAATGACATCGGTTTTTTCCTCCCAGTACCGAACATCTAACAGTAAGCCTTTATTACCGTCATTAAAATAACCCGGTGTTTGTAAAACCTGCTGCCACAACGTATCGTCCAGCCGCAAAAATGTATCTAGCGGGGATTGGTATACTACTCGTTGAACAAGCTCAGACTCATGTTCAGCAGCCTGACGCTCTGACTCGTGATTACTGCAGGAAAGTAATAAGCCGCCAAATGCCACGGCAATTAGCACCAAATCGACTACTGCAATTAAATATCCTCTGAATTTATTCATAACAACTCACCGGCCCAGACATACTCATATCAAGCATATCGGCTATCAGTCATTGGCAATGTAAGGGGTTTACCTAGTGGAATTACGTAGCTAGCACAAAAATGCAAACTATAGAGGACGCGCAGAGACACTACTATTTCGGAAAATAGCGCTTATAAAACAAGGTAAATACAACGAAGAAACTACTTGAATAAATGGAGGCGCGGGTCGGAATCGAACCGGCGTACACGGAGTTGCAGTCCGCTGCATGACCACTCTGCCACCGCGCCTAAATCACTTTGTTCTACACATTCACTGTGTACGCCGGTTGATAACCGGCCCTTTCTATTTCGCCGTAGGCACTGGAGTTGCAGTCCACTGCATGACCACTCTGCCACCGCGCCTAAATCACTTTGCTAGCACATGCAATGCAGAAGGCCTGCTTTGCGACGATATATTGGAGCGGGAAAGGAGGCTCGAACTCCCGACCTCAACCTTGGCAAGGTTGCGCTCTACCAACTGAGCTATTCCCGCGTCGCATTACATCTAGATGTTTTGCTTGATCCCTCAAGCCCGATTAACAACGTTGAGCTGTGCTTCAGGAAGGCGCCTATTCTAGTCAGAGATAATTTTCTGTCAAGGAAAGTCGCTGATTTAACGTGATTTTTTTCTAATTACTGGCTGTATCACGTAAATCTGGCCACGCGGCATGCAGATAAATCACCATTGACCATAAAGTAAGCACCGCAGCGGTATACAAACAAATAATATTGGCGTTATACAAATAGCCATCACTTTCTGGCGACACCAGCAACCAACCAAAAATCGCGACCATTTGCGCTGTTGTTTTCACCTTGCCTAAATACGATACCGCCACACTGGTGCGCTTACCTAGCTCGGCCATCCATTCTCGCAATGCCGAGATCACAATTTCACGACCAATAATAATAACGGCCGGGATGGTAAACCACGCCGCATCGTAACGTTCAATGAGCAAAGCCAGTGCAACCGCGACCATCAGTTTGTCTGCGACAGGATCGAGAAATGCGCCAAGTGGCGTGCTCTGCCCCAATTTGCGGGCCAAGTAGCCATCAAGCCAATCCGTCCCCGCCGCTACCGCAAATACTGCCGCGGTTAAAAAGTAGGTATGCGCAGCGGGCCAATAGAATAACGCCACAAGCACCGGTATGAGCACAATCCGGAACAAGGTGAGGGAGTTAGGTATATTCATATTGGTCTCATTAGCGATAGTCGTGCCTATTCTATTCGTTTTCTACGCACTACGCAGGCCTTCATGGATTTGCAGGGCGATTTTCTCGCTAATTCCCGACACCCGTCGCAAATCTTCCACGCTGGCCTGCCGTATACCTTGCAGGCCGCCAAAATGCCGTAACAGGTCACGACGCCGCTTTGCCCCCACACCGGGAATAGATTCTAAGGTGGACTGCCTTCTCGCCTTGTCTCTACGCGCTTTATGACCGGTGATAGCGAAACGGTGGGATTCATCCCGAATATGTTGAATAAGATGAAGCGCGGGGCTGTTGTCTGGCAGGCTAATTTCGCGGCCATTATCGCCGCGAATCAACACCTCCAAGCCAGCGCGACGGTCCGACCCCTTAGCCACACCCACCATAAATAAACCTTCGATGCCCAGTTCTGCCATGACTTGCTTGGCCTGACTTAGCTGTCCTTTGCCACCGTCAATAAATAAGATATCTGGCATCACAATCTCACCGGCCTTGATCCGTTTATAACGACGACTCAGTGCCTGATGCATTGCCGCATAGTCATCGCCTGCGGCAACATCTTCGATATTCATTTTGCGGTAATCTGATTTCAGCGGGCCGTTGCCATCGAACACCACGCACGACGCGACGGTCGCCTCACCGCTGCTGTGACTGATATCAAAGCACTCCATGCGCTCAGGCTTGCTCTCTAGCTCTAAAACCTCCTGCAACGCCTTAAACCGCTTTAAGGTACTTGCCGACGACGCGAGTCGGTTTGCTAAATTTTGCTCTGCTGCAGTCATTGCCAAACTCAGCCATTTCGCGCGATGACTGCGCACACTATGGCTAATACTTACCTGCCGACCAGCCTGCTCGCTTAAACCGCCCGCCAGCAAGGCAGCGTCATCAAGAGCAATATTGGTGATGATCTCCCTCGGCATATCTACCCCGCCGGTGCCTATCAAATAGTGCTGGGCAACAAAGGCTTCTAGCTGGGATACCAGCGGCTCTTCAAGCTGACTTTTGGGGAAATAACTGCGACTACCCAGCACCCGTCCGCCGCGCACGCAGAGTAATTGGACACAAGCCAAGCCACCGTCCATCACGCCGGCGACGATATCAATATCACCGGTTTCACCTTCTATACACTGGCTCGCCTGCACCTGCTGTAAATAGCCAATGCGATCCCTAAGCTCCGCCGCTTTTTCAAATTCTAAAGCGCCCGCACAGCGCTCCATTTCGTCGGCTAACTCTCGGCTAACATCAGCACTCTTTCCCTGCAAAAACAGCTTGGTATGATTAACATCTAATGCATATTCTTCATCGCTAATAGCATCCACGCAGGGGCCTGAACAGCGGCCAATTTGGTATTGCAGACACGGCCGACTGCGGCCGCGATAGTAGCTGTCTTCGCACTGCCTAACCCGAAATATTTTCTGCAACCAGCTCAAGCTTTCACGCACTGCGCCAGCGCTTGGGTAAGGGCCAAAATACATACCCTTGCCCTTTTTACTACCCCGATGAATGGTTAGGCGCGGGTGTTTATGGTCGGTGCTCAAATAGATATAAGGATAAGATTTATCGTCGCGCAGCAGAATATTATAAGGCGGCTTGTACTGCTTGATCAGGTTTTGCTCTAGCAACAGCGCTTCGCGCTCACTCGCCGTGACCGTCACTTCTATTTGCTGAATACGCGACACCAAAGCCACGGTTTTCGTGGTAAGGCCACTGGCTCGAAAATAGCTACTCAGCCGATTGCGTAAATTTTTGGCCTTACCAACGTAAAGCACTTCTGCCGCCGCATTAAGCATGACGTAAACGCCGGCTTTAACGGTGACATTCTTCAGAAAGGCTTTGGAATCGAACTCGGCGGGCGCAGGCTCTACCACGACAGAACTACTTTCTTTGTCTTTACTACTCATAACATCTACAAACTGCCGATTAGGCTTCTGGTGCGTCAATTAAACCATGCCGCATTGCCAACAAGGTCAACTCAACATCACCGTTTATATCCAGCTTTTCAAATACGCGATAGCGGTAGCTATTCACGGTTTTTGCGGAGATATGCAGGTTTTCAGCAATATCTTGGACTTTATGGCAGTTGGCGATCATCAAGCTAATCTGCATTTCACGCTCAGACAAGGACTCGAAGGGCGAGCCCTCTTCACCACTCAACTGTTTCAAGGCCATAGTTTGAGCAACGCAGGGGCTGAGATAGCGCTGCCCCTTCGCCACCTGTCGCACCGCTAGCACCATTTCTTGCTCAGACGCGCCCTTAGTCACGTAGGCTGAGGCGCCAGCTTTCAAAAGTAAACTAGGCATAGGCTCTTGGTCGTATGCACTCAGGGCTATTACACGGGTTTCAGGAGAGATTTGTTTTAATTTACGGGTAGCTTCCAAGCCACCGATACCGGGCATGCGAACGTCCATTAATACAATATTAGGCTGAAGTACACGGCAGCTACTGATCGCCTCTTCACCGCTGGCAGCTTGGGCTATCACCATAATGCCATCGGCATCTTCCAACATCCGAACTATTCCAGCACGCACCATAGCGTGATCATCGGCCACTAACACTGTGATCATGTACAACCCCACATCGAATGCCCAAACAATACCACTCTGTAGTGGGCCTAACCAGCCTATCGTGCCTAATATTCAGTGGTTTACACCAGCTTTCTAAAGGTCAAATTAATACGTCCCTGTGCGACACCTTTGCGCACCGGCAAAGCATGCTGCCAATGCTGCTGGGTTGGCGGCAACATCACCAAAAGTGAGCCCGAGGCCAGATTCAGCTTTTGCATTTTTGTCGCGCCGCTTTTGGGCTTAAAGCAAAAATCCCGTTCTGCACCCAAGCTAATTGAGGCGATACAGGGCGCCCGCCCCAATTCTGGCTCATCATCGCTGTGATAGCCCATGCAGTCATTGCCGTCGCGGTAGTAATTGAGCAACGCGCAGTTAAAGTCAAAACCGGTATCGACAAGCAATTGATCTCTTAAAGCCCTAACTGCGTTTGGCCACGGCGCCGTGGCGTGACTTACACCGCTGTATTGATAACTTAGGCCAACATCGCCGACAAAATTAACTAATCGGGGCGTGATGTGTTCGCGGCCATAAACCGTAACAAGGGCTTGCTGCCACGCTATACCATCGCGCAGTTCTGCGAAAAGTGACTGCGGATCAGCGAGGTAATCTGCGTAATAATCTAAACCGCCGCCGACCAAAGGAATGTGCTGTATGCCGGAAAACATCAGTAAACCCGCGGTTCAATTTCCAGACTCACACCATAATTTGCCATAACATCGGCCTGAATCTGAGCAGCAAACTGAATAATGTCATTACCGCTTACGCCATCGTAATTTACCAACACGATAGCCTGACGAGGATGAATACCCACCCCGCCCTCACGTCGGCCTTTCCAGCCAGCCTGATCGACCAACCATGCAGCGGCCAGCTTTACCTGTCCATCGGGCATTGGCCAATGCGCCAACGCCGGATATTGAAGCAGCAACTCATTGGCCTTTTCTGCGGAAATCAGCGGGTTTTTAAAGAAGCTTCCTGAATTTGGCTCGCTGCGGTAATCCGGCAACTTCTCTGCGCGAATTGCAGCGACTTTTTCAGCTACTTGCTCTGGCGTTGCGGTATCTGGGTCTGCGAGCTCAGCACGCAGCGCGGGATAAGTCACATCCGGACACGCTTCACTACTTAGTCGCAAGGTCACCGAGGTGATAATAAAGCGATCTTTAAGCTCGTTTTTAAAAACACTGTCGCGATAGCGTAGCTGGCATTCTGCTGCGCTTAGGCTGTGCAGGACTTGTTGATCACAATCCCAGCCAGTGACCGACTCAAGTACTCGCGATAACTCTACGCCGTAGGCACCAATATTTTGAATGGGCGCTGCGCCCACCGAACCGGGAATCGAGATGAGATTTTCTAGGCCATACCAACCCTGGGCCAGACAATAGCAAACCAGTTCATGCCAATTTTCGCCGGCGGCAACCTGAACAAGGCGGTCATTTCCACTTAGGGTGCAATCGATGCCGCGCAGTACCATGCGAATAAGCACACCATCAATATCGTCGGTAAAAACCACATTACTACCGCCGCCCAATACAATGGGCAGGTGATTGCGCTCGCGGCAAAATTCCAGTGCCCGCTGCAATTCTTCAATGCTCGTCACATCAGCAAAGTAAGCGGCTTTAGTCGCTACACCTAGGGTATTAAAGGCTCGCAGGTCGATATTCTGCAGCATATTCACCGGCCAGAGCTCCGAATGGTCGCCAGCAAACCACGGGCACCGTCTTCGGCGAGTTCTAGTACGGTTTCAAAACCATCTTCACCGCCATAATAGGGATCAGGCACTTCGCGCTTCCACGACGATTCAGCGAAGTCTAAAAACAGGGATACATGGCAATTGGTCTTGTCTCCCGTCATGGCGCGTAAGTCTTTTAAATTGCTTTTATCCATGGCCAAAACATAGTCAAAATTCTGGAAATCGGCGCTTGTCACCTGTCGCGCACGTAAATTCGACAAGTCATAGCCGCGCTTACTTGCGGCCTGCAGAGTACGTTCATCTGGGGCGCGGCCAATATGCCAATCACCTGTGCCTGCAGAGTCAATTTGTATGCTGTCTTGGAGTCCTGCGTCTGCGACCAGTTTTTCGAAGACGCCATGCGCCGTGGGTGATCGGCAAATATTGCCAAGGCAGACGAATAGAACTTTGGTGCTCATTAGGCTTTACCTGCCAACAATGCGCGCACCGCGTTTAAATCTGCTTCGGTATCGACGCCGCCGGGGATATCTACACAGGCCGACTCAATATGAATACGAACGCCGTTTTCCATGGCGCGTAGCTGCTCAAGCTTTTCAACGCGCTCCAGCAAGCCCATTGGCCATGTAACAAACTGATGTAAAAAACCAACACGATACGCGTATATGCCAATGTGGCGCATAAAACCTGCATGTTCTGGCAAGGCATCTGCAGTGTTATTTTCCGTGCCAGCCCATTCATCTCGAGCCCATTCGTCTCTACACCAGGGCATCGGCGCACGGCTAAAATACAAGGCGAATCCCGCTAGGTCACTTACGGCTTTTACTGCATTGGGATTAAAGACGGTGGCTTTATCAGTGATCGCCTCACCCAGCGTAGCGATTCCCGCTTGCGGGTTCAGGGCGAGATTATTCGCAACCTGTGCAATGGCCTCGCGCGGTATTAGCGGCTCATCCCCTTGCACGTTCACCACAATGTCGTCGTCAGCCAGGCCAAGCTTGCTGACTACTTCTTGTAGCCTGTCGGTACCCGATTCATGAGTTGCCAACGTCATAACCACTTCGGCACCAAAACTCTCGCAAGCGTCAAACACCCGCTGATCCTCAGTGGCAATCACTACCCGCGCCGCATTCGACTCTTTCGCGCGCTCCCACACATGCTGAATCATAGGCTTGCCGGCAATATCCATTAGCGGTTTGCCCGGCAAACGGCTAGAGGCAAACCGGGCGGGAATAATAACGGTATACGACATACAAACTCCGAAGCAATCGTCGTGCTTTGCGCTGTGAATTACCGCAAGCAGAATTAACTAAAATTGAATTACATCAAGAAGCGCGCAGACGCTCAAGTAATGTTGAAAACGCATCGAAAAATGCCGGATCAATGTCGGCATCTACCGGTAACATCCAGCTATTGTCTAAATTGAATTGCGCGCATTTTACCGCATCTTTCTCGGTCATGATCACCGGATGGAAATCAGCGAATGTAACGAGTTCTGCACTGAACGCCTGATGATCTGCAAATGCGTGTTCAATCACATCAAAGCCTTTGCTGCGCAAAGCATTAAAGAATCGTGTGGGGTTACCTATACCTGCCACTGCATGAATACGGCGCTCGCCCGCTGGCCAGTCTTTTAATAAGCGAGCCTCACCATTCGTCAAATTACGCGCGGTGTCGCCAGCTAATAGCATAGTGTGCCCAGCGAGAGTGTCGCTGCCACCGTTGATAATCGTAAGGTCAACGCTATTCGCCCTAGAAATTGGCTCGCGCAAGGGGCCAACCGGCAAACAGAAGCCGTTGCCAAAACCGCGCTCGCCGTCAATCAGTAACACCTCTATATCACGCGCTAAACGGTAATGCTGTAAACCATCATCACTAATAATGAGATTGCATTGCTGCTGTTCGACCAAGAGCTTGGCCGCCGCAAGGCGATCTGGTGCCACCGCAACGGGCAAGCCGCTGCGACGTGCAATTAAACAGGGTTCGTCACCGCCAATACTCGGATCGGTGGTTTCATCTAAAAGATAAGGATAATGCGGAGCCTGGCCGCCGTAGCCGCGACTAACAATGCCAACGCGGTAGCCGCGATCACGACAGAAGTCTGCCAAGGCCAATACTGCAGGTGTTTTTCCACTGCCACCCACACTGATATTGCCCACCACAATAACTGGCGCACCACAGGACTGTGGCGAAATAAAATGGCGGCGCAATGCGGCAATACATCGGAACAAATACGTCAGCGGCAATAACAGCAGCAACCAGCGCGCGCGTCCGTACCAAGCAGCGTTAATCCGCTGCTCTAATGGCATTTACTGCTCCTCAAAGTTCTTATTGTAGAGCTGGGCATAACGTTTATTCAGCGCCAGCAACTCGGCATGATTACCCTGCTCCATCACCTGCCCCGCCTCCATCACCACGATATTGTCCGCGTGTTCAATAGTCGACAGCCGATGAGCTATCACGATGGTTGTCCGGCCTTTCATAACTTCTTCCATGGCCTGTTGAATATGGTTTTCAGCACGGTTGTCGAGTGCCGACGTTGCTTCATCTAAGATCAGTATCGGTGCATCCTTTAAAAAGGCGCGCGCAATAGCTAAACGTTGACGCTGGCCGCCAGACAGCATAACGCCATCTTCGCCAATCATGGTGTCAAAGCCATTTGGTAGCTGATCGATAAACTCAATAGCATGTGCCGCTTCCGCCGCTGCGCGCACTTGCTCTCGGCTTGAGCCCGCCATTTTTCCGTAGGCAATATTATTAAATACCGTGTCGTTAAATAGCGTAACTTGCTGTGTTACTAAAGCCATCTTGTCGCGAAGATTTTCGAGGGTGTATTCCCGCACATCAACACCATCTATCAAGATGTCGCCTTCGCTATGATCATAGAAACGAGAGAGAAGGCTAACCAAGGTCGACTTACCAGAACCCGACAAGCCCACCAAGGCCAATGACTGCCCTGCTCCCACGCGTAAGCTCACATTGCGTAAGACCTTATCGCTACCTGCCGTATAAGCAAAGCTCAGATCTTTAATTTCAATATCGCCCTTGGTCTTTTCGCTGACGTAGGTGCCAGTATCTTTTTCTTGGTCGGCATCAATAAATTCAAAAATATCCTGCGCCGCTGCCAAGCCTTTTTGAATAGTGCTACTTACGTCAGCAAGTTGACGCATCGGCTTGGGAAGAAACAAGGCCGCTGATAAATAGGCAACAAAAGCCCCAGGAGACATTTCCCCACCCAAGCCGAGGGCGATCCAAACAAGGACACCAGTAGCCAGAACCACGGGAAACTGGATAACCGAGGGACTAATGGCATTGTAAAACGCCATTTTAATATTCCGGCTGCGGTTGCGGCGGCTCGCGTCGTCGAAGCGCTTTTTCTCATAGCTCACACCGTCATAGAGGCGAATTTCTCGGTAGGCGCTAATAGATTCATTGGTAACCTGATTAACTTCGCCCATTGCATTTTGAATGCTTTTACTAATCTTGCGAAAGCGCTTACCTACCCAGTACACGGTCACTGCAATCATAGGTAAGGCGAGGAAAAACACCATCGTGAGTTTCCAGTTGGCATACAGCAAAAAGATAATAAGCCCGATAGCAAACGTACCTTCCCGCAACACCACCTTGGTGGCATTTACCGCCGCGCCAGTAACCTGCTCAACGTTGAAGGTGATTTTAGAAATCATCATGCCACTAGAATTATGGTCGTAATACGAGCTTGGCATATGAAGCATTTTTTGAAAAAGCTCGCAGCGCAGATTGTGTACCAAACTGTGGGAGACAATCGCGATGAAATAATTACCAGCAAAATAGCCAAGGCCACGTACAACACCGAGGATGACCATCATGATTACAATCCACAGCCGCGCATCGCTTATCACAAAACCGTCACCGCCCAAGGCCCACATGACTTTAGCGGACAAACCGCCATCACCCTTAACCATATTGCCACCAATATAGTCGACAATAAGCTGCATCATATCTGCGAGTAATACCTGCACGCCGGAAAAAACCGAAAACCCCAGCACACTGAATAAAAACATTGCCCACATCGGCAACACATACTTTAGTAGTCGTCCATATATCGCGAGATCCGACTGATTATTACTCATAACGCTAGGTGTATCCTGATGCAAATTAATTACTGATCGGCAGAGTTAGTTTCTGGATCTTGGGTGGTTAAACTTAGTTTTGCAAAGCCGAGTCTACCGGCTGCATCCATTGCGGTGATGACAGATTGGTGCGGACTTTTTGCATCCGCAGTGATAATAACGGGAATATCACTATTGTCTTGTGCGGCGTCAGCCATTGCTTTCATTAAAGCCTCAACGGTATGTAGAGCCAAAGCCCGCTCATTTACCCGGTAATGCCCCAACGCATCAACCACAACCTCTAAGGCAGCACTCTCTTGCAGCGATGCTTCACCCTGCGCGCTGGGCAACTCAAGATTTAGCCGACTTTCCTTTGTGAACGTGGTCGATACCATAAAAAATATGAGCAGCAGGAAGACCACATCTATCAATGGCGTTAAATTTACACCGCCATCATCGACACGTTGGCGTTTAAATTTCACGACGATTTACCAGCCGAAGCGTCTTTAATCTGCACTTCACCATGCATGGCGTTGATCAGTTTAATAGCGTCTTGTTCCATTGTGACGACAATTTCGTCAATCCGGCGCAAAAAATAACGATGCATAACGAGGGCCGGAATGGCCACACACAACCCCGAGGCCGTTGTGATCAATGCCTCTGATATCCCTCCCGCTAGCACACCCGCATTGCCGGTGCCCTGCACCATGATTTCGGTAAATACCCGAATCATTCCTAGCACCGTGCCAAGTAAGCCGAGTAAAGGCGCCACCGCCGCGATGGTGCCGAGGGCATTAAGATAGCGCTCTAAATCATGAATAATGTGGGAGGCGGTATCTTCAATGCTCTCCTTCATGATTTCACGGCCGTGTTTAGCGTTGGCCAAGCCCGCCGCCAGAATTCGCGCCAGAGGTGAACCGCGCCGTAATTCCCGTAATTTTTCGGCATCGAGCTGCTTATTTTGCAACCAAGCCCAAACTTGATTCAATAAACCGCGGGGGGCAACTTTATCGGGATTGAGTTTAAGAAAACGCTCTACACAGATAGCCAGCGCAATAATAGATGACATGATAATGGGCAGCATTAGCCAGCCGCCGGCTTTCACCAATTCCAGCACATTCAGTCCCTTCAATTTTTATGTGGGTGCATTATACGTAGGGAATGCTAGGGTAAGAAGCGAATCAGCGCCCGGAATGCAAATTGCTGCAGATTTCATGGCCAGATTTCGAGGAATTACGCTCTGATTGCCAATAATAACGCCGACCGCCCCAGTTTTTTTGCGCGACTACCGACGATTCCGTGATCTGGAATTGAATACTGCCATGGTAGGCTGTATTCCAACATCGGGCGCCGATTTTATCGTAGCGCTGCATTACCTTTAGCGCAGGATGCCCATAGTGATTATCCGTCCCCGCTGAAAAGACCACGTACTCAGGTAACACGGCGCTAATAAATTCCGCGCTCGATGAGGTGTTGCTGCCATGATGAGGCGCAATGAGCAACGCTGCGCTTAAATCATGTCGGCCTGCCAGCAACTGACGCTCAATATCAGTTTCAATATCGCCAGTTAACAACACTGACGCTCCGCCAACACTTACCTTCAATACGCAGGAGGTATTATTTCCAGTAAATTCGCCACGATCAGACGCCAGAAACTCAAACTGAACGCCATCCCAAGCCCAATTACGGGGGCTATCACAGAGGGAAGACGGTATTACTATGTTGCTTACTGATTCACCCAATACCAACTCATCCGTGTCGATTTGTTTTAATAACGCCGGTGCGGCGCCTGCATGGTCTTTATCTGCGTGGCTTAAAATCAACATCCCCAACCGATCAACACCAAAGCTCCGCAATGCCGGTATAACAACAGCATCAGCGGTATTGAAGCCGCTACTAAAATCTGGGCCTACGTCGTATAACAGCGCGTTAGAATGTGTTTGCACAAATACAGCCAACCCTTGCCCCACATCCAGCACAGTGACCCATGCAGAACCCAGCGTAGGTCGAGGAGCTGGAGAAAAAACTATCGTCAATAAAGGTATGGCAGCCAAATACTTAGCTGGCACACCCCGAGGCAGCATCAGTAACAAGATAGCTGCACTAGCCAACAGTAAAACTGCGAGTGAACTAGGAATAACAATTTGTGGCAACAGCTGCGCAGACCATGCAAGAACGCGTAGCAAAACATCAATTAGCAGGTCAGCCGCATGCCAACTCATATTCGCTAAGGAGGGGGCGACGCCAATCAATATCAATCCGCAGAATAACAGCGGAAGCACCAGTAGCGTCACTAAGGGAATCGCAATTAAATTGACGGGGAAACTAACTGGACTCAATCCGTAGCCCCACATCATCAACAGCGGGATCAAACCTAACAACACCACCCATTGTGATTGAAATACTCCCCACACAGCGTGGCCGTGCCGCCGTCCTTGAAACGCAAACAACAGCACCCCAACAGCAGCAAATGACAGGGAGAACCCCGCCCGATGTGGGGCTAATGGGTCTACTGACAAAACCAACAGCATGGCAGTGGCATAGGCTTGCCACATCGAATTGTTGCGACGAAAACAAAAAGCCAACAAAGCCACAGCAGCCATTATTAAAGCCCGCTGTGTAGGCACCGAGAAGCCCGCCAACGCCGCATAAATAAAGGCAAATACCAAGGCAATACCTGCACCGGTAAATAGGCTATTGCCCCCAGGAAGTAGTAATCCAACACCGCGACCTAATAAAAAACCCCACGCCAACACAATACCAATATGCATACCCGATATTGCCATAAGGTGACTGGTGCCAGTACGCGAAAATACCTGCCACTGCTCACGATCAATACCGTCGCGATCGGCAAACAATAGCGCCCGCATAATACTGCCATGTTGGTAGGTGGCTAGCCGATCACTAAGCCCAGTAATTAGCTGCTGACGAAAGTTGTTGAATGACAAACTACTCTCTTGGCCAAGATACTCCACCTGCCCTGGATTTAGCACATGACCATTCGCAGAATAGCCACTAGCAAACATCCATCGGCCATAGTCAAAGGCCCCTGGCGACTGGTAACCGTGCGGCTGCCGCAAACGCAGAGTTGCTGTAAAGACTTGACCCAGCTCTGGCGGCGAATCAGCGTACCAATTCAACTGGATCAACCTATGATTTAAAAATGACAATGAGGGGTCGCAGTAGTTACTCAACACCTCATTAGTGCAGCTGAGCGCACTGACATTGGCATCAAAACGATAATAGCGACTAAAGCCTGAGCGCTCTTCAGGAGCGGTACGAACTTCAACGGTCGCCAAGAAATCGCTACCACTTAAATGCGTAGGCAATAACAAAGCCACCCGCCAGTGTCCGTACAATCCGGCATAGATTAACGCCAGCACAAAAGCCAAGATTGCACGGCTGTACGGTGAGCGCCAAGATAGATACAACGAGAAAGCTAGCCCCAGCATTGAGACCAGTAAAATATAGCTAGGTAACGCTGGCGCGAAGGCAATCGCAAAAAAACCGACTATCGCTGCCGTCATCCATGACAACATGCTGGAGTACCCCAGTAGAACCGTGCATAATGGCCGCCGCCCGTATATTACCGGTCTGCGGCTCGGTAGTTTTTATCTGTCACAATCGTAAATTAGAATTGAGCGGATGGCTCGTAAACTATTTAAACGTTGGCTTCCAACGCCCGAAAAAATGCGCGAGCACCCCTCGGTTCGTATTTTTGGCAGTCTGCTGCACGACCCAAATCTTTGGCACCTAAACCGACGCTCGGTCACCGTGGCGTTTTTTCTTGGGCTGTTCATTGCTTTTGTGCCAATCCCAACCCAAATGCTTCTCGCGGCCCTCGCAGCAATTGTTTTTCGCGCCAACCTGCCTATCTCCGTCATGCTGGTGTGGATTACCAACCCGGTCACCATGCCAGCCATCTTTTACTTTACCTATAAATTAGGTGCGATGGCGATGGGAATCCCACCCAACTCATTTCATTTTGAGCTGTCATGGGCGTGGCTTGCCGAAGAGTTCACCTATCTGTGGCGCCCTCTCGTATTAGGCTGTTTCCTGACAGGCCTGCTATCAGGTCTTGTTGGTGCGGCAAGCATTCATATTCTTTGGCGAGTTCATGTCGTACGTCGCTGGAGAAAACGCCAAGAATCCCGTCTCGCTAAACACTAACCCCTGTCTTCATAACAACGCTTTCAACCCTCCAACTCAACTACTACGCAAGGCCTCGGCCGGCGCCATTCGCGATGCCCGCCAAGCAGGGTATATGGTTGCCAATAAACTCATCACATAGGCGGTAGCGCACACCATCACAACATCAGGTATCCGCACATCTGAGGGCAAATAATTTATTGGATAGACGTCGCTCTGCAATAATTTCAAGCCAAACAGATTCTCTACCCCCGCCACTAAATCACTCACCCCCAACGCTAGCAGTACGCCAATAACACCGCCAGCAGACGCGCCAACAGCACCTATAACGGCGCCATAGGTCAAAAATATTCGCAAAATGTCACCTTGGCTAGCACCTTGGCTGCGCAAAATACCAATATCTGCGCGCTTATCATTCACCACCATGACAAGGGTCGACACCACATTAAAAACCGCCACAGCGACAACCGCCAACAACATGATCACCACCAATTTCCGCGACATTTGAATGGCGTGATACATATTGCCAAATTGCTGACTCCAGTCTTTTAACAAATAGTCTCTACCGTGAACCGACGCCAATTCCCACGCAATTTGCGGTGCGGCAAAAACATCATCAACCGAAACCCGCAATGACACCGGCGGCGCCTCGGTAAATAATGCGCGCGCCTGATCAATATGCATTAGCATAAGTTGTTGGTCTAATTCTGTGCCGGTTGCCACCACAGCCGCCACCGTCATTTGCACAAAACGGACATTTTGGCGACCCTCGGCTTGGGGAACCCCTAATGTAACGCGGTCAGCGACATCCACCTTTAGTCTATCCGCCAAGGCCTTGCCGAGAATCACGCCCGCGGCACCCGGCTGTAAAATATCAAGATCGACGTATTCTTGAATACGTGACACCCGCTTTTCCGCAACCGGATCTACGCCATAAAAAATACTTGGCTCTACCGCCCCACCTTTAATTAGCATTGCGTTGCCCTGTACAAAAGGCGCCGTGGCCACCACCCGAGAATGCGCTTCAACATCTTTCTGCAATTGCTGCCAATCGATTTCTTGAGTCGACCACGGCTGCAAGGTGATATGCGGCACCAAGGCCAAAATGCGATTTCGCATTTCACGGTCGAAACCGTTCATGACGGATAACACCNCCACCAACAAGGCCACCCCGAGAATCAAACCAATCATCGNCAAGCGCGATAAAAACGATACGAGCTGATTTCCGGAACGGTCGGCGCTATAACGAAAACCGATAAATGTCACCAAAGAACGCATTAGGCCATGGCCTCGCGCAAGCTACCGTCTTGTAAATTGAGCACTCGGTCCATGCGCCCAGCCAAGGTTAAATCGTGGGTAACAATAACCAAGCTGATCGCCAATTCTTTATTTAACTCTAGCAATAGCGCCTGTACCGCCTCGGCATTATCGCCATCCAGATTACCAGTCGGCTCATCAAGCAACACACAGGCGGGTTCATTCACCAAGGCGCGAGCAATAGCCACCCGCTGCCGCTCTCCACCGGAAAGCTGTGCGGGACGATGCTTTAGACGATGCCCCAAGCCCACCCGATCTAATAAGCTAGACGCCCGCGCAAACGCCTCTGTTCGTTTCATACCGGCGATTAACATTGGCATTGCAGCGTTTTCAAGTGCAGAAAACTCATTCAGCAAATGGTGAAATTGATAAACAAAGCCCAACTCTCGATTGCGCAAGCGACTGCGATCGCGATCGCTCATCGCGGCTATGTTTTTACCCCGCACAAAGACGCTACCCTGAGATGGCACGTCGAGTCCGCCCAACATATGCAGCAAGGTGGTTTTACCTGCGCCTGATGGGCCAACAATAGAGATGCGCTCACCGCTGGCAATATCTAAATTGATATCGTGCAAGATAGTGAGTTGCTCTGAGCCTTGAATATAAAATTTTCTCAAATTTCGACATGCCAGCACCGAATCGCTAGGAACAACTTCTGACATAACAACCGCATTAGACATAACAACAATACTCTTTATTCATAGCGCAGGGCCTCGGCAGGCTGTACGCGAGATGCCTGCCACGCGGGATATAGCGTGGCCAAAAGGCTTAATAACAAGGCGAATCCACTCACAACCACCACATCAGACCATTGTAAATACGAGGGCAAATGGGTAATAAAATACACATCCGGATTAAAAATTTGCATACCACTTAGCTGCTCTAACCAAGCCACCACATCCCCCACCCGAATAGCTAGAGGCACACCAATAAGCAAACCCAAACCCAAGCCGATAATCCCTGTGGCCATACCGTAAACCATAAAGGTGGCCATAATTGTGCTAGGTGTCGCCCCCATTGTTCTCAGCACCGCAATAGAACCGCGCTTGCCAGATACCGCCATACTAAGAATGGAGACAATATTAAAAGCCGCAATCAGTACGATAAATAATAAGAGTAAACGCACCATTTGCTTTTCCATTTTCACCGCATGAAAAAGACTACCTTGGCTATCACTCCACGTTACCGCCACACTACCCTCTGGCAACTTAGCCGCTAAGGCGGGCAATAAATCCGGTGCGTCGAACATATCGGCCAATTGGATACGTAGGCCCTCCACATCGTCGCCTAATTGATACAACCGTTGTGCATCTGCGATATGGATAAATGCACTGGTCGCATCAAGCTGGGCACCAGCACTAAACACACCGCTTACCCGAAATTGCTTTTCGCGGGGAAACAAACCAAACGGCGTCACCGTGACTTTGGGCAAAATTACTGTCACATCATCGCCTACATTCACGCCAAGCTGACGAGCCAAAATATCACCCAAAATTATCTGATATTCTCCGGCGTCATCACCAAGGTAGCGCCCCGCTATCATGTGCTCAGCAACCGCTGACACGGACCGCTCTTGCTCAGGCTCGATGCCATATAACGCGACACCGCGCAAACGCTTAAAAGCTGACAACATGGCTTTGCCGCCTACATATGGCGCAACGCCTTTAACACCATCGGTATCACTGAGTTTATCGGCATAGTCCTGCCAGCCAAGCAAACGCTGATGCGGGCCTTCAATATAACCGTGAGGAACGACGGACAAGACCCGCTGCTGTAATTCACGCTCAAAGCCATTCATGACAGACATCACCACAATCAGTGATATCGTGCCAATCAACATGCCCAGCAAAGAGAACCACGACACCAGCGACAAGAAACGGTCATTGCCAGAAGCGCGATGAAAGTAGCGAATACCAATGCGTAAAAAAAGTGGAACTGCCATAGTGAGGAGTACAAAAATCCAAGTGTGAAAACTGTGCCTATACTATCACTAGGGACTAAATTATTGCGCTGCGTTACTTAGAATTATTACGCTACTGCAATGCAGTCACATAAAACACCGATTAAGAGGACGCAAAGATGCTTTTAATACTTCACCCCAACATTAAAGACACCGATCCGGCCTATGTGAAAACCCTAGCTTATCTGCATCAATTATCAGGCGTGACCGTTCAGCACCATCAAGTCAGCGGCCAGCAACAGGTTCTTCAAGAAATCTACCTTCTCGGTAGCACCCACGCCCTGAGCATAGACGAAATAGAAGCGCTACCTGCGGTAGAAAAGGTCATTCGAATCTCTGAGGAGTACCGCATTTTGGGGCGCCACAAAGATTTGCAACGCAAAACCGGCTTCCAATATAAAGGTTTAAACTTCGACCAGAACTCATTGCACATCTTTGCCGGCCTCTGTGCCGTCGACAACCCCAAGCACGTCGAAGAAATGATGATTGCGCTAAAGGCCAACGGCCTCGAGTGCACGCGTATGGGCGCATACAAACCCCGCACCAATCCCTACGCCTTCCAAGGCCACGGCAAAGAATGCCTACCATGGGTGTTCGATCTCGCCGGCAAATACGGCATCAAAGTCATCGCCATGGAAGTCACCCATGAGAGCCACATGGAGGAAATTGATCAAGCCTTGCACGACGCCGGCAACCCCTGCGGAGTGATCATGCAGATTGGCACTAGAAACACCCAGAACTTCGAATTACTAAAAGCCATCGGCAAACAAAGCGAATACCCTGCTCTACTAAAACGCGGTTTTGGCATTACCCTCAGTGAATCCTTAAACGCCGCCGAATATCTGGCCAGCGCAGGCAATAGCCAAGTGATATTTTGCCTGCGTGGCATGAAAAGCGAATTTGGCGCGCCCCACCGCAACATGGTCGATTTCGCCCAAGTGCCCACGGTTAAACGCCTAACCAGAATGCCA
Source organism: Zhongshania aliphaticivorans (assembly GCF_902705855.1). Classification (GTDB taxonomy): domain Bacteria; phylum Pseudomonadota; class Gammaproteobacteria; order Pseudomonadales; family Spongiibacteraceae; genus Spongiibacter; species Spongiibacter aliphaticivorans_B. Next base: position 439,112 of record NZ_CACSIJ010000013.1, on the reverse strand, counting down.
GTTTGTATTGATCCCTCCCACTCAGTGGGCAGTCGAGATGTGGCACCAGACGGCGTACTTGAACTCTGCCACGCTACCGCGCAGGGGGTTTTAGCCGGTGCTAATATGGTTTTGGTAGACTTTCATCCAGCGCCACAGAAAGCACTCGTCGATGGCCCGCAGGCACTAACGCTGAATGAGTTAGATTTGTTTATAAAAGATATGGAGATTGCGAGGAAGGCGTACTTGGCGCGAGTAGCGGTATGGCAGAGAGCGTCGGACGCCTGACGTCCGNCGTCGGACGCAAAATCAGCTTGCATCGTAAAACTTGGTGCTCGATTTATTCCGCGCAGCCGCTGCTGCATCGTTTTCCTCAGTGCATTTTTTAGGATCATTACCGCATAAATCACAGACATAATCAGGATCACTGAGAGCAGCACCAACACCGCCGCAGGAACCGGCAATGGGCTTGCGGCCCATCAGTACGCCGATAGACATTGCGCCCACAATAAAGAGCATCACAACAATTGCCGCAAAAATGGTAGCCATATTACTTCTCCTGTTCCAGATACGGTGCAAAAGATGAGCTATAACGACTACTAAAGCCGCTATCGGTCTTCTCTATTAGGTAAACTGGAATATCTAATTGTTCCGCTAGCTCGAGGGCTTTATCGCCACCTAGTACGGAAAAAGCTGTCGCCATCGCGTCAGCGAAAGCGCAAGACGGATCTAATACCGTTACTGAGGCGAGATTATGAGTAATCGGCCGACCAGTGCGAGGATCGATGGTATGGGAATAACGCACGCCATTTTCTTCAAAGTAATTACGGTAATCCCCCGAGGTTGCCACGCCGATATTCCCGAGTAGGATTGATGTGGTTTTATCAACCTCTAAATCAGGGCTCTCAACGCCAATACGCCACTGATCTCCGCGAGGACTCAAACCTGCGACGCGCATCTCACCGCCAATCTCGACCAAATAATCGGTGCTACCTAATGATTCCAGCCACAGCGCAACCGCGTCTACGCCATACCCTTTTGCGATAGCTGATAAATCAATACTTAGCGGCGCACCTTTCTTAATCTTATGATCGGCCATATCGAGCTCGATACGGTCAAAACCAACCTCTTCTAAAGCCTTTTTGACTGCGCTCTGGTCGGGCCTACCATCATGTTTCTCTGGCCCAAAACCCCATAGATCAACCAATGGCCCGACCGTGACATCAAATGCCCCATTACTCAACCAGCTAACTTCGATAGCCATCACCACAATATCAAAAAGCATTGGCGTCAGCTGACGCCACTCACCGGCCGGCATTCTATTTAACTGACTAAGTTCCGAGTCGGGAATATAGGTAGAAGCAATTTGATTAAACGCTGCAAGACGTTTATCTAAAGCGTCCGTTAAAGATTGCTCAGTCCAATCTCCTGGGGGGGGGCGCAAAGTAATATGGTAAGTTGTGCCCATTGTCATGCCGCTAAGGCGCACAAATTCCTGCGGTGCGGGGGAGCAGGCACCCAGAAACAATAAAAGCAGCACAAGGGCTGCTTTTATGTTGTGCTGCAAAAACTTACCCACCGAAATCATCAAGTAAGATATTGTCAGCTTCAACACCAAGGTCTTCCAGCATTTTAATAACTGCTGAGTTCATCATTGGTGGCCCGCACATATAGTACTCACAGTCTTCTGGCGCAACATGATCCTTCAAGTAATTTTCGTACAATACTTGATGGATAAAACCGGTTTTACCCGTCCAGTTATCTTCAGGCTGCGGATCTGATAATGCCAAATGCCATTCAAAGTTTTCGTTTTCAGCGGCTAGCTTATCGTACTCTTCTACGTAGAAGGCTTCGCGCATAGAGCGCGCACCGTACCAAAAGGTGATTTTACGCTTTGAGCTAAGACGCTTAAGCTGATCAAATATGTGTGAACGCATGGGCGCCATACCGGCACCACCACCTACAAACACCATTTCTGCATCGGTATCCTTGGCGAAGAACTCACCGAAAGGACCGTAAACTTTTACTTTATCACCAGGCTTAAGATTAAAGACCCAAGAGGACATCTGACCAGGGGTTAACGCCAAGTTATTTGGTGGCGGCGTGGCTGCGCGAATATTAAACTTAACAATGCCACGCTCTTCAGGATAGTTGGCCATAGAATAAGCACGGATTACCGTCTCTTCTACCTTAGACTCAACATTCAAGAAACCAAAACGTTCCCAGTCAGCTTTATATTCAGCAGGAATATCAAAGTCAGAGTACTTCACGTGATGCGGTGGGCACTCTAGCTGAACATAACCGCCAGCACGGAAGTTTACATTCTCACCCTCTGGTAATTTTAGTGTCAGTTCTTTAATAAACGTCGCCACATTGGGGTTAGACTCAACGGTACATTCCCACTGTTTAACGCCGAATACATCTTCTGGCACTTCAATTTTCATGTCCTGCTTAACTGGAGTCTGGCAGGATAAGCGCCAACCTTCACGGGCTTCACGAGGACTAAAATGGGCTTCTTCGGTGGCGAGCATAGAACCGCCACCATCATTAACAATACATTTACACTGCGCGCAACTACCGCCACCACCACAGGCAGAGGCTAAAAATACGCCCTGCCCAGACAAGGTATTCAGTAATTTATCGCCCGCAGGAACGGTGATCGTTTTCTCGCCATTGATCTCAATTGTGACATTGCCGCTGCTCACCAAACGCGAGCGCGCAAATAAGATGATACATACCAGCGATAAGACAATCGCGGTAAACATGGCCACACCGAGAATAACTACTGTATTCATTACAAGGTCTCCAGTTCGTCTCGGTTAAAGATCAATACCGCCGAAGGACATAAAGCCCAACGACATTAAGCCAACAGTGATGAAGGTAATACCCAGACCACGCAGGCCCTCGGGAACATCGCTATACTTTAGTTTTTCGCGGATACCTGCCAAGGCAACAATCGCTAACGCCCAGCCAGTACCGGCGCCCGCGCCATATACTACAGAGTCGGCAAAGCCATAATCACGTTCAACCATGAACAGCGAGCCACCCATAATGGCGCAGTTAACCGTGATCAACGGCAAGAATACGCCCAGTGCGTTGTAGAGCGCCGGTACATATTTATCCAATACCATTTCCATGATTTGCACTATCGCAGCGATAACACCGATATAACTCAGCAAACCAAGGAAGCTCAGATCAACATCAGGGTAACCGGCCCAAGCCAGCGCGCCTTCGCGGAGCAAATGGTTATAAATTAGGCTGTTAACCGGAACGGTCAGTGCCATTACCACGATTACCGCTATACCCAAGCCAATCGCGGCCTGAATTTTTTTGGAAATCGCCAAAAAAGTACACATGCCTAGGAAAAAGGCCAGCGCCATATTTTCTATAAACACCGAGCGAACGAACAGGCTTATATAGTGCTCCATTAAAAGGCCTCCTTAACGCTACGAGTGTTTTTGGTGATTTTGAATTCTTCCTTTTCCACCTGATCTGGCTTAGCCGAGCGTAAAACCCAGATAAAAATACCGATCAGGAAGAAGGCGCTTGGTGGCAATAGCAGCAAACCGTTGGGCACATACCAGCCGCCATCGGTAATCAAGGGCAGTATTTCATAACCAAATAATTTACCAGAACCAAGTAATTCACGAACCACGGCGATACTCATTAGCACCACGCTGTAGCCCAGACCGTTACCAATGCCATCAACAAAACTTGCCAATGGCGGGTTCTTCATGGCGTAACCTTCGGCGCGCCCCATAACGATACAGTTGGTGATAATCAAACCAACAAATACCGAGAGCTGTTTGCTTATGGCGAAGGCATAGGCCTTTAACAGCTGGTCGACCACAATAACCAGCGAGGCAATAATCACCATCTGCACAATAATTCGAATGCTGCTTGGGATCTGCTTGCGGATCAGCGATACCGCAAAACTTGAACAGGCCGTCACCAAGGTCACAGAAATACACATTACCAGCGTTACTTTAAGGCTGGAGGTCACCGCCAAGGCCGAGCAGATACCGAGTATCTGCAGGGCAATGGGGTTATTCTGCAAAATTGGCTTGCTTAGGGCTTCTCTCATTGTCGACATGGCTTATGCCTCCCCTGAACGCAAGTTGCTTAAAAATGATTTATAGCCCAGCTCGCCCATCCAGAAGCGCAGCAAGTTGCTGACACCGCGACTGGTTAAGGTGGCACCTGATAAGGCATCGACTTTGTTATCGGCATGCGGAGTACTGCTATCTACACTGCCTTTAACCAATTCAATAGCGACATCGCCGTCACTATAGATTTCTTTCCCAGGCCAAATCGCCTTCCACTTTGGATTGTCGACTTCGCCACCTAATCCAGGAGTTTCACCGTGATCGTAAAAACCTAAACCAGCAACAGTATTGAAATCATTTTCCAATGCCAGAAAGCCATAAAGCGTTGACCACAAGCCATAGCCACGAACCGGCAAAATCACCTTATCGTATTTGCCATCTTTCTCGATCAAATACACCATGGCGAAATTTTCACGGCGGCGAATTTTGGCGAGATCGTCATCACCCAGCGCGATTGACGTTGCTGAATCTTTGGCGACTTTAGCTTGTTCAAAACCTTTTATAGCTATTTCATCGGTGAACTTACCCGTTTCTAAGTCAACAATTTTGGTAGTGACTTGCTTAAACTGCTCCTCGACGCTTTCGCCGGGAACTAACAGCCCAGCCGCGGCCAAGATATTGGCTTTACGGTCTAAGGCTTTATTGATTACCTGAGCCGGTTTTAGCATAACGGCCGCGCTGGCAACTACCAGCGCGCAGACGATACACAGGGTAACGGCAACCAGCAGCGTTCTTGGGATACTGTCGTTATTAGCCACGTGCCAACCTCCGCTTAATGTTCGCCTGCACCACAAAATGATCGATTAGTGGCGCGAATAAATTAGCAAACAAAATTGCCAACATCATGCCTTCTGGGAAGGCTGGATTCACAACTCGAATCAAAACCACCATCGAGCCAATAAGCGCACCATAAACCCACTTACCGGTATTCGTCATCGAGGCCGACACAGGATCGGTGGCCATAAACATCATACCGAAAGCGAAGCCGCCCAAGACTAAATGCCAATGCCAAGGCATCGCCATCATCAAGTTGCTGCTACTATCAAGGGAGTTAAATAAGGTGGTAAGCGCGAACATACCGATCAACACACCGGCAACGATGCGCCATGACGCGATACCTGTCCAAAGCAGAACGGCGCCACCAATGAAAATCGCCAATGTCGACACTTCACCCATTGAGCCGTGCATATTCCCGATAAAGGCATCCATCCACGTCATTTGCTCTTGCAATACCGCCAAGCCATCACTTGCGACAACAGACAGAGGCGTGGCGCCGGTAAAGCCGTCAACCGCCGTCCAAACTGCATCACCGGACATTTGTGCTGGGTAAGCGAAGAATAAGAATGCACGACCAGCCAACGCTGGGTTCAAGAAATTTTTGCCAGTACCGCCAAATACTTCTTTACCAATAACTACACCAAAGCTAATACCCAGTGCGACTTGCCACAATGGAATACTTGGCGGGCAGATCAGCGCAAACAAAATAGAAGTAACAAAGAAACCTTCGTTAACTTCATGGCCGCGCTTCATTGCAAACAGCACTTCCCAGAAACCGCCAACGATGAACGTCACGGCGTAAACGGGAATGAAATACCAGAAACCGTGCCAGAAATTATCCCAAAGGCTGGTCGGGTCATAACCTGCCACCATTGAAATCATCACATGGCGCCAGCCTTCACCAGCAGCTAGGCCCGTATCGAGCATGATTTGGTTGGCCTGAAAACCAATATTCCACATACCGTAGAACATGGCTGGGAAGGCACAAAACCATACCGTAATCATGATGCGTTTAAGATCAACGCCGTCACGAACATGGGCGTTTGTTTTAGTTACCGACGATGGCGAATAAAAAATAGTATCTGCGGCTTCGTACAGCGCATACCATTTTTCGAAACGACCGCCTTTCTCAAAATTCGGCTCGATATCATCGAGAAATTTTCTCAGCCCCATAATTTAACCCTCTTTCTCTATGCGGCTTAAATTGTCGCGAAGGATCGGCCCGAACTCATATTTGCCGGGGCAAACATAGGTGCACAGCGCGAGGTCTTCCTCGTCCAATTCTAAACAACCCAAGGTTTGAGCAACCTGAGTATCCCCAACAATTAATGAACGCAGTAACTGGGTTGGCAAAATATCTAAAGGCATTACTTTTTCGTAAACGCCTATTGGCACCATCGCACGTTCACTACCGTTCGTATTGGTCGTATAGGGAATGCGTTTATTGAAAAACTGCGACAAATAAATTCGCAACGATGAATGCTTATTCGCTCCAGGCGATAACCAGCCCATAAAATCACGCTGATTGCCTTCCGCCAAGACTGTTACTTGGTTGTGGTAACGGCCTAAGAACGCAGTTGCGCCGCGCGCAGTTCGCCCACCCAATACCGAACCAGAAATGACGCGGTTATTGCCCGGCGCAATTTGGCCCGCGCAAAGCTCGTCGAGACTGACGCCCAAACGAGTCTCAATCAAACGCGGATTTTCTACCTGCGGGCCAGCCAGCGACACAACTCGCGTAGTATCGAGCTTGCCAGTGGTAAATAGCTTTCCGATGGCGATAACATCTTGATAACCAACAGACCAAACTATCTTAGTCGCGCTTGCGCCTTCCAAGAAATGAATGTGGGTGCCAGCCAGACCAGCGGGATGAACTCCGCCAAATTCCGCCACGTGCAATTGGTCATTATCCAAACTGGGGATACTGCTATTGGGTGCCACGCATAAATGCACTTTACCGCTGGTTAAGCGACACAGCAGTTCAAGACCATTGGTAAAGTCTTCTTCCGATCGAGAAATAATCGGTGCTGGGTCGGCAGCCAGTGGGTGGGTGTCAATCGCCGTGACGAATATTGCCGCAGGGCTACTACCAATCGCCGGAACACGGCTAAATGGCCGAGCGCGAAGCGATGTCCACAAACCTGACTCAACAAGATTTTCAGTTACTTGTTCAGCCGTTAGTTTGGGCAGTTCTGATGCGTTGTACTGAGTAAAACTCTCGTACTCATCATCTTCAACATCGATCACAACCGACTGCAACACACGCTTCTCTCCGCGATTAATCGCAGACACAAGGCCCGTTGCTGGCGAGGTATAACGCACGCCTTCATTTTTTTTGTCGGTAAATAGTAGTTGGCCAGTTTTAACACGATCACCGGTTTTTACAGCCATTGTTGGCTTCATACCATTGTAATCGAAGCCGACTACCGCGACCGAGCGAATTTTTGAGCCTGACTCAATACGCTGATCGGGCAAGCCCGATATGGGCAAATCTAGGCCCTTGGTAATTTTGATCATAAGGTTGCCTAACACTCTTATGGTTAAACGCGAAATTGCAAATCTGCGTAAACCGGCCGCGAAAGCGCTCCGGAAATAATGCGTAAACTGAATTCACAGCTACGCATTAAAAAACTGCGGCAAGTATAAAGACTCGCCGATCTGCTTGCTACAGCAAGACCTACTATTAAGGCCAAGTTCGCAAACAATTACGGTCAGGCCAGTTTAAAACATACTTAAACTGACCTCTCCTCTTAATCTTGAGGATATACCGCGTATTCCACACCAGCCATCTGCTCTAGAATTCTATGTACTTGGCAGCTATAGCCGAACTCATTGTCGTACCAACAGTAAAGCACCGCGCTTTTGCCATTGACGATAGTTGCTTCACTATCGAATACACAGGCATGACGTGAGCCGACAAAATCGCTAGACACTACTTCAGGGGAGTTTGAGTAATCGATTTGCTTACGCAATGGCGAATGCAATGCCACGCGACGCATGAACTCGTTCAACTCTTCAGTGGTAGTTTCTGTTTTTAGATTAAGCTTTAAAATTGCCAATGATACATTTGGGGTGGGTACACGAATGGCATTACCACTTAATTTACCGAGCAGCTGTGGCAATACTTTACCCACAGCCTTCGCTGCACCAGTTTCAGAGATAACCATATTTAATGGCGCACTGCGGCCACGACGGTCACCTTTGTGATAGTTGTCGATCAGGTTTTGGTCGTTAGTATAAGAGTGAACCGTTTCAACATGACCACCCTCAACGCCAAATTTATCGTCCAGCACTTTTAGTGGTGGGGCGATAGCATTAGTGGTGCAGCTTGCAGCAGAAATAATAGTGTCGGTCGGCAGGATCTCGTGACTATTAACACCGTGAACGATATTTTTCATATCGCCTTTACCTGGCGCAGTCAAAATAACCTTTGAAATACCGGGGCATGCCAAGTGAGTTGACAGGCCTTCTGAATCACGCCACTTACCAGTGTTATCAACTAGAATGGCATCGTTGATACCGTATTTGGTGTAGTCCACTTCAGATGGCGAGTTAGAATAAATAACTTTAACCTCAACACCATTAGCAACAAAAGACTGGCGATCTTCATCTACACGGATGGTGCCGTTAAAAGGCCCATGAACTGAATCACGACGCAATAGACTGACGCGCTTAACTAAATCATTCTCAGCACCGCCATGACGAACAACAACAGCTTTAAGACGCAGATTTTCGCCACCGCCGGCTTTTTCGATCAACAAGCGCGCGACCAAACGACCAATACGGCCAAAACCATAAAGCACAACATCGCGCGCTGGGCGTACCGGCTCTTTAGCGCCACCGATCAAACCCGCTACCTGACCACGAACAAACTCTTCTACCGATTGCCCCGCAGGCTTACCAATTTCTTCATACGCAGCAGCGATACGTCCGGCATCGATATGTGCGGTGCCAAGATCTAGGGTTGCTAATGCTTGAATAACAGGGAAGGTTTCAAACTCTGACAGCTCGTTTTGCTCTACCTGACGCACAAAACGATGCGCTTGCATGATATCTAGAACAGAAAGATTTACGAGATTCTTTCCATAGATGTAGGTCTTAACGTTGTTGGCACGGTACAACTTACCAACTAGGGGGATCATCCCCTCTGCTAATGCTTCGCGCTCTTTCCAATCGGCGAAATAATCATCAGGACGCTCACGTCTTCTTTCAGTCACGGTAGATACCCTTTGCTTACGGGGAGAAATTTGAGCGCGTATTATCTTTATTACTGCCTCCGAGTTCAACTGCCCAAGCCATTTGAGGCAATGTAATAACTACCACTTGCAGGTTACAATGGCGCGAACATCTCTTACAAGAAGCCGAATTTCAACTGTGATTGAATTACCCGCCATCGTAAAACCACCCAAGGGCGGCGCCCTCCACTGGGGTGGCATTCCAGCTGCCAGCCGTGGCTTACTGGCCGCAAAGCTAGCAAATTCGCTAGACGCGCCGGTTTTATTGCTAACAGCAGACACCGCCTCAGCATACCAACTAGAGCAAAGTATTCGCTTCTTTGCTGACGGCCTAACGGTCAGACTGCTCCCCGACTGGGAAACCTTGCCCTACGATAATTTTTCACCTCACGAAGACATAGTTTCTGAACGCCTGCGCACTTTAAGCGAGCTAACTACTATGCGTCGCGGCATTCTGGTGGCGCCAATCAGCACCTTAATGCACCGCATTGCACCTCCAGACTACGTCAGCAAGCACAGTCTTTTGCTGGATATAGGCCAAACCCTCGACATCGATACATTTCGCCAGCAATTAGAAAAAAGCGGCTATCGGCATGTCGACACTGTGTATCAGCACGGCGAATACGCAAGCCGAGGCGCAATTATTGATGTTTTCCCCATGGGCAGCGAACTACCCTACCGCATTGATCTGCTCGATGAAGAAATCGACAGCCTGCGCAGCTTCGATCCAGAAACACAGCGTGGAATAGATTCTGTCAAACAAATCCGGCTGTTACCGGGTAAAGAATTACCCATCGATGAAGACGGCATTGCCCTCTTCCGCCGCCATTGGCATGAGAGTTTCGACGTCGATCACCGTAAATGCCCAATTTACCAAGATGTCAGCGACGGTATCGCACCGGCAGGTATTGAGTACTATTTACCGTTGTTCTTTGAAAAAACCGGTACCCTATTCGATTACCTCCCCAGTAATAGCTGGCTACTCACTAACTCGGGAATAGAGGGCGCGGCAGAACATTACTGGCAAGACATTCAGCAACGTTACGAGCAACGCCTTGGCGATATCCGGCGGCCAGTACTTCCACCGGCAACGGTATTCCAGCCTGTACCAGAAATTTTTGCGCGCTTAAAAGACTACCCCCGCGTCACCATTGCTGAATCAGTACTACCAGAAACAGGTGCCGGGCATAACTTCGCTATTGGCAACTCTCCCGCGCTAACAGTAGATAGTAAGCAAGACGACCCCATCGCAGCATTGCGAGTGTATTGCAGCAACCGTCGCGTACTATTTTGTGCGGAATCCGCTGGCCGCCGCGAAGCACTTATCGACCTATTGAGTCGACACAAGCTTAAGGCTAAACCCGTCGCCGACTGGCACGCGTTCAGCACCGGCAAAGACCAAATCAATATTACAGTCGCACCGCTAGACGAAGGGATTTCGGGCAGTTTGCCAACTCCCTTTGCTTTAATCACCGAGTCTCAACTTTTCGGCAAGCGCGTTTCACAGAGCAGGCGGCGCAAAAAAGCGACGAATACCGCCGAAAACGTGGTGAAAAATCTTGCTGAGCTACGAGTTGGTGCACCGGTCGTTCATGCCGACCACGGCGTAGGCCGCTACCTAGGTCTGCAAACCCTAAACATCGACAATCAAGCCAATGAGTTTTTAAGTCTTGAGTATGCCGATGGCGCCAAATTATATGTTCCGGTAACTTCTTTACAGCTCATTAGCCGCTATAGCGGCGCCGATGACGAGCTTGCACCACTGCATCGCTTAGGTACCGACCAATGGAGCAAAGCCAAGCGCAAAGCTGCTGAAAAAATTCGCGACGTAGCCGCTGAACTGCTCGATATTTATGCGCGACGAGAAGCCCGCCAAGGCCGTTCTTTTGAGCTAAGCGACGAAGACTATTACGAGTTTGCCAACGCCTTTCCCTTTGAAGAAACCCCCGACCAACAAACCGCCATTGAAGCGGTTATTGCTGATTTGAAATCCATCAAGCCCATGGACAGATTGGTGTGCGGGGACGTTGGCTTTGGTAAAACTGAAGTCGCAGTGCGCGCGGCCTTTGTCGCAGTTCAAAACAATACGCAAGTTGCCATACTGGTACCCACCACCCTGCTCGCCCAGCAACACTTTGAATCATTCCGCGACCGCTTTGCGGAACTGCCGGTCAACATAGAAGTACTATCGCGCTTTCGCAGCGCCGCCGAACAAAANACCGTTATTGCAGATTTAGAAGCTGGCAAAGTCGACATATTAATCGGCACCCACAAGCTGCTTAGCAACGACATTGTCTACAAAAATCTTGGCTTGGTTATCATCGACGAAGAACACCGCTTTGGCGTCCGCCAAAAAGAAGCGCTTAAAAATATTCGCGCTGAAGTTGATGTACTTACCCTCACCGCCACCCCCATTCCTCGCACACTAAATATGTCGATGGCAGGCATTCGCGACTTATCGATTATCGCAACGCCACCTGCACGCAGATTATCGGTAAAAACCTTTGTACGTGAATCAGATCCCGCCTTGATCAAAGAGTCTATCCTCCGAGAGATTTTGCGCGGCGGTCAGGTTTATTACTTGCACAACGAAGTCAAAACCATTGAAAAAACCGCGCGGGATTTACAAGACATGATCCCTGAGTTACGCATAGGCATCGGTCATGGCCAAATGCGAGAGCGCGAACTCGAACAAGTCATGAGCGACTTTTATCACAAACGTCACAATGTATTGGTGTGCTCAACCATTATTGAAACTGGGATCGATGTACCCAATGCCAACACGATTATTATTGATCGCGCCGACAAATTTGGTTTAGCACAACTCCACCAATTACGAGGCCGAGTCGGCCGTTCTCACCATCAAGCCTATGCCTATTTATTAACACCACCTGCCAAGCAATTAACCGGCGACGCAGAAAAACGCTTAACCGCAATTAGCGAGGCAGACGATCTCGGCGCGGGGTTCACCCTAGCAACCCAAGACATGGAAATTCGCGGTGCAGGCGAACTTTTAGGCGAAGGCCAAAGCGGACAAATACATACCATCGGCTTCACCTTGTATATGGACATGCTAGATCGCGCTGTGCAAGCCATTAAAGCCGGCAAAAAAATTAATTTAGAACGCAGCGACAACGACCACATCGAGGTTAATTTGCGTCTACCCGCACTTATTCCAGATGATTACCTACCTGACGTTCAAAGCCGCTTAATGCTCTACAAACGCATTGCCGGCGCCGCCAATAGTGACGGATTACGTGAACTACAAATTGAAATGATCGATCGCTTTGGGCTACTCCCCAATCAAGTAAAAAACTTATTCCGCTGTGGTGAGCTACGCCTGCAAGCCGTTACCTTAGGCTTAAGTAAAATTGAAGCGTCAGCCATCTCTGGCCGCATTGAGTTTTCCGAAGACACCCAGATAAACCCGCTGAATCTGGTACAGCTAGTGCAGTCGGCACCTGCAACCTACCAACTTGACGGCGCTACTGCGCTTAAATTTAAGCAGCCAATGGAAGAGCCTTTAAAACGTTTCGAATTTATTGAATCTTTATTAGCAAAACTGGCGCCTACTCACTAGAACTGAGATAGTCTGCCTCAGCATTTAGGCAGTCACACCGTGACAAGAAACAAAGAGACATTGCGATATGAACACAGCGAATCGACGACACACTTACCGTCGCCCAATTACTGGCTTACTTGCGGTTTTACTACTGGCGTTTAGTAGTGTTGCACTGAGCCAAAATGACAATCGTTTCCATATTGATCTTGTCGTATTCGCCAACAACGATCAATCAAGCCGTTACGAAGAAGACTGGCCAGACAATCTTCACCTGCGCTATCCACGCAACTGGACACGTATTTATAACAGCGGTAACACCCTGCAAAAAGTCGATTACATGGATCCAGAGTTTGAGAAAACACTTAAATCTCTACGCCTGTCGTCGCGCTACAAACCACTGCTACAAGCAAGCTGGCAGCAAGATTTAACGTCGCGAAAAAGATCCCCTGCCATTCTAATTCAAGGTGGAAAACAATACGGCAATCATTACGAACTCGAGGGCTATATTCGAGTGGCTGTAGAACGATATCTACATTTAGATACCAATTTATGGTTAAGCAGTTTTGGTAGCCGTGGCGGTAATTACTATCTTCCACGTCAACCATTAAGCTTTAACGAACCCGAAGAAGAACCCGCCCCAGCTAACGACAGCCCAGAATACGCAGAATTTTTAAAGCAAAACCCAAGCTATACGCCACAAGCTGCTCAAGCAAAAACGCAAGCAGAAAACAGCGGCGACTACCCAATTGATCAAATAGTCGTAATGGAGCAGCAGCGGCGGATGCGTAGTGACGAACTACACTTTATAGACCATCCTCGATTTGGCGTAATTATCAAAATCAGCAAAATAAAGGAAGGCACAGCTGCTGTCGAGGCAAGCCCAGAGAACGCGGCTCAATAAGCCGCGATACACTGCGCTAAAATTGATTTTACCTGCAGCATGCCGGTGTCGATCACAGTCTGAATATCTTCCATTGTGATGATATTATCACTCAGGCCGGCTCCCGGATTTACCACCAGCGCGATAGACGCATATTCAATGCCCGCTTCTCGAGCCAAGCTCGCTTCGGGCATAGCCGTCATACCCACGATGTCGTTGCCATCTCGCGCTAATCGACTAATTTCTGATGCTGTTTCTAACCGCGGGCCCTGCGTCACCGCGTATACGCCATAATCTTCAAATGCGATATCTGCATCTACTGCGGCATTTGCCAATCGTGAACGCAGGTCTTGGCTGTATGGGTAGCTAAAATCAATGTGCTCCACCTTGCCGTTACTGCCATCAAAAAACGTGTGCTCACGCCCCCAAGTGTAATCATTGATCTGATTAGGAATTGCTATAACCCCCGTCACAAATCGTTCACTAATCCCACCAACAGCATTCACCGCCACTAACGCACCAACCCCCGCTTTTTTCAATGCATCAATGTTTGCGCGGTAATTAATAGCGTGCGGTGGAATTTGATGCCCTTTGCCGTGCCGGGCCAAAAACAAAAACTCTGCACCCTCATATCGAATGCGCTGTAAATGTGCGCTAGGGGCGCCATAGGGCGTCTCAACCACCGTCTCATCAAGCACTTCAGCGCCGGGCCAATCACATAAACCGGTACCGCCAATTACTGCTATGGTTTTACTCATTTAATTACTGCTCCGTTTTGCGCTCTTGCACTGTCTCGATAGAAATAGGATCGAGTTTTACCGTCGTCGTTGGGAATGCGACATCTGCACCCAAACCATGAATAATATCGAGAATTTTCAGCAACACATCTTGTTTAATGGCGTGGTACTCAACCCAATTTGTCGTTTTCGTAAACGTGTAAACAAAGAAATCCAAAGACGAGGCATTGTACTGATTAAAGTTAACAATCAAGGTCTTTCCTAAATCAATATCCGCGTGATCCTCTAACATCCCACGCACTTGGGTAATAATATCCGGAACAACTGCTGCATCTTCATAACGCACACCAATCGTTTCATAAATTCGACGATTCAACATGCGCGAAGGGTTTTCTACTGAAATTTGGGAAAACGTCGCATTGGGTACGTAGAGTGGACGCTGATCAAAGGTACGAATTCGCGTTTGCCGCCAACCGATATTCTCAACCGTACCCTCTATATTCTTATCTGGCGAGCGCACCCAGTCACCGACCGAAAATGGCCGATCTAAATACACCATTAATCCACCAAAAAAATTCGCTAATAAATCCTTGGCCGCAAAACCAACTGCAATACCGCCAATACCACCAAACGCTAGCACCCCCGAAATACTGTAACCAAGGTTTTGTAACACCATCAAAGCAGACACAATAATAATGGCTGAGCGCACCAACTTACCCAGTGCCATAACCGTGGTTTGATCAATTGGTTCGTCTTTTACGCTGTATTCATCAGACAAGAGACGCAGCTCAACCTGCCTCACTAATGACACCAAAAACCATCCCAATATCAACACCACACCCACTGCGCGCAGTGAATCTAAGGCAGAAAAAACTTCTGCCTCGGTGGATTCGCCGATAACCTCTAAAACATGACTACCGCCCACCGCCCAAATCATCATCAATGCAGGCCGGCGCGCGGCCTCCAACAATGCGTCATCCCATAAATTATGGGTTTTCTCAAACTTTCTACCCAGATGAACAATTAACCGGCCAAGCACTAAATTTAAGCCTAATAAAATGAGCACCAATACGAATACGTCGCCCAACCAGGGATACTCCGCCGGCTGAAAATCTGTCCACCACTGCTTAAGCATCGAGGTTCCTCAAGTTATTTCTATACAATTTCATTTCTAAACCCCGCGCTCTTAGATAAATGCACCATAAAAACCTAAAGAAAAACTGCCAATAAAGATCAAAAAAATCATCTATGCGGCTGAATATAAAGCTAATTGTATAAAAGAGCGACGTAAAACCCCAGCTCGGATCTGTCAGCACTGCGAAAAATACCTACTAGACAGCGGTTTCTTAAGTGTTAGTTTGGGAGGCGTAGATCAACCGAGGCGGAAATCATGGCAGCAATAAGACCCCAAATTGGTTATTGGTACAAAGACATTGAGTCTGGCCAATTATTTGAAGTAGTTGCGGTAGATGACGACAGCGACTCTGTAGAAGCACAGCTAATAGATGGCGAACTCTGTCAATACGATATGGACAGCTGGNATCAGCTTAATCTAGAAATGATCGAAGAGCCTGAAGATTGGCGAAACGCGTTTGAGTTAAGCGACGATGACTATCGATTCCTAGACGATACTATGGTCCCCGAAAGCTGGAATCCACTCTCGGAAATAGAATCTGATATCGTCAACGGCATAACTGACGAGTATTAATCCTTTTAATTTTCTGGTACTCAGCGCATTAAAAAGTTCATGCCAGTTTAATAGCAACACTCCCCCCTAACCTGCGAACGCAGGTTTTTTGCTCCTGCACCACTATAATTTCGGACATTTAAATAGGCTATTGCCATTCAAACAATACTGTATATAATAACAGTTACTGTATAAGTAACCAGACGCCAAAATTATGGAAAAGCTGACCGCTAGACAAAGTGAAGTCCTGCAATTGATCAAAGATCATATCGGTGAAACTGGGTATCCACCTACAAGGGCAGACATAGCCAGAGAGCTTGGTTTTAAGTCACCCAATGCCGCAGAAGAGCACCTTAAAGCACTAGCGAGAAAAGGCGCTATCGAAATTATTGCCGGCGCGTCTCGCGGCATTCGCTTACCGGAATCGCTAGGCCTACCTATTATTGGTCGTGTAGCCGCCGGCAGCCCCATTCTCGCCGAAGCTCACATTGAAGATTACTGCGACATGCCAGCTACTATTTTTTCTCCAAGCGCTGATTACTTTTTAAGAGTTAAGGGCGACAGTATGATAAATGCTGGCATTTTTGACGACGACTTATTAGCCGTACATCGCAGCACCGTTGCTCGCAATGGCCAGATTGTTGTTGCAAGAATTGGTGATGAAGTAACAGTGAAACGTTTTCAGCAACAAAAAAGTAAATTCCACATTTCTCTGCTTGCCGAAAACCCAGATTACGCACCAATTGAAGTAGACCTAAGAGAGCAAGAATTTGCGATTGAAGGTTTAAGTGTTGGTATTTTACGTCGCGGGAGCTAAATACTATGTCTTGCCTAGAACAAATGCCCTTACATTACAGCCCGGCCCCGTCATTAAGTGGCGGAAAAGTTACCGAGATTACCATGCGCAGCGACGCGCATTTGTCACGCCCTATGCTTGCCGCCATGATGATCGAATTGAGCAGTAATTCTGATCAACGTTGGCTTTGCTGGGTGGCAGACAGGCCCCTAAAGCCTTTATTAAACGCAGAAGCACACCAACACGACCGCAAAATACTGCAGGTTGTTTCAAATACCAAACGTGATCTAAGTGAAATTGCGATACGGGCGCTGGAGCGAGGCAAAAGTCATACTGTCGCGGTATTACTAGAAAGGCCTCTCAGAGATGATGAGAGAGAAGCTTTAGAGCTCGCAGCACTTGCCGGTTCAGCGGAGTGCCTTGTGATTTTTATGCAGCCTTAACAGCTAAATACCGCTAATGGACGATCTTGGCGCCGGGCTCATTATCGTCTTCGTCATCAATATCATCATCTTCAAAGCTGTCTTCCTCTACAGGCATGGCGGCAGCTTCAATACCGGCCTGTACCATCGCACGCGCAACATCCAATGCTGAACCAGCAATATGCTCACGGGTTTCTTTCGAGAATTTGATCGTCACCAGCGGATTTTCGTCACCTTCTGATCGCTGTAAGACTATATCGCCGTTAGCTAGCTCGACGAGTTCTAAATATGACAACACTAAAATATCCTTGATATGACTAAAGCCAACACGGCGCGTCTGGTCGATCTATTGTAGCAAACCCCCGCAGCCTCATGCCAACGACTTCAGTATTCCATCAGCGTGGCACGATGACGGGCAATCAACGACTTCAGCTCGGCGAGACAGTCAGCAAAATCTAAACTAACACGGCGAGCGCTATTAGCATCACTAGCGATAACGCCTACGCCGGTTGGAGATGCCACAGTAGTTTGCAGAAAAGAATAAGTAACCAACGAACTGAGCCAGGGGGAATGAAGCTCCCGATCTGCCAGCTCTATTATTTCAGGCGGCAAATCAGGCTCCACAAATGAGCGTGCGTTAAATAACCCCTGTGGAACGCGCAGACCAAATTTGGGTTGCTGCTCCAGCACGTCCGCCAAATGGCACTGATAAGCTAATAGAAGCTGCCACGCCAACGATTCGGACGCAGCTCTGTGAAAATGCCCGCCCCACTCAGCAGAGTCGACTGACCCAAGCTGATTGAGATACTGCTCGGCAAAATAAATATGTAAATTGCACTGTCCGCGAAAGCTCTCTTTCATAATCACTCCAGCACGTTACTGCTGCTACATCGTTTCGATTATTTTGACGCTTTAGGCTTTTTCGCTACTTTTTCGCGCACTAGCCATTTTCCATTTTCATAGAACGCCGCCCAACCCGACGGTTTACCATCAACTTCGGTTTGAACATATTGCTCTTTGGTCTTACGGCTATAGCGGATCACACTATCGCGACCTTCTTTGTCTTTAACTGGCGCATCAAAAAGGAAATCGTATTTTTCATCAACCTCGTCACGATGCGGTAAAATTTCTTTCACCAGCGGCGCACGGGTTTCACGATTACGCGGAAAACCACTTGCGGCAAGGAATAAGCCTGAGGCGCCATCGCGTAAAATATAATGATCATCAACTTTTTCGCACTTCAACTCAGGCATCGGCACGGGATCCATTTTCGGTGGCGCGGCCTCCCCACTGCGTAAAAGTTTACGGGTGTTCTTACACTCCTCCCCAGTACAACCAAAATACTTACCAAAGCGACCCGTTTTTAACTGCATATCCAAGCCGCACTTATCACACTCAATCAGCGGCCCTTCGTAACCCTTAACTTTAAAACTGCCTTCTTCGATTTCTTGGCCGGCACAGTCAGGGTTATTACCACAAATATGGAGTTTTCGAGATGCATCTATTACGTAACTATCCATCGCGGTATTACATAATGCGCAACGCTTTTTACTACGCAACAGCTTAGACTCAGCTTCGTCGTCATCACTGTCGATACTGACAAAATCATCACCAGAAACTAGGTTTATAGTTTGCTTACAACGCTCTTTAGGTGGCAATGCATAGCCTGAACAACCGAGAAATACGCCGGTACTGGCGGTTCTAATTTGCATATCTCGACCGCAATTTGGACACGGAATGTCAGTGCCCGTCGGTGCATTCTGACGCATGCCATCGTCGCTAGCGCCCGCAAGTTCTAATGTTTTACGAAAATCAACGTAAAACTCATTTAGCAGTTGTTTCCAATTTTTATCACCAGACGCTACCGCATCGAGCAACTCTTCCATTCGCGCAGTGAAGCTGTAATCCAAAAGATTGCTAAAACTTTCAACCAAGCGATCCGTAACAATATCGCCCATTTTTTCCGCGTAGAAGCGTCGATTTTCAACTTTAACGTAACCACGATCCTGAATAGTTGAGATAATCGAGGCATAAGTAGATGGGCGTCCAATACCACGTTTTTCTAATTCTTTTACCAAGGCCGCCTCAGAGTAACGTGGTGATGGCTTGGTAAAATGCTGAGTCGGCTCGACTTTTAATAAGTCCAAACACTCACCAACCTTCACATCGGGCAACTCTTGATCGTCTTCTTTTTTGCTTATGCTCGGTGGCTGTACCTTCATAAAACCATCAAAACGCACTACACGACCACGGGTACGCAGCTCACAGTCACCCGCCGTAACGGTAATCGACGTGCTGGTAAAATCCGCTGATGCCATTTGGCACGCCACAAACTGCCGCCAAATTAGGGTGTACAATCGCTCCGCATCACGCTCCATGCCAGCCAATTGTGTTGGCTCCACATTGACATCTGACGGGCGAATCGCCTCATGCGCCTCCTGTGCACCCTCTTTGCTCGAGTATGATCGTGGCGCTTCCGGTAAATACGCTTTAGAAAAATTAGAAGAAATATAATCACGGCACGCCGCTACCGCGTCTACGCTCAAGTTGGTCGAGTCGGTACGCATATAGGTGATGTAGCCGGCCTCATAAAGGCGCTGAGCCATCATCATTGTCTTTTTGACCCCAAAGCCTAGCCGCGTACTAGCAGCCTGCTGAAGCGTAGACGTGATGTACGGTGCGCCTGGGTGACTTTTGGTGGGTTTATCTTCACGCGCACTGACTTTAAATTCAGCCTGTTTCAATGCCGCTGCTGCCGACATTGCATCGGTTTCATTATCAGGGCGGAAATTTTCACCAGCCTGTTTTTTTAGCTCAAGTCGTAATTGCCCAGATGTCGACGCATTATCGGTATGAATTTGCCAATATTCATCAGGTATAAATGCACGTATTTCTTTTTCGCGATCAACTATTAGCCGCACTGCCACAGACTGAACGCGTCCGGCAGATAAACCACGTGCAATCTTCGCCCACAATAATGGCGAGACCATATAACCCACCACGCGGTCAAGAAAACGTCGTGCTTGCTGTGCATTAACACGATCGATATCTAGCTCGGTCGGTTTTTCAAACGCGGCTTGAATTGCCTTCTTAGTAATTTCGTTAAATACCACTCGCTTATAGCGGCTGTCGTCACCACCGATTGATTCGCGCAAATGCCATGCGATAGCCTCTCCCTCGCGGTCCAAATCCGTTGCGAGGTAGATGGTGTCTGCATTTTCCGCCAATTTTTTTAATTCATTAACAACTTTTTCCTTGCCCGGAAGAATTTCATAATGCGCCTTCCAGTCATTTTCTGGGTCTATCCCCATGCGGCCAATCAATTGCTCACGCGCCTTGGTTTTCTTATGAATTTCTTTTTCTTCTGGCGACATTTTACGAGTTAGCGCCGCCGCTTTAGCACGTTGTTTGGCATCAACGGGGCTTGCCTTACTGCTGCCGCTCGTCGGCAAATCACGAATATGGCCAATACTGGATTTAACGATGTACTCGTTACCCAGATATTTGTTAATGGTCTTCGCCTTAGCTGGCGATTCCACAATAACTAAAGATTTGCCCATATTATCCTTCTACCAGTACGTAAACATGTGACGCCTTAGCGGCGAGAGGCGACATATATAAGTGTTCATTTCGTCAGGGTCAAGGGCGGTGTAATATCGCCGCCCCTACCATAGCACTACAAACTCGACCCATCTGCAGGGCTAATTAGCTCAAACCTAGCCTGTATTTTACCTTCAAATTCAATAACTTCCGAAAACATTGCGAGGGGCCTAAGCCAAAGCGCAGACTCGCCATATAGCGGTCGATAAACAACAAGTAATTCTTCGGTCTCACTGTGAGTGGCCACCTCATAGACATAATATTCACCACCTTTGTAGTGACGATAGCGTCCAGGCACCAAACTTTGAGTCGTCGCCTTAGTCATCAGACGTATTTACTCCGTTTTCAAGACGCCCTTCTTCAATAATAATATCGAAGCATTGCGCAATATTTTTTACCACATCAGTTGTCGCATGATTTTCACGCCAATAAATATTGAGGCCAAGCGGTGTCAGTTCAAGCATGCTGGCATCTTTAGGTAGCATTTGCCGTTGCGATTCAATCAATTCAAGCATGACCGGATCTATCGGCGTAATATCATCATCGCCGTCAGGCACCGCTATTAACCAATATTTCCAAGCTGCTAGTGGCGTTTTGTTGTGTAGAAAGCGCGTATAGCACACACCAAACACATCATCTTCACGTCGAATTTTTGCGCGTCGCGTCTTAGGCATGGCAACCACTTTTACCGACAAGCCTAAGGTGCGAGCAAACGCGCGTATTTCAGCCTGTTGAGACTGACGCCGTGAGGGTAATATCCACATTATTGGGGCCAGCATAAACCCGATTACGACTACTGCAATTAACCAACTCATACGTCGCTCCCTTGAGTTCACTGGACAGATGGCAGGCTTTATACCTTAATACTTGGGTAAATTGCGAACACAAAAGGAGAAAGCTATGCCGAAGTACCAGTGCATCCTTGCGGCAATCGACCTATCTGACGAAGCCGACGCCGTGCTAGAGCGGGCTGTCGCAATGGCATCAAGCGACAATGCAGAACTGCATTTAGTACACGTGGTCGAGCCATTAAATTTAGCCTATGGCGGCGATATTCCAATGGATTTCTCAAGTGTACAAGAGCAGTTGCAAACCCAAGCAACGGAGTCACTTCATCAATATGCACAACGCGCCGAAATTCCAATTGAACGTTGCCACCTCCTAAGCGGCCGCCCGGACACCCAAGTACACGAACTCAGCGAAAACCTAGGAGCCGATCTCATTATAGTCGGCAGCCACGGACGCAAGGGGTTCGCACTATTATTAGGATCAACCGCAAACGGCGTGCTGCACGGCGCGACCTGCGACGTGCTCGCAGTACGAGTTGGGCAAGATAAATAGGCGGTTTACTCCGCCAACTCCATCCAACGCTCCATACATGCGTCCAGCTCAAGCTGGACGCTACTTAACTGCTCGAGAACCTGCGTTACTTTGTCTGCATCCTGCTGGTAAAATGCAGGATCACCGGTGGTTTCACTCAATCCAGCAATTTGTGCTTCTAAGCTCTCAATCTTAGCTGGTAGTTCGTCCAATTCACGCTGATCTTTATAACTCAACTTGCGAGTTTTTGGCGCCGGTTTTGGCTCCGCAACCGCGACTTCTGCCTTCAGCGTATCTTTATTTTGTATCAACGCCTTTTGTTGACTAGCTCGGCGCGCCATATAATTAGACACCTCGGTATAACCACCAACATGCTCACTTATCTGGCCATTACCTTCAAATAATAAGCAACTACTCGCGACGCTATCAACAAACGAACGGTCATGGCTTACCAGTAATACCGTGCCGGTAAATTCAACCAATAAACTCTCAAGTAATTCGAGAGTTTCCATATCCAAATCGTTGGTTGGCTCGTCCATTACCAGCACGTTGGCAGGTTGACTAAACAAACACGCGAGCTGCACCCGCGCTCGCTCACCACCCGACAAAACCCCAAAATGGCTGCGAGCACGCTCAGGTGTAAACAAAAAGTCACCAAGGTAACTCATAATATGACGGTCTTTACCGTTGATTGTGACGGCGTCACGACCCTGCCCTACGATGTCGACGACGCGTTTATCTTCGTCTAATCGATCACGTAACTGATCAAAGTACGCGACTTGCAGTTTAGTTCCGGCTTTCACGGTACCGCTCTGGGGAGCAAGCTCGCCAAGAATCAAACGCAGCAAGGTTGTTTTACCCGCACCGTTAGGACCAATAAGAGCTAACTTATCGCCACGGCAAATTAATAATGAAAGATTGTCGACCAGTAATTTACCAGGTACTTCAAACCGAACATCGCTTAGCTCAGCAACGACTTTGCCGGTTTTGTCACCCAGATTAACATTAAGGTTTGCAGAGCCGCTGATAACACGACGTTGCGAACGCTCATTACGCATCTTTTCTAAGGCGCGAACGCGACCTTCATTACGGGTTCTACGGGCTTTGATACCTTGGCGAATCCACACTTCTTCTTGCGCTAAACGTTTGTCGAAAAGTGCATTTTGCTCTGCTTCAACCTCTAAAGCGTGCTCCCGCAACTCCAGATAGCGAACGTAATTTGTATCGTAATTGGTGAGAATTCCGCGATCTAATTCGATAATACGCGTCGCCAGTTTTTCTATTAACGCACGGTCATGGGTTACAAAAAGTACGCTACCCTGAAATGACATTACACACTGTTCTAACCAGAGAATACCGTCCAAATCCAAGTGGTTGGTCGGCTCATCTAACAATAAAATATCTGGTTCGCACACGAGTGCACGCGCCAAAGCGACTCGGCGACGCCAGCCGCCTGACAAACTACACACAGTTGCATCGGCATCCAACTCAAGTCGAGATAAGATGTTTTCTATCCGCTGCTGGAAGAGCCAACCGTCGTTAACTTCTATCTCCCGCTGCAGTTTCTCAAGCTCCTTTAGCTCTTTATCTCCCATCTCGCCGTGAATCAATTCGTTGTAACGGCGCAGAGTTTTACCCAAGCCCGCCAAACCATCTGCGACCACGTCGTAAATTGTTTCTTCTGGCGAAGCGAAATCTAAGGTTTGCTCCATACGAGCAATTTTCACGCCCGGTTGCCGCCAAATTTCGCCAGAATCTACCGTGGTATTTCCGTCGACAATTCGCAGTAATGTTGACTTACCACAGCCATTACGACCCAATAAGCAAACGCGATCGCCAGCTTCTAATTGCAATTCTGCGTTATCCAACACAATTTGTTGTCCAATACTGTGCTGTAATTGTGTGGCACGTAACAAAGGCATATATTTGATCCAGTGTGTAACCAACGTTACGCTGGTTATCTCGAATGTTGATAAGTACGCTACTTCAGGAAATTCACGATGTTTTACAAGGCTGCAGGGAAATGAAACGCCTCTTTATCCAATTTTTCATACTGACTACACTGGCAACAAATGTGTTTGCCGACTCCAGCCTGGACGAAAGCCGGCGATTATACCGCGAAGCCATCAACGAAATCAGCCGCGGTCGACTTATCAATGCGGAAAAGCTAGTTCCAAAGCTAAATAACTACGCACTGCTACCCTATTTAGAGCTTGAGTTGGTTAAGGCGCAGATTAATAGTGTCTCTGAGCAGACCATAGACGTTTACCTCCAACAATATGGTGACACCATTGTTGGGCAGCGCATTCGCATCTCATGGCTTAACAAATTGTTACGCAGCCGCGACTGGCCCAGATTTGTTCGCTACTACCAAAGGAATTCCTCCACTGCTACAAGCTGTCATTACGCCTACGCCTTGCGACAAGTCGGTGACCAAAACAAGGCAGATGCCGCGATAGCAGAGCTTTGGCAAACCCCTTACTCCTTGCCCAAAGAGTGTGACATTCCCATAAGCCAGTGGATGGCTCGCCTCAATGCAAAACAAATTGAAGATCAGTATTGGCTGCGTGCTGAGTTAGCGCTGGAAAAAGGCCAGACCGATATGGCCCGCTATCTAATGGGCAAGATTAAAAATACCGAACAATATATTGAGCTCTTGCGCCGCCCTGATAGGCTCCATCAAATTGGCATCAATCTACCGGCAAATAGCCACAGCCAAGAAGTTGCTGTCCATACTTTAAAGCGTTTGGCACGCGGCGACTTTGAGCGTACCAACACATTATGGCATCAGCTTGATCGCAGGCTTAACTTTACCGCTAAGCAGAATTACACACTGCGTGACAGCATGGCTAGGCAAACTATCGCCAGCGACGCGAGCTATACCCGCGACTGGGTAACGGCCAACGATCCTAATTATGAAGACCCCTACCTCACCGAATGGCGGGTTCGCCTAGCATTAAAAGATCGCGACTGGACAGCGGTACAACAAACCATTCAATTTCTTCCAGCAGAAATGCGCGAAAAAGCAGATTGGCGCTATTGGTGGGCACGAGCCGATATCGAACTTAAGGGCGAGCTCAGTGTTGGCACCCAGCTCATTCTGCAAAAAATTGCGGCAGAACGTGGTTACTACAGCTTTTTAGCTGCAGATATTCTTAACGAAGACTACGAACTAGAATCTGCGCGCACTCTTGATCCTGCGCTGATCAATGAAATAGAACAACACGGCGCCGTGATTCGCGCCAGAGAACTTTATCTATTGGGAGAACATCTAACCGCTAGTCTAGAGTGGAATTACGGCATGCGCAGTCTAAGCAAGCCAGAGCAAGTGGCCGCTGCACAGCTTGCATTAAACTGGGGCTGGTCACACCAATCTATTATGACAGCGATCCGCGCCGGCGAATGGGACGATCTCACTCTGCGCTTTCCAACCCCCTATAAAGACACGTTTAAAACCATTGCCAAACGCGAAAAAATTGATCTTAAGTGGATATACGCCATCGCGCGGCAAGAGAGTGCATTTGCCCCCAGCGCCAATTCTCGCGTGGGTGCCCGCGGTATTATGCAGTTAATGCCCGGCACAGCTCGCACCGTTGCACGGCAAATGGGGCTGCCTAATCCGCGCGCAGAAGACTTAGTTACACCAGAGAAAAATATCGCGATGGGTGGTTTTTATCTCGGCCAATTATTAGAGCAATTCGGCGGTAACCGTATATTGGCAACAGCTGCGTACAATGCTGGCCCTAGCAGAGTTGAGCGGGTGCTATTACGGCAATCAGGGGATCTTCCCGCAGACATTTGGATTGAAAATCTACCCTACGGTGAAACCCGCGAGTACATCAAAAACGTGCTGGCATTTAGCGTTATTTATGCCAACAAGCTCAAACTAGATAAACCCTTGCTGGCTAGCCATGAACGTATTATCGGCCCCGCCAATGCTGCAACGGCACAGAAAAACTAGCATTAATGGCTTACAGAGGCATCCCGACTTTGTAAGCCAAAACAGCGCCTACTCTAAAATTTCAACTCGCTGACCCACCGCAAGCTCGCCACTTCCGTCATGGATAAGGTTTTGGCCGAAGTACACTTCGCCATTGTTAGAACGCTCAGCCCGCAGCATTTTAAATACATCTGCTTCGCGCGCGGCGGTGTCTAAATTAACTGTTGGGATCGCACAGCGAGCGCAGGGCTTAACCAATTCAAATTCAATATTATTAATGCGAATACGTCGCCATCCGTCTTCTGCAAAGGGTTCACTCCCCGTCACGACAATGTTCGGCCTAAAACGCTGAACCTCCAAGCCCCTCCCCAAAACACTACTTAACACCCCCAATGACGCCTCACTACACAGTAAAAAGGGAAAACCATCAGCAAAACTAACGCGAGTGCCTAGCTCCGCAAATTGGGTATCGACTTGACGGTGAGTATTATCGGCCATAAAACACAGTCTCAGCGATTTACCCAATATATCGCTAAGCCATATCGCCACCTCGTCGCCAGCATCCACCGCAGCACAGTTGTCGGACCACACAACAACATCGTATTGAGACCCTAGTGAAGGTTGAGGCACCTCAACAAAAAGACCCTGATCATCCAATGACTGAATGCGTATCCCTGCATCGGTCAGCGAAGCAGATAATCTGCACATACTCGGCAACTGCCGCTGCGTGATGAACCGCTTCTGACTATCGATCACCATCCAGCGTCGATCTAAATTCGGCCCCCAATCATTTACAGCCAAGCTAGGCATTGAAGCACCCGCCATTGACTTAACTGGGTAGCGCCAAAGAGAAGAAACCCTTATATCCATTAGCTTCCCCCAGCCACAAATTGACGAACGCTGCTGGCATCAAAGGGCCACTGCAACTCTCTATCATCTTCCACACTACGCAGCACGGGGATTTTTAAGGCATAGCGCGCCAAGGTGTCGTCGTCATCAGCAATATCGATTAGCTCGATTTGCCATGCGGTTTCGTGCACTAGCATTTCGGCAAGCACCGCCTCAGCCAACTCACAAAGATGGCACGCGGAAGTACCATATAATTCAAGCTCCATAGCGACTCCAGCCCATTTCAAATAGATGTCAAAATGTCGACTTAAGCAAAATATTGCAACACTATTATCGATAAATAATTACTTTCGCGCAGGCATAAGCAAATAACGACGATTGCGTAATGTCGCTAAGCTGAACCCCAAAAATAATGTACCCACCGCAGCCTTCCGCTCCAGTGGAGACATGAATAGCAGTAGAAAAAGAGGAGTATCTTTTCGCGGTGGTGTAGCTTTCCACCACAAAAACACCCATAGAGGAGTGGGGAAACGAGGTAGTGCGAGCCCAAAAGATCGAGCCGACATTCCACAACTACCTCGTCAAAAGAAATTACCTACTTATAGATCGTAGCCGACCTCGTTGTGGCAGGTAATATCTAGTCCCTGTGCCTCTTCGTCCGCAGTCACCCGCAGGCCAATGAGCTTATCTATCACATAAAAGAGTATCAAACTCACCACAGCGGTATAGGCAAAGGTAGCGCCAATACCAATCAACTGAACCTTAAGCTGAGACAGGATTGTCATGCCCTCTGCCAAACCTTGACCACTGAATACGCCCAGCTCACTACTCGCAAAAATACCCGCCATGAACGTACCTAATATGCCCCCTACTCCGTGCACAGGAAACACATCTAGCGAGTCATCGATCTTAACCACTTGCTTAAGCCACAAAGTACAATAGAAGCACACAATACCTGCGCTTAAGCCAATGACCATAGCACCTGCTGGTCCAACATAACCCGACGCGGGAGTAATGGTACCGAGACCTGCAACCATACCGGTAACCGCACCCAAAGCACTGGGCTTACCGTAACGTACCCATTCAATAAACGACCAAGTAAGGCAACCCGCCGCCGCAGAAAGATGTGTCACCAACATCGCCATACCCGCATTGCCATCAGCAGCCAGCGCGCTACCAGCATTAAAGCCGAACCAGCCCACCCACAGCATACCGGCACCTATAAAGGTCATCGTTAAATTGTGCGGCGGTAATGCCATTTGCCCAAAGCCCTGACGCTTGCCAAGTATTATCGCTGCAACTAGCGCCGCGACACCGGCAGTAATATGAACAACAGTACCACCAGCAAAATCCAACAGCCCCATTTCAGCCAACCAGCCGCCACCCCAAACCCAATGGGTTACCGGAGCGTAAACTGCCAACAACCACAGCGCCGAAAACGCCATTACCGCAGAGAAACGAATACGCTCCGCAAAACCACCAACAACCAGCGCCGGTGTAATAATGGCAAAAGTCATCTGAAACATAATAAATACAGTTTCAGGAATATCGCCGCTAACACTCGACTCGCCGACACCTGCTAAAAAGGCTTTACTAAGCCCACCAACAAACGCGGTTCCCTCCGAAAACGCCATGCTATAACCCACCGCTACCCACAACAGTGAAGCCAAACAGGTAATACTAAAACACTGCATCAATACGCTGAGCACGTTTTTGCTTCGCACTAGGCCGCCGTAAAACAAAGCAAGCCCTGGGAGAGTCATAAATAATACCAATGCCGTAGACGTTAATATCCAAGCGGTATTGGCACCATTAATTTCCGCAGAAAATCCCCATTGCGGGGCAATAAGCATCATTAAAACTGCAAGACCGCGCAGAAACTGTCTTGCTCTATTGATTTTCATTTACAAACTCTCCCAATAAAATCAATGACGCACCAATTGTGGGCAAAAACACCCGCAGCATGCGTCATTAGGATGCACAAAAGATGGCAGCAAACTATCTTCCAGCAAAATCTATAATTTTTTAACAACTTAAGAAGTTGTTTTTTATGATAAAAAAATAAATAACATACGTTTTCATGTGATTTAAATTTAAGTAGATACTATACAAACACCTAACAAAAACAAAAATGCACGCTTAGAAAGCAATATTCATGCCCAAACATAGTGCTAGCGCACCAATTCGCAGCAAAGGCATCAAAATGGTCAAATTTATATTAGCCAAAAACCCGGCTCAATATTGTTATGGAGAAATAAATTACCCAGACAGGCGCTGCGAACAAGGCGGCAGATGCGTACAATTACCGCTGGGTGTAATAAATAGCCCTTTCTATTTATGCAGGCTACACAAACCTTATGAGCAATCCTGACTATCAACAGCGCAAAGCCTTCTTCGATCAACTACTAACCATTTATGGCCGCAAGCCAGTATTGGAAGCACTACAAGATCCGGCAATGCAAATTTATAAATTGCACCTTGCCGACAGCAATAAAGAAGACGGCATTATTCGCGACATCAAAAAAATCGCCCAGCAACGCAATATCAGCATTGAGATGCATGAGCGCAAGGCACTTTCACGAATTTCAAAGAACGGCAAACAGGATCAAGGGGTTGCTGCCGATTTACAGCTCACTGCTTATCAGCCAAGTTCAGTCATAAATAGAGAAACATTAAACGGTGCTGCGCGGCGCTACATCGCTTTAGATCGTATTACCAATCCACAAAATATGGGCATGATTATTCGCTCAGTCGCTGCCAGCGGCATCGATGGCTTAATCTTACCAAGACGTGGCGGCGCACCACTGAGCGCCTTAGTGATTAAAGCCAGTGCCGGCACGCTATTTCGAGCGCCTCTATTCTATTGCGACAACTTGGCGCAAGAATTAAGCCGTATGCAGGCAGACGGCGCTCAGCTCTGCGGCCTATCGTCACATGCAAGACAATCGGTCTTTGATGCCCAAAACAATGTTAGCCAAATTTACATCTTGGGCAACGAAACTGACGGCGTAAGTAAGGAAATCGAAAAGCAATGCGACGTCGTGCTAAAAATCCCCATGCATAATGGCGTCGAATCACTCAACGTTGCAGTAACGGCGGCCTTGATTGCATTTTTGGGGAATGGTTGATCAATGAAAGGAAAGTCGCCTGACTCTAGCTCAAGCGACTAAAAACGCGCTACTTAGCCAAGTAGGCCATCGCCTGCTCTAGCCCGCCCAGCGTCATGGGGTACATATGCCCCTCCATCTGCTGCTCGACCAGTTTTATCGATTGCGTCCAATTCCAATCCTGCGGTGGCACTGGATTTAACCACGCTACCTTTTCATAAGTTTCGCGCAGGCGTCGCATCCACAACTCGCCAGACTCCTCATTCCAGTGCTCGACACTACCGCCGGGCTGAACAATCTCATAGGGTGACATCGACGCATCGCCGACGAAAATCACCTTATAGTCGGAGCTGTATTTATGCAGAATATCGAGTAGTTGAATACGCTCTGAGTGGCGACGAATATTATTATCCCACACGGATTCATAAATATAATTGTGGAAATAATAATATTCCATGTGCTTGAACTCGGTCCGCGCAGCAGAGAATAACTCCTCGCAGACGCGAATATGCGGGTCCATAGATCCACCCACATCAAAGAACAACAGCACCTTCACCGCATTATGGCGTTCAGGCACCATTTTCAAATCAAGCATGCCGCCATTTTTAGCGGTGGAAGAGATAGTATCGTTAATATCAAGCTCATCCGCCGCGCCTGTACGCGCAAACTTACGCAAGCGACGTAGCGCAACTTTGATATTTCGGGTACCTAACTCCACATTATCGTCGAGGTTTTTAAAATCACGNCGCTCCCACACTTTTATCGCCTTTTTATTAGTGCTTTCGCCACCAATCCGAATGCCTTCGGGGTTATAGCCGCTGTGACCATAGGGCGAAGTACCGCCGGTGCCTATCCACTTATTACCACCGGCATGGCGGCCCTTTTGCTCTTCTAGACGCTTTTTAAACTCTTCAATGAGTTTATCTAGCCCACCTAAAGACTCAATCTTGGCTTTTTCCTCATCGCTTAGCTGCTTTAAAAATTCTTTTCGCAGCCAGTCATCAGGAATCATCGCCTCAATAATGTCGTCAAGCGAACTCAGGTCCGAGAAGTAACTACCGAAGGCTTTGTCGAAACGATCGTAGTATTTTTCATCTTTGACCATGCATATCCGAGCGAGCTGATAGAACTCATCAACGTCAACAAAGGCTAGCCGCGATTCTAGCCCTGCAATCAAATCCAGCAGCTCGCGAATCGTGACGGGGATACCCGCGTTTCTCAGTCCAAGAAAAAATTGTACTAACATATTAGCCGCGGCTCTCACGACGATGCATAAACGCCAAACGCTCTAATAAATGCACATCTTGCTCGTTCTTTAACAAGGCGCCGTAAAGCGGCGGAATCGCCTTACTGGCATCGCGATTTTTCAAAATTTCGTCCGGAATTTCATCTGCCATTAATAGCTTAAGCCAATCTATCAGCTCAGACGTAGAGGGTTTTTTCTTAAGGCCGGGAATTTGACGAATTTCAAAAAACATTTCCATCGCCTCAGCAACCAGCTGCTTTGAAATCTCGGGATAATGCACCGCAACAATTTTTTGCATCGTCGCGCGGTCTGGAAAAGTAATGAAGTGGAAAAAGCAGCGACGTAAAAACGCATCAGGCAGCTCTTTTTCATTATTACTCGTAATAATAATTATCGGTCGCTTTATCGCTCTAACCGTTTCACCCGTTTCATATACAAAAAATTCCATACGATCTAGCTCAACCAACAAATCATTTGGAAACTCAATGTCGGCCTTATCTATCTCATCAATCAACAATACCACTTGCTCTTCCGCCGCAAAGGCTTCCCAGAGCTTACCGCGCTTGATGTAATTGCCAATATCATGAACTTTTTCATTACCAAGCTGCGAATCACGCAGACGAGACACCGCATCGTACTCATAAAGCCCCTGCTGAGCCTTGGTGGTAGACTTGATATGCCATTGAATTAGCGGCTTACCCAACGATGCTGCAACCTGCTCAGCTAATAGCGTTTTACCCGTACCTGGCTCACCTTTAATCAGTAGGGGGCGCTGTAAGGTCACGGCCGCATTCACTGCCATGCTCAGATCATCTGTAGAAACGTAAGAATCGGTACCGGTAAATTTCATCATTTTTTCCTAACTACAAAATCGCCCCGTTGACTAAAACCGAGCATGATTAAAAAGACTGCGCAGCAGACTACCCAAGCTGGCATTATAAGGCAATTACAAATCAGGCCAGTTATAGTAGAGCTGCAAACACAAATTTGACGAATTTAGCCCCTTTTACATCTATATCGGGCTAAATTAATAGCTATCAACACTACGGAGACCATTATGTCCGCCCCCTTCGACGATCTGAGCTTAAGTATTGGCAACACACCTTTAATCAAAATAAACCGGATTAGCCAGCACAACATCTTCGTGAAAATGGAAAGCCGCAACCCCGCAAATAGCGTGAAATGCCGAATCGGCGCAAATATGATTTGGCAGGCCGAGCAAGACGGTAAGCTGAACGCTGGCATGGAGATTGTCGAACCCACCAGCGGAAATACCGGCATTGCACTCGCTTTTGTCGCTGCCGCCCGCGGCTACCCTATTACCTTAACCATGCCAAATACCATGAGCATGGAGCGCCGCAAAGTATTGTTAGCACTAGGTGCAAAATTAATTCTGAGCGACGGCAGCAAGGGTATGAAAGGTGCTATTGCCGCCGCTGAGGCTGTGGTTGAAAGTGATCCCGCGCGCTACTTTATGCCCCAGCAATTTAGTAACCCGGCGAATCCAGCCATCCATGAGCGCACCACAGGCCCGGAAATTTGGCGCGATACTAATGGCGGCATAGACATTTTAATTAGTGGCGTCGGTACGGGCGGCACCCTTTCTGGTATATCTCGCTATATTAAAAGCACCTGCGGCAAAGCCATCACTACGGTCGCTGTAGAGCCGAATTCTTCGACCTTAATTCGCAGTGCACTTAACGGCAGCGAGCCTAGACATGCACCTCATAAGATTCAAGGTATTGGTGCAGGCTTCCTTCCAGACAACCTTGATTTAAGTATGGTTGATACCGCCGAAGCGGTCAGTGACGAAGAGGCAATGCAATGGGCACACCGGCTGATGAAAGAGGAAGGAATTTTAGCCGGCATTTCAAGTGGCGCAGCTATGGCCGTTGCCGAGCGGGTGGCCTCACTACCAGAAAACACCGGCAAAACTATTGTCGCCATATTGCCTGATTCAGCGGAGCGCTATTTAAGCTCAGCGCTGTTTGAAGGTGCGTTTACAGAAATAGAAGGCTAAGACCCTAGGGCGGAAAAATGCCGATTTTTTTCGCCCACCCTGCTACTCATTTCTAGCCTGTATAGATTTTTTAAGCGCAAGTAATTTCGCGTTCTGAGTTAGGGACTCGTATTTCAATAATTCATCTAGCTGCTGAATGGCTATGTCACTATCCGCCGCGTTCACGACATCAAGCAGCTTGTTGACAACGGTATCGAGCTTAGCCATTACCTCCTGATTTCGCGGATGCAAGGTATACGCCCTATCCAAATAAAATAGTGCGCCATTTATATCAGAGAAGTTCAGCGCTTGATCTGCCTCGCTAATATTATTCAGCAGCTTTTTCTGCACACTTGGCGACAATTCTTCAAAGGGAATGTCTGGCCCAACTTCAGGCGTATAAAGACTCAAATAAGCCGAGAAACCTAGTACTACCAATAATAACGCAATACCCAAATGCTTCGCCCTACGACCAGCACCACTAAACTGCCGATAAAACTCATCGGCATTCTGCCAGCGACGTGTACGTTCAAAGTTAAGAGCCTTTGATATTGCCTTCCACTGATACTGAGGAATGCCCTTTATACGCTTTGCTTGCATGCCCGCATCACTGGCTAGGGTCGCTTTTTTTCGGTCGAAAGGATGTTCACCAGTAAAAAGTTGATAAGCAATAATCCCAAGGGCATAAACATCGTCTGCTGGTGCTGGTGCAGCGCCCTCAAACATTTCGTAACTTGCATAGGCTGGCGTTAAGCCGACGACTTCATCAACTTCATCCTGCACTGCACCCTCGACATTCGACAGTGCGCGAGCAATACCAAAATCTAGTATTTTTAAAACACCCTCTTCAGTCACAAAAATATTTTGGGGTTTTATATCTGAGTGAACAATATTACGCTGATGAGCGTAGGCAAGGCCTAGACTGAGTTCATTGATATAGCGAACCGTTTGCTCTCGACTACGCGAAGTGTCTTTAATAACAGTGTCTAATGTTTGCCCTTTCAAGGCCTCCATCGTCATAAAGAACACATCACCATCGCGGTCAAAATCGTAAACTGTAATAACATTTGGATGGGCAAGTTTCTGGGACTTATCTGTTTCGCGCTGCAAAGAAATATATGCAAGCGGGTCTTTGGAAAAATCACCGCTAATCAACTTAATCGCAACATAGGGGGCGTGATGACGGGCTTCTATTTTGCGCTGATCGACCGCCAAAAACACCGCGCCCATGCCCCCTTCNCCCAGTGTTTTTTCTAATCTAAACCGATCCTTTAGTAAATCGCCTACCTTGAATCCGGCGCCACCAGTTCCCGCGGATACCACAACAGTATTATCTGGATTAACAATTGCAGTGGCATCACTGCTGCCCGTAGTAGTAACAACTGTAGCATCATCGAAATGAAAGCCAGACTCTTCGCCGTCGACAACATTCTCGCTAAGCCGCGTCGCGTCATTATCTTCACTCACGATAAGTTCAGATAAATCTGCGTCGAGTTCCACGTCATTTGTCGAAGATAACTCGGTAATATCATCATTAATAATAGAGTCATCGCCACAGGCAAGACTGTCATCGATATCGAACAAAGACTCATCTAACTCAGTAGACTCATCACTAGAAGAGTCACTTCCACCCACTACCTGGGTTTTACCATCCTTCGTCATTGCACGTCTCTCTCTAGGGGCGCCACATCCTGCTCTAGCAACTGGGGCCAATGCCGTACCCAACAACAACTATGATCAGCATCATCGAAAATCTTATACTGCCCGCCATGCTTCTCAACAAACTTAAGCAGGTGACTAGAAGGAATGTTGTCATCCTCAGCACCGCTGTAGTGTAAAAAATTTGCTGCACTGGAGTACGCAAGCTGAATAGGATCAAGTGATTCAGACAAGGGTAAATAACCGTGCATTTTCACCCAAGCAGCCACATCAAGATTGGCCGAGAGTGTTACCACCGATTCTAATGTCGGTATCATCGAAACGTAGGCATCTGACGCCATCAACATCGCTAAACTGCCTCCACCGCTGTATCCAATCAAGCTAGTAGCCGTAATATTGTATTCATCCACTACTTGCCTCACCGCTGCAGACATACTTACCGTAACAGCTGCTGAATAACGCGCAGAGGTCCAATATTTTTCATTGCATATACCATCTTGCTCTAAGCCCATATAACAGGGCCGGCCAAGATAAAGTACGTTTTCAGGATCGAGTCTAGCAAGATCCAATGCCAATGGACGCTTTGTAGTTGGGTCTTTAGAGATATACTCACCGCCAAGCCAAGGCCTACCATCACCTTCAATATAAACATGCAAGCGATGACTACCTGAACGGGATATTTTTAAATAAGCAATATGATTAAAGGTATCACCAAGAATGACGCGGCGCTGCATACCATAGTCCTCCGCGCGTTTATCAAGACGCTGCGCGGGTGTACTGCAAGCCGCAATACAGGCCATCAAAACCAAACAGCCCAAATAGCAGAAAGATCGTATTCTGCTGAGTTTGGGCTGTTTTTTAACGGAACATTGACTGTACATGGCACTCAAGACGACAAAATATAGTAAATGGGCTCTAGGTCCTCGCCAGTCTTGCCGTAGCTCAAATTAGTTCTCAAGGTAACTCGTATCGTAGACCCACGGTCGCTGTATATTTATCTAAATAGTCATGAAAGAACAAACGCTCGTACACCACGTAAGCAGCAAAGCCTCCCCTAAACTGCGCTGAGGTTCCCCACGATACTGACACCGTACTGGAATCTGGATCATCCGCCTGATCAGCAAAACTACTAATGGCACTTTTATCAGCGTCGTTAAGGGTCTGACCATTTGAGCTATAGCCATCGCCGCCATCTGAGATTAACTCTGCTCGCATTGAAGGAAGTAATACCCCCCAGCTTAACAACACGGGGTAATCTGCCTGTACAGATAAGGTCAGTATGGTTGTATCGATATCTTGACTGTCGACACTGCGAATCACACCCGCACCCGATCCTGAGCGTTCGCGGTAGGCATCAATGTCGCCCGACAAAAATAGCACTCTTGCCTGAGGTGTTATGCGTAGGCCGCCATAATTTTCTTCAAAACCAACAGCAATATCCCCGTACCAATAATCACCATCGGTCGACGCACTAAAACTATCTGCTGCGGTACTGCGGGAAACATCGATATCTAGAGAACCGTAAGCAAGAAAACCCGCCACAAAATTATTTCCCCAGTACTTGGCACCATGAATACCAAGTGTTGTGGACGATACTTCGCTACCGCCATTACCACTGTCTAAATCGCTCTCACCCTCAGATCCGCTAACCGTCATACCTAAGAAAGTTGCGTCATCTAATCGATAATCAAAACCTAGGGTAAACGCGCTCAGCTCCTGCTCATAGCCACTGCTGAGCGCTGTTCCTTTTCGATCACGCTCAGAATATTCCCCAAAGCTAAATAATGAGACTCGACTGCCATTGCGCAGGGAATCACCATCGTTGTCTGCGCTAGCTGCACCGCCGAGGGCGCGGAAATCAAAGGCAGTGACTTGCTGGCCTGTATTTCCGCTACGGTTTCGGACGGCGCGCTGATTAATAATCTTTGTGCCGATAGTCATGGCGACTTCTTGTGCTTGCGTCCCGCTAGACTCTCCCACCGTCGCACCACAATCGCCTCGAGTTTCTTGCGCTTCTTGCTCACTAAACTCCGACGCCCTAGCTATTCCGTTTAAGGCTGACGCAGTACTAAACTCGCCTGCTCCACCAGTTGCTCCGGTTGGCGGCGTGCCATCACCTGGATTTTCACCATTATCCGGGTTCGTCACTTTGGGCTTGCATTCCTCTGCCGCCATGGCGGCAGTCGGAAGTAATAAGCACACACCAAGTGTTAAAGCGATTACCGCTATTTTATTCAAAATGTTTTTTTCCACGCTTTCTACTCTCTCTAAATATTGCCCCAGCGAAATACCTTACTGCGCAATGAATTTATTTAAAAAATGTCGTCATTAATTAATCTTGGTTTTTGGAACGAAGAAAAAATCACCCACTTCATGACCTGCGCCTTTAATAATTTTATATACCGGCTCTTGAATAAAATCGTTCAAGCTCGCCTGGCGCTTAACTGGTTCACGGATTTGCGCAAATAAATCCGGTGCCGATAACAAGCTCGTATTGGAGCGCAGGGTATTGATCAACTCCCTTGCGAACACCGAGTGCCCATCGCCGCCCTCATCTATTACTGGCTTGTCACCGCCAGATGACATCAGTAAGCGAGATCGCCGAGGAAGTTTATATTTAATATATTCGGGATTATCTGATTCGCGCCCCTGCCCTAAAAACAACTGCCCTGGCGCAGACGACAATAAACCGCCATAGCAAGAATCTGCAATGACCAGTACACGTTTAGCTTGAAGGCGACCTAAATGGTTGCTGACAAACTCATTCGACACCCAAAACGCATCATTAGGTGGCGGATCAGCATTAATTGGTAGCCAGTAACCGGTGTCTCGTTCACCAACATTTACCATGCTGCCGTGGCCCGCGTAATAAATTAGCAGATTATCATTTTCGGTTAACACGCTATGCAACTCATTGATTGCCTGCATAACTGTCAAACGATCTGAGTTCAATAGCAACTGCACTTGAAAACCATACTGATTTTCAAGAATCTCGCCGATTTCTCTTGCATCATTCAGCGGCGTTGCCAAATCGTCGAGAACAGCGTAATCCCTATTTCCGATGACCAAAGCGTAATAGCGCCCAAAATCCATATCGTCAACTTTAATGCCGTCGCCACCAACTGCCGGCGCAACGCTTGGCAGTGTTAACGCTGGTGTACGCAATTTGGGAATAGTTGAAAGACGGCGCTCTACGCTTGCGCGATCATCTTGAACGGTTTTTAACAACTGATGTAGGGTCGCTAGTTCTGCAGCAGGCGCTGCGGCTGCGTTATTCGTTTTTGCGGTGTTATTACTTAGTTGTTTTTTAAGCGACGCCGCCTGCCGATCTAACAAGGCCAATTGCTGATCTTTGGCTTTGAGTTGCGCCGCCAATTCAGCACGTAATACCTCTTGCTCGCGCTGGGCGGTTTCCTGATAAATTAAGCTGTCTTCAGGCATACCCCATGCCTGACGATAATAGTTTATGGCTTTTAGCTTGTCTTTTTCGACACCCAAGCCCTGCTCATACAAGGTCGCCAGATTGAACAGCGCGCTTTTATTGCCTTGTTCCGCCGCTTTTTGATACCAAAATATTGCCACCTCATAGTTCGGCTCGGTACCTAAACCCTTTTCAAAAATCTCACCCACCGACAATTGCGCTTCGGCGTCCCCCTCCTCTGCAGAGGGCAGCCAAACCTTCAAAGCTGTTTTATAATCAGCACGGTCATAGGCAACATATTCACCGCCACGAATTCGACAATCAGCTGCGGTCGTTTTAACAGGACGCCTTGGCGTCATATAAGACATATTACCGAGTTTACGAAGCTGCCCCGGCAGTAAGCAGTCCACTATTTGCAGGCCGGCAACAATATCCTCGGTACTTGCGGATGCGGCACTCACCTCGTTATCAGGTGTGTTTGAACATGCCGATACAACTATTAGCGTGAACGCCGCTGAACTAGCAACCCACCACTTATCAAAACGTCTCTTCTGATTCGCCACGACCGCCTCCCTTGCTTACGCTATTCCGTAATATTTGATTCCAACATTGATTTAAACCCTTGCAGGTTTCAACACATCGCTACGTTTTTTATATTTGTTATTCTACTGCAATTTACGAAACACCATATCTACTCGACCAAGCGTGACAACACCCTGATCTTGCAACACAACTTTTGTGCAGGCCTCATCATCTATACGAAGCCCATTGGTAGAGCCAGAATCATCCAAACTCCACTCCCCGCCCCTATACAAAAGCTTGGCATGTTGTGACGAGATACTCGGATCATCAACACGAATTTTTACATCCTGACCACGGCCAATTGTCCAAAATGCCTCAGCCTTTTTTGCAGAAATACCATACACAAGCGGCCTAGCTTGATTAATATAGAACACGAGTACTACATCAGGATTTAGTTGCTTTGAAGTAATTGTGCGTTTTATCAGTTGATCTACCGCCTCTTTGGAATAGGACGGGTTTTGCTTTGACACATTTATCCAGCCGGAGGGCAGCTGATAAGCCTGTTGAAAGGAGGTGAGGTCGCCGTCGGGTTCTTCATCAATAACGACAGATCCACCTGCCGAAAGCTCTTTTTGCGGTAGGCGCGACGCGACAATAGTTCGGCCATCGGCAGCGGTATCTTTAAGGTAATATGCGGTTTCGCCAAACTTGATAACATCACCGGCTTTAACCTTGGTTGGGCGTGTTATTTGACGATTATTTACAGAAGTACCATTAGTGGAATTGAGGTCTTCCAGTAGCCATTCGTCGTCGATTAAGCTTAATTTAGCATGACGCCTAGACAAGAGATCTTTTGCAATAGTGATGTCATTAGCACCATCGCGGCCGATGAGTACCGATGACGCTGTGATCACATACGAATCACCACCATCTACACTTACTAATTCCAGATCCATCGGCATCCTTAAAAACCGCTTTTAAACCGCGAGCCTACTCTGCAAGCAATCCTGCGCATTGTGACTAGGCGTATCCTTATTTTTCGACATTATTGCTATTAGCACACAAAGTATAGCGAATCCGCGGCATTTTAAAAGTAATCACGAGATACCGCCAAACTTGATAGGACAAACGCTAATCAAGCCCAATATCTGGCTCGGCACGTGAACTAGCCGTGCCATCGGCAGACATTGTCTTTTTAGGGTTAGCGACGCCATTAGCAAAAATATACGCCAATAATATCGCCACTATTAGCGCGCCAATCTGCGCCATCCCCATCGCCAATAGCATTGGTACAGCGGTTTCTAATCCGTCAGTTAAAATTGTTAGCACCGCAGCCCCCGCCGATGGCACCCACAACTCAGACATATCCGGATGGCGCGCAGGTAGAAACAAAAACACAATTCCAGCCGTCATTAACCAATATCTCAGAACACGCACAGGTATGCGGCGTAACAACATGCACCAAATCACACCAGCCACCAGCCCCACACTAAGATAGACCTGCCACGCCAGCTTATAATCACTGAGATCAATCATCCTGCCCTACTCCACCCAATAAATTATGCGATCTTCGTAATCAATATCTTTAACGTCATTTTCACTAATACAGCGTCCGCGGATTGATACACCTGCCTCGTGAACACTATTCACATCGCCTGAAATTAAGGGATGCCAATCCTCTAACTCGCGCCCCTCTGCCAATAAACGATATCCGCAGCTAGCAGGTAGCCAATGCATGTCTTCAGGATCGCTAAGCCGTAAAGAAATGCAGTCTGGTACTAGCTTCTTACGCGCCTTGTAATCACTACAACGGCACACTTCGATATCTAATAAACGGCAGGCGACATCCGTATAAAAAACCTCACCGTCATCATGGTTTTCTAGCTTATGAAGGCAGCACTTTCCGCAGCCATCACAAACAGCCTCCCACTCCTCAGCTGACATCTCGGTCAAGGATTTATGTTCCCAAAATGGACGTCGTACTATGTCAGCCATAATTAGAGTTATTCATCTATCTCAGGTACAACACGAGGATTCAATCGCTCGGGTTGTGGCGGCAGTTGTAAATAGAACCCCTTATCAGCAATTTCTGCCATGACCTTAGCCACGTCAGCTCGCGCTAGCTTGCGTTCAGCATGCAGCACTAGGGTCATGGAACGTGCAGGTTGGCCGAAGCGCGCTAGTAAATCGTCAGGGACACGAGACAAATCCTCTTTGTGATCCACATACAAATACATCCCCTCCGTGCGCGAACTTCGATAAACAGCACAAATACGCTTCATATTTTTTTCTCGGAAAGCATAATTAATTTATCCCCAATCAAAGGCTTACGCCACGAACTTAATGTAGATGGCAGCAGCCCAGTGCGGATAATTTCTTCAAATTCACGCTTTTTAACAAAAACCTCTGGGGCGATATCGAGCTCGCTTGCACGCTCCTCTGCGACGCCTTTCATGTTTTTGTAAACCTGTGTTTGACTTGGCGTAAGCGGCTTAGGCGCAGATGGTGGCAATAAGGTATCATCGGCGCCACGGGCCTGCACAAGAAGCTCTAATATTGTGTCACCATAACGGCGCACACTGCCCGGAGATACCTCTTTAATACGCCCTAAATGATTATTATCAGACGGTGATTGCCTTGCAATCTCAAAGCAAGCCGCATCTTTTAGCACTCGCCCGCGTGGAATATTCCTCGCCCTTGCCTCGGTTTCACGCCAGCCGCAAAGTAACTGCAAAGCATATTGCTGCCTCGCGCTGAGCTTCCACAGCGATTTTATGCGCTGATAGTATTCATTTACCGCAGTGGGTCT
The DNA here is from genome assembly GCF_902705855.1 of Zhongshania aliphaticivorans. Classification (GTDB taxonomy): domain Bacteria; phylum Pseudomonadota; class Gammaproteobacteria; order Pseudomonadales; family Spongiibacteraceae; genus Spongiibacter; species Spongiibacter aliphaticivorans_B. The sequence continues at coordinate 397,459 of NZ_CACSIJ010000013.1, read as the reverse complement.
TTCCGCCTGCGCTGTAATCGCCGCACAATCGTCGTGCCACCAACTCAAAGCGCCCTTGTCTTCAAGACGCTTACACAAAATAGGGTAAATACGCTGTAAATAGAGCACATCTAAGGCCGCGTATACACATTGACTCTCACTTAACGGTCTACGCAGCCAATCTGAACGAGTTTCGCCCTTTTCAACATGTACTCCCAAACAGTCCATCACCAATCGCTGGTAGCTCAAACCGCCTCCCAAGCCTGCTAGGGCCGCGCCAATCTGGGTGTCCAGCAAGGGCTTCGGCACACACTGAAACAACACTTGAAAGACTTCTAAGTCCTCACTGCAGGAATGGATTACTTTTGGTAAATCACTGCGCCTTAACAATGCAGTAAAAGCCGACCAGTCTGTTATTGATAAGGGGTCGATGAGAAAAAGCTCGCCACTTGCCCCCACCTGCAATAAACCCGCGATGGGATAGAAGGTATCGGTACGAATAAATTCGGTATCAATAGCAAGAAATGGTGCAGCAGCCCAGCGCTCGCAAGCGGCATCAAGTGCTGCGTCGGTATCTATATAAACGCGGGATTCTACGGGATCAGTCAATGGGACGACGTCCTTTCAGTGCATGTGCCAGCGTACCGCTGTCCACGTATTCAAGTTCGCCACCCAAAGGCACCCCGTGAGCGATACGGCTCACAGCGATACCTTGGCTGCGCATTTGTTCAGTAATGTAGTAGGCCGTTGCCTCGCCCTCTACCGTCGGATTGGTCGCTAAAATTAGCTCGCTAATCGACAGCTCAATGCTGCGTTGCAACAATCTGTCTATGCCTATTTCTACCGGACCAATACCATCAATAGGTGATAAATGCCCCATTAATACAAAGTACAAGCCTTTGTAGTCACCGCTTTGCTCAAAAGCAACAACATCAGCCGGCGACTCGACTACGCAGATAGTTTTCTGGTCGCGGCGTTTGTCCGCGCAAATAAAACATTGTTCGTTTTCAGTTAAAGTGCGGCAACTCGCGCAATGACCAACATGTTCCGCAGCCTTACTCAAGGCCGCAGCTAAACGTGCCGCTCCCGGACGGTTGCGTTCTAATAACTGAAACGTCATGCGCTGTGCGGACTTAACACCGACGCCCGGCAAACAGCGCAAGGCGTCTATCAAATCGTCGATCAGTGGGCTGTAGCTCATATCAGAACGGCATCTTGAAGCCAGATGGCATACCAAGCCCAGACATCATTCCACCCATTTTGTCTTGGTTACTTTTTTCAACCTTACGAACCGCATCATTTACCGCGGCGGCCAGTAGGTCTTCTAACATTTCTTTGTCTTCAGACATTAGGCTAGCGTCAATGAAAACCCGGCGCACATCGTGACGCCCCGTCATCGTTACTTTAACCAATCCAGCACCAGACTCACCCTGAACCTCGATATTGGCGACTTCTTCCTGTGCCTTTTGCATTTTTTCCTGCATTTCAGCGGCTTTTTTCATTAATTCATTTAGATCTGGTTTCATGCTTTTCTCTCTTCAATCAACTAAACGCACAGATTCTTCATCCAGCACGCCATCAAATTCTTGAATTATACGAGCCACATACGAATCTGTACGCAATGCCTGCTTTGCAATAGCAAGCCGCTCGTCCAAACACCGCTGTTTGTATGCAGCCGGTGTTTCGAAGGCTACAGCGCCGATATTAACAGTGACCTTCAGTGACTTTTCAAAATATTCTGACAATAACTCGCCAAGCCGTTCAATATGGCGGTCGTTCAATAACGCGGCATTGGCCTCGTCAATATTAAAACTCAAACTGTCCGCCGCCAACGTGGCAATTTGACAGTGGCTCGCCACGCTCCCTAACATACCGGGCAACTGAAAAGCATCAAATTGCTCGCGCCAAAGGCGATCGTTTAAATCACTAAACGCAATTTTTTCCCCAGACAAAACTAGCGCAGTAGCTGCCACAAGTGCAGGCTGTTCAACATCAGGCTCATTCTGAGGCGAGGTCAATATCTCATTTGCGGGGGAGATTGTCTCGCTCGCACCGCCGCTCAAATCTGGCTCTGACAATGGAGCAGCTGCGATCGACGTCACAGACTCTTCTTGAGATGCAAGAGGAGCTTGCGGCGCTAGTTCTTGTTGCGACAACAGCGCTTGCGTATCAATAGTATCTACTAGTGTACGAGCTTCTGTGTCGTCAGATATTTTCTGATCGTCGTTACTTTTGGGTAAAACCTGCTTTGGGGCCGCCATCGTTGACGTACTAGCATCGGATATCAGCTCATTCGCCAGCGACGTATCCGCCGCCGGCTTATGCGTCTGCGGCTTTTTTACCGAGGCGGTGGCCTCCGCCACTGCAGCTACTGGCCGAGCCAAACTCTGACGCGGCGCATCGATAATGCCCTGAGGTTTAAACGCCAGCATTCGCAACAGCAGCATTTCTAAGCCTGCTCGCGGATCTGGTGCCAAGCCCATGTCGCGCCGCCCAGCTAGAGCTATTTGGTAATAAAATTGCACATCTTCTGCTGCAAGTTTAGACGCCAACTCTATGATTTTATTGCGATCACCAAGACTATTATCCAAACCTTCTGGTACTGTCTGCGCTACGGCTAAGCGATGCATCACCACCAACAGCTCACTCACAACACCGGCAAAGTCTGCACCCATTTCAGCGAGATCGGCAACCACCCCTAGCAAGGCGGCCCCATCACTCACCGCCAAGGCTTCTATTAAACGATAAACCGAGTTGTGATCAATGGTACCCAGCATCTGGCGCACATCGGCCTCACCCAATCTGCCAGAACCAAACGCGATAGCTTGGTCGGTGAGACTAAGCGCATCACGCATACTCCCATCGGCTGCACGCCCCAATAACCAAAGCGAAGATTCGTCATACTGCACCATCTCCTGCTCTAGCACTGTCTTCAAATAATCGACAATGCGCTCAGGGCTTAGATTCTTTAAATTAAACTGCAAACACCGAGATAAAATGGTCGCCGGCAGCTTTTGGGGGTCCGTTGTCGCCAACAAAAATTTTACGTGCGCGGGGGGCTCTTCCAAGGTTTTTAACAGCGCGTTAAAACTGCTACTACTAAGCATGTGCACCTCATCAATGAGATACACCTTGTAGCGCCCTTGGCTAGGCATGTATTGAACGTTGTCGAGAATTTCCCGTGTGTCTTCTACCTTGGTGCGCGATGCTGCATCGACCTCAAGTAAGTCAACAAAACGTCCTTCATTGATTGCAACACAGGCATTACACTGCCCACAGGGCTCAGAACTAACCCCAACTTGGCAGTTTAAACACTTGGCCAGAATACGGGCGATAGTAGTTTTACCCACACCGCGAGTACCAGTAAACAAATAGGCATGATGAAGACGGTCATGATCTAAAGCGTTCACTAACGCTTTTAAAACGTGATTCTGACCCGCCATTTCACGGAAGGTTTTTGGGCGCCATTTTCGCGCCAACACCTGATAGCTCATTGAACAATTCCTAACATGCAAGCCGCAAGGATACACCAGCCCAGCAAGGACATAAACCAATGATAAGGGCGGAAAATAAACACAGATAAGGAATCAACAAAGACTTGGTGGCGGCCCAACCAGCCACACCCCGGCACACGAGTTGATAACTACCGTTGCTCCCTTCCGGGCCTGGCGGGGTTTGCTATCTATCGTTGCGAGGGGACCGGAAGGACCACCGCAGAAGACACATCACAGCAGCACTGCAACGCGGGCGCTATTGTCGGCGAAAGGCTTAGCACATGCAAGCGACTCGCCGACGAAATCATCGGAAAATAGTGAATAATATCAATGCGCCACGGCAGAACCAGGTGGAAACTCAGCCAAAATGGCAGACACCGTTTCCAATACATATAAACGCCGCTCTTCCGGTGTTTTAAGACTTGGAATGATCCGCTTGGTCATACCACGCCAGAGCAGCTTTTTCGATTTTGGATCGATAACGTCAATCATTAATGTGCTTTCTTTATAATTGCGCACCCAAATGTCATCGTCGTAGAAATGGCTATGGCCAAAATAGCCGTAGCCCGGTCTATAGCCGCAGCGATAGCAGGGATAATAGCCAAAATGGGTATACCAAGATCCAAAATTATCAATGGCAATCTTGTCCTCCTGCCCAAGCTGATAGCTAACCAGTACCGACGCTTTGCTGGCATCAGATACCTGCGACAAGCCCTTCGCTGTAAATTGTGCATCAACCGCATCTACAATACGCGCCCGCACCAAATCATTATCAACCTCAGGATTGCTGTGCTTAGCAGGTAACAGCCACGCATAGCTAGACACATTGCTGAAATCGAAATCCTGCGAATAGTCGGTGGAAACCGGCACCCCTGCACAAGCCGTTAACAACACCAGCAAACCAGCTACCACTAACTTTTTCATTACCGTCTCCTAAGCACCAAAACACCAGCCCTTATTATGGCTGCAATACAATCCATAAGGCCATTTGACCACGCACTACGCGAAGTAACAAACGTCCCTTACTGGCAGACAGAGCCTCACTAAACTGCTTTACATCAACAACCCGACGCTGATTAACCGAGACAATCAAGTCGCCCTGCAGTAATTTGCCCGCCGCATCTGCGTCGCGCGCCACCTCGGTCACCAAAACACCCTGACCATTGTCTGCATCGCGGAGTGTCACCCCTTTGAGCAAACCATCTGCTGACTGACTATTGGTGGCTACTACCGTCCCAGCCGAGGCTGCCGCCAATACCGCACGAAACTCCTTGCGCTTTCCATCACGCAACACTGTAACAGTAATACGGTCACCAACTCGCTTTAGACCAACAGAGTTACGTAGCTGTGCGGAGCTAAGGATTTCCTTATCATCAAGCTCAACAACAACATCACCAACTTCTATGCCCGCCGTGTCCGCTGCGGAATCCTTTTGTACCTCTGCGATTACTGCGCCGCGCTGGCGCTTACCCACATTAAATGCGTCGGCTAGCTCTGGGGTTAAATCCTGAATAACAACCCCAAGCTGACCGCGGCGCACCTCACCATGCTCAAGAATCTGATCGATACTGACCTTAGCCATATTGACTGGAATGGCAAAACCAATTCCCACATTGCCGCCAGAGGGCGCCAAGATAGCGGTATTGACGCCAACCAATTCACCGCGCAAATTCACCAGTGCACCGCCAGAATTACCGGGGTTTATTGATGCATCTGTTTGAATGAAGTTTTCGTAGCCTTCTATGCCCAAACCGGTACGGCCCAAGGCACTGACAATACCTGTTGTCACCGTTTGTCCCAGACCAAAGGGATTGCCGATTGCTACGACGTAGTCGCCAACTTCCAACTTTTCTGAATCAGCCAACTTAACGCTATGCAAATCCTTGGCTTCAATCTTTAACACCGCAATATCAACATCAGGATCAGAACCCACCAAGGTCGCGGTAAAGCTGCGCCCATCCTCCATACCTACAGTGATTTCGTCCGCACCATTTACGACATGGTGATTGGTAAGCACAATGCCTTTTTTAGCATCAATAATAACGCCCGAGCCGGCGCTTTGCGTGCGGCGCTGCTGCGGTTGCTGGAGCTGATGCTCGGGAACATTAAAAAAGCGCCTAAAAAAGGGATCGTTGAGCAGAGGGTTTTGACGGACAGTTCGGGTGGTAAAAGTCGAGATATTCACGACCGCTGGATTCACGTTTTTTAGCATCGGCGCCAGACTGGGAAGCTCCCGTCCCTCGCCGTCCTGCTGCGGAAACAGCGCCCAACTACCCTGCGCAAGCAGTGCAAAAAAACAAAAAACTATGGCTTTAAGTGGTAAATACTGTGCTACGCGAAAAGACCGCAACTGAATAGTCATATCTAACTCAGACTCCCAATAGTCATTAACTGTAACCGTTAGAACCCCGCGCTATATAAAAAATTCCATCATATCGCGATTTGTTATGCGATTTTATTACGCCAATTTCTCCGCCATAGAGCGCGAGATTTCACTTTCAATAGTCGATTTAAATGCGCTCATCATAAGACCCAGCTTAATCTCGACCCGGACTTCATTCGCACCGAGGGTAATACGTCCATTAATACCGGGCCGCGCAACCTCAACGGCATCGTTATTCAACCAGCGAGCTTTGAGCTGATAGCGCTCCTCTAACTTGGTCGCCATCAGCTTAATAAGCTCACGAAGTTCTTCTGGACTTTTATTATGGCGCTGACGAAGAGATATATTCGGCACTGATGCATCGCTCCCCAAAAGGAATTAATTAGTATTTTTCAGACAAATAGTATGGCAGCTAAAGAGCACGCCGCCCACACGGCCACCACTTAGCGATATATTCGTCGCGGTCAGCGGGCATAGCTAAAAGTATAGGCAAAAAAAAACCGCAATTAAGCGGTTTTTCAAAACTTTGGTGGAGCTAGGCGGGATCGAACCGCCGACCTCTTGCATGCCATGCAAGCGCTCTCCCAGCTGAGCTATAGCCCCAAAGCAGAGGCTGCGCATATTACGGTTAGCCCCTAAACTTGTCAACACATCGACTTGAAATCACTGTATTTTTCTCGCAATCGCCACTCGGCAATCATTGCTCTATTTAAGGAGCAGCGTCCTATCCAGCTTTAGCTTTGCCCAAGCTCTTGGTATTGTTTCTCCAATTTTTTCAGGCGCTTTTTACCAACCCCACCTAAGACCTCAATAGCGTGCCGGATTCGCGCCCTGCTCATATCTGGCCCCAAGACCTCCATAGAATCCACAACAGAAATTGATGATGTGGTACCAGCAATAGCAATAAATAAGGGCGGCATAAAGTCTTTAAGCTTAATACCTAGGCCATCCGCCAGAGACTTCACTTCAGCAAAAATACTGTCGCGCTGCCAATCATTCAAGGCCTCTAATCGCCAAGCTGTACATTGAAGCAGCGTTACAAGCTCTTCCTCACTAAGGCTTGAAGTCGCAAAACTAGCCGGAGTAAGCGGCAACATGCCAGATAAGAAGAACGCTGCCAGTGGCGCCATATCGCTAAACACTTCGATGCGCGACTGGACATGCGGCAGCATTTTCATAAGCGTGTCACGATTAAAAGCCCACTCCTGCATACGATCTGCAAGCTGCTCTAAACTGCAGTCTTCGCGCAGCCACAGACCATTCAACCAGCGAAGTTTTTCAACATCGAATATCGGACCACCGAGACTTACCCGAGTAATATCGAAATTATCAATCATCGTTTGCAGGCTGAATTTCTCACTTTCATCCGACATCGACCACCCCATACGACCTAGGTAATTAAGCAGCGCTTCTGGCATAAAGCCCATGCGCTGGTAATACCAAATGCTGGTTGGGTTTTTACGTTTACTCAACTTACTTTTGTCTGGATTACGCAGCAGCGGAAGATGACAGAGCACTGGCATATCCCAACCAAAATACTGATACAACAATTTGTGCTTAGGTGCGGAGTTAATCCACTCCTCACCACGCAGCACATGGGTGATCTGCATCAAATGATCATCCACCACATTGGCCAAATGGTAGGTCGGTAAACCGTCTGACTTTAATAGAATTTGAGCATCAATCTGCCCCCACTCCAGCTCAATTTTGCCACGTAACATATCGTCGATTTCACAACGACCATCATCTTCAGGTACATGCATACGAATGACGTAAGGCTCGCCAGCGGCTTCGCGGCGTGCGTGCTCAGCATCACCCAATTTAAGATCCGTATACTTAAGCGCAGTATGACCACCCGCCTCGCGACGAGCTTCACGCAGGGCGTCTAATTCCTCAGCAGTTCTGTAACAGCGAAAGGCATGGCCCGCCGCTATGAGCTGCTCACAGTGCGTTTTATAAATCTCACTGCGCTCACTTTGCCGGTAAGGGCCATGCGGACCACCAACATCTGGCCCCTCAGCCCACTCCAAACCTAACCAGCGCAGTGAGTCTAAAATCGCCTGCTCAGACTCCGGTGTTGAACGCTGCTGATCCGTATCTTCGATACGCAGCAAAAATTCGCCACCGTGGCTTTTCGCAAAACAATAGTTAAATAAGGCAATATAAGCCGTGCCAACATGCGGGTCACCGGTGGGCGACGGAGCGATACGAGTGCGAACAGTCATGGAGTGTTTATTACCATTTGAATACAATAGACATTTAGCCTCGCATCAATATATGTGAGCGGGCCATTCAGGCCATCATTATACGTGCCCGACGTGGCAAGATTCACCCATCCATATAGGTATTTCGCGGCAGATGCACAAAAAATTACTTAATCGCCGCTTCTGCGTTGCCCCCATGCTCGACTGGTCAGACAGGCATTGCAGGGTATTTTGGCGGCAATTAACCTCCGAAGCGGTGCTTTACACCGAAATGATCACTACCGGCGCCCTGATTCACGGCGATGCTGAGCGCCACCTAAATTTTAGTGATATTGAACATCCCGTTGCACTACAGCTCGGCGGCAGCGACCCAAGCGCATTAGCCCACTCAGTCCGCCTTGCAGAACAATGGGGCTACGACGAAGTTAATTTAAATTGCGGCTGCCCATCAGACCGGGTTCAAAATGGCTTTTTTGGCGCTTGTTTAATGGCGCGCCCCGCGCTGGTCGCAGACTGTGTTAAGGCCATGAAAGACGCCTGCGCCCTGCCCATTACTGTAAAACACCGCATAGGTATTGATGAGCAAGAAGGTTATGGACCGCTGCAAGAATTCGTCGCCGCCATTGCAGAAGCCGGTACCGACGCGATTATCGTTCACGCCCGCAAGGCCTGGCTACAAGGCTTGAGTCCAAAAGAAAATCGTGAAATTCCGCCCTTAAACTACGCTTTGGTGCACCAGCTAAAGCAGGACTTTCCCGATCTTGAAATCATCATTAACGGCGGCATTCAAACCATCGATGATGCCGCCTCGCAATTGTCATATGTGGATGGCATCATGATGGGCCGCAGCGCGTATCAAACCCCGTTTATTCTTGCCGATGTAGATTCACAATTTTACGGCCAAGACCGGCAGACACCCGTACGCGGCGACGTCATTCGCGGCTTATTTCCTTATATCGAAGCGGAACTAGCCCAAGGCACCCGACTCAACCATATGACTAGACATATATTAGGTCTGTTTAACGGAGAACCCGGCGGCCGCTTATTCCGGCGCTATATAAGCGAACACGCCCATCGCCCCAATGCCGGCATTGAGGTATTAGAGCAGGCACTGCAGCTTACCGATGACGCTCTGCAGACCATGATGACAAAAAGGACAGTAAGTAATGAGCAGTAAGTTAGAACAACTCAAGCAATTTACCGACGTGGTTGCCGACACCGGCGACATTGAGGCGATTGGTCGTTTTTCCCCTCAAGACGCGACAACCAATCCATCACTGATATTGAAAGCGACGCAGCTTCCTCAGTACCAAGCACTCATTCAACGAGTGATTGAAAAGCAGGGAAACAGCACAAGAAATGCCCAGTGGCTGCAAAAGACCGCCACTCAACTAGCCGTCGAAATTGGCGCAGAAATCTGCAAATTAGTGCCCGGCAAAGTGTCTACCGAGGTCGATGCCCGCCTCTCATTTAATACTGAGGCAATGATTGCTGAAGGCCGCTATATAGCAGAACTTTACCAAGAAAAAGGTATAGCCAAGGACCGCCTATTAATTAAAATTGCCTCGACTTGGGAAGGTATACAAGCAGCCGCAATATTAGAAAAAGAAGGCATAGAATGCAATCTCACACTGCTATTCAGCCTGATTCAGGCTGCGGCCTGTGCAGAGGCTGGCGCAACCTTAATTTCACCCTTTGTTGGTCGTATTTTAGATTGGCATGTTGCTCGCGGTGCAAAACCAGAAACTGCCAACGATGACCCCGGCGTGCAATCGGTTATCGCGATTTACAGTTATTACAAACAACACAATTATAAAACCATCGTCATGGGTGCGAGCTTCCGTAATATCGGAGAAATAGAAGCCCTAGCGGGCTGCGACCGTTTAACCATCAGCCCAGCGCTACTCAATGAGCTAAGTGAAGACAGCCAGCCCTTGCCGCGCCGGCTAGCAGCCGATATGGATTTTGCCGTCCACGACAAACTGGACATTACAGAATCGGGCTTCCGCTGGGCGCTTAACGAAGACGCGATGGCCACAGAGAAGCTTGCCGAAGGCATTCGCGCCTTTGCCGCCGACCAAGTTAAACTCGAAACCCTACTTAGCGAGTGGAATTAAGCGATGTTTGAAAAATTAAAACAGCTCTTTACTGGTGTGGACGAAGACAGTAAAGACACAACCATGTCGCTAGAATTAGCAGCTGCAGCCCTACTCATTGAAGTCAGTAAATCAGACTATCAACAAGATCCTGCGGAAATTGAAAAAATCCGTGAGTTACTTGTACGCTGCTTTTCAGTTTCGCTAGCAGACATTGAAGATTTTATGGCAACAGCCTCAGCGCTCAATAAGGACAGCACCTCACTGTACCCCTTTACGCGCTACATCAACGACAACTGTAACAACCTAGAAAAATACGAATTGATTGTCGCGCTATGGGAAGTAGCCATTGAAGACGGAAATATTGATAAATACGAAGATCACTTGATTCGAAAAATCTCTGACCTTATCTATTTACCCCACACCGAGTTTATCCGCGCGAAGCTAACGACCACGGAAAAAGCGGCTGCCAAATAGATTACGACAGTATTCGTATTAATGAAAAATTAAAAACACTGACCTTCGAGTAGCGACACTAACTCACGAAACTTAGCGTGATTGCTGTCGCTCAAACCCATTAGCGTACGATGCGCCTCCAGCACACGCTTCTTAACGGCGTCCTCACTGCAGGGCAAGACCGGCAATTCGCCAAGATCTTCATCATCAAGCAAGGGTTCTTCTCGAATTCTAAACACCCTATCGAAGCCCATGCTTTCTAGCACACGGGTGATATCAGGATTGGTAGACAAAATAAGGGGAACAAACTTAAAACGCTCTTTGGCTTTAATGGCCAATTTAGCCAACAAGCCTAAGGTAGTACTATCGACATTTAAGGCGTCAGAAAGATCTACGACAACGCTGGCGAAGCCTTCGACGGACAGCATCTCGTCGAAAAACTCGTCTAAGGTTGTACAAAGCGTCAGCCGCACGTCACCAACTAATTTGATAACAAACGCGCCGTCCTGTCCTGCTACCAATATCCTACCAGGCTGCATTTGCCTATAACCTACACACGACTAAAATTGCGATATCGTCTGGCGCTTCGTCTATGTCTGATAGACCAAAGGTTTCCGCCAGCCCCGTAGACGAACTCTCACCATCTTTGAGAATATCGAGCACTCTCTGCTCTTTTTCTTCAAGAGTGTCGTCGCTATCCAAGACCTCTAATATACCATCTGAGAACAAGGTCAGCACAGCCCCCGCCGGAAAGCTAATCATGTGGTCACTGTACTCGGCATCTGCGAATAAACCAACCGGCATGTCATGCTCTGGCAAAAACTCCGCCTTACCGTCTAGCGCCATTACTGGCGCAGGCAAGTGACCCGCCACCGAATAACATAGCTGATGACATTTTAAATCAAATGCACCAACACACATGGTGACATGCTTACCGATGCCCATTTCCAATAATTCACGATTAGCAATGGCAAGCATTTTGGCGGGTGACAAAATTGCTGTTGAACCACGGTGCAAAAAATCACTGCGTTTACGGGCAAACAAATTTTTGAGAAACACCGTAACGAATGCCGAACTTGCGCCGTGCCCAGATACATCGGCCACAAAAAACACTGCGTGATCGTCACCGACCAAAAAGTAATCAACAAAGTCGCCACTTAAATACAAGGACGGCAAAATATAATGACAGAAACTATAGCCACCAATTTGCTTCGGCGTATCGGGAAGTAAAAGTTGCTGAACGTGCTTACCTGCTTGCTGGTCTTGCTGCAATAAGGTCAGGCTTTCAAGTAGATCACGGTTGGCATTTTCAAGTTTAGTACGGTAAGCCAAGTTTTCGCGTTTTAAAGTACCGCGCTCCACTGCACGGTCTATAACGTGACGAATAACGTCTAAATTCTCTGGCGGCAGCATTAAGTAATCTGTCGCACCGTGGCGTACTGCCTCTACAACGTCCGCCAAACTCTTACGCCGAGATACACCAATTAGCGGTAATTCCCGTGGGTCAGCGGCCATTTTCCCCAATAGGTCAATACCTCGGTCATTGGGGAAATCGATATCGACCATCACAATATCGATATCTTCCTCTCTAAAACCCAACATTGCAGCCGCGCAGTCGGCAACGGCAATCACAGACATGCCGAGCTTTTTCAGGGAGGACACAAGCTCCGCATGTACAGCGTCAGCCTGCTGAACCAATAAGATACTTTGAGGGAAGGTAGCGTTCATCCGGCCTTTTTACTCGCATCTACGAGCACACACAAGCCGTATTTATGCGGAGAATTTACGCTCGGGGTGAAACAAGCGGATTCAGAAATCAAAGGATTCGAAATCTTCATCGCCAAAATCGTCTTCAAGCTTGCCGTCATTAATAAGAAAGTCCCGACGCTGCAAATAGACATCTTTGAAGAAGGTATATTTATCACCAGACACCAAATCTTCAGACCCCAGCAAAGACGCCCTAACCTGTAGCAAGTCTAGCAGAGTCATACCGTATTGTGCCCGCTCTGGGTCAATACCGCGCGTAATTGCGGTGTAAGAGTCAACTCCGCGTCCAACACCGTCACGCAGGGTGCTGGGGCCAAGCAATGGCAGCATAATATAGGGGCCGCTACCGACACCCCATACCGCGAGTGTTTGACCGAAGTCTTCCGAATCACGCTTTAAACCAATAGCACCAGCCACATCAAAAAGGCCCAATACACCGACTGTAGTGTTAATAACTAGGCGGCCAGTACTAACAAAGGCATCACCGCCCTCGCCCTGTAAGAGATCATTACCGATATTTTTAACTTCACCGATATTATTAAAGACGTTGGCTAAACTTTGATCAACAAAAGTGGGGGTGACTTTTTTGTAGCCGCGCGCAACTGGCTGCAGCACATAAAGATCAGCGGTGTCATTGAATGCGAAAATAGCTCGATTGAGTCCCTCCCAAGGGTCGCGAGGATCTCCACCGTCATCCGCAAACGCTAGCGCGCTGTAAAGTACCGACAGCAGCAAAACCCAAGTGCAGGCGATTCGTTCCATTGAAGTTATTACTCATCAAGTCTTGATAACAGTCTTACTATACGCAATGCGTCGAAGCTTGGCACTATTTCGATAATTACGACTCGGCAATAATCAGAATATCGAGACCAACCAATTGCTCAACCAGCTCGCGACCAAAACCGAGCAGCGATTCTAAATTGCTCTCCAGCTCATCCGCAATAATACTAAGTGCTGAAATACCTGTTTGACGGGTTTCATCGTCAAACAGAGTTAATAAACGTGCAGTAACTGCATTAATTTCTAAGAACTCAACGCGGTCTGCGCGGTTGCGGTACACCACTATATAGGTCGGCTCTGAACCGGCCTGCGAGGGTTGATTATCGCTGCTAATTAAATGCACCGGAAAATGATATGCCAACAACCACGCCAAGGGCGACAGAGATAAATGATTGTTCAAGAGATCCTTAGGCGCATCACACTTAAGGCTTAACTCCTCTTCTGCAACATCAAGGGCTAGCTCCACCCATTCATAATGTGCCAGTTCAACGAGAAACGGCGGATCGATATCAAGCCCATTCCGTTGCACCTGTAAATAATCGAGAAACTCTTCAGCAATTTTTAAGAAGTAAGGGCTTGAACATTGGTGCTGAATCATAAAATCCCTCACCATTGCATCCCAATCCGCTTCGCTGTACAAGCTACGACAAACCGGAAAGCCATTACTCAGAAAGCTATTAATATTGTTAAAAAATAAGCCGCGGTAAATATCTAAACGACGCGCTTCAATTCCTTCCGGCCCAGCGCAGCGCTCTGGGTCACGGATAAACTGTGTGAGTTCGCGCTGAACATACTGAAATGAACTCATCGAATCGCNACGCTTAGAGGAGCTGACGCCTCAGCCCGCTGACTGGGCTGTTGGGCTCTTTTAATACGCTCCACCTCCAGCAGTAACTCGGCCATCGGCGGGAAGTTAAAGTCGCGCTCTAAGAGGGTTGGCAATGGGCCGCAACGTTCATACGCTGCATCTAACAAGGCCCACACGGGATCAATAACATCAGCACTGTGAGTATCAACCCGCAAATCCTCAGCCTCGTCGTAGTGACCGGCTATATGAATATAGCTCGCACGCTCAAGAGACAGCGCGTGTAAAAATTCGTAGGGGTCGTAGTGGTGATTAATGCTATTCACATAAATATTATTGACGTCTAGCAACAGTTCACAATCCGCCTCGGCCAACACCGCATTTATAAAATCACTCTCGCTCATTTGCTGAGCTGGCGCAGCATAATAAGACGCATTTTCTAAAAGGATACGTCGCCCCAACACATCCTGAACGCGCTTTACGCGATCAGCGACGTGACGCACAGCCTCCTCGGTAAAGGGTATTGGTAGCAAATCATATAGTTGGCCTTCATCGCCACAGTAGGTTAAATGCTCTGAATACAGGGGGCAGTCAAAATCGTCCATAAACTGCTTAATAGCGCGCAACAAATCAGTATCTAATGGTGAAAATCCGCCAATATTTAAAGACAAACCATGCAAATACACGGGATAGCGTTCCGCGATTTCGCGGAACGCGCGGCCATAACGACCACCGATACCTATCCAGTTTTCTGGAGCAACTTCTACAAAATCAATATCACCAGGTTGGAGCTCTTTAAACGCGGGCATTAGGCCCCGCCGCAAACCTAAACCTGCCAGCGTGAGCCCACTTGCTACCTTGTCTTCACCCATTAACATTGCCATCGTTGCCCAGAGGATCTTTAACGCTACAGAAAATTACTGATTATTTAGCTGCACCGCATGAAGCCTCTTTTGCCGCTTTATCACCGCCGCACTGGCCTTCCATAGTTGCTTTATCGGCTCCGCATTTTGCTTCGCCACATTTACCTTCGTGGGCTGCTTTTGCTTTATCGGCTCCGCATTTTGCCTCACCACATTTGCCTTCGTGTTCGGCCTTGGCTTTATCAGCACCACATTTAGCTTCGCCACATTTGCCTTCGTGTTCAGCTTTGGCTTTATCAGCACCACAGCTTGCCTCACCAGCCTTATCAGCGCCGCACTTAGCTTCAGATTTCGCTGCTTTGTCAGAGCTACCCATCGCCAGCTCATAACCTGAGCTTAGTTGCTTCGCTGCGAACGGATTGCTATCTGCCATCGCAGGACTAATCGCAGACGCCAACATTGCTGCACCAAATGCCGCCGCTAAAGGTTTTTTTGTAAAAGAAGCCATTTGTTAATCTCCATATCGGCTTAGCACCGAATTATTTAAGTTAAACACGTGAAATCACGCTTTACAGATACCGGCCTGATAATTTCGGCACTACTCGGTATTCCTACCCTGTTTTAGCATAGCCGCATACCAAAATTTAACAACACGAAGACAGGTTTACGTTAACACCGTGGTTTCCGATCTCTGCCACGCATTTATATGCGGCCTTGCACAATAGACCAAGCTATTCTCAAAATGTTACATCTTGATATACGCTTTTCCAAAGTTGCTTTAAGCGCTTTTCAGATACGGGTGATCGAGTGCCGATATTTTGTGCAAATAGTGAAATACGGAATTCCTCCAGCTGCCAGCGATACTCCCGCAGCATAGCGTGCGACCTTACGGAGGCTGGCGCCTTTGCCAAAAAATCTGTTAACTGCTGCTGCAAGGGTTCTAATACCAGTGTACATTGACGATCACGCTGATAATGGCCATCTAATTTGTCTAGACGTTGCAAAATAGCCCGTAAATAGCGAGGATACTGAATCAGCTCGTCTCGATGAAGCTCTGTGATAAAGCCTTCAAAAAACAAGGCTTGAAGCTGGGTATTTACGTCATTAATACTGTGAATCCAACTCAATGAATTAAGTTTTTTCAACACTCGTCGAATATCTGAATAGTGGCCAAGTATTTCTACCAACAAGGCCGCGTAACTCTCTGCATCAGCATTGAAATTTGCCCGCCCTGCCTCCCACACCTGTTCAAAATCTGCTTCCGTTTCTGGTAGCTGTCCGACGTCAACCGCAAAACCATGGCGCGCAGCGGCAAGTAAACAATCTTCAAGCCAACGTTTTTTCTGTTCCCCCACTGCCGCAAACTGAAGCTGCACAGCGTTATTGCGAAACAAATTAGCTCTCAGCGTTTTTACCTGTTGAGACATCCGCAGTAACAGCAGCCGCAGAACACCAAAAAGACTTTTTTGCTGCGCATCCTGTTCCGACTCGGCCAGTTCTAACACTACATTATCACCGTCATCCCGAAGACAGGGGTACGCTGTTAACGTCGCTCCGCCGCGCTTGAACTCGTAGCTTTTTTCTAAATTGCCAAAGCTCCAATCTTGCAGCAACTTGGTCGCAAATCCGCCGCTACTCTCTTCCGAAATACCTTGTTGCACTTGATCGGCAAGCTGGCTTTTTAAGATTGCTAAATCGCGCCCTTGAGCAAGTAATTTCCCCGCATTATCTAAGACTCTAATATTCATTAGATAATAATCATCAATGCGATTAGCGGCCCACTCCTTAACATCAATTTGTAAGCCACTTAATCTGCGCAGCGCGTCGGCTAATTGAGGTAGCAAGGCCTGATCATTAGCGCTAATCATCGGCAGTGCGCGATCAACGTAGTCTGGCACCGGCACAAGCTGCTTACGCAGGGTTTTGGGCAAGGTCTTCACCAAAGCAATACACTTTTCTCTGATCAAACCAGGCACCAACCACTCAAGCCGGCCCTCAGCCAAGTGAACTAAATTACCGAGCGGTACAGAAACACTCACCCCATCGGCGGGATGCCCAGGCTCAAAATGATAACTAAGAGCCAAACTCATACCCGCACACTGCAGTGAATCGGGGAATTGCTGTTCCGTAACATCGCCGCCGTTGTGGCGCATCAATTCGCCACGACTTAAAAACAAGGTCTTTGGTGGCGCCGTTGCCTTTAACCAATGCTCCAGATGTTTAGCGGTAATGATATCGACTGGAAGACGTTCATCGTAATACCTGAACAACTCGTCGTCAGACACTAAAATATCACGGCGGCGTGCTTTATCTTCGAGCTCAGATATTTCTGCGATCAAACGCTTATTATGGCGAAAAAATTCTGCACGCCCCTGATAACGTCCCTCC
Organism: Zhongshania aliphaticivorans; assembly: GCF_902705855.1. Classification (GTDB taxonomy): domain Bacteria; phylum Pseudomonadota; class Gammaproteobacteria; order Pseudomonadales; family Spongiibacteraceae; genus Spongiibacter; species Spongiibacter aliphaticivorans_B. Next base: position 380,244 of record NZ_CACSIJ010000013.1, on the reverse strand, counting down.
ACCAAAGCTTGACGAATGAGTATCTCTCGACTTTCTTCAGGTGCTATCGGGCCGTAGTGAACGCGCTTCTTATCGCGAATGATCAAGCCATAAAGTGATGTCTGCTCAAAGGCCATAACGCGACCACTGCGCGCCTGCCAATGGGGTTCATAATAATTGCGTTTCAACAGACTATCGTTAACGCCCAACACCCATTCTGGATCAATCTTAGCGACACAGCGCGCATAAAGTTGGCTCGTTTCTGCCAACTCTGCAGCAACAATCCACGCTGGCGGTTTTTTAAACAATGCCGAGCCCGGAAAAATATGCAGCTTACGATTGCGGGCACCAATGAATTCGCGATTCTCATCTTTAGTTGCAATTTGGCCTAAAAACCCCGGCAACAAAGCACGGTGAAGACTATTAAAATCTGCCGGTTCTTTATTTTGTTTCAGGTTCAATTGACGGCACATCAAGGTAAGTTGCCGATGCACTTCCCGCCATTCTCGCATCCGCGTCCACGATAAAAATTCGCGTTGACACAGCTTGCGCCACTGACTTGCCGACAATTCTTGCCGCTGCTCTTCGGCATAATCCCACAGTCCAACGAAAGCAGCGAAGTCTGAGTCTTCTTGCCAAAAACGCCGGTGTTTTTCATCTGAGGCTTGGCGTTTATCTGCTGGCCGCTCTCGAGGGTCTTGAATACTTAAGGCGCTGGCGATAATTAGCATTTCTCGTAAACAAGAGCCTTCTGCTGCCGCCAACAACAAACGGCCGATACGGGGATCTACTGGAAAACGACCGAGCTGATCACCAAGCTTTGTTAAACGCCCCTCGCTTACTGCGCCTAATTCCGACAACAGCGCAAAACCGTCGTTAACGAATTTATTATCCGGTGCGTCAACAAACGGAAAGTCAGAGATATCGCCCAATTTCAACTGCAGCATTTGCAAAATAACAGCCGCAAGATTGGTACGCTGAATTTCTGGCTCGGTGTATTCCGGCCGACCTAAGTAATCAGCTTCGCTATAAAGCCGATAAGCAATACCCGCCGCGACGCGGCCACAGCGCCCTGCCCGCTGGTTTGCACTGGCCTGCGAAATCGCTTCGATCGGTAGGCGCTGAACCTTACTACGCACACTGTAACGGCTAACGCGAGCAGTTCCGGCGTCAATCACATATCGAATTCCGGGCACAGTTAAGGAGGTTTCTGCTACGTTAGTTGCAAGAACTACTCGCCAGCCACGGCGGCCACGCAAATCAAAAATACGCTGCTGCTCTGCACCGCTAAGCCTAGAATACAAAGGCAGTACTTCTGCACCGGGTAAATCTGCATTTTTTAGGTGACGAGTTAATTCACGAATATCACGCTCACCACTTAAAAATACCAAGGTGTCACCATGACGATGTGCGCCTTCCGCCATCAACTCCCGCAGCACCGCCTCTACCGCTTCGCCCAAATCATTATCTGGGCTTAATTCTTCTTGCGGGCGATAGCGGTATTCAACGGGAAAACTACGACCAGAAACTTCAATAACCGGCGCATTATTAAAATGCGCCGAAAACCGTTCAACATCGATGGTGGCAGAGGTAATAATTAACTTTAAATCTGGCCGCTTGGGTAAGAGCGTCTTTAAATAGCCAAGCAAAAAATCGATATTCAGACTGCGCTCGTGGGCCTCGTCAATAATGATGGTGTCGTATTGGCTTAAATATCGATCACTTTGAATCGCAGCTAATAAAATACCGTCAGTCATTAATTTTATATAGCTATTGGGTGATGCAACTTCTTGAAAGCGAATTTGATAAGCAACCCCGTCGCCAAGCGTAGTATTGAGCTCCTCTGCCAAACGCTGAGCCACGGCTCTTGCTGCCAAGCGTCGTGGCTGAGTATGAGCAATTAAACCTGCTACACCACGTCCCATTTCCAAACATATTTTGGGGATCTGAGTTGTTTTACCCGAACCGGTCTCGCCGGCCAACACCACCACTTGGTGATCGGCAATGGCCTTGCGGATATCGTCTAGCCTTTGTGCAACCGGTAAGTCGTCTGGATAAAGTACTTTAGGTAGATTGTCACGGCGTTCTTTAACTCTGAGAGCAGAGGCGTTTATACGCTGCGCGAGGACAAGTAATTTTTTGTTAGTATCAGTATTTGCGGAATTCTGCTTTTGCAAGGCTCGACACTGCCTAGCGAAGCCAAAGCGGTCACCCAACATGCACTCGTCGATATTGGCCATTAAGGCGGCCGCCGTAATTTCAGACATAAACACCGTATAAATAAAAAAGGCGCCTTAAGGCGCCTTTTTGCTATGAACTGATGATTTACTCAGCTTTGGCGAGCTTGGCAAGCTCCTCGTCTCGAAGTGAACGACGCAATACTTTACCGACATTGGTCTTAGGTAACTCATCACGCACTTCTATGTAACGCGGCATTTTATAGCCGGTTAAGCGTTCACGCAAAAATGCTTTCAATTCGTCTTTATCAATATCGCCTTTTTTAGCGGCAACAAAGATTTTAACTGCCTCACCAGACTTTTCATCAGGCACCCCAATTGCTGCGCATTCTGCAATATTTGGATGCTCGCTAAGTACATCTTCAATTTCATTGGGATAGACGTTAAAGCCTGAAACAATGATCATATCTTTCATGCGATCTACAATCCGCATATAACCATCGTCCTGAACAACAGCAACGTCGCCGGTGTGCAGCCAGCCATTTTTAATGGTTTTTTCAGTTTCATCCGGCCGCTGCCAATACCCCATCATCACCTGCGGGCCGCGCACGCATAGCTCACCGCGCTCGCCAATACCTACATCTTCACCAGCCTCAGTAACAATGCGAATCTCAGTGCCCGGTAAGGCAATACCAATGGTGCCAATCTGATTGGCACCGCCAGGGTTTATAGAAACCACTGGCGAGGTTTCAGTCAGTCCGTAACCTTCGTAAACTTGTGCACCGGTTACTTCCATCCATTCTTTTGCCGCGCCGGCGGTTAGCGCCATTCCGCCAGACAATGTTGCTTTGACTGACGAAAAATCTAATTCTCTAAATTCTGGATGATTACAGAGCTGAACAAATAGCGTGTTAATGCCACTCATACCGCTCCAGCGCCAGCGTTTCATTTCTTTAATCACACTACCCAAATCCCTCGGATTCGGAATAAGCACCGCATGGTTGCCCTGCATCATCACGCAGAATGACAACATGAAGGAATAAATATGGTATAGCGGTAAGGGCGACAAAAAGGTTTCGGTCCCTTCTTTTAGCCCGTAGCTTTCAAACAGTTGCTTGCTCTGCAATACGTTAGCCATCAAATTGCGATGACTAATCATTGCGCCCTTAGACACGCCGGTCGTACCACCGGTGTATTGTAATAAAGCTACATCTTCAGCTGCTGGGTTTGCCGGCGTGTAGCGGCCGCTCTTACCCAAAGCCAAGGCCTTGCGATACGGGACTGCATTTTTAAAACTAACGTCAGGCACCATTTTCTTAACGTATTTAACAGCCTTATTAATTAAGGGCCGTTTGAATCCAGTATGTAAATCAGCAATTTCAGTGACGATCACGGTCTCAATTGGCGTATCTGCAACCACCGCGGCTGCCGCTTCGGCAACATTCGCTAACACCACCAACACTTTGGCACCGGAGTCATTTAACTGATGCTTAAGTTCGCGTTCGCTATACAGCGGGTTGGTGTTAACCACAACCATACCCGCACGAATTGCGCCAAATAGCGCAACGGGGTATTGAAGAGTATTCGGCATTTGCAGGGCAATACGGTCGCCAGCGTGTAGGCTAGTATGATTTTGCAAATAGCAGGCGAATTGAGCAGACAAGACATCCAACTCACGGTAGGTCAAGGTCTTACCCATGCAGGACATCACTGGGCGATCTGCAAACTGCGTAGCGCAGTAGGCAAACATATCGACTAAGTTAGCATATTGACTCAGGTCAACACTGCTCGGTACACCGGCCTTTTCCCGTGCAGCGCTAATTGCTGCTGCGATCTCTTCCATTGCTGACAAAGTAGTCCCCTTTTCATGCCTTGTTGTTATTAATGTCGCGCCTAAACTACTGGCAGTCCAACCACGCATACTAAAAGTGGCAAGCTATCGGTATTTGTACTCACTGTCAACACTAGCATCTTAAACCGCTACACTTCAGCGCTAATTTGCTCCTTCTGACGATACTGCTCAGGATCAATAAACATCAACTGTAAAACCAACTCACCGGCACGTCGCAGATCCGCACCTAAGACCAGCGCATTAAAATCACCATCAATATGACTGATCGCAGGAATATTAAACATCAATTGGCGACCACTATCGTCACTCATTACAATCGGTTCGGCCTCAGCTTTAATCACCTTGGCGATTTCTGCACACAGCATTTGTACTTGTAGCTTAAACGCGCTGAAATTGAGATGCCCGTTAAACTCTTGGGGCATCAATTGCAAGCGTACCCGCAGCTTCGACTTATCTGGCATTGCCATTTCTGTTAAATACAGTTCGCGGCCCGCCTCGAGCTCTTTAAAATAGCGCTTTGCCTCTGTTCTACCCACATCCAAAAGGCAGGTTTTGAATAAATTAACCGCGATAGCGAGCACACTCGGTGCATCTAGATTGACATTCATGATTTAGTTACCTGATTCATCTACAAAACACTTCATCAACATGAAGCAAATTATTCTTTTGAGCTATGGCTGCGCCTGCGAGCCGCCCCCGTCTATATACGCCAAACGATGGCATGCAGCTTCAGTATCTACCACGCTTAGCTGCAACCACGGCGGACTATCGCTACATGCCCTTGTTGCCAACTGGCAGCGCGGTGCGAAGCGACAACCGCTATCGCTTGCAAGTGGTGCCTTGTTGGCTACCGCTTTCACGTCGGCAAGCGAGCGCAACACACGCTCGCGAGGATTTCCATCTAAGTGAGCCGCCAGTAACTTTACCGTATAAGGGTGCCGAGGCGACTCAAAAACTGCTGCGGTCGGGCCAATTTCTACAATTTCCCCCAAGTACATTACCGCAGTACGACTGGCCAAAAAACGCACAACAGCGAGATCATGGGCGATAAACAGCATCGCAGTATTATGTTCCCGCTGTAATTCCTGCAGTAAATTTATAATTTGTGCCTGCACAGACACATCTAATGCCGACACCGGTTCATCGCATATCACCAGCTTGGGTTCTGCGATAAAAGCTCTAGCGATACCAATACGCTGACGTTGTCCACCAGACAACTCGTGGGGATAGCGCTCCCCCGCAGACTGCGGTAAACCGACCCTGTCCAACCAATAAGCGGCCTTGTCACGGGCCTGTTTACCTCGAACTCCAAGGCTCCACAATGGTTCCTGCAAGCTGGCAAGTATTGTCATGCGCGGATTTAAACTAGCGTAACTGTCCTGAAATACCATTTGTACTTTTGTAGACATCGCTCGAAACTGACGCCGGCTATACTGATGCGGCATTTCTTTACCATCGACAAGCAACGTACCGGCGCTCCTAGCCTGTAAACCGGCAATCACCCGTCCCAAAGTTGATTTGCCGGAGCCACTTTCGCCAACCAAGCCCAGCACTTCGCCCGCAGCAATTTGTAAATTAACGCCGTCCACTGCCGCCAAAAGATCATCACCACTTTTGAAATGGCAGCGCAGTTGGCTCACATCTATAAAGGGCGTCGTCATCGGCGACTCCTCCCGATAACAGAGGCATTGGTAAAACCGTCTTTGTCACGCCAGCGCCGAGGGTGATCCTCATGCCAAAGCCAGCATCGTGCTATATGGCTATCACCAACTGACATTGGCGGGGGCGCCTGTTCGCAAACGGCCATGCGCTGCGAACAGCGGGCTGCAAACCCACATCCCGTCGGCGGCTTACGTAAATCCGGAGGGGTGCCAGCAATCGCCTCTAGTGGTCGAGGGTTTTCTAAACTCGGTACCGCACGCTTTAAGGCCTGGGTGTAAGGATGTGCCTCTGTGGTAAAAACTTGAGTCAAGGAGCCCGACTCTACCGTTTGTCCCGCATACATGACTGATACTGAGTCAGCAATTTCAGCGACTACACCTAAGTCATGGGTAATAAAAAGCATCGCAGTGCCGCTTGATTCCCGCATTTCCTGCAGTAAACACAACACTTCCGCCTGTACCGTCACGTCCAAGGCCGTCGTCGGCTCATCCGCAATAAGCAGTTCAGGTTCACACACCACCGCCATCGCAATCATCGCCCGCTGTAGCATCCCACCAGAAAACTCAAAGGGGTATTGCTCAGCGCGCTGAGCAGGGTTGGCAATGGCCAAGCGCTCCAACAGCGCAATTGCACGCTTTTTAGCGTCGCGCCGTGACAGGCCCTTATGTATTCGCAATGGCTCTGCGATTTGCGCGCCAATAGTTTGCGTGGGGTCTAATGCCGTCATCGGATTTTGAAAAATCATGGCGATCTGATTGCCACGTAACTTACGCCAATCGCGTTCAGTTAAGTGTGCCATATCGCGTCCCGCGAACTGCCAATGTTGCGCAGCCGTTTCAGCAGCGTTTGGCATCAAGCCTAACAGGCTCATTGCGGTGACGGATTTTCCGCAACCCGACTCCCCCACCAAAGCGCGGCATTCACCTGGCTGCAAACTCAAAGACACATCCCGGACCGCTTGAACAGAACCAATACTAACCTGCAGTGATTCAAGATTTAACAAACTCATGCGCGCACCACCCCCGAGCGTCGATCAGTGGCATCGCGCAGGGCATCGCCCAGAATATTAAAAGCAAGCACCGACATACTGATCAGCAAGGCCGGCAATAGCAATTGCCGAGGGTGCGACAGCAGCGTTTTAATGCCGTCGTTACACAAAGCGCCCCAAGAGGTAGTTGGCGGCGAAACCCCCATACCGATAAACGACAAGAATGCCTCGGTGAAAATGGCTTGTGGAATAGCAAAACTAAAGGCAACTAAAATCATTGGCAGCACATTGGGAAGCATATGGCGCAGAATTATTTTACTCGTCCCCACCCCCGCAATCCGTGACGCCTCGACAAAAGGCTGACTGCGCAATGCCAACACTTGCCCCCGAATAAGCCTGGCGCTTCCAGGCCAGCTTAACATCAACATCGCGACGATCAGCGGCATAATGCCGTTTTCTCCCGGACCAATTCCAAACGCGACGCGAAATAAAATCATGAATAATAAAAACGGCAGTGCGACCACAAAGTCGACAAAACGCATGGCGAGCTGATCCACCCAGCCCCCCATCAAGCCTGCGATAGCGCCAAAAATACAACCAAAACTAATATAAAGTAAGGGCGCGACCACGCCCACAAACAGGGACGTTCTACCGCCCGCCATCAGTCGCGCTAAAATATCGCGTCCCAAGGCATCGGTGCCTAGTGGGTGCGCAGGAATATCAACCCATTCTTCATTTCCGCCCAGCGGAATCAAACCTTGCAACTGAGCTTCAAACGCTGACATAGCTGGCTCAGGGCGAACTTCCCGCGCAAACAAAAGCAAACCCGTCTCAGCATCTGCGATAGTGTAGCGGTATACTTCGCGACTCAGTTGTAAGCGATCTTGATAGTAGTTATCTCCCGTATCAGCCATCGCTAAGCCTAGGCCTGGCTTATTTGCATCGCCTCGATAGATTCGATAACGCTCAACCCCCGCCAACTTAGGCCAGTGCAAACGCACATACTCGGTATTGGCAGCATGAACCGTTAAACCACGAGGTAAATCGTTCTTTGCCGAGGGACGCCACGCGCCATTGTCAGAAACAATACGCACCGAATAGGCACTACTCGCACCATCTGAAATTTGCGACAGCCATTGTTGCGATGGACTCTGCTTCCACAACAACGGCCCTACCGTCACAAACAGCAGTAAAAACAGCACCATGAGTGCAGACAAAATAACCGTAGGACTAGCCATACTCGGCAAAGGAAGTGGCGCAACCGCCTCCACTTCGTCGGCATCACCCCAGGTTTTTGGCGCAAAACGGAATACTGAAATTGCCATTATATAAACAACCTCATGACCTACCCCGATGTAAACGAATGCGCGGATCAATCAAGCCGTAACTAATATCAACCAAGACCACCACTAAAACCAAGAACGCGCCATAAAACACGGTTGTTCCCATAATGACGGTGTAATCAAGTTGCTGCACTGCCTGCACGAAATATCGTCCAAGCCCCGGAATCGCAAAAATTAATTCAACAACGAAACCGCCCGTAGTAATTGCCGCGATAGTTGGCCCCAGCTCGGTTACCACTGGCAATACCGCGTTTCGCAATTGATGGTGAAAAAACAAACGCCAACCGTGGACGCCTTTGGCTTTGGCGGCGATATTGAAATCGGCGCTGAGCACCTCTAGCATCGATGCACGCATAATACGACTTAGGTAGGCCATCGTGCCCAAACCTAACACCAGTGCCGGCACCCAAATTTGACTTACACTCCCCCAGCCGGCAACAGGTAATAAGGTTTTACCTGCGGCATTATTCATTGCCACAATTACCAGCTGCGCAAGCCCCGCAATAACAAAACCTGGGACTGAAATCGCGGCAATAACGGCAATCATCACCATTCTATCTGGCCAGCGATTACGACAATAAGCGGCAACAGAGCCCGCTGTGATACCCCCTACCAAAGCGATTAAAACAGCGGCGACACCTAAAATAGCGGAGATGGGAAAATGCTCGCGAATAATATCGTTCACACGGCGATTTTCTTGGGTGAAGGAAATACCAAAGTCGCCCTTCAACATATTACCTAGGAATAGACGATATTGATCAAACAGCGGTTTATCTAAACCATAGCGCGCCTCTAACTGCGCCCTCACCGCAGGCGTCATTGCCTTTTCTTGGGTGAGTGGATCACCCGGTACGGCGTGCATCGCAAAAAACGTTGCGGTGGCGATGAACCATATGGTAATCACACCCGACAACAACCTTTTAGCAATAAAATTCAGCATCGCTATTCTTCAATCCATGCGTAACGAAACAGCGGATCGCCACCAAAAATGGAGCGCCGCACTCCTTTTAAGCGCGGATTTTGCACGTAGAGTGCACCGTTTTCATAGGTTGGCAGTATCGGCACGTCTTCAACCACTAAACGCTGTATCTGCGCCATGGCATTAAATCGGGTTCGGGCATCATTGCTCCCTTGGGCCAATCGAATCCAGCGGTCATACAAGGGGTTGTCGTATCGACCACGGTTGTTATCATTCCAAGACGCGAACAGATCTGCAAAAGTCATTATATCGTCGTAGTCTGGCCCCCATGCGGCGGCAACAATATCGAAGTCACCTCGACGCATTTTCTCAAGTCGCTGCTTAAATACTTGCTGGTCGATACGTAGCTCTATTCCTAAACCCTTTTTAAATAAATACTGATAATACTCTGCCTCTTGTAAGGCTCTTGGGCTGTCTCCTGCCAACAACACTAACGGCGGCCATTCGCTTAAACCCAATTCGATCTTAGCTTCTTGCAGATGAGCACGCGCCGCGGCAATGTCTGGGTCAATCCGCATCACAGGGTACTCTTCCCTGAAAGACTTATCGTTGCCTTTAACGGTGACAGGAAAAAGCGAGTACGCTGGCTTAATACCCGGTAAGCCGATAATTTTGTTCACCAATAAATCGGGATCGATTAAGCGTTGAACTGCCTTGCGGAAGGAGTGATTGCCGGTGATACGCCCCTCTCGAAAATTGAACTCAAGAAAAAACAGCGAACCGGTATGAAAATACTCAATATCAAAGCCGCGCTCGACCGCCTCATTCAACAATCCAGTATCAAGCGGTGCGATGGCAATTTGCTGATCGCGAAATAAATTAAACTGCGCACTCGGATCAGCGGTGATATAAGGCATATCAATTTCACTAATTTTAACGGTATCTGCCTGCCAATAATGGCTATTTTTACGTAAGCGCAAATGCGCCCCATGCACCCATTTATCGAGTACATACGCGCCGTTAAATATTAATTTATCGCCGTCTGCAGCGTAGCGACCGCCCCAATGCTCAACCACATCTTCACGCATCGGCAAAAACGTCATAAATGCAGCAAGGCTCAGAAAATACGGACAGGGCTGCCCAAACTCTACCCGCAATTCATAATCTGAAACGGCAACAACACCAAGTTCAGCCGCCGGCAATTTGCCGCTATTTACCGCCTCAGCATTTTTAATAGGATAAAAAATAAACGCATACTGCGATGCCGTACTCGGTTTAAGTGCATGCTGCCATGCGAACACAAAGTCATGTGCGGTAACAGGCTTACCGTCGCTCCAGCGAGCTGACTCTCGCAGCCAAAAACTAGCACCGTTGGCGTCTAACTCCCAGCGCTCTGCCACACCCGGCGCCAATTCGCCGTCCGCACCGTATACCAGTAAGCCTTCCATTATATGCGCTAGCACAAAGCTGGCGATGGTATCGGTGGCAACCGCACTATTTAAGGTAGGGGGCTCTGTCGCCAAGGCAAGCGTGACCTTGGCGTTTTCGGCATCAACTGCCTGCGCGTATACGGGAACGCTAGCACTTAAGCAAAATAAAAAAGTCACTAGCCATCGAGATTGCCCTGAAAGCACCCGCGCGAATCGACTAGCCAAGGATTTCGCCATGTTCACTGCTACAATACATCCCTCTTTAATTCTGACATTACTATTATAATGGCCGACAGTTCTCACCACAGTCCCTACTCTCTCGACGTCGCCAACATCGTTTGGGGCGAAGACGGCAGCCCAAGAGCTGGTATTTACGGAGACATCTATTTCAGCCAAGAAAGCGGAATTGACGAAAGCCGCCATGTATTTTTATCTCATAATCAACTAGCTGAACGCTGGCAAGCGCTAGACCCTAACACCGCAGGACAATTCACCATCGTCGAAACCGGATTCGGTACCGGACTAAATTTTTTACTTACTTGGCAACTTTGGCAAACACTAGCACCAGCCAGCTGGCGGCTGCACTATGTTTCCGTCGAGAAACATCCACTGCGCCCGCAGGACTTACAAAGAGCACACGCTTTGTGGCCAGAGTTAAACTCATTAGCGTCTATACTACAGTACAATTATCCGCCGCTGTTATCTGGACAGCACCGTAGAATGTTGAATAGTGCACAAGTTTGCCTAGATTTACTATTCGGCGACGCGCTCGATTGCCTGCCTGCGCTTCTCGACTCCCCAAACAGCGCAAACCCAAGCTCACAGTCCCCCTCGCTAGGCAGCGTCGCCACGGTGGACGCGTGGTTCCTCGACGGATTCTCACCTGCCAGCAATCCTGAAATGTGGCACGACACCTTATTCAGCTGTATGAGCGCGTTAAGCAAAGTCGGAGCAAGTTTCGCCACATTTACCTCGGCAGGTTTCGTTAAACGTGGCCTCCGCGCACAGGGCTTCCATGTTGAGAAAGTTACGGGGTATGGCCGTAAACGTGAGATGTTACGAGGCACATTCACCGGCGAGGTAGCACTTGATGCACCCCTGCCGCTTAGTGTTGCCGTCCCGTGGCATCGCCCCAGCGTGCAAACACCCATTAAGCATGTAGTGATTGTCGGCGCGGGGCTAGCGGGATGCAGCACAGCGGCGGCCCTAGTCAAACGCGGCTTACAGGTCACTGTAATAGATCGAGACATCCCCGCCAGCGGCGCCTCCGGCAATCCGCAGGGAGTCTTATATACCAAGCTCTCGCCCACACCTGGCGAGTTAAATGTATTTACCCTGCATAGCTTTTTGTTCTCACTACCCTATTACCGCGAACGCTTAAGCGCAGGCAGTATTCAAGGAGAACTGTGCGGGGTTTTACAACTTGCAAACTCAGAGAAGGATGCAGCTCAATTTGATCAGTTACAGGAAACATTCAAGGAACAGAATTGGCTGCAATTTAAACAAGGGAGCGAACTTCAAGAAATAAGCGGTATACCAATTAGCGGTCGCGGCTATTACTACCCTGAAGCGGGCTGGCTCTCTCCGCCCAGTATTTGCAGCGCAGATTTAGATCATCCCGATATTCATCTTGTTTCGCACTGCGAAGCTATCTCGCTTGTTGATGACGCTGAGACATGGCATATAAAAGATAACAGCGGAAACATAATCGCCAGTGGCGATGCCATTATCATTGCCAACAGCAACGATGCGAAACAGTTCCCTCAGACAAAGCATCTACCGCTTAAACCCATTCGCGGTCAGCTCAGCTATATTGAACCGTCTGCGCTAAATTTTGAGCCGAAATGCGTAATTTGCCACGACGGCTACTTAGCCCCCGCCATAAACGGTAGCCTATGCATCGGCGCGAGCTTTAATTTGCGCGATTCCAATATCGACTTGCAGGATCGCGATCACGACTGGAATCTAGCACAACTAGAGACCCTATCCCCTGCATTACTGAATCATCCCGTCACTATTACCGGTGGCCGTGCGTCTCTGCGCTGTAGCAGCGCCGACTACCTACCACTCGTAGGTGCAGCCCCCATCGTAGACGATTTCAAGACTAGCTATGCCGCCCTAGGTAAAGACGCCCGACACCACATCAACATTCCAGCGAGCAACTATCGCAATGTATACGTCAATGTCGGCCATGGGTCGCGGGGGCTTACCTCAACACCATTGTGTGCCGAATTATTAGCGAGCTATCTCTGCGATGAGATTCGGCCACTTCCCCGTCACCTCTGCGAAAGCCTATCTCCTGCGCGCTTTCTCATCCGAAGGCTCATCAGAAATCAGCCCTTAGATTAAAATCAGGGGCCCTACGCGCGAAATGGGTTTTATGGCAGACTCTTACATCACCACCTAATTAAGATAACAGCAATGACAGAAACTGGTTTAAACGCGCTAGCTAGTGCCACACATGCAATACATCGCGCTCGGCAGCACCTAGCCAAAAGCCTAACAAGACATTTTTTTGCTGTCGCGCTACTCGCCTTGGGGAGTGGTGCCGCCGCTGACGACACGCCCTACCAATTACAAAACACCTACCCGCACGAACCCGCTTTGTTCACTCAAGGCCTAGAGCTATATCAAGGCAAACTTTATGAAAGTAGCGGCCTTTACGGCCACTCTAAAATTATCGCTCGCAAATTCCCTCCGTCAGCAACAGACAGCATTACTGGCACGGCCTTACCCGCCAATATTTTTGCTGAAGGCATCAGCCAATACCGCGGCAAACTCTATATGCTGACATGGCGAGCGGGACGAGGACTGATTATCGACCCCCAACATTTTAAATTACTGGGCGTCTTTCCCTACCAAGGTCAGGGCTGGGGTCTGTGCGCTAGTATTGTCGAAGGGCGAGCCGATCACTTTGTGATGAGCAATGGCAGCGACCAATTGCAGCGCCTAGCTGCTGACAGCATGAAGCTGCTTAGCACCGTCACCGTAAAGGAAAACGGAAAAGCCATAGATAATTTGAACGAATTGGAGTGCCTAGGCGACTACGTAATCGCAAATCAGTGGCATACCAACAATCTACTTATTATTGACGGACGAAGTGGCGAGGTATTAAAAAAGCTCGATCTCAGCGCCTTGGCCGCCGCTGCAAACAAAACAAGCCCACTCGCGCCGGAAGCGGTATTAAATGGCGTCGCCTACGACGCCGACGACGATAGCTGGTTAGTAACCGGCAAGTTGTGGCCGAGCATCTTCCGCATCAAATTCGCTTTACCAGCACTACCGGTTCAATCCTCGCCAAGCCGGCCATAGTAATAATGCAATTACGGCCCGCAGGCCCTAGAATACCAACCGTGAGATCTCAGCATAACGTTACTTCTTCGCCAAACATATGGATTACGCATGACTCAAGTCGACACCACCGCGCAAACAACCGTCAACCCCACTGCATTTCCCAGCTTTGAATTACTTAGCAACGAAGTCGTACCCGCACTTGGTGTGAGCATCGCGGAATACCGTCACAGTAAAACCGGCGCAAGCCATTACCATATTGCCAGTGATAATCCAGAAAACGTATTTTTAGTAGCCTTGCGCACCGTGCCAAAAGACTCAACCGGCGTAGCCCACATACTAGAACACACAGCCTTATGTGGCAGCGAGAAATACCCGGTTCGCGACCCGTTCTTCATGATGATTCGGCGTTCGTTAAACAGCTTTATGAACGCCTTTACCAGCTCAGACTGGACTGCCTACCCCTTTGCCAGTAGCAACCGCAAAGACTTTGAAAACCTGCTACAAGTCTATTTAGACGCGGTGTTTTTCTCTCGTCTGCATCCACTAGATTTTGCTCAAGAAGGACACCGCTTAGAATTTAAAGACCCCAAAGACCCCAATTCAGAATTGGAATTTAAGGGCGTTGTATTTAATGAAATGAAAGGGGCCATGAGCTCCGTCCCCAGTCAGCTTTGGCAAACTCTGTGCAAATATTTATTCCCAAGCACTACCTACCACTACAATAGCGGCGGTGACCCAGAAGCCATTCCCGATTTAAGCTACGAGCAGCTTCAAACTTTCTATAAAAGCCATTACCACCCTAGCAACGCCATTTTCATGACCTTCGGCAACATACCTGCCGCTGAGCATCAAGCGCGTTTTGAAGAGCTAGCTCTAAACCGGTTTGAAGCTCTAAACAACCATATTGCCGTTGGCGACGAAAAGCGCTACCACGCGCCACTGCGTGTTCAAGAAAGCTATCCGCTACCTGCGTCAGAAGATACAAACAACAAAACCCATATTGTTGTCGCGTGGCTATTAGGTAAAAGCACCGAACTTGAAACCCAGCTAGAAGCACAGCTACTTGCCGGTGTACTCCTCGACAATAGCGCCAGCCCTCTGATGCACGCGCTAGAAACAACATCGCTAGGCAGCGCGCCCTCGCCCATGTGCGGACTTGAAGATTCCATGCGTGAAATGGTTTTCGCCTGCGGCGTAGAAGGCAGTAACGTTGGCAGTACTGACGATGTCCAAAACTTGATACTCGACACCTTGAAAAACGTCGCTGACAACGGCGTAGCAGCTGAAGATGTTGATGCAGTTTTACATCAGCTTGAATTACGCCAACGTGAAATCGGTGGCGATGGCTACCCCTATGGCTTACAACTAATTTTAACCGCACTAGACAGTGCGACCCATCGTGGCAAACCCATTGAATTACTCAATTTAGATCCCGCGCTACAAGCTATTAGAGCCAAAACAGCAAGCCCTGACTACATCAAGAGACTCGCGCAAAACCTACTCGACAATCCACATCGCGTCACTTTGGTCATGGCTCCTGACCAACAAATCCAGAGCCGTGCCGAGCAAGCAGAAAAAGATCGCCTAAGTTCATTAAAAGACGCACTTAGCGATGAGCAAAGGCAGCACATTATAGATCAGGCTGCAGCCTTGGCTGAGCGCCAAACAATGGAAGAAGATGATTCCATTCTTCCTAAAGTCACCCTACAGGACGTGCCACTCGATACCCCGGCGCTGCACTTTGACACCGCGCAATTTGGTAATCTGCCGTATACAAAATACGGTCGTGGCACCAATGGCTTGGTATATCAGCAACTTTTAGTCAGCCTACCCGAACTCACCGAGCACGAGCTTTCACTGCTTTCAATTTACACCCTAGTCGCCACCGAGCTAGGCCTTGGTGAACAGAGCTATTTACAAGTACAGGCCCGTCAAGCGCAGGTATGTGGCGGCATTAGCACCTATACCACCATGCGCGGCGGTATAGACAATGAACAAGACATTCAAGCCTATTTAGTGCTGTCATCAAAAGCATTGCTACGAAATGCCAATAACCAAGCCAAGCTTATGCGAGATACCCTCGAGCACCTCCGCTTTGACGAGCACGAGCGTCTTAAAGAACTCATTGCCCAACTTAAAGGGCGGCGCGAATCGGCAATCACCGGCAATGGCCATGGCCTAGCCATGAGCGCAGCCAGTGCCGGCATGAGCCCCATCGCCAAGGTTAACGAAGAACTCGGTGGTTTAAGTGGTATCAGGTTATTAAAGCAGCTCGCCACACGCATAGAAGACGCAGAATCACTGGCGAGCCTTGCCGATGATCTCGCGGGAATACACCAAAAAATATTGGCGAGTAGCAAAGAGCTACTTATTATTGCCGAAGACGATCAGCTCCAAGAATTATGTGCTGAGCTCGCACCAATATGGCAGGATTTTAACGCCGATCCCTCTAAAGCATTTGAACTGCCGGCACTGCGAAGCGTAAAAAAGGAATTTTGGCTGGCTAATTCACAGGTTAATTTCTGCGCCAAAGCCTATCCCACCGTGCCCTCTGGCCACCCCGATGCACCAATACTCACCGTATTTGCCGTCTATTTACGCAATGGCTACTTACACCGCGCCATCCGTGAACAAGGCGGTGCCTACGGCGGCGGCGCCTCGCAAGACTCAAATATTGCGGCATTCCGCTTTTACTCTTACCGAGACCCACGCTTACAAGAAACACTAGATGATTTCGACAAATCCATTACATGGATGCTTAATACAGCTGTATCTGCCCAAGGTTTAGAAGAAGCGATTTTAGGTGTGGTAGGCAGTATTGATAAACCAGGCTCCCCTGCCGGTGAAGCCAAACAAGACTATCACAGCAATATATTTGGTCGCACAATCGCGGAGCGCCGCCAATTTCGGCAGCGGGTACTTGCCGTATCAGCCGAAGATTTAATTCGCGTCTGTGAGCACTATTTTACAAATGCAGATGCGAGCGTCGCTATTGTTAGTAATGAATCAAAAGCCGAGGCACTCGGTGAATGGATTGCGCAGCAAGGCCTATCAATACAACGCTTGTAAGCTTTGTTAATAGCCATAAAAAAGGGTGGCCTATGTTTATAGGCCACCCTTTTCTGATAATCGCTATACGCTATTTGCCGTTCATTATAGCCGAAGCTTCTAGGGCTTCGGCACGCATCTTGTTGTAAGCCTGTTTTTGATCTTTATCCAACAAGCCATAGAAGCCACGCTGAGTATTCAACAGCGCCGCGGTATGCTCAGCGGACAAACGCCCCGCCTCACGGCTTAAACGCTTAACATCCGCATCGCCAAGTCTCGCTAAATTCACACGACGGATGCTTTCTTGTGCAGCCACAAGACCATCACGAATCACCGCAGCTTCTTTAGCGTAATTTTCGAGTAAGGCCTTTATTTGTAATTGCTGATCATTCGTTAACTTCAGCTGCTCTGTTAGTGTTTCTAAACGTGCGCCACCGAAGGCGGCATCCTGAGCAAAAACAGGTGTGCTAGCGAAACCCGCCAAGGCTGCACTTAACAAAACAATAGAACTAAATTTTTTCATAACTTCCCCACAAACATAACAACACAAGTAGTACTGAGACGAGAGCTCAACTTAACGCCACGAACGACGCTAAGACGAGGCAAAATCAGCGCAAAAACGCAGTTTACTGTAGTACATGAGTATTTTAAGCTTATTTTTAACGCTGTATTAGCGAGCACAGTAGTTATGCTGAACTCTAGAGACATAGTAATCGGAAAAAGCGCTCAATGCACAGCGTAGAATATACCTATAAAAATACCGCAATCGACCTAACAAGAAGGGAGTACAACTACCCTACCAATCCTTAAGGTCCAAGCAAAAGTAATTAAGCGGACACAGATCAAGATCGATTTGCTTAAGTAAAGTGGATATTCAGCCCAGCCAGAATAATGATTTGTGATGAAACCTCAAACCAAGCCCTTAAGATGATCGAAGGTAAACCCCTTGTACTGCATATAGCGCATACATTTAGCACGTATTTTAACATCTGACATATCTAGCCCGCCGTATTTCTTATCAAACACCTGCTTAGCAGCTGCGCACCAGTCAATATCATGTTCAGCAAACACGTCGCCAACCAATAGCTCCTCAACACCTCGTTGACGTAGTTCAGCCCTAATATAATTAGGTCCATAACCCGCACTCATCCTCAAACGGAAAAATGAATCTGCAAAACGGGCGTCAGATTGCAAGCCATCAATCACAAGATCATCTAATACAAGGTCAATATCAGAGCTATCGGGAAATCGTTGCACTAACTTTTGATGCAACTCTTGACGCGAATATTCTCGCCTAGCAAGAAAATCCATGGCTTTTAATCGAATATTTTTTATCAAGCTTTCAGCCAAAACGTGCTCCGCATCACAAAAAAAACCAAATATTGCGCAAAACCTACTCTTTCCCTTAATCCAACTTCGGCAACTACTTATTTCTTTCAAAGTGTGTAAAGAACAAAGTAAGCACCAAGGCCGAGAGGGAAACCTGCGATGTTCGACCTACTACTTTAATCACGGAGAATACATCATGTTAAACAAAATTATGTGCAAACTAAACAACTTCAAAAAAGACGAGAGCGGCGCTAGCGCGATTGAGTATGCGGTAATGGCGGCAGTACTTGTTGTCGTTGTATTAGCGGCGGTATATTTCCTCGGCACTGGATCTGACGGCGCTACCGGTGACGGTGGTCTCAAAGGGTCATTTAACAATATTACTGACAAAATTGACGCAATAAACCCCCCCAGTGGCGGTTAAGAAAGCACTTATATGACAGTGCTAACGACCTACATTATACTAATTCTAATTGGAATAATTGATTGGAATAGCCGTAGGATTCCCAATAAATATTTGCTAATACTCGCAGGATGGGCGGCATGTTATGCCGCCTTTTCCTCTGAAGTTAATGCTAAACATATTGTGATCAATATCGGCATAGGACTAGCGCTTACCATACCTGGCTATATAAAGGGAATAGTTGGCGGCGGTGATGTAAAGCTAATGTTAGCAATAGCCCCTTTATGGCCACCACTACAACTACTGTCGGTTTTTTCGATAGGCATTTTTAGTCTGCTGTTATTAATGTCATTCACACACCTTGCTTCTAGAATGTCATTAATAAAAGCGCACTATGCAAACACCACAAATTTACCTAGCGCGTCATTTAAACGCGGTATACCCCTAGGAAGCGCTGTCGCATTAGGCGCGGTATTTGTTACTGCTTTTAACTTTACACTCTGAAGTTTAAATTACACACTCGGCATGGAGCACAGCAATGATAAATCGCAATTTTTATCGCCCACTTCAACGGCGGCAAAGAGGCGTCGTCGCCATTGAGTTTGTAATCATATTCCCCGTATTGTTTACTATTTGCTACGCAGTAATTGCTTATTCACTTGCTTTTCTTTTAATTCAGAATATGACCTATACAAGCGAAGAATTACTTCGCAAGGCGATTGGCTCAGAATATGAGATTTGTGACGAACCAAGTGAGACCGGACAGACTCCACAAGAAATTGCCGAATGTAAAATAATTGAAACATATAAAGAATTTGCCTCAGGCCTTCTACTCATCTCCCCAGCTTCATACTACTCAACAAATATTGGTTTTTGTGAAAGTAATCTCATCTGCGAGCTTGAAATACGTGCAGATCCATTAACTTCCGTTTCAATTTTTGGATTTAAACTACTCAACCTGAGCGATGATAAATTGGTTGGCAGAGCAAGCCTGCTCTTTTAGCGCAGGACGTAGCAGCAAGGTTCTATTCCAAGCATATGGTTTTGTGCCTATAGGTATAAAAATCAATCTACAATAGCAAGCGGCCACACCTATCAATAACAAAAATCTGTGATGCATCTCGCACTTTTACCCATCGAAAACACTTTCCCACCCACTCCCGCTACACGTGACTGCACAACTCATAGCCCCTATACGTAACTCCCACAATAGCAGCACTACGACACAGTGCTTAAGATCAGTTTAAAGACAGCGGTAATAAATAAACCAGCAGTTTATTGACCTTTAGGGATACGACTATGCAAGCAAGGACATTAAAAATTATCGCGGCACTGCTAATTATTAGCGCCGTGTTCATGGGAATAATTGGCTACAAAATAAGTCAAGAAGATTCATCGAAGAGTCGCGCAGTTTCTCAAGCTCAAGCCAGCACAGCAGAGCAAACCGATTTTGCCTATGCCCAAAAACTAATTATTGTTAACCGTGGCATGAACAAGGGAGAAATAGTACGCACAGAAGATGTGCAATTAATCCCCTACCCTTTACTTGTTGACGGCAGCTTTTTAAAGGCAGGCGACGTTCTCAATAAAAAACTCGAGTCCAAGGTTGCCGCTGGTGCGATCCTAAGAGAGAGCGACTTTGAAAAACAAAGTACCTTAGCGCCTCAAATTTCTGCTGGCTACCGCGCCCTTGCTATCAAGGTAAACGAAACATCTAGCGCCGGTGGGTTTTTAAAGGCCGGTGACCGTGTAGACATCATTTTCTCCACTAGAGCATCTAAAGCAACCTACAACAAAAGCATGTCTCGTCGCCTACTTAAAAATGTCCGTTTAATAGCTTTTGGGACTGACGTTGAGCGCGAGGACAAAAACATCGTCGTGACCGACAAAAAAGGTAAGCCTTCTAAGGACGATAAGGAATCTGGAAAGAGTAGCCGTTCTGCTGTTCTAGAGATAGCGCTAGAGGATATCCCTGTTCTAAGCCTAGCCGAAGAAAGCGGCGAACTCCGCTTAGTCGCCATAGGTGAATCAGATATAGAGTCTGCCTTGGTTGTAACAACGGCCAATGGCATAGCCCCGACCGATAACAAACACATGAGCGACACAGACCGTACTGCTTTTATCCGCGACGTTACTGGCTTAAAACCACCACCAGCACCGAAATCTGTCTATGTTTATAGCGGCGATTCGGTAGAAACCATTACGGTACGTAACTAATGAACGCGAGCAAACTTTCAGGCCAACACGGAGTATCCACAATGAAAAAAGGATTCATATTCAGCTTGCTTATTGCGTTCGCTGCGGTGGCTCAGGCAAGCCCCTATAAGACTGTACGAATGACCACGGGCGAGCAGCAGGCGCTGACGACTCAGCATAGCGTCAAGCGCAGCGCCATGGGTAACCCCGCCATAGCAAGCTTAAAAGTACTTAACTCAAAGCAGTTCTTAATCACTGCTAAGCAAGTCGGTTCTACACAGCTATTGCTCTGGCAAGGTAGTGGTGATCCAACCACCTTTAAAATTGACGTGGTACCAGATATCGCCAACTCAAGTACCGCCGGCGTGGCAATTGATGCAACAGGTAGTAGTGTTGTGCTACAAGGCAAAACTCAGTCGCTAGCTCAGCATGATCAACTGATCACGGAGGCCGGTGAAAAAGCGATTGATAACACCGTTCAACAAGGCGGCATTCAAGTTCAAACCGATATTCGAATTGTTGAATATAGCCGTTCGCAACTAAGACAAATTGGCACGGCGCTAGCACGCACGGGCGGAGACACTGCCTTTGCCATGGGCGCAGCTGGTTTACTCCCAAATATATCTGGCATCATTGGCGGCATAGATTCGCTGATGGGCGGACTAGTGAACTCAAGTAATAGCTCTTCGATTTTGATCGGCCATGCCGGCTCAAACTTTAATGCTGCGGTAAACGCACTTCAGCAAAACGGTTACGCTTATACCTTGGCCGAGCCATCACTCGTTAGCCTATCAGGCCAGACTGCCAGCTTTTTGGCCGGTGGTGAATTCCCCTACCCAGTAGCAAGCAACGATGGCCAAGTTCAAATTGAATTTAAAGAGTTTGGGGTTCGCCTTCGCCTAACACCAACTGTGTTAAGCGAAAACAGCATTATGCTGAAAGTGGCACCTGAAGTGAGCGATCTAGATTTTAGCAGCGGCGTGCAGTCTGGCGGCGTATCGGTACCCGCCCTGCGAGTAAGGCGCACCGACACCGCGATTCAACTTGCACCTGGCGAAAGCTTCATTATCAGTGGTTTGGTTACTCGCAACACCTATAACAACGCTGACAAAATACCAGGGCTTGGTGACATCCCTATTCTTGGCGCACTGTTCCGTTCGACCCGCTTTGAGCAAGACGACAAAGAACTGGTAATGATAGTGACGCCACATTTGGTAAAACCTATTGCCAAGAACACTGAGCTACGTGAACTACCAGGAGATATCTATAAGGATTACACCCCCTCGTTTACCAGCATGTTATTCGGCAATCCACAGAAGGGCGACAAACCTGCTAAATCTAAAAAATCGTCAGCCGGCGTCGGCTTCTCTAACTGATTATTAGGTATTCGCTCATGAAACTCATGGAACGTA
The DNA here is from genome assembly GCF_902705855.1 of Zhongshania aliphaticivorans. GTDB lineage: Bacteria > Pseudomonadota > Gammaproteobacteria > Pseudomonadales > Spongiibacteraceae > Spongiibacter > Spongiibacter aliphaticivorans_B. The sequence goes on along the minus strand of NZ_CACSIJ010000013.1, from coordinate 358,212 downwards.
AAGCACCAAATAAGCAAGTTGCACCGACTGACGATTACGAAAAACTAAAGTCAGACATGCACAAATTTGTTATCGACAGAATTGAAGATGACAAGATTATTTATGACGACAACCAGAGAAAACTGGAAGAGGCCATTTCGGCCTACATCCGTCAATATTGCCGCATTTACGAGGCAACCATTGACCGTGAAACCTTCATTTCATTAGAAAAACATTTGTTAAACGAAATTGTGGGGTTTGGCCCGCTACAGGGATTATTAGACGACCCGACCATCAACGATATTTTAATCAACGGCCCCCATAGCATTTACATCGAACGCGCCGGTGTACTTGAAAAAGCCAATATACGCTTTCTCGACAACCGTCATGTACTGCGTGTTATTCGCCGTATGATTTCGCCTTTGGGGCGTCGTATAGATGAGTCTAGCCCCATCGTTGACGGACGCCTTGAAGACGGTAGCCGTATCAACGCGATAGTGCCGCCATTGGCGCTAGATGGCCCCTGCCTGTCGATTCGTAAATTTCGGAAAGATCCGCTTACCGCCCAGGAGCTATTAGCAACAGGCTCTATCAGTGAAGACGTACTGGAATACTTAACTAATGCTGTTGCGAATCGAACCAATATTCTTATTAGCGGCGCAACCGGTTCAGGTAAAACTACCTTATTAAATATACTTAGCCAATTCATCCCCAACACCGAACGCATTGTAACCATAGAAGACGCAGCCGAACTTCAGCTCCGCAATGGCCACGTTGTTCGCCTAGAAACCCGTCCAGAAAACAATGAAGGTGTCGGCGAAATAAGCGCAAGAGAGTTGGTTAAAAATGCGCTGCGTATGCGCCCCGATCGCATCATCGTCGGGGAAAGCCGCGGAGGAGAAATCCTTGACGTGTTGCAAGCAATGAACACCGGACACAACGGCTCTATGAGCACCGTGCACGCCAACTCAGCGCGCGACGCAATAACCCGCCTTGAAATGATGGTCGGAATTTCGGGCTTCAAAGGCACTGGCGATTTAATTCTAAAAATGATCGGTAGCGCACTCGACTTAATCGTTCACATTGGCCGTAAATCCGATGGCCGCCGCTGTGTATTACAAATCTCGGAGTTGCACGTCATCAATAACGAATTAACACTCAAAGATATTTTTGCTTACGACGACGCGAACCGAAAAGTTCTTCGTGTTGACGGCGCAAAAAATACCGCCCGCGCTCCAGATCTGGCGCAGGTCTAAGTTAAAGGAAGCATCACTATGTTATGGATTGCACTCGCTTTGCTCTTAGTCGGTTTAGCCTTTGTGGTGTTGATGATCATCAGCGGAGAGTCTGAGGAACCGACACCCGAGAATGAAATTATTCCCGAAGCCGGCGCCAAACTACCCGCCGCCTTAGAAAATTATCTCGGCAGCAATGGCGTTGAACTCCCCCCCGCTATTGTCTACGCTGCTATTGCAGTTCTAGTCACTAGCATTGCGTTGAGCTTATTGCTTTTACCGCTGAACATTGGCGCGCTAGCCGCTGTAGGCCTTGTATTCATGGCGTACTCACTAATAAAAATTATTGGCGCGCAACGCCGCGCTAAAATGCTCAGCCAACTGCCCTCTTTCATCAACCAGGNCACTCGGCGCTTATCTGCAGGTGTGTCAGTCGAGAATGCTTTTGCCGACTCAGTGGAGACTCTAGAGCGCCCATTGGGTACGGTCATGAGACGAGTTGTGCGCCGAGTTCACTACGGCTATGACCTACATCAAGCTTTTGAGCGAGAAGCCAGGGTTAACCAGCTTAATGAATTTGATGTGCTCGCAACGGCATTGCGCATTAACGAACAATACGGCGGCAGCATTCGCTCTATTCTTGATGACATCGTCGATATTTTAAGAATGCAAGACTCTGGCAAACGCGAGCTGAGTGCTATGACCGGCGAAACACGGGTTACTGCAGCTATTCTTGCCGCTTTACCGCCGGCAATCGCGGCATACACCTTCTATAGCAATCCCGATTTTCTTACAGATATGTGGAATAGCGCTGGCGGCCAACAAGCACTTATTTTGGCTGTGACAATGCAAGTCCTCGGTGTTGTCGTACTGTGGCGCATGATCAAATCCATTGGGGCCTAAGGAGAATTAACATGGAAGCACATCATCTCTATTACATCATTGGCGCAGTCATTCTCTGTACGGCTCCGGTGCTACTATTAGCCCTTGCCCACGTAGAAACCGCATCGTCTGGCAAGCCAGCGGAGTTTGAATTCAACTCTAAAGATATGTGGCGACAATTACGCGAGGAAAACACTCATATTGCGTCTTTATCACAATTGCTGCGCCGAGCGGGCTTGTTCAACTCAGAACAACAAGTCAACGCCACTACCATTACACTCATTGCAATTGTAACTATTGCTATATGCCTTGGTATATATACATATTTCAATGGCACACCCACTACCACCATACTGCTGACCATAACGCTTGGTTTTATTTTCCTGGTCTATTTATCGTATTTTTTCTTAAAGAAAATAGCCGCAAGCAGACAAGAAAAATTAAACCAAGAAACCCTGATATTGGTGCAAACAACAAGGATGCTATGGCGCGTGGGCTTATCACTTCCAAAAACATTAGCGATCATTTGCGACCAGTTGCGCAATCTTGCACCCACCTGCTCACAGGAATTACAGTTCGCGGTAAACAAAATAGAATCCGGCCAAAGTCAGGAAGAAGCTCTGTATGAGCTTATAGGGTGCACCAGCGCCGAAGGGTTTAAAGAATATCTAATCGTAGTTCGCCAACAAGCCATTACCGGCGGCAGTATCGACAAAGCCTTAGACGAACTTTACAAACTTCTACAAAACCGTCGCAAATTAGACTTGGCTGAACAAGTCAACAAAATGTCAGGAAAGATGTCGCTGGTAATGATGGTGTTTTTATTCCCAGCTTTGTTGATCGTTGTAGCTGGCCCCGCGCTTATGTCAGTTACTAGCGCGCTAGGTAATTTAGGTAACTAAGGAAGGAGCAATTAAAATGAATAAAGTCTCTATTACGGCATGTATTTTTGCCTTAGTCATACTCAGTGGTTGCGCCAGTATGCCTGGCTCTAAACAAGCCTCGGCTAATAATTGCGATATGCCGATTAGCAAAGAAGATAACGTCAAGCTGGATTTAATTGAGCGACAAGTAGCCGAAAAGCAATATTACTCAGCACTGGCGTATCTAGAAAAGGCGGCAGATCACTTTCCCCGTGTACTGAGGCTACGCGCAGAAGCACAACGTAATACCGGCATGCTAGACGAGGCTTATGCAAGTTACCGCAATTTAAGCATGACCTGTATGTCAGCCTATGGTCACGCAGGCATGGCCAAAATATTAGCCACCCGAGGCGACATTCCGCAGGCTCACCAACAAATGCTCAAAGCGCGTCGCTTAGCTCCGAGTAACGCAGATATTCGTAATGACTACGGTTTCATTTTGCTAGCTCACAAAGAGTTTAAAGGTGCCCAGCGCGAGTTTATGACTGCGTTGCAATTGCAGCCAGGCCACCCCGTTGCTATTCGCAACATGGTTATGAGCTTAATACTAGGCGGCGACAGCAGAACAGCACTTCGCATGGCCAAAAACAACGGTATCCCCTCTTCAGAGTTTAGAGAGTTACTCAGCCAAGCCAATAGTTTTAAACAACCGACCATTGCCGGCAACAACATCGTTAGAAAAGGAACTGCACTATGAAAAAATTAACTCTTGCCTTCGTTTTTGGCGCATCCGCACTATCTATGTCGGCCCTTGCAGAACCTGAAGTTATCTACACACCAAACTCTGCCCCGAAAACGACGACGCAAAAACTGCTAGATCAACAACGATCCGGTCAGCATGCGAGTGAACACGAACAACATCTCAGCGGCAAGGTAAGTACCGAAGTGTATAACCGGTACGTTAAAAGCTTCTCGCACGCGATTCCTGAACGTTTTAGCGAAGATAGTTTCACTGTAGAGTAAAACAACTATGCAAAAACAGCGACCAAAATACGCTCGCCCTCATCATGCGCAACGAGGCGTCGCAACAATCTTTTCCATAATAATGATAATACTTGTACTGTTGCCCTGCCTCGCGATAACTACAGATACAGGGCGGATCTATTTTGAAAAAAGGTCGCTGCAGAAAAATGCTGATTTAGCGGCATTGGAGACAGCGTTGCTTTATTGTCGTGGAGTAATCGATGAAGATGCCCTCGGCGACCTAAGCGTAGATACTATCGACACACTCAAAAGCGATCGCGGCAATTTCAATGGCAAACTTGATGAGCTGGCAGCCACTGTAAGCAACTCAGGTTATTCCGTCACCGTTATTCTTGATTATAAAATTAATACATCCCTTTTTGGAAGAATATTAAATCCTGCAGATGACAAAATCGAATTAAGTGCATCCGCTACAGCTAAGGCTTGTGAGCCTACCGCGCTAATATCCATACGCTCAAGTATTGCGACGGTAGACGAAGGAATACTTAATTCGGTACTTGGCGGCTTACTCGGTACAACTTTAAATTTAACTGTTGGTGACTGGCAGAGCTTATTAGATACCAATATAAATCTACTAAGTTATTTTGATGCCCTTGCCTCAGAAATAGGTGTAACAGCTGGCGCCTATGACACGCTTCTCACTACAGATGTAAGTCTATCTGAGATACTTGATGTAAGTGCTGATGTTCTACAGGCTGATGGAGCCAGCAATGCAACTGTTAGTGCATTGCAATCACTCTCATCAGATATCCCACTTGGTATACCGAATATTCAGCTCGGTGAAATATTGGCTATACAAACTGACGCCACCGAGACCTCTGTCGATGTTGATTTAGGTGTTATGCAGTTGATCGAAGGTAGCATTCAGCTGGCAAATGGTAAAAGCGGTATAGTTGCTGACGTTGGCATCCCGCTTGGGATCATAGATGCAACGGTACGTGCAAAAATCACCGAACCAGCACAAACAGGAATTGGCAATCCGAACTTAGCAAAAATCAACCCTTACGGCAGCAACGGTATATTTGCCCAAACATCGCAGGTAAGAACATTTATATCTCTAGATTTACCCATTGTTGGCTCTGTACTGAACAGCCTTGAAGCACTGTTGTCTGCACCTCTGATTTCTGAAGTTAATAATATTGTAAATAGCTTGTTATCCCTCAATTTAGTTGGCTTGGTTGGTGATATTGTATGTCTTGTGAGTTGCGTCGATGCAAAAGATCAAATAGATATTAAAATATTAGAATCACCTAGAGTCGATATTGCAATTAATGCAGGTTCAGGTATCGCCCGAGTTAAAAACGCAGATTGTGACATTGATGGCACCAAAACGCTTGATGCTGAGGTTTCTACCTCCACGGTATCTGTAGCATTAGGACAGTTCGGTAGTGATACTGAAGATGCTTCGAGCAATGTCTTTTCTTCAGATGAACTTGTAGTAGAACCCATCCCAATCATTGATATCGGCACCATCCACGTTAGAAAAACTTGTGCTTTACTATTTTGCAATTACAGCTACAGACTGGGAGCAGGATGGACATCGGATAAAAGCTTAGCGGATCGTGACGCTTTTGCTGGAGGCGGCATTGGTCTAAAGCTAGATACAACTATCCTCGGAGATGATGTCCCCGAAAACTTACCTTCATTCGAGAATAATCCCGACGATACTTACTTACCTGACGTTAAAGAAGATATTGAAAATTCATACCAAGCATTTTCTGCCGATGACCCTGTAGCCAGTTTGGCTAGCACACTCACTGGAATAGAGCTTGAATTTTATGAGCCAACTAACGGCAACATATTAGGTGGCGTACTCAATCTAGTCGGTATCCTAGCCAACAATCTAGTCTCTAGCCTTGATGTTATAATTACAACGGCGCTTTCACCAATTCTGGATCCAGTAGTCAATTCATTACTGGATACACTTGGTGTTAATTTAGCTAATGCAGAAATAGGCGCAGCGCTTACTTGCGAGAATGACAAGGTGAGATTAACCCATTAAAAGTACATTTGAACGCCATCATCTGTAAAATGGATCTACAATAAAAGACAATGACGTCATAACAATCAGGTGGTGGACAAATGACTTTTGATGATTATTTAACCCTACTGGCTAAAAATGATGGATCAGACCTCTTCTTAAGTACCGGCGCCCCACCCTGCGCCAAATTTCACGGCAAGCTAAAGCCTTTGCAAAAAGAGCCATTTTTACCTGGCGACATTAAGGCTATTGCCTATGCCATTATGGATAGCGATCAAGTTGAAGAGTTTGAACAAGAATTAGAAATGAACTTGGCCTACCATATTCCTCGTGTTGGCCGGTTTCGTGTCAATATATTCAAACAACGAAATGAAATTTCTATCGTAGCGCGCAATATTGTTACTGAAATACCTAATGTGGATGCACTCGGTCTACCAGCAATATTGAAAGACGTGATCATGACTAAGCGTGGCTTAGTCCTATTCGTAGGTGCGACGGGGTCTGGTAAATCTACCTCACTAGCCGCACTGATAGACCATCGCAATACCAATAGCAGTGGTCACATTATTACTATTGAAGACCCTATCGAGTTCTTGCACCGTCATAAGCGCAGCATTATTAATCAGCGCGAGATTGGCATGGATACTCGAAGCTTTCATCAAGCGCTTAAAAATACGCTCCGGCAGGCACCAGATGTCATTCTTATTGGTGAGATTAGAGATCGCGAGACTATGGAGCATGCGATTGCCTTCGCGGAAACAGGGCATCTTTGTATTTCAACATTACACGCCAACAACGCTAACCAAGCACTTGATCGTATTATCAATTTTTTCCCTGAAGAACGTCGAAATCAATTATTACTCGACTTATCGCTCAATTTAAAATGTTTTGTTTCTCAGCGATTAGTGCCCACCATAGATGGAAAAAGAACAGCGGCAATAGAGATACTGCTCGGCACACCCAGTGTTGCGCAAGCAATTCATAAAGGTGAAATAGAAACGATTAAAGAGATCATGAGTAAATCTGAAAATTTGGGTATGCAAACCTTTGACTCAGCCTTATTCAAGCTTTATGAGACTGGCAAAATATCTTTCGAAGATGCATTAAAGAACGCTGACTCTGAAAACAATTTACGCCTGCAGATTAAACTACACAGCAGCCGTGGTATACCAGAAGGAAATGTTGCAGAAATAGAGAAAGAAGAGCAGAAAAATTCATTTTCTCTTAGCATTGAAGATGATGAAGACAATCAACCTCAATAATTAACTTCTTCTATAGTTATGAGAAGCACCCTAAACCGGCTAACAACTAGAATAAGTTAATCGGTTTAGGGTAAGTCGATTCAAGAAGTAAGCCACGAAGCAAAAAATCTATTTTCAGAATTCTGATTTGTGGCTTAATCTTAACCAACTCACTCAGCGTTAGTCTCAGCGACGGTTTCGCCGTCTGCTTTTTTAACCGTTGGCTTCGGCAGTAACTGCTCGCGAATATTGCCTTCAATTTCTGCACCGATTTCAGGATGCTCAGCCAAATATTTCGCCGCATTGGCCTTACCTTGGCCAATCTTATCGCCTTTATAGGCGTACCATGCACCTGATTTATCAACCAAGCCCAATTTAACACCTAAATCGATAACTTCACCTAAACGATAAATACCGCGACCATACAGAATTTGAAACTCTGCTTGTTTAAACGGTGGCGCCACTTTGTTTTTTACTACCTTGACCCGCGTTTCGTTGCCGGTCACTTCTTCGCCTTCTTTTACCGCACCAATGCGACGAATATCTAAGCGAACAGAGGCATAAAATTTAAGCGCATTACCACCAGAGGTGGTTTCTGGGTTGCCGAACATGACGCCGATTTTCATCCGGATCTGGTTAATAAAGATAACCAGTGTATTGGTTTGTTTGATACTGCCCGTTAATTTACGCAGGGCTTGCGACATTAAACGCGCCTGCAAACCAACATGAGAGTCGCCCATATCGCCTTCAATCTCAGCTTTTGGCACCAGTGCCGCCACCGAGTCGATAACGATAACGTCTACCGAGCCTGAACGTACCAGCATGTCGGTGATTTCTAAAGCTTGCTCACCTGTGTCGGGTTGCGACACCAGTAGGTCGTCCAGATTGACGCCAAGTTTTTCAGCGTATTGAGGATCAAGCGCGTGCTCTGCATCTACAATCGCTACTGTTTTACCAGCCTTTTGCGCTTCTGCCATTACCTGTAAACACAGGGTTGTTTTACCTGATGATTCTGGCCCGTAGATCTCCACAATCCGGCCATAGGGTAAGCCACCGATACCAAGGGCGATATCGAGACCTAGCGACCCAGTCGATACTGAGGGCATCACTTCCCGTGAGCTATCGCCCATTTTCATGATCGAACCCTTACCGAACTGACGCTCAATCTGACCTAGCGCTGACTCCAGTGCTTTTTGCTTATTAGGATCCATGTGCTCTCTACCCTTTGTGGAGGTTGATTTTAATGACGATGGCTTTAACTCGTCCCCAGCCATACAACTGTATATATGATCAGTATTATCTAGGCGCTTGTCAATGCTAGAACGCAATTTCTTTCGCTACCATCTATTCAAGCATAAATAAGCGGTCATCTACCTTTCCGCCACAGCCAATAACACCGCCGCATAAGGCATCAATAAATTAAGACGACCTAAGCATACCGCCTCTAGCGAAGCGACGGCAGGTAAGAACCAGTGCAATTGCCGGTAGCACCAAGGATGGCGCGTAATAGGGCGACACTGGCAGCTGCCGAGTTCACTATTGTAAATCGCAGAATTGGCAAGCGCAGTTGTTATGCTCAAAGTCTAGGATAATAGCTGAGCAAAGAACTGTGCTAAAGTTCGCGTCCAAAATTACCCACACTATATAGCGATTAGACAGAACCACTATGATTCCTTGGAAAAAGCTCGGCACTGCGCAAATACCCAACAACGGCGGCGAACTGCAATTATCGCAACGTGGCGAGGAGTTCTCGATTCGGCTGTCCGGCGTGCGCGGGGAGCTTATGAATAGTCGTGTCTATAATTCTGAGCAGGTACTGGCTGAGCTCGGTTGTACAGCACTAAAAGACAAAGCTGACGCCCACGTGCTGGTCGGCGGCATGGGGATGGGCTATACCTTGGCAGCCTCTTTGCAATCAGTGTCTAGCACCGCCAAGGTAACGGTAGCCGAGCTCATTCCTGATGTTATTGAATGGAACAAAGGCCCTTTGGGTGAGTGCGCCAAGAACCCTTTACAGGACCCACGTACCGAGGTGTATTTGGGCGATGTTGCGGAATTACTGGAACCCCAACAAGAGAAATACGACGCGGTCTTACTTGATGTAGATAATGGCCCTGAAGGGCTTACCCACGCAGATAATAACTGGCTGTATTCCCAGATAGGCTTAGAAACCATTTTTAATGCGCTTAAGCCCGAAGGCATACTCGCTATTTGGTCGGCAGGCGCCGACAGCATGTTCACGATCCGCCTTAAAAAAGCGCGCTTTAAAGTTTCAATCCACACTGTTCGCGCCCGCGTCGGCAAAGGGAGTCGGCATACTATTTTTATTGCGCAAAGACCTTGGCGTAGTGCGAATAATAATTAAAGCCCCCTATTCACGCAGTCGGTGAATAGTGGTTTTGCACGTGGTTTGTTATTCTTGCGCTTTTAAGCTCATACACAAATACAATATCGCGATAGAAGTACCGAGATCCAGCTAAGAAGCCGCTCGGCAAGCTATTATCTATCGCTAAGTACGCTACAAAATAAGGCCTTCCCTATCACTATGGCAATCGACGTAAACACCAGCAGTTCAGACCATTCTAGCCATACACCAATGATGCAGCAGTATTTAAAGATTAAAGCTGAGCATCCGCATGAAATTGTCTTTTATCGCATGGGGGATTTTTACGAGCTTTTCTTTGACGACGCCAAACGCGCATCGGAACTGCTAGACATTACCCTAACCGCGCGAGGCAAATCTGGCGGCAATCCGATTCCGATGTGCGGTGTACCCTATCACGCCGTAGAGGGCTATTTAGCCAAACTCGTGAAGGGTGGCTGGTCGGTGGCTATTTGCGAGCAAATCGGTGACCCAGCGACAAGTAAAGGCCCTGTAGAGCGCGCCGTTGCTAGAATTGTTACCCCAGGTACGATTAGCGACGAAGCCTTATTAGATGAGCGTAAAGACGCCCTATTACTTGCTGCCTGTGGCCTTGGCCAGCACATCGGCATCGCGGTGCTTGATATGAGTAGCGGCCGCTTTCAAGTATTAGAAGTGCCGAACCACGCCGCGTTTATCGGCGAATTACAGCGCTTACGCCCCGCTGAATTATTGATGTCCGAAGACCTCATGATTGAGGATATGCCAAAGCTTCCCGGCTTGCGCCGTGTGCCACCTTGGGAGTTTGACATAGACGCCGCCACTCGCGGGTTATGCCAGCATTTTGGCGTTCAAGATCTAGCCGGCTTTGGCTGCGACACCTTAAGCCTAGGCATCGGCGCTGCGGGCTGTTTATTGCAGTACGTAAAAGATACCCAGCGAACTGCCCTGCCCCATATTCGCCAGCTAAAGCATGAGTCTCGTGACGACGCCGTTGCGATGGATGCCGCAACCCGCCGGAATTTAGAGCTGGATTTAAACCTAGGTGGCGGCACCGAGAACACCCTCGCCTCGGTATTTGATCGCTGCCAAACCGCAATGGGAAGCCGTTTGCTACGACGTTGGCTACATCGCCCCCTGCGCAATCAATCTACGCTTAAAGCACGTCAAAGCGGCATTATTGGCTTAATCGAAAATTATCAGTTTGAAACGGTTCGCGACACACTCAAGCAAATTGGCGATCTAGAGAGAATACTCTCTCGAGTCGCACTGCGCTCGGCACGACCTAGAGATTTATCACGCCTACAACGCTCATTAGCAACGTTGCCGCTATTACAAAGCCAACTAAAACCTTTAGACATACCTTATCTGCTGAACCTACGAAACGAAATTAGCGAGTTTCCGGCACTAGATGATTTACTCGCCCGCGCAGTAGCAGAAAACCCTCCGATGGTACTTAGGGACGGCGGTGTTATCGCCCAAGGCTACGACAGTGAATTAGACGAGCTACGCAGCCTCAGTAGTGATGCCGGCGAATTCCTATTAGCTATGGAGCGCCGCGAGCGAGAAAAAACAGGCCTAAGTACCTTGAAGGTCGGATACAATCGCGTTCACGGCTACTATATAGAAATCAGTAAGCTGCAAGCGGCACAAGCCCCCGTCGAGTATATTCGCAGACAAACCTTAAAAAATGCCGAACGCTTTATTACGCCAGAATTAAAAACCTTTGAAGACAAAGCACTAAGTAGTAAAAGCCGCGCATTAGCACGGGAAAAGTATCTCTATGAGTCGCTATTAGATGCCTTAAACGACGAACTCAGCACGCTACAAATATCATCGCAAGCGCTTTGTGAGCTAGACGTGATTACAAATTTAGCTGAACGCGCAGTACAGCTAGAGCTGTGCCAACCAGAGTTTTGTGATCAGCCCATGCTCGATATTACCCAAGGCCGCCACCCTGTTGTCGAAAGCGTGCTCGACGACCCCTTTATAGCCAACGACCTAAAGCTAGCACAAGACCGTCGAACACTGATCATCACCGGCCCAAATATGGGCGGTAAATCGACCTATATGCGCCAAACCGCACTGATTGTTCTGTTGGCCCATATCGGCAGTTTCGTACCGGCTCAAGCGGTTAAACTAAGCTTGGTTGACCAAATATTTACTCGGATTGGGTCATCTGATGATCTTGCCGGTGGCCGCTCTACCTTCATGGTAGAAATGACCGAAACGGCCAACATTCTCCATAACGCCACCGACAAAAGCCTCATTCTCATGGATGAAATTGGGCGTGGAACGAGCACCTTCGACGGCCTGTCCTTAGCCTGGGCCTGCGCCATTGATCTCGCTGATCGCGTACAGGGTTTCACCCTATTCGCGACCCACTACTTCGAACTCACCGTTCTACCAGAAAGCTACCCCAAGGCGGCCAACGTCCATCTTGGTGTTACCGAGCACAACGACCACATCGTGTTTTTACATCGTGTAGAAGAGGGGCCTGCTAATCGCAGTTACGGTTTACAAGTAGCAAAATTAGCGGGGATTCCCCCCAATGTCGTCAGTGCTGCAAAGACCAAATTGCAGCAATTAGAAAATCAAGCTATCGCCCACGGGCAAATAATTACCGCAGGACCACAAACCGATTTATTTGCCGCACCGCCTGAGGAGCACCCCGTCATTGAGGCATTAGAAAAAATTGATCCTGACAGCTTAAGTCCAAGACAGGCGCAAGAGTTACTCTATATCCTAAAGGCTAAGCTAACTTAATTAAGAGAAAAAAGGTGGACGCATACAATTTTTCGTATCACAAACTATAAAAACAAATAAAAAGATTCTCGGCGGCGCCTAAACATCATATTTAGACGCCGCCATATTGAACTGCGTATACTCGCTTTAAAATGAATAACACCTAAACTTAAGCAACACCTCGAACACCATACTGGCTACTTACGGGTTCGTGTTCTAAACCTTGCTCGATTCTAAACTCCTCAACCATTGCATTAAGTTCTTTAGCTTGAGCAGAAAGCTGTTCTGCTGCGCTAGATGACTCCTCGGCATTAGCGGCAGAAGTTTGTACTACGCGATCCATTTCACCCATCGCGGAATTAACCTGCTGAATCCCCAAGGCCTGCTCATCACTGGCCAAAGAAATCTCAGCAACGATACTTGTCACTTTATCAATCGCAGCGATTATATCGGCAAGCTTTACACTCACATCTTTAGACAGCGAGCTTCCTTCTTCTGCCATCTCTGTTGACTCTGCGATTAACTTTTCAGTTTTAGTAGCTGCTACCTTCGCCCGTAAAGCAAGGTTTCTTACCTCTTCAGCTACCACCGCAAAACTCCGTCCCGCTTCTCCAGCTCTAGCCGCTTCAACCGCTGCATTAAGCGCCAACAAATTCGTTTGAAAAGCGATCTCATTGATATCACCAATAATGGCGCTGGTATTGACCGCCGCCGCTTTAATTTTATCCATCGCACCAACCATGCGATCTACGGTTTCACTACCGTTTTGCGCCATTCCTTGAGTAGACTCTGCAAGCCCCTTCGCGGTTTTCGTGTTCTCTGCATTCTGTTTGGTCTGCGCCGAAATTTGCTCTAAGGACGCGCCGGTTTCTTCTAAGGCGCTCGCCTGTTGTGCCGCGCCGGTCGCCACTGAATGACTACTAGAGGCTATCAGCGCTGACGCTGACGACACCTCGCCCGACGAGTTCATAACAAGCGCCATAAAATCAGCTAACTGGCCGATTGCCGAATTAGTATTATTTTGAAGCTCCTCAAATTTACCGTGGTACTCGCCTTGAACGTAGTAGGTTAAATCCTTTTCTGCTACCGCCTGCATTACCTCAGCTACTTCATTTATGGGAGCGGTAATCGCGTCGAGCATCGCATTAATATTTTCTCGCAAAATGCGACTGTCGCCGCTAGTGCCCTCCACCGACGCACGATCATCTAGCTCGCCACGCTTCGCGGCGTCAATTAGTTTACCCACCTCAACAACGGTCTGCTTCTGCTCAGTAATATCGCTGGCGTACTTAACGACTTTGAATACTCGGCCGTTAGCGTCCTTTACTGGCGTATACGAAGCCTGAATCCAAATGTCTGAGCCATCACGTTTAATTCGTCTAAACTCGCCGACCTGTGCTTCGCCTCGAGCAAGGGCCACCCAAAAATCGCGATACTCTGGCGACTGTGCATATTGAGGATCGACAAATTTACTATGATGCTGCCCCTCAATTTCTTCACGGCGATATTGCAGAGCATTAAGGAAATTATCATTTGCCTCTATAATTGTGCCATCAACTTCAAACTGGATAACTGCTTGCGAAGACCGAATACCTGCAATCTGCCCTTCGAAATCTGCATTACGTAATTTCTGTTCCGTAACATCTGTAGCGTATTTAACCACCTTGAATACCTTACCACTCATATCTTTAATAGGAGTGTACGAGGCTTGAATCCAGATATCTTTTCCGTCTTTGCGGATTCGCCGAAACTCACCAATTTGCGCCTCGCCATGCGCTAAGCGATCCCAAAAGGCGTCATACTCGGCTGAGCGTCCGTAGCTAAGATCAACAAACATACGGTGATGCTGATTTTGTACTTCCTCGAGCTTGTAACCCAAGGCGGAAAGAAAATTATTATTGGCATGTAAAATAGTGCCATCGGGCTTAAACGATATCACCGCTTGCGTTGCGCTAATCCCATCTATCTGGCCTTTAAAATCTGCGTTAGCAAGTTTCTGTTCGGTTATATCGCTAGCGTATTTAACCACTTTAATAACGCGGCCAGATAAATCTTTTATCGGTGTATACGATGCCTGAATCCAGATATCCGAACCATCCTTTTTAATTNGCCTGAATTCACCCACATGCGCTTGGCCTTCAGCTAACTGCTGCCAAAAAAGTCGATACAACTCAGAAGATCGCTCGTCTAAAGGCACAAACATGGAGTGATGATTGCCACGAATTTCATCTAGAGAATAACCCAATGCATTAACAAAATTATCATTAGCATGGAGAATTTTGCCATCGGGGCTGAAATGAATCACCGCTTGGTTTTTTCCAATCGCGCGAATTTGCCCCTCAAAATCGGCATTAAGTAGTTTATTCTGAGTAATATCGCTGGCCACTTTGATTACGCGGACAGGTTTTCCCGCTTTATTAAAAACGGGGTTATACGACGCTTGAATCCAGACTACATTGCCACTTTTATCAAACCGCTCAAACTCCCCCGACTGAGACTCACCGCGAGCTAGTGATTCCCAAAAATCCATATATTTTGACGAGCCAGCATATTCTTCGGATACGAAAATACGGTGGTGAAGTCCTTTTAATTCGGATTCCCCATACTTCATAACATCTAGAAAATTTTGATTTGCGGTGAGTATCGTGCCATCTAAATTAAATTCAATTATCGCCTGCGACTCACCTATTGCTTTAAGTATTTGGCTACACTCAACGGTGTTGGCGCTTCTAGCCCTCGTTGGCGCCGCACTTACCGCCCGGCTCTTTGCAGTTGAGGTTGCGCTCTTAGCTCTGGTCGCCATTTAAAACTCCTTGCTCGCCTTTCGGACGGGGACAGGCCATTGCGTTAACGACGCAAGTGACAGAATTATTGACTTCCTATTTTGCATGTCAGCGCAATATATGAAACTGTGGAAAATACGCATAAGCGGTATTAGATATTAAAAGCCACATCAAGCAACATCCATTTACATTTCTAGAAATACACTTCTTTAAAAAATTTAGCGTTTAAATAACGCCTCTTCGGTAAGCCCTTATTTTATGCACGCACTAGGCAGCGTACCGTCAAGAAAATAAGGTATTTTTATAGGGACTCACCGTGCTTATATCTGACAGAATCACCAATTTTTCCGAAATATTATTAGAAGATGCGATAACTAAAAGACAACTAGAAAAGTCCATGAGCGATGAACACCTTCAAGATGTAATCTGCCTAACTTTAAATCAACTTAGGCCCCAGTATGTTAAAAGCACAATGGATATGCGCATTAACCTCTCCCCAGAGGAGTATCAATCCGCACTGCGCGGTATAGACACCGCGCTAGAAAAGGCAATTAATATTGTTAAGTCAGGCAGGCGTGAGGCTATGCGAGATTGAGCACAACAGTTCGCTCAAAAAAACAAGATAGATAGTTGAGGCACTACAATTAAACAAAAAACTTAGGCGTGAGCTGTACTGTTTGCGAGCAATTCGGCTATATCAACAAGCTCCACTACACGATCAACGGCCTCTAAACGCACGGCAGAACCAGGCATACCCCACACCACCGATGACCGCTCAGACTGGGCAATAGTGTATGCACCTTTATCATGCATCGCCTTCATACCAATCGCCCCATCTTTCCCCATACCAGTTAATATAACACCGGTCGCGTTTCTCCCCGCCGCCTTCGCTACAGAATGAAATAACACATCTACCGAAGGGCGATGTCGATTGACAGGGTCTTCATCAGACACCCGACAACGATACTGAGCACCGTCACGCACGACACTGAGATGCTTTTCTCCCGGCGCAATATAAGCGTGACCACTTAAAATTCTATCGCCATCCTCAGCCTCCTTTACAGTGACGCCGCACAGGGAGTTTAAGCGCTCTGCGAATGAGCTACTGAACATGCCTGGAATATGCTGAACGATGACAATACCCGGAGAGTCTGCTGGCATACCTTGCAAGACCACGCGTATTGCCTCGGTACCTCCGGTAGACGCACCAATCGCTATGAGCTGATCCGTTGTTCGATAACTACTAATCTTGGGCGTCGCAAGCGGAATTCGTGCCTGGGCCAAAGTAGCTAAATGGGTGACGTTTGCCTGGGCAGCCGCTTTAACTTTTTCGATGATATCCCGACCGGAATCAGCGAGTCCCCTCGCAATATCAATTTCTGGTTTGGCGACAAAATCAAAAGCACCCATCTGTATTGCTTCTAAGGTAACACTGGCGTGTCGCGTCGTTAAAGAAGACACCATGACAACGGGCATCGGACGCAAGCGCATCAAGTTTTTTAAAAATTGCAAGCCATCCATACGCGGCATTTCGACATCAAGTGTAATTACGTCGGGATTATGTAATTTAATTTTTTCGCGGGCGTCAAATGGATCTCTTGCTGTCGCTACCACCTTAATATTTGTATCGCTATTAAGAATATCAGATAATACTCGTCTCATTAGCGCCGAGTCATCAACAACCACAACGCGAATAATATTATTTTCTATCATCATTCTGTAAATACCAATGTAAGTGATACTCCAGACATCAATACCCCTAGGCTAGAATTCGATCCAGTCATCTTCATCTTGAGACGACGCAGGAACGAGCTTAACCGCGCTAGAACCCATCGCGACAGCCTCAGACAAGCCAGAGGCGGAACTACGTGAAATGGATGATTTGACCGCTACCGAAGCGCCTACTTTTTCTTCTCGTTCGGGCCTAGGCCGTGCCACAGTCGCCGACTTTGTGGGTAACACAGTAGAGGTAGGACGCGATAACGGAACCTGTCTACCCATCGCCCGTTCTGGCCGCGGCCGTGCAGTAGGTGATGGTGCACTGGCTGGCCCCGTCCGAATTATCGGCGCTCTTTTTTCATCAGCTATTTCTGCTTTATGTCGCGTAATAGGTCTGGCTGCGGAAGGACGTCGTGTAGAAACTGGACGCGTTAATGCATCTCCAGATTCCCGCACTCGACCTCGCTGCGGAGTACGACGACTATGCAAGGCTTGCTTGTCACCCTCAGTTTTAAAAAACGTAATCCGCTGCGTTAATACTTGAGATTGATCGTCCATCGATTGACTTGCTGCCGCAGCCTGCTCGACTAAAGCTGCATTTTCCTGAGTCACACGGTCCATATCGCGGACGGCTTTACTAACTTGCTCGATATCCAACGATTGCTCCTGACTCGACATCGCAATCTCACCGATAATATCGGACACCCGATTTACACTAGACATAATCCCATCTAAACGTGTACCGGACTCATCTATGAGTTTGGAGCCTTCGGAAACTTTACTAACACTATCTTTAATCAACACCTTAATTTCTTTAGCCGCCTCGGCACTGCGCTGCGCCAAGTTCCTAACCTCAGATGCAACAACCGCAAAACCTCGACCCTGCTCACCCGCTCTCGCGGCTTCCACCGCAGCATTCAATGCAAGCAAATTTGTCTGAAAAGCAATTTCATCAATTACACCAATAATGTCTGCTATACGCTTAGACGAGGCATTAATTTCGCGCATCGCACTAACCGCCTCACCGACAACTTTGCCGCCTAACTCCGCCTCACTACGGGCGCTACTGGCTAGATTATTTGCCTTAGCTGCATTGTCAGCATTTTGCTTAACCGTCGCAGTAAACTGAACCACGCTTGCTGACGTTTTCTCCAATGAAGCGGCCTGATTTTCAGTTCGATTCGACAAATCGAGATTACCCTGGGCAATCTCTGATGAAGAATTGCGAATACTTGTCGCTGCATCTCGTATCTGATCAACCATGCCGCGCAAATTAGTAATCGAGGTATTCACAGCATTCTGCATTGTTTCAAACTGACCCTGATACTCGCCGCTCATGACCTCTGACAAATCCCCTTCGGCTAAGCTCGACATCACTCGCACACTTTCTTCTAAAGGGTTAGCAATTGCGTCCATCAGAGAATTTAAGCCATCTGAAACTCGATGAAGAAAACCAGAGGTATTTGCATTATCTATACGTTTAGCCAAATCTCCGGCAATGGCACCATTAATAAGTTGCTTGATCTGCTCTTCTGCAAAATTTTGTTCAGCAACAATGGCATCCATCAAACCGTTTACGGCCTGACTAAGCCGTTTCATAAATCCTTCGTACTTATCGCTATCAAGCCGTTGATCTAGCCGACCATCAACCGCAGCGGAAATAATATCGGCAATTTTTCGTTCGGCATCTTTTTGCTCGGTTATATCCTTCCACTCCACCATATTTCCCATATAGCAGCCATCTGCATCGAGCACCGCCGTCGCATTTACTTCAAACTCTAAATCACCAAGCTTGATCTCCGCTTTCGCTGGCAATGCGGCTATATTCGATAAAATATGACGCTGATGACTGGGATTTTTGTGGAATTGGTCAATAGACTGGCCAACTAGGTTATTAACGTCAAACGCGGGAAAATGACGACGTAAGATATCCTCGCGATATTTAAACATCGCGACAACGGCGGGGTTTGCATAAGTGATGCGCAAATCAGAATCACACATCATCAAATTTGCCTCTGCCCCATCAACACCCGCCTTCATTCTTGCAACTTCTAGCTGTTCAAGGCGCTGTGCTGTCGTATCACTCCATTCAAAGGTATAGCCCCGATGACTACCGCGCGAGTCTAACTGCGCCGTCACATTAAGACTAAATACAAGCTCGCCTACAACTAAATCTATTGCGAGAGGTAAATTATCAACATCTGATATCAAGGCTCGCTGCTGATCGCTTAAGGCATTTAAAATTATGCACTGCCCTTGATTTAATTGATCGACATTGAAGCTTGGGTAGCTAGACTTTATCTCAGATTCTTTATCAGCAAATAATTTTGCAATTGCCGGATTGGCATAAGTGACATTAAAATCTAAATCCAGTAATAGAATTGCAGTTGTTGCCTTATCTAAAACGCCCTGCAAATGGCCTGCATCCATTTCGGCGCAAACCTTCTTTGTCTCATCAGCCCACTCAGCAATATAGCCGGAATGGCCATTCGCACCAGAGTACGTAGACAGTGTTAACACGTAATACCTACCATCATTAGTAAGATAGCGAGTGTTTGGAAACGCATCCGCTTCAGATAATGGGCTGTGATCAGACTTTGCTGCTTCAGCCTCTTTGCGCTTATCAAAGATAATTCGTTCTGTACTTCCACCGTCAAGCACACGTCCTAACTCAGCTCCTAAGCTAACAGCTTCAGAATTCGCATAAACGACGAAAAACTCTGAATCCAATAGCGCGATTGGTGTTAGGAATTTATCAAAAGCAGAACGTAAACCTGTTAGTTCCGCAGCTGCATTTCTCACTGGAGATTTCCGCTTAGCTGCCGTCATTACGCCCCCTTAACAACATAAGATACGAACTCAAACTCTTTCATATATCGTCTTACCAATTAATTTGTATTGAGAATTTTCAACACCAATATTCTCTGAATGCCCTATCACCAACTTAGAGCCAACACTTTGAACCTTCGCAAATTTATCAATGAGCATCTTTTGTGTCGTTTTATTAAAATAAATCATCACATTACGACAAAAAATAATGTCCATATTGTGCGGTAGACTCCAGTTATCCATAAGATTCAACTGGGCAAAGTCAATTAGGTTTCGGACCTCGGGCTTTACTCGGACCATACCTACCTTATTCCTACAGCCTTTTAAAAAGAAATTTGTCTTTCGCTCTTTCGTTAAACCTTCGATTCGATCAGCGGTGTACACTCCCGCCTCAGCCCTAGCGAGTACATCGCGATCTAAGTCAGTCGCAAGCAAGTGCGCTTCTACGCCACCATTTTTCGTCTGAGCCTCTTTAATAGTCATCGCGATCGTATAAGGCTCTTCTCCTGTGGAACAACCTGCCGACCAAATTTTCACAAGGCGTTTATTCGTTGGTGACAAAAGGTAATTTTGAAGGAATGTGAAATGATGATCTTCACGATAGAAACTTGTGAAATTAGTAGTAATCGAATTAATGAACTCTCGAGTAACCTCGTCATCACCTGCCTCTACTAAGGCAATATAATCAGAGAACCCCTGAAGCCGACGCCGTCTTATTATCTTCGAATAACGACTATATGTAAGTGGCTTCTTCTCGCGGCTTAAATGGATACCAGTCCATTGATTAACCAGCTCAATAATCCGAGAAAATTCTTTGTCAGAATACCCATACTGAAAATCTTCGTTCGGATTGCTGCTAATCATATTCATAGACTAATACCGTTACATAATACAAAAATATGATTAAACATTTAGCTAACAAAAAATTGGACTCGACCTTTCCCATACTTTGGAACACCCAACTCATAGCATATCGATACCGCATTACTCAGAGATTCCAAACTTTGAGCAGCAGTCGACATAGGTATAAGCTCTGCCAATTTAAGGTGTGGTGTGCTATTCGACATAAGCAAACGGCTACAGATATTCATTACTTCGTAAAAATTATCTAATACACTTTTCGTAAACTCTTTGTCTGACACCATATCTTTGGCACCGCCTGGTGGCAGCATACTTAGCGCTGCACCAGAAAATATAGTCATACCAGCATCGCTAAGGCAGGCCGCTACGACCTCTCCTTCAGGGTTAACAAATATCGCTGCATAAGCGGCATCACCAACATCGTTTACTTCAACGGGATCGACATCACCGTCATATAACATGCCTAACATTTCAGACACATGGTCGGCCGATGGCTTAAGGTATTTCATCACACTAACTCCAAATCAGGCGGGACTACTATGACTACATGACGGCGCCAAGGACTTTTTCAAAGCTTTCGACCGAGAAAGGTTTAGATATTAGAAATCGAGCCCCCCCAGCCGTCGCCTGCTCTCGCATTACAGCGGTAGCCTCTGTTGTTATAAATCCAAATTTTGTTTTTAAACCTTCATCATTCATGGCTTGCAGCAATTCGATACCCGTCATTTCTGGCATATTCCAATCTGCAAGTATAAGATCTGGCATATCTTTGCGGATTTTATCGAGGGCCACTAGACCATTCTCAGCCTGCACGACGTCACCAGTATCAAAACCCGCTTGACGAATTGTACGAATCACCATATTTCGCATTGCAGTACTATCGTCCACGACCATTATTTTCATAGTTTTGCCCTACAACATAATCCATATTAAGAATAAAAAATCACCGCCAGATAATTACAGCACAGTGCAACTTAAAGTCGTAGTTAGTGATCTTACCTATAGGATTAGTCGCGCCACTTTCGCTAATATCATTAAACTACCCATAGCTCTAACCGTCACACCACATTGGACCGAGGTATAGCCGTGAGCCAGAACGACGTTAATGTCATTATTGCTAAAACGAGTATCCTCATCAGTTATCCCAAGGCTGCACTTGAAATACAGCGGGTAATAAATGACGACGAGTCCACGATGGCTGATATTGTACGATTAATAGAATTAGATCCGGCCCTTGCCTTAGCGGTGATCAGAACCAGCAATAGCGCCGCACTCAATACCGGCATTGAAATCAGTTCGATTACAAAGGCTGTCTCTAAATTAGGACAAAAGCAGGTCGGTGAAATCGTTACCGCCGTTGATGCGGCTCGCAGCTTCAGCAAACTTCACAATGACTTATGGAATATCACCGACTTTTGGCAGCACAGTATTAGCTGTGCGGTATTAGCAAAGATACTAGCCAAGACCTTATCTATTTCAGCTCCTGACACCGCATTTACCGGCGGCCTATTACATGATATTGGCGAACTCATACTGTTTAGCCAGCTGCCAGAAGAATCTACTGCTTGCCTGCAAACTTCACTGCTGCCCACCAATCATGAAGAGTTATTTGAAATTGAAACGAGGCTACTGGGCTTTTCACACGCGGACGTAGGTGGCGCTTTGGCTAAAGATTGGAGCTTACCTGATAGTTTAATTGACTGTATTCTGCATCATCACACACCCTCTAGCGAGGTCGGCACTCACATGCTCACAAAAATCATTCATGTCGCCAATTCACTATCCGTGCTGATTGAACTGGATTCCGATGACATTGAGGATGCACCTGCAATAAACCGCAAGGTATATGATGAGTTAGGGCTGAATACTGAATTAATACAAGAAGTGATCGCTTCTGCACGAAGCGAAATACAATCTCTAAGTAGTTTGTTTAATGAGTGATATACAGCGCTATTAGCTTAGTAGCCAAAAGCATTAGCCGACACTAATCAAATAACTCGATACTGCCAGCAGCACTATTACGCATTTTGCTCTCATAGCTGGCTTCTTGCTGAGCAACGGTTGCTGCGTGAACTGAGCGCAGGCGTTTTACCTTTACCTTTCCCGTTGCGGGAAAATAAAGAATCTTTCTCGAAAACTCGCCGCCCAAGTCTTCAGCAGCAATTTGATACCCTTCTAAACTAAGGAAAGACTTAACGAAATCGATGTTTTTTTGCCCGATATCACTAAGTCCTCGCATGATTTTCCCGCCGCCAAACAATTTAATTTCCAAGCGTGTCTTACTGCCCCCCAACTTTATAATATCGTTGATAAGGTTCTCCATCGCAAACGCACCAAATCGGTTAAGGGATAAGCCACTGCCACCCCCTTCGTCACCCGGGAGCATAAAATGATTTAAACCGCCTATATTTAATCGAGAGTCCCGCACGCAGGCCGCAACGCATGATCCTAAAACGGTGCCGATACACTCGTCACCACCTGCGCTAACATAATATTGGCCAGGCAGTACTCGTGCGGTGTAAGCCCCAATGACAGGGTCCCAATGTTTATGAATTTCATCAATCGCCGTCAAAGAATAACATCCTAATAGATTCACATATCATTAGAATAAAGTGACATTATTGGCTGAACGAAAGCGTTGATTAAGTGTGCGTTCGCGTTCGGTACTGCATTCTAGGTTGGGCACAGCAAGCTGCTTATCTGTTTCACTACTTATTGTATTACTTGTTCTGCGCTCTATATCTGCTAAAAAATTAACAACGTGTTCTACTCGTTGATTCAAGCGATCCAAGTACTGAAAATCTCTAATCAAATGGTTCAACAACTGCTGCGATCGACCCTTCTCGTTTGCTTGCAGTGCTTTCTGCATTTGAGAAAGCGTACACAAAATAGCGTCTGTGTCGGTTCCAGACTCAGACAGGGCATCTGCCAACTGCAGGCGCGCCAAATGCACTGAAGAAGTAGCTATCAATAGTTGATCATGACTTTCCGACATTTTTCACCTCACAAGGTCAAGTGTACTAAACCCGACATAGTGCTCCTCTTACAGTAAAATTCATTTATCAACGCAGCCTAAAGGGAATCATTCTTACGACCAAGTCATACACTATATGAGCTTCGCAGTATTCGTTCATAATCTAGGTTTCTTGCCGCCTCTTTAAAGGCATTGCTAGGCTTTTGAATTAAAAATTTTTGTTCCGCAATCGCCGCAGCTTCCTGAGCCGAAATTAATAATTGCAAAGCCGGGGTGTCAATCACGCTAACTAAACTGGCATCAATACCTATATCTTCCCCGCCATCTAAGGCCGCCACTAATTTTTTGTGTAAATCTGCAGCTGAGTCTACCCCTGCTTTTTCACCCAAACTCAGTTTTTGCTTGCCCTTACTGTCATCCGTATCCCGCGCTTCGTTGTCACCTAGCAAGATAACAAAGCCATCATCTTTCTCAGATGATTTAGGAGGATCAAGAAGTATAGTAAACTCCTCTTTCTCCCCGCCTTTGTCACAGGTTTTATCCGGCTCGGGATCATTCAGTAAAATAATAAATTCGTCACTCATAAGATCTCACGCTGCACTAGATTGGGAGTTGGGAGCAAGCTTGTCACGAATATCGAGAAGCCTATCTATGTCGAGCAAAATGAGCATTTTATCTTCAATGGTAGACAGGCCCTTCACAAACTCACTACTTACCGAACCGCCAAAATCTGGCAGCGGCTGAAGCGCGTTTTCATCAATGCTATACACTTCGGATACAGCATCGGTCACCATACCAATGGTGCGCGATTCGTCGTCATTGTGGGTTTTAACAACGATGATCACCGTCGTCTTACCAATATCCATATCTGGCATATTAAAGCGCTTGCGCAGGTCAATTATGGGAACAATAGCACCGCGTAAATTCATCACACCGAGAATATATTCCGGAGAGTGAGGAATAGGAGTAACGGTGTCCCAGCCCTGTATACCCTGAACACGCAAAATCTCTACACCATACTCCTCACCGTTAAGATAAAAAGTCAGATATTGCTTGCTGTCGGCCTCTGCATTGCTTCCAGCCATAATGTCCGCGTGAGACATAGTATTCTCCTCTTTATATTAGGCAGCGAAATCTTCAATTTTTGAGGTGATTGCTGCGATATCTAATGTTTTTATCAAACTCGGTACATCGATTATCATTGCGACATTGCCGTCACCCAAAATCGTCGCCCCAGCAAGGCCAGCCACCGGCTTATAGTTTTCCTCAAGGCTTTTAATTACAACTTGCTGCTGATCGAGTAATTCATCGACAAATAAGCCAATCCGCTGACCGTCGCTTTCAACCACCACAAGCAACTCGCCATCGCGCTCTAAATAGGTCTTGATTGAATCATTGCAACGCAATTTAAACGCATCCCTTAGGCGCACGACCGGAATATAGTCATCCCGCAGGCGATACACATTGCCATTGCCAACCACTTTTCGGACTTCACCCGGCGACACAAGCACCGTTTCTACAATCGATAAGAGTGAGAATATATAAACGTCGCTACCCAACTTCACCAATTGGCCGTCGAGTATCGCCAAGGTAAGCGGCAGCCGAATTTTGAAACGTGAACCCACCCCTTCTCGTGAGCTCACTTCTATGCGGCCACCTAGATCATTAATATTACGCCGCACAACATCCATCCCAACACCGCGACCAGAAAGATCGCTGACGGCTTCGGCGGTGGAAAATCCTGCTTGGAAGATTAAGTTGTTAATTTGATCATCGGAAAGCTGCTCAGAGGGACTGACGATACCTTTCTCGATCGCCTTTGCTAATATCCGTTGCCGATTTAGGCCTGCACCATCGTCGTCTACCTGGATAACGATATTGCCGCCTTCGTGGTAGGCACTTAGATGCAGAGTGCCGGTCTCGGGCTTTCCTGCTGCTAGGCGATCTTCCGGCTTTTCAATACCGTGATCCAATGAGTTTCTCACTAGGTGAACAAGTGGATCGCTCATTTTTTCTAATACAGTTTTATCTAGCTCGGTATTTTCGCCTGACAATTTTAATTCGACTTTTTTACCTGTCTTCTGGGACAGGTCACGCACCAGACGCTTAAAGCGACTAAAACTCGCACCAATCGGCAACATGCGAATCTGCATGGCGCTCTCTTGTAACTCTCTCGTGTGACGTTCAAGCACCAAAAGCCCATCTTTTAAGCCCTGTGCCTCGTTGCCCGCGACCGCTCCGTCGGCATGACGCGCCAACATTGACTGGGTGATGACCAGCTCACCCACAAGATTAAGTAGCGCATCAATTTTATCGATACTTACTCGAATGGAGCCTGATTCCTTAGTAGATGAGGTTTTTTTTCCGTTGCTGGATGAAACTCCAGCGGTGACGCCGGACTCCGCTTCACTGCTAGGTAAGCCCAATGCAGCTGCAACCGGCGCTGCTTGGGCTTGGGAGTTGGCAATGCCAGACTCTTTGCACTCGATGATTATGTCGGCTTGATCACTCACCCAATCAAACACTTCTTCAATGCGTTTACGCTCGGCATCGGTATCTAAAATTAGAATCCAATGTGTATAGCAGCTATCCGCCTCCATATTGCGAATGTCTGGTAATTTGGATATATCGGATACTATTTTCAGCTCACCCAAGGCCCGCAATTCGTTAAAGATACGAAGCGGCTCATTCCCTGTTTTTAAGATATCAACTGAGGGAAAAAATTGAATTGTCCATTGCTTTGTCTCCGCAAGCTCGCTTACTTCGCCGTCACTTGCAGAAATCATCGCCACACCTGACGGCAGCGCTAAAATAGTATCTATACGCTGCTTAAGCTCAATTGAACTCGCTTCATCCGGCGTATTGCCAGCTTTGAACATATCCAGCATGCACCTAATACTGTCTACGGACTCAAGTAAAACCTCGATAACATCTTCGCTTACACTGCGTTCCTGAGCCCGTATTTGGTCTAATAAGGTTTCGACGCCATGTGTAAATTTCGATATCGGCAGAAAGCCGAAAGTAGCTGCGCCGCCCTTAATGGAGTGGGCTGCACGGAAGATATTATTAACAATCTCTAAATCTGGCTGACCAATGCCGAGCCCCAACAGCCCAGACTCCATGACATCGAGCCCTTCATAACTTTCCTCATAGAAGATGTCATGAATTTCACTCATATCCATATCGTCAGACATATCAGTTCCTCAACTCACAAAACTTTATCTAGTAACGACAGCAAAGCACTGGGGTCGAACGGTTTTACAATCCATCCCGTAGCACCAGCGGCCTTACCTCTCGCCTTAAACTCCGGTGACGACTCGGTCGTTAGTATCAAAATCGGCTTGTATCGATACTCCGGTATGCCGCGCAACTCACTTGTCAAAGTAATACCATCCATATTGGGCATATGAACATCCGTAATTACCAAATCAGCCGTGCACTGCTTTGCAATATCTAGCGCCCCTATACCATTTTCGGCCAACTTCACCGTGTGACCGCCGCCCTCTAAGGTCATCGCAACAAGCTGGCGAATAGAAGGCGAATCATCAACTGCGAGAATAGTAGCCATGCAGGAAGCCCTTTTATTTTCCCCGCTACTGGCGACACGGGATGGGTGAAGAGAAATATCTAGTTTAAATATGCCCTAGCTAGTAGAACTTTACGCACCATCTAAGTGTATTCGTAGAAGTACGGACAGGAGTTGTATCTCATGCACTATGAGCAGAGCACTGCCCCATCTAATGCGTAATAACAACCTCGAACATGAGGAAAAGCTACTGACAGCTAAATTATTGTTAAGACTAAGGCTATACCGATTTTTTTCACTGGTGTTACAATACGCCCCTCAAAGAATTACCACCCAAGTCAGGATTAAAAGGGGCTGACCAGAAATGACTTTTGTTGTAGGCGAAGATTGCATCAAGTGCAAACATACAGATTGTGTTGAGGTTTGTCCGGTAGACTGTTTTTACGAAGGTCCGAACTTCCTTGTTATCCATCCTGATGAGTGTATTGACTGCGCCTTGTGCGAGCCAGAATGCCCAGTAAATGCAATATTCTCGGAAGATGAGCTGCCAGATGACCAGCAAGTATTCCTTGAATTAAATGCAGAGCTCGCAGAAGTGTGGCCCAATATCACAGAGATGAAAGATGGCCCTGCCGATGCTGAAGAATGGGCTGGAAAGCCGAATAAACTACAGTATCTAGAGCGCTAAACTTCTAAAAATGAAGTTATAGTCGTAAAAAAGCCCGCATTTGCGGGCTTTTTTACGACTATATATCACCCCTAATTAAAGTCTTCGGAAAATAAGGCTGCGGCACTTAAGCCATTCGCTTCAAATAAAACCCGCATACTCTTTAAAGCCTCAACCTGAATTTGCCGAACTCGCTCGCGAGTCAAGCCTATTTCACGACCAACCTCTTCTAAGGTTGCCGACTCATGGCCACGCAAGCCAAAGCGGCGCACCACTACCTCTCTCTGTTTCACACTCAGCTCATCTAGCCACTCATCAATACTGCTGGATAAATCTTCGTTCTGCAGTATGTCACTAGGGTTCAAGGCCTGAGTGTCGGCGATGGTATCTAGTAAAACCTGATCAGAATCCTGTGCAAGCGGCACATCTACCGACGCCACCCTATCTTTAAGACCACATAATCGCTTCGCCTCGGATACTGGACGATCTAGCGCGACAGCCATTTCTTCTGGCGATGGCATGTGATCGAGTTTTTGAGTCAGCTCACGCTCTGCCCGCAAATAACTATTTAACTCTTTCACCACATGAATGGGTAAGCGGATCGTACGAGTTTGGTTCATGATCGCCCGTTCGATAGTCTGCCTAATCCACCATGTAGCATAGGTAGAAAAACGAAAACCACGCTCAGGATCAAACTTCTCTACCGCGCGAATCAGACCAAGATTGCCCTCTTCGACTAAATCAAGAAGACTCAAACCACGGTTTAAATAACGTCGGGAAATTTTAACAACCAAGCGCAGATTGCTTTCAATCATGCGCTTTCGCCCTGCCTCATCGCCTTTTCGAGCAAGACGAGCAAAATGGACCTCTTCCTCTGCACTTAATAACGGCGAAAAACCAATTTCGCTCAAGTACATCTGGGTTGCATCGAGATCACTGCCCTGCCGTCGAGAGCCTGTTGTTCTAATAGGCTTGGCTAGTTTACGAGGACGTTCAGCATTGTGTTCATCGTTCTCACGATGCTCATCTGCATGAACTTGAACTACAGTTGAACGATAATTATTACTTTCTTCATATACCCGCATCGTCGAATCCTTATTTTCGTTTTATTGCTCGACTTGGGNGATACTTTAGACAATCTCCTGATCGTAATGGCGTTCAGCGCCGAGGAAGCAGCCTTAAAGGATCAACCGGTTTTCCGTCTATACGAACTTCAAAATGTACCTTAGGCGAATCGGTACCGCTGTCACCTAGCTCTGCGATAACCGTGCCCGCCTTTACGCTATCTCCCTCCTTAACCAGTAATCGTCTGTTGTGCCCGTAGGCGCTTAAGTAGCGATCCGAGTGTTTAAGAATTAGTAAATTTCCATAACCTACTAAGCCGCTTCCTGAATACACCACTACGCCAGCCTTTGACGCACGTACAGGCTCACCCATTTTACCTTTAATATCAATACCTTTATGAGCTTGACCGGTGGCAACAAAGCGCCGCACTAAAGGGCCCTCTACCGGCCAGCGCCATACGCCAGCTGAATTTGAAACACTGGGCAACGGCTTCACAGCGGGCTTGGGCGCATTAACCGACGCAGCAGCATTTTTAACGCTCTTGCCTGAGGAGCTACGCGAAGGTTTATGCACGGTAGCAGCGGGTTTAGATACGGACGCAATAGCGCGAGTGCTCTCTTGCAGTACCAGTGCCTGCCCTGGGTAAATGGTATAAGGGGCTGCCAAACTGTTAGCGGTCGCTAACCCTTTAACATTGAAGCCATAACGCCACGCAATAGAAAAAAGCGTATCTCCGGCACTGACGACATAATACGAAGGTGGACTTTCAGATGGATTATAACGATCAGAAACAGGCGCAGAGCCACCACTTGTGGTACATGCTGAAAAGCTAATAGCAAAGACAACAATACTGAACAGTCGTTTCAGCGTCGCCTTCATGTCAGCATTCCGATAAGCACAAAAACAAGCCTTTTTTGCTAAAGAAGTTATATTTAACTTACATCATCGATACAAAAACTATCAAAATCACCGCAACTACTAAGCTCATTCTAATTACTATATGTACTTTAAAAAGCTAGCAATAGAAAAAAACATTCTTAAAAACATCAGGGTATCTTTGACTAATTCGTCTATACCCAAACGGTGTCACTAATTTCATCAGAGCCGGTCTAAGTCTTAGCCATTCGCTCAAGCAACAATACTAACAACACACCCAACGCTGCTATTATTAAAGACAACAGTAACTGAGAATCGGCTTGCTGAGCATATTCCCAGGGCATCACATTCTGCCACCCTGGCGCCAATGATTCAGACAATAAATGGCCATGAGCGTCAAACTTCCACGGCCAAATAATCGTCAGTGATCCCAGCAAAATACCTGTCAATACCGCCAGTAAAGGCGGCCGATGATGATGCATCAACCAAGACAACACTCGAACAAACAACATTAATCCAACACCACAACCCGCCACAAAACATAAGAGCGATACAAGCTCAATATGTTTGACCGCATCAATCACCGGTTTATACATCCCCAGCAGTAGCAATATAAAACTGCCGGATATACCCGGCAATATCATTGCGCATATCGCTAATGCACCCGACAAAAATAGAGTAAGCGGTGTAGCGCTGAGCTCTGCGGGACGCAATTCGCCTATCGCCACAGCGAAGACAACGCCAAATATCAGCCAAACCAACTGACGTCTACTCTGCGGGATTTGCCGAAAAACAATCAGGGCAGACGCCAGTATCAAGCCAAAAAACAAGGCCGCCAGTGGCAGTGGGTATTCTTGTAAACCATAAGAAATTATACGAGCGAGCGACAAAACACTGACAACCACCCCTGACATTAAACTCAACAAGAACCAGCCATTAATGTATTGCCAAAAGGCGGCAGGCCCTGATTTAGTGAGCGTTTTCAGCGCCTGTAAATTCACTGACTTAAGACTTTCTATTAACTCGTCGTAAATACCGGTAATAAAAGCGACCGTGCCACCAGACACGCCAGGTACTACATCTGCTGCGCCCATGGCCATACCACGAACAAATACCGCCGGAGAAAACCCCTTCATTACTATTCCCATTACCTTTTCGGCGCTCTTAATAGTGTGTTTTTAAGCGACTATGACACCAGCGACCATCGGCACGAATAAAACAGGTTCGATGAGCTGCTCTTGAATGCCTTCGTCAGTCTTGTCGTAAACATAGAGGGACTGCTGCTTACCGACTGGCCCAACGGGAATAACAAGGCGTCCACCGACAGCAAGCTGCTCTAATAATTCAGCGGGGACAACTTCTGGCGCAGCGGCGGATAAAATGGCGTCAAATGGCCCACGCTCTTTCCAACCCATGCCGCCATCCGCATGTCGTAAATGCACATTATGCAAACCCAGTTGCCGAAGACGCTGGCGCGCTTTTTCTTGCAGGGGACGAATCCGTTCAACGCTAAACACACGCTCAACCATCTGCGCTAAAATCGCCGTTTGATAGCCTGATCCGGTACCGACTTCCAATACTCGCGTACGAGGCCCATTTGCCAATAGCAGTTCGGTCATACGAGCAACAATATAGGGTTGCGATAGCGTTTGCTGAAAACCAATTGGCAGCGAACTATCCTCATAAGCGCGATGTGACAGCGCTTCATCAAGAAAAATATGTCGCGGCGTGCCTCTAATAACGTTCAGCACCGCTTTATCGGTGATTCCCTGTTCAGTCAAACGTTCGATCAAACGATCTCTCGTCCGCTGGGACGTCATCCCTATGCCTTGCAAATTTAAAATTGTCACCGTGTCGTCTCAGTAAACTTCAAGGCTGATCAAGCCCTTAGTAATTGATCAATTCTCGCACAAGCGCCGTGGCGAAACAGCCCCTAGGCAATGAAAATGCGAGCGACAGCGAGCCGTCCTCCAATTTCTGCCACTGTAAATCTTTAGGTACAACACGTAATGCGCGGCG
This sequence comes from Zhongshania aliphaticivorans, assembly GCF_902705855.1. Taxonomy (GTDB): domain Bacteria; phylum Pseudomonadota; class Gammaproteobacteria; order Pseudomonadales; family Spongiibacteraceae; genus Spongiibacter; species Spongiibacter aliphaticivorans_B. The sequence goes on along the minus strand of NZ_CACSIJ010000013.1, from coordinate 326,561 downwards.
CTCCATCGTCAGATTGTTCTTCATCAAACCTGCGCATAAATCAGAAAAGCCGGTATAAACTTGCTCTTCAAGCTCCGCCACCACTGCGCCCACCCCCAACTTACCCACCTTGCCATACAACGGCCCAGTGGGATGAATATCGCCTGCCGTTAAGCGCGATACAATGTCCGCGTCTACCTCTGCCAAAAACACACTACCGCTATCACGCAATGAAAACACGTCACCATCTAAGCCTTGATTCCAGCTAACGTCGCTAAGTCGCTGAGCGAGCACCGTATTAAAAATCAGGGATCGCGCTGCAGATAAATACATGCCACGATCAAAACGCCCAGGGCTTAGCTCACCAGCAAACCACTGTCTGCACGCCTCAATATTGCCGCCGCCATGACCAAAACGCTGTTCACCAAAGTAATTAGGAAAGCCCTGACTGATTGACTGCAAGCGAGTTTCTAAGTCGGTAAGATCACCATGTAACGCTGTTAACCGGAGAATAAAACGGTTATAGCGATGACTGCCTAAACGCAACTTCTGCCGATGACGGCCTTGGCGTAAAATCCGCCAGGTTTCATTTTCAGGAACAACCCACTCCGGTTTGTGCTTACCAGGTAAGTGAACGCAAAACCACTGCCGCGTTACTGCGTGCCGGTCTTTCTGCCCAGAATATGTCACCGCACGAGGCTGCACACCCGCCAGACGCGCCAATTGCTTCGCTAGGTACTCGGTGTTGTCACCGCACTTCTCGATCCACAGCCAATCAAACTCGCCGTCATTGCTGAATTCAACATCAAACACCTCCTCAACAACAAAGTCCTTAGGCTCCGCTTTTAATAGACCAGACACTAAAGGCTGGCCCAGTGCTCTCGGCCAATCAGGCAACATCAATTCGCTCCAGCAATACCACTGCGTCGACGGCGATGCCTTCACTTCGCCCCACAAAGCCGAGTTTCTCTGTCGTTGTCGCTTTCACGCTGATACTGCTACTCGACACGGTTAACGCTGCAGCAATGGCCTCGCGCATGGCAACAATATAGGGGGCCAATTTTGGCTGTTGTGCCGAGATGGTTAAATCGGCGTTGCCAAGTCGATAACCTTGATCAAGCACCAAGGCATAAACCCGCTGCAATAGTATTAGGCTGTCGGCACCAGCATATTGCGGATCGTTATCTGGAAAATGCTTACCAATATCACCCAGAGCTAAAGCGCCGAGCATGGCGTCGCAGAGTGCATGCAGAGCGACGTCCCCATCAGAGTGCGCGAGCAAACCCCACTGACACGGAATTTTCACACCACACAGCTTTATTCCGTCGCCCTCTATAAGACGATGAACATCGTAGCCATGACCAATCCGAATGGCGCTCACTGCTGCTCTCCCTCAAGAAATACCGCCGCAATCGCGAGATCATCAGGGTAGGTAATTTTAATGTTGCGATGACTAGCCGCCACCAACAATGGCTGCTGACCACAATGCTCCAGCGCTGAAGCTTCATCTGTAACGCTTAATTGCCTTTCTCGGCAATACGCCAAAGCATCACGCAACTGCCCATAGCGGAATAGCTGCGGCGTTAAGGCCCGCCACATATTATTGCGGTCTACAGTTTCTACAATCTCGCCGTCAGTATTACTACGCTTTACCGTATCAACCACCGGCGAAGCCAATATTGCTCCGACCGCATGAGCACAGCCAAGCTCTATTAAAGTGTGAATATCTCGCTGCGACACGCAGGGGCGCGCAGCATCGTGTACCAGCACCCAATCTGTGTCAGCCGCTTCCCCCGCTAAACCATTTAATGCCAGTTCAACGGAGTCTGAGCGTTCAGCCCCGCCATTTACAGGGCGAACCCGTGGATCATTCGCAACAGGCAATAATGAAAAATGGCTATCTTCAGGGTGTAATGCAACGACTACGGCGGCGATATCATCGCGGGCCAAGAGTTTGCTCATGCTGTGTTCGATGACGGTTTTATCACCAAGGGAAAGATATTGCTTTGCGGTGGCAGCGCCAAAACGCGACCCTGTTCCCGCTGCGGGAATAACGGCCCATAGCCGCACATTATTTACCAAAGTCATTCTGCCTGTTTTGAATCAAGCTATTATTCTGCTGTGTAGTATTGTTATTCATCAACAATTAAATAAAAGGTTTCGCCAGATTTAATGAGCCCCATATCGTTACGGGCACGCTCTTCAATACTGTCTAAATCGTGTTTTAAACTGCGAACTTCGCCATACAGCCGCTCATTCCGTTTTTGAAGATCACTATTCGTGACTTTTTGAACGGCAATATCTCGGCGCAGGCTGGCAATTTGTTCCCAGCTGCCGGTACCCGTCCACAAACGCAGCTGCAACATCAGCAAGATCGCGAGCAGTATAAAAAGCAGCCGACGGCGAGTCATAGCTCGCCCTGTAAGATGGTCTTGTTGTTCATTATTATTCCAGAATTAAATCCTAGAAAGCCCATTTTAAAATACACCCAAAACAAAGAAGGCGGCCATAGCCGCCTCTTTTATTACGCTCGGAATTCATCCCGACCGCGATAAGCGGCGCCAAGCTCAGCCTCAATACGCAGCAGACGATTATACTTAGCAACACGGTCTGAGCGACATAAAGAGCCCGTTTTAATCTGACCCGCTGATGTTGCCACCGCTAGGTCTGCAATCGTTGTATCTTCGGTCTCACCCGAGCGATGCGAAATAACCGCTGTATAACCGGCATCTTTTGCCATTTTGATCGCGTCTAGTGTTTCGGTCAGCGAGCCAATCTGATTGAATTTAATCAGAATTGAGTTAGCAATTTTGTTATCAATACCACGTTTTAGGATTTTAGTATTGGTAACAAACAAATCATCGCCCACCAACTGCACACGATCACCAACACGGCGAGTCAATGCTGCCCAGCCGTCCCAATCGCTTTCGTCCATACCGTCTTCAATTGAGATGATGGGGTATTTCTGACTTAACTCATCTAAATACTCAGCAAAACCTTCGGCGTCAAACTCTTTGCCCTCACCGCTTAATGCGTACTTACCGTCTTTGTAAAACTCCGACGAAGCGCAATCTAGAGCCAAGGTGATATCTTTACCTAACTCGTAGCCGGCATTGGCAACGGCTTCAGCAATAGCTTCAAGTGCAGCCTCATTTGAAGGCAAGTTCGGCGCAAAACCACCTTCATCACCAACGGCGGTGTTCAAACCGCGAGCAACCAATACTTTCTTCAAAGCATGGAATATTTCAGCGCCTTGGCGCAATGCTTCAGCAAAGGTTTCTGCACCAACTGGCTGAATCATAAATTCTTGAATATCAACATTATTGTCAGCGTGTTCACCGCCATTGATGATATTCATCATCGGTACCGGCATAGTGTACTGACCTTCCGTGCCGTTAATCTGGGCGATACGCTGATAAAGCGGGATGCCCTTCTCAATAGCAACAGCCTTTGCCGCCGCCAATGACACGGCTAAAATAGCGTTCGCACCCAACACAGATTTACTCTCGGTGCCGTCTGCCTCGATCATGGCATTGTCGATGGCACGCTGATCTTCAGCGTCCATACCCATCAATAAATCACGAATAGTGGTATTGATATTAGCAACAGCTTTTAATACGCCCTTACCCAAATAGCGCGACTTATCGCCATCACGCAGTTNTAAAGCTTCACGCGACCCTGTCGACGCGCCGGAAGGAGCACAAGCACTACCTACAGCGCCAGATGCTAATACCACATCTGCCTCAACCGTGGGGTTACCCCGTGAGTCCAACACTTCAAAGGCCTTAATATCGACAATCTCTGCCATGCGAGTTTTCTCCGTCTTAAATCAAAAATAAAATTATGTAATATCTAGCACTGGCAAAGACTTCACGGTCTCGTCCACTGCTTTCATATGCTCTAAAAAGGCTGCCAAGGCAGACAATGGCAAGGCGCTCGGGCCGTCGCATTTTGCGCGATCCGGATCTGGGTGGGCCTCTAGAAACAAACCGGCAATACCCAGTGCCATACCGGCGCGACCCAATTCAACGACTTGATTGCGACGACCACCAGATGCTGCGCCCATCGGGTCACGGCACTGTAAAGCATGGGTAACATCAAAAATAATCGGGGCGCCGCCACTAGCTTCACGCATCACCCGAAAACCCAACATATCTACCACTAAATTATCATAGCCAAAATTACTGCCGCGCTCGCACAGCATGATTTTCTCATTGCCGCACTCTGCAAATTTCTCAACAATATTTTTCATTTGGCCAGGGCTTAAAAACTGCGGCTTTTTAATATTAATAACCGCATCGGTCGCCGCCATTGCCGCAACCAAATCTGTTTGACGCGCCAAAAATGCGGGTAGCTGGATAACGTCACACACTTCTGCAACAGGGCCAGCTTGATGTACTTCATGCACATCGGTTATCACTGGCACATTGAAGGTTTGCTTTATTTCCTGAAATATCTTCAGACCTTCTTCCATGCCGGGGCCGCGGTAAGAATGTACCGAGGAACGATTAGCTTTATCGAAGGAGGCCTTGAAAACATAGGGAATGCCCATCTTTCCACACACTTCAACGTAGTGCTCGGCAATCTGCATTGCCAGATCACGGGACTCAAGTACGTTCATGCCACCAAACAATACAAAGGGTTTGTCATTTGCCACGTCGATGCCGGCAACATTAACCACTTTATCTTTCATAAATCGACTCCTTCAACTCGCTCAGATCAACAATGCTATTCGCTGTGCGCGATTGCAGCGTTAACAAAGCCAGTAAATAAAGGGTGGCCATCACGCGGTGTAGAGGTAAATTCGGGATGGAACTGACAGGCAATAAACCAAGGATGGTCTGCAATTTCTACCACCTCAACGAGGCTCTTATCAGCAGACCAACCGCCAACACTCAAACCCGCCGCCTGCAAACGCTCTACGTAGGTGTTATTTACCTCGTAGCGGTGACGGTGGCGCTCCGTAATAGTCTCGCTGCCGTAAACACCGGCAACCACCGAGCCATCAACCAAATGACAAAGCTGCGCGCCTAAGCGCATGGTGCCGCCAAGGTCGTCATCGTGGGCACGTTGCTCAACCTCACCATCAGCCGTTACCCACTCGGTAATCAAACCGACAACGGGATTTTTGCCGTTGTCATTAAATTCGCTACTGTTTGCATCGCCCAAGCCCAGCACATTACGCGCGAACTCAATGACGGCAACCTGCATACCCAGGCAAATACCTAAGTAGGGAATTTTATTTTCGCGGGCGTACTGCACGGTGCGAATTTTGCCTTCTACACCGCGGCTGCCGAATCCACCGGGGACCAAAATACCGTCTACGCCGTCTAGTATTTCAATACCGTCTTTTTCGATAAGCTCAGAATCGATGTAACGCACCTGCACCTTGGTACGGCTGTGAATTCCGGCATGTTTTAAGGCTTCATTCAGCGACTTATAGGCATCTAGCAACTCCATGTATTTGCCGACCATTGCAATGGTCACAGCCTTATCCTGATGTAAATCGCCCTCGATCACGGAGTCCCATTCGGTTAGATCCGCTGCGGGACAATCTAGGCCAAACCGCTCAACAACCAGCTCGTCCAAGCCCTCCGCCGCCAATAGCGATGGAATTCTATAAATAGAATCGACGTCACGCAGTGGGATAACCGCACGCGACTCAACGTTGGTAAACAGCGCAATTTTATGGCGGCTGCTTTGGTCAATTTCGTGATCTGAGCGGCATAACAAAATATCAGGTTGCAAACCGATAGAGCGAAGCTCTTTAACGGAGTGCTGGGTTGGCTTGGTTTTCGTTTCACCGGCGGTGGCGATATAGGGCACCAGTGTTAAGTGCATTAGCATTGCGCGCTTGGCACCAAGCTCGACTTTTAGCTGACGGGCCGCCTCAAAAAACGGTAGCCCCTCGATGTCACCCACGGTGCCACCGATCTCAACAATGGCGATATCAGCATCGCCCGCGCCCGCCATAACACGGCGCTTAATTTCATCTGTTATATGAGGAATAACTTGAACTGTACCGCCCAAGTAGTCGCCACGGCGCTCTTTACGGAGAACGGTTTCATACACTCGTCCTGCCGTAAAATTATTGCCTTTGGCCATTTTGGCGCGAATAAAACGCTCGTAATGACCTAAATCGAGGTCGGTTTCTGCCCCGTCTTCAGTAACAAACACCTCGCCGTGTTGAAACGGGCTCATGGTACCTGGATCGACATTGATATATGGATCCAGCTTGAGCATTGTTACTTTGAGACCACGCGCCTCAAGAATGGCACCTAAGGATGCTGACGCAATGCCCTTACCCAAGGACGAAACAACACCGCCGGTGACGAATATAAAACGCGCCATGTAATGCCTTTTTAGATAGTACGAAGAGATAATAGGGTCTGAAAAAGCTGCGCTTATTCGCCCCCACGAGATGGGACGTCAGTCTAACAGGAAGGCCATATCGAAACAATGAAATTAGGCCTCTGTAGGCCGCCGACTCTCTGTTATAATGCGCGTCCAATTGCTTGCAACATCAAGGCCTTAGTACTATGCAACCCATGCTGAATATCGCATTACGCGCCGCCCGTAAAGCCGGCGACCTTATCGCGCGTGCCTCTGAACAACTCGACCGCGTTCAGATCGAAACCAAGGGCGAGAATAATTTTGTTACCGAAATCGACCGCAAAGCTGAGCAGGAAATCATCTACCACCTGCAGAAAGCCTATCCAGACCACGGCTTTTTAGGCGAGGAATCTGGCCAAACTGGAAACGCAGATAGCCCCTACCAATGGATTATCGACCCGATTGACGGCACCACCAACTTCATTCGCGGTATTCCGCACTTCGCCGTTTCCATTGCCTGTATGCACCAAGGCCAAATTGAACACGCTGTTATTCTCGACCCCATCCGCCGCGAGGAATTTACTGCCAGCCGCGGCCGTGGCGCTCAAGTAAATGGTCGCCGAGTTCGCGTCACCATGAACGCCAGCCTCGAAGGCGCGCTGATCGGCACTGGCATTCCCTTTAAAGCGCGCTGCGAGGAACACATTCCCGCCTATATGCGCAGCCTCGAAGCCATTGCTGGCGAAACCGCCGGCATCCGTCGCGCTGGCGCAGCATCGCTAGATTTAGCCTATGTCGCGGCCGGACGCCTAGATGGTTTTTGGGAGATCGGATTAAACAAATGGGACATTGCGGCGGGTATTTTGCTAGTTCGTGAAGCAGGCGGTTTAGTCAGCGACTTTAAAGGTGGTGGCAATTACTACGAAAGCGGCAACATTGTCGCAGCGAATCCGAAATGCTTGAAAGGTATTTTGCAGGCGATTCGCCCACATTTAGAAAATATTCGTTAATCGGGAGACGCTTGACGGTGAACGGGAGACGCTTAAACACTAACACCTGCGTCTCCCTTCTCCCGTCAAGCATCTAGGGCCCTAGGGCAAATCATCAATCTGTGCGCCCTCTTTCTCCACCACCATCAAGTCGTCCTGACTGATATTCATGGTCACCAGTAAGCTGGCCACAATATAGATCGAAGAATACGTACCCACACCGATACCGATTAGCAGTGCCAAGGCAAAGCTATGAATCATTTCACCGCCAACAAAAGCCAGCGCTAGCAGCACCAGCAAGGTGGTTCCCGAGGTAACCAAGGTACGATCCAGGGTCTCAGTTAAGGAGATATTCACCACCTCTACCGCCTCGTGCTTACGCAGTTTTCGGAGGTTTTCTCGAATACGGTCGGCGACAACAATCGAGTCATTAAGCGAGTAACCAATTACAGCTAGAATGGCTGCCAATACGGTGAGATCAAAATCCCATCCCACAACAGCAAACACACCAAGGGTAATCAGTACGTCATGCCCCAGAGCGGCAACAGCACCCACTGAAAATTTAATTTGGAAACGCATGGCGACGTAGATCAACACTACAACAAGCGCCAATAGCACCGCCAAACCGCCTTGCTCCCGAAGCTCTTCACCAACCTGCGGACCAACAAACTCAATACGACGCAATTCAACCTCGGCCTCAGTACCGGCCTGCAGGACAGCCAGAACCTCTTCACCCAATGTTGGACTCATACCCTGAGGCATTCTCACCAAGACATCGGTATCTGAACCAAAATTCACGACGATGGCACTTTCATAACCGGCAGCGCTTAATTCTTCACGCACCTGCTCTAGCGGCACAGACTCTTCATATATAACCTCTATGAGAGTGCCGCCGGTAAAATCCAGACCAAAATTCAGGCCCTTCACAGCTAAGACCGCCACCGACGCAAGCATCACTGCGATAGAAATGAACATCGCAATGCGGCGCCCACCCATAAAGTTAATCATTTTTACATTATCAGACATACGTTTCCCCTAGATCGCCAGCTTAGTGATACGACGACCGCCGTAAACGAAATTCACTATTGCGCGGGTGCCCATGATCGCAGTGAACATCGACGTTAAAATACCTAGCGACAAGGTCACCGCAAAACCGCGAACAGGGCCAGTGCCTACCGCGTACAGAATCACTGCAACCAATAAGGTGGTTATATTCGAGTCCATAATGGTGACAAAGGCGCGCCCATATCCCGCTTCTATCGCGTGCTGCACCGACAGACCAGCTCGCAGCTCCTCCCGTATTCGCGAGAAAATTAGCACGTTGGCATCAACCGCCATACCGACCGTAAGTACAATACCGGCGATACCCGGCAAGGTTAAAGTCGCCCCCAGCAAGGACATACAGGCAGTTAATAAAATGATGTTGGCACCGAGCGCTACTACCGCAATCACGCCAAACACGCGGTAATACACAAGCATAAACAGCGCAACCATCCCCAAACCGATCTTCACTGCGTTAAGACCTTTCTCAATATTCTCTGCACCGAGCGACGGCCCGACAGTGCGCTCTTCAACAAAGTCAATTGGCGCCGCCAAGGCACCCGCGCGGAGCAACAGTGAAAGCTCTGCCGCCTCACCAGGCGCATCTAAGCCGGTAATACGGAACTGCACACCCAAGGCGTCTTTAATGGTTGCTAAGCTAATAATTTTCTTCTCGTCGTAGGGCACCTTAACCGCATGCTCTACGCCCTCTGCGTCACGCTCGTAGTGGGTACGGCTTTTACGCTCAATGAATAGCACCCCAAGACGACGGTTTATATTGTGTCGAGTCATGCGGTGCATCAGGGTGCCACCCTGACTATCCAGGGTGATATTTACCTGTGGCATCCCATTTTGATCAAAACTGGCCTGCGCATTAGCGACCCGCTCACCCGTAATCACCACGTCGCGCTCCAACCAAGCACTTGGCTCACCGCGTCCTGGATTGCGAAACTCAAATTGCTCACGCTCTGATATAGGTGCGTCGTATTTCGCTTCTAAACGGAAATCAAGGTTAGCGGTTTTACCTAAAATACGCTTTGCTTCGGCGGTGTCTTGAATACCGGGCAATTCAACCACAATACGATTGCGGCCCTGACGCTGAACCAACGGTTCTGACACACCCAGCTCATTGACACGGTTACGCAGGGTCGTCAAATTTTGACTCACCGCGTAATCTTCAATTTCTTTACGCTTCGCTTCGCCGATAATCGCCCGCAAATAGAACGAGTCATCGCCATCGGCAGAATCTAGCCGCTCGCCAGTCAGCTCGGTAAATTCTTTACGAATCAATCCCAGCGCTGTATCACGCAACTCTGCGCTGGCAAATTTCCCCGAAATAATGCCGTTGTCTAAGCTAACAAAACCACGAATACGCTCTTCACGCAGCTTTTTCTTTATACCAGAGCTGTAATGCTCCAAGCGTGTGGCAATTGCAGAATCGGTATCAACCTCAAGCAAAAAATGAACACCGCCGCTCAAATCCAGCCCCAGCTTCATTGCCTGAGCGCCTAAATTACTGAGCCATGCCGGCGTGTTTGAAGCGAGATTCAGAGCAACCACATAACCATCACCCAAGGTGCGCTGCACAATTCGCTGCGCGCGCAATTGCACGTCGGTTTCGTAGAGGCGAATCAAACCTGACTTGCCGGTTTCATTCGCCTTCTCGCCAAAATGCTCAATGCCACCAGCATCTAATGCCGCCGACAGACGCGTCATCAGTGCTTGATCGATTACCACACCACTGCTTTCGCCAGACACCTGCAATGCCGGGTCAGGCCGGTACAGGTTTGGTACTGCATATAACAAACCTATCCCCAGTACCGCAATAATCAGCAGATTTTTCCAGAGCGGATATTTATTTAGCATTGTATTTCCACCAAAACCGCCTGTTGCGACGGTGTCTATTTGTAAGGAACGCCGCAATCGACGTAAATAACAGACGGGACACCCCTGACCCGCCCTTGTAAAAGCGCCGGCATTAGCCGGCGTTCTCTGACTTTACTAATTCACCCAAACCCGCGCATTGCGGAATAGGCGCATCCAACCACTGTCTTCAACTGAGTTGTCCGCCACCCATGAGTTTTGCACGGTGCGGAAAACCCGCTCGGGATGCGGCATCATAATGGTAACGCGGCCATCAGCACTGCTGGCACCCGCTATGCCAAATGGCGAACCATTGGGGTTAGCAGGATAACGCTCGGTCACGCTTAATTGATTATCAATAAACTGCAAAGCCACTTTTCCACTCTGCTGCAAATTCTGCAACTGTACGGCATCGGCAAACTCTGCACGACCCTCACCATGGGCAACCGCTACTGGCAAATGTGAGCCAGCCATACCAGATAATAATATGGAGGGTGATTCTGGAATTTCAACCAAAGAAAAGCGTGCCTCGAACTGTTCTGAGCGGTTGCGCACAAAACGCGGCCAATGTTCTGCACCTGGAATCAATGAATGCAGATTAGACATCATCTGGCAGCCATTACACACACCCAGCGAGAAGGTGTCGCTACGCGTAAAGAAAGCGGCGAATTCATCCCTAGCAAGGCCATTAAACAAAATTGTTTTCGCCCAGCCCTCACCAGCACCCAATACGTCGCCGTAGGAGAAACCACCACAGGCAGCCAATCCTTTAAAGTCCTGCAGGCTAATACGGCCGCTCAAAATATCACTCATGTGAACATCAACGGCAGTAAAGCCGGCGCGATCAAAGGCAGCCGCCATTTCCATCTGACCATTAACGCCCTGCTCACGCAAAATTGCCATGCGGGGACGCACACCTGAATTGATATATGGCGCAGCTATATTATTTTGCGCGTCAAAGCTTAGCGATTGACTTAGGCCTAGATCTGATTCTGTAATCGACTCAAATTCTTGTTGCGCACATTCTGGGTTATCGCGCAGAGCTTGCATCTGGTAGCTCAGCTGTTGCCACTTGCGCTGTAAAACCAAACGATCTTCGCGTATTACCTCTACACCACCATAGCTTATGGAAATGTCACTGCCCGCAACCGCTCGGCCAATCTCATGGACGCAGTTAGACAAACCATTGGCGGCAAACTGTTCCAGCACAAACTCGACATCAGCACAGCTAAGCTGTAATACCGCGCCCGCCTCTTCAGCAAACAAGGCGCCGTGTACCTTGCCTTCGGCGCTCAGTTCCACCTCAAGACCACAGTGCCCAGCAAACGCCATTTCCAATAAGGTAATAGCCAAGCCGCCGTCTGAACGATCGTGATAGGCAATAATTTTTTGATCTTCTAAAAGCTGCTGAACCGTATTAAAAAAGCCTAGCAACAAGGCAGGGTCGTCAATATCTGGCGCGGTGTTGCCGACCTGCTGATACACCTGTGCCAAACATGATCCACCCAAACGCTGCTTGCCAGCACCGAGATCAACCAACAATAACGCATTGTCGGCCAAGTCTGTACGCAGCTGTGGCGTTACTGTTTTGCGTACATCAACAACCGGACTGAATGCCGAAATAATCAGCGACATCGGCGCGGTAATCGCCTTGCTCTGCTCGCCGTCCTGCCATGTTGTGCGCATAGACATCGAGTCCTTGCCAACGGGAATGGTTATTCCCAAGGCTGGGCAAAACTCCAAGCCAACCGCTTTGACGGTATCAAATAACTTTTCATCTTCACCGGCATAACCCGCCGCACACATCCAGTTTGCAGACAATTTTATGTCAGATATTTTGGCAATGCGCGTTGCCGCAATATTGCTTATCGCTTCTGCGACCGCCATGCGACCGGAGGCCGGGCCGTCAATCAAGGCCAGCGGCGTTCGCTCACCCATAGACATGGCTTCACCGGCATAAGAATCGTAGCTAACGGTAGTCACCGCGCAATCCGCCACTGGAACCTGCCACGGGCCAACCATTTGATCTCGGTGTACTTGCCCAGTAATAGAACGGTCGCCGATGGTAATCAAAAAGTTTTTAGCCGCAATGGTTGGCAATGCCAATAAGCGCTCAAGCGCTTCATCAATATTAATAGCCGACGGATCAAAGCTTGGCAGCACTAAGTGTTGACGAGTAATTTCCCTGTGCATCTTTGGCGGTTTGCCAAATAGCACCGACATCGGCAAATCAACCGGGTTATTGTCGAAGTGGGTATCACCAACCCGCAGCCGCTTATCTGTTGTCGACTCACCAACCACCGCATATGGTGCGCGCTCGCGAGCACAAATAGCTTCAAATACGGCGAGATCGTCCGGTGCAATTGCGATAACGTAGCGCTCTTGCGACTCATTACACCAAATTTCTAGCGGCGACATTCCCGGCTCGTCATTCGGCACTTTGCGCAAATCAAATTCGCCGCCGCAGCCGCCGTCTTTCACCAGCTCTGGAAAGGCATTAGACAGACCGCCCGCGCCTACATCATGAATAAAAGCGATAGGGTTTTTATCCGCCATCGCCCAGCAGCGGTCGATAACTTCTTGGCAACGACGTTCAATTTCAGGGTTCTGACGCTGCACCGAGGCAAAGTCCAAGTCCTCGGTAGAGGCCCCGCTACTCATAGAAGAAGCCGCGCCACCGCCCAAACCAATCAACATAGCGGGGCCACCCAGTGCGACCAGTTTATGACCGGCGGGAAACTCGGTTTTAATTACATGTTCTTCTTTTATATTGCCGTAACCGCCGGCAATCATTATTGGCTTATGATAGCCACGCCGCTCATCACCGTTCGCTCCCATCGCGTTTTCTTCAAAGCTGCGGAAGTAACCACATAAATTGGGGCGACCAAACTCATTATTAAATGCCGCGCCACCGATAGGGCCGTCCAGCATAATATCTAAGGCAGACACAATCCGCCCGGGCTTGCCGTAATCAGCTTCCCAAGGCTGCTCAAATCCAGGAACCCGCAGATTAGATACGCTAAAACCGCTCAAGCCAACCTTGGGCTTAGAACCGCGACCAACAGCGCCTTCATCACGAATTTCACCACCGGATCCTGTACCCGCGCCAGAAAAGGGCGAAATTGCGGTTGGGTGATTGTGGGTTTCTACCTTCATCAGCAAGTGAATATCTTCCTGATGATATTGGTATTCAGCGGTATCCGGCGCAGGATAAAAACGCCCCGCTCGGTGTCCGCGCACCACCGCTGCATTATCGGAATAGGCGCTCAAAACATCTTCACCACCCAGCTCATTGGTATTTTTGATCATGCCGAACAGAGAGTGGGTTTGCGCTTCGCCGTCGATAGTCCAGCTGGCGTTAAAGATTTTATGGCGGCAATGCTCTGAGTTCGCCTGAGCAAACATCATTAACTCAACATCGCTCGGGTTGCGTCCAAGCTGAGTAAAGCTTTCAAGCAAATAGTCGATCTCATCATCAGCCAGCGCCAAACCGAGCCCACTATTGGCCGTCACCAAGGCTGCGCGACCGTTGGCCAGCACATCTACCGCCTGCATGGGCTTGGGGCTTTGGCGGCTAAACAGCACTGTGGCCTCAGCAGGATCAGCCAGCACCGACTCCACCATGCGGTCGTGAATGGCAGCCAGTAAAGCTGCGCGCTGATCGTCGTTAAGCTCACCGTCGATATCGAAGCTGTACTGCACACCGCGCTCTATCCGCTCGATCATATCCAAACCGCAGTTATGGGCGATATCACTGGCTTTGCTTGACCAAGGCGAAATAGTGCCTGGTCTAGGCACCACAAAAAACTGCAAGCCTTGACTGGCTACAAACTCTGCGCGAGGGCCGTATTGCAGCAGCTGACTTAAGACCGCACTGCGCTCGGGATCGAGATCAACCGCCGTATCGACCAAGTGGATATATTGCGCGCTAACATCCCGCAAGCTGGGAATTGACGTAGCCAACGCGGCCTTTAATTTTTCTAAACGGAAATCTGAAAGCGCCGGAGCACCAGGAAGAATAAGCATTCGGGGCGACAACCTCGATCGAATGGATTGAAGCCGGCCATTGTAAAGGATTTACGCGGGAAATTTTATCCCAAATAGTCTTTATGGTGCGATCAGCCCCATACCGATACAATTGAAGCCTTATTCATTGGAGCATCAAACTTGCCCGCAAGCCACAAAACCCAGAGATTACTAGCGATTTGGCTGTGCGCGGCGTCCGTGATATTCACCGCGAGCCTACTCAGCGGCTGCAAAAACAATAGCGATAATCTACAAAGAATTCGTGAAGATGGGGTTTTACGGGTGCTTACCCGCAATGGTTCAACCACATATTACGAAATTCAAGGCTCTCCTGCAGGGTTTGAGTACCAACTCGCCCTCGCCTTTGCCAACCACCTCAATGTGAAATTAGAAATGATCCCCGTAGTCGGCCTAGACGAGGTGTTTAGCGGCCTAATGGAAGATCGTGCCGACTTCGCCGCAGCGGGGCTCAGTATCACGCCAACTCGCCAAGAAACCTTATTATTTGGCCCAAGCTATCTCAGCGTAAAGCAACTGTTTATATATAACCGCGACGTCAACCCAAAAATAAGTTCGGCAACAGACTTAATCGGTAAACAAATTCACGTTATCGGCAACAGCGCCCATGTAGAGCAGCTCTTAGCCCTACAAAAAGACCACCCAGAGTTGCAGTGGATTGAAAGTCGCGACCTCGAAACCATCGACTTACTAGAGCAGCTCGTTGACGGGCAAATTGATGTCACAATTGTAAATTCGACCGAATACTACGCCAACCGCGCCTTTTACCCCAGCTTCCGCATTGCCTTCAGCACCGGCAGCCCCCGCAAACTGGCGTGGGCAATGACGGCTACACCAAACAATGCCAGCCTGATAAAGGAAATGACAAACTTTTTCAAAACCTATACTGACAGCGGGAAGTTAGCGCGACTGATAGACCGCAACTTCACCTTTAATGAACGGCAGACCTTTGTTAGCACCCAAACATTTCTGCAAATGAAGCAAGATCGCCTACCCGACGTAAAGGGCATGATTGAGCAAGTGGCGATAGAATACGACCTAGACTGGCGCTTACTCGCGGCAATCAGCTATCAGGAGTCACACTGGGACGCAGATGCCCGCTCCCCGACCGGCGTGCGCGGAATGATGATGCTGACGCGAGCCACCGCAGAAGAGCTAAATGTCGAGGACCGCTTAGACCCCTTACAAAGCCTTCGGGGTGGCGCCCGCTACTATAAAAAATTATATAGCCGCCTCCCTGCAGGCATAGAGCCCCCCGAGCGAAGTTGGTTTGCACTTGCCGCTTACAATATCGGCCTAGGCCATGTAGAAGACGCTCGAATCATTACCCAGAAGCGCGGCGGAAATCCTAATCTGTGGAATGACGTTCGAGAAAACCTGCCGCTATTACGCCAGCAAAAATGGTATAAACCATCGAAATACGGTTACGCTCGGGGAGATGAAGCTGCACGCTATGTCCGCAATATCCGCGACTACTATTCGCTATTGACCTGGGACGAGCTTAATCGCTATCGCGTTCCCCCGCNCCGCATAGTGTCTGACTACCTACCGCCGGAACTTAAACGCGGCTTTGATGCGCTCTGAACTTAGTACTTGCTAGACTAAAACATTAGGTCGCCGACTTCGCGCGTTTTTTCTCTTCTCGCCGACGGGCAAAAAATGCCTGCACAACCGCCGAAGACTCCTCAGCCAACACCCCACCCTGCCAAGCCACTTTGTGATTCATTTGAGCTTGATCAAATAATTGCAAATGACTACATACCGCACCCGCTTTTGGCTCTGCCGCGGCATACACCAAACGTGCAAGCCGAGCATGAATGATGGCACCTGCGCACATAGCACAGGGCTCAACGGTGACATACATAGTGGCACGGGGAAGCCGATAATTATTGAGCTCTTGCGCAGCGCGACGAAGCGCGACAATTTCGGCATGGGCAGTAGGGTCAGACTCGCTTATCGGTTGATTAAAACCTTCCCCAATAACCGCACCATCACGTACGATAAGCGCCCCTACTGGTACCTCATTACGCGCATCAGCGTCTAAGGCTAATGCAAGCGCCCTGCGCATCCAGTACTCATCGCCGAAAGTGTCCAAAGCCAATCCCTATTAACTATTTCGTTAAGCGAAATATTACCATCAGCCAAAAACGCCTAATGGCATGCAATCCAAAAGGCCATTCTAAGCTATTCAGCTGGGGAGTTTTAAGGAAGTTTTTCACGACACCCAAAAAGGGCGTGTGAAAATAACGAGCCGGTGTACGCAACAAGAATCGCGCATAGAAAATAAAACTAGGGAAAAAGCAATAGCGAAGGACTTTCACCGTGCCCTGCCAAGCAGAGCACGGTGAAAGAAATCAAGCGTGAACTAATTTAGACGAAACCGAAAAGTCCTCTCTTGTCTTCGTCAATGGCTCAGGAATAAACCTAGCGGCTCCGTTAACAGCTATTACACAGAGGCCCATCGTCAGCAAGGTCGCCGCCCAAATCATACCCTGGCTGAATTCAGCATCAGATAGATGCAAGGCGACAATAATAGGTGCGCCTAATCCGCAATTCGCACCCATCATTGTAACGGGGAAAATTGCGAATAAACCAAGTAGACCAAACGAACTCGATACACGCCGCCAAAGTTGAACCGCAAGCACGGTATATAAGATAACTTGTGTACCCTCTAAAATGCCGATCACCAAAGGGTAATTCCAAATACGCATTACGTATGGGCCGTAATAGGTGTAAACGCCCGTACCGGTCCCAATCATTTCAAAAACACAAGACGCGGTAATTTCCGCCAACCAAATCAAAAACAAGGTAGATTTAGTTGCGCGGCCTTCGTATAACATCTTCCCCGCGTATAAGCAGGCAGAGGAGTATAGAATCATGTAACCGCTGTGAGTCCAATTCGGCTGCACAATCCCAAATGCCGTAAAGTGAGACCACATCGCACCGGGAAGCCCATTGGAAACATCGTAAAACCACAGATCAAAAGCAACGTCATACAATGGTTCGATATACGCCCCAACCCCCGCCGCCAGTACTGCAATAAAATAAAATGGTGTGCGCTGCCGCAAACCCATGCGCGCAGCAATAATGAGCATAATGAGAACAATGCCCCAGCTTGCCCACGTAAAAATACTTTGCCAAAACAAATTTAGCTCGCCGGCCATGACCTCTGGAGGTACAAGACTCATTATTATTCTCCTTATACGCTTTTTAAAATCTATTAGAACGATTTGCGTCGTTTAGAACGACGCAATGCTCAACCCTTAAGCAGGGATAGTTTCCCGTGCCCGCTCAGCCATTTTATTCAGATCCAAGGTTTCTGAAGCGATAGTCAACACTTCCTCGCAACCTGCCGGTGCTTTGAGATTTTTAGGGTTGTACCAAGGCGTACAAGCCCGCAAAATTCTAGGGGTGATAAAGAAGAACATACCGGAGTACGAGCTTAATTTGCGCAACATCGCCTTCGGCCCACGCTCCATACGGCCTGCTTTTTTATCTTCCCGCTGCATATACTCACTTAGCGGAACAGCAAAACCCAACAAGTGGAAAGTTGCCTTCATTATTCCACCGACACGCCCCCAGTAGGTTCCGTACAATGCCTCTACAACATTGAAAGCACAGCTGCGGTGTTCGAATTCTTCTGAAAGATGCCAACGCCATAGCGACAAGGTAATTAAATCAACATCATTGTCTTTTAAACGCTTATTCGCTTGCACAAGGAAATATGTGGCAAATATTGGCCCTGCAGTCTCAAAACCCTCTGCATAAAGCATCGCGTGACGCAGGCCGTATTCACGATCAAAACGCTCATAATCTGCACGCAGTTTATCGGTGTACTTATCCATTTCTGGGTAGTAACCCAAGCCTCTCACCATATCGTTAAACGCCATATGGGTTTTAGAATGGTTAGCTTCCTGCTTACAAAATAATTCACAATCTGCGTAGAGGTCTTCTCTATCCTCAGGAAGCAATTTTTTAGACTTAGCTAATGCACGTATTAAATACCCTTCCAATAACGGAAGACCAATACTCACGGCGTTCCAAAACTGTGCCAGTTCAGGATCCTTAGGTATCCAATCAATCCTTGCTTTCGAAAAATCACACTCGATTTTGCGCGCTTCTGGTTTAATATTCATTGCCCTGCCCTCTATTTCGACCCCTATGCATTAGTCTTAGGTACGGAGTCTGATTGCACTTACTGCGTGGTCGACAAACGTGTTCGGCCTCTTGATTGTATTCAAACACATATTGACCTACAGGTCAATATAAGAAACTCAAAATACCGCTCGGTACATGAATCGCTAAATGCTTGATATTCAACGCCAATAACACCACCCCAACCCTCAATTTAACTATATTGACAATATTAACAATAAATACTCATATTTAGTATCAATACAAAATTAAAGAGCGCTTTGCACGAGCCGGAATTTTATTCTCTGGCAAGAAATAATCGAACGAACCGCAGCGCGGCGGAGATCACGCACTTGTGCGTGCGACCAACAGGAATCGTAAATGAGCGAGTTTTACGCATAAAGGAACGATTGAGTAGATCCTGCCCTTTATGCCCGCGGGTATTTATGCCCAGTGGGTATTTATGCCCTGCGGGTATTTATTCCCCGTGGGTACGTTAGCGAGTGCTTTGGCTACAATTTTGCCCAAAATAAGCGCTATAGGCGACACCGGCAGAGGATGAAATAAAATTGCGCAAAGATCGCTTGAAGCAATTTCCTGGACAAAAAAAAGCCCAGCACAAGCTGGGCAAACTGCTCATAGAGCACCTAGTCAATTACTTTTTCTTCCAGAACTTATTTGGTGCTGGAAGTACGCCCAACTGGATGGCCACGTCACGGAAATTCCAATACGTATACTCTCTAACAACCTTGCGGTCCTTATAGCAATGGAAAGTCATGCCGCGCGTGTGTGTTGTCTTTCCTGTAGCAGGTAAACCCAAGAAATCGACATAGTGCTCAGACTTCCATACCCACTGCATAACGCCCCACTCATCATAAGAATGATCAGCGCCCTCTAGCGTATCTTTTGTCCACATATCCCACTCAGCAGGCTGGTATTGGGGCGGCATTTGCAAACGCAATTGAGCAGTTCTATCACCGGCCAAACCGCCATCGTAACGAACCACATCAAAGTAATGTTTACCTACATTTGAATCTTTGTTAAACGGTAAAAACGCGTTATACAACTCTTCTTTATCGGTAATGGTTTGGAAAAGGGTAATATCTTCAAAAACAAAATCATCTGCGTAGTAGTGAATAATTCCCGCAGCGCCCTCGTTGAAGAATGTGTCAATCCAGTCCTCACCCGTGGACATACCCATACGTCCCTGTCCTTTAAACCCCTTCACAGAGTCACTTGCCTCTGCAGCAGACGACATACCAAATGCCACAGAGGGAGCAACACCACCCACCATGATGGCCGCACCGGCTTTTTTAAGAAATGAACGGCGACCTGCCTTTTCATTATCTTCTTTCGCCTGCTCAGCGAGCTTATGACCTTCTTCTAAATATCCAAGATGCATGTTTTTTACCTCAATTAATATCTTATGGTTATATATCTATATTGACCTTAAAATCAATACCTATAATCCACCAATAAAAGGCCGCTGTCAAATGAAGATAGATTGCTAATTCAGATAAATATACGTAAATATTTAAGCGCTTGAAATATCTTTAAATTTGCTTTCAATTGCCTGCACTAAATACAAAAAAGGCGACAAGCAAAAGCTTGTCGCCCTGTAACACTAACAACCTAAACTCTTACAAATCCAAAGGCTGAGTTAAAAGTGGTATTCCTGGAACGACAGAATTACCACCCGAGCCATTAAGGGCCTGAGTCAAGATCGTCCCCCCACCCATGAAAAAGTCTATAATTCCAGCAGGGTTTTCAAGCAACACAACAAAAAAACCAAATCCCCTATAAAATCAGAAATACAGGCATTTAAGACACACCAACCAACATTAGCTAGCTCAGAATACCCCAAGCTAGCCAACACAAAACATCTCTTACAACGGCTGATTTACCAAGGGGGTGCGTGGTACCAGCGATATATCAGGCATAAGCAGCACACCCCCACTTGTTAGAAAGTCAAGTAGCCCAGCTGGATTACTAAACAAAACCTCTGTTAAAGGAATAACATCAAAAGCTACGGGAAGCGCCAGGTGCTGAACTGGACGTATAAGTGACTCAGGGTTTCCAGAAATTGGCCCCACCAAACCGCCAACCTGCCCAAGACCCGCCAAAGTTTTCTCAATAGGCAAATCAATTGCCGTCAAACTCATAGGCAACTCACCCAAAACAAATGGCAAAAAGGTACCCAAAACCGGCAAACCGCCAACCAACGGAAGGGAGCCGCCACCACCTAAACCACCCGTTGAAGGAAGACCACCACCCAGTAAACCGCCAATAATAGGCAAATCTTGGGCACTAGCCATACCAACCATGCCACTCAAAATAGCTGACGCAGCCAATCTCGTTAACATTTTATTTTTCTTCATAACAACCACTCCAAAAATTTGATTACCAATTCAGTCTACCCACCAACTGACCTACAAGTCAATAACGAATAATATTTGTTGCGAATAACTGGTAATAATTGTGACCCTGTTCGCACCACACCGCTATCTAAGTACCACTCAATAGTAATTTCAAGACGGAAAATTTAAGTCATTACACAAAATAAACACCCAACCCACTGATAAATAAAGAGTTAAAATAAATCCCTCTTATTTCTTCATAAAATATGGAACTTACTCTTTTGATTTGACACACCCTTCTATTGACTCTAAGATCAATAAATGCTCTCATTGAATCGGTGTCTACCGCATGTCAGAAGGCATACACAGGAGTAATGCAACTATGCAGAATTCTTGTATTTACTATATAACAACCTCATTAAGCGGGGATTTTTAAGCAATGAAAAACAACTACATAATAACGTTGTTATCGACGTTACCCTTTGTTCTAGGGGGAATGGCGTACGCGCAAGACGACATTACCCCTACTAATAAATCAAAAAGGAGCAGTAACCAACTTGAGGAGGTTGTAGTTACGGCCCGTAAAAAAACGGAAAATTTGCAAGATATTTCTGCAAGTTTGACCGCACATACAGGCGCAGCCCTAGACGCTATGGGTGTTGCCGACATCAAGGATTTAATGAATGTAACACCCGCCCTAACCGTTACGGAGATGGCGGCATATAGCTTAATATTCATTCGTGGTGTAGGCTCCGACTCATTTCAGGGGCCAATAGACTCAAGTGTCGCAACATATATAGATGGCTTATATATAACACTGACATCGAACCAAGCCCAATCTTTAGGTAATGTGCAATCAGTTACAGTGCTAAAAGGCCCCCAAGGTACTCTCTATGGTCGTAATGCGGTAGGTGGTGCGATTGTAGTCGAAACAAAGAAACCCAGCTTTGAAGAAGTACAAGCAAACATCACCGTTGAAGGCGGGAATTACAACCTTCTAAAAGGTAAAGTTCATTTATCTGGCCCTGTAGGTGATAATTTCGCTTTAGGTATTTCCGGACTGTACACAAACCGAGAAACGTATATGATTTATACGCCCGACCCATCGCAAAAGCACTTAGATTACGATGATCGCGGCGTTAAATTTGAAGCTCGCTTAGCCCCAACCGACTGGCTTGAAGTAAACGCAAGCCATTATAAGATCCGCCATAGTTCTGGCGACTCTGCCCCGTTAACCAACGACACCCCCTCGCCCCTGTTCGCATCAGTAATCACTGGGAATCCCGACCCCTGGGAAACTGGCGTGGGAACAGAAGTCTATACAGAGATGGAATCTCAGGCGTCTAAGCTTGAATTCGATATTTCAAATCAGTACTTCAATACAAAGGCAATTTTCGGACACTCAGAAGCCACGAGCGGCACTTACTGGGATTACGATATGGCCTATGAAAAATTACTGATCATCGAGGCGATCCCAAATACATCTGAAACCGACTCCATCGACATCTCGTTCACCAGCTCTGACTGGGGACCATCGTGGTTAAGCTGGATTGCCGGTATCTATATTGAAGACACTTACAAAGATCAAACAACACCGATTTACGTTGATGCCCTAACACTAGGCCAACAGCTTATCGGACTCGACCCTAACCTCCTTAACGGTTTAGTTGAGTCGTTAGGGTTGGGAGCGCTTGGGCTTACTGGGCTGCCAGAAAATCCTGTTCACCTTTTACTATATGGAGGTGTAGATACCGACGCAAAAGCAGCTTTTGCTGAATTTGACATAGATATTACCGATTACCTATCTATTAAGTTTGGTGGCCGTTACTCTGACGAAACCCGAGTAATTCCGACTTCTACAGTAGACGCGCGAATTCAAAACCTACCAATCCTAGGCACCACCGATTGGGTAAGGGCATTTGATTATGAGGAAGATAGCGCCACGTGGACTGACTTCACCCCTAGCTTTGGCATAGACTTCGACCTATCTGATGATGCTATGGTCTACTACAGCTACACCACTGCATTTAAGAGTGGTAACTTCAACGGACTTAACATTAATGCGCCCCCATCTAGAATCGAGCCAGAAGAAGCCGAGTCACACGAAATTGGTATCAAGTCTGATTGGCTAGACGGTAGCCTTCGGGTAAATGCCGCCCTATTCTCAACTACTGTTGAAAATGGTCATGCTCAGATTCTGTCGCTAACAAGCGGCGGTGTAACTCGCCTCGAAAACGCGGCAGAATACACCATTGCTGGTGGCGAATTGGAGATGACTTACAACACCCCTATTGAAGGCCTAATAGTTACCTTCTCTGGCACTTGGCTTGACGGTTCATATGACGACTATGAGTGTACTAACTTCGATCCAGATACTGGATTAGAAGCGACATTCGACTGCTCTGGAAATACCACTATTCGAACTGCCGATTTCGCTGGCGTAGTGGATGTAAGCTATCGCTTTGATATAGGCCGTCTAGAAAATGAACTTGGATTAGGCGCTTACCACAACTCAGGTTTCTGGTTTGACCCAACCAATAATGTTCCTGAAGAGGCATACACAAAAATTAACGCAAGGTTTAGTGTTAGAGACACCAAGACGAACATGAAGCTATATGGTTGGGGTTCAAACCTAACCAACGAAGTTAGCCACATGCAACGTTTCCGCCAAGACTTTGGTGTTGGCGAATCCTACGCCCGCCCACGGATGTGGGGTGTAGGCCTTGAATGGGAATACTAATCTCATTCAATTAAATTAATCTGATTTTTTGCCCGCAATTGCGGGCTTTTTTATATCTCAATTTTCATCAGATAGACGCCACCCTACCGCACTTTTAAAAACTCAAACACACCGCCACAACACAGTTTTGACAACATCAGAAATACGAATTTCATACGCCAGAAATCAAAAAGATAAGTTAATTTCTCAACTGATACTAGAAACCAAAACAAAACGGCCAACTTAATCGCCTTTATGCAAACAAAGAGTATGGGGTGAATTCAAACATACGCCACACGTCAGCACTGCCTTCCCTGCCGCGCAGATTCAACTCTGTATCGTTCACATGGTTCGCAACTCGGTCAAATATATACCTTGGAAGGGCTACAAGGCTGTCACGGCTAATTTAAAGCAGATATATCAATCAGTTGCCCTAATTGCGCTGAATCAATTTACCGAGCACTGGGATAATCTGTACCCCCAGATCAGTAAGTCGTGGCTAGCACACTGGCATAACCTCAATACCTTGTTTAATTATCCTGCTGGCACCAGGAAAGTCATCTACACCACCAACGCAATTAAGTCGTTAAACAGTGTTATCCGCAAGGCAATTAAAAAGCGTAAGCTGTTTCCTACGGACGATGTGGCGAAGAAAGTTATTTATCTGACAATACAGAGGCCTCAAAAAATGGACGATGCCGATCAGGAATTGAAAGCCAGCACTCAATCGATTTATGATTGAATTTGAAGACCGCTTAGCGGATTATATTTAACCTCGGCAGTTACACAGAATTATCTACAGGCCCAACAAAACCTATGACTACGAGTTAGCTCTGTCACGGCTGCAATAACTCAGGCTCGATCTGACAGTTACCTGTTTTCAATCCCGTGTCTGTCAATTTAGATCTGAGCTAAATTATTCTCATCCCAGATCTTTTTACCCTCAAGTAAAATTGCCAATAGTGTTTTACTACGACACACTTTGCCCTGATGAGCTCGCTCATAGTTGTAATATTCAATCCATTCGCCCAGATCTTTTTGTAACTCATCAATATCAGAATATACCTTTTTGGTGACTTGCTCACACATAGCACGACGTCTATTATTTATATCTGCGTACAGAAATATAAGAATCCACCTCTCGTGCAAAAATACTCACCCTAAAATAGGCTATCTGTCATGGACTCCATCAACTGGGACGATATTCGCTTTTGCCTTGCGGTAGTCACCGAAGGCTCGGTTACCGCAGCCGCTAAGAAGCTAGACGTGAATCACGCCACGGTGTCACGGCGTATTAGCGGGCTCGAGGCGGCCTTGGGCGCAATCTTGTTTGATCGCTCTACCAGCGGCTGGTTGATTACCCCAGTGGGAGAAGCGGTACTAAAATCCGCTGAGCAGATAAATGAACAGGTGCTCGGCATTCAGCGCACGGTGCAAGTTGACCGTCAGGAATTGAGTGGCAAGCTCAGGGTCACAGCCTTAGATGTGTGCATACAACGCATATTAATGCCTGGGCTCAAGGCATTTTCAGAGCGCTATCCCGACATCAACATAGAGCTTATCGCTTCTGAGAACACCTTTAATCTGGCCGGCCACGAAGCAGATATCGCCTTTCGGACGACGAATGAGCCACCGCCAAATGTACTTGGCACCAAGATCACTAAATTTGCCTATGCCATATACGGCAACAAAGCACTTTATGAACGCTATTTGAACGGCGAGCAAGGCATATGCGGAATCACCTGGATGGGCGACGGCCACACCGTACCGGCGTGGATGCAAAAGACCTTTCCAAATATGCTGGTTCGCTACCGTGTAAACTCCCTAAGCATCGCCTACGATTTGGTTGCACAGGGTTTTGGTTTTGCATTGCTGCCCTGTGGCCTAGGGGATTCAGATCCCAAGCTGACGCGAATTGAGAGTGACTACATCGAGCCAGGTTTAGACTTCTGGTTGCTGTCTCATATAGACCTGCGTACCACTGCGCGAATCCGAATTTTTAGAGATTTTATGCTTGAGGCAATCCAACCGTATATCCCACTTATTGAGGGACGGATGAGTCAAGATGAGATAAACAAACTGCGAAAACAAACGGGATTAGACTGAACCCTAAAGCAGTGTTTCAGGGTTCAGTATTTTCATTACAGCGATTGCACCAAATGACCGCCATCTACCGGCAGTGCGACACCACTGATAAACGACCCAGCCGAACTCGCAAGCATCAGCAAAGGCATGCTCAATTCGTCCATTTGCCCCAAGCGACGCGGCTGTATTTTGCTTAAGTACTGCTCACCTTTTTCAGACTTAAAAAAATCAGAATTAATTTCAGTTTCAAAATATCCGGGACACAAGGCATTGACCCGAATATTATGTCGCCACAATTCTTGAGCACTGTTTTTCGTAAGCTGAATAACACCCGCCTTGGCGGTTGCATACAAGGTATTATTTGAACTTGGCTGCAAGCCAAGAATCGATGAAATATTAATAATGCTGCCGGCAGCGCCTGCTTGAATCATTCGCTCCGACGCTTCCCGCGACACCCGCCACACCGCTTTTAAATTAGTATCGACGGTAAAGTCCCACTTTTCCTCGGTACTGTCGACAAAGCGGCTAGGGTCGGCAACGCCCGCATTATTAACAAGAATAGTCACCGTGCCAAGGCTAGCTTGAACTTGCGAAAATGCGGCAACGACAGAGCTGTTGTCATTTACATCCATTGCCACCGCCATCGCCTTGCCCCCCGCCGCATCAATATCAGACACGAGGGTTTCAAGTCGATCAACGCGACGAGCGGCTGCCACAACAGTCGCCCCAGCCTGCGCCAATACCTTGGCAAAATGTGCCCCTAAACCACTAGAGGCTCCCGTGACCAAGGCAATTTGCCCAGACAAATCGAGACTTTTCAACACTGCTTCATTCATACATCAATTCTCTAAATTACTATTCGCCCTTTTCGATCAAGGCCCAACCTAAATCAGCCAATGGCGCGGCTAGTGCACCATAATCCATCGCTTTTTTGCTGGACGCATTACCATCTAAAGCACGCTTATAAACGCCTTGCAAAATGGCACTCAAACGGAAAAAAGAAAATGCCAAATAGAATATCCAATTGTCGATTTCGGCAATGCCGCGACGCTGACAATACTGCTGAACATAGGCTTTCTCAGACGGGATACCCAAGGCTTCGCGATCGACATCACCCAAGCCAGGAATGGCCGCATCGCTAGGAATACGCAGTTGCATACACTGGTATGCCAGATCCGCATAAGGATGACCAAGGGTAGACAACTCCCAATCAAGCAATGCCAAAACCTCACTGCTGTCGTGGGCGAACATCATATTGTCTAGTCTGAAGTCACCGTGATTGATGCATACCAAACCATCATCTTCAGGTAGATTGTCACTTAGCCATACCATCATTTTTTCCATAGATGGGACGGTTTCGGTTTCACTCGCGCGGTACTGCTTTGTCCAGCGGCTTAGCTGACGTTCAAAATAATTGCCGGGCTTGCCGTAATCACTTAAACCTGCTTTTTCGATATCAACATTATGCAGATCAGCTAACACCTTATTCATGGCGTCGTAAATGGCGGTGCGCTCAGCGGGTGTTTGCTCTGGCAAAGCCGCGTCCCACATGATGCGACCATCTAAAAAATCCATGAGGTAAAACATCGAGCCAATTACGCTGTCGTCATCACACAAGACGCGCATTTTAGGCACGGGCACCTCGGTTGACGCCAATGCCTGCATTACCCGAAACTCTCTGTCTACCGCATGAGCCGATTTAAGCAATTCACCTGGTGGCTTGCGACGCAACACATATTTGCCACTGGCAGCCTCTATCAAATAGGTTGGATTAGACTGCCCGCCCGCAAATTTCTCTGCGGTGAGTGGCCCTTTAAATCCGTCGACATTCGCTTCGAAATACACCGTCAATGAGGCAATATCGAGCTCAAATTCGTTTGCCATCGTGCTCCTCCCTTAACCCGCGTAGCGGTCAATAATTTGTTTGCCCAGCGCCATCTGATGCACTTGGTCTGGGCCATCGGCCTGACGGCACCAGCGCGCATAGTTAAAGGCTTCTGCCATGAAATAATCTTCAGTCAAACCGCCCGCACCATGCAATTGCATGCAGCGATCAATCACGTTCTGCACAAGCAGCGGAACCGTCGTTTTCGTCGCCGCAATCATGTCGGTGGTTTGCATGGGGCCCTGCTCGTCAATTTGCTTACAGGTTTTCATGACCAACAAACGCGCCATTTCAATTTCAGAAAAACTGCGAGAAATTTCTTCGCGCACTGACTGGTGCTTGCTCAGCGGTTTACCAAACGTAGTACGTGACACAGCACGCTTGCAGGCTAATTCAAGGGAACGCTGCGCAGCGCCAATCAAACGCATACAGTGATGCATACGTCCGGGAGCCAAACGGCCTTGGGCG
The DNA here is from genome assembly GCF_902705855.1 of Zhongshania aliphaticivorans. Classification (GTDB taxonomy): domain Bacteria; phylum Pseudomonadota; class Gammaproteobacteria; order Pseudomonadales; family Spongiibacteraceae; genus Spongiibacter; species Spongiibacter aliphaticivorans_B. The sequence goes on along the minus strand of NZ_CACSIJ010000013.1, from coordinate 298,664 downwards.
ATTTCAAAACCGCGACCTTCACCTAACAATACGTTTTCTAATGGCACCCGCACATTGTCGAATACAATTTCAGCGTGACCGATAGGCGCGTCATCATAGCCGAGGGTAGTTAAGGGCCGAATGATAGATAAACCTGCCGTGTCTTTGGGTACTAAAACCTGCGTCTGCTGCTTATGGCGGCTTGGATTTTCAGGATCAGACTTACCCATCACAATAAAGATTTTGGTGCGCTCGTTCATCGCGCCGGTAATAAACCACTTGCGACCATTTAGTACCCATTCGTCGCCTTCTTTAACAATGCTCAATTCAATATTGGTGGCATCGCTAGACGCAACTTGAGGCTCGGTCATCGCATAGGACGAGCGAATATCGCCATTCAACAACGGGGTTAACCACTTTTCGCGCTGGGCGTCAGTGGCGTATTTCATGAATACTTCCATATTCCCAGTGTCAGGTGCATTGCAGTTAAACACCTCAGGTGCCCACAACACGCGGCCCATCAATTCGGCTAACGGCGCGTAGTCAACAAAACTTAATCCGCCATGCTCACAGTACTGGGGGTATTCTTCTGGGCAAAACAAATTCCACAAACCAGCCTGTTTCGCCTTATCTTTTAATTCATCCATTAGTGGCAGAATTGCAAAACGGTCTTTAGCGCCGTGCAATTGTTCAGCGTAGGCTTTTTCGTTTGGATAAATATGCTCATCCATAAACACGCTGAGTTTCTTTAAAAGCGCTTGTCCTTTCGGGCTGGGAGTAAGATCCATGATTAAATCCTCATTAGCGTTACGCGGCGACAAAGTGCCGATTCAAGTGAAAAGTGTTATTTAAGTGTAAGTAATTAAATGTCGATACGCGGCGCCTTCTAAATGCGGCACCGCATTAAACATATTCAAATTAAAATAATCGCCACGGGTGAAATAACGCGTCACACCGGTATTTTTAGCCTGCAGATTGGTATTCACCATAGTTTCTACGTCGAGATGTAATACCTCTCGAAGCATGGCACTTACCGGGCCACCAGATGTAACGACTAACACCCGGCCAGACCCCGCGGACAATGCCGCCAAGGTGCTACGCACTCGCTGTTCAAATTCCTGCCAAGGCTCCGCAACATTTATCAATTCATCACGACTCCACGCCATCAGCGCTAGCCGTAAAATGCGATAAAACATCTTCGAATCAGACAGATCGATCTTTACACCGTCTAGGGCACCGCCATTCAGTGCAATATATGCATCTACCAAACTATGAAAGTCATACTCGTTCAACCCCGCCAGCTCGACGGCATTAGGCGTAACAATATCTGCTTGCGCTAAAACATCGCGAATTCCCGCCAAGGTTTCGCGATGACGCCGCATCGTGCCGGTAAATACCGCATCGAAACACTGCCCTGCACTAGCAAAATGCTCCCCTAGCAAACGCGACTGCTCCCAGCCCACTTCCGTTAGACGATCGTAATCATCCGTACCAAAGGCGGCTTGCCCGTGCCGAACTACTATCACTTCAGCCACAGCTGTCTCCTGCTATAAGTGCGCGCTATCTTGTCGCCCGCGTCACCTTTGCCACAAATTCGGCTATCGGCGTGAATAATTCCATACAGGCAACATCATAACGGCCGCAGCATCATTATTGAAATTTATTATTTTTATCAAGCATAATAAGCTACACTTATTAAGAATCAGATGTATCACGTATTAAGGCGGATTTTATGAACACCTCAAAGATAGACCTAAATCTGTTTACTGTCTTTGACGCCATCTACTCACAGCAAAGCCTGACCCGCGCCGCAGGTGTTCTGCATGTCAGCCAGCCCGCCGTCAGCAGTTCGCTTGCGAAATTGCGCAGCATTTTCGACGACCCACTGTTTGTCCGCACGAGCTCCGGCATGACACCAACACCACTCGCGCGACAACTCGTCACCACAGTACGGGAATCCTTAAAGAGTTTAGATAATTGCATTGCCACGCGCATTCCCTTCGAGGCTAGCACCGCAAGCCGCACCTTCCGATTACACGCCACCGAAAATGCCGAACTAATTTTACTGCCTGCATTACTTAAACAACTTAAGCAGAGCGCACCGCAAATAGATTTAGAGGTTGTATTTATAGACCGGAGAGAGGTTGCCTATGAAATGGCCAGCGGTAATATACACCTCGCCGTCGACGCGCCACTGCTCAGTCATCCAGAATTAATTAGCCAGCCCCTGCAGGCAGACGACTATGTATGCGTAATGCGCGAAAACCATCCGCTAAACGCCACCCACTTAAATCTAGACGACTTTTTAGAGCATGAGCACATTCATGTTTCCAGCCGCATGAAAGGCTCGGGGCATATTGATCTAGCACTGCGATCTATTGGCCAAAAGCGCCGCATCGCCCTGCGGCTGCAGCACTATGCCGCGCTGCCAGCACTGCTAGCGCAGTCTGATTTTATTGCCGCAGTACCTGCAACTGTCGCCAAGCATTGGCAATTAGCGAGCCGCCCTCTGCCCTTCGAAACGCCAAAATTGGAACTGCAATTGTTTTGGCATAAAAGCGTAGAATACGACCCTGCAGTATTATGGTTACGGAAGTTCACTATGACCGTGGGCCAGTAGCAATTTAAGCTTAGCTTATAGAATTATTTGATAGCTGCTGATTCATTCGATACCGCCCAGGCGCCAATCCAAACCAGCGTTTAAAGGCTTTTTGAAACGAGCTTTGATCACTGAACCCCAGCTCCGCCGAAATTTCCAGCAGCGCCAACTCCCCCTCATTCACCAACTGTTTTGAACGCTGCTTGCGAGCATCGTCAACAAGACTTTTAAAATTGGTATCAGTATTATTTAAACGCCGCTGCAGAGTGCGCGGCGCCATACCCAGCTCAGCGGCAACATCATCTAATTTAGGTACGCCATTAGGTAGCTGCCGCACAACACAGGCAATAACATCTTTGACGATGCGATCTTCCATTTGCAGCTTTGCCAGTTCGGAACGCGCTGTCTGCACCAAGGAATTATAAATGCCGGTATGAGGGAAGCGTGTTGGCCGCTCAAGAAAATGGCTATCAAATTTCACCACATTGGTGTCGCTGTCATATTTTACCGGCGCCTCTAAAATACGTTCAATCTCACCCTTTGCGGCCGGCCCAGAATGACTGAAATACACTTCACGCTGATTACACCAGCGATCTAAAATCACCTTATTCGCGCGATACCAACTTGTAAAAAAGAACTCCGTCAACTGTCGCGACACCGGCTTACGCTCGGGCACCACCCAGGTTAAACAGGTCCATTCATCTTCTGTCTCGCTATACATCACATCGCCGTGATCGATTAACAAGCGCGAAAAATTCGCCACCGCATCAAATGCCGCCCTAGAATTTGGCGCGCTCATTCCGATATAGCTCACCATTCCCCACGCCGTCGGCGACGAATCCGCCCCTGCGTGGGCGCCCAAAAATGTGTCATCCAACATGACACTCGCCACATCTAAAATGACTTCAAATAGACGCAGCGGAAATCGCCCCTGCACAGTCAGGTGCTGCTCTGGCGTGAACCCCACGGCAGAAATCAGGCTCTTGGCATCAATACCGTGATTTTCTATGTACTGGAGTAAATCCACCAGATATTCAGAACACACCGTCGGTGTACGCACGACACAACCCTCACCTGTTTAACTTTATATAAAAGACATCCAGCATAGCCAGATAACTATGCCAGCATGCCACAGCGCAAACAATAAAACCGGAACGCAGAGCGCAATAATCTATGCTGAGCTTGTCGACGCAAATAATTGCAGTACAATCAAACAAACCATAAAAATAAAACACCGCGAGAAGGTTTCTAAATGCTAATTCATCAGTTCTTTGATTTTCACTGCCAGCGTAATCCCGACAATATATGCTTGATATTTGCAGGACAGCATTACAGTTACCAAGATATCGCAAAACAATCACAGCAACTGGCGCAAGCTCTGCTTGCTGAAGGAGTAAGCCACGGCGATCGAGTGGCGGTGCTATGCGAGAATTGCCCTGAATATTTAAGTTTAATGATGGCCTGTAGCCGTATTGGCGCAGTGCTAGTACCTATCAATTATCGGCTTGCACCCGCAGAGGTGCTGTATGTTATACGTGATGCTCAAGCCAAATTGCTGCTCGCACCGGACGGCAAGCTCAGCGAATTAGTCGATGGTCTACGACCATTGATTAACGAATTAACAATTATTTCTAGCACGGAGCAAGGTAAACACAACTGGCAGCACTGGCTACAGCAAGACATCGAACACCATACAACTAGCAGCAACTCTGAATCCAACACCTACTCCGCCTTTCTACAGTTATATACCAGCGGCACCACAGGCAATCCTAAAGGCGTTGTTATCAGTCATCACAATATTGTTGCCTTATACACCATGAGCCAAACCTCGCTGCCGGTGAAATCGGGTATCGGCACCCGTGACTTGGTCTGCGCACCCAATTTTCACATCGGTGGCTCAGGCACTTTATTGCTACCCATTCTGGCTGGAGCCAGTGTAGTTTTACATAGCAGCTTTAACCCCCTCGCCATCGTCGACGATCTAGAACAGCTGCAAATAGACAATATGTTTATTGTGCCAGCCATGATCATGGCCATTCTTGAATACGTGCCGAATATTGAGCAACGGGATTTTAGTCACCTAAAACAACTCCTGTACGGCGCTTCACCAATCAGCACCGGTCTACTCGAAAAAGCGACACGTATCTTCAAATGTGATTTTTATCAATGCTACGGCATGACAGAAACCACGGGTACCGTGGTATCACTTTCCCCCGCCGACCACGCGCTGGCTCTTAAAGGCAGACCAGAGTTATTACAATCCTGCGGTCGCCCACTAGCCGGCGTTGAAGTAAAAGTAATAAACAAACAGGGCGAAATATTGCCTAGCGGCGTTACCGGTGAGTTATTGATTCGCTCAGAATCTAATATGCAAGGTTATTTCAATTTAGAGCAAGCCAACCGCGACACTGTCGTAGACGGTTGGGTACACACTGGCGACTCAGCCATGATCGATGAAAACGGCTATATATTTCTGCGCGACAGAATGAAAGACATGGTTGTCAGCGGCGGGGAAAATATTTACCCCATCGAAATTGAAAACGTATTGAGTACGCACGCAGCCGTTTCCGACGTTGCGGTGATTGGCATTCCCGATGACAAATACGGTGAAACACCACTTGCCTGCATTGTTTGTGCGGCGGATCAAACCATCACTATTGAAGAGTTAATTGCGTTTTGCCGAGACAAACTCGCCGGTTTCAAAATACCGCGCCGTCTAGAACTTTACGAGGTGCTGCCTCGCAACCCCTCAGGGAAAATTCTGAAGAAAACCCTGCGTGAACCTTATTGGAAAGACCGTGAACGCAATATTAATTAAACACCGAATAAGGCCGTCAACCACGCGCTGATTTCATCTACGGCTTTGTTGTGATGCCGATTCGGGCCCTGCAAGCCCACAAAGCCATGACAAGCACCGGCGTATAAACTGTATTGCACCGTATTGTCATGCTGGCTCAGACGCGCGGCGTAATTAGCACCTTCATCACGTAGCGGATCGCGCTCTGCAGTAATAAGCAAGGTCGGGGGTAAATTATCTAAATCACTTCGCATCAACGGCGTAGCGCGGGGATGCCGCGTCTGCCCTACCTCCAACAGCGGACTGTTTTGCAAATAAGTATCCCAGAACCACATCATTAATTTGCGTGTCAGCACTGGGCCATTCGCATTTTCTGTATACGACGGCGTACCTGGCTCGTAGTGGTCGGTAGCTGGATAAATTAATACCTGTCCTTTTACCACCCCTGGCAAACACTCCCGCGCTTGCAAGCTCGTCACCGCTGCGAGATTACCACCGGCGCTATCGCCCGCCACGGCAATCGAGCTCGGCATGCCGCCATACAAGGCGATATGCTCGTAGGTCCATTTAAGAGCGGCCAAACAATCCTCCGGCGCAGCGGGAAACGGATGTTCGGGAGCTAAGCGATAATCCACCGCCACCACGATACAATCACTGCGATTGCACAAGTCTCTACACAGAGGATCGTAAACGTCCAAATCACCAATCACCCAGCCACCGCCGTGGTAATACATTACCACCGGAAAGGGGCCCTCACCTGGCGGTTGATAAATACGAAGAGGGATATCGCCGTGGGCGGTTTCGATACTCGATTTGCGAACAGTAATATGCTTGACGGTTTTACCCAACCAGCGCATCCAAACATCTACTTTTATGACATTCCGTATCGCGACGGCTTTAAGTTTTGATTTCATATAATATTCTTATTATTAAAAATATATTCTTCTTTTCCAACTACACTCGACAAGCCCTTAGGCTGACTTTTTCTCAACACTTGCTTGCGATACAAGCTCATTATTTGTTGGCACAGCATACAGCGTAGTCACATTACGACCATTGCCATCTGCCCGTAAATACGCCTTACTTTCACCCATCCTGCAGGCGTATAAAAGCCCCATTTCCGAATTTTTGGGCCAGTAATAAACAAGGTCAAACTGTCGGGTGTATGTAAAACCAAGCGGTGTGGCGCCCGCCCCAACCGCGTTGTAAAACTTCCGGTTTCTAGAATTCTATTCTTGGCAGGCATTTCTTCTAATATTCTGCCGCGCAACACCACCGACGAATTAAACACCCACGGATGGTCGTGCAAATTGATGTCTGGATCATCACCGGTGACATGGTGAAGATACATATTAAAAACCCGATTGCGTGGAATAACATACCAACGAGTCAGATAATCTGTGCCGATTACTTTGCTAGGCGTGCGGCGGGTAATCTCTTCAGCTTTCGCCTGCAGGCGACGCAATAAAAAAGCGGGCAAACGCATAAATATTTGTTCTCAACATCAACGGCGGCAACTATAAGCTCACCAAATACACATTCTATCGCTGGCATAGTACCATTCCTCAGCGGGTAAACAATACGAATTGCGGACATCGATAATTCGCTAACCCCCAAAAATAAGATCTGACTAATATACCCATAGGCGTATAATCACCAGTTATCATATTCGCTATGTTTTCGCCGCGACGGCAATGACTACGCCAGCCAATCACGAGCAAAACTCGGAGCCAGCTATGGATAAGTGGGACAAAAAACGCAAAGATCTGAATAATCGCCTACGCCGCATTGAAGGGCAAATTCGGGGCATTCAGCGCCAGCTCGAAAACGGTGAGGAGTGCGAAGCCGTGGCAGCGCAAATGTCCGCCGCCCGCAAGGCCATGGACAAGGCCTTTTTTACTATGATGTCTTGTGCGGTCACTCAAGAATTAGAAAGACATACTGCGCTAACTGAAGACATGGAAAGCGGCGTCGAAGACATCACCCGAATACTAGCGAAGTACGCTTAAACCCAGTGATAGCCAACTGTAGATCAATACCTCAGATCGCTAGAATCGTGGTTTATCAATAAGCCAACACCTAATACACCAAAGCAAGCCTTTCAATATGACTCCTTCGCTCTCTCTTGAACAAGCTCGAAAGTTGATATTACATTCCCAGCTCCTGCCCGCGCTAAAACAAATCGGCAACGCCACGGCTATCACGCTTCAGGCGATTGAACACCTTGGCTATATTCAAATAGACACCATCTCCGCTATTCAACGCGCACACCACCATACTTTGTGGAATCGCAATCCTCGCTACGACACTACGCAATTAGAACAGCTAGTCACCGACAAAAAAGTGTTTGAATACTGGTCACACGCGGCAGCTTATTTACCAATGCGTGACTATCGCTACAGCTTACCTCGCAAAAAAGCCATCGCAAGTGGCGAGCAACGCCACTGGTATGCACCAGACAAAAAGCTGATGAACGCTGTACTCAAGCGCATCACCCTCGAAGGCCCATTAATGGCAAAAGACTTTGAGCATAGCGGTAAAAAACTCGACGAGTGGAATACTAAGCCAGCAAAGCGCGCACTGGAAAGTTTGTTTATGCAGGGCGAGCTGATGATTTCAAACAGGATAAATTTTCATAAGGTATACGACCTAACTGAGCGGGTGCTGCCGCCCGACATCAACACGACGACGCCATCACCAGAGGAGTACGCCCGCTTTCTCATCACCCGCTATCTGCAAGCAAATGGTCTTGGGCAACTCGCAGAAATGAGCTATTTACTTAAAAACATCAAACCATTACTCGCCGCTACGGCGCAAGACATGACAGCTAGCGGTGAGCTACTAGAGATTAATGTGGCGGGGAAAAAGCTCTATAGCCTGCCCACCTCACTCGACCTCCTAAATAAGCCTTTGGCTCGCAATAAGCTCGCCATATTATCGCCTTTCGACAATCTGCTCATCCAGCGCAAGCGCATGCAGGCCCTATTCGATTTCGACTATTTGATTGAATGCTATGTACCAGAGAAAAAGCGCCAGTTCGGCTATTTCTCACTCCCTATTTTATGGGATGGCCGGCTAGTGGCGAGAATGGATTGCAAGGCAGATCGACGAGAGTCACATTTGCACATCCATCATTTGGCCTTGGAATCATCACTAAAAAATACCGACGATTTCTCACAGGCACTCAGCAAAACGCTCCCTGCCTTTATGAAGTTCAATAATTGCGAGCAACTAACTCTTCATAAAACCACACCGAAAAATTTTCCATCGCTAGCGGCTTATATTACCAGCCTCTAAAACGAATAATTTTTCTAGCGCATCTACGCGCCCTGTATTTGCATTACAATATAGCGCTAAGCCACTCCAAGGAGAAAAATAGAGCCCCTTCTGCAGTATAAAGCACCTGTACCAACATCCTTCGAAGACGAAGAACACCAACTAGGATTACTGAGTGACTATAGAGTTAATTTACCAATATATCTTCGGAGGCGCGCTACTCGCCTTTTTATGTGTCATTGCGAGCGTTTTTTCACGCCGCGTCGGCGCGCCATTATTATTGGTATTTCTCTTACTTGGGATGCTTGCCGGCGAAGATGGCTTTGGAGGGATCAAATTTGATGACTTCAGCCTCGCCTTTTTATTCGGCAACCTTGCACTGGCCGTCATTATATTTGACGGTGGACTAGGCACACGCAAAGACAGCTTTAGGGTCAGCCTAAAACCAGCGCTTTCCCTCGCCACCGTCGGCGTATTTGCAACTGCCGCGATTACCGGCTTTGCAGCGCACTGGATATTAGACTTATCTTGGCAGGAAGGTCTTTTAATAGGTGCTATTGTCGGCTCCACCGATGCCGCAGCCGTGTTTGGGCTACTAAGAACAGCAGGCTTAGAGCTAAAGGAACGCACCGGCGCAACACTGGAAATAGAGTCGGGATCAAACGACCCAATGGCGATATTCCTCACCATTACAATGGTGCAAATACTGCAAATTAATAATAGTGACGCGAGCCCAGGCTGGACGGTAGCCCAAGAATTAGTCAGCCAATTGGGATTAGGCATCATCATTGGCCTTGCCGGTGGCTACTTACTGACTCGACTGCTAAAGAACCTGCAGCTCACGCCATCGCTTTACCCCCTGCTTAGCCTTGCTGGCGGACTGAGTATATTCGGCGCAACCACAATAATTGACGGCAGCGGCTTTCTCGCCATATTTATTGCTGGCGCCATGATTGGCAATGCCTCGCTGCCCTTTAGCAACGACGTTCACCGCTTTCACGACGGCATGGCCTGGTTGAGCCAGATTGGCATGTTCCTCATGCTGGGTTTGCTTATCACGCCAAGCAATCTAATCCCTATCATTTTGCCCGCCCTTGGCATCGCCTTTGTACTTATCTTCGTGGCACGACCTATCGCGGTTTGGCTGTCTTTACTGCCGTTCCATTTTCCATGGCGAGAGCAGGTTTTCATTGGCTGGTGCGGCTTGCGGGGCGCGGTTCCTATCATTCTCGCCCTGTTCCCCTCATTGGCCGGACTTGAGCACACCCAGACCTATTTTGAATTGGTATTTTTCGTCGTGCTAATTTCCCTTGTATTACAGGGTTGGACCATTGCGCCGATGGCAAAATGGATGCAGATTGAGCTACCTCCATCAGACAAAGAACCAGAACATCAGCATCTAAAATTAAAGCATGATGAAGACAAAGAGTTGCTGGTATACAGCGTCGTCCCAGACAGTCGCGCAGCCGGATTAGCGGCAAAAAATTTACCCACAAAAGAAGGCAGCCAACTTGTTGGTATTATTCGCAAAGGAATCCTAATAGGCCAAACTACGGAAACAATGCTGGCGGACGACGATCAGGTTGTGCTGCTGTCGTCGACCAATGCGAAATCGGCACTGAGTCGCGTATTCGCGAAACAGCTTCCTACCCCACCGATTGAAACCAGCTATTTCTTTGGCGAATTTGCCCTGAACCCAGACGCAAAATTATCCGATATCGCCCAAGCCTATGGTTTTGCGGTAGACCCTGAGGTAGAAAACAAATCAGTCGCAGAATTTATTATTCATCAATTTCACGGCAAACCGGTTGTGGGCGACCATGTTCGGCTGGGAGCGATAAAACTCATCGTTAAAAATATAGAGGGCGAGCGAATTGTATCCGTGGGCTTAAAACTACAAGCTTCTGAGTGAGTAACCATATAGTGTCTATCATCTACAAAACGCCTATTACGAAAAGTAGTGACAAACAGCCGCTAGGCACTGCTCGCATTTTTCGCCCATTTCAGAAATCATGGCCACTCACCCACAAGTAAGACATAGGGGAATACCGATGAAAACACTACCTCTAATTAGCCTACTCCTGAGCCTGTGTTTAGCCACGTTCACACACGCCGAGGAAACACCGGAAAACCCATATAGACAACTGGTATCTGGCGACCCGGAGCGCTGTGTAAATCTGCGCCGAATAGAGCGCATGGATGTCGTCGACAAACGCAGTATTCTGTTTTATATGAACGGCAAAGAAATTTATTTGAACGACCTCCCCCACTCCTGCAACGGCCTATCTCGACACAGAACAGTAATGTACCGCACCTCACTTAGTGAATTGTGTAACGTCGATGTGATTACCGTGTTAAATAGCGTCGGTTCTGGATTTTTGCCTGGTGCATCCTGTGGCTTAGGCCACTTCTACCCAATCAGCAAAGAAAATGCCGAGAAAATAAAACAGCAAAGCCGTGAGTGATAAACACTTCATTAGTTTTTCAAACCCAGTAAGCGGTCAAGAATCCACGTCAACTCCACTTCATCTGTGCCCGCTTTAGGCAGGTGCGCCAATGTTGGCTCAGCAATACCAATAGCCATCATCAAGCGTGCGCGCCGGTGGGCATCACTCTCGTTGTAGCCCAAGTTTTCAATATTACTTTTTAGGAAGCTTAGTAGCAGCTCGTCGGCACGACATACGGCTTTATGAACACGGTCATCGTGCTGCGCCCAATGTCGCATCACCTGATCAAGTTTAGACATATTACTACTCAGCCAGTAATAGCTAATCTCTTCGATTACAGTGCGGCCATTATCAGCTGTCTGCGCCTCAATAGCGCGGTGAATTGCTAGATGAAAATTACCAGACCAAGCCTCAACCAGAGCGTCAATTAAGGGATTCCGGCCTTTAAAATGCCAATAGAAACTCCCTTTAGACACACCTAACCGCAAACACAAGCTATCTATCGTAAGCGCTTCAGCTGTTCCCGACTCGGCAATTAGCGCGAAGGCTTCATCAATAAAATCTTCTTTCGACCTGCGAACCTTCGCAGACGCTGCAACACTCGAACCCATATCCGCCTCAATTTATAGTCAACAAAATTGACTACATATCACCATACCATATAGTATTGTCGTGAAGTTTAACCCGAAATACCACAACAATAATAAATGACAACTGGGGTCTAGGCCGCAATGTACCTGTACTCACCAGAACAAGGCTCGGAACTTTCCCCATACAACGGCTGGATATCTCGCGACCCCTGCCAGATGGAAGCATTCGCTTATAACAACGTTTCATTCTCCTCAATATCGATAGAGACATATACATGCATCTTCTTTCGGGAGAAATTATGATTCATTCACGTAGCACCGGAATGGCATTCTTACTCCTTCTATTAATGGCATGTAGCCCGATTGACGACCCGAGTATCGGCCCAGCATACGACGCGCAACACGCTATTCCAGCCCCTACTCGTGAAGAAGTGCCATTCAACGAAGAACGGAACCTCTTTTGGGGCGATCTTCATATCCATACCAGTCTTTCCGTCGATGCCTTTAACGTCGGCAACCGAAGCCTTCCTGAGCAGGCATATATTTTTGCGAAAGGCGGTGAAATCGAACATGCCATGGGCTACGGTATTCGCATTCGAAGACCACTTGATTTCGCCGCGGTAACAGATCACGCGGAATACCTCGGCGTGTTACGGGAGATAAATCCCGACTCCCCCCTGAAGAAACGGAACCTTCGCGAACGCTTGCTCCAGGACGGCCCGCTCAGCTATACAGTTGCGTTTATTCGTACAATGATAGGCTATAGCGTTAAAGTTAAAGACGTCGATGACACCAAGATAAACACAAGCTCATCGCTCGCGTGGCAGCAAGTTATCGACACAGCAGAACGCCATTACAGCCCTGGGACATTCACCACATTTATCGGCTATGAATGGACATCTATGCCGGAAAGTAAAAATTTGCATCGCAATATCATATTCCGTGGCAGCGACGTGCCATCCTCGCCATTCAGTTCTCTAGACTCCGAGGATCCTCGAGAGCTATGGGCGTGGATGAACGAGCAGCGCAGCGCGGGATACGATTTGCTAGCCATTCCCCATAACGGTAACGCTAGTGGCGGACGAATGTACGATGAGATCGCCTTTGATGGCAGCTCGTTTAACGCTGCTTACGCCAAACTCAGAAATCAAAATGAACCCGTCAGCGAAATATTTCAGAGTAAGGGCGCATCAGAGACACACCCTGAGCTGTCCCCCGATGATGAATTTGCGGGTTTCGAGATCTATGATCAACTACTCGCCACCAAAACCATCAAGTCTCAGCCGAAAGGAAGCTATACACGATTAGCGCTGCGCACCGGCTTACTGTTTTCGCATAACGAAGGCTTCAACCCCTTTGAGTTTGGGGTAGTTGGGGGAAGCGACAGTCATAATGCAGCGACAGCTGCAGACGAAAATGCCTACTTCGGAAAACTACCAATAATGGATGGTAGCGCTGGGCTCCGCCTTGGAAAGAGCATCTTTCTTCCCGATGAATACCTAATTGGACGAAAATGGAGTTCCGCAGGCTTAACCGCTGTTTGGGCAAAAGCCAACACCCGCGAAGAAATTTTTTCATCTCTCCGTCGGCGCGAAACCTACGCTACATCGGGACCACGCATCATGCTTAGATTCTTTGGCGGCTGGTCATTTCCAGACGATTTAATTAGCCGAAATGACCGAGCAACAATAGCTGAGCAACGTGGTGTTGCAATGGGGGGAGTACTACCTGCCAGAGCACCTGAAGAAATCAGCCCTACTTTTGCGGTGTGGGCAATGAAGGATGTCGAAAGCGGTAATTTGGATCGCATACAAGTTGTAAAAAGTTGGGTAGACGTGGCTGGCGTGGGTCATGAAAAGATATTTGACGTTGCATTATCTTCTGGGAGAAAGCCAGATCCAATAACTGGCCGAGTAGCAGATGTTGGCAATACTGTAGATCCGAGTGCTGCAACCTACAAAAATACAATTGGTGATACGCAATTAAGTGCAATTTGGCGCGACTCGGATTTTAATCCCGAGGAGCAAGCGGTGTACTACGCACGAGTACTAGAGATTCCAACCCCAAGGTGGTCGACCTATGACGCTGCACAGTTAGGCGTGACACCCACTGCACCGACCTCAATTCAAGAACGAGCGATAAGCTCCGCTATTTGGTACTACCCCGACGAATTTCAGGACCGGAAATCACCCTAAATAATTCCAAAAACAACGAATACTGGCATCAAAATCTTGACACCCAAGCACACCATACCATACCGTATAGTACGGTTTAGAAAACACAATAATAATTGACGATTAGAGGCTAATCTATCAATGAGCATCGACGTACTCACACAGTGGCTGGCAAGCCACTACTTACAAATTAAATTTATTCATGTCGGATTTGCCACTATGTGGCTTTGGAGCACATCGGTAGCCTACTTAAATTACTTGGTACCGGTCTTTCGTGCTTGGCAGGAAAATCCCGAGGACATCGACCTAATAAAAAAACGAAACTGGGTAATGGAACGCTTTGACGAAGGTGTCATTCTTGAACATATTGCCTTTCCAGCCGTACTCATTACCGGCTTAAGCTTATTTTTAGTCGGCGGTTGGGGCCCCCAATCTTACTGGCTCGCCATGAAGCTTGTCATCGTGGTGTTGGTCTTCCTGCCAATTGAATGCTTCGACTACTGGCTCTCACATTTCGGCGGAAATAAGGCCAAAATCCGTAAAAACATTACTAATGGCGATAGCTTGAACTCACCTCGCTATGAGCGCGCAATTCATTTTCATTGGTGGTTCCTCATTATTACAACTCCAATCATCGCTATCGCAGGCGTTACCGTGCTCTATCTCGCTATTGTTAAACCAATGTAAATGAGGGCTACATAATTATGAATGCACACTCAATATCACATCACTTTTCAGTTAACCCGAAAAAAATACGTCTTATCGCTGCAGCGATGGGCTTTTATATTCTCCTTATTTTATGGCCGGCATTTGATCTCTGCCGCCTTATATATGCAAACGACCCCCACGCATTTTCAGCACAACGCGCAATCACAGCAGCAATCGTAGCAACCGCCTTTTCACTATACGCAAACTGGCAAATGGGACGACTTTGCTTATACAGCCACAATACTTAATATAATTAATGCCTCGATACGGATAATAATAATGAAAAAATTACTACTACTTTCCACAATCATCGCATCAACCGCAACATGGGCAGACCTTAGTGAAAGAAAGCGTCGCGACTATATAGAAGAGGTGATTGTTACAGCCCAAAAACGTTCGGAATCTGCACAAGATGTACCACTCTCGGTATCTGTAATGAGTGTCGAACGGATGCAAGCCTCGGCAATCAAATCCTTTGAAGACATCGCGCTTGCCAGCCCAAACACAAACATTAATATGACGCCAGGCTACGTACAAGTGGGGATGCGAGGCCTCATTTCACCAATCAATGATGGCATGGAACAGTCTGTAGGCTTTTATGTAGATGGCATTTATTTTGGTAAGGCTGCGTTTTTACAAGACGCGTTTCTTGACTTGTCTCGTGTTGAACTACTAAAAGGTCCGCAAGGCACNCTGTTCGGAAAAAACACTGTCGCCGGCGCTATAAATGTCACTAGCGCCAACCCTGCCCATGAATGGCAGACAAGCGCGACTGTGACCTCGGGGGATTTTAACAATGAAGAAATCAGCGCGATGATAAATGCGCCACTGATTCGCGACAAATTAGCATTGCGTATCGCAGCAACCAAACACAGCCAAGACGGCTTTGTTCACAATAGTGTGCGCAATGTCGATGAAAAACAGATTGATAAAAAAGGGATTCGCAGCAAACTGCTTTTCGACGCTACCGACGATCTCAATTTTATACTGACCCTTTACCGCGGGGAAGCCAGCGACAACGGTCAGGGCTGGGAACCCTTTGTATTACAGACAGATGCTGCCACCGTGCACAGCCTGTTTGATCCTACTCTAGAAGATCAATTTGACTACAATAGCCACGCAAACAGCAACAATGCCAGCAGCAGCAAATCTACCGTTATCAATATAGAAACCAACTGGGAATTTAACGAAAATTTACTCACCATCGTCGCCAGTCACGCAGAACTAAGCGAGTCTCTATATCTCGACGCCGACACTGGCCCCGCCCCTATTGCCGACTGGGATCGGAAAACTGACTACGATCAACAAATGATGGAAATTCGCTTTGCGTCGGCACCGGGAAAAATAGAATACATTGTCGGTGCATTTGGATTTCTCTCCGACAGTCATCTCGTTGGCGACTTGCGTATGTTGCCTGAACCTGAGGTGTCGGCAATGCTATTAAATGCACTGTCTAGCAGCCTAGCAAGCAGTCTTTCCCCCATTACTGACCCATTAGGCAATATACTGGATCCGCTACTCTTCAACGCCACGACAGACTCGCTACAGCAAATGTTTCAGCAAAACACAGCCACCTACGCTCTGTTTACCCAAATTAGCTGGAATATAAGCGACCGCCTTACTGCGGTACTGGGGCTGCGCGCGTCACAAGAAACCAAAGAAGTCGACTTAGTACAAGATTACGAGCAAACCGGTCTGCTGCTGCAAAGCGCATTTGGCGTGACCGAATACACCTTACGTGACAAACGCAATGAATCGAACTTCGCCCCTAAGCTATCGATAAAATACGCGTGGGATGATCAAATGATATATGCCTCATATTCTGAGGGGTTTAAAGCCGGAGGCTACAATCCGCTAGCGCGTACAGCAGAGGAATCAGGCTTTAATCAAGAAACCGCGATTGCGTATGAACTTGGTTACAAGCTGACTGCACTAGACGGCGCATTAACCGCAAATGCGGCAGCTTTCCAATCTCAATTCAGTGACATGCAAATTCAAGCATTTATTGGCAATGGCTTTATTGTCAGTAACGCCGCCGAAGCCACAACTAAAGGCCTAGAACTTGATATAAATTACCAACCCTGGCGCGGCACAACCTTATTTGCTAGCGCTGGCTATACCAATGCTCTATTTGACAAATACCCCGATGGCCCCTGCTCTGCAGGATCATCAAGCGACACCTGCGATCTTAGCGGCAAACAACTTCCACGCGCACCAAAACACAGTGCTAACCTAGGTTTTCACACCGCGCTACCCATTGTTGAGAACAAGCTTGCACTGGTATTGGGCGCAGACTATAGCTGGCGAGATGATATTTTCTTTGATCTCGATTTAGATCCCATAGACACCCAATCTGCGTATTCGCTTGTGAATATACATCTAGGCTTGGTCGATCCGCAGGAGCGCTGGCGCTTTATTGTTCACATTAAAAACTTAGAAGATAAAGCCATTCGTCAATTCACAGCCGATTTACCGATATTTGAAGGTTCGCACATGGGTTTTTTAATGCCACCAAGAATGATAAGCGCAGAATTTAGCGTCAATTTATAAGCCAATATTTAACCAAGAATAACAATAGGAAAGTCAAATATGCTTAAGAAAACCACCGAAGTTATCGCCGTTATTATGTGTGCTGTTTCGCTCCTTATACTGGCAAATACAATATTTTTCACTGGAAAGTTATCAACCACCACCGAAGTAACCGTCATTATTTTATTTACCTTAGTGGTATGCATCCTTCACGCGGCTGCGACAAAAGGTATCAAAAAAGCCCTTGGATTTTCCGCCTTATCTTTTGCAATTTCTTGGTTTGTAGAATTTATTGGTTGCAATTATGGCTGGTGGTTTGGCGACTACGAATACACGGCTCTTCTAGGCATCGCAATTGGCAATGTGCCACTGCTAGTTGTTGTATCGTGGGAAACCATTATTTATCCGTCACATCTATTAGCAGACGAGCTAATTAGCAAGCACGGCCGCCAAACTTCATCGCGCTGGCTGTTAAATACGAGCTTAGCTTCACTCGTTACTGCCTTACTTGCGACAAGCTGGGACTTAATGACTGACCCGATTGCCGTTACCGAAAAATGGTGGATTTGGGATTTCGGTGGCGCCTATTTACCAGAAATTGACAACGGCATCCCGTTCAGTAATTTCTGGGGATGGGTGGGGGCAGTGTTCTTAATTAGCTTCCTCTATCGCATTATGTTTAACAAGCCATCCGATTCAGTAGAGCAAAATGAGAACAATTTACTCTTCGCCAGCGCCATGTATACCTCCATGTTTCTTGGCTCTATAAACACCCTACTGCTTTACGAACTCTACATGCCAATTATTATCGGTATATTCACAATGGGGCCCATTGCGCTTATCGCGTGGGNAAAATATTTCAGCACTAAAATAAAGAACGATCACGGCGCAGCAATGTATGCAGGAGCTAACGAATGAACATTGCAATAACAGGACTTCAAATAATATTCATCGCATTTTTCAGTATTACCGGTGCAATGAAGCTATTTTCTCATCACCATATGATTGAAGAATTTGATAATTTTGGCTATCCACACTGGCTGATGCGACTTGCAGGCATATTAGAAATACTTGCCGCACCACTCTTAGTCGCAGGTTTTTGGAGCCCAATCTATGGCGCACTAGGCGCCATAGTCCTTAGTAGCGTAATGATCGGCGCCTGCTACACCAATTTTACCCAGCGCCCCGCAGCATACGGGTGGGGAACTCTAATATTAGTGATTCTTTGCGCCGGACTCGCCGCACATTTCACTTACTTGGCATATATTTACCCCTAAACAAGCTAAAAAACTCCTCAGTCCTCTAGAGTTTTACACGTTCTTATATTCTGAATCTTAACCATCTAATTCAAGGATGTTCAGTTTAGGTTCATCTTAAGTTTGTAGAATAATTACTCTTTTGACCACAGTACAAACATGAACTAAGCGTCATCTTTACGCCCAATAGGCTGTGCTATTCTGAGCCGGAATTTTGACCATCCCCTAATTATCTAGGTGCGACACACATGATAAATATTAAAAATATTGTACTCGGTCTTTCTCTTATTGGCGCTTCTGCTTTTTGTGCGGCGATAGAGCTAGGCGGCACTTTACCCAGCTTTGCCGTTCCATCTAAGGGTGAGTTAATTCTAGACGGAGACAAAGTCCGTCACCAAGCTTGGTCTACCGCGCAAATTAGCACTGGCAGCCCTGCCTTAATATTTCATGTCGCGGCAAGAATGTCCTCAGATGGCATTATCGCGCCTATCAAAGAACGTTTAGCTCAAGGTAATTATGAGCCAGGCAGTTTCCAATCTATCAGCGTAATTAATCTTAACGACGCGCTTTGGGGCACGGCTGGATTAGTCAGTAGCGAGCTAGAAAAAAACAAACGTGAGCACCCCGAAGCCATTCTCGTTGCTGATGAAAAAGGCAGCGGCATTGACGCCTGGCAACTAAAAAAGGGAACCGTCGCGTTTATCTTAGTGGATCACAACGGCAAGATTCGCTACTTAAAAGAAGGGAAATTATCTGCGGATGATGTAAATACTATTATTGCGCTACTAGACGAAGAAATAACACGCAGTAAAAGTTAAGACCTAGTGAGGGTCACGCTTCTCAACAGCGTCGGCCCTCAACAATGCTGGCAAATTTGCGCAGCATCATTTTTACACCTAAATGCATCACGGGACTAAACACCGGTAAAAAATACTTGCTGAAGCCCTTTGGCTTCATTGCCATAGTCCAGCGTACTCGGCAGCGCTGCTCGTCGATAAGGTCAACTTCGTAACGCTCAGCAAATGACTCAATATTGTCTTTGCTGCCATGCGTAAAGCAAAAAGCCATTTCCCGACCACGCTCCCACGCGATAAACTCCTCATAGCCAATGAGACCGCCGACCATACTGACTGTTCGCGTCGTGCCGATTCCAAATGGCTTTGGCGCTGTCCACTCTACTTTTTGAATGGGCATTGCCCAGCGCGGCCAGTCGTCGGCATTTTCAAAAGACGCAAATACCGCCGCCGCACTAGCGTTCACTTCAACCTCAGCGATGTAGCGAAAGGGGGCAGAATCAAAAAATGTCATATCGACGGTTTTACAAGGATACTTATTTGCCACGCTGACTCTCCAATAAAGTGATCTCTCACTAGTCTGGCTTGTTATACCTATAGGCGGGAATCTAACACCCTCGATAATTCTCAAACAAGGTAAGAACGTGAATATGACAAAGTCTTCATCTAAGGCCATAAGATAAATGCAATCTAGCGACACACCGACAGCGATACCTGAGACACTAGACGTTCTGTACCAGGATGAACACATTATCGCCATCAACAAGCCCAGCGGCCTACTGGTTCACCGCAGCCCCATTGACCGCCACGAAACCCGCTTTGCCATTCAATTGCTCCGCGATCAAATCGGCCAATACGTCTACCCTGCCCATCGCTTAGACAAACCAACCTCTGGGGTTTTGTTATTTGGATTAAGTGCGCAAGTCGCCGCCGAATTAGGGCAAACCTTTAGCAATCACAACATCAAAAAATCCTATATTGCGGTTGTTCGAGGCTACTGCCCAAGCCACGGCCATATCGACCACGCCTTAACCGAGGTCACCGATCAGCGCATTGTCAAAAGCCAAACTGCGGCCGCCCAATCCGCCGTCACCGACTTTCAACTACTGGGCCAGCACCAACTCGATGTTGAGATCGAAACCTACCCACAGTCTCGTTACTCACTACTAACCCTACAGCCCCACACTGGCCGTCGCCACCAGCTGCGGCGACACTTAAAGCACATTTCGCACCCCATTATTGGCGACGCAAAATACGGTCGTGGCCGCCATAATCGTTATTTTGCTGAACAACTTGAATGCCCAAGATTGCTGCTACACGCCGCGCAACAACGCTTTAAACACCCGGTAAGCGGCGCCGAGCTCTGCATCAATGCGCCTATAGACGCCTGTTTTGCCGGTTTGCTACAGCGCTTTTCTTGGCAGGACTTACTTCCTCTGGAATGGGGCTTTAAAAAGGTTACAAAATTATAACTTACATCTCTCTCCGCTGAATCGTATGGTAGGCGCAATAACAAGATACCCGTAGCGCAGTCGCTGCCACACGGGCTAAAGCGGAAGATTAAGTATGGCCACTCATTACGATTACATCATTGTTGGCGCGGGCTCCGCTGGCTGCGCGCTAGCCAGTCGCCTCACGGCAAGCGGTGAGCACTCGGTACTCCTGCTAGAGGCCGGAGGCAAAGACAGCCACCCAATGGTTCACATTCCCCTCGGCTTTGTCTTCACCATGAAGAATCCACAATTTAGCTGGTGCTATAAAAGCGATCCCGAACCACACATGAATAATCGCTGCATCGACCAACCTAGAGGCAAGCTCTTAGGCGGTTCTAGCTCGATCAATGGCATGGTGTACATCCGCGGCCAACGTGAAGACTACGATCACTGGGCCGCTTTAGGCAACCGCGGCTGGGGCTATGACGACCTACTTCCCATCTTTAAGCGTTGCGAACACAATACCGGTGGTGAAAGCGATTACCACGGCAGTGAGGGCCAGCTCTGGGTTGATAATGTAGGCGATAAATACGACCTTTCAGGCATGTATATTCAGGCGGCGATAGAATCTGGTATTCCAGCAAATAATGATTTCAATGGCGAAAGCCAAGAAGGTGCGGGCTTCTATCAGGTTAATATTCGCAATGGTCTACGTCAAAGCACGGCAAAAACCTATCTAAAGCCCGCCATGCAACGCCCTAATCTAAAGGTGCTTACCCGCGCGCTAGCGAGCCGAATTGAGTTTCAAGGGAATCGCGCCATTGCCCTGCGCTACACCCAGAACGGCAAACAATTCACTGCCCGCTGCCGACATGAAATTATTTTATGTGGCGGCACAATTAACTCGCCGCAGTTATTAGAACTGTCGGGTATTGGCAATCCCGAAATATTACAGAAACACAGCATTAAGGTTCACACCGCACTAAAGGGTGTGGGCGAAAACTTACAAGATCACCTCACGGTGAATACTCAGCGTTCCTTCGAGGGATTGAAAACTTTCTACGAAGATTCCCGCCCTCTCGCGATGTTAGCTACCTTTGCAAAACTCGCTTTTAAACGCAAAGGTATGATGGTGCACCCCGCTTCACAGGTAGGGGTATTCTTTAAAACTGACCCTGCCGAAACCCGAGCCGATGCGCAAATTCATTTCACCCCTGCCGCAGGTACCCAAGATGAAAAAGGACGAATGATTACCGTCCCGGGCACCACCGCCACCGTGTGCTTTTTGCGTCCTAAAAGTCGTGGCTATGTGCATATTCGCAGTAATGATCCCAATGACGCACCGGCATTTATCCACAATTATTTGGCAGAGGAAGAAGACCGCAAACGAATGATCGCTGCCGTGCGTAAAACCCGCGCTATTTTTGAGTCTCCGGTCTTTGATAATAACCGTCGCGAAGAACTCGTTCCTGGCGCCGAAGTACAGAGCGATGAGGATATTTTAGAATTTATTCGCAACACTGGGGAATCGGTTTATCACCCCGTCGGCACCTGCAAAATGGGTAATGACGATATGGCCGTTGTCGATGACCGACTAAAAGTACACGGCATTGAGGGCTTAAGGGTCGCGGACGCATCCATTATGCCTAGCCTTATTTCAGGAAATACCAATGCAACAGCGGTACTTATAGGAGAGCGCTGCGCAGATTTTATATTGGGTGAAAACGAGGCTGGGTCTTAAAAACTCAAAGAAAAAGAATCAGCGTTTAATTTTGCCGATACGGAATTTGGCAATACTCTATGCCATTAACAGGGCGAATATTATGTTTGGCTAAACACATTTTCATAGAGTTCATAGACAAACTAATATTGGGCGTCGGCCCCAAATAAACATGATCTAAATCGACGGCGTCCTTATCCTCAGCAACCAGCGAAAACCGCATATAGGGAACCAACATGCTGCGCCCCTCGCGGAAATTTACCCCAGCGTGGCGGTAGTCAGAAACCACCGGCGAGACTAAGCGCCACTCCTGCTCCTCCTCAAAAGAGGGGTGCTTCAAAATCGCCGCCAAGCGCAGTAAATCACTTTCGAGATGTTCAAAAAGCTGATGATAAATCGCCCGCTCAACACCGTCCTCAATGGCCTCCGCCAACACTTCGACCGAATCAATTACTTGCGCAATTAAGGCCTGCTGTTCCACGCGATCGTATATACAGCGTCCCATTCTAAAGTGCTGCTTCTCGGCACAGGCAACAACCGTACGGGGATTAAAACCCAAACTCGCCCCCTTACCCACCGAGCTATAACCACGCCACTGGCTCAATAAATTGCCGTTAGCGCGAAACGAGGCGCCAAACAATATATGGCCATTAGTAATACGGTGTTTTACCCAATCTAAAAAACAGGTCAGTAAGTGCGGCCGCGAATGCCCTTCATTTATCCGTTTGGCGACCTCGTCGGCGACGAGGTCGGCGGTGTGGCGTAGCTCAGCGGAATCGTTCATATAACGAATATCGCTGGCCCAAAGGGTGCGACTACCAATAATGCCAAGCACGCCGCTTAAGGAGGTGTAGTGGTATAAGGTTTCTTGTGGTGGTTCAGAAAACAAGGCTTCAGTGATGGTACTTATCATAATAACTCCTCAACATCCGCCATATTTACCACAGGTCGATGACAATACTCCTTCACCGAAACTATCTTACCCTTAATTACGCCCCCTTTCAGACGCCCTTATCAGCACGCAAAAACTCGCCAACCAGATCATTAAAAATCGTCGGGTATTCTGCGTGCAGCCAATGGCCGGCCTTGAGGATAGTTTCAAAATACATATCAGGGAATTGGCGCATCATGGGCGCGCGATTTTCATCACGAATATAGCCAGAAGTTTCACCGCGAATAAACAAGGTAGGCCCACTGAAGGAGTCTGACGAAGGTGCATCCCGAAGATTGTCGTAAAGCTCCGCAATCACGGCCAAGTTCATTCGCCAAGCCCAACCGTCTTTGCCGTCGCGCATAAGGTTTTTAAGAAGAAATTGGCGAATTGCAATTTCCGGTACCGCCTTCATTAGTAGCTGATCCGCCTGCTCTCGGCTCTTTAATGAGCGCAACTCCAAATCTAATAAACCAGTAATAATAGCGTCATGACCACGACCATAACGAACAGGCGCTATATCCGCCACGATTAAACGCTTAACACGCTCTGGCTGGGTGATGGCCACTTGCATAGCAACTTTTCCCCCAAGCGAGTGACCAAGCATATGTGCTTTAGCAATATTTAACTCGTCCATTGCAGCAACGACATCTTCCGCCATGACCGAAATATCCATTTGATCGCTATGGGCAGATTTCCCATGATTCCGAAGATCCATACGAATCACGGTAAAATGACTTTCTAAGCTGCGCGCCACCGACATTAAATTACTGGCGGAGCCAAACAAACCATGTAATAAAATCACGCTAATAGGCCCGCTACCACTGACTTCCGTATGCAATCTCACTGTTCTGGGCATATGTTTGCTTCTCATCATCTATAGCCGTTGCTAGAATGCGCTGGCATTTTCAATAAAAAAGGAGTTATTGTGCGACTTTCTCTGCTTATCTTGACGTTAATTGGTGCGGTACTTACTACTGCTTGTAGCTCAACTGGCTACAACCCAACAGCCTACGACTATTTTATCAGTCGTGAAGACATACAACAAAAACCACTTAAAAAAGTCATTATTGCCACCGTCAATGTCAGCGGCGAACCCACTCGTTCCGTGCTGCGTGACAGTGTCGACAAAGTCGACGGCATGGTCGCAGACTACTTAAAATCAAACGGCATTAGCATTGCACCAAACCATTTATTCAATAATGCCTGGCAGCAAGCACTGCTAACCCATGGCAATTTTTACGATCCAACTACCGGCAAAGTTGACCGTGTTGGCTGGCAAAAAGTGATGTCCTTAACCCTGTCGAGCTTACAAGCTCAGAAGGACATTGATGCCGTCGTTTTTACCGATCTCATCGAGCACGATGTGCAGCACAGCCCAGGCATGAAACATTATGCGCGCTGGTACGGTGTAACCCGTGAACCCGCTACCGAAGGTACAACATCCAGCGTACCAGTCGATTTCAACTGGACGCAAATTATTAAGGGCGCATCACTGCTGGTGACAATTTACACCACTGAAGGTAAGCCGCTATTCTCTAGCCGTGGCGGCATAGATACCTTACACGGCATTGATTCACGTAAATCTGATAACAGCTTCGTTAGACGTAAAAAGATCCTCAGCCGTGAAAACAATATTGAAGAAGGGATTGAGATCGCATTTCACCCGCTAATCAACATGAAAAACTATCCAGGCAAGGCACCGTCTACGACAAAGGCCCCTGAGGTAGACGCCGCTCAGTAGTTCTAGTACACACCGCGAAACGTGGCCTCAAATAACGTGAGGCCACGATCAATCATCCAATACGTCGACGCTGCGCCCATCACATAAATCGTTGCAGTGCGCGCCGCTAGTAGACAAGGTACCCGCCAATTTGGCTGGGACGCCAACATGCGATTCACCGCCATTAGCAACAAAACAATCACCGCAATAAATACTATTTGCCCTAATTCAATCCCAACATTAAAACCAAGCAGCGCTGGCAAAAGATTACCTCTGGTGACCATAAGCTCATCTAATACTGAGGCAAACCCTAAACCATGTAGCAAACCAAAAGCCGCCACCAAGACCACAAACGCCTTGCCCTGTACTCGCTGCCCCTGCCGATCTGCATATAGCGCCATAACCAACACACTGGCGGCAATTAATAACTCCGCCAAAGCAGGCCAGCGTGGAATCACACCAATACTCACTAGCATCAGCGTAATACTGTGCCCCACGGTGAATGCACTAATCCACACAAGTAGGCGATTGCGGCTTGCAGCTATGAGCAGCAAACCTAAAACAAACAGCAAATGATCGCTACCGATCAAAATATGCTTAATGCCCAAGCCGGTAAATTGCAAAATGGGGCTCTGCCCGCTTGCCTGTCCCCTTGGTGAAAATGTGTCCTCATCTGAACTGAGTAAGACCTGCTGTTCACTACCCTCAACACCATACCAACGCAGTAATGCGACAGAACGGGAAGCGCTTAAATTATTAAAAGACACACTTAATTTATCCCCCACCCCCGCACATAACATTGAGTAGCGCTGTTCAATTGCCCCCTCTTGCACGGTTTGTTCTAGCTGACCCATCTCATGGCAGCTTGCGGGGAATACCACCGTCGGCGGTGTAGGCGCCAACAAAGGTGTTCGCCACATCACACTGAATACACCGCTGGGTAGCTCTCGTAACTCAAGCAATGATGGCGCTAATTTATGAGCGCTGGCCACGCTACTCAGGCATAGCAATAGTAACAAGCTACTAATTAGGCGCATGGCATTCCACTCGATATTGATGACGCAGGTCTTCAAGATAATCTTGCCAATGTTGTGCTTGCTGCCCTTTTTTCCAAATAGAATCAAGCTCTGGGCCAAGTTCAGCAACAGGCCGCCGGTAAGCAGCTTGCCGTTCAGTAAGACGAACCAAATGAAAACCGTAAGCCGATTGCAGCGGACCGAACCACTCCCCTATCGGCGTATCTTTTTGATTCAGCGCTACACTAAAATCGTGACCAAACTTCGAACTTAATGAGCTTGGCGTTAGCGCAAAAAAATGATTGCCCTCTAAAAACACATCACTCGTAGATGCATCAAATAACTTCTCCTGCAAAGCGTAATCAGCACGCGCTTTGGCGTCTGCCTTTCTCACATCGAAAAAAACATGTTCAAAACTAAGGCGGGCGGGTACTGCACCAATATTTATATTTTCAGTAAAGATCGCCTGTAATTGATCAGCACTAGCGTCGATTTTGTCATCAGCATTAGCAACATTATGCTGCAATATTTGTATTAATCGACGCCGAATAACCTCATCACCCGCTGCAATATCCATTGTCAAAACCGCGTCAATTTTTTCGCNGGCACTGCCCTCAAATCCCAAAAACTCTGCATCTCGCAACAAGCGTTGAATAATGACGGGATCGGATTTATGCAGTCCCTGCAGCATAGCTTCTGTTACAAGTCGCTGATCATCTAATGCGGCATCCGTCAAGCGACTTAACTCTATTGATGTTGCCACACGACCAGTGCTGCGCGCCCAATCGGCTGCCAAAACCTGCAGCTGAGACTGGCTTAAGCAACTAACAACGCGCTGCTGATATCTTTCATAGCGCACATTAATGCCATACAGCATTAGCCCAAGCAAAAAGAAATGCAGCAGCCGCGACGATAAAAAACGCCTCAAGGTAATAACCCGCCAACAGAATTAGTGGCAGGTGAATACCAAATTGGCGATGACCACGCCCGCTCCTGAATACTTGGGCGATGTGCCGCGCTACAGCACTGTTCGTAGCCGGGTTTTATGGCTTCGGGATTGTCGCAATCAACCTTAGCCGCCACACAAATTTGCTGACTCCAGCGACAGCTGGGGTTTTCTAATACCCGCGCGTAATAATATGCATGCTCCTTTGGGTCAAAGTGTGGGTCTTGCCAACGACCACACAACTGCGGGTAACCACTGCCAAAGGTTTCGCAGGTGTTTAGGTCTACCCCTGCTTCACTGCCTGAGTCGCCGGCAATATCGATGACTTTTTCGGCGCGCTTACCATTTTCATCAACACTACCTTTAATAATTTGTATACGCTGCAAAGGCATACCGGAATGACCGCTGCGCCCGCCATCCATTTTTGCGAACGCCGTAAACACCGGCGAAGCCCCCTCTTCTATAAGTGCTAAATCGCCCCCCATCGGCACCCCGTGTTCATAACCCAGCGCCACATAATCTGTGCGCTCACAAATATCTTCAGGTAATGATTCATCGCCACCAAAAAAGCGTAGTGTAATACGCGGCCCACTGCTGCCGTAGGTTTCGCGGCGCTGCATAGCATCAAACAAGGCCGTGCGATTATTTGCCTCCGCCCAAACTGCGGCCAGACCTCCCGGATTAAATTCCAAATCATCGGACAAACCTTCTGGCACCGTGTCACCAACTGGCACCCCTGCACCACCGTGTCCCAAAAACCCACTTTCAGATACCGCACCTGGCGCGCCAATATGGGTATCGGAACTAGCGATAAAACCCAATTTAAAGGGGTTTACACCAAGCTTCTGCTCTTGCTCCAGGCCGTCGCGGAGGACATCGCGAATAAAACCCGACTTGGGCCCAGCGGGCTTGCTCATAAAGGGCAGAATCTTGCCGACAAATTTATCTGTAAAACTGCTATAGGGTAGCTGTTCAAATCCGCACAGCTCATCCGCACTATTCAAGGGATCGTAAAAACACTCCGAACTTCCCTTGTGCTGCATTACCTCGACCAATCTCTCTAATCTGGCGCGCTGGCTTGCATCTTCTGCACTGATTGGCTCTCCATCATCCCGCGCCAAACTAAACATATAGCCATCGCTCAAATTAGAGTTATGGGGAATCACCAGCACTTCACAACCGGTTCCCGCATTAACACAATCGCGATCTAGGGCATCCCACAATAACGGCGCCGACGGCGTCTCTATAAAACTAAGCGGTAATTTAGGCACCTGAGTGTTTTTAAAAATGATATTCCGGTGCAGGTTCGCTAAGTTAGCGGCGGCCCCAGTCCACTCATAGGCAATAAACGTCGTAAACTCACAGTCACCCGTTCGATCATAGGCCTCTTCTGCGGCCTGCTGAATTTCCTGCCACGGCCGCAAACTTGCCTCTCGGCACAGCTCGCCATCATCACCGCACATACCCAATCGCTTCGCCCGCGAAGACTGGGTATTGAACAAGAAGAACGCCGCGCGGGGAAGTTTGCGATAAATTTTACACTGCCACGTATCGTAGCCTTCCATGCCTGGTGTTTGACACATTTCCACTTCGCCAAACAATTCCGCGTGGTCTGTCACCACAGCAAAATCCAGGGGGCGATCTAAACGTAAATAACGCAGTGGCTGACCGTCGGAGGTCCACGGCTGCACACCAATTTCAGCGCCGCGGGCAAAACGATATGCGTCAGCTGGTGAAGTACGAGTGCCCTGAGTACTCGCGTCTAAGGAGTATTTGGTATGAACATGGGTATCGCCAAAAAATACCTGGCGCTGGGAATTTGTATTTGCGCAGGGTTCCCGATGCTCCTCAAAAACCGACGCTTTAAGAGCAGAATCCTGCTCTGTAGCGGCATATACCGTGGTAGCAACGACCAAGCAAAAAGCACCGCCGAAGCCCTTCAAAAACACAGAAAAACACCGAGAAATATTTACATGGGCCACACGCTGCATGATGAACTTATCCTTATTTTTATAGCGTGACTATTATTGCGGAGCAATCCCATATTTACCATCCCCCATATTAAGGAGTCGTTCAGGCTAGTCATGTAACCATGACAGCGTATTCACTATAGGAGTGTCATCATGAAACTGAGCAAAACTTTGATTCTACTCGCTAGCCTTGGCCTTGCCGCAAGTGGTGCCTATGCCGACCATCGCAGTGCTAAGCACGTCGACGCTCATTATCACAAGCATCACAACGCGCACCAAAATCATCGCAAGCATGTTAATAAACATCGAGACTACGACCGCTACTACAGCAACTACTACACAAGACAGAACAATAGGCATTATGACCAACATTACTATGCTCGCCATGTGCATGATCGCCACTGCGGCCACCACTATCAGCCCGCGTATAATACCCGTGTGAAGGTGTTTCTTGGTCTGTAAAATAAAAAGGCGGAGTGTTAAAGCTCCGCCTTTTTAAAAAGTGTGTTGCGAGTTTATTCTCCCAACACCAATTTTATACCGTCGAACCAGCCCTGCAATGCCACGCACTCTTTAGGAATAGAGTGGCGAACCCAACCACAAAATCCGAACACCACATATAAATCGATGTCAGCCTGCGACAAGCTATCACCCACTAAAAATTGCTTGCCCGCCACTTCCGCATCCATCGCCGCATAAAATGCGCGTATCCGCAAATTTCCGCGTTCAACCAACTCTGGAATTTGCGGCATTTTTAAGGGGCCAGGAATAGGACTGTCTTTAAATGCCTCACCTTTATTCCTAAGCACTTCAGCTACCGCGCTAAAACCCTCAAAAAATATACGATGGCAATAACTAATGATCTGTGCGCGCTCTAAAGCGGTCTTACCAAACATCGGCTTTTCAGGAAAAATTTCATCCAAATACACACAAATAGCAATCGTATCCGTTAACACCGTTCCATCTGCCAAAACTAAGACCGGCAAAGTTAATCGCGGATTTATCGCACTAAACGCAGGAGAGAATTGCTCTTTAGCCGCCAAATCAATTTCTTGAGATTCTAACTCAATCCCCTTGTGCTTCATCAACAGGCCCACTCGACGTGGGTTTGGCGCTACAGCATAGGTATATAATTTCACCGCATTTTCCTCAAGATTATTTAAATTATCGCGCCGCTCACATGGTTCAGCTTTAGTTAAGGCACAAACTCATAAACTAGATACTACCAATAGTTTAGGAGTATAAGCTATGTTGAAACACGTCATATTACCGCTAACACTAGCCTGCTCTTCGGCAGCGTTTGCTGATCACCGTGGCAGCAGCTTTAGCCACACGCAGTATGCAAAGGTTACCCATGTTCAGCCAATTTACGAACGCATTGCCTTCAACGCACCTGTCGAACAATGTTGGCAAGAAACTGTGTCTCGCCAGCGTAACAGCTCCGTGCCAGTATTCGGCGCCATCCTTGGTGGCGCATTAGGTAATGAACTGGGTCATCGCAAAAGCAATAAGCGAGTCGGTACCGTGGTCGGTGCGGTACTTGGCGCAACCGTTGCCGCTGATATATCTCGCCAACGCAGCTCCGGCCATTACGAAACGGTAAATCGCTGCGAAGTGCAGCAAAGGCAAGAATGGCGAGATGAAGTAGTTGGCTATGATGTAAGCTATCGTTATCAGGGCGAGATTTATCACACTCGCTTACCCTATAATCCGGGTAAGGAAATTGAAATTGAGGTCAACGTCACACCTCGTGGTTAATGCAGATATCCGGGAGTTCTATGAAGCTTACTTCGCAATTTAGCGCCCTACTTCGAGTATTAATCTTAGTGTTCGCTACCAGCGTTGCAGTGCAGAGCCATGCTAACCCGCTAGGTAATTTATCTGGCGGGCGCATTAGTCTGCCCGATCGTTCCCTGCCCGAACAGCGTTTAGATAACCGCGCCCGCAGCAACCTGAGCGTCAACGAAGCGATTTCTATCGCCGAGCGACGCTACGGCGGCCGCGCAGTAGGCGCAAAGAAAATTCGTAGCGGCAATGGCTCGGCTTACAGCGTGCGCATACTGCAAGACAACGGCAAAATTAAAAACGTCATTATTAATGATTGAGCGAATTTCCCTATGCGCATACTGCTAATTGAAGACGAAAGCCTTTTACTTGAGCAATTACATCGCAGTTTTAGCGAGTCAGGTTATGCCTGCGACTCCGCGACCGACGGCCGCGAGGGCTTGTACCTCGGCCAAGAAAATCCCTACGACCTCGCCGTCGTAGACTTAGGCTTACCCAGCCTTGACGGTATTAGTGTCATCAAACAGTGGCGTAGCGAAGGTCGCAAGTTTCCCGTTTTAATACTTACCGCGCGCGACCGCTGGCAAGACAAGGTTGAAGGACTTGAAGCCGGAGCAGACGACTACGTCGCCAAACCCTTTCAAATTGAAGAAGTCATGGCGCGGGCCAATGCCCTTATTCGCCGCTCTGCCGGCTTCGCCAGCCCGCTCTTGCAGTTTGGATACGTCACCATCGACACCGGCGCAAAACGCGCGTCACTAAACAACAACCCAATCGATCTAACCGCCTACGAATACAATGCCCTCGAGTATCTTGCCATGCGCAGTGGCCAAGTGGTGTCAAAAACCGATCTTACCGAACATCTTTACGATCAGGATTTTGATAGAGACAGCAATGTTATCGAAGTATTTATTGCCCGCTTACGCAAAAAGCTCGACCCCGAAAACAAATTAAAGCCTATCTCCACCTTGCGCGGCCGCGGCTACCGCTTTGAGTTAAGCGAAACCCAACACTGACTATGCGAGCACCGCGCAGCAAATCAATCACTAGGCGGCTCACCATCGCCAGCCTTAGCTTAATGGCACTGCTGTTAGCGGCAACGGGCATTGCGATAGACAAAGCGCATACCTCCAGCCTCATCAGCGCTGAGCAAGACCAACTGCGCCTGCAGTTTTTTGGCCTGCTAGGCGCAATGGAGTGGCAAGACGGCGGCGTTGATATGGGGGATCGTTTAAAAGAACCGCGCTTCTGGCAATTTCGCTCCGGGTTATATGCCCAAATTAGACTGCGGAACGCTACGCCACTGTGGCAGTCGGTATCCAGTGAAACCATACCACTGCCCATCCCCAAAAATACCCCCCGCGGCGGACAGGAATTATTTAGCGAAATTAAGGTAGATAAGGAGCCCTTTTTTGTTTTCCAGTATCACGCTATATGGGAAACCGACGACGATAGAGAAATCCCCCTCATCTTTTCTTTATATTCTAGTCAAACGCCTCTTCTTAACGAGCTTAATAAATTTCAACATCAACTTAGTCTGTGGCTAGGCTTGGTTCTGACGATTTCACTTTTTGTTACCGCACTGATTTTATTTTGGGGATTGCGGCCTCTGCGAGATCTGGCGAGCGATTTGGAACAATTAGAGCGCGGCGACACCGGAAAACTACGCCCAGATTACCCCCGCGAACTACAGGGCATCACCCGCAATCTAAACCAACTTTTGGAAAAAGAAAAAAAACAGCGCGAACGATATAGAAATACGCTAGCCGACCTTGCCCATAGCTTAAAAACCCCGCTTGCGATACTTAAAGGCAGTAGCACCGACGATATGGCGGTGGCTGAGCAAATCACCCGCATGGACAACATCATCAACTATCAGCTAAAACGAGCAGTAAGCAGCGGTAAACAAAACCTTAATCAACGCATTCCCCTACAGGGAATCATTGAACGCTTATGTAATACGCTGACCAAGGTATACCGAGACAAAGCTCTTGTTTTCGACATTTCGCTAAATGCCCAAGACCTCATCGCCATAGACGAGCAAGACGCTATGGAGCTGTTTGGAAACTTACTCGACAACGCCAGCAAGGCCTGTAAAAGTAAAATACGTATCCGCGCAGAAAACAAAGAAAAACATTCCCTTATTTATATAGAAGATGACGGCCCCGGAATTTCGGCGGAAAGTCGTGAACAACTTTTACAACGGGGAATGCGCGGTGACCAATATGGACAAGGTCAAGGATTAGGGCTAGCCATTGTCGGTGACATTATTCACAGCCATGACGGGAGAATTGATTTTAAAGACTCTGTTCTTGGCGGTGTTTGCGCAGAAATAAGCTTGCCTCGATAACGAATGACGCAATAAAAGTCAGAGTCTAATTCTCGTTAAAATATCACTGCTAATTTAAACCACCCACCTTACATCAGCAGCAAGCCAACGCCTCCTATGAAACAAACCGACTCGAACATCATTACCTTGGCAGGTATTAGCACTTGCTATATGCCATAACGACGACAAGTTTTAGGTGGACGCCCCTTCACTACTGCGCAACTCCCTATGCAGGAGAAAATAACAGGTAGGGTAAATTCCTTTTCGATGCGTCAAAAACTAAGATGCAAAATTCAATAAGTTATGACATTGGATGGCTAACGATACAAGATTACAGAGACACCCGTTGATAAACCTCCAGTATGCAGCCCTTTTTCAGGACAGGGCAGAACCCACTCATGCTGACAATCGTTTAAAACCGTACTTAATCCTTGCTAGGCAAACGTCTAATTTATGCATAGAAAAGCGGCTGCCTAGGCAGCCGCTCCAATCAAAAATCCTTAACATACGTGTTCAGGCTAACATCGCAATAATGCTTTCCACTATACGTCGTTAAATAGGAATAATGCTTAATATATTTATCGGCAAAGCGCCTAAGATCGGATCAAGAGCGTCAACGGGAATTATCCCTAGACCAGGTAATCCGCCGCCACCCACTAATAATAACGACGGAAACTCAGGAACACCTGTCAAGCCGCCTCCAGAAAGCAAGGCAAGTGGGTTAATTGGCAAAGAATTCACGTCCGCAAAACCACCTACTAATGAAATCACAGGGGAAAGAGGCAAGACATCTAACAAATCCAATACCGGCTGTACCGGAATCATTTGAAATGCACTAATTAAATCGAATGGGCTAACCGGTAAGGAGCTAAGGCTGACCAAATTCCCACCACCTCCAAGCAATGCCGAGACGTTTATCGGTAAGGAGTCTAAACCCGACATTCCTCCACCAACTCCACCCACTCCGCCCAAAAGACCAGTTACAGGTGCCAAAGGCCCTTGGGCCACACTTAACGAAGACAACGACAGTAACGCCGCCGCTACCGCAAATTTCTTAACTTTATTCTTAATCATCACTTTCCCCACATATTGATGTTTTAAAATTATTGCTCCCTAAGCTCAACTAAGATTGTTGACCATTGAGATGATTATCATAATACACAACCTTGCATATAGTAAGCATGATCAACATCACAAAAACACCCCTTATCCACTACAGCAATTAAGACTCGCATTTGAGCCCCCAAATTGCAGCAGGCCTGAATTAAGTAATAACGTACACTAAGCCAACCGTATACAAGGCACTTCAATAGCTGAGGCAGTCCCGGTAAGTAAACACGCCTTGCACAGTGAAAGTCATTACCTACACGATTGCGAATAAGCCCTGCTATAATCGCCAAAAACCACCTAACAAGGACTCCAATATGACCGTCGCTAGTGCACGCCACATTCTGGTAAAAACTCAAGAACAAGCCCAAGACTTAAAAAACCAAATTGCCAAAGGCGCTGATTTCGGTGATTTAGCTAAGAAATTCTCTGACTGCCCATCAGGCAAAAAAGGTGGCGATCTCGGCGAATTCCGCCCCGGCCAAATGGTAAAACCCTTTGACGACGTGGTGTTTAAGGAATCTGTTTTAGACGTCCATGGCCCCGTTAAGACCCAGTTTGGCTACCACCTCATCCAAACTATTTACCGCAACTAATCCAAGTGCAGCGAGGAACGCAGTTCCTCGCCACCATACGAAGCACCTAGGGAAGTCTTTACAGTGAGCTATAAGAGCTTAGGTTCCTGCCCCTGCGAAAACGTAAATTTCTCTGTGACACTGCCACAAGCTCTAGAACACTATCGTCCTCGAAAATGTGATTGCGATTTTTGTAGGCATCACAATGCATCTTACCTGTCTGACCCAAATGGCCGCCTTGATATCACCTCCTCAGTAACGCTAAGAGCTAGTAAACAAGGTTCAGAGCAAGCGTCATTTTTAAGCTGCCCCCACTGCCAAGCCTTAATTGCCGTTGTTTACGCATTCCCCACCGGCCTCAAAGGTGCCATCAATACCGCGCTGCTCGCTAACCCTAAATTACTGCAAGTAGCAGTAGACGTATCTCCTAAGAATTTAAGTCGTAACGATAAACGGATACGCTGGAATGAAACGTGGTTTACGGTTTCGATTAATGGGCTGAACAATTTTAATCTTTAGCGAACATGCATAAACTCATAACCGTCAAAAATAATGAGCATAAAAAAACCCCGCATTCACTGCAGAATGCGGGGCAAATCGGAGAGAATCAGGGAGGCACTGTGTAAATGGGGGCTCACATTGAGCACCGCTCTGACTTGATTTAAATGATAATGATTATCAGTTAAAAACACAAGACTTTCTTTAAAAATATAAACCCAATGTTTATACACCCGCCTCAATTTCTACAAGCACCTCACCCGGAGTCACACGGTCACCTTTCTTAACAAAGATCTCGACGACTTTGCCGCTAATTGGCGCCTGCACCTCGGCTTCCATTTTCATAGCTTCGGTGACTAATACTGGCTGCCCCGCTGTAACGGTATCACCGACAGCAACCAACACTTCGACAATATTACCCGGCATATTGGTGCTGACATGGCCTGGTTTGCTGGCGGATTTGCGACCACTCGCGCCGTCAGCCTTGTATTCATTCAGGGCTTCAAACACCACTTCTTCGGGCATACCATCCAGCGTCATATACACGTGGCGCTTGCCAGTGCCTTTAATACCCACACCGGTAATCGCAACTTGGTAACTCTCGCCGTGCACGTCGATAACAAACTCAGTGGGCACCCCGCCTTCACTCACAGGCCGGGCAGATTGCCCAATAGGCTCAAGAACTTCGGGAACCAGAGTGCCCGCTTCGCGCTCGCTTAAGAATGCGCGCCCTAAATCTGGGAACATGGCATAGGTCAGTACGTCTTCTTCTGATTTAGCCAACTCGCCAACTTCCTTGCGGAGCTTCGCCAATTCTGGTGCCAGTAAATCTGCAGGGCGTACGTCGATGACGTCTTCGCTACCAATCGCGCGGGCCCGTAGGTCTTTGTCTACCTCAGCCGGTGCCGCGCCATAATGGCCTTGCAGGTAGCGCTTCACTTCGTTGGTAATGGTGGTATAGCGCTTGTCGGCTAGAATATTCATCACCGCTTGGGTGCCAACGATTTGTGAGGTTGGCGTTACCAAGGGCGGATAACCCAGGTCTTTGCGGACCGCAGGAATTTCAGCAAATACATCGCCAATGCGATTCAACGCGCCCTGCTCTTTTAGCTGGTTAGCCAGATTAGACATCATGCCGCCGGGCACTTGGTTAATCTGTACGCTCACGTCTTCGCGGGTAAATTCACTTTCAAATTGGTGATATTTTTTACGCACTTCCCAGAGCTTAGCCGCAATTTCTTGTAATGCTGGCAAATCTAAACCCGAATCTCTGGGCGTGCCTTTAAGTGCGGCAACCATGGTTTCGGTGGCTGGGTGACTAGTGCCGTTGGCAAAGGCCGACATGGCGGTGTCGATAATATCGATACCTGCTTCTATGGCTTTTAACTGACACAAGCCGGCAAGACCCGAAGTCATATGGGAGTGCAAAGCCAGCGGAACATCGACGGTATCTTTTAGCGCCCTGACCAGCTCAGACGTCGCCGTTGGCGTTAACAGACCGGCCATATCTTTTATCGCAATGGAGTCTACCCCAAGCGCCACCATGTCCTTGGCCTGTTGTACAAATTTGGCCGTGGTATGCACTGGGCTGGTGGTATAACAAATTGTGCCCTGCGCATGCTTACCAGATTTTTTAACTGCAGCAACTGCGGTTTGTAAATTGCGCACGTCGTTCATCGCGTCAAATACGCGGAATATATCCATGCCGTTATCGGCGGATTTTTGAATAAACGCCTCAACCACATCGTCGGCATAATGACGGTAACCCAGTAGGTTTTGGCCCCGCACCAACATTTGTAATTTGGTGTTTGGCAGCGCTTCACGCAATTTGCGCAAACGCTCCCACGGATCTTCTTTTAGAAAACGCACGCAAGCGTCAAAGGTCGCGCCCCCCCAAACCTCTAAAGACCAAAATCCAATGGCATCGAGCTGGGCGCAAACCGGCAACATATCGTCGGTACGCATACGTGTTGCGAGTAGCGATTGGTGACCATCACGCAGAGTGACATCAGTAATCAGAACAGCTTTTTCTTGGCTCATCATCTAATCCTTTTTCTTACAAACCAGCGTGGGCAGCAATGGCAGCAGCCACCGCGAGTGCGATATCTTCAGGGCGACTTTTATCCGAGTATTGGGTCAATTCGGGATGGCTTTCTACAAAGCTGGTATCAAAATGACCGGAACGGAAATCAGGGTGTTTTAAAATTTGTTGGTAATAGGTCGCTGTGGTTTTCACGCCCTGCAAGCGCATATCGTTTAGCGCCCGCACCCCACGATCCAGCACGTCCTCCCAGGTCAAACCCCAAACAATTAATTTGAGACACATAGAATCGAAATACGGCGGAATCGTATAGCCGGTATAAATAGCGGTATCAACCCGTACGCCGGGACCACCCGGTGCGTAGTAACGGCTAATTTTACCGAAACTGGGTAGAAAGTCGTTTTTAGGATCTTCCGCATTAACCCGAAACTGCATGGCAAAACCGCGATAGGAAATATCCTGTTGGCGATAACCCAGCGGCAAGCCAGAGGCGATGCGTATTTGCTCACGAACAATATCCACCCCCGTGATTTGCTCGGTGATGGTGTGTTCGACCTGAACCCGCGTGTTCATTTCCATGAAGTAGATTTGATTGTCGGCGAGTAAGAATTCCACCGTGCCGGCATTTTCATAGCCAACGGCTTCGGCAGCGCGCACCGACATCTCACCGATATAAGCACGCTGTTCCGGCGTTAATTGTGGCGATGGCGCGATCTCAATCAGCTTTTGGTTGCGGCGTTGGATTGAGCAATCGCGCTCGAATAAATGAATCACATTACCGTGGCTGTCGGCCAGAATCTGCGCCTCTATGTGGCGTGGATTCACTATGCATTTTTCAAGAAAAACCTCGGCACGACCAAACGCCTTGGTCGCCTCGGATACCACGCGATCATACTGGCGCCGCAGATCCGCTTCACTATCGCAACGCCGAATCCCACGGCCGCCGCCACCAGAGGTTGCTTTTAGCATCACTGGATAGCCAATACCTTCGGCAACGGTAACGGCGTCTTCAATACCCTTCAAATTGTCTTCTGTACCGGGCGTTACCGGCACGCCAGCAGCTGTCATCGCACGGCGGGCTTCGGTTTTATCTCCCATGCGACGAATAACTTCTGCGCTGGGCCCAATGAAGGTAATCCCACGCTGAACGCATATTTCCGCCAATTCTGCGTTCTCAGACAAAAATCCGTAGCCCGGATGTAAACCGTCGCAACCAGTTTCTACCGCCAAGGCCACTAATTTACGAGGGTTTAAATACCCCTCCAACGGATCGGCACCGACGTTATAGGCCTCATCAGCGCGCTTAACGTGCAACGAAAACCGGTCTGGCTCGGTGTAAACAGCCGCCGACCGTATGCCCATCTCGGCACAGGCCCGCACTATTCGCACCGCAATTTCACCGCGGTTGGCGATCAGGATTTTCTTCAGCATCGTGAATCTCCATGAGGGGCAGTTCGCCCAGTTCCGCTCAGGCCATCCAGCCTGTAAACAGCTACTTCGCAACCGTACAGAAAAACACCAACAATAAAAAATTAATATTTATTTTAGTCAGAATAAGGTATTACTTATACATGATTAAATTTTGCCAAGGCCCCGCATGGAAGTCAGCTATTTAAACCGCCTCACCCTGCGTCAAATAGACGTATTTCTCGCGGTATGCCTGCATCGCAGCTATTCAAAAGCAGCCGAACAGCTGTCACTTACCCAGCCCGCCGTTAGCTCGCAAATACGCAGTTTGGAAGAGGTCGTCGGCCAAGCCTTATTTGATTACATCGGCAAACAGCTATTCCTTACCGCCGCCGGCGATGTGATGCTGCGGGCGGCCCGCGAGTTAAAACAGCGTCTAGTTCACCTAGAAATCGAACTCACCGACTTACACGGCCGCCTTCAAGGCAGTCTGAATATCGCGATTGAATCCAGCGCCGAACACCTTCTACCGCCGTATATCAATGCTTTTTGCGAACAGCACCCCGACGTTGAAGTGGTGCTCCACGTCGTCAATCATCAGCGCTTACTGGAAAGGCTAAGGGATAATCTCGACGACCTCGCCATCATGACCCAAGTACCGGATGGTCGTGCACTCACCTACACCCCCTTTGCGGAACATAAACTCTCGCTCGTCGCAAACCCAAGCCACCCACTCAGCCAAAAAAGCAGCATCACCTTAATAGAGTTATTGGAATATCCGGTCTTGCTGCGAGAATCCGGCTCAGGCACCCGCCAAATCTTTGAGCACTTTTGCCAGCAACAGAGCTGCGTCATTCAACATATTCGGCAAATGGGTAGCAATACCGCCATTCAACACGCGCTTAATAGCGGCATTAATTGTGCGGTACTACCTACCGCGATGATTAGTGACGCGGTCGCCGCAGGCACCCTAATCTCGCTACCCGTTCTAGGTTTTCCCATTCGGCGTTCTTGGTGCACAGTTCACCCGCGTGGCAAACATCTCAATCCGCTAACCAAGGCCTTTCACGATCTTTTACATCGAGCGGGCTAACACACGGGCAACACTCGCAATGAACCTCAGCGGCAAGTGCCGGTCAGAAAGCAGGCAATACCGCTACCGAGGATACAATGGATCAACTACGACAAGGCCGTCCTAGCGCCCGCTTTAGCCTAATCACCTGTCTTTTACTGACATTACACACACCGTGGTCGATGGCAGAATCGCCACAAAAGCCAAGCGCGAATAACTACGATTACAGTGATGCCCACGTCCACGTGGTCGATTTTTTCCAAGAAGGCGAACCGTTGCCAGAACTTATTCGCGCCATGGACAAGGGCAATATTGGCCACGCCATGATCAGCGGCATTCCGCTCATGAAAAAATGGCATGAGAGCGAACCCAAGCGGCCACGCTACTACGCAGGCGACGACGCCGGTATGTATTGGTATAGCGCCACCGACAGCTACGTGGCCGAAGCCTATCGTAAACTCCCCAAAGACCAGCAAGCGCGGCTACATCCCTTTTTATGCGGCTTTAATCCCACCGACAAAAATGCCGACAAACATTTGCGGCAAATGCTAGAAACCTACCCCGATGTTTGGCAGGGCATAGGCGAAGTATTAACACGTCACGACGATCTTACCGCCCTCACCCAAGACNACACCCCAAGAGCCAACAACGAGGCCATGTACCGTGTTTATCGGGTGGCGGCAGAATTCGGTTTGCCGGTATTGCTGCACAGCAATATCACCTCAAAGCGCGAACGCAATCCACTTTACATTAGCGAAATTAAAGACGCCCTTGCCGCTCACACCGATGTGGATTTTATTTGGGCCCACGCCGGCACCAGCGCTACGCTTCATCGCTATCAAGACAAATTGGATTTCTTATTAACAGAACTCGAAAAACTCTTGGCTAGCCACAAAAACCTCTATATCGATTTATCGTGGACGGTGCTCGAACCCTATTTACTGAATAAAGACCATAAAGCCGTGGCGGGCTGGGTTGCGCTAGTAGAACAATACCCAAGCCAGTTTATGATCGGCTCAGACGCCCTAGGCAGCTATGACAAAATGGCCAAAACCTTAAATGAATACGCGCCCTTTTTAGACGCCTTAAGCAAGGAGACTGCACGTAAAGTCGCCCGCGATAATTTCTTGGCGCTGCTACCACCCAAACCCATCAGCGACAAATTGGCTAAGGCCCAGCAAGATAAAGATTAACCCGAGAGAACTCCTCAGACTCTGCGAGATCCGGCACCGTGGTGGCGCGCTGAAAAGCCAGCCAACGGTAGCCATCTACCTGAAAATCCTTTACCCGTGAATCTGCCACCAACACCGCCGGCGCGCGGCGTAAAAACGCATCTAACAAAGGCAAATTTGCGCGATCATACAAAACGTCTGCCACCAAAATCACATCGTATTGCTCGTCGCTGGCGAAAAAATCCCCGCTGTAATCCAACACCACACTATTTAACTGGGCGTTCGCCCGACTGGCTTTAATCGCGTCTTCATCAAGATCACAAGCAATCACCTCGGCAGCGCCCGCCAGCTTAGCTGCAATAGCAGCGACACCAGAACCGCAGCCAAAATCCAAGACTCGTTTACCGCGAACCAACTCTGGATTATCAAAAATATGGCGCGCTATCACCTGCCCACTGGCCCAGCAAAAACACCAGTACGCGGGGTAATTCATAATCCGCTGAGTTTGCTCAGGGCTTAAATCGTGCTGAGGAAAATCGGCGCTCAACAGAAATAACTGCATTTCTGGCACCAAGGGCAAGGCCGTACTCACCACCTTTGCTGAAGGTAAAAACTCTTGTAATAAACTACCGAGGGAATGTTCATTCTCGATGGATGAAAGCACTTGCTGCAAAGCCGGAACCCTTATATGTTAAACCCGTGAAGCTCAGCATTTTACTGGATTTTTCGGCGCACGCCCTTATCTGCGCCAAATAGAATCGGAGAAGCCTATGAGTAATTTGCCCATTAAGCAGTTGGTACACGACGTTTTATTTCAGCTTGAAGACAGCGAGCCTTCTGAACTTATCTCTTGCCTCAACTGCCGCCAGGCCATTACCGCCAATAATTACCGCACCCGCATTAACGACCAACACCACCACCGTTTCGTCAATCCCGATGGCGTTATTTACGATGTATGCTGTTTCCATTCTGCACCCGGCACCATCATCAATGGCGGAGCCACCGCGCAATACTGCTGGTTTCAGGGCTATCGCTGGCAATACGCCCACTGCGAACACTGCACAGAGCAACTCGGCTGGTATTATGAAAACGACCGCCTCGACTCCTTCTTTGCGTTAATACCCAGTTCTTTACGCAGCAAAAATTAAGGCGCAAATATCCGGTATACTTGCGCCCCACTATTGCCGCAGCCAAATCGCGTTTATGTCAGATAGCTCAACAGAAAACCCGCCAAGCACCGGCGCCGATTTTATTGTGCCCTATTGCGCTGAAGCCATTCGCTATCTGCATCGCGACGAGGATTTACTGATCGTAAGCAAGCCCGCTGGTCTGCTCTCGGTCCCCGGCCGCCACCCCGACAATAAAGACTGCTTGATTAGCCGCATCAACGAAGACTACCCCGGCGCCAGCATTGTTCATCGTCTAGACATGGCGACCTCAGGCCTCATGATTATTGCCTGCCACGCTGATAGCCATCGCGCCCTGAGCCGGCTATTCCAAGACCGTAAAATTTATAAAGAATACCAAGCCGTGGTGTTCGGCAACGTCACTAGCAGAGAAGGCTTTATCGACCTGCCCCTTGCCTGCGACTGGCCCAATCGCCCCCGCCAAGAACTCAATTTTGACTACGGCAAACACGCCCAAACTCATTTTGAAAATTGCGGCCTGACAGAAGATGGCCACAGTAAACTCTTATTAATTCCCATCACCGGTCGTTCCCACCAGCTTAGGGTACACACCGCGAGTATTGGCCACCCCATATTGGGCTGCGAATTTTACGCCCACCCCAAGGCGAAGGCGGCCGCCGGCCGACTCCTACTACACGCATCGCGCTTACGTTTTACCCACCCCGTCAGCAAAAACGAATTAGACATAAACTTAAATGCCTCATTCTGGTCGTAAACCTAGG
This sequence comes from Zhongshania aliphaticivorans, assembly GCF_902705855.1. GTDB lineage: Bacteria > Pseudomonadota > Gammaproteobacteria > Pseudomonadales > Spongiibacteraceae > Spongiibacter > Spongiibacter aliphaticivorans_B. Next base: position 255,881 of record NZ_CACSIJ010000013.1, on the reverse strand, counting down.
CGTGTGTGAATTACTACGCGGAAGCGCTATCAGTTTCACAATAGCGTCGTAATCGTGGTATACCTTTGTAACAAAGCGCGACACATCTCAAACAAGCCCTAAACCAAACACAACACGCTCCCAATCCGACGACGCAAACGTAAAACCCAAGTCGAAATTGATATATACGGCTCTGCAGGCCGTTCATCCAACAGGAGTAGACGTATGTGGTTAAAAACGAGCTGCGATTTATCCTTTAATATCGAAGTCCCAACACCCTTTGTATTAATGCTTAGACCCCGCAGCGGCGCTCAACAATGGATAGCCAGCGAGCAATACAAATTAGCGCCCAGCGTACCTGCCTTCGAATTTACCGATGGCTACGGCAACCTTTGTCAGCGATTAGTTGCTCAGCCCGGTTACTTTTCAATTCATACCCGCGCAGAAGCCAAGACCGCCGACTTTTTAGACCAAGCTCCCGGCGCGCCCTTTGTAGAAATTCAAAACCTGCCGGATTCGGTACTTAATTATTTACTGCCTAGCCGCTACTGCGAATCCGACCGATTCGGTCAACTAGCGCTAGAAATCACCTACGGTCAATATTTGGGCTACGACCAAGTCGCCGCCATTGAAAACTGGTTGCGCAATACAATTAGCTACACCCCAGGCGCCAACGACGTGCAAGTGACCGCCATAGAAATCAACACCAGACAGTGGGGAGTATGCCGCGACATGGCCCACCTTGGCATCGCCCTGTGCCGAAGCCTAAGTATTCCCGCCCGGATGGTGGTTGGTTATTTATACGGTCTACAACCCATGGATTTACACGCGTGGTTTGAAGCCTATGTGGGCGACCGCTGGTATACCTTTGACGCAACTCAGCCTAGTTTAAAAGGCGGTTACGTCGCCATTGGCTACGGCCGCGATGCCGCCGACGTTGCGGTTTACAATCAATTCGGCCCCGGGGTATATCCGTCCAGCCAAGTGGTTAGCGTAGAGCGCATTAGCGAAAGCTCCGTCGTCAATTAATCAAAACCTCTAGGTTCGATCCAATACTGGGCACACTATGCAGCGTTATAAAATTCTCCACCGCACATATTATAATTTTTCGTCCACGGTAACGCTTGGGCCACATTTTCTGCGCCTGCGACCACGCGAAGATTACGAGCTGCGCATAGAATCCTTTTCGCTCAATATCACACCCAATGCCACCCTACTCTGGCACCGCGACGCCGAGGGCAATTCCGTCGCCACCGCGACCTTCGAGCAAACCACCCAGCAACTGATATTTGAAAGTGAACTCATCATTCAGCAATACAATGAAGCGCCGCTTAATTTTATGGTTGCCGATTACGCTGTTCACTACCCGTTTAACTACACCCAAGACGATCAAGTCTTGCTCAATCCCTATATGCAATTACCCGACCAAGACACCCAACAACAAATCAAACGATGGACACAGCAGCTCTGGCAAACAGACGACAACATTCAGACCTATACCGCCCTGCAACGCATCGCCAGCCACATTTATAAAAGCTTCACCTACAAATTAAGGGAAGAGCCCGGCGTACAAACCGCCAAAGAAACACTGGCGTGCAATACCGGCTCCTGCCGTGACTTTGCCCAATTATTTATGGACGCGGCAAAATGCATGGGACTTGCCGCACGTTTCGTTACCGGCTATTTACACGCACCGGGACTAGATGCTGCTGGCGCAACCCACGCATGGGCAGAGGTCTATTTACCCGGTGCAGGCTGGAAAGGCTTCGACCCCACCATCGGAGAAATGGCTGGCACAGATCATATTCCCGTTGCGGTAGCGCGACTGTCTAAATCAGTGCCACCCATTGCTGGATCATTCATCGGGGAGCCGGAATCGACGCTCGATGTAGGGGTGTGGGTAAGTAAACTGGCTTAGCTGAGGACTCGCTTTATCAGAGTAATTTTATAAGGTTAAAAATATGCCCGTTTATTTTTCGAGATCGCTATTTACCACTAGCCCAGTCGTCCCGCAGAAGTGCAAAACTATACATATCATGTAAGCTCCCTTTCGAAAAAGCGGCCTGTCGGTGGGTTCCCTCTAGCTCAAAACCACACTTAATCGCCACTTTCTTTGAGCTTGTATTTTCTGTAGCAACACGTATTTCTATCCGATTCACCCTAAAGCCTTCGAAAATATATTTACACAATAGACCTAGAGCCTCGGTTGCGTAGCCCTTCCGCCGATGACTAACATCAAAAATTCTATAACCGACTTCAAGCGCATCAAAATACGGAACTGACGTAAAAAACCATGCTAGACCAATAACATCACCTTTTTCGTCTACCACTAACAATCTCGACAATGACTCACTTAAAAATCCGCCCTGCTCGTACTCGGAAACAAGCTCAGGATAAGATTTAAAAACACCGGGCAGATAATCACCAATTGACTCTAAATCATTTAACTTCTCATACAAGAAAGGCAAGTCAGCTGATCGCACTGGCCGTATTCCTACCTTAACTCCATTTAGCATAGCTACTCCTTGTGACGACTCACTCCGACGCTGCGCGCTTAGGGCAGCTTGTGGTAAAAATCTGTAACGGCCAATATTTAATACAAGAATATTTAACTACGCAAGAAACACTTCTATTTGTTCTAGGAACTTTAAGCTTATATCTGATTTTCTATCCCTGTAAAAATCTAGAAGGATATTTGTATCAATAAATAGCAAAGCATCCATGTCATCTTTTTTCTTCTTAGCCACTCGATCTCCTAGTGTGCTTTAACGCTGAGCGCAGGGGAAATTACGCGCGCAGCGAGTAATTTCCCCAGTGACCAACGGGAACGATTGCCGCGATTGTTAGGCCTATCATCAGCACTACTTACTAGACCAGTTCGATATTTTGTTCTTCAACAAAAACCACAAAAATATGACCGCATATATGTAATACAAGAACATATATTTTTCTACTTTTCTCATTGGAGGGTCACCAAGAATAACTGTCACAAAAATGATTGGCAGTACAACCAAACCTAAAAGCAACTTTGCCCAAACTGTGAGCTCTCCTCCAGTCTCATACATACAAATTCCACAAAATGGACACACATGTTGAGATTTTAAGTATCGTAAAGGAATAAATGATAAGTTAGATAAAAAAGGTTTTATATTCCATAACCTAGGAATACAGCTTTTTCCACAGGAACGACATTCTACTTTATCCATATCAATTTCCATATTTATGATTTAAAACGAGCCTAACAGTGTAGTTATAACGACACTGGCCACATATCTCTTTGGCCCACTTATAAAGGAAATGGCTTTTACGCTGTCTGGGCGCTTCGAGGAAATTCAATGATACAGCGACCTCGCCATTCGCGAGCGCCCTACAAACGAAGACTAATTTCCTTTATTTCTGCCAGATATTCCCTTCTCTTGATCATATCTCGTTTTTTATAAATTTCAATCGCTTAAGTGCTTCCCCAAGTGTTAATGGGAAGCACGCTTTTGTTCACTTGTTTCGACTACGCGAAAGTTGCGATTGACCGCTCTTGTGACGTTCTGGCGATACATTGGTAAAACAGTAGCCACGTTATGGGTAAAACCCCGAAATCCTTGACTCCACACCCCCAGCGGGTATGCTTTGCGCCGATGTTTCAGGTGCCCGCGTGTGTTTCTGCACACAGAGGTGAAACGGGAAACAGGTGCGCGCTGCTAATCAGCATTGCAATGCCTGTACTGCCCCCGCAACGGTAAACAGAGATGATCGTTCCGCTAGCTTTTAGCAAAGCGAGCAGCCACTGCGTTTTACGTGGGAAGGCGAATTGATCGTGCTGATGTCATTAGCACTCTGTGAGTCCGGAGACCGGCCTGAAATAGCAAGATAAACGCGACGGGGTGTCGACGCTTTGTTCAGCCACGGCTGAGCCTGCACCTTCCCGCATTTATTAGTCAATGGCCATATTAGCCGTATGCGGGCGAGCAGCGGCGGGAAGCACTCTATGTTTACTTTGTTAGCGACAGCAAAGCCCTTTGCTGCACGATCCAAGCTCTACTCCATTGTATTTTTGCTAAGCGCCTTTTTTAGCTTACTCGGTGCCAGCGTTGCTCAAGCTGCAAGTAAGGTTAACGCACTTACTGCGATTGTGTCTGACCGCTCGGCCCCGACCTTAATTGCCGGTGCTCACCAACTACTGCAGCAACATAAAGACATAGAAATTCGAATTCGCACTGTCAGCCAAGTTATCGCGATGGATGACGAGCAGCTGCAAAGCCTTATCAGCAGCAGCCAAAGCCTGGTAATGATCGCGGTTTTTGGCGAAGCAGTAGACCGCCTTTTAAGCCAGCGTTTTCCCGCCACCCAAATGCGTACCGTACTCCACAGCGACCGCAAGTTAATGGCACTGCAACGGGATCGCAACGGCGCTATTTTTGCCAAGAATATGCCAGAGGAAATCGTTGGTGACCGCGACGGTGTGATTGACGCCGCCTCATTGGCCGCCAAACAAAAATCTGCACCACGCTATGCAGACTGGCTGCAAGCGCGTTCCTACTGGGTTAATCGCTCGGTGGACAACACCGCAAGCTTGTTCAATTTTATTCTCAGCGGCGGCAAAGAGATCGCGCCGGTAAGAGAAGTCGCTCCGGTACGTTTCGCCCTATATCAAAATAAAGCAGCACATTGGCTCAGTGCCGAGGCACTCAGCAAAGCATTAAAGCCTATGCGCCGCACACTATGGATTCTCGATCACGACGGTGGCGATATTTCTGGCGACTGGGAATTACATCAACAACTTTGCCAAGCCAAGCATTGGCAGTGCGTATCTATTCTCGCCGGCTGGGGTGAGCCAAGCGTGAATGCCGTACAGGAGATTCATGGCATTATGCGCGGCCCCTTGGCGGGCACACCAGCAGCCATTGTTGCGATACAAGATTTTGTTATTGGCGGCGGCGAAGGTCGCGAGGCCGTCACTCAATTACTGGGCGAATTGAACTTACCAATATTAAAAGCCATTCGCCTAAGTGAATGGTCAGAGGCTGAGTGGGATTTATCGCCCGAAGGTATTCCCAGAGACTCCGTTCACTACCGCGTGGCCATGCCAGAGCTTCAAGGTGTGTCCCAACCCCAAGTATTAGCCCTAGCTGAACCTAGCGGCATAGACCCGCTCACCGGCGGCAGCGTGTACCGCAGCAAACCACTCAGCAGCGAAGTCAAACGCCAAACCCAACGCCTAGCGCGCTGGATGGATCTGCAAAAAAAATCCAATGCCGAAAAACGCATTGGCGTGGTGTATTACAATCACCCTCCGGGTCGCCACAATATCGGTGCCGATAATCTCAATGTACCCGAAAGCTTATTGGAAATGCTGCGGGCGATGAAAGCCGCAGGATATAAAACCGGCCCTCTACCTAAAGACGCCGCCGAACTTCTAGATCTATTACAAGCAAAAGGCGTGAACCTGCCGGATGACCGCGCTGCAATGGCGGCCATGTCTACGCAGATCAACACAATCAACGCCCAAGACTACCAGCGTTGGTTCGCCACTTTACCGAAGCGTGTGCAAGCTGAAATGGTCAACGGCCCCTTGGGTGAACTGCAGGCATGGCTGCAAGAGCAAATCGGCGCAGCGACTGCCCTGCCCTCGGTAACAGAACGCCAATCCCAACTAGCATTAATTAGCGCCCGTATGAGCAACACCATCAGCGATTTAAAACACGCCCTCGACGGTGTGCGCGACGCCGGCCGTGTTAGAGCTTTAGATTTACTTGCACAAACCGAAGCTGAATATACCGCGCTTATTAGCCGCAGTGCCGACGGCAGCAAACCCGATTGGCAGGCAAGCCAGACGCTGGTAAAAGCCTTAATTAATATGGGCATTGAAGGTATTCGCGGTTGGGGTGATGCACCGGGGCGGGTAATGGTTTGGCAAGATAAAATGCTGATTCCCGGTGTGCAATTCGGCAATGTATTTTTAGGCCCGCAGCCACCGCGCGGCTGGGAAATTAACGAAGAGCTATTGCATGCCAATATGTCCTTCCCGCCGCCACACCAATATTTAGGCTTTTACCATTATTTAAAAGACGTGTTTAAAGCCGATGCCTTGGTCCACGTTGGCCGTCACTCCACCTACGAATTTCTGCCAAAGCGCAGCGTGGGCCTAAGCGAAAACGACTACCCGAGTATTGCCGTTGGCGACTTGCCCAGTGTCTACCCGTATATCGTCGATGGCGTTGGCGAAGGCATACAAGCTAAACGCCGCGGCCTTGCGGTAATGGTAGACCACCTCACTCCACCACTGGCCGCCACCGAGCTTTACGATGCCTTATTAGAAATACGCCAACTTATAGAAAGTGCCGAAGCCGCCAGCGACGCCGACACCCGCGCCCGCGCCGTAAAAGCACTGCGCGAAAAAATCGACGAGACCAATTTGCGCGACGAGCTCATCGCCAGCATGGACGAAGAATTAAAAGTGCGCGGCATTGGCTTTGAAGAAACCGACGACGGTTTCCTGCTCCATGAGGTGGGTCACTATCTCACCAAATTACAAGAAAACTTTATGCCACTCGGCCTGCATGTATTTGGTCGCGACTGGCAAGGCGACGCCGTCGACACCATGATTAGCTCCATGCTGCAGGGTGACAACAACGGCAATACCCAAGAAATTAAACAGCGTGAAATCGACTGGCGTAAAAAGCTCGTCGCCTCACCCGCCGCAGAAATGCGTGCATTACTCAACGGCCTTAACGGGCATTTTGTCGCGCCCGGCAAGGGCAATGACCCCATTCGTACGCCGGAGTCGCTACCCACTGGTCGCAATTTTTATGCGCTAGACGGCAGCCTATTGCCAACCCGTGTGGGCTTCGATGTGGGCAATGCGCTGGCAGCCAAAGTACTTAGCGGCGAGTCTGGCGTGGCGATTGCCAATGTGGATACCAGCAGTAACAAGCAGGGAATTATTTTGTGGGCCTCTGACGCGGTGCGCGACGAAGGCGCCATGATTGCCTTTGGTATGAAGCTGCTCGGCGTAAAACCAATATGGAATAGTCGCGGCATAATCAAAGGATTAGAGCGCATACCGCTTGGCCCAGATCAGCCGACACGTTTAGACGTGGTATTTACCACCTCGGGCCTATTCAGAGACCTTTACGGCGAACATTTATTATTGCTTGATAAAGCCGGCCTAATGGCGCTGGACGCCAGTCGTGATCGCATTAGTCACGACTACCCCGCCCTTAGCTTGGCTTTGCATGAAGCACTCGCCCCGCTCGGTTCAGATGAGCAAGGCGGTAAAGAACCCCTAGAACAAAACCAATTTGCTAATAACTGGGCTAACGAGGCCCGCGAATTACTGGCCGCCAACCCGACCATGCAGCCCGAGCAACTGGGTCGCCAAGCCAGCCTGCGGGTCTTCGGTATTGCCCCCGGCGGCTACGGCGCAGGAATTAACCGCTTAGTGGAACGCAGCGGCGCGTGGCAAGACCGCAGTGAATTGGCCGAGGTATTTATAAAGCGTATGGGCCACGCCTACGGCGCAGGGATGCAGGGCGAATCTGCCCAAGATGTGTTTCAACGCCAACTTAAAAGCGTGTCGCAAACCTTTTTGGGTCGCGCCAGCAACCTCTATGGCTTAATCGACAATAACGATGCCTTTGACTATTTAGGCGGCTTTAATCTGGCAGTAGAAACCGTCAGCGGCAAAGTACCGGCCAGCGCGGTCATCAATCACGCCGATAATCGCAATTTGCAAATCGACGCACTTCACGATGCCTTACTCTCTGAACTGCGCGGTCGCTTTTTTAACCCGCAGTGGATCAAACCCTTAATGGATGAAGGCTATTCCGGTGCGCGCACCATGGGTAGCGAATTTATTGAGTATTTGTGGGGCTGGCAGGTAACAAGCCCAAACATTATCAATGACCGCGTGTGGGAAGAAGTGAAATCCGTTTACATCGACGACGCCCAAAACCTTGGCTTAGATAACTTTCTCGCAGATGACAATAACCGCTACGTGCAAACCAATATTTTAGCGGTGATGTTAGTCGCCATCGACAAAGATTTTTGGCAAGCCGACGCAGAAACCACCAAGCAACTGGCCCAGCAATTTGCCGACAATATTATAGAGCACGGCAACCCCGGCAGCGGTCACACCCACGCTCGTCATCCTATGTATGCTCTTGTGAAGTCACAACTGTCTGCCGAGAAAGCCGCGCAGTTAGAATCTGTATTAGCCAAAAGCCGCATGGCCGACGCCGACATCAATGCGACTAACAGCAGTGAAACATCGCCGAGCCACATACAAGAGATTTCACTAGACGCGGTGAATGCAGACAGTAACACCAAGACTGCGGCGCAAAATTCTTCTGCAACAAACAACGACGCCGAAAGCAGTGCCGAATCCACCCAAACCGAGATATCAAATTATCTGCCGTGGCTTATCGCTTTTGGTATTTTAATTATGCTCGGTGGTTTATGGCGCGGTCGCCAAGCTGGCAAATAAATAGCTATACGGCGACCACATAAGGAGAGCAAATAATGTTTTCAGGAATTTCTCTGGGCATCATGCACCAGATTACCTCGCTACTTTTAACGCCGGTTATTTGGGCACTGCTGTTTTTTGTCGGTCTCGCCATATACGAAATTGGCATTAGCATTGGCGAACGCTTTGGCGGAATTCGTCATCTACGCGACGCCGGAAATCGTGATGCACTAATACATGCAGGCAAGCGCCGCATAGAACGCGCTGATTTCCTCACCCGTCTAGCGCCCATGCTAGGCCTGATGGGAACACTAATCCCCCTCGGCCCCGGACTCGCCGCGCTAGGCGACGGTGAGTTACGCATACTCACCACCGCCATGACAGTCGCCTTCGACACCACCGTCATCGGCTTGCTGGCGGGGATGATCGGCTTTGTATTAGGTCGCCTGCGCAGACGCTGGTACGACCAAGCTATTCAGCAGCTCAGTGCTCTATCCCAAGGGGAGAGTCGCTAATATGGACAAATGGCGCGATAGTGAATTTCTCGAATCCGACGAAGACCCACTCGGCCCAATGGCAAATTTGGTCGATATCATCTTGGTATTTGCCTGCGGTCTAATTGCCGCCCTGGTGTCGTTTAGCCCAGATTTACAGCAACATTTCAGCACCGAAAAAATCAATAAAGATATTCGCTTAGGTAAAGAACTGCCAACAGTGCCAAAAACCGTGCAAGACAAACTAAAAAGCGGCGATGGCTATGAAGCATTGGGACAGGTTTACCGCGATCCAGAGACCGGCAAACTGATTCTGATTGGGGAATAATTTTGCATACAGCTATTAGGTCGTTTTGCGACCTAGGGCCTGTTCACACTAATCCGATTAGTGTGAACAGGCCCTAATAGCTGATCCATTATAAAGACTGCTCAATAAACGCCTTCACTTGCTGTTGCGATGCCGCACCCGTGCGCTGCGCAACAAGCTCACCGTTATTAAACAGCAATAGAGTCGGAATACCGCGGACATTATAGCGTTGGGCAATATCTGGGCTCTCATCTACATTGAGCTTCGCAATAGCGACACTACCGTCCAGTTCGCCAGCCAAGTTCTCAAGTACGGGATTCATCATTTTGCACGGCCCGCACCACTCCGCCCAAAAATCGACTAGCACTGGGCCTTTAGTATTGCTGATCGCCTCGTTAAAGTTCTGTTCTTGCAGCTTTTGTATTAATGACATTGTATTTCTCCTGCCGTTATTTAAGGTCTTTGCTGACGGGATTAACTATGGGCGCCCACCGCACAGAAGAAAAATTGTCTCTAGATATACTAAACATCATAAATTGTGATGAGTTACAGTAGAGCAATCACCCGCTAAGAGCCGTCAGGATGAAAAGCCAAGAACTCACGCTGCTACAAGTCTTCGACGCCATTATGACCGAAGGCTCGGTGACCCAAGCCGGTCATCGTTTGGCCATGTCCCAACCTGCGGTATCGAATGCGATTGCACGGATGCGCGATATTTGGAAAGACCCCGTTTTTATAAAGAAAGGACGCCAGATTGAGCCCACCGCCTTTGCCCAAAGTTTGTGGGCTCAAGTGCGCGACCCTATGCAGCAACTCGCGTCGGCGCTTGAGTTACGCGGCTTTGACCCAGCACAATCCCACCGCCAGTTCCGTATTGCCATTGCCGATTTATCTGTCGACCTATACTGGCTACCGTTTAGCTGTCAGGTCGCGGAGCAGGCACCGCATGTTGATTTATATGCGGTGCCCTACACGCGTATGGGTGTCATCGAACAATTGCGCGAAGCGCGCATTGATATTGGCCTGGGCCCATTAAGCCAACACGACCGCAGCCTGCGCTCAATTCCGTTATATCAAAACAGCTACAAACTGGTTATGCGCAAAAACCACCCCTTGGCAGGCAAGCCAATCACTATGGATGATTTCCTCGCGGCCAAGCATTTACTGGTTTCTCAGTCTGGTGACCCACGGGGCAATGTTGACCAAGCTCTGCAGCGCTTAGAGAAACGCCGGCGAGTGGCGATGACCGTTAATCATTTCTCCGCTGTTCCCAAGCTGTTAAGTCACAGTGATTTAATCGCGGTGGTTCCTCAAATGGTGGCCGGTGGCACGCATTTTAGTTCAGAACTTTGGATAACTGATCCGCCGCTGAGCATCGAGCCTAGCCCCGTCTACCTTGTATGGCACACGCGATTAGATCGAGATCCCGGCTTAATTTGGCTCCGTGATTTACTGGAAAACGTCGTTCAAGAAGAGTGGGCTAAATGCAGCCACTGCAATTCAGATTCCAGCAGTTAGGTAGATTCATCAATCTTAGAATCGGCAAAAGATGGACATGCTAAAAAACAAAACAAGCCTAAATAGCGTAAAGTGGCTTTTTAGACTAATCATAATGTTGAACAAAAATTGTATTTAGAAACCTAACACTACGAGCGTGTTTAGCAAAATCACAAAAACCAGAGGTGACACAATGGATGCACAGGGATTGATTATTTTCTTAGCGATTGGTGCGTTAGCGGGTTGGCTAGCAGGCAAGATCATGAAAGGCGGCGGCTTTGGCTTAGTCGGCAATATTATTGTCGGTGTCGTCGGTGCCGTTGTCGGCGGTTATGTATTTAGCTTTTTAGGGATTGCAGCTGGCGGTTTAATTGGCTCTATTATCACCTCGACCGCCGGCGCCGTTATTTTAATTTATATTATTCGGCTTATTAAACGCGCCTAATATCACTAACGAAAAAGATTGAGGGGATGCGCTTATCCCCTCAATCTCTTTACCAAGCAAACGACAAAGACGCGAAGACTTTACGGCCAGACTTTTGCCGCGCGTTATATGAGCCAGGGAAAAACACGGTATCTAAGACCTGATTCAAGACTTTCTCATCGGTCAAATTACTACCGCCCAATGTTAGCGCCCAACGCTGATCCCACGCCCCCACGCTGATTCGTGCAGACACTTGCGAGAAGCCCTTCAAATAGCTATTAGGGTCTAAATCACCGTCGGTATACTGATTACCCTGATACAGAAAATCTACGCTGGCACGCATGGCCAAGCCGAATACTGGCAGTGTTAAGGTCGGCGTAAGGCTTGCGCTTTGTTCCGGCGCAAAGGCAATGCGCTTACCGCTCAAGTCCTGATTAGAATTTAAACCACTGGTGACCGGCGCCGGCGCATTTGGGTAGCTATCGTATTTGGCATCAAGTAAGCCCAAAGAACCCGCAACACTTAGCGGTTCAAACGGCGTTAACCACATAAAATCCATTTCCAAACCGCGAGATATCGCCGACGCGGCGTTTGTTACATCAAAGAAGGCGCCGTTAAACGCGAGCACCTGTAAATTATCAAATTGGGTTTGATACACCGCGGCATTCAAGCGCAAGGTGTTATCAAAAAACTCACCTTTAAAACCCGCTTCAACCGTCGCCGCTTCTTCCGGCTCAAAGCTCAAGTCTTCACCACCAAAAGACGAGGCGTTGAATCCACCGCTTTTATAGCCCCGCGAATAAGTCAAAAAGATATTACTATCGCTATTCAAATAATACTGAAATGACAGCTTTGGCGAGACATCAGTCTCTTTGCGACTAAGTCCGCGTTCGTCATAATCTTCGGCGCTAAGCGCCAACTCCATTAAACAAGGTGTACCTAATACGGCAGTCTGGCAAACCCCTTTTCCGCTGGCGTCGGCCACTTTATGTTCTCTGCTAAAACGAATACCCGGAGTGATAATAAACTGATCTGTTAGCGCCCAGCTCATTTGCGCAAAAATAGCCTGCGCGTCTACATTTAAAAGATAATCTAGCTGTAAGTAATCGTCACCAATTGCCGCGCCAGTGATATCGCTGATTAATCCAATACCAGCTAAATTCAAACCACCGAGTAAACCACCGCTCGATACACTGGTTTGCCCTGAGACCAATTGCAAGGCGTCGTCGGTCGTCAAGTAAGCGCCAAAGTCACTGCCCGCTGTGATTTGTGTACGCTGGCTAAAACGTGAGTCAAATACATACGCACCGACCACAAACTCGACCCCCGTGCCAATGCCGAACAAGCTGTCTGCCGTTCCTGTAAAACGTAGCTCTGCAGATTGTTGTTCGTAGTCTGATACGACTTCTAGCGCGGCGAGATCGGCTGGTGAGGTATCTAAATCAACCAAGCTATCGATGGTTAAGGAAGTATCAGCCAAAACCAAAACCATATTCAGATTATTCAAAGCGCCAACCGGGCCGATATCCCAATCTGTCTTAAGACCAAGGGTGTCAGAGGTTTTATCTAAAAATCCATCCTGATCATAGGAGCTCGTAAAATTATAGGGATCGTCTTCGATATTAGCGTCGTAATTCCTCAAAAATGCGCTAGAGCCTTCGTCCAGATTCATTAACTGCAGGCCCCAGTAATTTGCTGAGGTTTCTGAGGCCACGCCCATCAATTCTACTGACAGGTTCTCTGTCGGTAGAAACAATAATTTAATACGCTGCGCATTTTGCTCATGCTCGTCATCTTGACGATTCAAAAACTGATTATGCAGCTGGCCGTCGCGGCTAATATCCTGCGCAGCAATACGCACGCCAAACCAGTCCGTGACCATGCCACCAATGCCACCCTCATAACTCACTTCATCGGGGTCAGTTTTATTGATACGAAAATCCGCTGCCAGCTCCTCTGTTGGCCCCTTGGTCGTCACATTAAACACCCCTGCAATGGTGTTTTTCCCAAACAAGGTACCCTGCGGGCCGCGCAGTACTTCAACCCTAGCAATATCGAACATCGCCTCGTTGTAGTAAGAGGGGCGATTGAAGAATATTTCATCTTGAACAAAGCCAACGGAACTATCGAAGGCCGAATTAAGCGGATTAGAGCCAAAACCACGGATATTAATTTGCGCCAATGCCGGATCTGTATCTGAAGAGAAGCGCACATTTGGAATATACGGCGCAATATCTTGCAAACCTGTCGCGCCGACCTCGCGCATAAAATCACCGCTTACTGCGGTTAAAGAGATCGGAACATCTTGTGAAGACTGCTCTACTTTCTGCGCGCTGACCACCACCTCCTCTAGTATCCGGCGAGATGTCGATTCGTTATTCACCGCGCTTTCAGTAACTTCTGCATAGGCTATTTGCGCCGTGCAAGCCAATAGCGCAGTAGCCAGTAAAGTTCTCTTTTGAGCGAACAGCATTTCTATCACCTTATATTTATTATTATTTATAGCCGACACAAAGTATGCCACCGGCTGTTGGCCTGCGCGAAACCCAAATTGTCACACGCCGCCATATTGTCAATTATGTTTACATTATTAGCGCGTCACCCAGCCCCCGTCAAGTGCTGTCTGAACGCTGTAATCACACGGTAAAGCTGAGAAATTACGCTGGACAAGCCCCGCCTTAAAATGTCAACATAATTGACAATAACATAAGGAGCGTTGCGCCATGATCGACCTGCATACCGTACCCACCCCGAATGGCCATAAAATATCGATAGCCTTAGAAGAGCTGGGGCTTGAATATAATGTTATTCCTTATGACATCAGCGTCGGCGATCAATTTAAACCGGAGTTACTTGCGCTAAATCCAAACAATAAATTGCCAGTAATTGTCGACCACGACCCCATTTCAGGCGGCGAGCCCATGGTGATTTTTGAAACCGGCGCCATACTGCTCTATCTGACCGAGAAAACTGGCAAACTAATATCGAATGACATCAGTATTCGCTTTCAACAAATTCAGTGGTTAATGTTTCAGGTCGCCAGTGTTGGCCCCTTACAAGGCCAAGCACATCACTTTATTCGCTATGCGCGAGTTGAACAGAATTACGCACGCGAACGCTATGTAAATGAAAGCCTGCGCCAATGCCGCGTATTAGAAGGCCAATTGCAAGGAAAGGACTACCTCGCCGGCGACTATTCAATTGCCGACATCGCCTGCTGGCCTTGGCTGCGCGCCCTGCCCTTAATCGACATTCATTTAGATAAAGACTTTCCCAATCTTTATGCGTGGTTTCAACGCATAGAACAGCGGTCAGCTGTGCAGCGCGGTAAAGATTTAATTCATGGCTGGGTTTACCAATTGCCGCCTAACTTCAAAATGGAGTTAGACGAAAAAACATGGTCTTATTCCTTTGGCGAAGAGCAATATCGCAAACGCTAATCCAGATCGCGAATAGGAGGTTTTATGCAGAACTTATTTTCCGTTGCCGGCAAGGTAGCCCTAGTCACCGGCGGCTCTCGTGGTATTGGCGCTATGATTGCCGAGGGTTTTCTACGATCAGGCGCCAAGGTTTATATCACTTCACGCAAAGTTAAAGAGCTTGAAGAGACACAGCAACGGCTATCTGAGCTGGGGGAATGTATTGCTATACCCTCTGACCTATCACAATTGGAAGGCATTAATCAGCTCGCAGCGGAATTGGCAAACAGAGAAAGCAAACTCGATATTCTCATCAATAATGCCGGCGCAACATGGGGTGCACCCATCGACGAATTCCCAGAAAGTGGCTGGGATAAAGTGATGGACCTGAACGTTAAGTCCGTCTTTTTCCTAAGCCAGAAGCTACTACCACTGTTGCGGCAATCTGGTACAAAAAACGATCCCGCGCGCATCGTTAATCTATCCTCGGTTTATGCGCTGCGCTATTCACAACAACCCACTTTTTCTTACTCAGCCAGCAAAGCCGCCGTCATACAGCTTACTCAACAATTAGCCGCCAGCTTGATTAAAGATCATATTAATGTAAACGCCATTGCACCCGGCATGTTTCCCAGCAGCATGACCGCTTTCTTAATGGAAGACGAAGAAGCCCTAAACAACAGCATTCCCATGGGCCGCGTCGGGTCATTGGAGGACGCCGCCGGCACAGTTATTTATTTATGCTCACGCGCCTCATCGTATATGACGGGCGGACTATTAGTTATTGATGGCGGATCGGTCATCAGCGCCGGATAAATCTGCCCATCCCCAAAATAATAAGAGCCAGCTATGAACAAACCTCTTAAGGGCATTCGCATACTAGATTTAACTCATATGCTGTCTGGCCCCTTTTGCACCATGACGCTGGCGGACTTAGGCGCAGACTTAGTTAAAGTTGAACCGCTACGTGGTGAAGGCACCCGTAAACTACTCGCCAATGATCCCAGTAATTCTTTAGCTGGCATGGGCGCGTATTTCATTACCTTAAACCGCAATAAACGCAGCATTGCTATCGATTTAAAAAACGCCGAAGGACTGGCTGTTTTCTATGACTTAGTTAAAACCGCAGACGTGGTGATTAATAACTTTGCCGCTGGTGTTCCCGCCAAGCTAAAAATCGATTACGCGCATTTAGCCAACGTAAACCCACGTATCATTACCTGTTCAATCACCGGATTCGGTGAAGACGGCCCCGGCGCAAACCGCCCTGCCTTTGACCAAGTAGCTCAAGCCTACGGTGGTGGCATGTCGATCACCGGCACCGACGCCAGCCAACCGATGCGTGCAGGTATTCCTATTGGCGATCTCGGCGGCGGCATGTTTGGCATTATGGGTGTGCTAAGTGCCATCATCGAACGGGGCACATCAGGAATTGGTCAGCACGTCGATATATCGATGCTCGACGTACAAATATCGCTATTAAATTATATGGCGACAATGCACTTTTTGTCGGGGCAGAATCCCCACCCCATCGGCAATAGCCATTTTGTGCATGTACCCTACAATAGCTATCCCACTGCCGACGGCCATATTGTTATTTGCGTGCTCACCGATAACTTTTGGCACAATTTAAAAGGCTTGGTGAACTGCCCCGTCTTAAATAAATCTGAATACGACACCCAGCCTGGCCGCCTAGCGGACAAGGCGTTTATTGACCAAACCTTGGCAGATATTTTCCGCCTAGACTCTACTAAAAACTGGCTGGCCAAATTAAACGCGGCAAGAATTCCCGTAGCGCCCGTCAATAACTTTGAACAAGCCTTAAACGACCCGCAGGTACAGCACCGCAATATGGTAGTTGAGCTTAAACACCCCTCAGGTAAAAGCACTAAGGGGCCGGGCAACCCCATCAAGCTATCGCGTAGCAATGAAGAATCCTTCTCCCCTGCGCCGCTACTCGGTCAAAACACCGACGAACTTATGGCGGAATTAAGCAACTATTCCACCGCAGATACCACTAGACTGAGAGCCGCTGGTATCATTGCCTGAAATGCCTTAAAAAATGATTAAACGACGGAAAAGCTATGGCTGAGAAAATCATTATCAACGACGTTGGCCCGCGCGATGGCTTACAAAATCAAACTGTCATTTTAGAGCCACAGCAACGTCTTGCCCTGATTAATGCCTTAATAGATGCGGGTGTGAAGCATATTGAAGTGGGTTCGTTTGTGTCGCCCGTCGCCGTGCCGGCAATGCGCGGCACCGATCTTGTCGTCGCGGCGCTACCCAAGGGCGATTATCACTTTTCTGCACTCATCCCAAACCTCAAAGGTTATGAGCTAGCAAAAGAGTCTGGCATCGACACAGTGAGTATTGTCATCGCCGCCAGCAATAGCATGAACGAACAAAATATCCGCATGACCAATGCTCAAGTTCTCAGCTTTGCAAAAGACGTATTGGGCCGCGGCCAAGCAGACAACTTCACCACCCTCGCCTGTATTGCCACAGCGTGGGAATGTCCTTTTGAAGGCCTGATCCCAGAAAAAACCGTCATCGACTTATGCGGTGAACTACTCGCCGCTGGTGCACCAGAAGTGGTACTGGCAGACACCATTGGCGCGGCATCGCCAGCACAAGTGAAATCATTAATAAGCAAGCTTGTTGCAGAATTTGGCGCACAGCGTTTGTCATGTCATTTTCACGACACCCGCGGCATGGGTGTCGCCAATGTATTCGCCGCAGTCGAATGCGGAATACGTAAATTCGACTCCTCCATCGGCGGCCTTGGTGGCTGCCCCTTCGCGCCGGGCGCCTCTGGTAATGTCGCCACCGAAGACGTGGTGCTAATGCTCAATCAAATGGGCTTTGAAACCGGTATCGACTTAGCCAAGCTCGTACTCGCTGCAGATTTAGTAGCCGAGCAAACCGGCGCAAACGCGACGGCGAATTCGGCAAGGTGGATTAAGCGACAAGTAGAAAAAGGCCTGCTATAAAAGCGCGAGAACTAATTGTGCTTACGCTATTTATTGGTTTTCCCGCCGACGTGCCCCAAAATCAGCCCCACTAATTCATCTAGCAACGCCTCCGGAATGTCGTGCCCCATACCGGCCACCACTTCCAAGCGTGCATTCGGGATACGGCGAGCCGTGTCTTTAGCGCCTTTTAACGGCAACATCGGGTCTTGATCACCGTGTATGACTAGGGTTGGCGCCTTAATTTTAGGCAGTAATTTTTGACGACTGCCACTGGCCATTATCGCCGCCATTTGCCGTGCTTTACCCGCTGGATAATTACCACGGTCATACGCGGCTTCAATGCGTGCACGCAACTGTTGATCTGGATCACCCAATTCAGGGCTAGATATTAACTGCCAGGTTTTTAAGGAATGGGCTATCTGCGCATCGCGCTGTGGTGGCGCTTTATTCAAAATATGCCAGAGGATCTTAGGCTTCATTCCTCCGTAGCTAGAGCTAGACATCAGCGACACTAAGGAACGCACCCGTTCCGGATAATTTGCCGCCATTAGCTGCGCGATCATACCTCCCATAGACGCACCAACAATATGGGCGCTAGCGACACTGAGTGCGTCTAGCAATGCCACTGAGTCGGCCGTCATATCGTCTAAGGTATAAGCCACGTTTAGCGGTAATTTAAGTTTTTGACGCAGACTCAAACCAATTATATTTGGCACACCAGCATCAATTTGGCTCGACAAACCCACATCGCGATTATCAAAACGAATAACGCGATAGCCGGCGTCGGCTAGACGTTGGCAAAATGATTCCGGCCATACAATTAACTGACTGGCATAGCCCATGATGAGGAGAATGACCGGCGCATCTGGCGCACCGATTTCTTCATAGGCGAGTTCTACACCCTCATTTACCGCAATTCGGTCGCGTGTCCATTCCATGCAATTAACACCTTAAACGTGGTTTAACGTGTTATAACAGAAAATGGTGTTGGATCGACCACTATTGAAAGTTTAAATTATTGAGAACGTAGCCGGCGAAATTCGATACGGTTGAACTAGCGGTTATGAAGTACATCGCTGTCATGATCTTTAAAATAAATGCGGAAAGGCCAATCACGGCTTTTACCAATGTAGACATAAAAACCGTAGCGATCTTTGCTATAGTCTTTTACAAATTCGTAACGCGAGGGAACAGCTTCATCATCCGGTTTTAATTCCGGCGCGGTAACCAGAACTTCCTCAATCTCCATCGCGGGTGAATCCCCTTTACGTGGCACCGAGATTAACACGCGATATTCACCCGATTTTTCGCCACGCTCTACAGACTCAACCGTGACACCAGTTTCTTCGTCCACAAAGCCAACTTCACCGCGAATATTGCCCGTCTCAGTGGCAGCCGCCATACTGATAAAACCGCCGGCAAACAGACATGCGGCAATAGTTCGTATTGAAGTCATTGCTCTTATCCTATTTTTATTTTAGTCCGAGCTAAGCTAGTGCTGCCCACGTTTTATAAGCGCGATGCTAACACCCATTATCTATGCTTGTTAAGTAGATCCGACTTCATGATATTTAGTATAGATAGCTTTAGTGTTCTGTCACTCAAATAGCCACAACAAAAAAGCCGCCCGGAGGCGGCTTCATATCTAGGTATTTTTCTTCGCTAACTACAAAACGCCTCGCCGGCTGCAATGCGTTTACCCAGCTTGGCCAAGGTCTTTGCAGAGCTACCCAAGGCCATTTCGTTGTGACGCAGCCAGGTGCAGTAGCGCCACAGCGGGTAATCGCGATCGATGCCGGTGCCGCCGTGCAAATGCTGGGCCGCGTAACTCACACGGTGCCCCACATCACCGGCCCAAATCTTGGCGATCTGCACTTCATTGGTGGCATCTAAACCACCATCTAAGCGGCTAATCGCTTGATAAGTATTCAAGCGCAGGCATTCAACATCGATAAAACAATTGGCGGCGCGATGCCCGACGGCCTGAAAAGTCGATATTAACACCCCAAATTGTTTACGCTCCGCGGTGTAAGACGCCGACATCCGCATGGCCTTATCACTCGTGCCCAACTGATGCGCGCACAATGCGACGGTAGTGCGCTCGGCAATCCATTGCATCAACGCCTGCCCCTCAGTGCCGCTTGCCAAAATATCGCCCGCCCCAATGCGTACATTGTTTAAGCTCACCACATACTGCGGCTCATAGGTTGTGACCTGCTGAGCGCTAAGACTAACGCCATCTGCTTTAGGATCAAGTAATACCACAGCAACACCATCGCTGGTTTTTGCCGCCAATAATATTCGATCGGCAATGTGCGCAAAGGGCACATTGGTTTTCTCTCCGCTAAGCAGTAGATCGCTGCCATCCGCCTTTGCCAATGTTAGATATGGTTGCGCGGGGTCATCGTTATAGGCTTCACTTAATGCCGCTGTCAGCAAAATCTCACCGCTGGCGACTTTCGGCAGCCACACCTGCTTTTGCGTCTGACTAGCAAATTGCTGAATAGGCAACGCCGCAGAAATGAGATGAGATATCAAAGGCAGCGGCGCGATGGTTCGCCCCGCTTCCTCTACCAACAGTCCAAGCTCAAAAAACCCAAACCCCATACCGCCAAATTCTTCATCAATGGCCACACCCAACAAGCCTGCATCAGCAAGTTTTTGCCACAGTTCCCGATCAAAGCGCTCAGCTTTGTAATCGTCATACTGGCTAAGTTTTTCTGCAGTAACATTGTCGCTCAAAATCTGCCGCGCCAAATTCTGCACATCGCGCTGCTGCTCAGAAAATCCAAAATCCATGATCTAATCCTCTAATTCGTAATGGCAGATTTAGCGTGATGCACGGGGCATCCACAGGCCCGCAGCAGAAATAATATCGCGCTGTATTTCATTGGTGCCGCCACCAAAGGTAATAATGGATGCGGTGCGGTATAGGCGTTCGATACGCGAGGCAATAGGGTTCGCGCCCTCGGTTCTCCGACTAATTAAAGATGCCTCGCCAATCACCTCACCCAAGAGGCGATACACTTCAATAAAAAACTCCGAGCCATATACTTTTGCTGCAGAGGCGTCGGCCATTTCAAGATTGCCCTCGGTCATTGCCCACGCTTGCTTGTAACAAACCAGCTTTAGGGCCTCGACACCGGCGCGCACCTTGGCAAGATTGATTTGCACCCACGCTTCGTCGATTAATTTCCCGCCGTCGGGCAAATCTAGTTTCTGCGCCCAGCGCACCACATTGTTGAACATCTCCGCAGTAGGGCCGAAGTTGACCAAGCTCAAACGTTCGCGGTTTAACTGGCTGGTAATGAGCTTCCAACCGCCGTGTAATTCGCCGACCATGGCATCGTCGGCGACGCGAATATTGTCGTAAAAAGTCGCATTGGTTCGCACTTCACCCAAGGTATGTACGGGACTACAGCTCCAACCCGGATCGCTAGTCGGCACCATAAACATAGAAATACCTTTATGGGGTTTTGCGGCCTCAGGATCTGTGCGACAGGCCAGCCACACGTAGTCACAAAAATGCGCGAGACTGGTCCACATTTTCTGGCCGTTAATTAGCCAGCCGTCGCCATCCTTCACTGCGGTGGTTTTTAAGCTGGCAAGATCGGTACCTGCACCGGGCTCGGAATAACCGATGGCAATTAAACATTCGCCGGCAAGTATCTTGGGGACGATCTCCCGCTTCTGGCGCTCATTGCCGTGTTCAGCCAACTGCGGGCCGACAGATTCGGTGGTAAGAAAAGGAAATGGGTAACCGGCTCGCATCACCTCTTCAACAAAAATGAATTGTTCGATGGGACTCATACCACGCCCCCCCAGTTCTTTTGGCCATCCCACGCCTATCCAGCCGTCTTTACCCATCTTTTTTAGGGCTTCTCGCCAGAGTGGACCACCACCCTCGCCCATCGCTTCGTCGCACTCGGCTTTCAAATCTGGGGTCATCAGATTTTCAAAATAGGTCCGCAGTTCTTTGCGCAGGGCATCTTGCGCCGCGGTAAACTCAACTTTCATTGCCATCCCCTAAGGTCGTGGTCTAAATAATGGGTTTTGCTAATGCTAATCATAGGCTTTGACCCTGTGACAACAATTGCAAATTCACTCACCCCAGTGACAATTGCAATCAGGGTTTCACGTCACTCGCTAGGTGCTGTCGCCAGCACTTATCAGCCATTCAGACGATAGTAGTAAGTAGCTGATCTTGCGATGATTTAGCCCTTATATAAGAGCGATTCGCCCCATAAGATTTAACTAATTTCGGCGTCGCCCGTCCATTCGGTGGAGATTCACAATGAACAACAAGCCCGTGCAAGCCGCCATAGAAGGCTGGTTCACACTCGACACGGATACCCCGCATCTCATCGGCGCCTGCTGCGAGAAATGCGGGACTTACTACTTTCCTAAAACACTTAGCTTCTGCAAAAACCCCGCGTGTGACAGCACTACGTTTAATGAAGTAGAACTTAGCCGCCAAGGAAAAATCTGGTCTTACACCAATGCCTGCTATAAGCCACCAGAGCCCTTTGTGGCCGACGAACCCTTTGTACCTTATGCCATTGCGGCAGTGGAATTAGAAAAGGAGCAGATGATCATTCTCGGACAAGTTGTAAAAGGCGTGGATGTTGATCAGATGAAAGTGGGGAAAACCGCCACGCTCGTGCTAGAAACCCTGCACGAAGACGACGATGCCATAAAAGTCACTTGGAAATGGCAACCCATTGCTCAGGGAGAATCAGCATGAGTCAGGATATTGCAGTATTGGGCGTCGGCATGCATCCTTGGGGGAAATGGGGCCGCAATTTTAGCGAGTACGGCGTTTACGCGGCGCGAGAAGCACTCAAAGACGCGGGTATTCCATGGCAAGACGTACAATTTGTCTCTGGCGCGGCTACCATGCGCTGCGGCTACCCCGGTTACGTGGCGGGTGCCACCATCGCTCAAGCCTTGGGCTGGCAAGGCGCGCAAGTTAACACCTCTTACGCCGCCTGCGCCTCAGGATCACAAGCTCTAGCGGCAGCACGAGCAAAGATCTTAGCCGGTGAATGTGAAGTGGCCTTGGTTGTTGGCGCCGACACGACGCCCAAGGGATTTTTAGCCCCCGCCAAGGGCTTCCGCCCAGAAGATCCAGATTGGCTGCGCTTCTATCTAGGCATCACCAACCCCACTTATTTTGCACTGTATGCCCGTCGCCGCATGGATTTATATGGCGACACCGAAGAAGATTTTGGTTTGGTAAAAATTAAAAATAGCGAAAACGGATTTACCAATCCCAATGCCCGCTATAAAAAGAAATTCACCATGGAAGAAATTTTAAATTCTGCCATGGTCGCCGATCCACTGCGCCTATTACAAATTTGCGCAACCTCCGACGGTGGCGCGGCAATGATTGTGTCTAGCATGGAATACGCAAAGCGTATCGGTAAAGCCAATGCGGTGAAGGTCGCGGCGGTTTCAACGGTAACCCCCACCTTCGCCAGTGCCGTCGTTGAAATGCCAGACATCGCCACTGACTCGGCCGCCGCTGCAGGCGTTGAGGCCCACAGCTTTCGCGCAGCACTACCGAAAAAAGCCTATGAACAAGCCGGTATTGGACCAGAGGACGTTAGTCTCGCCGAGGTTTACGACCTGTCATCGGCACTGGAGCTAGATTGGTATGAAGACCTCATGCTGTGCCCACGCGGCGAAGCAGCTCAAATGGTTCGTGAAGGCGCCACCAAACTTGGCGGCCGCCTGCCGGTAAACACCTCCGGTGGCCTAGCTTGCTTTGGCGAAGCCGTGCCGGCACAGGCTATAGCGCAGGTCTGCGAGTTAACGTGGCAGTTGCGCGGCCAAGCGGGTGAGCGCCAAATAGCGAATGCAAAGGTAGGCATTACCGCCAACCAAGGCCTGTTTGGTCACGGTTCCTCGGTAATTCTGAAAAAATAGCCGCCAATTATTCAACTTGGGGCTGACAACTATCAGCCCCAAGCTCTTAAAAATGTCCGCACGTAAACCAGCAACTAAATTCTATAAACAAAGCATGGCAAATATTCAAACAAAGACCTGAAAAACTGAATTTCATTGAAGTGGCTTTTTAAAAAGACCCAAAGGGGCACCACAGCTGCGCGCGTAGACCTCCATTAGGTATATTACTCAAGGTAAGTGTACCGCCATGACTGAGAATGATTTTTTGCGTGATTGCTAATCCAAGCCCCATCCCACCTCCTGAATGGCTACGTGACTGATCAACCGTCACGAATGGCCGAATAACCGCCTCTAACTGACCATCTGGGATACCGGGCCCGTTATCATCCACATTAATTAATACCCCTGACTCCTCTACCTGCAAATGAACAAATGCACCTTCAGCGTGCTTGCAAGCATTATCAATTAAATTTTGTATGGCGCGCCGCAATTGCGCGGGTCGCGCCTGCACATACGCCGTTTGATCAACCTGGTATTCAATGGGTAAAGCTTCTTCAATTAAATCTTCACACAGGCTTTCGAGCAGATCGCCGATACTAATTCGTCGCAGCGGTTCATCTGAACCATCACCGCGGACAAAATCAATAATAGACGCAATCATAGCTCGCATATCCTGCACGACTCGTTGCAAGCCCTCTCGCTCTTTTTGATCAGTTAAAAGATCACAGCGTAATTGTAGGCGAGTTACAGCCGATTTTAAGTCATGGGAAATCGCTGCAAACATTTCCGTTTGACCATGCAATAAGCGCTGTAATCGCGCCTGCATTTCATTAAATGCACGGGCAGCAACACGAGCCTCCTTCGGCCCTATTTCATCAAGAGCTTTAACGTCGAGATTAACCCCAATTTGTTCCGCAGCTTTTGCTAATTTATCAATGGGTGAAATCAGTTTAGTAATGAGATACCAAGCAATGAGTAACGCCATAGTGATAACGGCCAATAGGTAAAGTGTGGCGGCCTCATAAAGCAGAGAACTGGCCTCAGGTAGCTCCGCATGGAAAGAGGCAGTCTCATCATCTGGAAAGTGAATATTGACCAGCATATCCACACTGTTATCTGAGCGCTGATCAAGAAGTCGTTGAAAACCGCCAAAACGACGAACGCAAACATCGATTTGGTAAGCCGGACGCTGCTGAAAAAGATCAAGAATACGCTGCGATATCTCTGCCAAAACATCGCCATCCTGGCACGCGACCACATCTAAAGGCACCAAGTCAGGATAGCTAGTTAAGAATTGTGTTTGCGCCGCGCTCAAAATTTTCTCGCGCTGGTCGGCGGGAAATTTATAAGCCAAATCAACAATACCAATGATTCTTTCAGCCAAATCAGAGGCTTCAATAAGAAGAACACTCTGATCACGGTTTGCTTTATAAATCATTAAGCTCAGGGTGTGAGAGACAATAAAAACTAAAGTAAGCAACAGTATGGCTCTTGCCTTCAAGGTATCTGGCAGCATTCGTTTCATATCAGATCGACGGCACATGTAAACTGGTAACCGGCACCCCATGCAGTCTTAATGATTTCTGGGGCCTTGGCACTATCTCCTAGTTTGCGCCGCAAACGACTAATATGAGAATCGATACTTCGATCAAAAGCAGCGCTATTGCGGCCCTTCGTCATAGCCAACAGACGATCTCTCGACATTGGAATTTGAGGGTTTTGTACAAAAACCAACAATAAATCAGACTCGCTAGTAGACAGAGGAATAACAGTAGAATTACTGTCGATAAGCTCCATTCTCGCCGGTTTGAATCGCCACCCGTCAAAACAGTAAACTCCTTGAGCTCGCCGTCCCGCAACATTTCCACTACGACGTAAAACGGCTTTTATGCGAGCAATCAGCTCCCGCCGCCCAAACGGCTTAACAATGTAGTCATCCGCACCTAACTCTAGCCCCACCACCCGATCTATTTCCTGATCTTTGGCGCTAAGCATAATAACCGGCGGGCTTTCGGGATCTGCACGAAGCTGGCGACACAACTCAAAGCCATCGCGTCCGGGCAGCATCACATCTAACAAAATCAAATCTGGCCGTTGCTGAGTGAGTGCCGCGTACATCTCTTCGCCGTTTGCGGCGGACAAACTCTGATAGCCCTCTGCCGTCAACAGTTCAGACACCAACTGCAATATATCTTCGTTATCGTCGACAACAAGAATACATAGCCTTGCGTCTATTACCATTATGTTTACCACCAATTTCTATACGATTCGAAGTCCACGCGCGCTTCCTTAAAACCACTAATGACCGAGCTCACACGTCTCAATTAAAGACTCCCACGTCACATTGCAGCATTTCAGCGCCACCAAACTATAACAGCGCAATTCATTCAGAACAGCAGAAGTTTCACGCAGCACAAAATCAGAATGTAAATTCTTGTCACACTCTCGCGAACATTGCGACAGCTTGGCAAGAATTAATTTAATAACCTGATAAATCAACACATGACTGACACACTTTTTTACATTTCTGACAACACTTTTCACACTTTAGATGCGAAAGTAAGCCCAATAATACAGATAAATGGAGAGGGCAAATGCTTGTTTATAAACGGTACTTTAAGCTAACTCTGGCAGTCTGTTGCGGATTTTTGGGCAGCACCACAGCCGTTGCCGTGGAAACACTAAACACCAATAAACTGCAACGTAGTTGTGTCGAATATATTACAGAAACCGCAAATAGAGACGCCACAATTTGCAGTGCCTATCTGCAGGGCTTTGTGTCAGGCAGCAGCCAAATAGTGTTAGCCAATGACGAGCAATCTGACTTCACGCAGCGTGCTATCAGAACCCGAGCCCCTGGTGGGAGTATTGAAATCGACTCATTAAAAGGTGCACGTTATTGCCTCCCCGCCAATACCAGTATTGAGCAACTTGCCGGTCAAATTGCCAATGCCAGCGTTACAAAGAAAGATCAATTGGCAAGCGCCCTGATGAAGCAGGTTCTAAAAGCACATTATCAATGCTGATAGTGGGCCGCCTTCAGTAGCGTGAGTGTGTTATCGACGCCAACAAGTATGCATAGCAAATTACAGCAAACCTAGCAGAGAAACTTATGAAGCACACTTTTAGTATTTCTGCCCTTTTAGCCATTATTTGGTTAGCCAACTCGGGGCACTATTCTGGCCTATTGCTAGGCTTTGGCGCTGCATCGGTTGCACTAGTTGTATGGATCAGTCACCGAATGGACGTCGTAGATCATGAATCCCAGCCCATCCACTTAACTCGTCATCTCCCTCGATATTATGCTTGGTTAACGGCACAAATCATTGTCAGCAACATAGATGTGGCCAAACGTATTTGGTCTGGCAACAGCACAATTAGCCCTGGAATGCGGCGTTTTCCGGTGAGTCAGAAAACCGATATCGGTCGGGTTATCTACGCCAACTCAATCAACCTCACCCCTGGAACTATTGCGGTAGAGCTTTCAGACAACGAGGTGCTCGTACATGGCCTCACCCAATCCAATCTCGACGATCTCGACGCAGGTGCGATGAGCCGTCGAGTAAATAGACTGGAGTAATGATGCTCGCTGTCACTACCTTTGCCCTATTAGTTGTTATGGCCATGGCAATGGTCAGGGGCTTTGCTGGCCCTACGATATTCGACCGAGTACTAGCCGCTAACTTATTTGGAACCAAAACTGTTTTGCTTATTGCTGTCCTTGGTTTTTTATTCGGCAGACCTGAATTTTTAGATATTGCGCTGATCTATGCCCTAATGAATTTCATCAGCGTGATCGCACTTCTAAGATACTTTGAGCACACCCAAAAAGCGGAGAAAGGTAGCTCTACTCATGAGTAATTTGCTGGAAGTTCTTAGCGGCATTCTGTTGCTGACCGGCAGCGGCTTGATTTTCACCGGCACACTCGGGGTCTTGCGATTTCCAGATATCTACAGCCGTATGCATGCTGCGGGAGTGACTGAAACCCTCGCGACGACCCTACTTCTTTCTGGACTAATGTTACTGGCCGGATGGAGTTTGGTTCTTCTCAAACTGATCATGATTTTACTGTTTATATTGTTCACCAGTCCCACGGCAAGCCACGCTTTGGCAAAAGCCGTTTGGCGCCATCAACAACACGAGACGCTCAGGGAGGAATCCCATGACGCCTAAACGTGACCGCTATGAGTATACAGCGGGGAGGATATCGCCATAGAATTCTTTATCAATATCAGCCTGCTAAGCCTGCTGCTAGCCACCGCATTGGGAATCGTATTAAGCCGCGACCTACTTGCCGTGATCATGCTCAGTGGAATTTATGGATTCTTGTCAGCGAGTTTTTTTGTACTGATGGACGCGGTAGACGTCGCGTTTACCGAAGCCGCCGTGGGGTCGGGAATTTCTCCCCTGCTGATGCTACTAACGGTGGCACTGGTGGGACGCAGGGAAAAGCACAGTCCCAGCCGAAATATTCCCGCTTTAATATTGGTGACAATTACCGGTGCGCTGTTAGTGATCGGCACACTCAGCATGCCCGAATTTGGCTCTGCCAATGCGCCTGCCAACACCCATGTGAGCCCGCGCTATATAGGGCAATCCGCTGACGAGATCGGCATTCCAAATATTGTGACCTCGGTACTAGCCAGTTACCGTGGCTTCGATACCTTCGGCGAAGTGGCGGTCGTTTTCACCGCCGGTATCGGTGTTTTAACATTGCTCATGCTAAAACCTAGCGGCAGTCAAACGCCCGTGATCAGCGGCGCGCACAAGCACAAAATTCTTCGCATCGTCAGTAAAATTTTAATCCCTCCCATTCTCTTATTTGCACTTTATGTGCAGTTTCATGGGGAATATGGGCCCGGTGGCGGTTTTCAAGCAGGGGTGATTTTTGCTGCAGCAATTATTTTGTACACCATGTTTTTCGGCGTCGATCTCGCGCAACAAGTAGTGAGCTCAGCCTTACTCAGAATCCTCGCCGCCTTCGGTGTATTGCTTTACGGGTCAGTAGGTCTGGTATCAATGCTTAACGGCGGCGATTTCCTTGACTATTCAGTATTGGCAGAAAATCCAGTTACCGGCCAACACATCGGCATTATTATTATTGAGCTTGGTGTGGGAATCACTGTTGCAGCCGTCATGGTAATGATCTTCTACTGCTTCGCTAGTCAGGTGAACAACTCAGCGGAGACTGACGAATGACGCTGCTACTTAGCCATTACAACTATTGGATTGTTGTCGCGCTGATGATGATCGGCTTTTTCATCGTGATTGCACAGGGCAATCTGGTGAAAAAGCTGGTGGGACTAAATATTTTTCAGACCTCGGTTTTTATACTTTATATCAGTTCTGGAAAAGTTACTGGCGGTAGCGCCCCGATTCTACAAGACGGGATCACGATCTATTCTAACCCCCTACCCCATGTACTGATTCTCACCGCAATCGTTGTCGGCATCGCTACCACGGCATTAGGACTTGCATTGGTAATAAGAATCAAAAAAGCCTACGGCACAATTGAAGAGTCCGAAATTCAGCAGCGAGACCATACGTGTTAAGCCATTTACCGATCTTACAAGTTATTCTGCCCCTGCTCGGGGCACCTGCCTGTCTTATCTTAGGCAGGGGCAAACTGGCATGGCTATTCGCCCTGCTTGTCAGCGCCCTTAGTTTTTGCATCGCCGCCATACTGCTAACTACGGTCTACAATCATGGCGTAATTAGCTATGCCTTAGGTGGCTGGCAAGCGCCTTGGGGAATTGAGTACAGAATTGATCTGCTCAATGCGTGGTTGCTCGTCATTGTTTCTGCCAGTAGTACGGTTTCTCTACTAGCGGCGCAGAGCAGTATTAGCACCGAGATTTCTTTAGATAAGCAGGGCTTATTTTATGTGGCGTGGCTACTCTGTCTCGCCGGTTTGCTGGGAATTTTAGCAACAGGAGATGCGTTTAACGTCTTTGTTTTTTTGGAAGTTTCATCGCTGTCGACCTACACACTTATTTCCTTAGGACCCAATAGAAAAAGTTTATGGGCTGCATTTCGCTACCTAATTATGGGCACGATTGGCGCGACCTTTATCCTTATCGGTATCGGCCTCATGTATATCATGACCGGCACCCTCAATATGCAGGATCTCGCGCAACGCCTGCCGCCAGCGAGCGAGTCTTCTACTGTATTTGCCGCCTATGCGTTTATTCTGGTCGGTATCAGTTTAAAACTCGCGCTATTTCCACTGCATCTGTGGTTGCCGAACGCTTACAGCCAAGCACCATCGATTGTGACAACCTTCCTGGCCGCCAGCGCCACCAAGGTAGCCCTTTATCTATTAATCCGCTTTACCTACACCATTTTCCCAAGCGAGTTTAGCCAGCTCGTTATACCACTGGCGGATATCTTTGTTGCCTTAGGCGTTCTCTCAGTATTCAGCGCGTCGATTGTGGCGATTTATCAAGAAGAAATAAAACGCGCCATCGCCTATTCCAGTATCGCCCAGATTGGCTATATGGTTATCGGCTTGGGGATTGGCGGTGTGTTGGGGCTGCAAGCGACCTTGATTCATGTTTTTAACCACGCACTAATGAAAGCCACCCTATTTATGGCTCTGGCCGCAATTGCTGCTCGCGTAGGCGCCACTACCCTAACTTCGATGCAGGGGCTGGGTAGAAAAATGCCCTGGACCAGCTTTGGTTTTGTCGTCGGTGGACTCAGCTTAATTGGCGTTCCCCTAACTGCTGGCTTTATCAGCAAGTGGTATCTGGTATCAGCCGCCGCTTTAACGGGCCGCTGGCCATTGGTATTTTTAATTCTATTAGGTTCACTGCTTGCTATCGTCTATATATGGCGAGTGGTAGAAGCGCTTTACTTCAAACCTGCCGCAGATAACTCTCCCGTGAAAGAAGCCCCATTTGCAATGTTGCTGGCTCTCTGGTTGCTGGTGTTAGGCAATGTTTATTTCGGTATCGATACTCGTTTACCGGTATCGATCAGCTCTGAAGCAGCGACAGCATTAGTGGAGGGACGTCCCTAATGAATACAACTTCGCTTATTGACGTCGCCATACTCACGCCTCTTATTGCAATAGTCGGCGTACTTGCGTTCAGCCGGAAACCAAATATGCGCGAGGCGGTATCCCTCATCGCCGGTGCGGTTCTCTTATTGATCAATTTAAAACTGTACGCCAGTTTTAATCAGGGTGAAGCACTGTCTCGACACTGGTTAGAGATACTACCCGGACTTAATTTGAGCTTCAGAGTCGATGCCCTAGGTCTGCTATTTGGCTTAGTGGCTAGCCTGCTCTGGCCGGTAACAACCTTATACGCCATTGGTTACATGCGCGGCCATAAGGAGGACAAGCAAACTCGCTTCTACGTTTGTTTTGCCATTGCAATCGCAGCGGTAATGGCTATCGCCTACGCAGAGAACTTGTTCACGCTGTTTGTTTTTTACGAAGTACTTTCACTGTGTACCTATCCCCTCGTCACTCACGCGGGTACCGAAAAAGCCAAACAGGGCGGCAGGGTCTACCTAGGAATATTGATGGGTACGTCAATTGCCTTTTTTTTGCCGGCCATTATCGTAACGTGGCTGGTAGCGGGTAGCTTAGACTTCCAACAAGGTGGTATTTTCCCTGAGCAAACACCTATAGCACTGCTGTCACTATTGTTGGTGCTATTTGTGTTTGGTGTCGCCAAAGCAGCGGTCATGCCATTTCACCGCTGGCTACCGGCGGCGATGGTGGCTCCTACTCCGGTTAGCGCGCTACTCCACGCCGTAGCGGTGGTGAAAGCTGGGGTATTCAGCTTGATCAAGATTCTGGTCTTTATCTTTGGCCTAGATACGCTGCAACAAATACCTGCGACCGACTATCTCCTTTATCTAGCCGGCGCCGGTGTAGTGCTCGCCTCACTAGTAGCACTACGCCAAGACAATCTCAAAGCCCGCCTCGCCTACTCCACCATTAGCCAACTCGGCTATATCACCTTGGGAACCTTGCTTGCCGTTGAAAGCGGTGTAATGGGCAGCGCAATGCATATCGCGACCCATGCGCTAGGCAAGATCACCCTATTCTTCTGCGCTGGCGCAATACTCGTGGCTAGCCACAAGAGTGAGATTAGTTCGATGGCCGGTCTGGGTCGAAGCATGCCAATCACCATGGCAGCATTTTTTATCGCCTCACTCAGTATTATCGGGCTACCGCCCACCGCGGGAACGTGGAGTAAGTGGTGGCTACTAACCGCCACTTTAGAGACGGACCACCTGATTTTAATGGCAGTACTAATACTCAGCTCGCTGCTAAATATCGCCTACTTACTACCAATCCCGTTGCGCGCCTTCTTCCCAGGAAAACAAGCTGACGCGCAAGCTACGGCTATTCACGAGGCGCCACCGGCGGCACTCATTGCAATATGCGCCACTGCTAGCGCATGCGTATTGCTATTTTTCTTTCCAAACCCGCTATTTGAGCTGGTCTCGCAGATTTTTACCGAGGGAACGCCATGAGCCAATCCCAAGACTTTTTTGATCGCCCCGCAACACTGCGCCTTATTCTCAACAGTCTTTACGTCATTTGCGCGCTGTTAGTTGGCTTGGACTTTGTGATCCATCGGCACACCGAACACCCCTGGGAGGGCCTGTATGGCTTCTATCCTATTTACGGATTTATCGGCTGTGTGATTTTAGTACTGGTTGCTAAGTGGATGCGCAAAATCTTAATGCGCGAAGAAGACTACTATCAGCAAGCTCGCGAAACCAAGACGGAGAATGCCAATGGTGGGGATTGAACTGCCGCCCTTCCTGCTCTTTTATCTAGGAGCTGTAATCGCCCTGCTTGGTGGCGCGACTTGGCGCGGGCCTGCAATGATTGTGGTCATTGTATTGAGTGCACTAAACCTCTGGCAGCTACCGGCGTTCTACGGCGTCGAAACGCAGTTAATGGGCATGGATCTTAAGCCCATCCACATTGATAGGCTAAGCCTGTTGTTCGGCTATTTGTTTCATATTGCCGCGCTCATCAGCGTAATTTATTCCCTACACGTCAAAGATAAAATGCAGCAAGTTGCAGCCATGCTTTATGCAGGCAGTGCCTTGGGTGCAGTCTTCGCCGGTGATTTACTAACCTTGTTTGTTTTTTGGGAAATGCTGGCGGTGACGTCGGTCTTTTTAATTTGGGCGCGGCGCAGTGACATGGCCTACCACGCCGGGATGCGCTACTTGATGACTCAGGTCATCTCGGGAATGCTGCTGTTAGTGGGCGTCATTTTATATTACCAACATCAGTCCAGCCTGATGTTTACCGAAATCGGCCTAGACTCCGTCGCCAGTTGGTTTATTTTTATCGCATTTGGCATCAAGTGCGCATTTCCATTTTTCCACAACTGGCTGACAGACGCCTATCCCGAAGCGACACCAACGGGCACCGTATTCCTCAGCGCCTTCACCACAAAAGTGGCGGTATACGCCATGGCCAGAGGCTTCCCGGGTACCGAAATGCTGGTTTATATCGGCGCTACAATGGCTTGCTTCCCCATTTTCTTTGCGGTCATTGAAAATGACCTGCGCCGAGTTCTTGCCTACAGTTTAATCAACCAGATCGGATTTATGATGGTGGGCATTGGTATCGGCACCGAACTAGGTATCAATGGTGCCGTCGCGCACGCCTTCAATGACGTTATTTTTAAAGGCTTATTGTTTATGTCGATGGGGGCTGTGCTATACCGCACCGGCCGTATCAACGGCTCAGAGCTCGGCGGGCTTTATAAATCAATGCCCAAGACGGCAGTGCTCTGTATCATCGGCGCAGCGTCTATATCAGCCTTCCCGCTGTTCAGTGGCTTTGTTAGTAAATCGATGATCATGTCAGCAGCACTCAAAGACAATTTTGATGTGGTATGGCTACTATTGCTGTTCGCCTCGGCTGGGGTTTTCCATCACGCAGGTATTAAAATTCCCTACTTCGCCTTTTTTGCACACGACTCGGGTATACGCTGTAAAGAGGCGCCTTGGAATATGCTACTGGCAATGTCTATAGCAGCCGCCCTATGCCTGACGATTGGCATATTCCCAGAACTACTCTATCAACACCTGCCCTTTGCGACCGACTACAGCGCCTATGATGTGAGCCATATTCTCACCCAAACACAGTTGCTGTTTTTCTCGGCATTGGCATTTGTTTGGCTAAATCTGAAAGGCCTGTACCCACCGGAACTACCCTCAACCAACCTAGACGTCGATTGGCTGTATCGGCGTCCGCTTCCTCGCCTCATTAAAGCTTGTGGCTCCATTGTGCGCCAGACAGATGAAGCCCTACGCCGTCGCATCGCCGTCATGGGCCATACATTTGAGCAGCGCTTAGCCACTCTTCATAGCGGCAACGGAATTTTCTCCCGCGCCATCTCAATCAGCAGTATGGTAGCTTTGGTGGTGACCTTACTTGCCGTTTTGTTAGTTTTCAGATTTTTTTAAATTTATTTATTGGCCACCCGCACACATGCTTGCAACGATTTTCGATCTAAGCAGGCTACTGTGCGGGTAAACTGCAGCGAGAGCTATGCGGTCACCGCGCTGGAGATTTCAGTACACAGCAATCCTCACTGTTAATTGTTAATATGGGGCTGATGCTCATCAGCCCCTGTTCTCTCAGCACACATCAGCTAAGACCTCGGCGGTTCAAACTTTATATACGGAGCACTGCCCCATGGGAAATCTGCTAACAATACTGGCCTTCCTATTTATTGCATTGATTGTATTAGTACCACTCATAGAAAAATTCGGCCCGCGGCCCTCACCAGAACAACAGTCTAAAATTAGGCGTTGGATTTTACCGCTGGTCGGCTTATTGTTGATTCTGGCGCTGTTTAAATCCTTTATGTCGTAAATTTCACTTCCTCAGAAGCGAGGTCGAGCATGACGAAAAAACACCAAATAACTAATGAGTTTTTAGTGCTCTGCCCAGATCAAACGGCAACACCTGTCGCGGTAAGTCCGTCGCTATATCAAGATTTAGATTCGCGCTTTAATCAATTTAAGCAACACAGCCTAGTAGCCATGTATACCTTTGAGAGTGACTGGACGAGCTGGGAGATTCACCCCAAGGGTGACGAAATGGTCATGCTGATCGAAGGTGAAATCACACTGGTGCTGGACACTGCAGCGGGTGAACAAAGCCAGCACTTAAGTGACGCTGGCGACTACATTGTGATCCCCAAAAATACATGGCATACCGCTCGAACCAGTGCGTTAGCCAAGGTTCTATTCATTACCCCCGGTGAAGGAACCGAGCATAAATCAAACACATAAATGCCGACCCCTCCTGCCCTAACAGTAGGATGATGCCAATTGTTACAGCAGCTTCACTTGCATTTAAGAATCGCTCTCATTAGTATTTACCCCGTATTTCTCCACCCACGCTAGACAAATATCTAGGACGACCTATCCTCGCAGCGTCATGCATCGAGGCCTTGAAAAATACATACCGTCTCTTTGGCGAGATACCAAAACACGTTTTCTTAGCATCGGCTATTTGCTCGTAGAAGTACCTCCTTAATCGCAAAGGCCGACACCCACTAAACGCTTAATCTCAAAAAAACACGCAAAAAGTGCTGGATAACAAAACATGATAAATGGACTTCTAGGTATTGCTACAGCTATTGCCGGTATCACTTGCCTATACCTCTCTTGGCAAAAGCGCTCCCAAAGCCAAGTCTGGCTAATGCCGATGGGATGGCTGCTGAACCTAGCGTCCTGTGTGTTATTAATTCGCGGCTACGGCGGCGAGTTTGGTGTCGCTTATGGATTGATGTTGCTACCACTACTGGCCTGGCTAATGGTGTTATTCAATTTAGAAATTAAGCGCAAAAATCAACGGGCCACGGAAAATGTTGTATTTGTTGTGCCTGCGACTCGAACGATGCTCCGGCATATAGCGTTATTTTTTATTGTTGTTCCACTCTCCGGCGCGGCCTCCGCTTATATAAGTGTGGCCCTAGCCACATTCCTACCCTGGTCTAGAGTCAATGCCGTGGTATTGGTGGTGATGATTGCTCCGCTGGTGTGGGGCTTAGCCGCGTGGTGGGCCTGCGCCGACCCAACCCGCTACCGCCCGACACTGGGGATTAGCATTGCCGGACTCATCGGTGCCGCTATTGTGTATAGCCAGTAATTAAGTTTGCAGCCCCAAGTTGTATAACCTCTTTGCCATAACAAACTCAAAACAGAGCAGAATCATGAAGCAACTACTGTCACCCACGCTGGTTAAAAACTCACTGTCCAGCCACTCTTGGCTAGGCCTTTTAGTTGGCGTCATGATGTACCTAGTTTGTCTGTCTGGCACCTTGGCGGTGTTTTATCAGGAATTTGAGCGCTGGGAACAACCGCTGGTAGATGAGTTTCAGGCCTTACCACAAGATTCATTGCAGAGCGCCTACGAGGAGGTGTTAGCCAAAAGTGGTGACACCCATCACATGTATATTTCACTGCCGTCAGAAAGTATGCCGCGGGTATCGATTTCGAATGACGACGGCGGTTGGTTCTTAAATAGCGACGGTTCATTGGGGGAAAAAGTAAGTCATGAATGGACCCATCTTTTAACGGAATTGCATATCTTCTTGCACCTGCCTGAAGACTTTGGGGTAATCGTCGTTAGTATTCTGGGCGCACTATTGTGTGGTCTCATTATCTCTGGCTTTTTCGCCCATCCGCGTATATTCCGCGACGCTTTTATTCTGCGATTAAAAGGCTCCAAACACTTAGAACAAGCTGATATTCACAATCGCTTAAGCGTGTGGGGCGCCCCTTTTCATTTAATGATTGCCATTACCGGCGCTTATTTCGGCCTTGCCTTATTAATCAGCCTAGTTGTTTCCCCCGCTTTCTTTGACGGCGACACCAAGGCCATTATTCCGGCCATATTTGGCGCTGAACCGGAATTAGATCAGACATTGCATACCGCCGAAGTTGCTAAAGCCCTTGCGCAAATGCCGAGCATCGCGCCTGAAGCCAGCCCGTTTTATATCACCGTGGAAGACGTTGGCAGTGCACAACAATACATTGTGGTGGGCGCCCAACATCACGATCGGCTGATTTATTCTGAACAATATCATTTCGACGGCAGCGGCAACTACCTTGATAAAGTAGGCTTTTCAGATGGCGAAGTTGGCAGCCAAGCAATTTTCTCGGTGTACCGTTTGCATTTTGGGCATTACGGTGGGTTTTTCGTAAAAGTCTTGTACGGCATCTTTGGTTTAGCGCTTACCGTTGTCTCTGTCAGCGGGATTAATATTTGGTTTGCCCGCCGCAAAAGTCGCGACGCCCTCAACAACCTGTGGCTGGGCTTGGTATGGGGCACACCACTGGCACTCAGCGCAAGCGCCATCATTCAACTACTGTTTCAATTCCACTCTTTGGGCTTGTTTTGGCTGAGCTTGGTCGCCTGCTCCGCATTGGCTCAAACAATCAATAATGATTTATTGGCAAAAACGCTGCTGTTAAAACTCAATGCCGCAAGCTTGATTGGGCTGGTACTTGCCTACGGCATACTGTTCGGCAGCAAATCATTTCAAGCCGCGCCATTAGGTATCAACATCAGCCTGCTGGTCGCCGCCGCAGTTTTTCTGTGGATGTCGCCACGCAAGTCCCAACTTAGAGCAATGAGCAATACCTAGTAGCGATTTTTGCTATGCAGGGCTTATTCACATCACCGCCATTGCAGCATCTTCACGCAAAGCACGTGGCGGACGATCAAAGCGTGTCCAGGCTTTCTCGTGGAAGTAGAACACCACCGTATTCACTGCTGGCTCTATCAAAGCCAGCATCCCACCTACCACCACACTACCGGTCATAATATAAGCAACGGAAAAAGCCACACAGAAATGCATCACGGCGAAACTGATTGTCTTTTTCATAATGGCCTCCTCGGTCATTTCATTCACACATGGTTTGTTTTCGCGGCGAGCCCCCTATGAGCTGCTAAGCGATTTACAGCAAATGATAATGATTACTATTTGATATATAAAATTAATTGTTCCACTTACATCAATTGATTTTAGCTATCACAAAAACTACCTATCAACGCCATTAAAACGCACCACCAAAGATCACAAATTACTGCCAAGAACCAATTCGGTGCTTCACTTATTTCAAATCTCCTACAGGCCTTCAAATTCCAGCGCCATATTTAGGACTCCTTATATTTAATCATCCACTTATGGCACAGCAGTTGCACACTGGACCTTAGCGCTGCGCCGATTCAGTGCGCCGCCATAATTAGACGAAGGGTCCGAATGAAAACAGCACGCATTACCCTAACGCTCTCTGCGCTTCTCTTTTCCTCGCTAGCGTTTGCCGACGACATTGCCGACTTAAGCGCCGCCACCAATATGGTTTGGTTAGTCACGGCTAGCGCCTTAGTTTTTCTTATGCAGGCTGGTTTTGCCCTATTAGAGTCTGGCATGTCGCGGAGCAAAAACTCCCTAAACGTGGTGATGAAAAACTATATGGATGTGTGCATCGGCACCCTTATTTTCTGGGCACTGGGCTACGGTCTCATGTTCGGGAGCAATCCCAGTGGTTTGATTGGCACCGATTTGTTTTTAATTAACGACAGCGACCCCACAACCTACGGCACCCTATTATTTCAAACCATGTTTGCCGCCACTGCGGTCACCATTGCCAGTGGCGCAATGGCAGAGCGAACTCGCTTTGACGCTTACTTAGTTGGTGCAGTAATTATCACCGCCGCTATCTACCCCATCTTTGGCAGCTGGGTATGGAACGCCGATGGCTGGCTCGCAAAAATGGGCTTCATAGATTTTGCAGGCTCTACCGTCGTTCACTCTGTTGGAGCTTGGTGCGCGCTTGCGGGCGTCATCATACTTGGCCCCCGACTGGGACGATTTGATAGAAGCGGCAAACCCCGCGAGCTGCGGGGCCACAGCCTCACCCTCGTCGCTTTGGGCGGCTTCATATTGTGGTTCGGCTGGTTTGGTTTTAACGGCGGTTCGACCTTAAGCGCCTCAGTCGATATTGGCCTAATCAATTTAAATACCCAACTTGCCGCTGCTGCAGGCGCCTGCGCTAGCATGCTATTGGCCGTGCTCATGCGCAAACCTATCCTGCTAACCGATACGATTAACGGCAGCCTTGCGGGCCTCGTCGCTATTACGGCGGGTTGCGCCTCAATGCTACCGCTGTACGCTGTCGTTACCGGTGGTATTGGCGGCATTATTTGTATGTTAGGTAGCCAAGTGATGCTAAAAATGCGACTTGACGATGTGGTGGGCGCAGTTTCGGTACACGGCTTTGCCGGAGCATGGGGCACCCTCGCTGCCGGCATGTTTTTCACGGGAAATATGTTTGATGGAAAATTAATTACCGTTCAACTCATCGGCATTGGCGCCTGTTTTATTTGGACTTTTAGCTGCGCCTTAATCATGTACTTTGTCATTGATATATTCATGGGCTTACGCGCACCCGCCCAGCACGAACAACGGGGGCTGGATCTAAGCGAACACGCCGAAATTGGCTATCCAGAATTTAACTCCGGCGATATTGCCTATACCGCAGATCGCGCCAGCAATATGGATCTACAGCGATGAATCAGCGCAGCGTCAGTGACCGCCGGC
The DNA here is from genome assembly GCF_902705855.1 of Zhongshania aliphaticivorans. Taxonomy (GTDB): domain Bacteria; phylum Pseudomonadota; class Gammaproteobacteria; order Pseudomonadales; family Spongiibacteraceae; genus Spongiibacter; species Spongiibacter aliphaticivorans_B. The sequence goes on along the minus strand of NZ_CACSIJ010000013.1, from coordinate 216,809 downwards.
GCGCTATATACACCGGCCTACAGGAATTTATGGACGAAACGACGGTATTAAAAGCGGTAAAACATTGGGAAAACCGTTATATCGATCAACCAAGTTTAGCGTTACAGCGCTTTGTAGCAGATATTTGCCAGACGCAGGATCTTAAGGAAAAGCGCTCGGCTATTTTACGCAGTTTAATCAAGGCGATGAGCCAAGACAGCGCCACGCTATTAGCCGATCCTCGCGGTAGTAATGCGGAAAATATGACCATAAACCCCGTTTCCGCCAGCCAAGCCTTCGCAGAATTAATGCTGGCAATGATGAGCCAATTAGATGACGAACTGCAGCACAAACTGCGTATCGATCTGTTTGCCGCATTACGCCAGCGGCAATTGCCGCTTCCCATCTTAGAGGCCTTGCAGCGTTGGCTGGGTAACCGCCAAGCCCTAGAGTTGGGCAATGCCTCTCCGGCATTGCTACAAAAATTACTAAACCAATACTACGTCTTGCTCTGCGAAAATATCGGCCCCGTACGCGCCGACAAAATTCTCGCCAGCGGCGTCAGGCGTGTACAACATGAGCACCCGAAGCTAGATGCATTTCTAGACGAACTGCTGTAGATATTTGCGATATTTTGCCTTCGCTAAATTAAATAGAACCCCAAACAGCACAGTGGCTGAAAAACTTAACGCGATCTATTTATAGTGAAAGAAACCTACAATTCAAACAAATCATCCAAGGGGCTTTGCGGCCACGGCGACAAAAATAATGCATCGGTTTCTGAGTCGGGTACCTCTGCAATACTCTTATAGCACCAGTGCGGATCGCGGTCTCGATCGATTAAGCGTGCTCGCACGCCCTCGGCAAACTCGGGGTCTCGCACCCTATTCGATGACAATACCAATTCCATCTTAAACACATCAGCCAAACTTAAACCGCGCCCCACAGCTAGCTGCCTAAAGATAAGTTTTGCGGTGCTCGATGCCCCCCGCGCCAAACCCTGCGCGGCTAGCTGCAGCCACTCGGCATTGCCGGAATAGCCACAAATGCCCTTCTCTACAAGCGATGGCGACGCTAGGCTGCAAATATCATCTATCCATGTTCGGTGATCTTTCAGTGACGCTTGCTGCAGTATCACACCCTGCTCGGCTTCAATATCGGTAAGAAGCTCGGTTAAATGCTCGGCGTTCCACTCAGGATCATCGCACCAGTCCAAATTTATAACTCTGCGCAAAACCTGTTCTTTACTGTTGTCGCGCAAGCAATAATCCGACAACCCCGCATACAAGGCATCGGCCGACGACAAATGCGCACCCGTTAAGGCGGTAAACAAGCCCGTCACACCCGGCATTTGCCCCAAAAACCAACTGGCGCCTACATTGGGAAATAAACCTATGCTGATTTCTGGCATGGCCAGTACGCTGCTATTAGTAACAATACGATGACTACCACCGACCATGAGCCCCAGCCCCGCGCCCATCACAATCCCTCCGCCCCAGCAAATCACGGGTTTGGGAAATCGGTGTATTAAATGTGCCGCAGCATATTCATAGGCGAAGAATGCATCTGCCTCGACCGCCGCACCACCAGGGTTGGCAAGGGCCGATTCACGAAGTCGCAGGGTATCGGCGCCTACGCAAAAGCCCCGCTCACCGGCGCCGTCTAGAAATACCGCCACGGCTTCAGAATCATCTCGAATCTCTAATAGTAAGCGATGAAGCAAGGTCACCATTTCAAGGCTTAATGCGTTCAAACGACCTGGCACATTCAGTGTAAGCTGGGCTAAATACCCACCCGCTGGTAAGGGGTGCCTTTCAAAACATACGGCGTATTCAACTTGCATAGCATTCTCCTTGCGGACGAGGTCCAGTATCGCGCTGCAGCGCATGTGGCTCAAGCCTTTGCGTCAACTACTGCACAGCCTGAGATTGAACGTAACAACTCTGACAAGTGATAGCGCTACCCTGTTGCACATGCTTGTGCCGTAGAGGCATTGACCGAATCGTCATCTTTCTGACTCAAAGCGGCCAATTTACCCCTTACATGCATCCGTTATGCTTCAATCCGTAATTGATCCCCGATAAACGGGAACAGCAGAGGCACATTATGACTACTTATAAAGCTCCGGTACGCGACATCAATTTCGTCATTAACGAATTACTGGACTTCAACGCCCACTACCAGACCATCCCCGCTGGCGCTGAAGCAACGCCCGACATGGTAGAAGCCATTACCCTCGAGGCGGCAAAATTCGCAGAAGAAGTCCTATCACCACTAAACCAAGTTGGCGACGAGCAAGGCTGCCAATGGAATGATGGTGAAGTGACTACGCCAGAGGGCTTTAAAGAGGCCTACCAAATGTGGGTTGAAGGCGGCTGGCAAGGTCTGTCTCACCCCGTTGAATACGGCGGCCAAGGTCTACCTATGTCTATGGGCCTAATTAAATCTGAACTAGTCGGCACCGCTAACTGGTCTTGGGGAATGTATCCCGGTCTTAGCCTAGGCGCGATGAACACCCTTTATGTGCACGGCACCGAAGCGCAAAAGCAGCTTTATTTAAGCAAATTATGCGAAGGAACGTGGACCGGCACCATGTGTTTGACAGAAGCCCACTGCGGCTCTGACCTCGGCCAAATGCGCAGCAAAGCCGAGCCCCAAGCTGATGGCAGCTATAAACTTACTGGCAGCAAGATTTTTATTTCTGCAGGTGAACACGATCTAGCCGAAAACATTATCCACATTGTGCTCGCCCGTACCCCTGGTGCACCAGAAGGCACCAAAGGGATTTCGCTATTCATCGTCCCCAAATTCAACACCACCGAAGACGGCACGATCACCGACCGCAACGGTGTGAAGTGTGGCAGCATTGAACATAAAATGGGTATTCACGGTAACGCAACCTGCGTTATCAACTTCGACGATGCAACCGGCTATATGCTTGGTCAAGAGAACGAAGGCCTGAATGCGATGTTCACCTTCATGAACACCGCCCGTATCGGTACTGCTATTCAAGGTTTGGCAGCGTCTGAATTGGCGTATCAAAATGCCCTGCCCTATGCGCTAGACCGCTACTCAATGCGCTCGCTCTCTGGCGTAAAAAACCCAGATAAAGCGGGCGACGCAATCATTCACCACCCCGATGTGCGTCGCATGTTACTAACCGCAAGAGCCTTTGCGGAAGGTGGGCGCGCCATGATTTACGATGCAGCAAAATATTCAGACCGTATGGTACAAGCAGAGTCACAGGAAGATCGCGACGCTGCAGAAAACGAGCTTGGATTTTTAACTCCCATCCTAAAAGCCTTCTTAACCGAAACCGGCCTAGAGTCTGCCAGCAATGCTATGCAGGTATTTGGCGGCCACGGCTTTATTAAAGAACACGGCATGGAGCAAATTTATCGCGACGCCCGTATTGCCACCATGTATGAAGGTACGACCGGCATTCAAGCCATGGATCTTATCGGTCGCAAAGTTGTACTAGATGGATTCAAACTCTACGGCGGTTTCTGCAAAAAATTATATAAATTCGGCTTTAAGAATTTAATCAGTGGTAAGCGCCGCTGCTATTCAGCCAAATTAATCGGCTACACCTTGGCCTGGAATTGGCACACCGTAAAAATGGTTGCCCGCGCCTCAAGAAACCGCGACGCCGTTGGCGCTGCGTCTTATGACTTCTTGATGTACAGCGGCTATTTGTCTATGGCCTACTACTGGGCAATGATGGCCGAAGTCGCTGCAAATAAACTGGCTGAAGGTGGAGAGGACAAGGCATTTTATGAAGCGAAGCTAGAAACCGCTGAGTTCTACTTCTCTCGCCTACTGCCCCGCGCCAAAGGTCACGCTGGCTGCATGAATAGCAGCACCGACAGCGTAATGGCCATGTCGTTAGATCGCTTTACCGCGCGTTAAGCAAGTTCGCCCCACAAGCAAGTTTGCTGTGGGGCCTTATCTACCGGCTTTACCGCGCACATCCCATATCAGTAGCACCTCATCGCACAATCACCCCCTATTCAGGGGGTAGCGAGCATATCGCCATTCATAAATACTGCTCCTTGGCTCAAACTTTACGTATTAAAAGCAAAACATCTCCGTAATACTTTTTCCATTGTCACAAAATGGGACGTCATCAAATCAGGGCTCTTCTAACTGAAATAAGGCCTGAGAATCTGACGTGCAGTGACATCACTAGGATGCGTATTACGCGATGAGACGTAGCTATGCCAATTATTAGAAATCAAAAATTGATCTCAGGAGTGCTTCAAATGAAATGGATAGTTAAAACACTAGTCCCCGTGGTAAGTGCAAGTTTATTAGTTGCATGTTTTGAGGACGAGGCCGCGAACACCGCTTCACCAATTCCAAACCCCGCACCGACATCAACCATTGCCGTCACACCTTCACTAGGTCTTGTAATGAATGCGGCAGCAGAAATTTTTGCAGCCAATGGCACTACAAAATTAGCCAGCGGAACAATTGGCGACAGTGGTTTACTCGATATTGCAATAGACGGATATACTGGTCCTATTATCGCTGTGCTCACCGCAACTGCAGAAACCACCTATTACGATGAAGCTCTCGGCACATTTGTTAGCGTTCCAGCTGGGACAAAACTCCACGCAATAGCTGAAAGTGTTAAGGCATTGGCAATCACTCCCTTGACCGAAATTGCTTACCAATTAGCTATCCAGCAAACCACCTTACCCTTAACAAGCTCAGCTGTAATTGACATAAATAATAAAGTTAAAGCAGCGCTTGCTCCCAACCTTACTAGCATATTAGCTGCGCCTCTTTTACTTGACGGTTCTACAAGCTCAATACCAACAAATGCCGCAGGCAACTACGCCTTAACTCTTGCTGCACTGGCAGAACTCGGAAAAGATGACGTATCGGGCACTCCGGCACTGGCGATCACCAAGAAGCTAGTTGAAGACTTAGTTGATGGAAAAATCGACGGTAAAGCGAACGGAGTAGACATCATTACTCCTTACACTAACTTTATCAGCGACATGAGTGCGGCACTATCAAGTGCTGCAAATGATTACGGCTATGAAGGGAATGCGGCTGACAACAACCCAAGCACCACAAATTTAAGTGGAGCTGACGAAGGCGACACCGGTGGTGATACTGGCGGAGACACAGGCGGTGGAGACACAGGTGGCGATACTGGCGGAGACACGGGTGGTGATACCGGTGGAGACACAGGCGGCGATACCGGTGGAGACACAGGCGGCGATACTGACGGAGACACAGGCGGTGATACCGGTGGCGATACTGGCGGANACACGGGTGGTGATACCGGTGGCGACACTGGCGGAGACACGGGTGGTGATACTGGTGGCGATACTGGCGGAGACATGGGTGGTGATACCGGTGGCGATACTGGCGGAGACACGGGTGGAGATACCGGTGGTGATAACGGTGGCGTTAGCAGCGGCGGTTCTGCGGTAGCCTGCTTAAACCCACTAATTGATAAGACCGGCACACATGTTGAGCACGTTTACAACTCAACGAATAATTCGCAGGGCGTAACATTGCTGACAACAGCGGTTACAGACGTACTTGGAAAGGTGACATTCAAAGGACACCAAGCAACTGAAAGCAAATCGGTTGTGCAGGCTCGCTCAGCAACTAATCCTGAGATTAACTCCGACTCAGTTACCTATACTTATACCGGACTGACTGACAATAACACCACCGCACTGGTGTACGGCGTTGTAACCGATGCAACAACAGAAAGCGGGGTAACAGTGCAGTCGACTATCTCGCAAAACCCTCCAATAGAAGATCGTTTTAATCTTACGACTGGGCAAAGTTACTCTTACAGCTATGAACAAACTACGGAAATCAAATCTTCGTTTGGCGGCACGCCATTGCCTACGCAAACGATCACGTCGAACGTAGTAGATAATCGTACTTACGTAGGCCGTGAGTCTATTACCGTACCGGCGGGAACATTTGAAACATGTAAATTTACGGAATCGACCAGCTTCGATGGAAACAATGGCGATATGAGTACAACGTGGATTTCAGTTGATCATGGGTTCTTTGTTAAATCTGTTGCGGGCGACACCGAGAACGTCATCGTTAGCCTGTCAATTAACGGCAACAATGTGATTGGTAACTAAGCAGGTGGGCCGGAGCGATACCTAGTTCCGGCCCACCCCTCATCAATATCTAAAAACATGCGCATAATATGGCGTAGTTATTTAACGCTCAAATCACGTTCAAAAGAAGTAACTTGCGACACTTGATAAGCCGCGCTACTTTGCAAGCCACAAGGGTTGGCAATTTCTTGGCTAGCGCCAGGATTGACAGCAAAGGACTGCACGCTCATCACAGATTTATTATTCATATCTTCTTTGTAGTAACTAAAGACGCCACTCACCTTGGTATCGCACACATTATGAACGGTAAATCGTGTTGATACTTTATCGTGGTTAAAGTAAGAACAGCTGGAATTTTCTGAGCTAGCGGGAAAAGTCTGTACGTCCCAATCTAAACAACTTTCTGACTCTGCAAACACCGAGGATGCCGACGCGCAAAATATTGAACAGAATGCATAGCTTGCTAATTTTTTATTCACGTTACACCTATTGCACTAAATGCGTCACCGCCAAATGGCTCAAAATACTGATCCAAATACAGAGGTAACATTAACCCTGACATGTACAATAGTTAATAATCACTCAAATTGGGAGTGCGTATATCCCCTATACAACAGCAGAACATATTTTTATTATCAATTAAAACAAAGACATATCGATATTTTTTAGCATATTGACAAGACGAACAAATAACTCATTTTGTGACAGTCATCGCAATATATTTAAGTCGTTAGACACCATTCAATTGAAATTATTATCTTGCCACGCTCTGTATTAGGCGTTTTATCAATTTATCCTTGAAGCNCAAGGGTTCATTAAACCCTAATACCGACAGAATACGGCTCCCCGATTCCGCTGTATCGCCACCCTTAAATATGGCGGTTAACTTCCGAGTAAAGCTCAAATCCGCGACTGCTTTTAAGCATTTCGCCGCCTCTAATTCTACGTCGCTAAAATCACAGCCAAAAGGATATGCCGGCATCATACCGTTTGTTCTCGCCCATGCAACGTTGGCACTGACTACATGGGGAAGATTATTCCTAAACTGCAATGGCACTTTGTATGACATTGATAGTTTTCCTGAGGCTTTCGCCCCCGCCAGCAATTCATCTTGAAAACGCGAATCAGCAATATTTATTAGGGCGATACAAACTTCTTCGTCGGTTTTAGATCGCAAATCTGCAATGCCATACTCAGTGACGACAATATCCCGTAAATGACGAGGAATAGTGCATGCGCCGTAGCTAGCGACAATATTAGATAGCGCCTTCCCACCCTGTACGCGACTAGCGCGAATCATCAATACCGAGCGCCCGCCCTCAAGCTGATGCGCCATCGCCACAAAATTATACTGCCCTCCTACACCGGACAATACTTGGCCATTCTCCAAAGTATCGGATGCTACTGCGCCGTTTAGACTTACATTCAGACCGGTATTAATAAACCGAGCTGTTTGGCGCTGCGCCTTATACAAGCGTGGATTTTGATCTAGCTGATTAATTTTATCGACGCCGCACATAGCTAATTTGCGGCGATCGTCTTCTGGCATATCGCGAAGCGCACGATAAAATGCATCACTCCCCAAAAAGAAACCGCCATGCATGACTTTGCCATTACGTAACTGCGACCCTAAACAATGCGTTGCCATAAACTTCTGGCTAGTGGGGTTAGCCATATTTGCAGGACAAGATGTACCTAACGACGAAAACAACTGCCCTTCTTTATAATTACAATCGTCTCTAAAAAATCCGTGATACTGCAAGACATCAAAGTCTTTACCCCTAAGCTCACGCACTCCCAGCTCTGCCATTGCCACTAAGCACTCTGGCTTTAGTTGATCTGGATTGCACTGGCCGAGATTGATAAGTTGCTGCAAGGCCCAAAAATCATAGACCGGACGGCGTAGAATGCCACCCTGAAATAAATGCAGAAATCCCTCTACAAACATTTCAGTCGCGCCATACAAGCCCTTTTCAAATACACCGCGTCCGCCAACGGTTTCTACTAACTGCGCGCAGTGCTCATCAACATCAAATCTTTTCAATAACTCGCGATAGTCTTCATTGCGCTGATGCCGGAGCAATACTGATTGAACTATCGCATCGCCCATTGCGCCGATACCAAGCTGCAAGGTTCCGCCATCGGCAATTAACGCACTCGCCCGTAAACCAATAGCGTAGTCAGTATCAGGAATCGGCGGCAAACGCGGCACTTGGAATAGACCGTGCAGCCCACTATCTGTTGTCGCTAAAAAATCAAACCGATCAGCATCAACTTCAGCGTCGCCATACATAAAGGGCAAATCGGAGTGCACCACCCCCACCGCCACATAATCTCGACCCTCGTCTTTTAAACGCGCAATCACCTCCGCTGACGTGTCGGGATTACAGCTCATACTAAGCTTATTACCCTCACGCGCTAGTAATTGAATAACAAGGTTGCTACCTCTGGCGACCACATCACGCGCGGCATGGGTGTAATTAGAACTAATGTAATTCTGCTGCGCCGCAGCATGACCTAAACGGCTCCCCGCTTTAAAGTAAAACTCGCAGAGAGATATATTCGCCGGCATATCACCTTTACGCTCATCCTGCAGATACAGCGGTTCACTGTAATTATCATACAATCTGTCAAAAACTGGATTAAGCAAGCGCCCGCGAATAGGGTCGCTCTCACGCGGGCGCTCTAAACTAAGCGCGGTAAAAATCGTCAATGAAAGACTAGGATCCTCGCACGCTCGGCGATACAAGGCATCGATCAGCTCTACGGGCTTACCCAAACCCAGTGGCATAGCGACGCGCAAATCTTTGCCTAGGCGATGAATAATTTGATTTACGCAATCATTAATCGCGTGAAACTCAAGCTCAACTGACGACATCCACCCTCCTAGGGCTTATTTATTCTCAAGGTTTTCCCTCACGCACTTTAAACTATTCAAGCACACAATAAATCTATGCGAAAACGCAAATGGCTACTATAAACAACGCAGAATTCATAAGAAGTCAAAATAGATGCCCAATCGAATATGCCAACAATACTCGGCTGGGGTAATCCCTTAATGCAATTTCAGCCTAGGTCGTAATAAGCGGTTAAACCGACCAGCCATTAGCAGCATTAAAGTACGCAGCCAGCCATAGATCGCCGCTTGATGTAGACGATATAGGCTGACGTACATCATCCGCGCCATCCAGCCTTCGATAAAGAAGCTGCCACCGCGAACGCTGCCCATTAAATTACCCAGCGCTGAGTATTCAGAGAGGGAAACTAGGGAGCCGTGGTCACGATATTTAAAGGGCTTTAAGGGCTGCCCCTTCACCATGCGCTGTAAATTGGCGGCGGTATGATTTGCCATTTGCTGAGCAGATTGCGCTCGGGGCGGTACGTTTTTGCCCTCAGTAAGTTCACAGGCGCAGCAATCGCCGATCGCAAAAATGGCACTGTCTGCGGTTTGTAAATTGGGATTAACCAATAATTGGTTGATCCGATTCACTTCTAGCCCCCACTTTCCTAACACATCGGGTGCTTTTATTCCGGCGGCCCATACCAGTAACTCAGCGTCAATCCGCTCGCCGTCACCGGTGATAAAACCCTGTTCATCGGCTTGTTTAACCATGGTACCGGTATGCACTTTTACGCCCATGTTTTCTAATTCAGTCTGCGCTGCGCTCGCAATTTGTTCGCTCAAGGCGGGTAACAGGCGTGGCCCCGCCTCTATAACGTGTACTTGTAAACGACTGCGATCTAGTTCCTTGTGTCCATATAATTTAAGGAGTGCTATCGCATGATGGATTTCTGCCGCCAACTCTACGCCGGTTGCACCGCCGCCCACAATGGCAACCGAAACCGTGTCACGATAAAAATCTGCGCTGAGACAATGATTTAAAAAGCGCTCGTGAAAACGATCTGCCTGCTCCCTTGTATCTAGGAATAAGCAATGATCACGCACACCCTCGGTGTTAAAATCGTTACCTAGGCTACCCACTGTAATAACAAGGTAGTCGTAAGGAATACGGCGCTCAGGAAGTATTTCTTTTCCGCCAGAGCCGATTGCGGGCTCAAGAATAATTTCTTTCTTGTCGCGATCTAAGCCGCTCATACGACCTTTAGAAAAATTATAATAATTTTGGTGGGCATGAGCACGGTAATCTACCGCATCCAAATCTGAATCTATTGCACCGGTGGCGACTTCATGAAATCGCGGTTTCCAAATATGACTCGCACTCGCATCCACCAAAGTAATATTTGCCAAGCCGCGTTTACCTAAACGTTTTCCTAATTTCGTAACCAGCGGTAAGCCTCCTGCACCGCCACCAACAACCACAATATTCATATACACCTCATTTACATAACATTAATTCTTTTGATCCGTCACCCATCCGACACCGGCATTTTGTAAAGCTAACAAGAGATAAGTACGATCAGATATGATGGGGGCGGAATATAACGCGTCAATACGCATCCAAAATCCGACGAAGTTGGGAGTACTCATAAACGACTTCTCTCGTCTTTCTGATACAGAAATGAGAACGCAATTCGACTCTGGCAGACAGCAGGATTAGCTAGCCCAAAAAATGTATGTAAGCGACTTGAGCCACTGCGGGGTGTCAGGAATAATAAGCGGAAAACATGTTACTAAGGGTAACGCTAGCAGCCTGTCAGCGCCAGCGTTTAGCTTAAAAAATTCGGAAAATACTCTATTTTCAAGGCTATGTTTTGTCCATCGACATAGACCAATCAAACTCCATTTGCCGAGCCGTTCGGATTGCCAAATCTACGCTATGCAAACGTGCCACTAAGTATAAGCTCATGTCGATACCGGCAGAAATTCCGCCGGAGCTGACCACTCCCCCGCTGTCTACCCAGCGCAGCTTCTCGCACACCTGTAACGACGGAAAACACTCCTTAAGACTCGGAATATCTTCCCAGTGAGTAGTGACTTTGTGGTCGCTAACAACACCTGCAGCGGCAAGTAAAAATACGCCAGTGCAAACCGATACCGTCAAGCTCGCCTGCTTGGCCTGCCTGCTAATCCACGACAACACCGCGGGCTTAGATATCTCACGGTTATGGACGCCGCCCACGACAATAAGCACATCTATTTGTGGATGGTTGCCAAAGTGGTAATTGGGAATAACCGTGAACCCTGCGCGAGCGCATACAGGGCCATCCGTTTCAGAAACTAAAAACACAGTAAACGGCTGATCATCGCTCACGCGGGATGCCGTAGAAAACACTTCAAAGGGGCCCGCGAAATCTAAAATTTCGGCATTGTCATAACAGTAAATACCAATATTCATAAGCCGTACCACTACGCCTGACTGTAATAACGTTTATGGATATTGCGACAAAAACTAGCGAGATTTTCATAACGCCGCGCAATATCATTAAAGTCATTATCAATATCAGCCAAAATAAACTGCGCTAAAAAGCCAAAAACGCATACGTCAAGCACGCTCGGCTTATCGTTAAAGAAATAGCTTTTATTCCCTAAAAGGACCGAGAGGCTGTCGAGGCTATATATAAATATTTGCTGAATCTCTGAGTCGGAATGTCGGCCTAGGCCCTGCTTAAAAACCGCCGAACGCACACTCCTACGTACTATAGTCGGCACAATATGGTTCATTGGAAATGGCAATGAGCCAAAAAATGTTGTCTTAGTCAGTGGCCATGTTTGATCACTAATCCAGCGTGAATAGAGCAAACACCAATATAAATTCTCGTCTAGCGATTTAGCAATTAAATACGCCTGAGCGCGCTGCTCTGGACTTAAATCTGAACTCAAGCTCACGCCGGGTTTGCTATTTAGGTAGTCAAGTATAAAGGCCGAATCAGCGATGGTTTTACCACCCTCAACAATATACGGCAGTTTGCCCTTAGGGGCGGTACGCAGGTTTGCAATTTCAGACTTGCGCTCAAACTCCAAGCCCGCAATGCGCAAATAAACATCAATTTTTAAAACGAAGGGGCTAGCATCTACTAGCCCAAAGCCTTCCCCAAATCCATATAAGGTAATCATATTGCCTCCGTGGCAAATCACCTATGCACATTGTTAAGGCCCGTTTAACATGATCCGCGTTGCCAACTGGACTTCACGTAAAAAGCCACTTAACGCCACAATCAAAAAACACATTGCCAGTACAAATAAAGCCGCCACCACAAGGCTGCTATTCCAACCGACAACCGCACTCAAAAACAACAACGCAATAACCACGCAAACTAACAGCGCACTGGCAGTGCTAAAACCTATTGCTCGGTGCACCACTCGCGCCCTGCGGGTAAGCATGCTTAATTCATCGCGAATCACCATACTCCGCTCTTCGCTTACTGTCTCTAGCCGATGATGCAGATTGCGACTGCGATCAATAATTCTGGCTAAACGATTAGTCAATACATTTAAAATTCCACCAATACCCGCCAGCAAGAATACCGGTGCAACCGCCTGCTGTATGGCGTGGGTAATGGTGACGACCTCAATATCTACTGCCATTTTATTCCCTAATTTAAGGCCGTCTATAGCAGGCCTTACAGATGTAAAAAAACTTGTTCGTCGTCACACTCTACTTTGAAGGTTTTTAATGCCTGGGGTGATTTTCCCAAAGCAATTAATTTGTGGGTCCAGGTCGGCATTGGCATTCCAATAAATGCATTAGTCCAATCAATATTCTCGCCGTTCAATAAATCAAAACTGGAGCCGTGGAAAGGGCACACCACTGCGCCGTCACAAACCTTGCCCTTAGCCAGTGGCAAGCCCAAGTGGGGACAGCGATTCTCTACCGCACAAAGCTGCCCATTCACTCGGCTCAATAATACTTTAGTGCCATTAACGGTTTTACTTAGTAAGGTGTCGTTTTGAATTTCGTCTAGATTTGCTGCAAAAATCCTTTCCATTGTCGCCCCCAGTTCGTCAGTTATTAACATCCTCAAGCATTTTGTGACGACAACAAGGGCAGCGAGGTTTTACTCACCGGAGACTTCATCACAAAGCTAGAGTGTACGCCGGTAACGCCATCTATTCGAGTGATCTTGTTAAGCAACAAAGCCTGAAAGCCGTCCATATCGGCAACAATCACTTTCAGCAAATAATCCGCCGACTGGCCCGTGATCAAATGGCACTCCAACACTTCTGGATAGTCACCCACATGACGCTCAAAATTTTCAAAGCGCTCCGGCGTGTGCCTGTCCATGCTAATTTGAATAAACGCCATTAAATTCAAACCCAGCGCGCGGGCGTTAAGTACGGCCCGATAAGCCCCAATTAACCCCGCCTCTTCCAAGCGGCGAACCCGTCGCAAGCACGGTGACGGCGACAATCCGATGCGGTCCGCCAGGTCCTGATTACTTAAGCGACCATCTTCCTGTAGGGCTTCTAGAATTCGTCTATCATAGCCGTCTAAGTTCATTTAAATTTCAACCATGCAGATATTAAAGGCATAATATGCCATTAAATATAAATTATAAGCAATAAAAATCCATGTAAAGCCAAATTCAAGCCAAACTTCGCAATCTTATGCCAGCCCTCCCCCCCTATACTGGGAACCGTGGAGTTACCACTCCACTACCTTTGTCGAAACGACCGCAACACCCCGCGATCAGGACGCACAAATGCAGCAACTTTTATAAAAAGGGAAGCACAGACACACGGTAAAACGCCCGGCACCCCGGGCCCTACCCTCAACAACACAATTAAAGACTAAGGAAAATCAGATCATGGGCGAGTTCAACCACAGTAAATATCGACCCACGCCGGTCATCGCCATCCCAGACCGTCAGTGGCCCAACAACGCTATCGAGCAAACACCACAATGGTGCTCAGTCGATTTACGCGACGGCAATCAGGCTTTGGTTGAGCCCATGAACGTGCAGCAAAAGCTGCGTATGTGGGACCTATTAGTCAAACTCGGTTTCACCCAAATTGAGGTGGGTTTTCCCGCCGCCTCACAGCCGGACTTCGACTTTGTTCGCGAACTGATTAACGGCAATCGCATTCCCGACAACGTCACCATTCAAGTGCTGACCCAAGCCCGTGAGGAATTGATTGCCCGCAGCTATGAATCACTGAAAGGCGCGAAAAATGCCATTGTGCACGTATACAACTCCACCAGCCCAGTACAGCGCGAACGGGTGTTCGGCCTAGACAAACAAGGCATTGTCGACATTGCCGTGCAAGGCGCGAAATGGGTGAAGGAGTACGCGGCTCGCCAGCCAGAAACCAACTGGTCTTTCCAATATTCACCAGAGAGTTTTAGCAGCACTGAAATTGAGTTTGCAGTAGAAATTAGCGACGCCGTCATTGCCGAATGGCGCGACAGCGGCAACCCCATCATTATTAATCTGCCCGCAACGGTAGAGTGCGCTAGCCCCAATGTATTTGCAGACCAAGTTGAGTGGTTCTGCGGCAACACTCGCTACCGCAAAGACATCACCGTGTCTGTGCATACCCACAATGATCGCGGCTGCGGTGTCGCCGCTGGCGAACTGGCGGTAATGGCGGGCGCAGATCGGGTTGAAGGTACGTTGCTGGGTAATGGCGAACGCACCGGCAATATGGATATTGTCACCATGGCGATGAATCTTTACAGCCAAGGCGTAGACCCCGGTCTGAATCTGGCAGATATGGATGAAATCATTGCCGTGGTAGAACACTGCACCGCCATTCCACTGCACCCTCGTCACCCTTACGCGGGCGAACTGGTCTTTACGGCGTTTTCGGGCAGTCACCAAGACGCTATTCGGAAATGCTTGAGCAAGCAGCAGGATGATGAGCACTGGCAGGTCGCCTATCTGCCGATTGACCCCGCTGATTTGGGACGCAGCTACGAGGCGGTTATTCGCATCAATAGCCAGTCCGGTAAAGGCGGCGTTAGCTGGGTATTAGAAAATGATTACGGCCTGCAACTGCCGCGCTGGCTACAAATAGACGCCAGCCGTATGGTGCAAGCTCGAGCAGAAGAAATTTCTGGTGAGGTGACGTCCGCGCAAATATGGGATTTATTCGACGCCCACTATCTCCAGGCAAACCAGCATATTCGTATTCAGAATTTTTCAGTCAGTCAGGATAATTCTGAAAATGCTGGTCAGGACGTATTAAGCCTGAGTTTTAACGACCAGCGAGGTAGCACCACACTCAAAGGGCGTGGCGACGGCGCCATCAGCGCCTTGGTTGATGCATGGCAAAACGAGTTTGGTGACAAAATTGAAATACTGGACTACCGCGAACATGCGCTAGGTACAGGCACAGACTCACAGGCTATCGCCTACGTTCACCTGTCGATTAATAACCAACGCTATATTGGTGTTGCCAAACACCGCGATGTTATTTCAGCTTCACTACAGGCAGTGCTAAATGCCTCAGTACAAGCTACAAACATCACTGCAAACGCGGAACGTATGGCAAGTTAAGGTTCGAGCAATAAAAAAAGCCGCACTGAATGACTTCAGCGCGGCTTTTTACATTATTAAATCTCCAGATAAAATCAAAGCGACAAACTTCTACTTCTCTTTTCTCATTTTAATGTTCACCACCGCCTGAAATCCATCCTGATTGTCGGTAATCGACATATCAGATACCGAATACTTAGCATCACTAATCACCAAGCCCACACCCGCTCTCACTCTCACTCGGCTGGTTATCGGCTTTGCCTGCTTTGCAAAATCCTTTGGCTTAATTTGATAATCGTCGACTATATCAACCCCAGTGCTACTAGCCACGCCAGATATCACCTCAGACAGCGCTTCAGAATCAATATACTGCGAGGAGATATTTTTAAGCTCAGCTATCGAGGTAAGTTCCGCAGACTTTATTTTTTCGGTAATCTCCTTATTCAGCTCGGCAATATCTTGGGTATCTTCTATTTTGGAACTGACCCCCTTCAAAATTAAGCCGCTCAACTTTGCATAAGATTTTGATGTTGCCCTTGGCGATACTTTCAAAAACGACTCTATCCAATACTTTGTTTTTTGACCAAGATTATCGACAACAAACACGCCTTGAGCATTGGGAAGTATTAATGCGCCCTTTTGTATCTTATTTAGAGAGATACCGCTGCGCTCAAACATATCAAATGAATCTGATGACTCCACAATTTCGATAAAATTGTCCTTATTCTC
This sequence comes from Zhongshania aliphaticivorans, assembly GCF_902705855.1. Lineage (GTDB taxonomy): Bacteria > Pseudomonadota > Gammaproteobacteria > Pseudomonadales > Spongiibacteraceae > Spongiibacter > Spongiibacter aliphaticivorans_B. The sequence continues at coordinate 200,619 of NZ_CACSIJ010000013.1, read as the reverse complement.
AACCTTTAGTAAGACAAGTGCATTCAACTCAATCTCATTATACTTTATCCCAGCAAACTGCAAAAAAATCAGATCACCGCCCGAAATGTTTTGGTGGGTAGACGTGGCATACAAATGCTTTGCAATAGCCTGAGTGCTGTTCAAAAATTCACCAGATGCATTGAATATTTTTCCAGCAATATTTGCCACAGTATTCAAGGAAATATCTGACTCATGAAAAAAATCGTATATCTCGCTTTGCTTAGAAAGCGGGAGTAAGTAGTGCTTAATAAGCAACTCACTCAAAGACTCATCAGCCGTCGACTCCTTCTCAGCAAGACGCATCCCCTCTTCACGCGCCTTGCTTCCCACCCGATGCACTGCAATATGCGTCAGCCGCGCAGAACTTACATCAATCATTCAACTCTACCCATGGTTAGCGTAAATCCAACCAATATACCACTGCTTGAATTGAAATATTGAATGCCAGACGAATTCGAAAAACAATATGGCCAGGCGATGGCAAATATTCAGCCTGAATTTATTAGTATTCGACTAAACTAAACAGTATGGATACCCGACAATATACGATCAACACTATAAGTTTGGTCATAATATTGAGTGGTGGCGGCGAAGTGAGTTTAAAGAAGAGCATGCAGTGACAATCTCTCACGAAATGCTAAGGGAGTGGATTGCGGCTTGCCTACTGTCATATCCATAAACAACATCGCCGACTTACCCAAAGCAACAACAGAATCGTTGCTTCCATTTATCATTCGCCAGCTTAGGTCAAAGCCTTTATCAAACCATTCAGTAATTCCAATCTCCACAATCATCACGTCGCCGTAAAAAGCCTCTGACAAATAGCGTTGCGCAGCATCGGCCATCACAAGGCTAAAACCTTCTATATTGGTTTGGGAATAACCAAGCGAAACAAAAAATCGCTCCCTTGCTTCGGAAACGACGACAAGCAATTGGGCACTATCCAGATGACCGCCCCAATTCATATGACTAACATGCAGTGCAATATCGGTTGAAAACATAAACTGGTCGGGAAGTGGAATGTGAACGCGGGCCATACTAACTCACTCAACTAAGCAGTTGTAATACCACAACCCCTTCATTATCAGGGGCTGCGCACAGCATCACATTAATTAGGCATCAAACACATTGCGCGCGATGATCTCTTTCATGATTTCTGAGCTACCGGCTAAAATTCGGGCAACTCGCGCATTGGCGTATAGATTACATATTTCGTATTCCGTCATATAACCAGCACCGCCATGTAGTTGAACGCCTTCATCGACCATTCGCCCCTCAAGTTCAGAAGTTAATAACTTGGCTTCGGCCGCTTGGCTCACGGTCAACTCGCCGTCGTTATGCGCCGTAACACAGTAGTCCACAAATACTTGCAGGGCATTCAGCTCGGCACGCAGGCCGGCCATTTTAAAACGGGTATTTTGCATATGCGACAAGCTCTGCCCAAACACCTGACGCTCGCTTACATAATTGCGAGTAACATCAAAAGCGCGCTGCGCCGCTGCCAAAGATATACATGCGGCAATCAGGCGCTCCTCGACCAAACCCTGCATTAAGTAATGCATGCCCTTGCTTGGGTCGCCCAACACATTCTTGGCGGGGATACGCACATTATTAAAAAACAGTTCGGCGGTGTCCTGCGCTTTAAGCCCTAACTTGCTTAAGTTGCGACCACGAGCAAATCCGTCCATGCCTGCTTCAACAACAAACAAACCTATTTTACGGGGATTTTCTGCATCGGTTTTAGCGGCAACAATAATAAGATCCGCTTGAATACCATTAGAGATATAGGTCTTGGAGCCGTTCAGTAACCAATCGTCGCCGTCGCGCACCGCGCGGGTTTTTATGCCCGCCACGTCGCTACCCGCATCCGGCTCGGTCATGGCGATAGCGAGTATATTCTCACCACTAACGCATTTAGGAATAAACCGCGCCTGCTGTTCAGGCGAACCTACATGCTGTAGATAGGGGCCAATCAATCGACTGTGGACAGTATGGAAAAATCCTACTTCACCATACTGCGCATCTTCCTCGATCATGATTTGCTGAAAGCAAAAATCGCGCAGCCCCAAACCGCCAAACTCCTCGGGCGCCCAGGTCATTAAAAAACCCTGCTCACCCATTTTTTTAAACATGTCTCGGGGCACAAACCCAGCTGCTCGCCATTGCTCGCGGTACGGCAGAACCTCGCGCTCTAAAAACCGACGGTAAGCCTCTCTAAATTGTTCATGCTCTTCCGAAAATATCTTGCGTTGCACTTACGTGCCCCCTAATTTAAACCAATAGAACTACCAAAGCTTCACTTAACCGAACGGCAAGAAACCGATGGCTTAAATGCACCCGCGACTAGAGCCTACTCAATATCCGCAGACTGCCATCAACATCACAGGAAAAACACAGACGCCCATCTGGCAGTGCCACAAGATCGGCAAAGGGCAACAGCGGCCCATCCATTAGGTCGGCAATGCCTGGCAGAGTATTGGCACGAACCTCCCACCCACCCACCGGTAACTGAGTGGCGACAACAACTGGCACGCTACGGCCTTTCTCAAGACAGAATAAACTGTGGCTACCGCGATCTAGCACATATAAATCGCCATTTTGCAGCGCCACACCGGCGGGTTCAGTAAGCCCACTGATCAGTACCTCGCTCCGCCCTTTGGCAATCCGCCGCACTCGACCTGCCCCTGCCTCGGTAACAATGGCGCTGCCATCCTCGGCCACACATAAGCCGGTTGGAAAGGATAAATCACTGGCCAGAACGGTGATATCGCCCTCGGGAGTGATCGACAGCAAGCGGCCTTCACCGGCTTCGCAAACTAAAATGTCGCCTTGGGCGGTGAGCTTAATACCCATTAACTGATTCAGGCCATCGGCAATCACTTCTGCCTCACCCTTTGGGGTATAGCGGGCAAGTACGCCCGCACTATTGCTGCAAATTAAACTGCCATCTGCAGCCACCGCGACACCACGTACATAGCCAGGAAAGCCGTGTTCTAAGAGCATGGCAGGTCGCCGCACTAGGCCGCCGCGATCAATGGTGGCGAGACTCATGCCATCGGCCACCACCAAGCTCCCATTGTTATCTACCGCCAAGCCAAAGGGACCGAGCATAGCCCCCTCAAGCAGCGGGCGAGTACTGCCATCTGGCGATATTTCAATAATGCTGCCATCGGTGAAATACGAGATAAACAGACGGCCATCATCTGCAAAAGCCAAGTTATCGATACCAATCGGGAGGCGAGCGATAAGCTCTTTGTGGCCAGTGACAATATTGAGCCGAGTCACTGCACCACTTCCCGATTCCACTACCACCAAGCTTTCCGGTTTACGCGGATCGAATTTAACGGCGGTGGGAATGGCGAAGCCCTCTGCCACTTTTTCTGCTGCGCCGCCATCAACGGCCACCCGCCACACTTCGCCTAAGGGCACCAGCGGAAAATACAAACAGGCGTCGGGGCCCATCGATAGCGCATTGGGCGCAACGACTTGATCGGCAATAAGCCGAGGCGAGCGACCATCGTCATAGAGTTCTAGAATTCTGCCGTCGGCGCGAAATTCGCTCATAAAAATACGGTCGTGATGTACGGTCACGCCGTTGGCAATTGGCACGTCACCGGCAATCACGTCTACTCGGCCATTGGGCCGCAAACAACTCACGCGGGCGCTCATCACTTCGGTGACAAACATATTGCCCTTGGAGTCAAAGGCCAAGTCGTCGGGTGCAACAATGTGGCCATCTGCAGGAGACACTATCGACGTTGATCCGTCGCTAAGATCTACTCGGCTGAGCTGTCCGCCAAAGGCCTGGGCAACATAAAGGTGACCGTCGGCCGCGCAGCGAATACCATTGGCCCCGACTAAACGACTAGCGTCCACCAACGCTGCGATCGACCACCCCTGCTTTACGTCAATTTCACGACCAGACTGCCCCAAGCGATCCCTAGCCTTCATCATAAAAATCCCTCAAACGTTCAGTGTTATTGTTTTTGTTTTAGCGCGCGAACAGCACACCATAATGTGCTTATTATTTTCGCGCATTTTTCCTCTAAGGAAAGAGTCGCGATGATCTGGCTCACCGTCAAGCACTTTAGTAATACAGGTGCCGCAGCTGCCTTCATTGCAGGATCGAGGAATGTACACGCCGGCCTCTTCCAAGACATCGGCAATAGCCCTACCCTCGTCAATATGCACCGTCATATTAGACTTGGCCAAAATCACATCAAAACTGCCATCTTGAACCAGTGCGGCTTCATCCGCAGCTCTAAAGCGCTCTATTTGCACCGACTCTTCGGGCCAGTCTGCACACACTTGTTCAAGCGCTTGCAATAAGCGTTCAGGCCCACAGCAATACACTAGGCACTCAGCCCGCGACTCGCCAACCCAAGACTTTAAATCAAGCAAACCGAAACGGTCTTCTGGGCGTATACACACTCGCTCGCCATGGCGCTTTAGCAGCTTGGTAAAGGCCATCGAATTTTCACTGCGACCACCATAGAGCAACTTCCAATTTTTACCTTGGCGCTCAAGCTCTTCTGCCATTGTTAGTATTGGCGTGATGCCAATTCCACCAGCAACCAGCACATATTCCTGCGCCGGCAGCAGCGGGAAATGATTGCGCGGCCCCCGCAACACCAGCACGTCGCCGACGTTTATTTGGGTGTGAATAAATTCAGAGCCACCTCGGCTTTTCGGCTCGCGCAATACGGCGATCCGCCAGTGGTGCCGGTCGGCGGGATCGCTGCACAATGAGTACTGACGCACCAGCTCGGGACCCATAACTACGTCGATATGTGCACCCGCTTGCCAGTCGGGAAACGTGTCGGCATCTTCTGGCACAAATTCCAGCGACACCACGCCCTCGGCTTCGGTACACACCAAGCTGACCCTAGCGCGAATTTCTTCCATAACCGGCGCGGTAAGCGGCGCCGCATCAGAGATAACTGCAGAAGATTCTGATGTCATTTTATCTACCTCATATTCCATCAACAGCGAAAGACTGCGCCGTTACTGGGCAATCGCCCACCAATACCGATTGCCGCCCAGCCATTCGCCGGTACAGCGCCGCCAAGCAGGCCAGCTGCGCCTCCACCACCGACGACGGCGCCATAGCCCCAAGCAGGCCATCTACTTCTAGCAACACTTGCTGTAATAACTGATTGCGATTCATCAAGGCGCTCAGTTCCAAACTGTTCACGCCCGCCAGCCGCTCAGTATGCGGCGACGCGGCAAGCCTCGCCTGCCAGTCTCCCAGCGCCTGCGCTGACCCCTGCCAAGCGCTGCCAATCTCAGCCAACACCGATTCGATATCGCGGTTATCGGCCTGCACATAAAATGGCATGATGTCCCAACTTTTTTCCAAGCGGCCAAGCAAGTGCAGCGCCGCTTTAAGCTGCCGCTGAGGACCACCGGCGGGCAGCGCTGTGAGCACATTCTCTTTAAGAATGCCGCGTAAACGCCCCAATAAAACCCCCGTATTAGGCACTAACATCGACTGCCTCCCGATAAAGCCCATCTATCAATTCAAAGCAACGCGCTAGGCTCGCCGCTACCTTTGCCGCCCGATCTAAATGGCGCAAATTATCACTCTGCCCGCTAAGCGCAGAATGCGAGGCGGTTAGCGACAGCGCTGCAAACTTCATCTCACTAAAAACCTGATAAAAGCGCAGGTTCTCCATGCCAATATCAAAGCCGGCGCGCTCGCGATAAACCCGCACAAACTCCTCTATGGGCATAAACTTTTCTGGGCTCCAAAGCGGCCGATATATCCAGGCAATGTCTTCTGCCGGATCACCCGCGTGGGCCATTTCCCAGTCAAGTAAGGCCGTCACGTCGGCGCCGCGATACAGAAAGTTACCTGGGCGAAGATCACCATGTACTAAACATAAGCGCGTCGGCGTTGGGCAATGGCGCTTGAGCCAAGAAAACAAATGGACCACGACCGGCAAGGGCTCTTGGCGATGATCCAAGAATTGCTGTTCCCAATGAGAAATCTGATCTAGCGCCGCCTGACGCGGCGCTATACCGGTAAACAAGCCTACTTGCGCCACCTCAATACGATGCAGCTCGGCACTGGCAACAGCCAGATCGCGGCAACGCTGCTGAGCCTCTTCTTCATTTGCATGATTAAGAAATGCCACCGCGCTGGCTTCGCCCTCTAGGCGCTGCAAAACAATCGCTGGGCCGCCACTCACGCGGCCCTCCGCATCCAGTGCCAACGCCGCTGGCGCCCGAGAACCGCAACCCGTAATGGCTTTAAGCAGGCGGTATTCCGCGGTTACGTCGGAATCAACATGACGACCCGCTACCTGACTAAGCATAATGCAGGGCATAAATTTGCTCTGACCTGCTTCAGTCCAGTGCAAGTCAAACGCCCAAGCGATACGCGCATTACCACCGAAAATTCGACTGAAACCGCTGATGCTTAACGCCGTCGCTTGCGGCATTACATCGCAGAGCCATTCGACAATTCGCGGCTGAATTGCTGCGTCATTCTCGCCAGCGCTCATTACCTAACCCCTGCCGCCACGCGCAGCACTTCGCCACTGATGGCGTCGGACTGGGGCTCCAAAAGAAAGGCGATGGCCTCGGCCTCGTCTTCCACTCGCGCTAATTTACCTAAGGCGGTCGCTGCTAGGTGGCGGTCTACATACGCCTTACCAAAAGTTTCCTGAACTTTGTCACTCATGACCAAGCCCGGTGCAATTGCATTAACGCGAATACCTTTGCGGCCGAGCAGTAAACTCAGCGTTTGGGTTAAGCCAACTACGGCCGCTTTAGCGGGGTTATAAGCGGTATCGCCAAGCTCGTGGCGATTGGCAAAAGCAGCCAAGGAAGCTACATTCACTATTTTGCCGTATCCCTTAGCTTCAAAATGCGGCTCGGCGTGCTTCGCCATTAAAAAGGCAGTGTCTACGTTTAACGCAAAAGTACGACGGAAATAATCGAGACCAATCTGCGCCAGCGGCCTGTCCATAGAATCGGCCTCGATATCCACCATGCCGCCAGCAACATTGGCGATGCCGTGTAGCTCACCGAATACTGCCAAGCATTTTTCGACCACACCCTGGGCCGCTTCTTCAGAGGACAGGTCTGCTCGGCAAACTTCTAATTTGCCAGGCAGCTCTGCGCAATTCGCCTGCAGCGCTTCTAAGCGACGAGCGCTAATATCAACGCCAAGTACATTGGCACCCTTTGCCAATAGCCGCCGCGCGGTTGCGCCGCCAATGCCGCCAGCGGCGCCGGTTACAATATAGGTTCGTGTTTCATTGTTCATAATTGCGCTTCCAAATGTTTATACAGCAGATTTTTTAGGGAAATTAGGCGCACGCTTTTCTCTAAGCGCCGCCAAACCTTCTTTCGCTTCTGGCCCACAAAAGCCGAGAATGCCGAAGGCTAGTGAGGCCTCAAACGCTGGCCATGCACTGCGAACCCAGTTATTGAGTGAGTGTTTGGTAAAACGAATCGCCTCAGGTGCACCGTTAGCTACTTTGCCGGCCACCCGCAATGCGGTTTCCATGAGCTGATCTTTTTCAACACAAAGACTAACCATGCCCATTTTTTCTGCCAGCTCGCCGGTGATGGGTTCATTAGTCATGAGAAAATATTTGGTTTTGGCCATGCCAATCAGCAATGGCCAAATCGCCACCGCGTGATCGTCTGCCGCCACACCTAGGGCGGTGTGACCATCCACCAATTTAGCGGTTTTGGCGGCAATAGAAATATCTGCCAGCAGGGCTATGGCAAGGCCACCGCCGGCCGCCGCGCCGTTAATCGCCGAGATCACCGGCTTGCCGCAGCTCAGCATGTTCTCAACCAGCTGGCGACCGTCCTTCCACATTTTCATACGAAACTCGTGGTCGTTAATGATTTGATCCACCATGTCAAAATCACCACCCGCAGAGAATGCCCGCCCCTGCCCTGTAATAATGACCGCACTCACGCGATCGTCGGCATCAATCAAGCGCCAAATACCACCGAGATCATGATGTAATTCGTAGTCCATCGAGTTCATCTCGCCCCGCGCAATAGTCACCCGGAGCACGCCCTCAAGCGGCCAATCTAGTTTCAAAGATGTGTAATTGGGGTATTCAAATTCTTTCGTCACAGAAACTCTCCGCACGGCGAAGCTGCTAGATAGCCAGCAGCTTCGCGCAAAATTAAAAAAGGGTTGTTAAGCAGTTGCGACCTGATTGCTCTGAGCCATACTAAAAAATTTGAAACCAGCAAAACCGGTGTCGGCATTTTCGGCAAGCGCATTGAAATAACTGGGCGCACCACCAAAATGGAATAGCACCGCTACTGGCTTGCCTGGAATATTGGCACCCATAAACCATGCCCCCTGCGATGCCGCGTCGCGAATTAAAGTTGCATCGACGAGTTCTTTCATTTGCCCGCAATACGCATCAACAGCCTCTGCATCGGCTTCTATTTCATCGTAGCCTTCTGCCTGCATGTAGCGAATCGCCTGACCAATCCACGTTGTTGACGCTTCAACAACAGGGGGCACATTGGCAAATGGCGTCTGCGGGCCAGTGATCATGAACATATTGGGGAAGCCATCCATGCCAATACCAAAATTGGTGCGCGGCCCAGCTGCCCATTTATCCTGAATGCGCTGACCATTGCGGCCACGAATATCCATGGCCATTAATGGGCCAGTCACGGCGTCGTAACCCATTGCAAAAATAAGAATATCGAACTGGTATTCCTGCTCACCCACACGCAGACCGTCTGCGGTAACTTCGCTGATTGGCGTAGTTTTCACATCAACCAACTCAACGTTTGGCCGGTTAAAGCTTTCGTAATAGAAGTTACACACTGGCGGGCGTTTCAAAGCTATGGGGTAATTCGGGCACATAAGCTCGGCAGTGGCGGGATCGTTCACAATGCTGCGAATTTTATTGCGCGCAAACTCACAGGCAGCTTCATTAGCCTCTTTGGTGACGAGAATGTCGGCAAAGGTTTGGAAAATATAACGGAAGCCACCCGCCTCCCAACCCGCTTCCAAAACCTGCTGCTGCTCTGCAGGCGTTAGGTCGTTGAACATCAAGGTGGAGTCTTGCATGGGGAAGGCGTAAACCTGATTCCGAATTTGCTCAATCATTGCCTCAAAATTGGCTTTTTTACTGCTATTTTCAAATTCATCAACGGGGTAATTGCGACCAGGAAGAACATAATTTGGCGTGCGCTGAAAAACGCTAACGTGCTCGGCCAAATGCGCAACAGCCGTCAGTATTTGCGCCCCCGTCGATCCACAACCGACAATCCCAACCCGCTTGCCGGCAAAATCAACTGCTTCATTTGGCCAGCGGCTAGGCAGGTACCATTCCCCGCGGAAGTTATCGATACCCTTAAACTCTGGTTTGGAGGGAACTTCAAACCAGCCCACCGCGCTGCAAAAATACTTACACGTAAAATGCTCGCCCGCCGCGGTAGTAATTTGCCAGCGCTTTTTACGCTCATCGTAATGGGCTGCAGTCACCCGCGTTTCAAACTGAATGTCTTTGCGCATATCGAGACGATCAACCACAAAGCGCATGTATTGATAAACCTGCTCCCAACCTGGCATACGCTCTGGCCAATTCCACTCATCATTGAGCACTTTGGAAAAGAAAAAGCAGTAACCCCAAGATTCGGTATCGGTGCGCGCACCAGGGTAGCGATTCCAATACCACGTGCCACCGACATCGCCGCCGGACTCCAGTACTTTTACCGACAAACCCAGTTCCCGAGCCTCGTGAAGCATGCGCAAGCCACCAAAACCGGCGCCCACAACGAGAACATCAAAATGGGCTTCATCGTGCTGACCAGCCGCGCTGGGTTTGACTGATGACGACATCACCGACCTCCTTATTAATTTTTATGTGTGACACTGACTCGAGTGATTCGAAATCTTTATTGCGAGTAATCACTCGCAATAAAATTTACCAACTTCACCGATAGCTGTCAACAACTAATTCCAGCACCCAACAATAAGGAGAAATACTGGAATAACGTCTATTTAAAAGCGATAAGATACCAAAATTCATCAGAAATTAAGGGCCCAACAGGCGACTTTTTCGGTACATTCAATTAAAGTTAAAAGCGATTGATTACTCGCGTAATAAATCAATACACAACGAAGACCACAATAAGGAGAGATAGTATGAAACGCCTACACAACAAAACAGCAATCATTACCGGCGGCGCTAACGGTATTGGCGCAGCCATAGCAACGTTATTCGCCCAACACGGCGCAAAGGTATTAATTACTGACATCAACGAGGAAATGGGGACATCGCTAGCCCAAGCACTTCGCAATGCCGGCGGCAGCGCCGAGTTCGCCCACCTCGACGTGAGCAACTACGACAATTGGCAAGCCATAAAAGAAACCGCCATTAGCCACTTTGGTGGCATCAATACCTTGGTAAATAACGCAGGTATGTACCATCCCAGCAACCTCGCCAGCGAGAGCTTAGAGGGGTGGAACAAGATGCTTGCCGTTAATCAAAGCAGCGTGTTTTTTGGCATGAAGTCGATGCAAGCCGAGCTGGCGAAATCAGAGAGCGCGAGCATAGTAAACATTTCTTCACTCTACGGCTGGGTGGGCAGCCCCAACGCCATCAGCTATCACGCCACCAAGGCCGCAGTTCGACACATGACCAAGGCTGCAGCGCTTGAGTTAGCGGGCAGCAATGTACGGGTAAATACCATTCTTCCCGGTCAGATCCAGACCCAAATGCTAGCCCGTATCACCCCAGAACAAGCCCTCGCCATTGGCGAAGCCACGCCCCTAGGCCGAATTGGCGAACCTAACGACATCGCCTACGGCGCACTGTATTTAGCGAGCGACGAAGCCAAATTTGTTACCGGAATAGACCTGTTAATCGACGGCGGCTGGTCTGCGGGGTAAAAAAAGGGGCCGCAAGGCCCCAAAGGTAGTGACCACATAGCCCTCGCCGTGAGGGCAAATAGCTAAATACCGACCCCAGGCAAGCCTGGTAAGCTAGGCAAGCCAGACAGCGGCGAGGTGAGCGTATCCACAGAAAACAAACTATCTAAGCCGACCACACCCAATACTGACTGATCAGATAACGGAAATGGAATCGGGCTCTGCGCTAGCAATAAACTAAATATCCCGTCACCGCCCAGTAACGCATAAACTTGATCTAGCCCTTGGTCGAGCGGCCCGCCCGTAGTTAGCCCTTGAACAGCCACCCCTAAACTTTCAATCGGCCCGCCTACGCCAAAAATCTGGGTAATACCGCCCACAACAACATCAATGCCGGGCACCGGCGCATCACCCGCAATACCCACTGGCAGCAATACCGCCGTTGACAACACATTCAGTCCCAATGAATCAAAATAGCCCGGCGCAATAAGGGTAAGAGACTGAGCCCGAAGCCCGGCACTAGAAAACCCCAATACAATCAGCAAAACAGTTCTTATTAACATGATACTTCTCCTAAAAATTTCCAAAAGGAAATATTGCTGCGAGATTCCTCGCTATTAAAAGTACTTATAATCAAAGCTAAGCCCATAGGTCGCCGGCATCAGTGCATAGCGATACTTAACATCACCCACCGAAGGAGAAACACTATCGATGGCGTATTCATTGGTGATGTTTTTACCCCAGGCCGTCAGCGTCCAGTTACCATCTGCACTACCAAAACGCAGCCGCGCATTAGTAAAGGCAAAATCGTTATGAGCGAATCGCGGATCATTATCCAAGGAAGAGTTAGTTTCGCCTTTATAGCTATAATCCATCGCAATGCCGACTTCGTAATCATCGCCAATTGGAATGCTGTAATCAGCTAGCAAAGAGTAGGTTAAATTTGGAGAGAAATTAAATTCATTACCGGCAAAATCAGCTTGATTCCCTTCAACATCAAAACCAATAAATTCCTTAATTTCAGTTTCAATGTAAGCGATCGCGCCGCTTAGATATAAACCGTCAATGGGAATAATATTAAAGTCCATTTCAACACCTTGAACCGCAGACTCAGGCGCGTTAGCTAATGCGGGAAGTGGCCCGAAAACGGGATCGTCATAACGAGAAAGCAACTGCTTATCTTTGTAGTCATAATAAAATGCCGCTGTATTCACATGAAGAGTGCCGTCCAAAAAATCCATCTTGGCACCAACCTCAAAGGCATCAACCTGCTCCTGCTTTACGCCAGCCAACTGACGCGTATCAGATGCTGAGTTGATAGGAAAGCTACCAGATTTAAAGCCTCGACTCTGCGAGAGGTAGAACAACCAATCATCATTGGGCGCCCAATCCAACACCACGCGGTAAGAAAAGCTATCCTCCTTCAAGGTTTCATTATGGCGACCAATATTACCCTCTGGCGACACAGTCAAGCACCCACCCTCAAGAATTGGCGCACCTTGAGTAGTCAACGGGTTACGTAATCGAGCATAAGCTTCAAATACTAAAAATATTGGATTACCCGCCTCCGCTTCCGAGCAGCCCGAATACTCGCGCTCCTCCTCCGTATAACGGGCACCGACTGTTAGCTTAAACTCTTCAGAAAACTGCCAATCAGCATTAAAGTAAGGCGCAATAGACTGGTATTCGGTCTCACCGGGAGAGGGGAAATACTGCCCGAATGCCGATATCCCCAGATCACCGATCAACGGAATATTTATCGGGAATAAAACGCTAGCGGACTCACCATAATTAATCATCAACAATTGCTCAGCGCTATCCTTCGGCGTGGCATGCAAGCCCACCAACCAATGAACGTCTTCGCTCTCACTACTCCCACTAAGCCTCGCCTCAAGATCGATCACTGTCATTTCCATTGTGACCTGCAACTCTGAATGTTTCTCAGGCTGCGCACCAGTGGGAAACTGTGAGTCATCAGATTTGAACTTAGTTATCGATGCAAGAAAATTGGCTTCCATACGTTCGCCAAGTATCCACTTTGATTTTAAAGCCGCCTGCAAAAGTGAATCGTTTACTTTAAAATCCAAGGGGTTACCATTAATGTCCGTGCAACTTGGATCACCCTTACACCACTCTGCAGCTCGAGGGTCATCTGTATTTGGAATAAACGGGTAGTTACGCACTTTCTCTGACGATAGCGCTGCCGTTGAGCCAGGTATAAAGCCGTCGTTAGCAAAGGGATTATTCGGCAAGAATGTTGTTGGCTGCCCCGCCTGCGCGTCACTAGTATCTTCCCAACCATTTAGGATGACTTNAAATGTCAGATCCTCAGATGCATCTATATCGAAAATGCCTCGCAAACCAGACAAATGCTTTTCACCCAGCGTTCGATCATCGGTAACGCTGTTTTGCCAGCCCTCATTTCGCTGAATAGTACGTCCCGACACCCTATAACGTAGAGTATCGCTAATCGGGCCACTCACATAACCTTCTACGTCCACCGTTTCAAATCGACCGTAAGAAGTAGTAAACCCAGCCTCAAATTCTTCGCTAGGTGTTTTGGCTATAAAATTAATTGCGCCACCAGTACTACTGCGACCAAACAATGTTCCTTGCGGCCCCTTTAGCACCTCCAATCGATCCATATCAAAACTAGGCCCCTTACTCATAATGGAATAAGGTAAATTAATTTCATTTAGATAAACCGCGACTGCTGGCGTCGCAAAGTGACTATTGTCATTAAAACCCACGCCACGCAAGGTATATACCGGCGTACCATAACCACCATCAGAAGAAGTAAAACCCGGCACCACGGTATTGAGATCCTTCGGACTAACAATCCCGAGATTCTTCATTTTCTCGCCACTCAAGGCCGATACTGCAATAGGCACATCGTTAATTGACTGCTCGCGACGTTGAGCAACAACAACTACCTCCTCAAGCATTCGACTACTTGCTCTTTTATTACTCGCCCCCTCTTCCGACTGGGCAAGTACAGTACCCGCAAAGGGCAAAGCCAAACTTACTAACAAGGCTCCTACCACTTTATATTTTAATTCCATAAATCACCTTTTTATATTTATCAGCAACAAATTCACGGCGCTCGCGGGAGGGCTTCTATCGAACCCTTCTCACACAAAAACCTGCCTTTCACCACCTGTTTGCTTCATTTTTTATTATCCGACCGGTATTTCTGGACGTTATTTTTTCCTACCCAATCAAGCTATCGGCTCACCCGAGTAAATTTTTCTCAGTGCCTCTTTCTGTATTTTTCCATAGGTTGCACGAGGAAAATCTTCCAGAACAATAAGATCAGTTAAGCGCTGATATTTTGCGACTCGCTCATTAACCCAAACTTTCAACTCTTCTGGCGTCACAGCGCTTCCACTCTTTAAAATCACGATACCGATAGGGGTCTCCCCCCACTTAGGATCGTGACGACCAATTACCGCCACCTCACTCACAGCGGAATGTTTCATAAGCTCATCTTCAATATCTACGGCAAAAATATTAATGCCACCGGACTTAATCATGTCTTTTTTACGGCCATTGACGTAAAGAAAGCCATCCTCATCCACATGCCCCAGATCTCCACTGCGCAAATATGTACGACCGCTAGGCGCTTGCCAGACCGTTTCGCTGGTAAGGTCAGGTCGATTGTAATAACCCTTCATCATGCCTGCGCCATACGCAACAATTTCACCAATCTCACCGACAGCCAACTCCTCGTCACTGTCGCCAACGATTCGAATGTCTTCAAGAAATCCCGGTTTACCCACGGTATTGTCTTTGCCGCTTTCACGATCTTTAGGGATGGCAATAGTGAAGAAGCCTTCGGTCATGCCATACACTTCGTACAAAGCTGATTGTGTAAATTTAGTCGCCAAGGCCTTACGGGTGACTGGACTCAATAATTGCCCCGCACTGACCATAACTTGAAGGGAGTCGCTTGAACGTGCATCTTGCGGAGCTTGTAGAATGGCAATGTACTGAGTTGGCACCATAAAGGTATGCGTCCCCCCTTCTTCCGCCACCGCAGCCAGAAATATTTCAGGCGAAAATTTAGGCAGTAATACAACCTTTCCACCGTAATACATAGTGGGCAGCATCGTAATCCAAGTCCCAGAGGCGTATATCGGCGTAGCGCACACCGCTACCGAATAACGATTGATGCCAAGACCGGCACCAAAGCCATAGCAATAGTTCAGACGACCAAAATGACTGTGCTCTATTCCTTTTGGCGTACCGGTTGTTCCCGACGTATAAATCACCGTCATAGTATCTTCGGGACTCAACGACACTGCCGGCGGCGCATCACTCGCCTCCCCAACAAACATCTCCAAACTCTTCCAGCCAGACTGAGCATCACCACTCAGGTAGTAACGACCCTCATTAATAGAGGAAATCAGCGATCGCGCTTCAGCCACAGTACTCATAGTTTCTGGCGCCGCAAAAAAAATGACTCCATCAGATGCTACAGTCAGACGAGCCAAGGTAGACGCATCCAACATCACGTTAAGGGGTACGATAACGCAGCCCGCTTTAATAGCTCCCCAGAAGAGTAAAAAGGCCTCTATGGAATTAGGCATAAAGGTGCAAACTTTATCGCCTTTTCTCAACCCCAAACCGAGCAACGCATTAGCTACACGGTTCGTCTTAAGATCCAGCTCCTGCCAGGTGAGCCTGCTTGCCCCACACACAACGGCAGTACGGTTTTTATACAGAGCAGCATTTTTAGATATCACGTGTGCGCACAAATGATCATGCTCGTATAGCGGTACTACAGACATCTCAGTCTCCATCCTTATTATTTTTCAAACAAAAGCGAGTGAACATTCGCTAATTATTACGCCTCTCAGCAAAGCTTGTCAAGAACGCCTAAGTGTTTTATCCATCCACTTATAGCACCATATAATAAGAACCACCTCGACAATGCCGCCTTGACTGACCACCCTATTTCTGAGAACATTCCCACATAAAGCGAGCAACCACTCATTGCACGCACCAAGAACTCCACCCCAGCAATAGGAACACTCACCCACATGACTGACATACCTCAAGAGAAAGTTTCTGGCCTAAAGCGCCCACGCCAAGCTCGGTCTATTAAACGTCGGCAGCATCTTTCTAATGTTGTTGTTCAGCTGGTTCAAGAGAAGGGTTTCGACGCGGTCTCTGTTAATGAAGTCGCTAAACGAGCATCGATGAGCGTTGGCGGCCTATATCGACATATCGAAACCAAAAGCGATTTACTTGAGATGGTTTGCGACGAGATCAACTTGGATCTCTTGGAAGAAATCCAAGAAGTTAGCGCCAAACACAGTGGTATCGAAGGCAAGCTCGACGCGGCAATACGGGTCTACTGGGAGCGACATTGGGACGTAGCTCCCGCAATCATTATCGCTTACAGGGAGTACCAATCTTTGTCCGAAGAGGCAAAAGAACGTTACAAAAACCAAGAAAAGAAAATTGCCTCCTTCTTTGGCGACATCATACGGGCTGGCGTACTTATTGATACCTTCCGACCAGTCGACGAGAAATTACTGGCTTACGAAATTGTACTGCTCGCCCATATGCGCGCACTCAAGGGCCACGTTATGAAAGATATGGACAAGGCAACAGTGCTTGAGGAACACCTCAAACTTATTTTTTTCCGACTGAGAAAAGAGCAAAACTAGGACAGCTAGCAGAGCCCAGCAGTGAAGCTGCGCCCTCGGACCATGACCAAATATCGGAGCCGATATGAATAATCAAGCAATAATCAGCGAATTAATATACGACCCCAGCAACCCAGACATACTGCGAAACCCGCATGCAATATTCGCCAGACTACGGGTCGAAGACCCCGTTCACTGGAGCGAGGCAATGTCTGCATGGATTGTGACCAGTTACGATTTATCTACCGAAGTATTGATTAGCAGCGACATTTATTCAGCCGAGCGCCTTGCACCAATCCGCAACCACATTCCCATCGGCGCCGCCGACACCGCCAAAGAAATATTGAAATGGTTAGATCACTGGATGGTATTCAGAGACCCACCTGACCACACTCGCCTACGCCGCCATATGGCCACGGTGCTTAATGCCAAAGTGTTTGAGGCCATGCGCGAGAGCGTCCGAGACATCACCCGCATACTGATCAACGAACTGCCCAAAGGCGAAACCTTCGATTTTGTGAAAGACTTCGCCATCATGCTGCCGGGCATGGTAATTATGGATCTGTTTGGTATTGATCGCAGCCGCCTGCTTGAAGTGAAAGGCTGGTCAGATGACATGATGCTGTTCATTGGCTCATCGCGTGGCGTAGAAAACAAATATGAACGCGCCAAACGCGGGGCAAGAGAAATGGGCACTCTGTTTCAAAATCTTGTTGCCGACCGCCGCCGCGAGCCCAACGGCGATATACTGTCGCAGTTAATTCAATCGAAAATCAACGGCGAAGGCATGAGCGATGAAGAGCTAGTGGGCAGCATGATGATGGTGCTTAACGGTGGCCACGAAACCACCGCTAACCTCCTCAGCAACTCGATGCTAGCCTTAGCCCAAAATCCCGAGCAAGCTAAACTACTCGTCAATAATCACGACCTTGTACCGAGTGCGGTAGATGAGTTTTTGCGCTACGACAGCCCGGTTCTCTCTCTGGGGCGCATTGTTACCGAAGACGTAGAGCTCGGCGACAAGCAGCTCACTAAAGGTGAGCGAGTTTTCACCATGCTCGTGGCAGCCAACCGCGACGAAGAAATTTTTGACAAGCCCAACAGCCTCGACATTACCCGAACAGACAACCCCCACATGGCCTTCGGCAAGGGCGGACACTTTTGTATGGGCGGCCCGCTGGCACGTATTGAGGCGCAGGTTGCATTTGAGGAACTTTTGCAGCACTTCACTAGCATTGAACTGCAAGAAGACGTAAACAATATTCCGTGGATAAACTCCATGGTAACTCGCGGCCCCACCCGCCTACCGATTAAGTTGAAATAGCGCCATGCCTGAAAATGACGACTTCCTCATTGAGCAATTTCCGCTGGCGCCGGTCGACGACTATCTCATTCACCAAACCCCAGACCCCGTCAGGGTGGCTTACACCACTGACCCACGCTTCTTCGAGCGCCACTGGAACGTCTTCCATGACCAAGCAGGAGAGCTGCTCGTCGTCACTGGCGGTAGCATTTACCCCAATCTCGACACCATGGAAGCCTTTGCGATTGTTACCCATAAAGGCGTACAGCGCTCCGTGCGGGCCTTTCGCCGCATTGGTCAAGATCGCAGCAATATTCACGCGGGCCCTATCAAACCGTCCATCGTCTCCGGCCTGCGCCACTGGCACCACAGCCTAGAGGAAAACGACTGGGGTATACGCTACGAACTAGACTGGTACGACACCCACCGGCAAATGTACCGAGCCTCCCACAGCTCGCTGACCAAGGGCGAGCTACCAGGCAGCCAACGCCATGTAACCTCGGGCTTCGAGAGCTTTGGCGAAGTTGCAGGTTGGGTTGAATTTGACGGTAAGCGCATTGAACTGCCTCGGCACCTTGGGCGCGGCACTCGCGACCGCCACTGGGGAATAGGCCGCGGCGTGGGCGGCCCCAAATACCAAGCCAACGGCAAAGCCCCCAAAGCAGGCTGGATCGGCGGTAACTGGATTCAGTTTCAAGACTTTGCCATATGGGGAAATATTGTATTGTATCGCTACGGCGATGCCCGCACCGGCTACGGTAAAGTTATCAAAACCGAGCGTCGCATACGCTTTGAGGACAACACCAAGCTGATGTGCGAAGCGGAAATAGACTACACACTAGACAGCGGCGAGATAAAACGAGTGCACTTTAGTAAGCTCGGACAGCAAACCGCATTCATGAAATGCGGACTCTACGGAGGTAGCCCCAACGGGGTATTCCAAGGCGAGTATGTCGGCGACGACATAGTTGAAGGGGATAAATACGATCTTAATGATCCCCAAAACCGTATCGCGCTGGCTGGCCTTAACGAGCACCACTGCGTTATCCGCTGCGGCGACGAAATCAGCACTGGAATTCTTCAACCCCTAGAACCCGATGCTTACGAAGCCTGCGTACGAGGCGACAAAGGCTGGGCATTCTTCTAGCCCCAGAAATGGCAGGTTTTGGCTCTTCATCATTAACGGGGGACACCGGCATTCATTAAAATGATTTTGCGAAGATCAATTTAATGGAGAGTACCGATGTCCCACGCAGGAAGAATTATAGGCATACCTGGCCTTGAGATTGAACGGGTAGTTCGCAGGAAAGGGATCGAAGTCTGGGCAAAGCCTGTGCACAGGCCGCCTTGTAAGCATTGCCAGGGCGATGGACTGAGGATTAAGGCTACGTATCTCAGGACGGTGAAACACACCCGTCAGGGGAATCAAGTGATGACCTTGCACCTGCGGGTACCCAAGTACCACTGTATCTCTTGCAAGCGTTATTTCCGTCACGCTTTTACCGGTATTCGTCCCCGTTATCGCGCCTCAGAAGCCTATCGGCTGGAAGTGTTCGAAACCCACGATGGGGGCGTCACTGAGCGTAAGCTATCTCTAACCCATCAGATCAGTCCGGCAACTAGAGCGTTGGTATCAGCACCATATCAACCAGAAGCTCTCTGAGGGCGACCGGCGATTTTGCCCTCGCGCCTTAGGGATTGACGAGCATTTCTTTATCCATAAAAAGGGCTATGCAACCACACTTACCGATCTTAAAAACCACAATGTATTTGATGTTTAGCTAGGACGATCAGAACTGAGTTTGCGTCGCTATTTAAAGGCTCTTGAGGGGCGAGAGCGCGTTCAGGTTGTGGTGATGGATCTCTCTGAAACGTACCGCAGCATTGCCCGCCGTTACTTTCCCAATGCCACGATCGTGGCTGACCGATTCCATGTGGTCAGACTTATTAACCAGCACTTTTTAAATGTCTGGAAGCAGCATGACCCCGAGGGAAGAAAGAACCGTGGCTTAATCAGTTTAATGCGCCGCCATCAGTGGAATTTGCGCGATGAGCAGCATGCCAACCTTATGCACTATTTGGCTGATTACCCTGTGCTGCAAGCACTGTATGTGGCCAAACAACGGTTGATCCGGTTTGTGTTGCTCAAGACCCTAACGCGCAAGAAAGCCAGCATCAAGTTGCCGGTATTTATGAGATTGCTTGATGAGTTAGCTGAGAGCCCGCTAAGATCGCTAGCTAACACATTGCGCTCATGGTTGAAGCCCATTGTGGCCATGTGGCGATTTAGTAAAAGTAACGGAATAACTGAGGGCTTCCACAACAAAATGGAAATGATGACACGACGAGCGTATGGTTTTAGAAACTTTGAAAATTACAGATTACGCGTTCTAGCCCATTGTGGGTGGGACGGTGTGATTAACAGGGTTTAATGAGTGCCATCCCCCGTTAATTGGGTAGAGCCGACGAGTGCCGTCCCCCGACTATGTTTTAGAGCCAGCCCCACTTGGCACCAGCGCCTACGGACATTCGAATTATGCAGCTAAGCGGTCAAATTTGGGAGTTTTGAATATTGGATGGGCACGATTTGGGCACAGCCAAATTTCAGGCATAAAAAAACCCAGACCTAAGATCTGGGTTTTTTTATATAAGTCAAAGACTTATGTTTGGTGCGCCCGGCACGATTCGAACGTGCGACCGCCTGGTTCGTAGCCAGGTACTCTATCCAGCTGAGCTACGGGCGCTTCAGGCTGCGTACTATATGGAAGCAGGCTTGCCCTGTCAACGACTTCTAGCAATATATTATGAATTTCATTTAGTTGTTCAAAAAATCGCCAACATATTGATATTCAAGCCGATTACAGATTCCACTCCACGCCAAAAGTACTGATTTAATCTGCCAATTGACCCGGGGTTAGTAGGTAGTGACCAACAAACCATTCTTGCCCGCCTCGGTATGCAAACAATTCAGAACAGGCCAGCATGAACATGCGCCAGCGGTGGTATTGCACTTTAGGGTTGGGCGCGTCTTTTAGGATCGCTAGCGCCTGCGCTTTGTTGTCATCTAATTTCTCTAGCCAAGCTTCTAAGGTTTTAGAGTAGTGTTCGCCGTTTACTCGCCAGCTGTCGACCATACGCATATGTTCTGAGAAATGCATGAGTGTGTCGAATGCGGGCATTTGACCACCGCTGAAAAAATTATCGGTCATCCAACCGCCATCAAAGGGATAATGCAGGTAGGCATGACAGAATATATGCACAAACATAAGGCCGTTTGGCTCTAGCCACTGCGAGACATTGGCTAGCAAGTCTCGGTAGTTACGAACGTGCTCGAGCATTTCGACGGTAACTACGCGGTCAAAGCGCTCGATAAGACTAAGTTCACCTACATTACAGGTGATGACTTCAATATTGCTTAAACCGCGTTGCCTAGCCTGCTCTTCTATAAATAAACGCTGCCCAGATGAATTCGATACCGCCGTAATATGCGATGTGGGATAACGGGCGGCGGCCCAGAGGGTAAAGCTGCCCCATCCACAACCGAGATCTAAAACCTTTTGCCCATCAATTAACTGCGCCCGCTCGGCGTATATCTCCAACATGGCCTGCTCAGCATCGGCTAGGCTTTCGCAATTTTCGCCCCACCAGCAGCTGCTATATTTCAGACAAGGCCCCAACATTAATTCGAATAACTCAGCCGGTACTTCGTAGTGCTGGGCATTGGCTTCGCCGGTGTTAATTGCGATTTTAGAGTTGCGTAGTTCGTCTCGAAATTGTCTACGACGAGCCTCATTATTACTTAAATCACCGCCACCTTCTTGTACCAAACGGTCGGCAAGTTCTCGGCGAATACCCCTACGTAGCAGTGCGTCTGGCACCAAACCACGTTCGGCAAGTACGATTGGATCTATCATGATTAACTCCGTCGCTGAGCGATTCGTTTTACTTAGGCTCATTACGATTCGAAGCGGAATACAGATCTTGGCAATAGCAAATTTTAGACAAAAAAAGGGCCGCAAAAGCGGCCCTTGATAATCACTGCAGCAACTTAGCTTAATACGCCATCTGCACGCAACGCGGCTAGTGTATCGCTATCGTAACCAGCAACCGACGACAGTACGTCGTCAGTATGACTACCGGGCCGCGGCGCACCGGCTTGCACCGCAGGCACAGTGCGACTGAACTTAGGTGCAGGGCCTGGCTGAATTTCGCCATTCACTTTAATAAAGGAGTTACGAGCCACGTTATGCGGATGTGTTGGTGCTTCCGTCATCGACAATATAGGTGCGAAACACGCATCCGTACCCTCAAACACCTCACACCACTCGTCGCGGGTTTTGGTTTTAAAAATAACGACTAGCTTTTCTTTCAGCTCAGGCCAGCGCGCGGTATCCATTTGCGCTTCAAAGCTTTCATCTAGCGCTAATTTTTCTTTTAATATGTGATAGAACTGCGGTTCAATTGGCCCGATAGAAACATGCTTACCATCACTGGTTTCGTAGGTTTCATAGAAATGGGCGCCGGTGTCCAAGAGGTTAACACCGCGCTGATCACTCCATTGCTTCTGATTAAAGAAGCAGTACACCATGTGCATTAAGGCTGCAGAACCTTCTACCATAGAGGTGTCGACCACTTGGCCTTTACCGCTGCGAGTTGCTTCTAATATGGCAGACACCACACCAAATGCTAAAAACATACCGCCGCCACCAAAGTCACCGACTAAATTTATCGGCGGTACTGGCTTGTCGCCATCGCGCCCCATCGCATGGAGCGCGCCAGATAGCGAAATATAATTAATATCGTGACCAGCCGCGTGCGCCAGCGGGCCAGTTTGTCCCCAGCCAGTCATGCGGCCGTATACTAGTTTGGGATTGCGCGCCGCGCAGTCTTCTGGGCCAATACCCAAACGCTCCGCCACACCGGGGCGAAAGCCTTCTATTAAGGCATCTGCAGATTCACAGAGTTTTAAAACAGCTTCAACGCCGCGTGGATCTTTTAGATTAAGCGCTATCGATTTTTTCCCGCGCTCACTAATCACATTGGCAACTGGCGCATCTGCGGCGGCTGATTTGCGGGTGATGGAGATCACTTCCGCGCCCATATCAGCAAACATCATTCCCGCAAACGGAGCTGGCCCCAGCCCCTCAAGCTCTATAATTCGTATTCCTGCAAGTGGTCCCATATCTCTTCCTGTGTATTCATTGTCAGTGAGGTTCGGCTATTAGCCGATTATTGTATGTTAGCTACCGCCAACTATTTTTCATTGCAGCATGGACGCAATTGCCCCCAAGCCAAGCACCGCGCTATTTTGCACGTTCAGCTTGATTTAGGGAACCGTCGAAGTTCGCGGGTTTTGGTTTTAGGCGCCACTCCCCGCGCAAAAAATCCAGAATACGGGGGCTAGCTTGTGCTCTTAACAGAGAGTTAGAAACGGAATACAAATCCCGCATAGGCTGATCGGGGTTCTCCGGCATTAAAAATGGCTGAATTAGCCGCTACTGTGTCAACAACGCTGTGAACTGATACATAATCTTCGCCGGTGATATTACGAATATCGAGATACACCTGCCACGCTTCTCGATTTAAGCCAAGACGGAAGCCCAGCAAATTGTAACCGTCAATGGTGTAGGAGTTAGAAAAATCTGCATAGCGCTCATCGACTATGTCAAAGGTCGGGCCCGCGTAAAAGCCGTTGTCGTGACGATACACTATTTCACCGTGAACCACGTAGGACGGCGCAGCGGGAAAGCTATTGTCGCCATAGCTTGCATCGCCATCAAAGGAAAATTCATTGAATGTAATACTGAGCAGAGGTTCTATCCGGGCCGTGTGAGAAACAGCAAAGCTCGCGTCTATCAGCGCCTCTATTCCTGCATGGATGGTATCGTCCACATTGCTTGTTAAGCTGGTTCCCGGTGCAGAAGGATCATCCTGCGACAAGATTTCATCTTGAATCAACGCATAGTACAGCGACACATCCCAGCGCCAAAAGCCACCGCTCGTAAACTCATAACGTCCACGACTTCCCACTTCAAACACCTGCCCCTGCATAGGGCTTAAGGTCGCGCTTGTCGCACTGGCCTCATCTTCTAATTCAAAATTAGTGGGCGCCTCATAGAGCTTGCTGACATTAGCAAACACGTCGATACTGTCGCTCAACTGATAGATAACACCCGCACGCGGATTAATACTGTCGTAATCCGCAGAGGGATTACGCAGGGCGCCACTACTTACCGTAGTGTTGCGTACATCGCGCGCTGTTGAGATAGATTGAACACCGTAGACCAATGTCCAGCGCTCGCTAAACTGCCAACGATCCATCACAAAAATTTCAAGACTTTCAGCGCTATTATCAACAACCGTAGTGAGTCCATTTCTAAAACCGCCGTCGTTGCGATAATTACCACCTTCAACCTTGTTCTCACCCCAGTTAATACCAGCCAAAATTGCGTGTTCACCCATCGAGTGTTTGTAACGAAGCATCGCGCCGCGATCCTGGTGATCGGTATCAATCAATAAACTGAAAACTTCAACTGGAGCATCAGGACCATCACCATCGAAGTCGACCAATACCTTATCAACAATCGGGTGATACAAATGTTGGTTTTCCTGATAGACACCCACCTCGATACTGCTGCTTTCGCTTAGCGTGAAGGTGGTTTTATTCGCAAAACGTCGCGTATCCACATCAACCTGAAAATTACCTGATTCAGCGGTAGCACCCGCTTGATCTGGGTCAGCAGCTAACTCGGCCTCGGTAAGCGCACCCGCCAACTCTTCGTCATTGGCGATATACGTAAAAAAGAAACGTGATTCAATATTGTCGCTAAGCTGCCAACCAAGATTGGCATAGACACCTTCGCGCTCACTTTCATTGTGATCACGATAGCCGTCGCGCTGCTTTTTCTCTACAGTAACAAGCCCATCCAAAGACTCGCTTAAAACAGAACTCAACGTTAGCCGAAGCTGTTGCTGACCAAAGCTCCCCGCGCCTACAAAAAATTCATTTTTCTCAGTATTACGCGCCGTGGGCGTCACAAAATCTATCGCACCACCCAGCGTACTCGCGCCATATTTTAAAGCGTTGGCGCCACGTGCAATGGTAGCGTAACGGCTAGCTAAGGGGTCGATCACGCGATTATGGTTATTACCATCGGCGGTGGTAACGGGAAGACCATCTTGTAATAGTTTGATGCCGTTCATGTCGTAGTTCGTAGCATCGAGATTTGAACCGCGGCTAGAAAAGAAAATACTGTCGCTGCCACTGGTGCTCATTGACCAAACGCCAGGGATATAACGCAGGGCGTCGGACAGGTTCGCCGTATTGCGCTCCATAAGCGATGCGCTATCTAAAATAGACACTCCACCCGGCGTTAATACTTGTTCGGCCTGAAGCGTAGACTTTAGCTCCTGCCCCTGCACTAGCATTTCTTCCATTTGCTTTGCGGCATGATCAGCAAATGCGCCCACAGGAAGCACAGCCAATAGGCCCGTCATATACACAAATGGGAGTTGTTTCATAAGCTAGTAAACCACAGAGAAAAGTGGCTGAATTTTAGAGCTTAAGGCTCAAATAACCAATGCGACAAATCGTCGCACCACAGTAAATACTGGCTATAAATGGCTTAAAATAATGCACAAAAAAGCCCCTGATGCAAAAACATCAAGGGCCAAGCATTGCAAGAGCAAGAGCTTTAAAAAAGCAATTAATCCATTACGGCATCGTGGCTGCTTTCACCCACCTTTCCGGGGCGCAGTAACAGAAGCATGGGTATAGCGCACAAGACACCCAAAGCCATATAGTGGAAATCGCCAAGCATGCCTATAACTGCAGACTGGCGCTGCAATTCGCTTTCGACGCCCAGCAAGGCATTCACACCATTAAGGCCATTCGAGGAATTCACATATTCAATCAGCGCGGGATTAAAGGCATTCACATTTTCTGCCAATACCGAGTGCGCCATTTTCGTACCGTAGTCTTGATAGGCAAAGGCAAGCGCAATCCCCACGCTACTACCAACATTACGCAGCAAGCTATACAGTGATGTGCCATCACCACGAAATTCAGGCGCTAGCGTTGAAAAGGTAACCGCCGATAAGGGTACAAATATAAAACCCAAACCCAGCCCCTGCACCATGCCACTGAGCACAATCTCTTGCGCTCCCACGTCAGCACTAAAGGTCGACATCCAATACAGGGCGTAAGCCAAAAGCAACATGCCGGCCAGAATGGGAAGTCGAGCGTCGACGCGGTTTAAAATATGACCTGAAATCTGCATAGCGATCATGGTGCCTATGCCACGCGGCGCCATAACCAAACCCGCAGTAATCACTGGATAGCCTTGCAGTCTTTGTAAAAATGGCGGCAATAGTGCGAAGGTAGAAAACAACACAATGCCCAGCATTGCAATAATGACCAAGCCGCCCACTAAATTTCGGTCTTTAAATAAGCTAGGCGATATAAACGGCCTGTCTGTCGTCATGGTATGAGCGACAAACAAATACATCGCAGCAATGGCTAAACCACACTCCACCATGATCTCGGTAGACTGAAACCAATCCAAACTTTGGCCGCGATCCAACATTAATTGCAGCGATGCAATCGCAACACTGAGGAATAAAAACCCGGTAAAATCCATCGGCGCAGAACGGCGCGGCTCCGCGTCAGGCAAAGCTGTTTTTAATGCAAAAAAGGTGGCAATACCGATCGGCAAATTAATATAAAAAACCCAGCGCCAACTATAATACTCCGTTAGCCAACCACCTAAGGCGGGGCCAATAATCGGGCCAATCATTACGCCAACGCCCCACGCCGCCATCGCAGAACCTTGCTTATCTGGTGGGTATGTATCTAACAATGTTGTTTGTGAAAGCGGTACTAAAGCCGCACCAAATACGCCCTGCAGTAAACGAAAAAATACAATTTCAGTAAGACTACTCGCCACCCCACAAAGCATAGATGCGATAGTAAAGCCCGCTACAGCGATCAAAAATATTCGCTTAACGCCGTAGCGATTAGCTAAATAGCCAGTAGGTGTTGTCGCGATGGCCGAAGCGACAATATAAGAAGTTAACACCCACGCCACCTGTTCCTGCGACGCCGACAAACTACCCTGCATATGTGGCAGAGCGACATTTGCAATGGTGGTGTCCAACGCCTGCATCATGGTTGCAGAAAGGGTGCCAAAGGTAATCAGGCCCGTCGCGCCAAGAGCAACTGCGGGAGCACTAGCCTTTAGCGCGTCACCACGCATTTATAACTGGCCTGCAATCAACGCACTATCGCGGGAATTATTCGCAGTAGAGAGCTTATCGCTATTTCCACCAAAGAAAGCCAATATCGCTTTCATTCTCTCGGGCACGCCAGTGTCAACCTCTACGCTAGCACTCAATCCTGCACGTAATGGCGATTCATTCTCATGGTGATCAATCGCAAGACGCACCGGTAAACGCTGGACGATCTTCACCCAGTTACCCGTTGCATTTTGAGGCGGTAGCAACGCAAATTCCGCTCCGGTAGCCTGCGCAATACTGTCTACCGTCGCAGTCCATAGCTCCCCTGGGTAAGCATCAATTTCTACCGCCACCTCTGCGCCCAGCGCCAACTTAGCAAGCTGATCCTCTTTAAAATTCACCACTATCCAAGGGTCACTATTTGCGACAACACTAATTAGCGGCAACCCCGGCATCGCGTACTGTCCGCGCTGCGGCACCTTAGATGCAACACCCGCAATCGGCGCGCGCAGAACACAGCGCTCAACATTTAACTCTGCGCGCTCAAGCTCGGCCTGCGCGGCCATTACCGCGGGATGATGCGCAATATCCAACTCATATTTACCACCGAGTTGCGCCAATGTTTCAGCGCTATCACTCATTAATTTACTGACGGTATTTCGCGCCACATTAAGGTCGCGCTGGGCTTGGTCTAAAGAAGTCCCCGATGCCATCCCACGCTTATGCAGGTCGTTAATCCGTTGCTGTTGCTTTGACGCAAACTCAAAATCATCTTTAGCTGCAGCCAGCGCAGCTTGCTTCTGAATATACGCCGCCTTTAAGGAATCAATGCGCATAAAAGCCTGCTCAAGCTCTGCTTGCGCATCATGTAATTCAACCTCAAAAGCCCGTGCGTCAATCGTCAATAAAATATCGCCAGCCTCGACATATTGGTTTTCCTTAACACGAACCGACGCAATATTGCCGCTAATCTCAGAGCCAACATTCACCACGTCTGCCTTAATATAAGCATTATCAGTTGTGATATAGCGCCCACCGAACATAAATAAATACACGGCAATAAAAAGCCCAACGACGGGAACAACCATAAATAAACGGGTGCGCAAACGTCGTCGAGCGGCCGTCTGATCGGAGTCTAATTCTGCTGACAATTGCTCTTCTTGGCCTTTCATTACACACCTTCCTTACCTGAACGCGCCGGCGTAGATTTCACCGCATCCGCTTTCACAGCAACATCGCCTAAATTACAAAAATTCTTTTTTACCCGCACTAACATGTCTTCTAGCACTTTCGCTTCTGCAACACTAAAACCCGCAAACGCAATGGCTCTAGTCTGCTCCGCTATTTCGTTTAACTCCTCTAACAAAGGCTCGGCTTTATCGGTTAAATACAAACTAACCGCCCGACGGTCGCTCTCTTGACGCTCGCGAAGTACCAAACCTGCCTTAACCAAGCGGTCAACGCTCTGCGCTACCGTCACCGGATTGACATCTAGATGCACAGCTAGGCTAGCCTGATTAATACCCGGCTCACGAGATAACTTCAGCAATGTCAGCCATTGAGGCTGCGTTAGATTCAAATGTTGCGCCCGACGACGAAACTCCTCTCTCACCATTCGAGAGGTTTCGGCCAGCGTTGATGCTGCTACTGAAAATTGGCTAGTACGTTTCATGGCGCCATAGTAACCAATAGATAGCCACCTAATCAATAGCCACCTATTAACTAGGCACCTACCTAAAATACGATTATTTAGTAAAAAGTCATAGCAGGTCACAATAGGTAAAGTAATCCGCCCAGTCTTAGTCAACGCTCAAAAATAGCGGAACTGTCGCCAGAAAGAATAGGAAAAGCCGTAGATACGAGAGTCGCGCTTCCCGTTAGCGCGGGAGACGCGACTAGGCACTGCTAGCGATGAAGGGCCGACAAATACAATTCGGCAAATTTTGGTGGCTGCTGAATACAGACATCCATTTTCAATTTCCGCGCAATATCACTGGCTGAAATAACACCGCGAATCTGATGCCTTTCACGCTCAACAACCAAACAGTGCTGGTGACCAAACTGCTTTAACACCGACAGCACATCGGCAACGGTCATCAACGCCAAGTCACTATAATCAAACACCTTCAAGTCTTGGCGCTTACGCATCATATCTGCGACTTGTAGTTCTTCACGGTTAAAGCCTTTGGCGACTTTTTTAATAATTTCACTGTCGCTCAAGTCTTCAAGTGCAATGACGCCAACAAACAAACCATACTCATCAATCACCAATTTTAAACGAACATGCGAGCGCTTCATCATCCTCTCTGCATCCACTGCGCTGCTATTTGCGTCAATGACCAATGGCTCGTAGACCGTAAAGTCAGTAAACACCACCGTAGCTGGGGAATCTGCACTAATTTTTTGGAAGTTTTCGGGGCGTACCAACTGATCGACTTGATCAGCCTCATACAATTCAAAATGTCTCATGATCTTTTCACTCTGTATATTCAAACTAACCGTTAATCGCCTAGGGCCATTAACAATATTTTGTATAATCAGAATGTGAGTGGCGGGGACCGAATAGAGGTATTCCCATAAACACGCTGGGTGACACGATGGGATTTCAGTGCGAGAACACGCCTTTTTAAGAAGTAAATGGGCGCTAACGTATTAAGGGGCTTCGTAAAAGTAAGTACAAGTTCGGGGGCTTCAGGAAAACCAGAATCAAGCTCTACAATGCTACTAACACTGGCGGGTATTGTATTTTTTGCGACATGATGGCTGTCTGCCAGCACAAAGCTGCACAGCATTAAAACCATTATGGAAAAGACAATTCGCAACATATACAGCTCAGTTAAAACCGCGACACAACTAAACTTACTCCGTTTTAGAACAAACAGCCATAGCGTATTTGCTTACGATTAGCGGAAAATTAACATGTTTATCATTTTTAATGCCTAATATTTACCATCCAGACCGCGACATAAGCTCTTCGTCGAAAACCCAGCGTCTCAACAAATTATATGTAAAATCAACTTATTAAGGCAGTAGCAACCAAGTAAACATAACGATATTCAAGCGGACGATGACTCACACTGGCAGCTAAGGTATATTCCCAGACTGAGAATCCAATAGCGGTATTATTCGCGCAAGTACGTTGATGTGAACAAACAGGTCTTATGGATAAAACCTACTATCTTGAAAGCCGTATCGCTGGCAGCACAATTTCACAGCGAATCGTACTCGACACGCTTCCCATCACCATTGGGCGTAGTGCCGACTGCGCGATCATTATCAATAGCTCATCCCTGTCCCGTGTTCACGCTCGCATTGAGCAGCAAGCTGACAGACTTATTCTCTGCGATTTAAACAGCACCAATGGCAGTTTTGTAAATCATCAGCGTATTGAGTCAAATACCGAATTACAGCTTGGCGATATTGTGCATTTTGCAGGCATTGAATATTGCCTAAAAGCCGAAGACAACAGCGCAGAAGACGACGACCGAACGCGCATTTATATGCACACCCTGCCTAAGCATTTTGCGATTAAAAGCAAGGAATTTGCAGAGCTACTCGACCAGCAGCTAGTGACCACATTTCAACAAATCATCACACTACAAAACGGTGGCGTATACGGCTACGAGCTGCTAGGTAGAGGTAAGCACCCCTCATTAGACGCCAGCCCTTTTGAGCTATTTAAGCTAGCAGAATCCCTTAATAAGCAAATTGAACTCAGCGTGCTATTTCGGCGGCGGGGCTTTATGCAAGCGGAATTAGCAGGTATTCAAAAGCCCTTATTTTTTAATTCCCACCCTGAAGAATGTCACAACCCCGACCAACTACTGACGGAACTCGGCGAGCTCCGTAAGCTCCACCCTACTCTGCAGCTAATATTTGAAGTGCATGAGGCAGCGGTAACTGATCTTGACGCCATGATAGCCATTCGCAATGGTTTAAATGCCTTAAATATTGGCTTAGCTTATGACGATTTCGGCGCAGGACAAGCCCGCTTGCGCGAACTCACCGAGGCGCCACCAGACATAGTTAAATTCGACATCAGTCTAGTTCGTGGCATCGGCAGCAGCGATTCTGCGCGCTACAAATTACTGGCATCTCTCAATAAGCTGGTTCAAGACATGGGGATTGCAACATTAGCGGAAGGTGTGGAAACTGAAGAAGACGCCATCGCCTGCCATAATATCGGTATTAATTATTTTCAAGGTTATTACTACGGACGCCCCGCCGCCATCACACCAGACTAAGCTACTCCTCGCTTCACACCTCTGCAGCAACATACAAACTATACTTGCTTAGCTACCCCAACATTATCATTGAGATACGCACCGCACCTAGGCTATGGTGAAACCCATTTCTTGTATGGTGTCGGTTTTACAAATTAAAAAACTCTTCCCCTACCAATTGCCATCGTTGTTATTACGGAGAACGCCAGTGATTAAATCTCAAGCCTATGCCGCCAGCGCCGCTGATTTACCTCTTGCCCCCTTTGAATTTGAGCGTCGCGAAGCAGATAGCCGCGATCTCGTGCTAGAACTGCTCTACTGCGGGGTATGCCACTCAGATATACACTACGCTCGCAATGAATGGGGATACAGCCGCTTTCCCATCGTGCCCGGTCACGAAATGATTGGTCGCGTTAGCAACGTTGGCAGCGACGTCAGTGGGTTCAAGGTTGGCGATTTGGTTGGCGTAGGCTGCATCATCGATTCCTGCCGGCATTGTGAGCCCTGCCAGGATGGCGAAGAACACTATTGCCAGAAAGGTGTGACCATGAGCTACGGCAGCAAGGAACGCAAAGACGGTAGCGTAATCAGCCAAGGCGGCTACTCCACAAACTATGTGATAGACGCAGATTTTGCGCTTCGTATTCCAGATTCCCTCGACCCTAAGGCTGTCGCACCGCTGCTCTGCGCGGGGATCACAACATGGTCGCCACTTCGGCGCTGGAATATTGGCCCCGGCATGAAGGTCGGCGTCGTAGGACTCGGCGGACTCGGCCACATGGCACTAAAATTTGCCCACGCCTTTGGCGCAGAGCTCACTTTATTTACCACCAGCGAATCTAAAGCTGCCGATGCCAAAAAGCTTGGCGCAAGCCATATTGTGGTCTCCAGCGACAGAGAGGCGATGAAATCAGCCCGCGGTTTTGATTTTATTCTTGATACCGTATCCGCCGTTCACGACATCAATCCCTATTTATCGGCCTTAAAGCGTAATGGCACGCTGTGCTTGGTTGGCTTGCCGGATCAACAATTAGCCTTTAAATCATCACTGGTGTTAAGCAATAAGGTGATATCTGGTTCAATGATAGGGGGCATAAAAGAAACCCAAGAAATGCTCGATTACTGCGGCAAACACAATATTACAGCAGACGTTGAATTAATCAGTATTGATGACATAAACGACGCCTTTGAACGGGTAGTTAAAGGTGATGTGAAATACCGCTTTGTAATTGACTTAGCGACATTAAAAAACCAAAAGTAAAATATGCGCGCCATTCTCTAGAAGAATAGCGCGATTACTGACACCACTATAGTGAAGCACCCTCTACGCGGTTCCGCCCACCTTCCTTTGCTTTATACAGTTGTTCGTCGGCGGCAGATAGCAGCTCACTAGATTCACTGCCGCCTGGTGTTGTACAGGCGACTCCGACGCTAATGGTAACGCGGTCAGCATTCCCAGACGTAGCATGGGGCATGGCCAGCTCAAATACTCTACTACGAATCGCCTCAGCTTTTGCTAAGGCCGCTACCATGCTCGTTTCGGGCATCAAACACACAAACTCTTCACCACCGTAGCGAGACACGACATCACGACCACGCCACTCATTTTCTTTCAAAGCCTGAGCAACCGTTTTTAAACAGGCATCACCTTCTAGATGACCGTAATGGTCGTTATATTTTTTAAAATGATCCACATCAATCATAATGACCGATAGTGGCTTTTCGGTTCTGCGGCACGCACGCCATTCCACCTCCATTCGCTCATCAAAAATCCGTCGATTAGAAATCCCCGTCAAACCATCTACCGATGCTAATTGCCGCAGGGCATCTGCCTGAATTTTCAGCATTAAATGGGTTTTAACCCTCGCCTTCACAACGGCGGGATTAACCGGTTTGGTAATAAAATCTACGGCGCCAACTTCTAAGCCCAAGGTCTCTTCTTCTGGGCTGTCTTGCGAGGTCACAAAAATCACTGGAACATCACGGGTTTCCGATTCGGACTTAAGTTTGCGGCAAACTTCAATACCGTCCATATCAGGCATTACGACATCAAGTAAAATAAGGTCTGGATCTTTCTGGCGACAAACATCCAAAGCCTGCTGACCGCTAGTTGCCATAAACACTTCACAGCTAGCACTAAACACCTGATATAAAACCTGAATGTTCACTGGTTGGTCGTCAACAATAAGCAGTTTAGGACGCTCTGGAAATATCGCTCCGGGCACCAAGTCGACATCCAAAGAAAATAAAGATTGTGCTTCAGTCATATATTAAGCCCATTTACACGAATTTGAACATCACCGCTGGTATTGAATATTTGTGCATTCACAACTGACGACAGCGCACAGAAAAGTTCATCATACAAACTCAAACTTACGCTGGCAAAATACTATTGAGAATCTCGTAGGCTTTAGCAAAATCCAACATCGAGATTGCCTCATCCAAGGCCTGCGCTTGATCAGTATAAGCAAGCAGACCTGCCTTCAATTCTGCATAAACGTCCATCGCACGCATATTACTTTCTTTCAAAAGCTGAAGCAGCTCTTGTAGCTTTTCCTCGTCTAAGTCTTTGTCAGCTGTATTGACAGCTTCAAGAGGATCGAGATGATTAGCAAGATCCGCCAGCACTTCACTCGCTTGCTGCAGTAACTCGTCAGATTTACTAAGTATCGTTTCAATGACCGACACCTCAACGACACTTTTCGCGGCTAATTCAGCCTCAGACAGCGATGCCGCCAATGCCTGCGCCCCTAACGTCGCCGACACCCCTCTCAGAGTGTGCAACTCACGAACCGCACTAGGGCGATTATTTTTGTGCAATAAATCCCGCACTCTCTGTACATCATTGCAATGCCGATCTGCAAACATACGCGCTTGGCTAGCATACAGCTTGCGGTTATTCCCCATTCTCAGCAGGGCTTCTTTAAAAACAAACCCCTTCGGCGCTTCCGGCAACGTAATGTTGTTGGGAACAGCGTCATTTCTTTCAAGCTCAGCTGTGCTCGGATTTTGCTCCCTACCAGCGGCTTTTAATAAAGCATTTACCAATTCTGCCAATTCAAATGGCTTACCAATATGGTCATTCATCCCCGCAGCTAAACACGCCGCCTTATCAGAAGGCATAGCATTTGCCGTCATGGCTATTATTGGCAAGAACTTAAGGCCCAGAGTTTCACGAATTTCCCGCGTTGCCTCGTAACCGTCCATTACCGGCATTTGTAAATCCATCAGCACCACATCGAAGGGCATTTCGGCACGACGAATACGGTCAACACCAATTTGCCCGTTGTCGGCGACATCAACCTCCGCCCCCTCTATCGCCAATAACTCCCGGGCCACCTGTTGATTAGTTAAGTTGTCCTCAACAAGTAATATACGCATACCTGAAAGAGAATTTTTAGCCTTTTGAGCATCGCGAGAACCATTCTCCAAGGCTGCTGACAGCTTCCCAGACTGAGCGTCAACCACGGAGTTATATATATCTGATGCTGTCACCGGCTTCATTAAAAATCCATTTAAAGGCGAATGTTCTGCATCAACACGTTGATCAAATACCTCCCTAGCATGGGCGGTAACCATTACCAGACGCGGTAATTCTGCACTCTCCCCTAAATTCCGAATGGCCTTTGCAGCTTCCCAGCCATCCATGTTCGGCATCATCCAATCGATGAAAGCAATATCAAAACGTTTGCCGCTAACAAGGCTCTCTTTTATCAACTCAACTGCTTTTTCACCAGATTCGGACTCCACCGCACTCCAACCAAGGGATTCACAAATTCCAGAAATAATCTGTCGTGCACTGGCATTATCATCAATTATCAATATATGTAAGTTTCGACACTCAGGCGCAACAACTCGCCGCCCGGCTTCGATCAACTCCTGATCTTCGACCTTATCAACTATCAATGAAAATGAAAAAGTACTTCCCTTACCCAGCTCACTTTCTACTTCTAGCTCACCGCCCATAAACCGAATAAGACGCTGACTAATAACCAGACCTAAACCTGTGCCGCCGAAACGGCGGTTGGTACCCGCCTCAGCCTGAGCAAAAGATTCAAACACCCGTTGCTGCTGCTCCTGCGTCATGCCGATACCGGTATCGCGCACGCTAAACCCAAGCACCAATCTTTGCTGGCGCTCATACTGCACATACAAAGACAACATCACTTCACCTTGCTCGGTAAACTTCACCGCGTTTCCTGCAAGGTTAATCAAGATCTGTTTCATTCTTAGTGCATCGCCCATCACCATCTTCGGCACATCGGGATCGATATTAAACAAAATCTCTACATTTTTTTCGCTAAGATTCATGCTGAGGATCACGGCGATATCACGTAAAACATCGTCAATAATAACTGGACGAATATCGAGAATTAATTTTCCAGCTTCAATTTTTGAATAATCCAAAATATCATTAATTATTCCCAACAAGGCCTCTGCCGCGCCGCTGGCTTTGCGCACATAATCTAATTGTCGATCTGTCATATCGGTATATTTAAGCAGGTTTAACATACCCAACACCGCGTTCATTGGCGTGCGTATTTCATGACTCATATTGGCCAAAAACTCACTTTTTGCCTTGCTCGCATCCTCCGCAATCGCTTTCGCTTCCTCTAGCTCTTGCTGTTGCCGTTTTTGTTTTGTTAAATCCCGTGCAATACCTAAGTAGCCGATCACTTGCTGATCGTTATCGTACAAGGTATTGCTTTTCAGCATGACGGGGAAATGCGAACCGTCTTTGCGAACGAAGGTCCATTCACGCTCATAGTTCACATTGCTAAGGATTTGATCTCCGGTACCGCCTGCTTTACTAAGGCGCTCTAGTTCAGGCTGAATTTCCGAAGGTTCAAACAACATCCACATTGGCTTTTTATCAACGACCTCATCTGCGCTATAACCCAGCATTTTCTCTGCAGCGGGGTTGAACAATGTGATTGTGCCGTCGGGACGATTAGTAAAAATAGCGTATCCCGCATTAGTTAAAATACCATTTTGTAAGGCAGCAGTTCGCTGTAGCTCCCGAGTTCTCAGTTCAACTTGCTTCTCGAGCTGCTCATTCAATAAAACTAATTGCTCTTGCGCAGCCTTTACTTCGGAGATATCACGAATGATATGTGCGATACCAAATATCTCGCCCCCCTCGCGCTGCACAGGCGAAACAGTAATAGCAACATCAATAAGGTCACCGCCTAAGGTGCGACGCTGAGTTATAAAATCAGAGACCGTTTCGCCTTTAGAAACACGCGAGAATATTCCAAGCTCTTCCGACAGTAAGCTTTCTGGAACAATAAGGTCTGTCATTTTCTGACCGATAGCTTGACTTGCTTTGTAGCCGAACATCGCTTCCGCGGCGCGGTTCCAACTCTGTACTACACCACTGAGCGCTTTACTCACCACCGCATCATCGGTTCCATCAACAATGGCCGCCATGCTTGCATTTTGTTGATCTGCCAGTGCACGGCGACGAAGGTTAACCGCAACGAGGTATATAAAAAGCAAGGATACAGCGATAAACCCAAATAAAATGTAAAGATTAAACAGTCTCGCCGCTGCCACCGCATCATCAATGACTGTGTTTGGCGCGGTGACAACTAAATCAATAGAACGATTAGTGTCGTACGTGATTGTTCTCAATATCGCGTGAACGACATTTTGATTGTCTAAACGAATAAATGCCGAATCGGTGTCATCGTCGCCGGTACTGAACTCGTCAGACCAGCGATAGTTTTTCCCCAACTCAAAACCGAATGTTTTTTCTTGCACGGGATGTAAAAGAAAATCACCATCGCCATTCAGCACATAAATATTTTCATAGCTTTCTAATTCACTGCCTAAGGTACGGAAGATCTCTTCCATATTTAGGTTAATCACAAGTATGCCAAACACGCCTTGATCATCAATAATCGGCGTCGCTAGGCGCAATGTTGGCACGTGAGGCACTTCGATCTCACCGTACTCGCGGTTTAAATTAATTTGTGAAACATAGACTTCGCCGGCATGACGGGTCATGGCCTCTTTAAAATACTCACTGTCGGACTTTTGCTGTAACCCGCCCGCTTTTATTTTGCGAATGCGACCATCTTTGCGGTCTACCCGCACGAGTTCTCTACCACCATCATCAACACCGATATAGCGCACCTGCATAACGGAGGGGTGGGTTTCTAGATAGGCCTCAAAAATCTCTTGTAGGCGCTTTGACCATATTTGAAGAGAGCTTTTTTCCCGCTCGTCAAAACCATTGTTGCGGCTAGCGCGAATAATGCCACTGATTGGAGGGGTTCCAGACAGAAAGTAAGCGTCTTTTTTAAGCCTGTCTAAAGTAGCAAGCAAGGCCTTGCTGCGGGCGGCCGCCACGTCATCAAGGTGACGCGCCAGCGTATTCACCTGACTCTTGCGGACATTGTGGTCCGAGATTGGGATCATCACCGTTGCTGCCACCGCAAAAATCAGCAGCACTATGACGATATACCGCCACTGCAGCGCATTCACTATCGATTTATAGCTTTTAAACACCCAATACTCCCATTAATGCTAAGGGCAAAATAGACCTCAGGATGACTATAACGTAATTGCATAGCCGTTATAATCTCGATCTCACGCCGCCGTACTTAGTTTAGTATCTTATAGACCCTGAGCCCTAAAGTCTCAATTAGCAATTGCCGTAGGTTTTACAAAGAACAACCGCCAAAAGCACTGAAATAGTTTATGCTTTTGAGGTATATAGATAAGAGCCTTACGAAAGTATGCTAAGGCTGAGAAGAGGCGTGGGCAGCGCTCGCCGCCCACGTGGCAAATTAGCGGTTAATTGTTCGCTCCCACATCTGCAAGTAGACTTCTGCGGAGTTATACAGATCAGTGATGGCCTGCTCCCCCCCTTCTATACGTACCGCTTCTACCCAATCAGCAATCATGCCGTAGTGAGCCAACCCTTCGGCATTAATATCAAAACTGCGATTACCCTCAGGCACCACTGACTGTTGAAAGGTCAGCGCGGGAATGTCGGCAAATTGCGCTCCCCAGCCTTCTCCGCTAAACAGAGTGAAAGGATAGCCAACATTGACGGAATCACTACCACGAGGCCCAGACTGCGTCGCCAAGCCATTGGTGTCGGCACCGTAGCCCATCGCAAAATCAAAGTTACTACTTTTGAGGGGGCGCAAGCGGTTTTGGTCTGCAACAAATTGCTTACCATTGCCCTTAGCGGGATACAAAATTCCACCAACGTCCAATATGCGCTTGGCCTGCTCAATACTAATGCCCCCGTGACCACCGTGGGTAGATACCAGCGGATACTTTGGCGTTTTGGCCTCTGCCATCGCCAGAACGTCATCTTTAATCGACAATTCTAAGTGATCAATTTCAATAATCAGCTTCTTGTCCATCATGCGCTGAAACATAAACTCGCCAAGTTCGGTCAGGCCACGCGCATTACACTGACGCTTTGCGGTTGGATAAATCGGCAATATACCTTGGGTAAGTTCCGTGAGTAAATCCGACACGGGGTTGCCACCACCGGAAGGATCTAGCGAGGTCATGATCGCGCCAGCCTCAAAGAAATACGGCTGCTCAGGGCAGTCATAGGTCTGCCAAAATTTGCCGGTATCAACAAAGTTACCAACGTTAAGTACCAAGCCGTCAAAGATCCCATTGCCCCCAAACGCGTTATCAAATTCGTGAATGGGGAACATCTCACGCACACCCAAATCGTATAGGCGATCCATCTGCGTCGCTATTTCTGCTTCATCGCAGCCGCTAAATTCGGTAAGTCCGCCAGGCTGAGTCACATCGCAATTAAAAAGGTGAGAAATTTCAATACCGAGAACAACCGCAAGTTTGCCCTCATTAATAACTTCACGCGCGGTCGCTGGATTATCAACGATACGGAACCAACCGAGACCCGGCCCACCTTCTTGAGCATCAATATAGTCTTGCATATCTTGCATAAACTGGATCTGCGATATCGCACTTTCCATCTCATTGCATTTTGCTAGCGTGACCATTCCCGCCGCATCGCCAATAATGTCTGCTAAATCAAAGCCTGACTGACTGGCAATAGCGGCCTCGGATTGCAATGTACAAAGTACTTCATTCTCAACTAAATCGTTCACTAAGACCCGCAAACCCGCCAGCCATGCCCGCTCAATCCACTTGTAGTACATTGCTTCATGGGTCAGCGCGTCGCGCTTAGGCCAGTCTACAAACGTTGGCCAGCCAGCGGTATCGTGTACGCCTAAAGGCATACCACTCGGGCCCATCAAATTGCCAACCAAATCTAGAGAACCCTGAGGGCCATGCTCAGCTTCACAACTGCCCATCGCCTCCGTCACACCAAAGGGGTGGAAAGGCCGTCCAGCGTGGGCGCCACCTAAGAAGGTCGTTGCACTGATATGAGAGTGAACATCGGCAAAGCCAATAACCGGTGCATCAACGCCACGCCCTTTATAAGTAGTGCCACTGACATTGGTACTCAATTCTGGAAATGTTGCACAGCCTGTATTCTCCGCAAACTGGAATACGCTTGCCGCCGAGGCATCGGCCAGTTCCAGTCGAGCCGTGCTAGGATTCACCGCCAGCGCCATGCCTGCTGCGAACTCAGACACCAAGGTAAAGCTTGTACCCACCCCACTCACAATCCAATTCGATGTTTCAGACGGTGTGGCAGCACTTTTAATAATGCCAGCGGCAACATTTAAAAATGTGCCATCGTCGCCATAAATAAGATATTCACCCAGCGCCGTTGGCTTCATATAAAACGGCGTCGCGTCGGCCAGCCTTGTCGCGTTAGATACATAGTTACCGTCGTCGCCTCGAACCACAAAACGGCCAGCACTATCTCGCATCGCAAAACAGGAATTTGCTAAAACAAAGTTGTTCTCAGCAAAACTGAGCGTGGGAGCGGAGTTCCCCCGCGATGACGAGGATGAAGAAGAGCCGCCACAGGCTGACAGCGCCGCAGCAACAGCAAGAATAATTCCTATACGAGAAAATACAGACATAGTCGCATCCTAAAATAGACCGGTATTGCCGACCCAACCGCTGCCAAGCAATTTCACAATGGCGCATGCTATCATAATGTGCAGTTATATCTAACAATACACACTAGCTGCCGTGTCAGAAGTCACATTTACAAACAACCGATAGCAACTTCAAAGAAGTTAACCACCACGGATAGCCCCTTATGCTTATTATTAGCAGCTATTACCAAGAT
Organism: Zhongshania aliphaticivorans; assembly: GCF_902705855.1. Taxonomy (GTDB): domain Bacteria; phylum Pseudomonadota; class Gammaproteobacteria; order Pseudomonadales; family Spongiibacteraceae; genus Spongiibacter; species Spongiibacter aliphaticivorans_B. Next base: position 160,106 of record NZ_CACSIJ010000013.1, on the reverse strand, counting down.
CGCCATCACCTTAGTAAGGTATGGCAGGCCAAGCACTAAACTCAACAAGGCAATAAGATGAGTAAATGCAGTATCAAGAAAACGGCCTCTTACACGCTACGCAAGGGGCTTTTACGGGTAGCCCCTCACTCACAACCTCGTCTAATCAGATTCTTTGGGCTGATAGCTATAAGCCTACTTTATTGCAATACATCTTACGCCCACTCATTCGGCCAAACGTATTCCTTACCTGTACCACTGTCTTTATATCTATACGGCTCTGCCGCGGCTGTTGCGGTGTCCTTTATCGTGTTCGGGTATTTTTTGCACGGCGAACGCTCGCAAACTAATTCAAGTATGCGTTTAAGCATTCCCTCCACACTGATCTCAACATTGCGATCCGTAAAACCTTGGCTAAAAGGGCTGAGCGTATTCATGCTATTGCTATGCATTGCGACTGGCTTTTTTGGCAACCGCAATCCCTATGGCAACTTTAATATGACCTTTTTCTGGGTGATTTTTGTACTGGCCTACACTTATATCTGCGCGTTTACGGGAAATAGTTACCAATGGTTAAACCCGTGGAAAATACTGTCAGATGGCATTGGCCGATTTTATAAATCCTACCACCAGGGGCTATTCAACTACCCGGCGCAGCTAAGTTATTGGCCTGCCACTATTCTGTATATGGGTTTTATCTGGATAGAGTTATTTGGGTCTGCAACACCATTGTCGCTATCTCAATATTTGCTCGCCTACACCGTATTTAATTTACTAGCAGCAGGGTTAGTAGGCACAAACAATTGGTATAAATACGGTGAGTTATTTAGTGTTCTTTTGATGTTGCTCTCAAAAATGAGCTTTGTATTCAGAAATATAACAAAGGGGAATTCTGATCCAGATGTGTACGTTCAGAGCCCGTTTATACGATTGAATCGATCATCTCCTTCCGAACTTAGCCTACTCGCCTTCATTTTATGCATGCTCGCCTCAACTGCCTTTGACGGTCTACACGAGTCACAGCTCTGGGTACGCACGTTCTGGGTTGAACTAAATCCTTACCTACAACCGTACGTCGGGAAAAATCCGTTCAGCGCCTATCCAAAATTAAGGACACTGTATTTAATCTATCAAACAACGTGGTTAGTATTCTTACCCTTACTCTATTTTTTAATTTATTTTGGCTTTATTGCCATAAGTAAATATATTTCGAAAAGCACGCTCACTAGCAAACAACTCGCTTTGCATTTTGCTTATTCACTACTGCCCATTGTGCTGGCCTACCACCTAAGCCACTACTATCCATTAGTACAAACACAGGGTATTAAGATCATCAGCTTGGCATCGGACCCTTTTGGTATTGGCATGAATATTTTTTCTACTGCCGGGTGGTTTCGAGCGCCAATTATTCCAAATGTCGAAACAGTCTGGCATGCGCAGCTAAGTCTAATTGTGCTTGGGCATATTATGAGTGTCTATATTGCCCATCGCCAAGCGCTTGGATTATTTAGCTCGAAACGGCAAGCCATGCTAAGCCAAATTCCAATGCTGCTATTAATGATCGCCTTTACCGTCGCCGGACTTTGGATACTGTCATTACCCATGGGAAACCCGAGATAAAGATATTTTCTAATCTTTATCCTAGAGCAAGCTTCATGGCCGAACCTAGCGCGGACTCATTTACCATGAGTTCATCATTCGCGGAATGATGAACTAACACCGCTCTCTTTCCACAACCATATTCAAGTAAAACAGATTTTATATCGGCAATACTACGACGACACAAAGCCGTATTGTCTAGCTCGTATATTCGCAACAGTCTGCCTTCTAAGGCCAAAAATGCAGTATAGCGTCCTCCTTCTATTGCCTTAATTACAATTTCTGTAATAGGTAATGCCGCTAACTGGTCTGTAAATACTTTGGTCATTTTTTCACCTATTATTATGTGCGAATGGAATACAGCATATATGCCAACACACAAATAAAAACTCATTACGTATGCACTGCAGTAGTAGATCAATTCCCGTCAAACTCAACTAATCGCAAAAATGCATATATGGCTCTGCTGTCCAATATGTGACTGCAAAAACAAGGCCAGCTTAAAAATTTTCTCTGCTCCCATTTTATGACCCCATTCAAAACAACTTAGTTGCATTTACTTTGCTATAATTTTTTAACTTTGTTTTCACTCGGAATCCACCTCCTATGCCTGCCCAACCAATACTTTGCGACGCCACACTTACTGTCACCAATCGTTACGCCACCCTGTGCTTTGAGCGCGACGACGTTCGCAATGCGCTAACCGGAACCACACTCATTGATGATTTATGCGCCACCATAGAATGGGCAAACGCAAACAAAGAGATATCTTGCCTGATTATTACCGGTGCGGGCTCCGCATTTAGCGCAGGCGGAAACATCAAAGATATGCGTGACAAAGTGGGAATGTTTGGCGGTAGCGCCACCGAAATTAGCGCCAGCTATAAAGACGGGATTCAACGTATATCCCACGCCATGCATAACGCAGAAATCATCACCATTGCCGCCGTTAATGGCGCGGCAGTCGGCGCCGGCTTCGACCTTTGCTGCATGGCGGATATTCGTATTGGCTGTGAGCAGACTCGCTTTGGCGAAACCTTCATCAACCTTGGCATCATTCCCGGCGATGGCGGTGCATGGTTTCTGCAACGCTTAGTCGGCTACCAACGCGCGGCCGAACTCACTTTTAGCGGACGCATCATCGACAGCGCCGAAGCACTCAAACTCGGACTGTTACTTGAATGTGTACCAAAAGAAACACTGCTCACTACCGCCGAACGCTACGCAAGTGAATACGCCAGTAAACCACCGCAGGCCCTGCGGGCAACTAAGCGCTTAATGAAGTTGGCACAGCGACAAGAGCTTGGGGATTTTCTCGATGTATGCGCTGATGTTCAGGGCCAATGCCATCACACCGAAGATCATCAACGTGCACTAAATGCCTTCTTAAATAAAACAACTGCGCAATTTGAGGGCAATTAATCTAAAACACACCGTTGTGCAGTACAGTTATTTGCCACCACAGTATGTGGTGGCAAAAAATCAGGCAGGACTTACTTCTACTTTGTCGACCACACCACGCCCCTCTTCAAACACCTCCATCGTAACTGTAAATCCCCACAGGCGGCTGAGATGTTTCAATACCTCCTTCGCATCGTCGGTTAATGGTCGCTCGCGAAGCTGGTTATAGCGCAGAACCAATGATCTATCCCCCATGTGCTCGTAACGCAATATTTGAATATCGGGAATCAGCACATCACGATTATATTGCTTTGACAGCAAGCGCCGCACTTCACGGTAACCAGCCTCATTGTGAATAGCTTCAACGGTTAGGTGATCTTCTTTATGCTTGTCGGCAATCGCAAACAAATGAAATTCACGAATCAATTTGGGCGACAAATACTGGGCAATAAACGACTCGTCCTTATAGTTGCGCATGGCGAAATCGAGCACCTCGCGCCAATCTTTGTCCACTATATCGGGAAACCACGCCCGATCCTCATCGTCTGGCTCTTCACAAATTCGGCGTATATCACGCATCATTGCGAAACCTAGGGCATAGGGATTGATACCCGAATAGCCAGGGTGATCAAAACCCGGCTGCATGACCACATTGGTATGAGACTGCAAAATCTCGAACATAAAGCCGTCATCAACCAGCCCGCGGTCGTACATGGTATTCAACAAGGTGTAATGCCAAAAGGTTGCCCAGCCCTCGTTCATCACTTTAGTTAAACCCTGGGGATAGAAATACTGAGCGAGCTTGCGAACGATTCTGACAATTTCGCGCTGCCACGGCTCCAGTGTTGGCGAGTACTTTTCGACAAAATACAATAAATTTTCTTGTGGCTCAGGCGGAAAGGTTCGCTTTTTCTTTTTAGCGCCGGCTTTATCCACCGTCTTTTGGGGAAGCGTGCGCCATATATCATCGTACTGCGTCCACGCATGCTCTTCGCGTTCGTGCTGACGCTGCAGTTCGTCTTCTGCCGACAGTGGCGACGGCCGATGGAAACGATCAACACCGTGATCCATTAGCGCGTGACAGGCATCAATGGTCTCCTCTACACGCTGTTCGCCGTAGCGCTGCTCGCAGTCAAAAATATACTTCCGTGCAAATACCATGTAATCGACTATCGCATCTGCGCTAGTCCACTGTTTAAACAGGTAATTGCCTTTAAAAAAGGAATTGTGACCATAGCAGGCATGGGCAATAACCAGCGCCTGCATCGGCAGACTATTATCTTCCATTAAATAGGCGATACAGGGGTCGGAATTGATTACCAGCTCGTAAGCTAAGCCCCGCATGCCACGCCGATACGCTTCTTCGTTCTGTATAAATTCCTTGCCGTAGCTCCAATGACTGTAACTGATTGGCAAACCGACAGAAGCGTAGGCATCTAGCATTTGTTCAGACGCGATAACCTCTATCTGATTAGGATAGGTATCAAGGCCATACTCCTTGGCAATGGCAGAAATTTCCTTGTCGTAGCGCTGTAAGAGTTCGAAATCCCAATCACCACCGTGGGATAAAATAGTCTTCTTTCTTTTCACTGTTGTCATGCAGACTCCTTATGAAACAGTTCGCGCAAGACTGGATACACATCGCTGCGATCCATGACGGTACTCATTGCAAAGGTTTCATTCCGAATCTGACTATACGCAGCGGCCAAAGGGGTAATAGTAGAAGGACTGTCCGGTACTTCAACGTAGGCAAAATATTTACACCAAGGCAGAATATCTTTGCTCAATCTCATCGCGCTGCGTTGTGGATCACTTCCAAACGCATCGCCATCTGACACTTGAGCGGCGTATATATTCCACTCATTAGGTGAGTAGCGTTCACGCTGAATTTCTATCATCAAATCCAACGCCGACATGACCACTGTGCCGCCGGTTTGTGGGTCGTGGAAAAAAGCGTGTTCGTCGACTTCTTCGGCATTTGAGGTATGGCGAATAAATACCAGCTCAACCTTTTCATATTTTCGACTTAAGAAAAGGTATAACAAAGTATAAAACCGCTTTGCCAAATCCTTTTTTTTCTCCGACATCGAGGCGGAAACATCCATTAAGCAAAACATCACAGCTCGACTAATAGGCTTGGGTTCTTTTACGCGATGACGAAACCGTAGATCGTATTCGTCCAGAAAGGGAATACGTGCAATTCTTTTTTCAAGTGCATCGATCTCGGCTACGTCAGCACCGGAGGTTTTCAGCTCCTCGAGCTCGCGCTTAAGCGGAGCAGTTAATGCAATACGGCGCGCCATGGCATTTTTAACTGAGCGTGGCACCGACAGATTAGCCGGAACGCCACTCGGCGTATAACCCGCACGACGATAGGTAAATTGCTGAGAATCGCCCAGCACGGTTCGCGCCAGACGAGGAAGTTCGAGGTCGTCAAAAAACAGATTCATGAACTCTTCTTTAGAAAGAGTAAACATGAAATTATCTTGCCCGTCCTCTCCTTGGCCTTCACCACCAGAACCGCTGCCGCCACCACCGCCAGATTTAGGTTTGGCAATCATATCGCCGGTATTAAATTCCTTATTGCCGGGGTGTACCATTTCTCGGTCGCCACCACGACCGATACGAAACCTCGGTTCGGAAATGTCCTTTACGGGAATTCCAACCTCGCCACCGCGAGACATATCGGTGATGGATCGGTCGGCCACAATATCTGCGACAGACCGTCGCAATTGCTCTTTGTACCGCTTGATAAACCGCTGGCGATTCGTCGCGTTTTTGTTGCGATCATTCAGGCGGCGGTCAATAATCATTGACATAGTACGCCCCTTCTACAAACGGTCGTATAATTAACCTGCCTTTCTGACCCGCAGATACCACTCAGACAACAAACGCACTTGTTTAGGCGTATATCCTTTCTCCACCATTCGGGTAACAAAGTTTTCGTGCTTCTGTTTATCTTCAACCGAAGCCTTGGCATTAAAGGAAATAACCGGGAGCAACTCCTCTGTGCTAGAGAACATTTTCTTCTCAATCACTTCACGCAATTTTTCGTAACTGGTCCAGCTTGGATTGCGGCCTTCATTTTGCGCCCGTGCTCGCAGCACAAAATTAACAATCTCGTTGCGGAAATCTTTGGGATTAGCGATACCCGCAGGCTTCTCGATTTTTTCAAGCTCGCCATTCAAAGTGCCACGGTCAAAAATAGCACCGGTTTCAGGATCGCGATAATCCTCGTCCTGTATCCAGTAATCGGCGAAGGTCACATAGCGATCAAATATGTTTTGACCGTATTCTGAGTACGATTCCAAATACGAGGTTTGAATCTCTTTACCCACGTATTCTGCGTAACGCACCGCGAGCCAACCTTTAATAAACTCTAGGTACACGCGCTGGGTGTCTTCTGGTAATTGCTCACGAAGAATACGCTGTTCTAGTACGTACATTAGATGCACTGGGTTAGCGGCAATCTCAGAATTGTCGTAGTTGAAAACCGCCGACAACACTTTAAATGCAAACCGCGTCGACATGCCGTTCATGCCCTCGTCGATACCCGCGTAGTCACGATACTCTTGGAAGGACTTGGCAGCGGGGTCAGTATCTTTTAGGGACTCGCCATCATAGACCCGCATTTTAGAGTAAATACTGGAATTCTCTGGCTCGTGAAGACGCGATAAAACCGAAAACTGCGCTAGCATTTCCATGGTTCCCGGCGCGCAAGGCGCAGCAGAGAGCGAGCTATGGCGTAGCAATTTTTGGTAAATTTTTACTTCTTCAGACACCTGCAAACAGTAAGGCACTTTCACAATATAAACGCGGTCTAGAAACGCTTCATTGTGTTTGTCGTTACGGAAACTCTGCCATTCCGACTCATTGGAGTGGGCAAGAATCACCCCTTGGAATGGGATGGCCGAAAAGCCCTCAGTGCCTTTGTAGTTACCCTCTTGAGTCGCTGTTAATAAGGGATGCAGCATTTTGATGGGTGCTTTGAACATCTCTACAAATTCAAGTAAACCTTGGTTCGCGAGACACAAGCCACCTGAATAGGAATAGGCGTCTGGATCATCCTGCGCATACGCTTCTAATTTACGAATATCGACCTTACCCACAAGGGTAGAGATATCCTGATTATTATCGTCGCCAGGTTCTGTTTTGGTCACCGCAACTTGCTTCAAGACCGAAGGCTGAATTTTTACCACTCGGAATTTCGACAAATCACCTTCGTACTCTTCTAGGCGTTTTATCGCCCAAGGCGAGGACAAGCCGGTAAGGTAACGCTGGGGAATGCCGTACTCTTCTTCTAACTGTTTACCGTCACGTAGCGGATCAAATAGCCCCAGCGGCGACTCATTAATTGGCGAGCCTTTAATAGCGTATATCGGTGCAGCTTCCATCAGCTTTTTCAAGCGTTCGGCAATCGATGATTTACCACCGCCAACCGGACCAAGCAGATACAGAACCTGCTTCCGCTCCTCTAAGCCCTGCGCAGCATGTTTGAAAAAAGCGACTATTTGCGCAATAACATCTTCAAGCCCATAAAACTCTTCAAACGCGGGGTAGCGAGGGATAAGACGATTAGAAAATATTCGGGATAAGCGCGGATCTTTGCGGGTGTCGATCAACTCAGGCTCGCCTATTGCGGCAAGCATACGCTCAGCGGGGGTTGCGTAAGCAAGTGGGTCTTGACGGCATAGGTCAAGGTAGGCCTCTAGGGACATTTCTTCGTCACGCCCCTTTAGGTATTGCTCACGAACATTCTCAAGTATGCCCATCTTTGCAATCTCCTCTGTGCTGTACTTTGACGCCGAGAATGACCTAATTAGCCGACCTATTCAGAGCGCCTTAAAAGTGTGCAAGCATCTTTACTTTACTCTACTCTGATACGTAACTGTCATCCAGCTGGTTTATCAATAATTTAGATAAAATTATTAATAAAAAATTACGATATCTCAAAACGGAACTGTGTCGCATCACGGTAAAAATAATCGTGTGAATCACAAAAATTCTCTATCTTGGATACTACCTATTTTCGCACACGATGTGCGTATGCCCGCGGCGTTATCTTGGCTCTATGAGCTAATCCTAGCGCTCTATCTGCCCCAGATTGGCGTGCAGCACGCTGCCATTAATGACCGGGCTCTGTGCACAAAACCATATTGTGTCGACAATCTCAGTGGGATCAATCAAGCGACCGTAGCTGACCATACCCGTAATCGCCGCCATCACAACGGGATCGTCACCAAGATTCCCCCGCAACATCGCGGTGTCGGTAAACCCGGGGCAGATACAGGCAGTATGTATACCTCGACCAATCAAATCCTGGGTTGTCGCCTTCATCAAGCCCACCACCCCATGCTTACTCGCTATGTATGATGCACAGCCCGCGACAGCTTTCTCACTTAGTGTAGATCCCATATACAAAATTGCCGACCCTGGTTTCATTAGCGGAATCAGTAAGGTGTTCAGTTGCTGCGGTGCCACTAAATTCACTTGTAGCACATCAGCGAAGTTTTCTACCAACAAATCTCTCACTGTATCGCTGTCATGGCGAGCGGCGTTATGCAGCAACACTAACTCGTCAGCGTCTTTAGCTACGGCCTCTAAGTCGTTAATGCAATTATCCAGCCAATCACGCTTTTGCATATCGACGCCAATGTGCTCGGCACCCGCCAAGTCGATAGCCCGACGAGATAGATTTACAACGCGATAGCCCTCAGCAAGAAAGCGTTTTGCGGTCGCAAAACCAATACCTTGGCTGCCACCACTCAATATCAAAACTTTGCTCATGACATTTTCCCAGCTAGTAATATATTTACGAATCAAACTGACAGGTGGACGCGACCGACCATAGCCGGCAAGCGGACGCACACCCTTTTGGATTTTACTTAAATGCAGTGCTAGCCGCAGGCGGCTAGTCGCGCGTCCAACTCGCCGAGCCCCATTGCCCCGGCCCCGACGACACCTTCATCACTAGTTCGCGAATCTCGTTGCCCTCTATAAACGGCGCATCAGTCAGTAACAGCTCTAATAAATACCGCGCAAACTCCTCGACCGTGGTATTGCGAACTGGCAACACCAAGGTATCCGATTGTAAAAACGGGATCTCTTCACCATTAAATTCAGCAATATAAAAATTACCGCGTTCGACAACTCGCATATACGGCGATTCGGCGGGTAACAGCGTGTATTCATCAAGACGAGCGCACAACTTGCGCAGGCGGGACTTTATTTCCACATAGCTAAAGCACATGCCATTGTCACCAACATCCGCCGTTACTAGCAGGCTGACCTTAAAGTTGTGGCCATGTAAACGCTCTCGGTCAGTAGCAGAAAAAATGGTGAAGTGGGCGCCGGAGAACTTTAGATCTTCTTTGCAAATTTCAATGCTGGTGTAGGCTTTTACAGGCATTACACTCACTATTCCTTATTAGTATTGCGACTCGCTACTCGGGTTTTGACTCGGCGCAACAGCAATCGATATCCGCCGCCACTTAGAGAAAACTACATAGTCATAGCTTACCTCAGCGCTGCCAACCCTTACACCCCTGAGCGAGTATAAGCCGCCAACGCGGTCTCTACCTCAACCAATAAGCTTGCTTCATCTAGGCCGGCACCATCAACGGTAATATCGGCATAGCGCTGGTATAAAGGCAGTCTCTCGCTGTAAACGCCTTGCAAATCCTGCCCTGGCGGACCGGCAATACCGCGCTCAGCAAAATTTTGCACACGATCCTCAATGGCTGACAGAGATATATCAATAAAAACACAGGGGCCAAAACGTCGTAAATGCATCATTGCGGCATCGCTGTACACCGCGCTGCCGCCCGTCGCTACCACTTTATTGACGAAGTCATTTCTCAGCAATACATCCGCCTCGATAGCCCGCAAATACTGGTAGCCACTAGCGTCGAGCATCGCCTGCAGGCTCCGCCCTTCCCGCTGCTCTATGAGCCGATCGGTATCGACAAATTCGACGCCAAGGCGCAATGCCAGTGCCTGACCAATAGTGGATTTTCCCGCTCCCGGCATACCGATAAGCACAACACTGGACGACACAACTTCAGACATAGACAGAGTGGATACCTCAGATACACCAAGCAATACATCACAGTGCCACAAAGTAGCAGCAACAAAAATACAGAATGACAAACAAAAAAAAAGACGGTACCCGTCGAAACAGGTACCGCCAAAGATCTTACTTGAAAGGAACTGGGTAAAGACGTTTATTAAGGGGACGACAACGGCCCCCTCCCACCGCAATATTAAGACTGGAACATTTCTAATATTGAGGAGAAGTCACGCTGAGCATTGCCCTTAGATGAGAACGAAGCGTAAAGGCTGCGCGCCAATGAACCCATAGGCACTGAACTCTGGGTAACTAGGCTATTTTCCATCGCCAAACCAAGGTCTTTCAGCATCAGCTGAACCATAAAGCCCGGCTTATAATCGTTTGATGCCGGTGCCGTTGGCATAACGTCTGGATATGGGTTGTAGTTCTCTAAGGACCAGTTTTTACCAGAGCTATTCAGCATAATTTCTGACAGCACTTTAGGATCTAGGCCGTTGTTAGCACCCAATTGCAACGCTTCAGCGGTGCCAACCATGTGCACAGCTAATAACATGTTGTTGCAGATCTTGGCGATTTGACCGGCGCCGTGATCACCCGCGTGGAAGATATTCTTACCCATACCTTCTAACACCAATTTGCCACGGGCAAAGCCGTCAGCACTGCCGCCACACATAAAGGCCAAGGTACCGGCTTGCGCCGCTTTGACACCACCAGACACAGGTGCATCGATCATTTGCAGGCCACGTGCAGCCGCCGCTTCGCCAACACGGCGAGCGGTGTCTGCATCAATGGTACTGCAATCCATAAACAGGGTGCCGTCTGCTGCTTTGGCAATAAGGCCTTCGTCACCCAAATACAAACCTGCAACATGCTTACCAGCGGGTAGCATTGTGATAACGGTATCTGCACCCGCTAGCGCCTCAAGTGCGCTGGCAGCTTTGCCTGCGCCCTGAGCAACAACCGCGTCCATCGCCGCTTCTACCAAATCAAATACCGTCACTTGGTGACCGGCCTTGACCAAATTGGCAGCCATTGGCCCGCCCATATTACCCAAACCAATAAACGCTACCTTAGCCATAATACTCACCTGTTTATTAGACTGCGGGTGCCCACATGGGCGCCCTTTTTATATAAAAAATGAGACGACCGAAACCGCCTCAAAACCTGCGACTAAACGTTCTACAAATACTTGCCACACGATCCCTTAAAGATCGTGCAGCGGATTTTCTGGCCACGGCGCAGTAAAATGCTGCTCAATTAATGCCTGTGGCACATCTGCTGGCGACGCATGCTGCCATGCGGGGTTCTTGTCCTTGTCAATTAGCAAGGCCCTAACTCCCTCAGCAAATTCTGGCTGGCGAATAATGGTTGTCGATAGCAGCGCTTCAGCTTGAAAAGCCGCTTTCAGACTCAGGCCATTACAACGGCGAATTTGCTCGGCAATCAAGCGAGCACTCAGCGGCGAACCCGATGCCAAGGTCGCGGCAGCTTTCTGTATCCACGGATTTTCAGACTGGGCGGCGATAATGTTGTTAATCACCGCTAGATCGTCTTCACCAGTACACAACTGTTCTATTTCTACTGCTGCGGCTTCGACATTCCCAGCCGGCAATGCCGCTTTAGAACGAGCGGCAAAGCCATTCATCAAATCAAAAACACGTTCTTGGTTTTCAGCCACGCCGGTAGACCAAACAGCATCAGTCAGCGCATTCAAGACTTCACCTGCGTACTCATGCTCAATAAAGCCTTCGGCCAAACCAAGGTACACCGCATCTGCAGCATTAAACGACGCGCCAGTTAAGGCCAGAAACAAACCCGCATTCCCTGGCATGCGGTTTAAGAAGTAGCTACCGCCTACGTCGGGGTATAAACCGATAGTGATCTCTGGCATAGCAAGACGGGTTCTTTCGGTGACAACCCGATAGCTGCCCGCCGCAAACACACCCATGCCGCCACCCATGACAATGCCGTGACCCCAAACAATGACCGGCTTGTCGAATTGATGTAGCAAGTAATCAACACGATATTCCTGCTCAAAAAACGCTTCTGCGTACTCGCAAGGACCGCCCGGCTGCTCAATAGATGACTTATATAAAGCCTGAACGTCACCACCAGCACACAGTGCTTTTTGGCCTGAGCCATGAATAAAGACGCAGGCAATATCGCTACGCTCGCGCCATTCGCGGAGCTTCAGCAGCATCAGCTCAACCATGTTCAGGGTGAGCGAGTTCAGCGTTTTTTCTACATTCAGGGTAATAACACCCACTGCAGGACCACTCGCCGACTTACGCTCTTCAAATAAAACTTCTTCTACATGCGCTTCCATTACGCGTTCTTCCACTCTGGGCTGCGTTTTTCAAGGAAGGCATTCACGCCTTCTTTTTGATCTAAGGTGTCAAACAACTGAATGAAGCGCTCGCGCTCCAGCAACAAGCCCTGTGGCATAACCGCTTCGCGCGGCGAGTGAATCAGCTCCTTACAGAAGGTCACTGAAACAGGACTCTGCTGGGCAACCTGTGCAGCCAAGGCCAAGGCCGCGGCTTTAGCAGTACCTGATTCGACCACTTCCTCAACCAAACCTAGGCTCAATGCTTTGTCGGCTTTAATACGCTCGCCGCACAAAATAATGCGCTTCGCCCAACCGGGACCAACCAAGGCAGTCAAACGCTGAGTACCGCCAGCACAAGGTAATAAGCCCACTTTCGCTTCTGGCAAAGCCATTTGTGCATGAGCTTCAGCAATGCGGATATCGCAGGCCAAGGCGCACTCCAAACCGCCACCCATGGCAAAGCCATTGATTGCCGCAATAGATACACCGCGGAAATCAGCCAAGGCCTCAAAAGCTTGGCCAAATTTCAAACCGATGTCTTGCGCCACGGCTTTGTCGCCGCTGGCAAACATTTTTAAATCTGCGCCCGCTGAGAAGAATTTCTCACCAGCGCCAGTAATAACCAAGCTGTAAATATTTTTGTCAGCGTTTAGATTGGCTATCAACTCGCGCATACCGCTTAAAGATTCAGAGTCCCACGTATTTGCACCGGGATTGTCGATAGTAATCAAAGCAGTGTGGTCAATGATCTCTACTTTTAGTTTTTCTGTGGGACTGTAGTTGCTCACTTAATCACCTCCAAGGCGCCATCTATTAATAAACGTCGGCCAATAATGACCCGCATAATTTCGTTCGTACCTTCCAGAATCTGATGCACACGACTATCGCGAACATGCCGCTCCAGCGGGTATTCTTTAATATAACCATAACCGCCGTGCAACTGCAGGGCGTCGTTACAAATGTTAAAACACACATCGGTAGCAAAGCGTTTTGCCATCGCGCAGTAGGTACTGGCTTCTGGGTCGCTGCTATCAAGTTTGAAGGCAGCCAAACGCACCATCTGCCGCGCAGCCACTAAGTCAGTGGTCATATCGGCCAATTTAAACTGGGTGTTTTGGAAGTCCGCAATTGCCTGACCAAACTGCTTACGCTCTTTCACGTATTCAATGGTCGCCTCAAGAGCGGCTTGGGCAGTACCTATGGAGCAGGTGGCAATATTGATACGACCACCATCCAAACCCTTCATCGCAATCTTAAAACCTTGGCCTTCACTACCAAGCATATTGGCAGCAGGGACTACCACGTCTTCAAAACTCACGGTACGAGTCGGCTGACTATTCCAGCCCATTTTCTCTTCTTTTTTACCGTAGCTTACGCCCGGTGCATCAGCCGGAATCGCAAAGGCGCTAATGCCTTTAGGACCATCAGCACCCGTGCGCAACATCACGACCAGCAGGTCAGTTGAGCCAGCGCCGGAGATAAACATTTTGCTGCCGTTAACAATATAGTTGTCACCATCGGCGCGGGCAGTACTGCGTAGGCTTCCCGCATCTGAACCAGCACTGGGCTCGGTTAAGCAGTAAGAAGCCAGCTTCTCACCCATCACCAAATCACCACACCACTCTTCAATTAAGGCAGGCATACCGTAGGTGCCGACCATGCTGGTCGCCATATTGTGAATGGTCAAAAACGCGGCGGTAGAGGTACAGCCCCGCGCCAGCTCTTCAACAATCACGCTGGTATCTAAGCGGCTCATACCCAAGCCACCCGCGTCTTCAGGGGTATACATACCCATAAAGCCCAGCTCACCGGCTTGTTTTAGCGCATCTTTAGGAAAAATATGTTCAGCGTCCCATTGGGCCGCATTTGGCTTGAACACGCCGTCAGCAAATGACCGCGCACTTTCGGCGAACGCTTTTTGATCGTCAGAAAGGTTAAAGTCCATGTTGTTCTCTTTTTATTTACACCAAATAATGCAAAACGCCGCAATCACTGCGGCGTTTGCACGCGACGTCTTACTTGAATTTATCCATCACTTTGCCAAACAATACGTCGTCAGACGGAATCACTTTGGTCACCGCTAATGGCTTAGATACCCAAGTTTCGTTGATCAGGTCGCGCCATGTAATGTTGTTATTGGTGCTGTTACCACCCCAAGAACCACAACCTAGCGAGAAGGTTTGACGCATACCATTCCACAAGTTACCGCTATTAGACGGAGCCTGTGGCTGGTTAACCATCACCCGTGAAGTTTTGGTCGCGTAAGCGAACTTCATGATGTTCTCATCGCTGTACGAGTAAATACCGCAAGAGTGGCCTTGACCTTGGTAGGCTTGAATGGCGTTGGTCATGGCAATCGCGCCATCAATGTCTTTCACCGTGTAGAAGGCCATTACCACTGACATTTTTTCGCCAGAGAATGGGTGCTCTGGGCCTGCGCCCGTTTCTGGCACGATGAAGAAAGTCTTGCCTTCGGGCAGATCAATACCCGACATTTCAGCTAGTACAGTTGCAGGCTGAGCAACAATACGGGCGGCGATGTGACCGTCTTCCCAGATAATGCCCTGTAATTTCGCTTTTTCTTCTGCATTACAAATGTAACCGCCCTGCGCTTGAAGCTTTTCAAGCAAGGCCTCTACATTTGATTCAAAGGCGATAACGGCGTTATCAGAAGAGCATGATGCCGCCAGATCTAAGGTCTTAGAAATGCGGATTTTCTCAGCCGCTTCGTCCAGATCAGCCGTGTCATCTACCGTGATAACCGCGTTACCCGCGCCCACACCCAATGCGGGGGTGCCGCTTGAGTAAGCAGATTTAACCATTGGCGCGCCGCCAGTAGCTAAAATGCGGTCGCACTGTTTCATTAGCTCTGCTGTACCTTCCATAGATGGGCTATCCATAGAGATAACCAAATCTTCTGGCGCGCCGCAGGCTTTGAGTGCCTCGCGCATCAAGTCGCAGATCATTTTGTTAGTTAGCTTAGAGCGTGGGTGCGGTGCAACAATAATAGAGTTACGACCTTTAACTGCAGAAATCGCCTTAATGACTGGCGTCGCCTCTGGGTTGGTACACGGCGTTAGAGCACCGATAACACCAACAGGCTTAGCGATTTTAACGATGTTGCGCTCTTTGTCTTCTTCCAGAACACCCACTGACTTGTCATTGATAATATCGAATAAGGCCGCGCGGGTTTTCTTAAAAATTTTAAGGAACTTGCCGTCGTAATTACCCAGCTGAGTTTCTTCTACGGTGAACTTAGCAATTTTCTCAGCCACGTCCTGACGTGCAACAGACCACACCATGGCAGCAATCAACTCATCAACCTGCTCTTGGGTGTAATTCGCGATCTGAGCCTGCGCTTTGCGTGAACGCTCAATTAGAGACTGTACAAAAATTGCCTCTTCAGTAGTGGCTACGGCGGTTTCAGCGGCCATGGTATTTCTCCGGGTTATTTTGTGGCTAACAATAGTGCATTCAGCATTTGCTGCATGCGCATAAACAGGGCAACTATATAAACACATCCCTGCAGGGGGTAGGATTGACTATATTGCCGACTTGATGGACTATATTGCGCAAGCAAGCAAGCGTATTTCTTCATTTAAAAAATACAAAATATCTATATTTAACAAAGGCTTAAAATGTCAATTACCTCGGATTGGCCACTCCCCCCGCTTGGAATTCGCTTTCTTACGCCGCAATTTGTACAAACTCAATTAGCGGGACACCCCTTAACCGAGGGGCTATTCCCCATCGCGATGGGCTATTACCCCGCCGCATTCGGCCACCGCATGCACCGTCAGCAGGAAAACAGCTACCTACTTATTTACTGCATAGATGGCAAAGGCACATTAATGTGCGACGACAAACGCTACCGCATTCGCAGCGGCGATATTATTCTGCTGCCGCCCAATCACCCCCATGCCTACAAGGCTGACACCAAAGACCCGTGGACAATCTATTGGCTACATTTTAATGGCAGCTTGGCCGATCACTTCTATCAGCATATTCAGCTAAGTACGCCGTCATTTAATATTGGGGTGCAGCCACGGGTTGTGCGGATATTTGATGGTTTATCTGAGCTGAGACGTAGCGGCTATCAATTTGCAGAGTTCATTCAAGGCGGACACCAGCTTCAAGCACTGCTCAGTTACATAGCGCTGCTGGTCCGCCAACAGCGGCCGCAGAGTGGGACGGCACTCAACTGGGAAAGATTGCGCGCAACGATGCAAGAACATGTCCATGGGCAGCTTAATTTAGATGACTTGGCCGCCAGCGCCAAATTATCTAAATACCATTTCACCAAAAAGTTTAAAGCACATACGGGCCAGTCACCGATCCAGTATTTTATAAATATGAAAATTCAACGAGCCTGCTATTTATTAGACAGCACCAGCCAGTCGGTAAAGCAGGTTGCATCGTCGGTGGGGTATGACGACGCCTATTATTTTTCTCGGCTATTCAAAAAGACCATCGGCGTAGCACNCAATGATTACCGTAAACATCGACGTTAAAACTTCACGCTTAGTTATCTGCAATCGCCCACCACCCATCACCCCAAACATCAACCTCACCGCTTTAAAACAACACTACTAAAAACCCCAAGTAATTAAATAAATACGCCTATATAGTTATCAATATTTATACCCAACCAAGTTAATACTCTATTAAAATATTATTATTCCCTAAATAGCAAAAGTGTGTCATAGACAAATCCCACACCCATCAACTAAGCCCCCACCCTTAAAACACCTAAATTACAGAGCATATATTACGTGACATTAACTTACGCAAACTATAAACAACGTGTAATAGTGAATATTTTTTATAAAATACGTACATCTACTAATTCAATTATTCACGACATAATTACTTTAAACTAGACCAAACTCACAAAAATAACATTTCACTATAGGCGCACATTGAGAGATCAATATGTTTAAGACAGAATGACCTTGTTCCGCACCGAGAGACAAGTTCTCACCAATGACAGCTTTAATACTCAGTGCAACGCTAAACACTATTAGTCTTATAGAAAAACGAGGATTCACCATGAATAAAAAAATGAAAGCTCTATTCGGCGGCATGGTTATAGCTAGCTCTGCAATGACTGCGCAAGCACAAGTACCAATTGTAGGCGGTGTGCTGAGTGGCTTACCTGTAGTCGGCGGCATACTCGGTGGCGACCTGCTCGGCGGCAACTTACTTGGTGGATTACCAGTAATTGGTGGCCTAGCAGGCGGTGACTTACTAGGCGGACTACCAGTAGTCGGCGGTCTGGCGGGCGGTGACTTATTAGGCGGATTGCCAGTAATCGGCGGCCTAGCGGGCGGCGGCTTACTTAGCGGATTACCGGTGGTTGGCGGCCTAGCGGGCGGCAATTTACTTAACGGACTACCTGTAATTGGCAGCTTGTCAGGCGGTGGATTACCTATAATCGGCGGCCTAACTAGCGGCGGTCTGCCAGTGATCGGCAGCCTGACGGGTGGCGGTTTACCAATTGTTGGTACATTACCCGTCATCGGCGGCTTATTAGGAGGCAACTTACTGGGCGGCGGATTGCCAGTTGTTGGCGGCCTACTAGGTGGCGGCATCCCTCTTGTGGGCGGATTACCCGTTATTGGCGGCGTAGTGAGCGGCTTGCCGATAGTTGGCGATATTCTATAAGCCTCACTGCCAAAGCTCTCCCACCAAAGCCGAGTGACATACTCGGCTTTTTATTGCCGGTTTATTGCGCTTATAAGGCTTTTAGCCTGCACTAAAGCAGCGTCAACACCGACAAATGGCTCAGTTATTACGCGATGAATAATTCAACAGCAAGTGCTGAGATAAAATGACGTATTAGGAAGGATTTAGAAGACCTAACCCCAGCCATCAACACTGGGGCGGCACAAAAGCTCAGCGAACGCTGAGCTAAAAAAACAATTACGATTCTGGCAATTCTGCGTTGTGGTAAACGTTTTGCACATCGTCTAAATCGTTAAGCATATCCATGAATTTTTCAAACATCGGCAGATCATCGCCTCCGACAGGGGCAGTGTTTTGGGCTAAGAACTGAATTTCGTCGACATCAAATTCAGCAACGCCCATTTCTATCAAGGCTTGCTTAGCTTTGAAATAGTCGGTATTAGGCGCAAACACAGAAATTTTCCCGTCTTCTTTTTCAATATCCGCCACATCAACATCTGCTTCCATCAGCGCTTCTAAGGCTGCCTCTTCATCCTCGCCACTAAATACGAAAATCGCTGAGTGATCAAACATGTGGCTGACGCTGCCCTGGGTGCCGATTTTACTTTTAGTTTTGGTAAAGCATAAACGCACATCACCGAAGGTGCGATTAGGGTTATCGGTAAGGCATTCGATGATAACCATGCAGTTGCCCGGGCCGTAACCTTCGTAGCGAGCTAAAGCGAAGTCTTCACCAGCACCGCCCTTGGCCTTTTCAATTGCCTTGTCGATGACGTGAGTCGGCACCTGATCTTTCTTAGCACGCTCTATCATGCCGCGTAGCGCCAAGTTGCCAGTGGGGTCAAATCCACCTGCTTTGGCACAAACATAGATTTCGCGTCCGTATTTACTATAAACCTTGGCCTTGGCATCTGAGGTTTTGGCCATGGAATCTTTGCGGTTTTGGTAGGCTCTGCCCATTGCGCTGCTCCGCTGAAAATAACAAAAATACGGATTTTACAGAGAGGTATTCAGATAGGGAAACTTTTCGTCACATTCATTCAATACAAACGACCGCCAAACTGCGTTGCTACACCAAATTAGCGGAGCTAATCAGCGTAAAAAGGCCTGACCGCCGTCTACTGGCAAGGTATGGCCGGTGATATAAGCCGCATCCGGCCCGCATAGAAACACCACAACGCGACCCACATCTTCCTCACAGTCACCCACTCGCCCCAAAGGAACGGTGTTCAAAAAGTCCTCAACATCATCCCCGCCGCTTTCCACCCAGCGACTCATGGCCGGTGACATTGCTAAAGGCATGATGCAATTAACACGAATATTGTCGTCACCCCACTCACAGGCAGCAGCCCTACTGAGTGCGCGAGTAGCCTCTTTGGCCGCAGCGTAAGCCCCGAATCCCGACGAGTCTGAGCGCATGGCCGCAGAACTTCCAACGTTAACGATACTGCCGTCGCCGCGCAAAAAGGGGTAACAAGCTTTCATAAATCGCAGGGCTGCCAAAGGGCCAGAATCCATACCGTCTAGGTATTCGTCTTCGTTGATTTCGAGGAGATTGCCAAGTGGCACGATCTGGGCGTTATTAACGAGAATATCGACGCCACCAAATTCATCGACAATTTCTAATACTGCCGCATCAATATCTTCCGCCACGGTAACATCGCAGACAAAGGCTTGTGCTTCGCCGCCTCGCCGATGAATTTCTGAACAAGTAGCTTCTAGCGTGGCTAAGGTTCTACCCAATACCGCAACGATTGCACCTTCAGCCGCCAACGCAAAGGCAATACCGGCGCCAACGCCTTGGCCGCCACCCGTTACCACCGCCACTTTATTTTGCAAAATAGCCATCACACACCCCCTAACGACGAATGCGACCAGCCAACTGAGCTTAGTCTGCCAGCTGTGCCACGCTTTTCAGAATTAACCGCACCAACAGCGTTTGCCTGCTGACACCGGTTTTCGAGAAAATCGACCGCAGATGTGTGCGCGCGGTATTGCGACTCATGCCAAGAGCCGCAGACGCCTCATCAAGACTTAAGCCATCGGCCAGTAGCAGTGAGAGCTGCGCCTCAGTCGGCGTAAAGCCAAATAACTGAATAATCACCGCCACAGGTGCCTCTGCGCCGTATTCCGGATCACTAATAAAAATCGCCACCGTGGGCACTGACTTCCCTTCAGACCACTCTGTTACCGGCACGGGGCGTGCAATAACGCCTAAATCAGAAAAGTCGCCATCACGCGGCACTCTCATCGCCTCAACCACCGTTGGCTCATCGCCGCTGCGATGTTCCAATATTCGATTAATCAAGCGCTGTAATTTCTTGGTTGTCGCCTGATCACCCAACAACAACTGGCCGTCTTCAACTCGAACATCTGGCTCACGAATAATCAGATGCTCAGCCATTCTATTGCAGTTAAGCACACGACCATTTTCATCAAGAATAATAGTCGCTAATGATAAACTTTCCACCGCACCAGCGTACAAAGCCCGCTCAGATTCAACTTTATTTAACCTGACATGAAAACGCAGTGCGCGCTCTAAATGCGGCACCAGCGCGTAAATCAAATCGCGGTCGGCCTGATCAAAACTCGCGGAGTGCTCACCGCGAGCAACACGCAAGCCGGCATTCATTTCGCCGGGCACCACAATATCAACGCCCAGCGAGTCATACAGGCCCGCAGGTTTCATACACAACTTATAGAGTTCGCTATCTAACCAGCCTTCCCCGGGAACCATTTCCATCAAGCTTTTTACTTCGCCGGGGCGCAGTGATTGAAAAGGGTCCATAGCAAATAGGCGTTCTTGGTAGCGAGCAAGCGACTCGAGGTTACCCCCCACCACCCGCAATACCCCACGGCCTTTTTCAGATGGCTGATTTAATACTAGCGTCACCGATACTGCGCTCATCATCTTGCACAGCACTGACAGAAAATCTTCCCATGGCTCCTCTTCTAAAGGGCCTTGGTAAATTGTTGCGATTACTTCATCAAAGGCGGGATCAATAAGCATAACGGCAGCAAATGAACCTTATTAATTATTAGGGCCGCCAGTATAACCGAGAAAAGCTTACAAAAAAGGCCTTCGATTGAAGGCCTTTTAAGATGAACCGGTGTGGACTAGCTCAAATTGCCTAGCTAAATTAGCCCGCGCGCCTTTGCCATGTCTAAGGCAAGGTCTTCGATCATATCTTCTTGGCCACCCACGGTGCGCCGACGCCCCAGTTCAACCAGAATATCCCGCGATGACACGCCATATTTCGCCGCCGCACGTTTGGCAAACAGCAGGAATGACGAATACACACCGGCATAACCCAGCGTTAAAGAGTCGCGATCTATACGAATGGGGTTGTCCATAATAGGGGTGACTAAATCTTCGGCCACATCCATAATTTTATACAGATCAATACCGTGATTTACCTCCATGCGATCCATTACCGCCACCAGCACTTCTAATGGGGTATTACCCGCGCCAGCGCCCAAACCCGCCACTGAACCATCAATGCGGTTAGCACCCGCCTCAACCGCTACCAGCGAGTTCATTACGCCAAGGCTAAGATTATGGTGAGCATGAAAGCCTAGTTCCGTTTCTGGCTTCAGTTCACGGCGCAATAAGGCAATGCGCTCTTTCACTTGGTCAGGCAGTAAATAACCTGCTGAATCGGTGCAATAAATGCAATTGGCACCGTAGGATTCCATAAGCTTGGCCTGCTCGACTATCTGCTCGGCCTCTATCATGTGGGTCATCATAAGAAAGCCGACGGTATCCAGCCCCATTTGCGCCGCCATACCGATGTGCTGCTCAGACACATCCGCTTCGGTGCAGTGGGTCGCCACGCGAATTGTCGTCACCCCTAAATCAGCCGCCATTTTTAGGTGATCGACTGTGCCTATACCAGGCAGTAATAGCGCAGATATCTTGGCATTTTTTACCACGCCCACCACGGCTTTCAAATATTCCTCGTCGCTATGCGCGGGAAAGCCATAATTGACCGACGAGCCACCCAGACCATCGCCGTGGGTTACTTCAATCAGCGGCATACCCGCCTCATCCAAGCCCTTGGCGATAGACTTCATTTGCTCTAAAGAAATTTGGTGCTGCTTGGCGTGCATACCGTCGCGCAAGCACATATCATGTAGTACTACTTTTTTACCGCGTAAATCCATGCTTCTATCCCCTTAGACCGACGCCAGTGTTGGCAATGAAAAGCGCCCAGCCAACATCTCTTCAGCAAACATTTCTGCGGTGCGCAGTCCGGCAGCCGTCATAATGTCCAAGTTACCGGCGTACTTGGGTAAGAAATCCCCCAGCCCCTCGACTTCCATAAACATAGATACCCGATTGCCGTCGAACACCGGGCCGTTTTTAAGACGATAGCCCGGCACGTATTTTTGTACCTCGGCCACCATGTCATCAACGGATTTGCGAATAGCGTCCTGATCAGGCTCGTCATCGGTAAGGCAGTGAATAGTGTCGCGCATAATCAGCGGCGGCTCAGCGGGGTTAATGACAATAATCGCCTTGCCCTTACGTGCACCGCCAACCATTTCTACGGCGCCAGCCGTGGTGCGGGTAAATTCATCAATATTTTTACGCGTGCCGGGGCCAACGGATTTCGAGCTTACCGTCGCCACAATTTCGCCATAACTCACCGACTGCACTCGCGACACCGCGGCAACCATCGGGATGGTCGCCTGCCCACCACAGGTCACCATATTTACATTACTGCTGCCCGCCGCAAGCGCGTCTTTCAAATTAACCGGCGGTACGCAATAAGGGCCAATGGCTGCGGGGGTCAGGTCGATCATTAACGCACCCTGCTCATTCACCTTGCGGGAATTTTCAGCATGAACATAGGCCGAAGTCGCATCGAAACAAATCTGCACCCCATCCGCCTTCATCGTAGGCAACATGCCATCGACACCGCCGGCAGTGACCTTCAAACCCATTTCAGCCGCGCGTAACAAACCTGGCGAATCGGGATCAACACCCACCATCCACACTGGCTCGATCAACGCCGAGCGTAATGCCTTCATGAGCAAGTCGGTGCCGATATTACCGGGGCCGATAATTGCTGCCTTAATTTTTTCTGCCATTGTGTTGAACTCTCTAATTAAAAAGCAGGAAAACCCACCTTATACAAACTGGACTGACGCCCTGCCAATACCGTGTAATTCCATTTCCATTTTGTCGCCAGCAACGACGGGCTCTAGCGGTACCAAGGATCCTGATAAAATCACTTCGCCTGCCTTAAAGGGAATACCAAAGCGTCCCAAGGTATTTGCCAGCCACGCCACCGCAGTCAGCGGGTTGCCCTGCACCGCGCTACCCAAGCCTTCGCTAAGTAAGGCGCCGTTCTTCCATACGGTAATTTTTAAATTAGGTAAATCGTGCTCATTGGGGTCGGCACTCGCATCGCCCAAGACATAAACACCGCAAGAGGCGTTGTCGGCAATGGTATCTTGAATCCGAATATTCCAATCTTTAATGCGCGAATCGACAATTTCAAAACACGGCATAATACATTCGGTAGCAGCCAATACATCGGCCTCAGTTACGCCCGGCCCCTGTAGATCGGCTTTTAACTTAAACCCAATTTCGGCCTCTGCGCGAGGCTGAATTAAATTTCCGGCCACCGTAATATCCGCGCCATTTGGATAAGCCATGGCATCAGTTAAAAAGCCAAAATCTGGCTGATGCACACCCAGCATGTCTTGTACTACTTTGCTGGTCACACCGATTTTCTTGCCGACAACGACCTCGCCATCATCTTCAACACGGCGCGCCAACATCCGCAAAGAGATATAATAAGCATCGTCAATAGTGATATCTGGCGCCTGCTCAACTAGAGGCTGCAATGGCCGAAAAGTCCGCATGGCCTTATACAAATCATCACCTAGTAACTCAATCAATCCTTTGTGCATCATTAGCCGTTTCTCAAAAAATCATCGGTGCTGCGATTAAACATATCGCGGTGCTCTACCATTACCCAATGGCCACATTGTGATACCAGCGTTAAACGAATATTCGGGCAATTTTTAGCAAGAGTTTGAATACCCGTTTCCGGCATCATTTTTTCGTTCACACCCCAAAAGGCCAGTACGGGGCAGCTAATTTCATGCAAGCGAGCCGCCATATTGGGCACCACCATTGAGGTGATAACTTGACTATTTTGCTGCTGAAAAATACCCCAGCGCTCGTTGATTAACTGCTCGTCAACTACGCTGTCGTCATACACCAAGCCACGCCGAATGAAATCTTCTAAGCGCTCAGGCGCCATCGGCCCAGAAGTGAATACTTCCTTCATCACCTGCATGCCCGGCATGTGAAAATAGCCTGCCTGTTCTTCAATACCACCGGGCGCCATTAACACCAGTTTCTCGACTTGGCTGGGGTTATCTAAGGTAAATTTAATGGCAATGGCACCGCCCAAGGAATTACCTATTAAGGCGCAGGCGGACACATCTAAATGGTCGAGAAGCTGCTTGATACACTCGACAAAAAAATCGAGGTGATACTGCACATCGTCAGGTTTGTCAGAATAGCCGTAACCAATAAGGTCAGGCACAATGACTCGGTATCCCTGTTCAACTAAATACGGATAGTTATACTTAAAATTACTATGACCGCTGGCGCCACTACCGCTGCCATGTAGAAACACCACCACCGGCCCACTGCCATTGTCGATATAATGCAGACGCTGACCATTAGGCAGATCTGCATAGTGTGCTTCGGGCAAACCCGCGACTATCGCTGCCATTATTATTTTCCCCAGTAGCAAATTTTGCAGATTTTAAAGTTTGAATTGGCGTCACGCTGCGCGCCAACAGTGACCTTATATTTGCAAGCAATGTTACCGGCTTAGGCCATACACCCTAATACCTCAAACGGATGACAGCTATTTTGACTAGCTAAGATGATTCCCAAACGTCGCGCTTATTGAATAACAACGTCTGTGAATTGGGTTTCATCACCAAACATCAAACGTGGCGACGGTGGCAAACGACCATCGGTATCAGCCAATCCATATTCCGCACCCAACTCGGCAGCAAAATAGACCTTACCGCTGCGTGTCATACGCAACTTATCTGCCGCTAAGGCGGCGATAACACGGCCGGTAAATTCGGGAGATTCCACCATCGCCATCATTTCGCGGTATAAATCAGGATCTGCCGCAAACGCAGCTTGGGTGCGCTCGGTTTTCAGCAAGCCCATCCACAGCGAAACAACAGCAACCTGATGTGGCTCAAAATCAACGGCCATATCATGTGCCATTTTATCAACACCGGCTTTGCCGGCACCGTAGGCCGGCCCGTGCATATAACTCCGGCCACCGGGTGATGAGGTGTTTACCAGCAAGCCACCGCGCTTAATTAATAACGGAGCCGCGTAATACGCCGCCACATAGCTAGAGCGCAGGCCCACATTTAGAATATCTTGCAGGTTTAATGGCTTTTCCCAAAATGGGCCGGCTAGTGTTAAACCGTCGGGAACACATAAAGCGTTGTTAACGAGAATATCGAGCCTGCCGTGATCGCCTTCAATCTGCGCAAACAAAGCAGCCACTTCGTCGTCATTTCCGTGATCGCATATCACCGCAACTCCTCGGCCACCACGCTGATTAATCTCCTCAGCAGTAGCGAAGACCGTTCCCGGCAAGGCCGCATCACCTTCGACCTGAGTTCGCCCCGTGACGTAAACCGTCGCGCCAGCATCCCCTAGCGCCAAAGCGATACCCTTACCGGCACCACGACTCCCGCCGGTCACCAACGCAATACATTCGCTCCCCAAAAACATAGCCGCTCCGTTCTCTGTTTTATTATCGATTTAGATAGGCATCAAACTCATCACAAGACATGGAGTACATCAGCCACAAATACTTGATCATAGTACGCCTAATAGACGAACACCCTCCCACGGATAGACGAGATACACCGCCGCACAGAGAAATTGCTTTAGAGAAACGATCAGATTATTTTAGGAGTGGCTAAATAACACCATCGCAGGAACTACACCATGCTGACGTTCACACGGAATATCACACCCCATGTAAACAAAGAACTCGACCTGGCCGCTGCCGCCAAACGTGCCAACAAGCCAGAACAGGAATTTAAGCATCTAGAAAATGCCCATGTGCTGGGACAAGAATCGACCTACCAACACACCAAAGTACACTGCCTAATGTTGATGTGGGGCTTGCGGCAATTAAATGGCCGTGAAGTGCTAGGACAGCTATTTAGAATTATTGGCGCCTCCACCAAAACGGCATTTGGCTTAGTACCTAGCGGCAATACCGGAGGCAGCAATATCAGCCCCTTTGCGAAATTGCCGCTATCAGCGGAGCATCAACAAACTATTTTGAAGGCAAAGCAGACGCAATCATAAGTGATTTGCTTAACTGCCTGCCAAGCTCCGTAAAAACACCAAATAAGGCCTACGCCGCACCGCAGCATTTCTTATATTTTTTACCACTGCCGCAATGACAGGGCTCGTTGCGAGCCGGTGTTTTTTCAACGGTCTGGGTTCCGCTCATACTTAACAACACAGTCAACTCACTAATATCTTCCACCGCCGATTCGCTGCTATCGACCTCGATCTCAGCATACAAACCCGCCTCCTTCAGCATCGCCTCCACTTCCTGCTTGCGCAGCTCAGTGGTAACCACCACATTCAGCGGATGTTTTTTACTGCCAGGTTTAGTATTCGCCTTGCTTTGATAACCATGATTAATATGGCTTTGACGCGCATCTTTGCGGCCTTTAAAGAAAAACTTAGACACGTTGACGACCTTGATAAAGTATCGGATGTGGACAGAGCGCCCAGACCATTAAAATTGCTGACGGCACAATACGTCGATATTTGCTTTTTGTCGCTATAAACCTAGGGAATCTTCATATATTGCTATAGATTTAACACCACGACACACCGCTTTTTAGCGGAGCAGCTAACGAAACGGAAAAGCTGTCGCTGTGCTTGCTCCTATTAGCATTTTGACCAAATATGTATTTTATAATGTGCTGAGTTCAACCAAAATACCACGCTTACGGCAAAACCAATGATGACCGAAAGCTGCACATTACTTTTACCCTTCGGGAAGGTGACACACTGATTCGTGTAATTTCCGCACGGGATATGCACCGGAAGGAGAGAGCAATTTATGAAAAATCTTAAGAAAATACCGAATTTTAAGTCAGAACAAGAAGAGCGCGAATTCTGGGAAAGCCATGATTCAAATGAATACTTGGATTTGAGTAAAGCGCAACGCGCAATCTTGCCAAACCTAAAGCCTTCAACAAAGACCATTTCTTTGAGACTGCCTGAAGGCTTGCTAGACAGCATTAAAGTTGAAGCCAACAAAAGAGACATGCCGTATCAGTCTCTCATCAAAGCTTGGCTTGCCGAGGATGTCCAGCAAAGCCGTCGATAATCTACATCTAACTTGTTTTTAATACTTCAACTTTAAATAAAATTATCACCGTCAAGAAGACTTACGTCGGCCACTAGGTCTGCGACTGACTCTGAGTTTGGCTGGGGGCCGGCGCTACGGTGTTAAATCCAACCGCATTACCCAGTTCAATCCTTGATACGTCTACCGCCACAGACAAGATCTGCTTTCCACCCCCGCCAAACACCACGCCTTTTAGAGGAGTCACATCAGAGTAGTCTCGCCCCCAGGCGGTTGTTATATGTTGATCTGCAGGCATTACGTCGTTGGTTGGGTCAAAATCCTGCCAGTCATCCCCCGGAATATAAACCGCAAACCAGGCGTGCGAGGCATCCGCCCCCTGCATTTTAACCTGACCTGGCGGCGGCAATGTTTCCAGATAACCACTTACATAGCGGGCGGCAAAACCAAGACTGCGCATTACGCCAATAGCCAAGTGGGCGAAATCTTGACACACGCCACGACGGTTTTTTAGTACATCAACTAAGGGGGTCGCAACCGTTGAAAAGCCAGGATCGTATTTAAAATCCTTAAAAATACGTGAATTTAATTCCCCCACTGCCTCTAAAAAAGACCGCTCGGGGCTAAATAGATCGCGGCCAAAATCAGCGAGCTGGGGACTAGTGGCAATCATTGGTGAGTTAAAGGAAAACTCTGTCGCGGACATGTCTTCTAATTCATTGCCTGATTTTAAGGCTGCCAACACTTCTGCGCAGGTGGTTCCCCCGCCCAGTAAACGCGGCTCAGATGGCGCGATTTCAACCTCGCTATCCACAATAACTTCTAGGGATTGGTGTGGTCGCTCTACCGTAAAATGGCAGACTACATTGCCAAAATAATCAACACGCTTAATTCTGCTCGTCGGCGCAGGAATGATACGAATATCACTATAATTTACCCGCTGCCCGTTACATTCGCGGGGAATTAAGTACGCGACGTTATATCCCTGATTCACCTGATCGGCATATTCGTAGCGGGTTGAATGCCTTACCCGATATTTCATGAAACACCTCTGCCACTCATTTCAACGGGTTGCGGCCCCATAGCGTGATCGAAATAACGATCTGCCAAGGCTTGGGATGCCGCCTTCAGGTCAGCGTCTAACTGTTCAAGTAATGCGCCTAGTTTTAGATGATCACCAGTTTTCTCGTCGCGTTTGGCAATATCCTCTAGCGGCGTGAGCAATAGATTATTTGTTGCACGTAAAATACAACGCATATCGTCACTCAGTTGAACGCCTTTATTAGAGCCTTCTACGTCTTCCAAATGGCTACGCAGACTTTCTAACTGAAACATCACTGAGCGCGGGTTTTGACGATCAAACAACAATAGCTCCATACCCTTGTCTAATCGGTAGCCACTGCGATAGTAGCGTTTATAAACAATACGCGATTCCAAGCTCGCCAACACCGGCTTTAATAACGGAACCCCCTGACTATCGCCCTTGTCGTTCACTAATACATGGCTCAGCAGTTCAACCGTTTTTTGCGCGCGCTCTAAGCGTCGGCCCATTTCCATAAACCGCCAAGCTCGACTACGCACCATGCTTTCTTGACTCAAACCACACAGAGCCAACAGACTGGTAATCAACGGGTCGAGCAATTCTTCTGGCGCGGCTTGCAAACTACTTTCAAGATTTTTGTTCAAATACTCCATGCCGTCGCGGATGTCGTTTACCAAGCGCAACATGTCGTTAGACAGCAGCTCTTTTACACCGTCGGCGGAATGCAAAATAGCCTCTAGACAATGGGCGATACTGCCGGGCCGCGAGCGATTAGATACAATGTCGAGTAACTCGTGTTCTGGGGTCTCAAAATCCGCACCTTTCGCGGTAAAACCGGGGAAGGTACCAGTAACCTTGGTAACAGAGCACAGCAGCACGCGGCGGTTTTCTGGCGACAAGGGTTCAATACTATTGAGTTCTTCAAAGACGGTTCGAACCAAACGCAAACCTGACTCCGCCCGTTCTGCGTAACGTCCAAACCAAAATAAATTATCGATAACACGGCTAGGCAGACTGAAGTTGCGGTCCATTTTCTGGCGCGCTAATTTTTCCGGTTCGAAAACGCTGTCTTCTATTTCTGGCTCAGACGCCAAAATCCACGTGTCTTTGCTGCCGCCGCTGTACTGGCTAACAATATGCTGGGTGTCGGTGTGGGTGCCAATGTGGGTGAGTCCACCGGGCATAACGCTGTAAGAACTGCCACTGGCAACGGTAAAACCGCGCATCACCAAAGGTCGGCTGCTAAAGACCTTGCCATCTAAGGCCGGTGTTTGCGAGGGGCGCACCGCGCTTTGCGCCACATAATCGATAGGGTTTGCTAAAACCTTCGCCAATAAGTCTGCGCGCTCTTGGGGATTTAACTCCGCTACAAACTGGCTATGACGACCCGGTACCCGGCAGGTATGGCGAATAAGCAAGTCATCGAAATGGGCCTTAACGTATTCTAAGTCTGCCGCATCACCGCACCACCAAGTTGGCACCGAACTCAGGCGTAAGTCGCGGCCAAGAAAATGGCGGGCAATTGCCGGCATGTATTTAGCCAACACCGGACTTTCTAATATGCCGCTACCTAGCGGATTAGCGATAATAACGCCACCGGCGCGAGCCACTTCCGTTAAACCGGGAACTCCCTGCCCAAAACTCTGCCGCGACACCACAGGGTCTGCCACGCTGTCGTCTATTCTGCGAAGGACAACATCAACTTTACGCAGGCCATCCAGCGACTTTAACCATAAAGCGCCTTTGCGAACGGTTAAATCTCGCCCTTGCACCAAAGGATAGCCTAGGTAGTTGGCAAGATAAGCGTCTTCAAAGGAGTTCTCTTTAAAGGCCCCCTGAGTGAGATACACCACTAATGGCGCGTCTTTGGTTGGGCTGAGTTCTGCTAATTTACGACGCCATTGCAGAAAAAAGTTTGAAAGCCGGTGAACATGGGCGTCACGGAATAAGCTAGGCATCACCCGCCGCAAGACCGTTCTATTCTCTAGGGCGTAGCCCGTTCCTGATGGCGCTTGGGTTCGGTCACCAATCACCAACCACTCACCACTGGCCGACCGCACCAAATCTGCGGCATGAAATATAAGCTGATGCTCACCAGGCAAACGAATACCATCGCAGGAGCGAAGAAAACCTGGATGACTAAAAATGGCTGCCGGCGGTATGACTTTGTTGTGGATAAGCGTCCGCTCACCGTAAAGATCGCTCAGGATTAAATTAAGAAGCTCAGAGCGTTCGCGAAGAGCATTTTCAATGGATTCCCACTCCTGACTCGACAGGATCATGGGGAGTAAATCTAGGCTCCAGGTGTGGCTAACATTGAGCTGGTCGCCGGGGCTATAGCTAGCACCGTCGTCGCGAAGAATACGCTTGGCGGTGCGCTGCCGTTCAAGCAGGGCATCCATCCCCATAGCATTAAGTACCCGCATAGGATAATGCCAATGTTCGCGAACATTGCCATCGGCTCCGATGACCTCGTCGTATTGGTCATGCTGCGGTTTATAAACAAAGCGTTCAGTTAACATGGATGTGGCGCCAAAAGCGTGCGTCGAGTAAAAGAAATACCCAGAATTAAAGGAATATCACTACGGTCACATCCGCGATTTCCAAACCGTCAACACCACGATCTTGCACCATGTTGGGGCTGAAATCGCGACCGCCACCAACAGCAAATCACGATGGAGAAGACTACCGTAAGTCCCTAATCTGGGCAAACCCATGCGGCTGCTAGATTTACCTAATAACACTGATTATGTTGGCTGAAACCACGTCTCCTGAATAGCCTTATGAATCACCAGCGAGTTTTTTTCTAGCTCGGTGAGGTAGGCGGGAAAGCCCACCGACACATCGCTGTAATCACTACCCTTGGTCACCGTTTTCAAAAAATTATCTAAACAACTCACCACGTTCTCGCTAGATGGCAGCTGCTTGGCTGAATCTTGCATTCTTAATAAGCCGCAGTTAACCGCGCGCGGGAACAGAGTGTCTTCCAATAAAAATCGTGCTGAATCATCGCCATTCACCGCAACCTTCATCGTCCGCCGGTAAGGCATGGTGGCATTTAAGGTTCCCAGCACGCTGCCCCACACCGCATCTAAAACATGGTTGGTGTCATTTTCAATAAGGTCACTGGACATACTCGCACCAGCCTCCAGAATACGGATGGTCATGTCTGCTCGCTCTAAACTGCGGCCCATATTCAAAAAGTGCCATGCTGCATCGCGGCGCATGGTATCGGCAATCAAGCCATTAATCTGCTGACAAGTTTTAATGATTTCCTCAAGAAACTCATGCCGATAACGACGGTTGAGGCCTTGGGCAATATTGTCTGAGACATATATTTGAAATTCATTGACCAGCTCCCAGCTCTCCTGCGGCACGATGTCTCTGGTGGTACGGATATTTTCTCGCACCATACGCAGCGACGAGGCCAGCGAACTTGGGTTGCTGAGATCTTCCAGCAAAAATTTTACAACTCGTTTTTCGTCCTGAACGGTAAAACGACGGTTGTACTCGCCATGACTACCACTGGCGATAACCAGATTGTGCCAACTGATCCCCGTGTCTCTCGGTAGGTCGAATAATAAGCCGGTATAAACCTGAATCAAGCGCGCCATACTTT
This sequence comes from Zhongshania aliphaticivorans, assembly GCF_902705855.1. GTDB lineage: Bacteria > Pseudomonadota > Gammaproteobacteria > Pseudomonadales > Spongiibacteraceae > Spongiibacter > Spongiibacter aliphaticivorans_B. The sequence goes on along the minus strand of NZ_CACSIJ010000013.1, from coordinate 127,979 downwards.
CCACGCGTTCAAGATAACGCGCAAACCAATACACTCGCTCAGCAACTCGAGATAACATCATTATTTTGCGCCTCCTTCCGCGATGATCCAAGTATCTTTACTACCACCGCCCTGTGACGAATTAACGACAAGTGAGCCTTTTTTCAAGGCCACCCGTGTTAGCCCACCGGTAGTTACCGCTAAATCGGTACCCTGCAAAACAAAGGGCCGCAAATCTAAATGTCGTGGTTCGGCCTCACCCGGCCCCGTTACCACCGGCGCGGTAGACAGCATCAGGGTTGGCTGGGCGATATAGTTACGAGGGTTTTCCTGTACCAACTTACGAAACTCTTCATGCTCTTTTTTAGTCGCATGCGGGCCAACCATCATGCCGTAGCCACCGGACTCATTGGCGGGCTTAACCACCAATTTTTCGATATTTTCTACCACGTATTTAAGCTGTTCGGGGTCATCGCAAAGATAGGTTTCAACATTGGGCAGAATCGCCTTTTCACCCAAATAGTATTCGATCATTTTAGGCACGTAGGCGTAGACCACTTTATCGTCGGCCACCCCCGCGCCCGGTGCATTCACCAGGGTCACATTACCCGCCTGCCACGCACGCATAATACCCGGCACCCCCAAAATGGAGTCAGGATGGAAGGCTTCAGGATCTAAGAACAAATCGTCTATCCGGCGATACACCACATCGACCCGTTCTAGACCGGAAATGGTTTTCATATACACGCAGTCATCGGTATCGACAAATAAATCGCTACCCTCAACCAATTCAACCCCCAGTTGCTGGGCCAAATAAGCGTGTTCAAAATAGGCTGAGTTATAAATACCGGGGGTAAGAATCACGATTTCTGGCTGACGAACTTTGCGTGGCGACACCGATGCCAACATATTAAATAGTTTTGCGGGGTAGTCATCGACGGGCAAAATATTGTTGGTTTCAAACAGCTCTGGCAATACCCGCTTACTTATTTCGCGATTCTCCAGCATGTAAGCAACGCCAGAAGGTACCCGCAAATTATCTTCCAGTACGTAAAATTTGCCGTCTTCATCGCGAACTAAATCGCAGCCACAAATATGCGCCCACACCCCTTTTGGCGGAGTAATACCCACGCATTCGGGGCGGAAATTTTTAGAGTCTTTAATCAGGTATTCTGGCACCACGCCGTCTTTAAATATCTTTTGTTCGTGGTACACATCATTAATAAACAAGTTTAGCGCACGCACCCGTTGCTTAAGTCCGCTGGCGGTCTGTTCCCATTCCTTAGCACTAATCACCCGAGGAATAAGATCAAAAGGCCAGCTGCGGTCTATGTTCTCGCCATCTGAATAGACGGTAAAACTCACCCCCATATCACGAACGGTGCTCTCTGCTGCTACCCGCCGACTCTCTAGCTCTTCGCGACTTAACTGCCCCAAGTATTTAACTACACGCTGACTTGCGCGGCGGGCCCCTCCTTTGGGCGTGATCATCTCATCGAAAAAGCCATCGGCCTGATACTGACTCCAATCGATACCGCCAGATTCCTTGTCTGCACCTTTCGTCATCTATAAAACACCTTGCTGAAAATTATTTTCCTCTCAATCGCGACGCACCAAAATAGAGCGACCGCAATCAGAGTCTCGCGTTGTGTTAGCGCATAAGCGATTTCATTTAGCCCCTATGCCCTGAATATACCCAATACTTATGACACTAAACAGCAATTGGCAGGCCAACTTGCACAAAATTGACACATGCTAATCAATATTTTTTACTAATGCGCAGACCTGTTTCTTAAATCAGCATACTCGGCTTTTACGTAGAACAGCAGCCATAAAATCACGCGCTGTGGATTTCAATCAAAATAGCTATACCGGTTTTTAGACAAACCGATTAGTTTCATGTTTAACGACTAAAAATTTTAGATGACCGAACGCGCTAAAGGTTCTCTACCGAAATGAGTAGAACCATTGATTCAATAAAACACACTGGAATGTAGGTGTAGGACTGTTCCCGCTTACGCAGCTTCAACTCGTTTTTTGAGTAAGAATCTCTCTTCCGCCAAGCGCTCAGCGACCCTCGCGGTAGAGACATTACTGGCGATAGAGCGGGCAAATATTTCTAACAAAGAATCCGCAATCCTCGCTATGTGTGCTGAGGTGCTAGCAGAGCTACCCTCCGCTCGCTGGTAATACACATCACTAATACCACCGGCGTTAATCACAAAATCGGGGGCGTATAATATGCCTCGCTGCAATAAACGATCGCCTTGAGCGTCACTCGCTAATTGATTATTAGCGGCTCCTGCAATGATACCTGCCTGAATGTTTTCTACTGTGCATGAATTAATAGCCGCACCCATTGCGCAAGGCGCCAGTACATCCGCAGAAAAACCCAGTACCTCATCACAAGTAACTATCGTCGCGCCAGCTTGGCGCGCCAGCTCGGCATTTCTTGGATTAACATCAGCAACAAAAACCACCGCACCTTCGCCAATAAGCAAAGAAATCAAATGACGCCCTACTGCACCGGCGCCTTGCACGGCAACACGAACGCCAAACAACTGATCGCTGCCGTGTTTAAATTTCAAAGCCGCTTTTATTCCGTAAAACACGCCCTGCGCAGTATATGGCGACGGATCACCACCAAAGCGACCACCCTCCATAACCCCAGACACATAGGAGGTACGCTCTGCGATAACCTTTAAATCACTTACCGTGGTGCCTGAATCTTCTGCAGTGATATAACGCCCACCCAGATCCTCGATAAAACCACCCATCGCTAACAGCAAATCACGCGACTTCATCTTGCTAGGGTCGCCAATAATGACTGCCTTACCACCACCCAAGGGCAGCCCCGCTAAGGCCGATTTATAAGTCATTCCCTTAGATAAACGCAGCACATCATCCAATGCATCATCGTCATTCAGGTAGGGATACATTCGGCAGCCGCCCAAGGCCGGCCCCAAATTGGAATTATGTATGGCTACAATTGCGCGTAAGCCACTGCGCGCATCGTGCTTGAACGAGATCAGTTCATGGCCATCGTAATGTGGCGAATTAAATACTGTCACTACTGACTCCTTTTTAGCACTCTATTTAAGCGGCATCGTGAATATCCACGAGCTGCACAACATCACCGTTCAAGCGCTTAACAAGGTGCTCTCGACGCACACGGTACTGCTTTATTGCCGCGTCTTTTACGTGGCCAAAGCCACGTACATCGTCAACTAAAGCAAATAACTCAATCGCGACACTTATGTTGTTGCTATTTAACTTAGCTAAAACCAAATCAAGCTGCTCTACAAACTCATCACGCAGCGCGCGTTCGGCTTTACGCTCTGCGCTGTAGCCAAGTACATCCCACCGTGTTCCACGCAAACCTTTCAATTTAGTTAACAGCTTAAAGGCCACAAACATCCAAGACGAATATACCCGCTTAACGGGAAAACCATCCGAACCCGTTTTGGACAACAGTGGCGGCGCCATATGAAACTGCAATTTATAATCACCTTCAAATGCGTCATTAAGTTTCTTAACAAAGTCGCCATCGCTGTAAAGACGCGCCACTTCATACTCGTCTTTGTACGCCATGAGTTTATGTAAAGATTTGGCAACCGTTGATGTTAACTCGCCTACGGCTCCGCTAACTTCTTCTTCCTTCACTTTTACTGTATTCAAAATAGCTAAATACTTTTCTGCATAGTTTTTGTCTTGGTATTTCAGCAAATGCTCATAGCGAAAGCCGATAATGTCATCAAGCTCACGCAATGGTGACCAATGCTCAACGTCAACCCCTGCCGCTTGGCGAACCGCATCAATATCATGCGCAGCGCGGCGCCCCCATAAAAACGCCTGCTTATTAAAGTCCACGGCCACGCCATTAAGCTCAACAGCCCGATCAATGGCGTCATAACTCACCGGCACATAGCCTTTCTGAAATGCGTAGCCCAACATGAAGAAGTTGCTCGCCAAGGTGTCGCCCAGTAAATGGCTGGCTAACTCAGTGGCGTCAACAAAGCTCACCTTGCCCTCGCCTACTTCATCAACAATTAGCTGCTTCATTGAATCTGCGGGGAACTCTGCATCGCGGTTATAGATAAATTCTGCGGTGGTCATTTCAGTGTCGTTGACGACGGCTACAGTGCGCTCAACATTGACCTTGGCAATCGCTTCATCAGAAGCCGACACCACTAAATCACAGCCTAATAATAAGTCTGCATCGCCGGCAGGAATCCTTACGGCATTAATATCATCCTGATTATTGGCGACTCGCAAGTGACTCACTACCGGCCCAAATTTTTGTGCCAAGCCGGTCTGATTCATGGTGGCGCAGCCCTTGCCTTCTATATGTGCAGCCATGGCCAATACTGCGGTAATGGTAAGTACACCAGTGCCACCCACGCCGGTAACAACTAGACTCCAAGGTCTTGTGATGGCCGGCAGTACTGGCATTGGGATTTTTGCAAAACCATCTGTATCAACAGCAGTATTTTTCCGTGGCGTGCCTCCAATAACCGACACAAAACTTGGGCAGAATCCATTCACGCAAGAATAGTCTTTATTGCAGGCACTTTGATCGATTTGGCGTTTACGGCCGAATTCGGTTTCTTTTGGCAGTACCGATAAGCAGTTAGATTTTTTGCCGCAGTCGCCACAGCCTTCACACACCGCATCGTTTATAAAAATACGGCGATTAGGGTCAACCATCGTGCCTTTTTTACGGCGACGACGTTTTTCCGCTGCACAGGTTTGCTCGTAGATAAGTACCGACGCACCGGCGACGTCTTGCAACTCATTTTCAATGGTCAGCAAATCGTCGCGATGACTAATAGTAAAACCATTTTTTTGAGGCCAAGAATAATTCTCGGGATGATCCGACACCAAGGCGATACGCTTAACACCCTCGCCACGCAGTTGCATAATGAGTTGCTCGACGGTTAAAGAACCATCAATCGGCTGACCGCCGGTCATCGCCACCGCATCGTTATACAGAATTTTGTAGGTGATATTGACACCCGCCGCGACCGCCTGACGAATCGCCAAGCTGCCAGAATGGAAATAAGTGCCATCGCCTAAATTTTGGAAAACATGTTTTGTTTCGGTAAACGCCGCCTGCCCTACCCACGTCACACCTTCGCCACCCATTTGGGTGAACGTGGTTGCAGGCCGCGTTGGCATCCATGTGCTCATATAATGACAACCGATACCGCCAAGCACCACGCTGCCCTCTGGTGCAACAGTAGACGAATTGTGCGGACAGCCAGAACAGTAATGTGGCGTGCGATTTATAACGCCGTGTTTATTAGCAATCGATTGTTCTTTTTGCTCATAAAATTTTAAACGTTTTTCGATTTCATCACTTTTATAAAAACGACGAATACGTGCAGCAATGGCGCGCGCTACCATCGCGGGCGTCAGCTCGCTTAGGTTGGGTAATAAATCTTTACCCTGCTCATCAAACTCGCCAATAACACGCGGACGATCTGCCACCGGCCAGTTGTAAAGTTGGCCGGTAATCTGATCCTCGATAATGGAGCGCTTTTCTTCAACTACCAGAATCTCTTCCAAACCCGCTGCAAACTCATGGGTTGTTAAAGGCTCTAGGGGCCAAGGCATGCCGACCTTATACACCCGCAAACCCATGGCGGCAGCATGTTGCTTATCAATTCCCAAGTCTTCCAATGCCTGCAATACATCAAGGTAGGCCTTGCCGCTGGTTACAATTCCCAAACGCGCCTTGGGGCTGTCGATCACAATTCGATTCAAATTATTTGCCCGTGCAAATGCGCGCGCGGCATAAATTTTGTATTTATTCAGCCTAAGCTCTTGAGCCAGAGGCGTGTCTGGCCAGCGCGCGTGCACGCCGTCAGGCGGCATAATAAAGTCTTCTGGCAACACTATATTGACGCGGCGCGCGTCAATCTCAGCAGAGATCGCTGAATCCATATTCTCGGTAATGGCTTTTAATCCCACCCAACAACCGGCATAGCGAGACAGCTCCCAGCCGTAAATACCCAGGTCCAAAACTTCCTGCACATTGGCGGGCGCCAGCACCGGAATAGACGCCCCCATAAACATATGTTCAGACTGATGGGGCAAGGTAGACGACTTAGCCGCGTGGTCGTCGCCAGCCACCGCCAAGACCCCACCGAACTTTGAGGTACCCACCGCGTTAGCATGTTTAATAACATCCATGCTGCGATCAACCCCAGGGCCCTTGCCATACCACATACCAAACACACCATCGTATTTAGCATTGGGAAACAGGCCCACTTCCTGACTACCACGCACCGCCGTCGCGGCCAAATCTTCGTTCACCCCCGGCACAAACTGAATATTGTGCTTATCGAGGTATTTCTTCGCGGCCCACATAGCCTGATCGACATTGCCCAGTGGCGAGCCACGATAGCCGGAAATAAACCCTGCGGTATTCAAACCGCGCTCTAAATCGCGCTGATGCTGCAACATTGGCAGGCGCACCAAAGCCTCGATACCCGTCATATAGGCACGGCTACTGTCCAACATATACTTGTCTTCTAAGGAGATCTTAAGGGCTTTATCAGACAGTGGCATGGCGCTATTCCCATCGTTATTGAAGAATTATTAGTGAAAATTCTATCCCTTAAACCCGGCTATATTTATTTTATTTAGACCATATATTGCGTTAATTACGAAATAGTTATTCATTTATATAACAATAGCCGCATAAATATCGCCACATATCACTTGAGAGACCAGTAATAGCAGCTAATATCTAAATAGTGCCAATTAACAAGAGTGAGAATCACAGTGAGCGCAGAACTAAACAAACAAGATATTGGCATTCTTACAATTCTTCAATCAGATGCCAGTAAGTCATCTAGTGACGTGGCCGACTTGGTTGGTATGTCGCAATCCCCCTGCTGGCGGCGTATTAACCGCATTGAACAAGACGGTGTGATTCAGAAGAAAGTAGCGCTACTAGACCGTCACGCCCTAGGAATGGATTTAGTGGTGTTCGCAACGATTAACCTAACCACCTCGGGCCGCCAAAACTTAGAGGAATTTGAGCAGTCAGTTGAAAATTTTGACGAGGTGATGGAGTGCTACACCATGACGGGGATTTGGGATTACATGCTTAAAATTATTGTGAAGGATATTCGCAACTACGAAAGCTTTGTGCGTGATCGTTTACTCTGCCTACCGATGATTCGAGAAATTCACTCACACATCGCCGTAACTGAAATCAAGAACACCACCGAGCTGCCATTAAAAACCCAGCTTTGACGCAACACGCTCTTTACGAAGAAAGAGTAGTCACCACAGCATTTATTTATCAAAAAATTTGGGAGAAAAAAGAAGACTTAGGCGAATGAAGGTGGCACGTCCCTGTGCCCCCTCATACACCGACGCGGTGGTCGACCTATGAGATGGCGAGCAGCGATATTACTCATGCACACGAAGACACCAGTAATACCCAAGAACAATTTCAATAAAAAGTGTTATGGCTCTATGCAGGAATGTAATGGAGTTACTACCTCAATACATCCCCCCATTTAAGGGGGGGAGTGTATTAACCATTGTGGAAATAGTGTTAGGCGATGATCCCTGAAATATCCACTGACACATCAACCACCCAGCAGCCCTCTTCAAGCTGAATATTAAGCTGCCCGTTCAATTCCATGATGCGCTGGCGCATAATTGACAACCCGCGACCGTCAGCACCGCCTTCTATCACCGATCCATCGTTCTTGATCGAAAGACACAAACAAGCTTCGCTCAAATCAATCGCTATAGCCACATACGTCGGCGACGCGTGACGTAGGGCATTAGAAACCGCCTCACGTGCAATGCGCTGCAATTGATGCTGCGATTCTGGCGTTAGCAGACTAAGTGGATATTCACCGCTTTGCTGCCATATCAACTCAACATCAGCGCTTTGACAGCGCTCTTCAAACTCCACTCTCCATGCAGCTAACATTTGTGAAAGACTACGAGGTGGTATATCTAGCGCCTCAAGCAACAAGCGCAAATCCTTTATTGCTTCACGCACCAAAGGCCGCTCACTATCAGCACTGCGGTGCAGTAAGGTGAGCAATCTTGCTCCCAAATCGTCATGAATATCACGACGAATACGATCTCGCTCAGCGAAACGACCTTCCTCCCTCGCCTCAACAGCAGATATCGCCACTTTAAACTGCGCCTGCAGCAATTCAATAATGGCGATATCCCCACGATTAAATAGACCGCGACCTTTTTCAGGCATCGTCAATTCTATGGAGTGATTTTCGTTAAAAACACCACTGACAGCTAAGACCTGCCCACCGTCTCGAATCTCACTATGCTCGAGCATTTTGTCTAGCGGAGAAATACTGAGAGGCGAAAATATATCTTCTAATAGCCGTATCCAAAGCAGGCGTAGCTCACCGACTTCGCGAATGTCGACAAACAGGGGAATGCTACTGTGCAAAATCTTCTGCAAATTCCGCGTCGGCACACTCACAAAGCGTGTCCAAAACCACTGCCTCAAGGGAAAATAAATCCAGCCTACCGTGGCTAACGCCAAAGATAAGGCCGCTGTCTCACCTAGAGCAGGAATGGACACCAAAGCCAAATCAACCAAGATGACGGCAATACCGCCGAGCAGCCAACTCCAAATTTCGAACCACCATCGTTCGATATCAAATAGTCGGTAACGTAATAGCCCCAAAGCAATACCGGCATACATCAACAAAAAGACCGCAAACAGAACCGACTGTGGCAGGAGTAACTCCTTCCCCAATGCAGCAGGAATAAGCTGAAAGCCTGCGAATAACCCCGTCCCTAAAAATATCGCCAGCAAAAACCATAGTAGTGCAGCGCGTTCTAGCGGCTTGTGGCGAGTGTAAAACCACTGGGTAGCGGCAAATACAATCGCTGCCAAATATATCAGCAAGGTATATATATAGGCGTCAGATGCCCCAGAGCCTATCTGAAAAAATACGGTTACCGCGCCGGCGACACCCGCTGCAAAACTAAGATAAACGGCGGGAAAACGCCCTAAACGCTGGGGGTAATACCAAAGCAAAGACGCTAAAGCAGAAGAAAATAAAATTGCGTTAGAGCTATTGGTATTAGACAGATAACGAAATAATTGCCCGTCTATTAGCAAACTGCGCGTGCTGTAAACAGAGGCCGTAACTATGGCGATGGTTAAACAAAACCCCGTCAAGGCGTATAAACTCGTTGCCTTGCTTGGCTGTGCGGCCCACACCACACCACCAATTAACCAAACCCCCGTCGCCACCAATAGCTGAAACCAAAAATCCCAGGGTAGATCTGCAATATGACGGTCGCGAATCAATACCGTATTCGATTCACCACCCACACTCATAAACTGTAAAATCCCTGACTTTGCCTCTTTACCCAAAAGGGTATGCGCATACATCAAACGGTTAAAATCAGTAAACGTTTCGATAATGTCTGGTTCGGGAATAAGCAATAAAGGTTCGGCTTCAATGTCGCCGGCACTGCTTATGAAGTGGCTGATGGCAATGGCGTCTTTGCCTTGTTCTTGATAGATGAGGCGATCCTCATCGGCGTAAAAATGGCCACTCGTCTCAGGTAAATTTATACTAAGATAGAATGCGGCGCCTAATAGCAGTACAAGTAGGCTTAAAACAAAGCCAATGCGAAGCTGTAAATTCATGGTTTCTCTTTTTGCTTTTATCGCCTCACCCGCGAATAGGGGATGTGCGCAGTAGATATATTCAGGCACTATTATTGTTTATATTCCATACAGATAAAAGACGGCGAGGCAGGATTGACCCTCTATCAAAATATACTAATCGTTGAAGACCTACCGGACGTAGCGGACTGGCTCTACCGCGTATGTGCTGACTGTTTTGAAGGGGCCGACATTCGCACCGCGAACTCTATTAGCAGCGCCAAATCATCAATTAGCGACTGGGTGCCGCAGTTAGCCTTATTAGATATTGGCCTACCAGATGGCTCAGGCATAGGCATCATGGCCGATATTTTTACGATTAACCCCAGCTGCCAATGTGTCATTACCACCATTTTCGACGATTCAAATCACCTGTTTGACGCACTCAAGGCCGGCGCGACAGGCTATTTACTCAAAGACGAAACCGAAGCTGTGTTCACCACCCGTCTTAAAGGCATTCTCGAAGGCCAACCACCGCTGTCACCCAGTATTGCACGTAGAATGCTGAGCTTTTTTCAGCCTCAAAAGGCCACTCCCGAAGCAGAGATTACACCCCGCGAAAAAGAAGTACTCACGCTAATTGCACACGGCTACAGCGTGCGTAGCACCGCTGAATCACTATCACTTAGTCACCATACCGTGGCCAGCTACGTAAAAGAAATTTACCGCAAGCTACAAATAAATTCGCGGGCGGAGGCCACTTTAAAAGCGATGGAGCTGGGGCTAATTAGTCGAAATAAGTAAGGGATGCTATACCCCATTAACACTTTTCGCTAAGTACACGAGTCAGGCGATCAATATTCTGCTCATTCGCGGAGCCAACCCGCTGCTTGACAGCTTGCGCAGTTTCGGCGTCGTCAAAAAACTGCTCCCACGTCAACTGCGTACCGTCACTAACAGAAGTTAGCGTAATTGTAAGCCGGAAGTGTGGCGGGCAATCATGATGAATTACAACTTTGGTATCAGGCACAAGCTCCTCAAAAAAGCTTTCATTAAGATAACTTTTGCCGTCAGGGCCGTGCATCTGAAACTTCCAGCGACCGCCTGAAGTAAACTCAAAAATCTCGAAAGTATTAGAAAAACCGTCAGGTCCCCACCACCTAGAAAGTAAATCAGCAGACGCAAAGGCCCCGTATATTTCTTTAGGTGAGAATGGCAAAGTTCTAGAAGAGCGCAGTGTTCTTTCTTTAGTCATAACGATAACTCCAGAGTAACTATGATTCCTGCTGCGCAAGATGTCATTCCACCGGCTCGACAGACATCAAGGGCCATATTTTGTTTCGGAGCCTTATACGAACCTTTGCCCCACGACGTATTATTTTGTATCTCTAACCGTATCTGCTCGAACTACCAACGCAGTTACCAAGGATGAAATATACGCCTTCCCTTCTCCTATTCTTATGCCTCTTTGTCCGCAAAAAAATATCGGCACAGACGTCGGCAGCAGGCCGCCTTAATATATCGTTAAACTGAAATATATCTAGCCACTTTTGCCGCAGAAACGAAGTGAAGAAGTTTGTAAATTAAGTATTTTATCCTGACTATCTTTAATACTAGCTAGAAAGATTTTCTTAAAGAAAGCCTTTCTAGCTAGATTTTGCGATGAGGAAATTACTACGCCCTTACAACAACAAGCGCCGTATATCAGTTAACAGCTCACCCATATAACTAAAGAACTGCCCAGCATCAACACCATTTAAAGCGCGGTGATCGTATGACAATGACACCGGCAACATTTTAGCAGGAACAAACTCACTGCCATTCCACAGTGGTTTCACAGCTAGTTTAGACACCCCCATAATCGCCACTTCTGGCGCGTTTATAATTGGGGTAAAGCCGGTGCCTCCAATATTGCCAAGGCTTGAAATAGTAAAACAGCCGCCCTGCATATCGGCGGGCTTGAGTTTACGATCCTTCGCTTTCTGCGCTAACTCGGCAGATTCTGCGGCAAGCTCCCACAGCGATTTTTTATCTACATCGCGAATCACTGGCACCACCAAACCCGCAGGGGTGTCTACAGCGATACCAATATTGACATACCTTTTAAAGACTATGTTTTCGCCATCACTACTCAGCGAGGCATTAAACTTAGGATAGGTACGCAACGCGAGTGCCGCCGCTTTCAGTAAGAATGGCAATGGCGTAAGCTTAACGCCGCGCTGCTCGCTTTCTTTCTTAACACTGGCGCGGAAGTCTTCCAGCTCGCTAATGTCTACTTCATCAAACTGTGTCACATGAGGCAAGTTCACCCAGCTACGATGCATATTTGCCGCAGTTAATTTATGCAGTTTGGTCATCGGCTGAACGTCAATTTCACCAAACTGGCTGAAGTCGACCTCTGGAATGGCAGGAATACCCGAGCCAACCGTCGCCGTTTTACCCGTCGCTAGATCTTTTACAAATTGCTGCAGATCTTCTTTAACGATTCGATTCCGTGGCCCAGTACCTGTTACCTGCTCTAGCTCGACACCAAATTCCCTTGCCAATTTGCGCACCGCTGGCCCCGCATACACGCCGGCGTGGCTAACAACGGAGGGAACAAAGGGTTCAGCTACCTTGCTCGCCGCAGGGGCAGATTTTTCTGGCACCGGAGCGGGTTTCTCTGGCGCTTTTTCTGGCGCCGTGTCTGCCGCATCAATATTGGTTTCAGACTCTTCCGCAGTAGTTTGATATTCAATTTCTGCAATAGCCGTACCCTGCTTCGCATTGTCGCCGGTCTTAATCGCCACCGACACAATTTTACCGCTATAGGGTGAAGGCACTTCCATTGAGGCTTTGTCAGACTCCAATACAATCAGCGAATCACCTTCGCCAACCTCGTCGCCCTCCGCAATACAAACCTCAATAACCTCAATGCCATCGCTAGCGCCGATGTCTGGCACTTCGATCATTTCACGTTTCAGGCCGCCAGCAGCGGGCTTTTCACTTTTCGCCGGCGCAGCTGTTGATGGTGCCGCTTCTTGCTCGGCTTCCGCCGCAGATGTCACTTCCGCCTCTGATTTTTCTTCCACAGCAGCTTCTGAGGACGCCTCACCCTCTACTTCTATTTCAAGAATGACGTCGTCTTCACTTACCGTGCTGCCTTCTTTAATGCTAATACTTAGCACTTTACCGGCCTTTGGCGATGGGATTTCCATAGACGCTTTATCAGACTCTAATACCACCAACGAGTCTTCTTTGGCGACGATATCACCCACCTTGACACAGACCTCAATGACATCAACTTCACCGCCACCTAGGTCAGGAATTTTTACCGTTTCTTTTGCCACAAAAAAATCCTTCTAAACTATTAGCGATAAAGTGGATTCGATTTATCCACATCTAAATCAAAAGCCTTAATTGCTTTTGTCACTTCGCTTGCAGCGAGCTGTCCATCGTCGGCCAAGGCTTTTAATGCCGCAACAACAATGTACTGGCGGTCTACTTCAAAGTGCTGGCGCAGTTTGGCGCGGGTGTCTGAACGGCCATAACCGTCTGTACCCAGCACCACGTAGCGCGCCTCAATATAAGGCCGCAACTGCTCACCATAGGACTTAATATAGTCTGTTGCACAAATAACCGGTCCCTGCTTGCCGCGCAACTGCTCAGTCACATACGGCACGCGAGCGTCACTTTCTGGATGCATCATATTCCAGCGTTCGCAATCCAAACCGTCGCGGCGCAACAGGTTAATACTGGTCGCACTCCAAATATCGGCCTCTACTTTGTAATCAGATTTTAGAATTACTGCCGCCGCTTCTACTTCGCGCAAAATGGTGCCAGAGCCCATTAGCTGCACTTTTAGTTTTGGCTTTTTAACCTCCGATGGCGCAAGACAATACAAGCCCTTTATGATGCCTTCTACACAGCCCTCTGGCATATCGGGATGGGCGTAATTTTCGTTCATTACGGTTACGTAGTAATAAACGTTTTCCTTGTCTTGATACATGCGCCGCATACCGTCTTGAATAATTACGGCTAGCTCGTGGGAGTAGGTTGGGTCATATGAAATACAGTTTGGAATCATATTTGCCATCAAATGGCTATGACCGTCTTGATGCTGCAAGCCCTCACCGTTCAGAGTAGTGCGACCGGCAGTAGCGCCAATCAAGAAGCCCCGCGCCTGCGAATCACCCGCCGCCCAAGCAAGATCCATAATCCGCTGAAAACCAAACATTGAATAGAAAATGTAAAACGGAATCATCGGGTAATGATGGTTGCTATAGGAGGTCGCCGCCGCCAACCACGCAGAAAATGCACCAGCCTCGGTAATCCCCTCTTCGAGAATTTGGCCCTGCTTGTCTTCTTTGTAATACATGATTTGATCAGAGTCGTGCGGTGTATAACGCTGACCCTGAGAGGAGTAAATACCTAGCTGACGGAACATCCCCTCCATACCGAAGGTACGAGCTTCATCCGGCACAATTGGTACGATGCGAGAACCTACTTCCTTGTCTTTCACCAAGCTAGACAGCATGCGAACAAAAGCCATCGTCGATGAAATTTCACGCTTGCCGGTGGCTTTTAACTGGGCACTAAATGTATCTAAGCTTGGTGTTGTTACAGCTTCAAACTCCGCCTGACGAGCCGGTAAGTAACCGCCTAGCTTTTCACGGCGCTTGCGCATATAGACCATTTCTGGGCTATCTTCTGCAGGGCGATAATACGGCACCGACTTTAAATTATCGTCGCTGATTGGCACACCGAAGCGGTCGCGGAATTTTTTCAGTTCTTCTAAATCGAGCTTTTTAACCGAGTGCGCTTCATTTTGCGCTTCGCCACCCTCGCCCAAGCCATAACCTTTCACGGTCATGGCTAGTATCACAGTCGGACGATCTTTGGTTTCCATCGCCTGGGCATAGGCTGCGTAAACTTTGTATGGGTCGTGACCGCCGCGATTGAGATACATAATATCTTCGTCAGACAGGTCTTTTACCAGCTCTAGCAGCTCTGGATATTTACCAAAGAAATGTTTACGGGTATACGCACCACCATTGGCTTTATAGTTTTGTAGCTCGCCATCAACCACTTCATTCATTCGGCGACGCAATAAGCCGGTGGTATCTTTTTCTAATAATTTATCCCAGTGTCGACCCCAAATAACTTTGACGACATTCCAGCCAGCACCACGGAAAACACCTTCCAGCTCCTGAATGATTTTGCCGTTGCCACGCACCGGCCCATCCAGCCGCTGCAAATTACAGTTAACAACAAAAATTAAATTATCTAATCTTTCACGCCCCGCCAAGGCGATAGATCCCAGTGATTCTGGCTCGTCACTCTCGCCATCCCCCATAAAGCACCACACCTTACGGTCGCCGTGATCAACCAAACCGCGGCTTTGTTGGTACTTCATTACGTGTGCTTGGTATATCGCCTGAATCGGCCCCAGCCCCATACTCACCGTAGGGAACTGCCAGTAATCTGGCATTAACCAAGGATGTGGATACGACGACAAACCATTGCCGTCGACTTCGCGGCGGAAGTTATCTAGCTGAGTTTCATCAATACGCCCCTCAAGATAGGAGCGCGCATACATACCCGGCGAGCTATGGCCTTGGTAGTAGATTAAATCGGCCTTTTCGCCGCCACGGAAGAAATAGTTAAAGCCCACATCATACAAGGTTGCGGAGGACGAAAAGCTCGAAATATGACCGCCCAAGCCCTCGTTATTATCGTTGGCGCGCATCACCATCGCCAAGGCATTCCAGCGAATCATCGAGCGAATTTTACGTTCCATAAACAAATCGCCTGGCATACGGCGTTCGTTATTCGGTTCGATGGTATTGCGGAATGAGGTGGTAATTGCAGAGGGAAGCTCGGTGCCGGCACGTGTTGCGTGCTTGGCCAGTCTTTTCATCAAAAATGCAGTGCGCGCCCGACCACCATTTTTTAATACGCCATCGAGGGCTTCTAGCCACTCTTGGGTTTCTTGGGGATCTAAGTCTTCACGCAAATCATGGTCTTGATACATACACAGTCCTTTACCAATACAGTGGGCTGTCCAGACCAGCAAGCATTGAGCTTGGATGTGTTCCGCTTACAACTGACTCACCGGAGAGCGATCAGCTCCGGGTGCTTGGAATCAGCCTGTGAGTGACGGTTATCACCTGGCCTAGTTGGGCAAAACGCGAGCCTTTTGAGCCTACGAACACCCGAATACAGGAATTTTTACCTACGCCCAAGATCTGGTTTACAGATTTGGGCGACGGAAATTCTCACAGCTTTTTATGCATAAATCAACTAAATGAAACTATTTTTTATATGAATAAACTATTACAACATCATCATAGAATGCATCAAAAACAATGGCTTACACCCTGTAAGCCATTATCTTCAAATTACTCAAAGCGATAAGCGGGTAAGCCGGCCTTAAACTTAGCAGGCTCGCCACTCGCCTTTCCAGCAGGAATCGACTCTGGCCATTTACCTGCGTTATACACCAGCAAAGCGCGCTGCTTGTCCGCCGCAAAATCGCGCTGGGTCGCCGCAAGCCAGTCGCTGTAGCTCAAACCTTCTAAAGCCTCGACCAGTAATTCTCGGCTATTAAACTTGGGGTAGTCGTCCAGCAAATCCTGCCAGTGGCGGGCGGCGGCGTCCCATAAATTTTCTGGCTGCTCCGCAAGACGTAGCAACAAGCTAGCCTTATGCTTATTAAAACTTGCTTCGTCTACACCTGTGGCTAGCCACTGCTGAATATATGCATTGATCTCGCCCTGAACCGCGGCGGGATCAAGCACCGGTGACTGCACCAAAAAGATCATACCGGCAACTTCACGCTGAGGATAAACACTGGCGCTAACGACATAACCCAACTGTTTTTCAGTACGTAATTTATGATAGAAATCCGCGCTCATCATCTGCGCTGTTAGGCCCATTGCCACCCGCGCCTCCATGCCCTTAACCGCACTTTGCACATATAAGAGCACCGCGCTGTCGTCATGCTCCGCAGCAATTTTTCGCACCGACGTTCCTGCAGTCAATTGCGTCACAAACTGCGCCGGCGACCGTGTGTCTACTGCATTTGGCAGCGCTGTCGTGACCACCTCAGTCAGAGCCTTGGCGTCAGCCTCGTTAAAGTTGCCATCTACCAGCATACGTAAATGCAGATTTTTCATCACTGATTTCACATGCTCGGCAACGGCGGCCATATCAGCAGCCTGAGTAGCGTCCTCGTGCTCCACCAAACCCGGTGTCTCGCTATTCAACATGCGGGGTAATTCAGCAACCACCTGCTGATAAGGTGATTGACGACGAGCATTCTCAAACTGACGAAGGCGTTGCGCCTTCAATCTTGAAAAGCGACTTTGCTGCCATTCTGGGGCTTTCAATACCGCCAATAACTCACCCAGTAATTCGCCCTGCTTCTGATTGAAGCCACCAACGCTGATTTGAATACCGCGCCAACCTACCGACACGTCAAAATCTAAACCTGCTAACTGGGCGGGATATGCCAGTTCATTAAGCTGATCTTTCACCATGCGCAGCCATAAATCACTTTTTGCGCGGTGCTCTGCGTCCGCCACGGCGTCATCAGATTCGAGTAACAAATACACTCGCCCCTTCGGCAATTCAAATACATCGTCGGTATTCAGCCACAACTCAATCGGCGCACTGGCCAATAGCTTAGGCGCAGATTCTCCGCCAGTTTTGAGGCTAAAATCAGAGGCGACAAAGTTATTCTTTACCGGCAAGCCAAGACCTGCGGTGTCGCTTTTGGTCAAGGCACTTAATTGCTCGGTGCTGACTTCACGCTGGCCGTAATTAACTTGATAGCGAGCAATCTCGGCATCGACACTCACATCCGGTGCCACCAAGCTGATGTAGCTATTTTCTGGCGTCATCACCGCTAAAAATTCTTTTAACACGTCAGGCCGATAGTCATCCATCAAATACGGCCCACGCAGTAACTCTTGGGCAGGAAATTTCTGCAACGCCATAGACAGCTGCACCACTTCATTGATCGGTGCATTTTGGGCCCTAAACATAAACTGCTGTTTGGCTAAACCCGCCTGCTCCTCAAAACGCCACGCATCAATGCCGCTGCCACGTAACTGAGCAATGCTCTCGTATATCAAGCCAACGATCTCATCTACATGCTTGAGACCAGTGTCAGTTAAGGAAACATCAACACCAAACAGTGCACCGCCCTGATAATCAAAGCTCTGCCCTGCGCTCAAGCTGTCTGCCCAACCCCGCGCTTTAAGCACCGACAGCAAGCTGCCACCGCCTTCATGACCGAGAATATTGCCGATGTAGTTCAAGGGCTTGCTGCGCCAGTATTGCTCCGCATCCGGCACCGGAAAGTTAACTGACAAGGAGCGTCGATTTTGCACAGGCTGAATATTTATCCAACGAGGTAAATCACCAACTTTAAATAGGGGCACATCGATAGCTGCCAAATCGCGACTGCGGTTTTTAACAACACTGAATTTAGGTCGTACAAGAGCCTCTAAATCAGCTAGGGACTCACGACCAATTACCGTCAGCGTCATGATATTGGCGGAGTAATTCTTACGATAAAAACTCAGCAACTGCTCCCGCAGTGCAGCCTCTTCGCTGCTGTGCAAGGTATCGAGATTACCTACCGAAAATTTGGCGAAAGGATGTTCTTGATTTAGCTGTGACTTAAACACCGCCAACTCTCGGCGCTGATCGTCGCGTATACGAGCGCGATACTCTGAGTTCACCGCATTCACTTCACGCTGCACATACTCTGCGTTAAACAGTGGCCCCACAAAAAACTGGGCAAATTGATCCAGTGCCGGCTCTAAAGAATCGGCGCTAATATCAAAAAAGTAATTGGTGTGCTCAAAACTGGTGAAGGCGTTATGACTGCCACCATGGGCAGTGATATATGCCTGATAGGCACCAGCCTCTGGATATTTTTCTGTACCCAAAAACAACATGTGCTCTAAAAAGTGCGCCAAGCCTTGATAATCTTTGGGGTCTTGGCGGCTACCCACATTAACATCTAAGGATGCGGCGGCTTTGTCGGCCCCCGCATCTGAAATCAGCATAACCCGCAGGCCATTTTCAAGCTCTAAATAGCGATATTCACGCTGGTCACTGACGGGTTTTAATACTTCTTCGCTAGCATCGCCTAAATTCAACCAACTGCAGGCTGCCAACTGAAAAATGAGGACAAACAAAGCCACTGATTTCAAATATTTCACAAACCTTCCTTCACCACGTTGAATGTTTTTTCTCTATTATTCGTCGGCCAGCATATCCGTCGCGTTCTCTCCCGCCACTTTGGGGCGCGGCCACGCATATAAAATTGCCTTCACTAGGGTTGCCAATGGGATAGCAAAAAACACCCCCCAAATCCCCCAAAAACCACCAAAGACTAATACCGCAACAATAATCGCCACAGGATGCATATTCACTGCTTCTGAAAACAACAGCGGCACCAAGACATTGCCGTCGAGTCCTTGAATCACGCTGTAGACAATAAACAGGGTGAAAAACTCCCCTCCCCAGCCCCATTGAATAAAGCCCACAAGTAATACCGGCAGCGTAACCACCGCCGCGCCAATATAGGGAATAACCACCGAAAGCCCAACCGCCAAAGCCAGCAAGGCTGAATAGTTCAAGCCAATCACAATAAAGGCGACATAAGAAACAAAACCGACTATGACAATCTCTACCGCTTTACCGCGAACATAGTTGGCAACCTGAACATTCATTTCCGCCCAAACGGCGCTTAATAAGGGCCGCCGTCCAGGTAAAAAACTCGCCAGCCAAGACAGTATGGCCTCTTTATCTTTCAAAAAGAAAAACACCAGAATCGGGATAAGGATGATGTTAATAATCAAACCAACAACATTCGGAAGCTGCGCAATAGAAAATGACAGCAAATACTGCCCAACCGAGCCTAATTCTTTGCTGGCGAGGGCCATCCAGTCACGAATTTGCTGCTCGGTAAACATTTCTGAGCGCTGTGGGAGCAATAGTAAAAGCTGCTGAAGCTTACGCAGCATGGTGGGTAATTCTTGAAAAAGGTTCGTCAACTGCTGCCAAACCAGCGGCAGCAGAACAACTAAAACGCCAAAGAAAATACTGACAAAAACCAAGTAAGTAATTGCAATCGTCAGCCAGCGGGACATGCCCATATTACTGAGGCGAGCAATAATACCTTGCATCATAAACGCCAAGACAATGCTGGCAACAATGGGCACCAACACATTACCCAGCGTCACCATTAGCAAAAAACACGCGCCAATCAACAGCAGCAATACCACGGTTTCTTCTTCTGCGAACAGGCGGTCAAACCATGAACGAACAATACCCAGCATAACTGAGATTCCTATAAGGTTGGTGACGTGAGTCGGGCAGTGTTACTTCTTTTCAAAGAGATAGCGATAGATGCCAGCGTTATCTTCGCTCAATAGCAAAGTATTGCCGCTTTGCTTGGCAAATACCTCAAAATCCCGCACAGAACCGGCATCGGTCGCTAACACTTCAAGTACTTCGCCACTGGCCATACGATTTAAGGCCTGCTTTGCTTTTAATAGCGGCAGCGGGCAATCTAGGCCTGCGGCATCCAAAAAGACATTAATATCAGTCATAGTTTCCGTATCAAAACGATAAAATAATGAGGCCTGCTAAAATTCAAGCACGTCTAAAGCCAATGCCCAAGCGCCGTTGGCCCCTAGTATAGCCTGCGACGTCGAGCGCCCCAAGGGATCACGTCGCAGCCTAACTTGAACAATAATTTACACCTACATAAGCAAGCACTTTTAATGAATAAGAAGGTCATAGGCTAAGCGCTCTAGTATGATTAAAGACCGCACTATTTTCGCGATGCAAGGTATATAAGATTGACTGTGTTTAAACAACTGCTCGGTATTGGTTTATTACTCACTGCAGGCATTAGCCTCGCAGACAACAGCCCATCCACTAATTTACCTGACCTTGGGGACGTGACTGCATCGCGCTACTCGGCTCAACAAGAGCACGACTTGGGCAGGATGTGGCTCAAAATGTTCCGCAATAGTGTAAAAACCATCGATGATCCGCTAATGCAGGATTATATTGAATCGCTGCTTTATCGCTTGGTATCTAACAGTGAATTAAAAGATCGACGTTTGGAAACCGTCGTTGTCGATAACCCGACGATCAATGCCTTTGCTGTACCGGGTGGCGTCATCGGCGTACACAGCGGCTTATTCCTAAACACCGACAACGAATCTCAGCTCGCCGGCGTACTCGCCCACGAGATAGCCCACATTAGCCAACGCCATTTCACCCGCTCATTAGACAAGTCCGCGCAAAATACCATACCGACTCTAGCGGGGTTGCTCGCTGGCGTGGTGCTTGCCGCTACTGCCGGGGCAGATGCCGGCATAGCCGCCATTACTGCAACGCAGGCCGCAGCGCTAGACAGTCAATTGCGTTTCAGCCGTCAAAATGAGCAAGAAGCGGATCGGCTAGGCATGGAAACCTTGGCTAAAACTGGCCTGGACCCTAACGGCGTGCCAAGCATGTTCGAAAACATGGGCAAAAACCTACGCTACGCCCGCTCTAAACCCCCTGAGTTTTTACTAACTCACCCGCTGACCGATAGCCGCGTCGCCGACAGCAAAAACCGCGCTCGTCAATATCCGCGTAAGGTCTATACCGACAACCTCAATTATCAGCTGATGAAAATGCGCGCCACGCTGTTTCACAGCAATAACGCCGAAGATCAACTTAAAAACTGGTCCGGCAGCTCTGGAGTTAACGGTGAAGCCCATCGCTACGGCGTGGTGATTGCCCTAATCAAGCTAGAGCGCTGGGATGAAGCCCGCGAAAAGCTCGCCCCCCTGCTAAAAGACGACGGCGGCCGCATTGCCTATCGCATTGCCGAAGCGGACATACTCATTGGCAAGAAAGAATACGACAAGGCCATCGCCATGCTCAGCAAACAACTGGCGATTAGCCCCGGCAACAACCCCTATACAATGAAACTGGCCGACGCCTTGCAAGACGCCAATCGCTACGATGAAGCTGACCAGCTATTGAGCAAGCAGTCTCAGCGTCGCCCCGACGACCCGCATCTTTGGTATCGCCTAGCCGAAGTGCGTGGTTTAGCAGGGAATATTCTAGGCGTACACCTTGCCCGCGCGGAGTACTTTATTCTTGTTGGCCAATTTGAGCGAGCCAAGCAACAGCTGCGCTATGGTTACGACCGCACCGGCAGCAATCATATTGAGCAAAGCCGAATCAGAAAGCGGCTAAAGGACATTGCCGATATGGAAGAAAAATTGAAGCAGTTATAAATTCATGCTTGAAATAAAAACGCCGCTAAATTAGCGGCGTTTTTATTTCAATATACGTCACACGATTAACGCTTACCCGCCGCAAAATCAAGCATGCGCGTTAATGGTTTCATGGCCTCTAAGCCTAATGCAGGATCAACAAACACCTCGATTGTCCCGCTTTCAAGCACTGCGGCCAAATTATCTAAGGCATTCATCGCCATCCACGGGCAGTTTGCACAGCTACGACAGGTTGCACCGCTACCCGCAGTGGGCGCAATAAGAAATTCCTTATCTGGCACCTGTTGCTGGAGCTTATAAAAAATCCCTTGATCTGTTGCGACGATCATCTGCTTATTCGGCAGGTCACGGGCGGCATTAATAATTTGAGTTGTCGAACCCACCATATCTGCCAAGGCAACCACACTTGCGGGAGACTCTGGATGCACCAATACCGCCGCATCTGGGTAGACCTTTTTCAGATCAAGAATACCTTGGGCTTTAAATTCTTCGTGAACAATACAGGCGCCATCCCATAGCAATACATCAGCGCCGGTCTCTCTGCGAACGTAATCACCCAAATGCTTGTCGGGGGCCCAGAGTATTTTTTGCCCTTCGCCGTCTAGGTAATCCACCACGTCTAAAGCAATACTAGAAGTCACCACCCAATCTGCACGGGCTTTTACTGCGGCTGAGGTGTTTGCATAAACCACGACGGTGCGGTCGGGGTGCTCGTCGCAAAATGCAGAAAACTCATCGATTGGGCAACCAATATCTAAAGAGCAGGTGGCCTCTAAAGTCGGCATTAATACGCGCTTTTCAGGGGACAATATCTTAGCGGTTTCGCCCATAAATTTAACGCCTGCCACCACCAGCGTCGAGGCATCATGATCGCGCCCAAAGCGCGCCATTTCTAAAGAGTCAGATACACAACCACCCGTCTCCTCAGCAAGAGCCTGAATTTCGGGGTCAGTGTAATAATGCGCCACTAAGACCGCATTGCGCTCAACAAGCAGACGCTTAATTTTTTCACGCAAGGCCGCCCGCTCTTCTGCAGGAACTTTGGGCTGCTCATGCAACTGCGCCAAATGTTCGCGAACCACCTGTTGCGCTGAAGCTTGTTCCGCCATAACTCTATCTCTTTGTCACGGATACTGGGGTCGCGCAGTTTAACAGAATTGCTAGAAGCAATCCCAGCGCTTAGCTCCTTACCAAGAACCGCTATCTAGCAAAGTGAAAAATAACTGCTGTTAAAAAATCACATTCATACCTATCGAAAAAATCATTCAGACATTCAAACCCCATAACAAGAAATAAAACATATAAATTTCAACACCTTATAAAATATCATCGGGTATCTTCAGCGTTACCTGCTCCCCTAAACTTAAGTGAACAACTGTTGACAAAAGATTATGACAAGCCTATTGTGCACAAACGTTCACTAAAGACTGATTCCGACGTGAGCCAGTACACAAATTTTCAGAAATAAAGGAAAGGATATGAGCCGCGCCACAACAACAGCCCGCAGTGCTTGGCGTCGTATCGTCGACACACCGCTAATCAATGCACTCGCCGCGCCACACGGTATTGGTCGCTACCTTGAAGTCATCAACCCTATGTGGTCGCTGGATAACACTCGTATTCCAGCGCGTATCACCAGCATCACGCGGGAAACTGACGACTCAGTTAGTATCGAACTATCGCCCAACGGTGAGTGGACACATTTTCAAGCCGGTCAATTTATTCAAGTGCACGTCGAAATAGACGGTCGCCAGCACAATCGCTGCTATTCCCTCAGCCGCAGTGCCTATACACGCAAACCGCGTATCACCGTTAAAGATCATCATGACGGGTTTATCTCGCACTATCTCAACACCCAGCTAAAAGTGGGCGACCGCATTGCGATTTCGCTAGCGCAGGGTGATTTCGTACTGCCCGCTCAAATCCCCACTGCGCTGCTATTTATTGCTGGAGGCAGCGGCATTACACCCATAATGGCCATGATAGACACCCTGCTTGAACATCAACACAGCGGAGTAATCACCCTCCTCTATTACAGCCGCGATTGTAATAGCTGTATTTTTAGAGAGCGCTTAGAAGAATTAGCTCTGCAGCATCTCAACTTTTCCTTGTTAATGGTTTACAGCAGAAATGATTCCCAAGCAAAGCACGCATTACAGGGCCATTTTAATCAGCAACATCTTCTGAAAGCATTAAGCCTTAACCCTGCATTAGTAGAACAAACAAGATCCCTTACGATACCCCTTAGCTATGTATGCGGGCCGGAGCAATTAATTAATGCGGTGCAGTCCGAGTACGAACTATTGGGTCTTAAAGACAAATTACACAGCGAGCGCTTCAAGGCGGCAACTGCGGTGCATCTCCATGGTGAAGCCGGTGGCGACATTGCATTTAATCAAAGCCAATCGATGGTGACCAACGATGGCCGCAGCCTATTGGAGCAAGCCGAAGATGCTGGCCTAAGCCCCCAGTCTGGCTGCCGAATGGGGATTTGTCATACCTGTAGCTGTTTAAAAACCAGCGGCAGTGTTCGCAATATCAGCACGGGGGAGATTAGTCACGGCGAAGAACATATTCGCTTGTGTATTTCACAGCCACTTGGCGATGTCAGCCTGTCGCTGTAGTGATCCACACCAGCCACCCACACAAACACTAGCACCTCTTTTTGGAGAAAGGCTATGAAACAACATACATTAAGCGCCGAACAACTCGACTCTTTCGGCGAAGAGATAGGCGCCATAAAACAACAGGCACTGAGTCAGCGCGGCACCAGAGACGCAAACTATATCAAGCGTATTGTCGCATTTCAGCGCGGGCTCGCAATAAGTTCTAGAATCAGCATATATGCTGCCCTGCCGTTTTTACCGTCACTTGGCCTAGCATTGGCAAGTTGGCCCATGTTTTGGTTACTCATCTGCGCCGGTAGTATTGGGCTTGGAATTGCCAAAATTCTCGACAATATGGAAATTGGCCACAATATTATTCACGGTCAATATGACTGGATGGGCGATCCACGCTTTCATTCTAAATTCTATGATTGGGACACCAATTGCCCGAGTGAACAATGGGCACATTCCCATAATTACGAACATCACACCTACACCAATATATTGGGTAAAGACCGCGATATTGGCTATGGCATTCTACGTATGGATCCTGCACAGAAATGGCATCCCACATATTTAGGCAATCCAATTCATGCAACATTGCTAATGCTATTTTTCGATATGGGCGTGGCATTGCACGATGTAGAAGTGGACAGCCTGCGTTCAGGCAGAAAAACATTTCGTGAAACCTGGCCCAAACTAAAACAATCCTTGGGTAAAACCGCGCAAATTTGGGGAAAAGACTTCATTCTATTTCCCGCCCTTGCTGGCCCACTATTCCCTATTGTTATGGCCGCGAATGCGGTAGCAAATATCATTAGAAATATCTGGACCTTCACCATTATTTTCTGCGGACACTTCCCCGCAGAAGTCCATACCTTCCCCGCCCATGTATGTGAAAACGAGACTCAAGGTCATTGGTATTACCGCCAACTACTTGGCTCTGCAAACATCGAGGGCGGCAAGCTCTTTCATATCATGAGCGGAAACTTGTCTCACCAGATCGAACACCATCTGTTTCCCGATGTTCCTGCGCACCGCTACGCTGAAATGGCGCTAGAAGTACGCAAGGTCTGCAATAAATACGATATTCCATATAACACCGGCCCACTGTGGAGCCAGTACGCTTCGGTTTGGGCAAAAATATTCAAACTGGCCTTACCGCCCCGTGGCTCTCAAACGTCGATCACCGCGTAATAGCAATACCATCCCACCACATCCTTCGCTGGCCACATCCAGCGAGGGCTTGTAAACTTGCTTACTATATTCTGAGCAGCGCGACTGACATCCCGAACCGTGAACTTAGTGGGATTTCCCCTCAATACGCGATGCGATAATTCCCGACCAAGGTTAAGCAACTCTATGAGTCGTCCACAAAAGCGTCATCGCAGCCACGGCGATACCCTCATCAATACACGGCAGGCACTGCTCGAGGCCGTACTAGAATTGATCAACCGCGATAAGAGTTTCGACGGCATCAGCCTGCGTGAAGTAACCCGCGAAATTGGAATTACCCCCGGCGCGTTTTACCGGCACTTTCCCGACATGGATAGCCTAGGCCTCGAATTAGTTACCTCATCCTTCAGCACGCTACGCGCCATGCTCATTACGGTGCGGGCCAACCCCATACCTGAAGAGCTCATTATTCGCCGCTCGGTAGAAACCTTTGTCACTTATGTGCGCGCACATCGGCGCCAGTTTCAGTTTATTAGTAGAGAGGCTTCTGGCGGCGTAGCGGTCATCCGCAATGCGATTAACGCTGAGTTCAAACAACTTGAAGTCGAACTCGCTAGCGATTTGGCCAGATTGGTAAGTAGCGATAATTGGAGCGAAGAAGACTTACAAATGTTGGCGAGTTTGATGATCGGCTCAATGATCCAAATCGTCACTCAACAGCTAATGGGCAGGCCGCGTGGTGAAGACGATGCCGAGCTAATTAAAAAAGCAGAAAAGCAACTCCGACTCATTGCACTTGGCGCAAATGCCTGGCACAGCAAAGAGATGAATAATGACGCTTGACCAAGATCCGCAACTATTAATAGATGCCGTAAATCAAGTTATGCCTTTCGGAAAATACAAGGGAAGGAAATTATTAGAACTGCCAGAACCCTATTTAGTGTGGTTTCACAAACAGGGATTTCCGGCAGGTAAACTCGGCGATCAATTAGCACTGATGTATGAGATAAAACTCAATGGCCTAGAAAACATGTTAAGGCCATTGCTACGCTAAATATCTTTATTACAAACCCAGCAGCGGCGAATTTAATAAGGGGATTGACGGAATGATGGTCAAGCCTTCTGAAATAATCGTACCGCCGCCAAGAATAAAATCGCCGGTCGACAGTGGGNCGTTCATCAACACACCCAGTATGGGCACTAACTGCACCTTCAAAGGCCCACCTAAGCTAAGTACGATATCTACCGGATTTCGCCCGCTCAGCAATATATCGCTGCCCGCATTAAAAAACGCGCCGCCACTCGCAAGCGAACTTGGCAATAGGCCCAAACTACTAATAGGGGCATAAAGTACCGCGCCAGGGCCGTCACTAAGGGACAACAAATTCGCCAACTCCACCTGTGAGAATGCTTTTGTGCTAAGCAATGGCAGTGCTACCAGCAATGCTGCTGCGACTATAGATTTAGAAAATATAAAGTTCAGTTTCATATGTATTTCCTTTTTATTCTAAAAATTAAAAAAGCGGAGGACGCGCCGTCCACACATCCTCCGCAAGGGTGATTGCTAAGTTCAGAACAAGGTATCGAAATCCCACTTCAATTTCAGGCCATAGGTACGTGGTGGCGCCAAAGTCACTGTGCGACCAAAGTCCTGCTGCACCATTGCTTGGGTATAATCTTTGTCTTTCGCGTTATTAACAAAGGCCGTTAACTGCAAGCCAAGGGGATCATAAAAGTACGAAATCCGTCCCGCCCAAGTTTCATATTGATCTTGTTCAAAGTGAGGCGATGCCTGCGGAGTCGTGTTGTAGCCCCCGTTGTAGTAATAATCCACACCGAACTCAAGATTACCCAGCTCACCAAGGCTCAAGAATTGGTTAGCCGACACACTTGAACTAAAGCGCGGTGTTCTCACAATACGGTTTCCGCTAAAGTCGCGCGCTGGATCGCCTGTCAAACTATCGTCACCAAAATATAAGCCGGTGTCGTCATCAAAGCCGGCGCCGTTTTTATAATCGGTATAGAAAGCGTCAAGGTAAGTAGCGCCGCCACTAAATACTAAGCCCGGGTTGAGATCCGCCATCGGCTGCCATTGGAAGTCAATTTCAGCACCCTCTATTTCAGCGGTACCCGCGTTTTTAAAGCTGACTATGCCGCCAGACGGAATAGCAACAAGAGCAGTGAGTAAGCCGTCAATTTTGGTTTTAAATACTGCCCCGTTAAGACGTAGGGTGCTATCAAACAAATCCGATTTAAAGCCAATCTCAAAGGCAGTTGCCTCTTCTTTATCTACCGGATCAGGGTTGGTAAAGAAGTTAACAATATTGTAGGTCGGACTTTTATAGCCGCGCTGCGCAGAGGCAAATATCTGTAAATTATCTGATGGAAAGAACTGTATTGCGATACGCGGCGAAACCGTTTTTTCCTCAAGATCAGGGGCTTCAAAATCTGAAATACGAACATTTTGCGAACGATCACCCGACTTATAATACTCATTTGGCGGGTCACCGGCAGTTGGCAACACCACGTCTAAATAGCTATTGGTAATGCCACGCACTTCTTCTTGATAACGCACACCAGCGGTAACATTAAACCAGTCCGTGGTAAACCACGTTGCCTGCGCGTAAGCAGAGTTAGACTCTGTGGTAAGAATACCGCCATTACCAAGCACAACATCCGGCGTTGAATTGAGTATCGGCCCTAAGATCGGCGCTAAAAGATTCGGCAAGCCGACCAGATTAAAAGCCAAGCCAGTTGGATTCAGCGTGAGATACAAACTCCCAAAACCGCCCTCTCCCTCTAAGCGATATAAGCCGGCAACCCACTGCAGATCCTCTGACAACCAAGTATCTTCATTTGATAAAACTTGTAACTCATAGGTCTTTTGATCATTGAACTGGTCAGCACTGTAAAAATAGGCCTCCGCCTGCTCTGTGGAATCTAGGTCGTAATGCGCCTCGTCAACAACAGCGTAGTTCTCTGAATAAATGAATTTCACATCTACTGGGCCAGGGTGCCATTCAAATATGCCACCATATAACTCGTTCATAGTTGAGTTACCGCCGAGGTCATTATTGTGCCAAACGCGATCTGGCTCATCGGCTTCGACGCCGGCGAGTAGGACTGGTGATGGACGGGTGTTTTCTTGAGACAGGGAGTTACTGGTGAACTGATTGCCATAAGCCGCAATTAAAGTGACGGCGAAGCTATCTAAGGGATCCCAGCGCATTTTAACGCGGGCACCTTCGGCAAACTCATCTCTCATTGGGCCCGGCTCGCCAAATACTTCATTACGACCATATAAATCTTGCGAGCTATTAAATAACGAAACGGTTAACCCCAAGGTATCGGTCACTGGCAAGCCCAAATATAGCTGGCTAGCCTTGGCGTTGTAATTGCCGATTTCCGTTTTTAAATAACCCGTAAACTCTTCTGGCGGATCTTCCGTAATGATACTAATCGCACCGCCGGTGGCATTGCGACCAAACAGTGTACCTTGTGGCCCTTTCAAGACCTCTACACGTTTTACCGCGCCCAAGGTGTCTTGCTTACCCTGACTCGGGCCAATATTCATACCATCAATGTAGGTGGCTATACTTGGATCAGCATTGGGTAGAAATGCATCTGTACCAATGCCGCGCAAGTAAATTACGGTGTAGCCGTAGGCGTAGGTAAACGTCAGGCCAGGAGTAATTTTTTGTAGATCTGCCGTCGAATCCACACCCATAGCATCTAGCTTTTCGCCGCTAAAAGCACTAATCATTATAGGAATATCTTGAGAATCTTCTTCACGCTTTTGAGCCGTGACCATGACCTCCTCAATTAGACGACTTCCCTGACCAGCCGCTAGCACCGTAGTCGGAATGGACATCGCCGCGCCACCACCAATAGCCAAGGCCATCATTCGATAAAGGTAATTCATGTTTTACACACCATTATTATCTATTTTTATTAAGCAGCGACGCAGGCTTTTATTCACACCTGCTTAGCACTGCCACTTCCAGGTCTATTTTTTTTAAGTTCTTTTTACTAATGCTGCACCGAAAACCACTGCTGCACCAAAGTCTGCCAATGCCAATACCAGTAGCGCAGAAGATACTCCCTGCATATAGCCAAACAGCAACCATCCGCCAGCAAATAACTTCACCAGAAAACTAATGAACACCAGATCTCTGCTATCGGCAATCCGTAATCTAAGTAAAGAAAAGCCGAGCCCCAGCACACCAGCAATACCAACAAAGGTATTTAGGGCTGTCTTCGCCGAGCCGACATAGAAATCAACATCGCCAAAGGAAAGTACTAGACTGATCACATACTCGTTAAGGCATGGAACTGCCAAGAGTAGAAACAAGCCCACATCCGACACATAGAAACTACGGTGACTAGGCAGCATTGTTAGTAAACGCCTTGTAAGCTACCGTGGTATTCATAAAGTCACGGAACCACAGCCACTTCCCATCTTTGCAAGTGATAACGTGAACAAATGGCGACTTAATTTCATTGCCGTTAATCTTCGTCGTTAAGCGCAAGTGCCCCACAACAATGACTTTGTCGTTTTCACAAATAAACTCGTCGGCTTCAAATACATGAATATCAACCGAGGAAAGCACGGTTCTAAAAAATTCCCGGCATTCGGTTAACCCGTTATAATCTCCGGCGTAGGGTATTTCGCTAGGCCCATAGAATTCGATGTGGGCGTCTTCATGCAGCAACTCAACGATGCCATCTACGTCATGGCTACCAAATCGAAAAAAAACCTCCTTGGTTAAAGCCAGATTCGCTTCTTCAAGTTTCTTTGCTTCTGTATCACTCATTATTATTCCCCTATTCGGATTGAGCTATTGTGATTTTTAAGGTCTTCATTTTCTCTTTAAGGCTAAGCTGGCACAGAAGACGACTACCGTCGCGAACATGTAATAAGCCATCTAATACATCCCGTTCACTTTCATCGCAATCTGACAAATACATCGCGTCGCTCGCATCTGTGTAGATATGGCAAGTTGCGCAAGAACAACATCCCCCACATAAAGCGTCTATTTTCATTTCATCACCAAGCTGTGTGAAAAGGTCAGAAAATTCCTCCACACTATACTCAGCTACATCGCCTGCTCTATCCGTTACTATTACTTGCACAAGAAATGCCTTACTTCCGTTAATAAAATTCGATTACGTGCGCTTAGCTACAAGTTCGACGGGCAAAGTAGAAAAACCATAGGCCAGTAAACCACCTGATTGGCG
The DNA here is from genome assembly GCF_902705855.1 of Zhongshania aliphaticivorans. Classification (GTDB taxonomy): domain Bacteria; phylum Pseudomonadota; class Gammaproteobacteria; order Pseudomonadales; family Spongiibacteraceae; genus Spongiibacter; species Spongiibacter aliphaticivorans_B. The sequence goes on along the minus strand of NZ_CACSIJ010000013.1, from coordinate 97,053 downwards.
TTTTGAATTACTAATACTTCCTTTAATGCCATCGCATTTATCAAGAACTACGTTTAGCATAATTTCAGCTTCAACACGGGCCAACGGTGCACCTAAACAATGATGGATTCCACGCCCAAAGGTGACATGTTTGGCGATATTTTTACGGCCAATTATAAATTTTTCTGGCTCAGGAAATACGCTCTCATCATGATTTGCTGCGGCCATGAAAAATGCGATCCAATCACCAGCCTTAATAATTTGACCAGAGATTTCACAATCTTGAAGCACTAAACGGAACAGACGTTGCGGAGGACCATCACGACGCAGACACTCTTCCATAAATGGACGTATCAGACTGCGATCTTCTTTTAACTTAGAAAACCAATCGGCATCTTCAAGCAGGACACCCATCAAATTACCTATGAAGTAAGTAGTTGTTTCAGCGCCAGCGACCACTAAGGTAATACAGAACAAAACGACTTCTTCTTTAGATAAAGTGTCACCTTCGTATTCAGCATTGATAAACGCTGTCATGAGGTCATCGGAGACTTCAATACCTGCTTCAATATCCGCGTAACGCTTTTCTACCGCAGCCACAAAGTAGTGAAAAAGCTCAATATTACAAGACTGGCGCTCTTCTGGAGTGAAGTCTGACGACACCATAAATGCGTTTGCCCAACGCACAAGAAGCTTATAATCTTCAGGCGGCAGACCCATAAGATAGGTCATAACCAAGGCAGGAATGACGCCCGCCACGTCAACCATAAAATCTATTTCATTATTGAGTGAACGGTCTACAATTTTGTTAACATCTAAACGCAATCTCTCAACGATATTGTCGTGGATACGCTTTGGTGTAAACGCCATTTTCGCTAAATTTCTTAGCGCGGTATGCCTAGGACGATCATGGTTTACCAGCATCAAACTAGGCGCACTAGAGTTAGCCTGCATTGGGTCTTCTGATGAGAATATTTCTGGATTACGCAATACATAATCCACATCTTCGTAACGTGTCACTACCCACGCTGGGTATGGCGTATCGACTCCTGGCACTGTTCCCGGCGGATAATCTAGCAAGCCATTTACCGGCGCATGATTGCGTAATTGCTTATAAACTGGATATGGATTGCTAATACACTCCGGCGACAACATGTTTTTAATGAGGACTTCGATGTCGGTGTCATTAATACTCATAGCGTTATTATTCATATCTTCCTCATTAATTTGTTAACCATTCTGAACACATCTGAATACGGCGGAGTAACAAAACCCGATACATCTATAAATCCAGATTTATAAATCGCCCTATTATTTGAAAATTCTTTAAAACCGTACACACCACGGTATTTACCCATTCCGCTACCACCAACACCACCAAACGGCAGGTCATCATTAGCGTATTGAAAAATAACGTCGTTTTTCACTAAGCCGCCTGAACTGGTTTCATTGGCCACGCGTCGAAATTCGGCCTCACTCCGGCCGAAATAGTAGATAACCAAGGGGTGCGAAGATTGATTGATATAGGCAATTTGCTGGGAGAGATCACCGATCGTTTTTATAAGTAGCACTGGGCCAAATATTTCGGCACCATTTATTCCAGCTTCATCAGCCGGGTTTACTACCACTGTAAGTTGGTAAGCCGATTGATTAAGTCCAGACATCTTAATAACTCGACCTTCTTTGTTCTCGCCCTCAGCAACTAAATTTTCTAGGCGTTGACGATGCCTTTCATTAACAATAGATACGGAATCAGCTGAACCTTGAGATGAGTCTGTGTGCTCAACAGCGGATTGAAGCTCTTTCAAGAAAGCATCTAATCTTTCCGGTGCAATTAAGAGGTAATCTGGGGCAATGCAGATTTGTCCTGCATTAAAATATTTACCAAAAGCAACGCGCTTTGCGGTTACTTTTAAATCTGCAGAGCTGCTGACTATTACCGGCGACTTACCGCCCAGCTCAAGAGTCAGAGGCACAAGGTTCTCAGCAGCATCGCGCATAATATACTTAGCGACTGTTTCGCCACCGGTGTAAATAATGTGGTCAAACGGCAATTTCACAAAAGCTTGAGCCACATCGACGTCACCACAGGCCACTGACACTTCATCAGCCGCAAAATACTGGCCTATTAACTTCTCTAGCAGAGCCGACGTCGCAGGGGTGGCTTCAGAAGGCTTTATAAATGCGCGATTGCCCGCCGCCAATACTGAGACTAGCGGTGAAAGCGCCAAATTTATGGGGAAGTTCCAAGGGCTAACAATGCCAACTACACCCTTGGGGAAGGCTTCTACATAGGTCTTAGCGCCGCTCATTCTCAAGCTCAAATCTGGAGTGCGGCGCTCGGCCTTCATCCAAAACTTCAAATTCTTTAAAGCATGATTAACCGATTTAATACTGGTAGTAATGTCCGCAAAAGAGCTTTGGTCTGCAGATCGATAGCCAAAATCTTGTGACAAGGCGTCACACCACGCGGCTTCATTTTCAGACAACATCGCCCTAATGCGACGTAAACGATCTAAGCGAGTCGCCAAAGAAGGAAAGCGCTCCGAATAATAGGCGTTGCGCAAAGCCTTGAACTGGAGCTCTAAGTTATTGCTACTAACAGACATAAACTATTTCGACTCGTTATTGTTTCGAAAAAGAATACAAGCCAAAAGAAATAGTGTCAATAGGAAATAGTTTCTATATTATCACAATGTCGAAATTCAAATATCTTGACACTGCCTCGAATCAACCCTAAATTCACATATAAATCAGTATATTGGGAAGAAAATTGAGTAATAACTGGAAAAAGCACGGCGACGTGCCTGTCAATGCGGAATCTGCGCCAAATATGTTTTTGGACTATTTTTACCCCATTCACTTTTCCATTGGGATGAAGATAGAAGCCGGATTAATGGAGTGTGGGCGACTTGATCGCCACCAAACCGTCATTATGTGGATACTTCGCTCCGAAACTCAGCGCAGTGGCGAAACCGCTATCAGCCGTAAAGATATCGTTAAATTAATGACCAACTGGTATGACATTACCAGCAGCAGTGTGTCTAAAGCCCTGCGCGCACTGTCTAAATCGCCGCTACATTATATTGAGCTAGAAGAAGACCCTAATTCAGGAAGAGAGAAGCTGATCACCCTCACCCCTGCCGGTGAGAAGCACTGCAACGAAATGATTGCCAGTGCCTGCAACGTGATTAAGCGCATTACAGAAAACTTTTCTGAAGATGAAAACAAAATGGGTATCTATATGTTTATGCGTATGGACGATGAATTTTCAAAAATTAGGGGCTGATATCATTAACCCCGTATTTATCTTTGAATAAGCTCATTGACGATTTTATCGCGCCATACTGCGCAGATAAGATCGACATCCTCTATCAAGACGACGATATTCTGCTAATCAGCAAGCCAAGTGGCTTACTGAGTCTTTCTGGGAAAAACCCATTAAATAAAGACTCAGTGCATTTTCGTATGGTTCAGAAATTTCCGAGCATTACCCTAGCCCATCGCTTAGATTTTGGCACATCGGGTATTATGCTTTTAGCACTTAACAAAGACGCCAATGCCAATCTGACCAAACAGTTTCAAAATCGTAGCGTCAAAAAAACCTATATTAGTGAATTACTGGGTCATATTACGGAAGACAGCGGCATCATTGATGCCGCAATAGCTAAAGATCCAGAAAACTTTCCGGTACTTAAGCTATGTGAAAAATGGGGTAAATCCGCTCAAAGTCAATTTGACGTTATTTCTCGGCTAACTAATCCAAAACGCAGCCGCGTGCTTTTTACTCCACTAACAGGCCGGACTCATCAATTAAGAATCCATAGCCTTGCGATTGGCCACCCCATCTTAGGCTGCGATTTATATCATTGCGATAATTCAACGAAACTCGCACCGAGACTACTTTTGCATGCGGCTTCGCTAGAATTTGACCACCCTTCGACGGGGCAGCGAATGTCCGTCACTAGCCCCTGCCCCTTTTAATCGCCACAAACCAGCGTTCGGAATAACTAAAACTGATCGCTGTAAGACATCATGCTGGCAAAGATTTCACTGGAGCCGTCCTTCTTCACAAGCATGACGTTGTAGGGAGTGAACTGGCCACCCATCTCCATACCTGGACTACCCGCAGGCATACCCGGCACCGCTAAACCTGCAGCGTCGGCCGGCGGCTGCGATAAAAATTTCGCGACCACACTGGCGGGAACATGACCTTCAAAGAAGTAGCCCTCGGCACTGACGCCGGTATGGCATGAGCTTAAATTGGCTGGAATACCTAATGCGGCCTTGGTCTCATTCAAATTCGATGGATGCTGAACGCTTGCAGTAAAACCATTATCTTCAAGGTGCTTAACCCACTTACCGCAACAGCCACAGGAAGGACTTTTAAATACCTCTAGCGCAGTTGCGGCCGGCGCTGCGGATTCAGCAAAAGCAAAGCCCGAGCTTAAAAATACACAGAGAAGTAGAATTCTTTTAAATACGATCATCGAGATACCCGCCAAGGCTTAGTAAGAAATTTAAGCAGAAAACCACGTATTTGCTGTCAAACTACAAACGTAAAATTTCTGCTTACCATATGCTTGGCAATACTGTATCACAGCCGAGATTAGCGCAAAATTATCATTTCTCTACGATAAGCTCGATACTCCCTTACAAGGCATCTGCGGCTATCGTATTACTGACACGGCGGCGCATAACCTCAATTTGAGATAGTAAGTAATTTCTTCTCAATCTCGCCATCGTCGACCTGCCAACTAATACGCAAATCAATTGTGTGCCGCGATTCATCCTGAGTCGCTGTTAGCTTCATATTCAGCAATCCTTCTGGCGACATCACAACGTCTCCGTCCTCATCACTAAATTGCAGACGACCCTTAGCAAGGCCCTTTGTTATTGCTTTTAAAAAATCCTGAATAGACTTACCGTCTTGCAAAGACTCATGACGAAAACTGGTTTTAGTTTGACGCATCTCAGCTATTCCCTGTTCAGTTACTTCCTGCGCCTATTTACTGTAAATAACGCGCAGGTAAAAATTCCTTGATGGCTGGATAGTCGTTACTAATACCCAACACCCTTCCCGCAGGCTCTATGATAGTAGCGCCAATACCAATACCGCTCAGCCCTTCTTTAACACGAGAATTACGATCCATCGTAATATCGCCTTCTATATGCAACATACCGTGCCTAAGCATTAGTCGCTGGCCGTCTAGGCGATTGCGGTGCCCATGAACAACTGCGTGAATACCTTGGCGAAAGAGTTCAGTCACTGCCGTATTTGACAATGGCATGTCTACATCTCGATACTTTGTACGCATGGTGTTCGCGATGGAACCATAGTAAAAGTCGAACAAATTATGCCTTAACTGCTGTGAGTAAAGTGTGTTGAGCGTCTTTACGCCTTCGCGCTTTATTATATCAATTGCTTGATCGTCCAAGCCCGCATGAATAAACAAGAATGAGCCACTGCGATAAGCCAGCTGCATTTTTGTGAAAAACCACGAGAACTCCCCCCCGCGCTTTAGAAATAATTTTTGGCATAATTTTGCGGTGGCATATACCTCACGCAGCCCCATACCCACCTCAGCAAATGAGACTTCAAGTCCCGCAATTTTTTTCCGCATCCGCGTCAATTCACGCTGCAATGTCTCGTCGGACATACGGCCCCGCGCCGACACCTCAAAGCGTTCAAGCCAGCCGGCCGCTGGCAGTAATCGACTCTTACACTCATCAAGTGACGGCACACCGCGTAAGGCCCGTTTACTACCCTGCAAATAGTCTTGGTATATTTCATATAATAGCGGAACCACCTTGGGCGACATCCGAGCAAACATATGTTCGGTATCGCAGTGCGCGGGCAAACTCATGGCGCGCAAACCAACGAGAAAGCGAACGTCGTGATTACCCGCCAGCAATTTCACATTTGCGCCGCAATCCATCAGCGCTTTCACGCTGCGCAATAAGGCGAGATTACTAGGGCCCTTATCCAAACAATCACCACCAATAACGAACGTGGCCCTGCGCCCTGCCGCTGTCAGCGTAAACCCACGATGGCGATGTAATTTTACGCCACCAGATGCCACTAATGATTCCTGAAAGGCCTCGGTATCGGCGTGCGCGTCAGACACAAAAATAATGGTTCGCTTTGGCCAAACCCAAGGATGTTCCACAACAGACTTTTCTAAGGTCTCACGCAATAGCAGCCGCCGCTTAGCCAGCTTAAGTGGATCGCTGCGACTGCCCAACTCCCAAGGTTCATAGGCTAAACCGGCGGCCTCGACATAGCAGTCACTATTCGGGGAGCTTAACTGAAGATTCCGTGCGGCGACTATTGCCATGGTGTTTTCGTCCTTCATCGTCAGTCTACAGTTATATTTCAGTACTGTGACATTTGAATGAATAAGGCAAATTAATTGCTCTTTACTCTGTAAAATAAACGCTCAATCAAGTAGCGGTAGTGATCCGTCGCGCTGCTTCCAGTCGCCGCCAATATGCGTCCACTCGCCATTAATTAACTCGATATAAATAGGTTTTGCATGATGCATACTGTACTTAGCAATTTCGTCAAACCTCAATACACCGAGTATATAGGCGGCATGGCGAAACGCAGCGCCGTGTCCCACAAACACTTTAAGCGTATCGCGCTCAACGCCAATACAGCCGAGCATACTATTGCGTATATGCTCGGCGACACGCTGCCCCGCCATCATCAATGATTCAGCGCCGACCAATGGTAGGCAGAAATGACTGTCAGACTTCCAATCATCAGGAAGATCGCCAAAACGCGGATCGTGGCCAATAACGTTTTGAATCTCATCCAAGGACAAATTAGCAGCACTGCCAACACTGCGTTCACATAATGCGTCAAAGCTAGCCAGCTCGACTGACTCAGTCATGTATTCTTGAATAGCCGAACGGTACAGCTCTGCTGTTTGCCATGCGCGCAATAAGGTCGAGCTATCAATTGACGTGCATATATCCCACTGATTCTCTATCGCCTCGCCAATTAACGCTAAGGCAGCCTTATTCGCCTGCGCTTGCCCTTCAGCATTCAATGGATAGGGTTGCAGTGCGCTGGGGACATTCACTCTTTGGTAATATTCTCCATGGCGAACAAGCGCAGCAATTAATCTTGGCATACCGTCTCTAAGGCTAGTTGGTTCATAATTAGTTTAACGCCGTATTCAATATCTACCTTGCCACTCAATTCCCATACTTGGGATTGTTGAAGCAAGGCAAGATAAGGCTCCTCATTAACTACGCTCTCATCTTGCAAAAATTCGCCACTGGCGTCTTGATAGAAAGGTCCCGGCGCTTTTTTAACTGCTGCCAGTAGTTCCCGGCGAGTAGAGATATCAACTGTTTGTATCGTCGTTTGCAGATCACTGTCATGCCGCCAGTTTAAAATAATTACCGTCATCAGTGACGACGAGGCTAAAATTCGACCTGCACCATACAAAGCCTCTACTGGCACATCGTATTTTCTCTCAATGTCCCAAAGCTCTGAATAGGGAAGATTATCAAAGTAATGCTGATCATCTTCATCCATCAAGCTTCGAAGCCGAGCATTGTTTAATAAAGTACCCGGATTAACACGAGGCAATTTAGGCACGCCGACAGCATGAACGCCATCGTCGCCGTCGCCGTCGCCGTCGCGAAGAAAAAGACGATCATTACTAATAAATTTACTATCACTATTTTCCAATAATTTCAGCATTAACGTAGATTTCCCACCACCAGAGAATCCTGCCAGCGCCAGCCCCATGCCATTCACTTGCGCAGCCGCAGCGTGACAAATTAGGTAATTCTTATGCTGAATCTGGTTCATTAATTGGGAAATAATAAAATTAACGACTTGATTGCTATTGTCGACACAGGGGCCGACAGCCAGTAGAAGGTCGCTACTTTGCAAAAAAACCATACCCGTACGGACTTTTCGTAATAGGCGACCATCATCCAAGGTCACAAAGCTGTCCTTGCGTCCCGTCTTTCCACCCTCTCTGCGCCAATCTTGAAAACTCATATTTATAACAGGCTCATCTTGCTCAATTGCAGTAATACGTATCAAATCTCCGATATTAGCAACATCTGAACTCGATAATATACAGTGCGAAAAATAACCGCTTAAGCTGTCAAGTAACTCCATTGAGTTGCTGCGCAGGGCCACCCGCATACCAGCCCACTCCAAGATAATTTCGCGTGCTTTAAATACCACACCCTCACAAAATTGCTGGTAAATACCCTCACTACTTCTAATCATGGCCGGATACTTTCCATTACGTAATCACTATAAAGCGCCGCTGCATCGATTCCTGCCCCTTCAAGCGCACCGCGAAATCCACCAAATGCCGACACTTCAAACACGACTGGGCCATTATCAGTTTCGGCCACATCGACGGTGGTAAAATCTAAATTAAATGCCGCTTGCGCGCGCTGTGCTATTTCAATAGTCTCCGCTGGCGGTTCTACAAGCGTGTAGCGACCGCCGCTATTAATCGTCGTATTCCAACTATCACTTTGCGAAACCCGAGCGTAGCTCCCTATATACTTACCACCCAAAAACACCAAGCCTAAATCTCGCCCGGGGAGATCAATCTTGCGCTGCAGATACATGACCGGATTAGCCAACTGAAACTGCCGCAACTCGGTGGCCAAAGCTTCATCTTCTTGCTGACCATTAATAATGCACATCCCCCGCGCCTTGGTAGAAAACAAAGGCTTGCATACAGCCGCTGAAAACTGACGAACCACTGTCATCGCTTCGTCAATGTCTTCTGTCACCACAGTATCCGGCATTGGAATCCCATATTGCCGCATGGTGACCGTGCAGCTAAGTCGATTAATCAGCCCCAGCATACTTGTCGCGGGACTAAAAACGCGAACACCACGAGACTCTGCAAAACGCAACATTTCAAGTCTGTTAAGGACGCCTGGATTGTATTCCGCACTAATTTTTTTCACCACAATACCATCGAGGTCACACAGATTAGTACCACGATACATTAGCGATCCGGCGCTCAAATCTAAACAGACTTCTGCCATATCAACCACTAAGCGAAATCCCGTTCTGTGCTCAAGTGCGTCAGCAAACACCTCTGTAGACCACTTACCTGGTATCCCTACCACAGCGATTTTTAATTTAGACAACGAATATCTCCCTAATTGGCACTTTAAACGACGATTGCTCACTCGCCGGAGTATTGAGTATTTTTTCAATCAAGTAACAAGAACGTAAAAACATCCGCCGTGCTTGTGACTTATCGAGAGTAAAACGGGTAGATGTGATGAAAGATCGCGCTAGCCCGAGTGCTAAACGAATTTCAAAGCTTTCATCACCCTGCGCTGCGGCAAAGCGCCGAGCAGATTCACAAAAATCTCTTGCCACCGCCATAATACGCTGCCGAACTTCGTGGTCGAGTATCTGCAATCGATAGTTCGATACCATAAATACCGACACATCTTGTACGTAATCCATATACCTAGAGCGATGCAAATCTATGAAGTTAATTCGATTTTCAGCAGGGTCGTAAATAATATTATCGACATTAAAATCGCCGTGAATATAAACCGAGAAAGGTGCACAAAACTGAGCCTCATAGGCCTCAGCCTTTTGCAATATCTCTGAAAAGGCAGGCCTTTTATGACCACAAATATCAGTTCTGCCTATACGGAATTCGGGATGAATTTTATAAATTTCTGACAGCCGCTTGCCTGTTTGAGCAATAAATCCGGCTGCCACCGGTTTTTCATTACGCGTCTGCGTCCATACTGACTGCAATGTCTCGCTTAAGCGTTCAAGGCAATGTGCAAGCTGATGACGATTACCACTTAGCAAAATTTGCTCAAATGTAAGACCCGGCAAATGCTCTATTAGCAGTGCTGCCGACTGCCCCCGCTTTTTATAGCTCAGTATACGCGGTGCCAAGCCCGGATAGATCTCGTGCCAACTCTTAACTCCTTGCCGCTCTTCCTTAAGTTTACTTTTCTGGCCTTCCTTAAAAATAGCAATCGTTTCCCTTTCGCTCCCCACTCCAGCGTGAACACCAGAAATAGCACTTCCTGAGCGAGTTTCAGCAATGGGAAGCACTGTTAATTGGCCCCGTAATACGTCGGTTTCTAAATGCTCTACCGACTCTTGTAGAGCGTGATAGCGCTCAAAATTAACAGGCTGACCAATATTCGCGGAAATAATAGTTTCACTAATATTGCGCAATGCGTCCCCCATCTGCTCGACGTTATGTGCGAGAAACAAGGCAGTCACTAAACTTTCGGTATGTTTACTCTTCGTCTTTAGAGCGGTGATATAACGTTTATATAAACGGTGATACGTTCGATCTATCTGCGACTCTAACTGACCTATTTTCAACGCTTGGCGACTATCGCTGTCATTCACTGCCACTCCAATCATGCCGATACCTTCACGTATCAAGGCGAGCATCGGCGGATAGCGCTCTGAAAATATCTCACTGCGGTCATCTAGATAACTAATTTGCTTAGCGCTCTCACGACAAAGTTCGGCAATACGCTCAAGATCAGTAGCAATAAACTCTGCACCACGCAGACTCATGGTATTCGCATCACCTTTTTGCAGGCGAGACAGTTGCTGCAGAGAAGCATTGTGAATACGTACCTTTAAGTTATAAGCGTAACCACCCCGGTCGAGAATACGTCGCCCCTGCACTGCGACCTCCTCAAGAAAGCACGCCTCCAAGCTCTCCAATAAGGAATCAATTTCTATGCACAAAAAGCGTAGATTATCGCGAATATTTTTAGGAATTTTCATGGTTAATCTTCTTCATATAACCCTTGGCAACGGGCGCGGCGGTATATCAGTCAAAGCAACTCTCACACTACATTCACGACTGAACAGACCATAATAAGACGAAAAACCGTCACAATAGCGAGGTATCATGCCCTAATTCTGACCCATTCAGTTGCCATTGTCTGTTACAGAAATATGACAAGAGCACTATTAGCCTTAAGATAATGATTTATTTTTATGACGAATGTTCGAGTTACCCGCAGCCTTAATATTCCTGATCCATTACGCATTAGCCGCTACCGAAAAATTCCAGAGCTCGGGCCCCGCGTACTATTTTTTAGTGGTGGTTCGGCCTTAAACAGCCTTTGTAAAACCCTCAAAAACTATACCCATAACTCCATCCATTTATTAACACCATTCGATTCTGGCGGCAGTTCAGCTGAATTACGTAAAGCCTTTGATATGCCCTCAATAGGTGATTTGCGCAGTCGCCTGATGGCCTTAGCAGACGAATCAGTACTCGGACATCCAGAAATTGTCGCCCTGTTTGACCACCGCTTAGACAAAGCGTCATCGCAACAACTGCTACTCATGCAGTTAAATGAATTGATTCGTGGTAAATCGCCACTAATAAGTGATATCGCCAACCCCATGCGCAAGTTAATCTGCAATCAATTGGGATTTTTCTTAGGCTCCATGCCTAAAAACTTCGATCTGCGAGGTGCCAGCATCGGGAATCTCATTCTTGCCGGTGGATACCTAAATAATCACCGTCACCTAGACCCTATTATTTTTCTATTTTCTAAGCTGGTTAACGTACAAGGTACCGTGCGGACCATAGTGAATGACGATCTTCACTTAGGCGTAGATTTAGAAGATGGTAGTGAACTCATCGGCCAGCATTTAATTACCGGCAAAGAAGTAGCGCCATTAGATTCTGCCATTGAGCATATTTTTCTTTCTCAAGATCCAGAAATTAAATCAATTAAATCGATTTCTATTCGTAAAAAGAATCGCAAACTAATAGAGTCTGCCGAACTCATTTGCTACCCTCCTGGTAGTTTCTACTCATCACTACTTGCGAATTTAATACCAGAAGGTGTTGGCAAAGCCATTGCAGAAAACGATTGCCCAAAAGTATATATACCAAACTTAGGCAGTGACCCTGAACAATTTAATATGGATTTAACTAGTTCAGTTGAACGCTTACTTGCCCAGCTCCACGCAGACTGTGATGACCATACGACAAACCAAAAACTCTTGAACTTTGTATTATTAGATAGCCGCAATGGAATTTATCCATCAAAACTGTCTGCAGAGGTTTTAACGTCGCTAAACGTCGAGCTGATCGATACAAGACTAGTTAGCAAGCAAAGTGCGCCCTATTACGACAATGAGCTTTTGGTTTCTGCGCTGATGTCGCTGACATAAAAAACGACAACATAATAGGGGATTACAGGTCTTTTACACCAATCCCCTTCAGACTGTACTACTCAAATGAGGCAGACAGAAGCTGCGGCAATTCGAAAACTGAATATTACCGATGGATATTATATTTCCAGAAAAACCTTATGTACGACTATCCAACTTGGTAATTCAAAGACCCATCGAATTCACTACTCCCTGCATCAAGTGAATCTGGCTCTAACATCTAAGCTCTCTTGAGCTGCCTCTTTAGCGTCAATCTGACCTCAATTTCCTCAATCTTCGCCTGCAAATTTTTTACAAAGTCAGGCAGGTAACTTTCCCTCCTGGTTTATTTTTCCAGCTGCCTGTCGCAGTCTATCGCGCCCTACGGTTGTCATTTTCGGCCATGCCGGTAATAGCAAGTCCCAGTAATTTGAGACGTCAATTGCCGGCAGCATGGTGTCAACAATAGCCTGTGGTGCCATTCCCATTAAAGCAACGATTTCATATTTTTGTGGTTCGTTCATACGCTGAACCAAGTCAAGTACATCGCCCCACATACTATGATCACTTGCAGCTCTGACCAAAGACAATAATTGTTCTCCATCCAGATATTCCGCTGCTTGGGCACAGGCAGTCTTGCCAGCGTCATCCATCAACCTCACCAGAGGCAAGACATCAGGCCAGAGCCCCTCAGCACAGGCGAAACTTATGATATCCAGCAACACATCGGTTTGTTGAATATCAGGCAGATTGGCAAACCGCGATTGTGATTCTTCACTCATGTCGGCAATGATGGGCAGTGCATCACTCCACAGACCATGCGCACTGACTGAACGCAGCATACTACTAAGCACATCCGTATCTAGGCTTGCCGCCAAGTTCGCCAGGCGACCACGAAGAGTGGGGTTTAAGTGCCGCATAAGCCCCAAGGCTTCGGGCCACAGATCGGCATCAGACGCCGCACAGCGAATAATGGCAATCAGACGTTCCGGTGCAAAGTGCTCGATAATAGAATCGAGTCGCTGTTTGTTCTCCACAAAAAATGCCGTTCGCAATAATTGTGCATCATCGAGCACATCGACAACGGCCATAATTGACGCCTCAGACAAAATGTCTACAAAACGCCCCATGGCGACACATTCATCTCGCGCGGCCAGCTCCTGCGCTACAGCTACAATCTGCCGCTGCGGAATAGCCCGTATCAACTCACGCGCTTGAGCAGGGTCAAGATGCAGACAAACATCAGCCAGATACCCTATCTGCAACCGACTGGCTATACCCACGCCGCGCTCAACATCCATTTGCCCAGCAATCCGCGCGGTGATTAATGAACCCATTACCTTTTCAGCAATTAAGGCCAGCACCGGTACCGGCAACAAACGTGAGGCCGAGACGATTCGTTTGAATATTGGCGCGTCCCCAATGTGAATTCTTTTGACGGCCTGCAGGCGCAGTTGTCGAATACTTGCTGCATCGACCTCCTGCAGCATCGCCAACGCTAAGGTATCAACATCCAGTACGCGCGCCAGTTTTAATATTTCAGCTTGATGTTCCAAACTCATGGGAACAGCACCCTCCTAACCGCACCACGCAACACCCGCGGCACATGCCCCAGCGCTGCCTCGAGTGCAGCTTCAAGTTGAGATCGTTGGCGTTGCTGTGATTCTGCCAGCAATGTCGCAAGCGCAATTTGTAAGTCGCTATCCAATACGGCTATGCCCGCTGGAGCCTCCTCGCCCAGCACGTCGGTCCAGTCCAATCGATTCATCACACCCCCATATTATTGTCGCAATAACGTCTTGAACCGAGTAGCTATCTCCAACCACCGACGTTTTAAGAATAGTGCAGTCGGCCAAGTCACGGCACCCTAAGCCAATCGCCTAATGAAAATAAAGATGGCCCGTTAAACTTCACCCGCGCACGCCCTTGGCGTTGAAAACGATATTATCGGCCGTTTTTTTGGGGTCAGCCTCTCACTATTTTTTATTCTTCTATTACTGTGCAGCGTTATTAGCCTAGCGCTTCTGAACACCAAGGTATTTGGCTCCGAATTTGGCATCGAAGCCCCCACATTCACTAACACCCTCAATAAATAAAGCACCATGATTTCATGAGCACAAATTCAAATGCTAAATTCACTAAATGGCGATATCTATTTATCCTCACTAGGTGGCAATACCGATTTCGCCCGACGGGCTTTCACGTCTATACCTGCTCGGGTCAAATAACCGGCCGCTTTATTAACACCACGAATCGAGGAATATACAGACTCAGAAATCAGGTCATGCGTTTGACGAACAATTTTGGCTGTATCTCGAGTTGCAGAGTACGATTCAAGAGCGTCAAAAGAAGCTCTCGCGATACCCATATGAACATTACGTACAGTAGCAGTACTAGTATCTATAACTGCTTCGGCCAAGTCCTGCGCAGACTCTAACTGGCGGTGCCACTCTTCTTGGTAACGCAATTCAAGCAGTCCAGCGGCATCGGCACGCAAACGAAAAGAGAAGTCACGCACATTAACCTCGAGTTTCCACAGGGAAAAAATTGAAATACCAATCAATACGACTGCCGCTAAACATTTAGCAATCTCAATCCAAGCCATGAATACTAATCTCCGCCTGTACGCCTTTTTCTTCAAGCTGTCCGCGCATAATTTCAACGGTACGCTTATACACTATGCTACGAATCACATCCGGTGCAAAATTATTTAATAGACCAGCAAAAACCGATTCTTCAGCGGCCAACTCCACAGGATTCAATATTTTTATCGCAATAAATGCCTGACTCTCGGACACCGGAATCTGACTAAAATCCACAGGACTAGATTTCCATGCGTTAGCTAAGGCCTGTTGCTCCTTCTGCAACATCAACAGGAGGTTACGCTGGGCCGTAAGCCGAATTAATAAATAAACGACCAACACCAACAGCAGGGCAAACAGCCCTAAAGAAAAATAATACATAAAAAACTCTCGGCAAGTTGTAACATAACCCCAGCATGGCAGCATCGTTACTATTTATTGACTACAAAAAAAGTCTAGAAACACGACTTCAAAAGACACAAAATCGCCTATATATTTATAAAAACATCCATCTTCATTTAAATAATATAACGTCATAGTTAAAAACAGAAAAAAGCGGAGTGGCTAAACGCCACTCCGCAAAGAAAATCACTTTAACTACAACCCAAATTAACCTAAGTACGTAAATAAAATTAGCTGACCAATACCAACGCAACAACCAAGTGCCGCACCGACTAAAATCAAAATCCACTCATCTTCCTTAAATGCTGGTCGCAACATGTCTTCAAAATCTGGTGGCGGAAGCACTTCAAGTTGAGCAGCTAGGGTGTTAGCAAGATCCATTGCACCTTTGGCGTAGACGTCAACTGATTTAACCGTTTCAGGGAGCCGTTCAACCAAGCGCACAACAGCTACTTCCTTAATTTTTACATACTGGCGAGTACCTACTGTCCATGCCACAAAGGGCCTAGCCATACCAGACTGATCGTCAATAACACGCTTTACATGACGAGCAATCATCATAAAAACACGGTCGGAATACGGCCCTTTTAGCACTGACTCAATTATATTGCTCGGTGTAACAATTTCATCAGCGATAAGCCGGGCATAATCACGAGAAACTTCTTTCTGCCTCTTGTGGAAAATACCTTGGAGCTTCCACGGACCAAAACGCATCGGCGACTGGGGTTGAAAAATCATTTTTAACGCCACCACGTTGGTACAATAACCGACCAATAAACCAAATAATGGCAACTGCCAATCAGCTTTGTAAAACATCCATCCGACCATCTGAAAGAAGCCAAACAGAGCGCCAAAATAGAGCCCCGACACACCGATGAATTTAAATTCTTCACTGCCGGTTTCTTGAAATATACGGTTTATTAGTGTCTTGTCACGCACCAATGTAGTGATCACCATATCCTTTAAATCAAAAACATTTTCAATATCATTGCGTAGATCTTTCATCACCTCTGCAACCGCGTCGGGCGCATCAGCTTGAATACGGTGAATGATCAAATCTCTTGCCGCCCGTGGAAGTGTTTCCCATATACCCGGCTCGAACTCAGACATGATTTCTTCAACCATATGGTTGACCAGTGCAACTATTGGCCCCTCGATTTCTTGAGCAACACGAACAGGGTCAAGTCGATCAAAAACCTCCCGCTCAGTGATCAACCTCGGCACAATGGTATCCACTGCAATGCTAGCCATTTTACCGGCCTTGCTGGGAATAATTCCCTGCCAACCAAAAATAGGTCGCTTACCAACAAATTCGAGAGGCGAAAACATCATTTTTATCGCCACAACATTAGTTATAAAGCCTACTACCCCACTCGTGATTGGCATCGACAAATAAAGCACCCAATGCGCGGTGAATTCCAACCATACGGCCTCTAACATAGATTACCCCTTTTATTATAATTTTATGCGCTGAATTGATTTATAGTTCTTTAGCGTTACAAACTTCCCAGAATAGGCTCCCGGCCTGGCTAGTCCTCAGAGTCTTACGATCACATCGCACGCGAAAATACCCTGCTTTCTGCGCGACAGCCATCACCTCCATGACGTCACTATCTGCTTCTAACACTTGGTATTCCAATTCAAATTCTACGTTATTTGCGCCAAATTCAACCAAACCTAGAGACTTAAGATTTGAGAGATAAACCGGCATTAGCGCCCGAACCTTCACTCTTGCCGGCTTACTAACCGAGGAAATACCAGAAAGTAATACTTCGCGCTGCCCCGTTAAGGTCTGGGAGCCACTGACATTGATTACGGCGTGATCACTATCATCAGACAGTGCCGATAGAATTCGTACTTCGTCAGCAACCAAATGATCCAGTACTCGATTCGCCCAGCTACGAATTGACTCCTCTTTAGTCTGTTCCATGGCGTCTTGCATAATGAATTGCAGGCGCTGCGCAGGTGATCTCGGCTGTATTGGTTCGGCAAAGAGGTCACTGCCATCAACTGTTTTCTCATCATTACCGTTTGATTTTGGCCCTTCCAGTAAACCGCCACTTTGTGGTTCGCGGGAAACCGCTCGCCGCAAACGTCGATGCAGAGTCTGCAGCATGGCGTCTTCAACTACTTCGTATTCACGCTGAACAAAGTCAGCACCAGGCAAGCGCTCGGCACTTTCAGATATTTTGCGAGCAAGTTTTACAAGTTGTTCAGTGGTGCGCATAAGGAGGCCAACTATTATAAATTATATGTAGGCAGTTATTTTCTGACATCTTGCAATGTTACATTAGTAAATGTAATCTGCACAATACCTAAAATCGCTATACTAGGAAGCAACGATAAAAATAACACCATAATGGCAAGCCGTCGATGGAGGGCTGTATGCAGAAGAGAAAGCTTGGCGAATTCATCTCTGAGTTTATAAAAGCACTGGGCGACATCAATTTTAATCATATAGTTACCACCCGAATGCTGCCGACAATATACGTAGCTGGGATCATGTTTGCCGGGGTTCTTGCCCTCTCCTTGATAGTAAGTACTTGGGCAACCAGTAATTGGCTTTTTCGCTTTCTCTGGTCATTCGTCTTCGCCCCAGTACTCTTTATAGGCGTGGTGACAACTTGGCGAGTCATTTTGGAGCTCTGCCTTTCCATATTTGAGATGACTGTGGTGGTTCGCTTACTACATGCCGAGGTAGAAAAAGTCTCTGGGGTCACCGATGAAATTGCATCCGACCTTCCAAGAATTCAATTTTGGAAAACACGAAAAAATAACAATAGCTCCAACACTGAAAAATAAGCATATAAAACAATAAGTAAGGGGATTTTACTTTGATTAAATACCGTCTTATCGTGTTAACGGTATCCCTGTTTTCAGGTCTACTGCACGCCGAAGCAGAGAGAAAAACACCAATTAACCTGGAGATCCCCAGCTCCCCAGCAGTAAAAGTGTCGTTTGAAAATGTATTAATGTTAAGTATGGGCTTTCGAGTAGAGTCCCCCGACCCCGACATGATTGGCAAAATCAGCCTAGAGCAGAATCGCAATTTATGCGCTGCTGACGATTGCATCGGCTTGTCCCAGAACGACACAGCACCTAATGAACGTTTTATGGCAGCCAGAGGATTACTGTCGTCGAATACAGACGACGGCAATCTAAATTACGACGCCGGCGNCCCTGTTCTCGGTTTTTTGAAATGGGACTCGCGATTATCACTTGGCTTTGAAAATTTCGACGTCGAGATCAGCTGGCAGTACCTGTTCGATGCCGTAAACTATGGCTTTGATGAGTTCTCTAACAATCAAATTGTCCGCCCCGGAACCCAACCTGGCCAACCGACACATCGCAGTCGCCCAGAAGAAACCGAAGCTGCGATTGGCCAATTTATTGACCTACGAGACGCATGGGTAGCATTTCGT
Organism: Zhongshania aliphaticivorans; assembly: GCF_902705855.1. Classification (GTDB taxonomy): domain Bacteria; phylum Pseudomonadota; class Gammaproteobacteria; order Pseudomonadales; family Spongiibacteraceae; genus Spongiibacter; species Spongiibacter aliphaticivorans_B. The sequence continues at coordinate 78,496 of NZ_CACSIJ010000013.1, read as the reverse complement.
ATGCCGATAGGGGAGCGCGAAGCCGACATCAAAATCGGCCGCCAACTCCTAAACTGGGGGGAATCCACCTTTGTTTTACGTGGTAATCTAAACTTTATAAACCCCTATGAAACCAACAACCTATTCCGCCCCGGTTTTGAGCTAGAGGAAATTTATCGCCCAGTAGGACTAGTCAACTTCGATATGGTATGGTCTGACCGCCTCCGAGTTCAGGCCTTCTACCAATTTGAGTGGCTGCCCTATGGATTACCTGCCAAAGGCGCCATCTACTCTTTTCTCGATGCAGGCAACGAAGTCACCCACAACGAATCTGTGGTGCTGCCATTTGCAAAAACACCCAACGATCCAGATCAGCTCCAAACCCCAGCCAGCCCTTTATTATCCCTAATTTCAGGTACCAGCTTTAGTGCCCGCCGTGCATCAAATCGAGAGGCCCGCGACGGTGGTCAATTTGGCGTTGGCTTGCGCTATTTTCGGGATGACTGGTTTGACGGCACCGAACTGGCAGTATTTTTGGCCAATTATCACGCTCGTATTCCCAGCTTAAGCGGCTACGCAGCCGATGCATCCTGCACCCGCCGCGAGGGTAATAGCCGCGGTGTTGATACACGCAATATCGCGGAATTTCTGATTGATTGCGGCATTCCGTTGCTAAATACACCAGGTGAAGACTTTGAGGCGCTGCCCTTAGACACATTCCGATACTTCCTTGAATACCCTGAAGATATCCACCTATTAGGTGCTACGTTTAATATTGAATCGAGCGGCATTCTCTACGGCGGAGAATTTGCCTACAGGCACAACCAACCCGTTCAGGTCGATCTCGAAGACATCATTTTTGCCGGCCTACAACCCGCATTCCCCAGACACGACATTTTAATCATACCGGGAACCCTACCGGGACTCCCTGCCGCGACTATTCCGGCCTCCCAGACCGCACTGCCCGACTACGTAACTAGCTATCGCGGTGGCACACCTGGCGAAATCGCCCCCAACGCCTATATACGAGGTTACGAGTCGGAGCAAACCGTGCAGGTCACCCTCACCGCCACTAAATTGTTTGGCAATCGCAGCGCATTTTTGGGCTCCAAACAATTTGCCCTCTTAGCAGAAGTACAAGGCATTTGGGTGCCCGGCTTACCATCACTAGATCGATTACAGTATGAGGGACCTGGCACTCACACACATGCTAGCCCAGGCACCGCAGACACCGGTAACGGCTCACTACTGAACCCAATAAGTAACCAAGGCGGCTATGTAAGCGAGTTCTCTTGGGGCTACCGATTAACCGCAATAGGCTCATTTGACTTACCCATAGATGGCGTTGAAATGCGACCAATGCTGGTATGGCTACATGACATTGAAGGCGTCAGCCCAGGCTTTGCAGAAAACTTTCTTGAAGGCCGTCAAATTGGTATTTTCCAAGTCGATTTTCGTCGTGGCCCGTGGACTGTAGGCACCACCTACAACTTCTTCGGCGGCGGCGGAGACCGCAATGCATTTAGAGATCGCGACTTTATGTCGATGTACCTACGCTTCAAATTCTAAATAGTGGAAACCCTACAATGATAAAAACAAAACGAAGCCAAGCCGGCATCTCCACAATCGCCATGCTTATTGCGGCCCTAGCGGTCGGCGCCATCATCGGCGGGGGCCTAGGTGCCCTATGGACAATCCAAAATGTTGAAGCCCGCCTATTACTTCAAGAGCAACCCGCCGACATCAGAATCAATGAAGCTCTCACGGTACGTGCACGGGTATTAAACCAACTGGACATCAGTATTGATGAAATGATCCGGACTCAGGTTCCTATCAAAAAAGACGTCACCGTACCTGTAAATGAAACCCTAAATCTGATGGCCGCAATAAAAACTAACGTGCCCGTTGAACTCACCGTTCAGGTTAACGACGTGATTACTATCGACCAAATTCTCGACCTAGATGCCGTGGTCGAGGCCGAGGTGCTGGGAGAAATTATCGATATTCCTATTCGCGGCAAGGTACCAGTTAAAGCACAGGTACCCATCAGCTTGACGATTCCGGTGCGCGAAAACATCCCCGTAGACCTGCTGACACCAGTGAGAGCCGTACTAAAACAAGCCTTAACGGTACCGCTAAACACCGTGATCGATGCTGAAATCCCCATCCGCAGCAATATGAGCGTTCCTGTGCACTCGGATATCGAGGGCAAGCTGTTTCTACCCAAAGAAGCGTTTAATGTCACCATCATCTATGCCGACCTGAATATTCCGTTAAGTACACTGAAGTTAGGCCTGAGCGACAAAGACTCCCCCGAACGGCACGAAGAAAACACGAAGGAGTCCAAATGAAAATACTTTCGCCNCGCGGCCTTCTGTTACTGGTGCCACTAACGCTGGCGATCATCATCGCCTGTGCTTGGGTTGGTACACAGCTATTCCAGTTTGGCTTGATTAAGCTCACCCTTCACGAACAAAATATGAAAGTGCGCTTCCCTCCACAGTTAAATGCATCACTGGAAACTACCCGCCCCCTCGACATTCAACTCGATGGTGACATCAGCACTGTAGTGCCATTTAAAGAAGTGCTGGAGGTCCCCTTCAAAGGTGAATTTCCGGTCAACGTTAAACTTGATGCCAATATTCCAGTCGCCTTTGAGGTCGTCTACGAAGGCATTATCCCTGTAGACACAATGGCAGCGATAACCGCGACAACAGAAATTAATTTCGGGAATGTAAAGAAACTGCGTAATCTACGGATTTCCACCTCAATTCCGATGAAATTCGATCTGCCAGTTAATTTGCGCGTACCGGTAAAAGACAATATCCGATTTAATTATCATGGGCCGATCACCGTCTTCGCAGACGAGATGCTAAAACTACCGGTAGATACGATTATTGAGACGACAATTAAAGTCGACCAAAGAGTGTCAACGCCGGTAACCTCACGCCTAAACCTCGCAGCTGAACTACCCCAAACAGAGGTGTCAGCTACGATTACTCACTCGGAGCTGAACCTCAGGCCGGCAACATTGCAACTACTGCGAAAGGAGGCTAAATGAGTTCCCCTTCCATCACGTCGAGGGCCATCTCATCCTGATTTACTTTGCTGGGAATACAATGATGGTTGCGCAACTTAAACTCTCGACTCAGGTAACGGTAAACAAAAGTAAAGCCCGGCCACAAGGTCCAATTTTCACCCTTATCGTTGAGATACCAGCTCTGGCAACCGGATTGCCAGATAGTATTCTTTAAACGCGATTGAATCTGACTAACAAACTTCGTCTGCACCGATTCTTTCACCTCAACACTAGCCAAACCGTGCTGACGAATTTTGCTTAGTGCATCGCCAATATAGCGAATCTGAGATTCGATCATATACACCTGAGAGTTATGACCTAAGCCGGTATTTGGCCCCAGCAATAAAAAGAAATTAGGGAAGCCTGCCAACATACAACCTAAATGCGACTCCGCGCCATTTTCCCAAGACTTCGCCAAAGACTGCCCCTCAGCATTGCAAATATCGAGCGCCGCAACCGCATCTAAAGTCTTAAAACCGGTACCCAGTAAAATCACATCCACTTCATGACTTACGCCATTACTGTCAACAATGGCGTTTCCGTTAACGCGCTCGATACCGCAGGTTTCAACCGCGACATGCTCGCGATTAATCGCCGCGTAATAGTCATTAGAAATAAGAACCCGCTTACAGCCCATATGGTAATCAGGCGTCAGCTTCTGCACTTTAACGGGATCTTTTACGTATTTTTTGATATGCCGTACTGCTTGAGCCTCTGTCACCCTTAAAGCACTAGTGAAATAATTAAATGCTAGTGCGCGCCCTTCGAGTCGCGAATATGTCACCGCACGGCGCAGAGACATCAAGGGAGGTACGGTCTGATACAAGCCCTGTTCCAGCTTAGAAATAGACCGATCAGGCTTTGGTAGTACCCAAGCAGCCGAGCGCTGAAATAAGGTTAAAGATTTCACCTGCTGGGCAATCGCCGGCACAAACTGTATCGCGCTAGCACCGGTGCCAATCACTGCGACTCTCTTGCCCGTTAAATCGACATCGTGGCGCCACTGTGCCGAATGAAACACCTCGCCCTTAAAATCGTTAAGGCCGTTAATATCTGGAATATTCGGCAAATGCAAAGCGCCAATAGCCGAGACCAGCATTCGGGTCTGCACCCGCTGACCGTTGCTAAATTTTAGCTGCCAAATCTGCTCTTCTGCATCGTAGCGAGCGGCAGACAATGCGTGGCCGTAGCACATATGCTCATCTAGGCTGACATCCTGAAGGACTTTTTCAAGGTATTGCTGTATTTCTGCCTGAGGAGCAAAGCCCCGCGACCAGCTCGGATTCTGCGCAAATGAAAAGGAGTAAAGCGCCGACTCAACATCGCAAGCGCAACCGGGGTAACTATTGTCCCGCCAAGTGCCGCCTGCCGAGGCCGCTTTCTCGAAAATACGAAAATCATTAATACCGCGCTTTTTAAGCTCTGCGCCCATACCAATTCCAGAGAACCCGCTTCCTATAATCGCAACATCCAGTATCCCCTCGGCTTGGTTTTTCCGTCGGGTCGTTCTAGTAATGTTGTCGGTTTGCGATGCACCCATAATTTTCTCCGCCATTAACCTGAATATATTTTTATTACGCTACTTGACGATGCCAACATACATCGTTACATTTACTAATGTCAACATGATCAATGTTACAAATATTAGTGACTCATAGAATTCTGTCAAGAATAAGAGGCATGACATGAAGAACTTTAGATCCAAGGTCGTCGTGATTACCGGCGCCGCATCAGGAATAGGTAGAGCCTTGGCTCTACAACTCGACCGACAGGACGCGGTACTCGCGCTAGTAGATAGAGATACCAGCGCCCTAGCCGCATTGAATGACGCAACAGGGCATCGCCATCTCACTCAAGAGCTTGATGTAGCCGATCGCAAAGCGGTCTACCAATTTGCAGCGCGCGTCAGCACTGAGCTAGGTGGCGCCGATGTAGTGATTAACAATGCCGGTGTCGCCGTATCGCAAACTATTGCCGATCTGGACTACGATGATTTCGAGTGGCTATTCAATATCAATTTCTGGGGAATGGTCTACGGCACCAAGGCCTTTCTTCCGCAATTACTAAACAAGCCAGAAGCAGCCATCATTAATGTATCGAGCTTGTTCGGATTACTCTCAATCCCCACCCAAGGTGCTTATAACGCCAGCAAGTTCGCCATTCGCGGCTTTACTGAAGCACTGCAGGCCGAGCTGAAAAGAACAAAGATCACAGCTCACTCGGTACACCCCGGCGGCATTCGCACCAATATCGCCCGCAATGCTCGACTGTATCAGGCACCAGGCGGCATAACTGGCTCTCAAGCTGGCGTTGATCTATTTTCCCGAATCAGTTTTACCGATGCAGAAAAAGCCGCCAGTATTTTGCTCGACGGTATTCAACGCAAGCGTTCACGCATTTTGATTGGGCCAGATGCATTCGCGCTAGATCTGGTTCAACGACTGTTCCCCAAATACTACACCGATGCATTCAGCCTACTCGAGCGTCTTATCAATCGCCTGGAACCTTCCAGCAAGGTCGATAAACACATCACCAAAATCACACAAGCATAAATAAGGAAGCGACTGACATGAAAACTACAACACTACCCGTGAACCCTGTACGCCGTGATCTACACTTCAAATTCGACAGCAAGCGAATGACCAACTGGCACCCCGATGGCGCCCACGCGAGTAACTTTTACAACACGCTTTCGGTGTTCTTTCCCGAAGGTGAACAATTTTTTATCGACTCGGTGCGGCACTATCGCGATAACAAACAGATTACAGATAAAAAACTACTTGCAGAAATAAGCGCTTTTATCGGCCAAGAGGCCATGCACGGCCGCGAACACCGCGACTACAATGCCGCGATCGCCGACGCTGGCTTGGGCGGCGAACAAATGGATGCCTTTGTTGGTAAATTACTCCGTACCATGCGTAAAGTTCTGCCACCTTCCATGCAACTGGGTGGCACCTGCGCACTGGAGCACCTCACTGCCTCGCTCGCCGGATATATTCTCGAAGACGAAAGTTTTCTCGAGGGAGCAGAAGAAAATATGGCAGCGGTCTGGCAATGGCATGCTCTTGAAGAAACCGAACACAAGGGCGTGTGTTACGACGTGTACGAACACGTAGTGGGCCAAGACACCAAAGCCTACGCAATTCGCGGGAGCTCTATGATTATTGCTATGAGCATATTCTGGAGTAGCGTGCTGCCATTTTGGTTATATATGAACTATCGATCTGGAGCGATAACCGACGTAAAAGGATGGCGTGCTGGCGGTAAAATACTATTTGGCCGCAAGGGAATTATAAGGCATTTCTCTAAGGATTTTATCGACTACTTTCGCAGAGACTTCCATCCATGGGATCACGACAATTCAGTACAATTGAAGCGTCTTGATGCGCTGGCCAAGCGTTTTGCACCATCACCCAAAGTAGCCAAGCTCGCCTCATAACATTAGGGAGATATCTGCAACGACTGTACCGCCGGTGGAAACACCGGTGGTACAGGTATCTATTGCCAACAACCACATCAGCTATATAATACTCCGCATGAAAGTACCCACTAGCATTACCAGTATCCGCGGACGTAAATCCGGCAAACAACCATTGCCCGAGGGCGAATATACCGTCGACGATCTCGCGCGCCGTGGCAATACCACCGTGCGCAATATCCGCGCTTATCAGGATCGGGGCATTCTCGCGCCTCCGGTTAAACGCGGAAGACTGGGGATTTACAACGACGACCACGCCGCACGGCTGGACATCATCAACAATTTGCTCGACCGCGGCTACACCATTGAGAATATTCGCGAACTGCTTGCCGCTTGGACAGATGGCCGCGATTTAGAAGATCTTCTTGGCTTAGAGCGGGCTATTACACAAGTATTCAATATCGAAAAGTCACGCGAGTACACCGCTACCGAACTTTTGAAAATGTTCGGCATCAAGGCCGCTCGTAAAAGTGTGATTGATGAAGCCGTTAAACTCGGACTACTAGAACGAAAGCGCAGTAAGTTTGTAGCACCTAGCCCCAAGTTAATTGAAGCCGGTGAACAACTGGTGAAGCTAGGAATGTCTTTTGAGGAAATCATCGAACTATTACGCCTGCTGCGTGGTAATGTTCAACGCGCAGCAGACGGTCTCGTCAAAGTCGCCGTTGATCGCTTTGATGAATTTGGAGATGAGCTTCCTCCACCTGAAACCCTCAATGAACTTTCCCGCCTTATTTGGGAACTCAAACCTGTCGCACACCAAGCTATTCGCGCAGAAGCAGAGCTAGCGTTAAATCGATCCCTACGAAACTTTCTCGGAGATCGCCTTTCTGCAGTGATAGATCATTTACACGAGTAGTAGTCATGTATGGCTACTCTAAAATGCTAAGAAAGACCTCAAAAATCCATCACAGAATAAGACCAAACAGCTAACACCTAACCAGCAAACTCAGCCGCCACATTAACGCACCAAACTCACTTGCAAAACAACAGCTAACTCTGCGGAGAATTTCTCACTCCGCGTGCGCCTGTACAATTGCGACCCGCCAAAAAGCTATGCGCGCACTTAAAATTCTCCCGATGCACGCATAGCCTCTTCTCGGCTGCCGCTAGGTGCTAGCAACATTCGGTTGTTGGGTAGCACGGTATGCCGGCGAACTATTTAAGTAAGCTAATGCCCGCTCTGTCGATCCCTCATTTAACGGGTGATATAAAGGAGAAAGAAAAGGTAACTCTTTCATAAATAACCACGCCGGGTGTGGCAAATGTCCCGTCTTAGAGACTTTCGCCCACTCCCGCCACAACCAAGGGCGGAACGCACTAGGTTTCTTCTTAGCGAAGCGCGGGTCTTGCTTCATGATATGAGCCGCACCGTCTGCCCAAATCATAAAGATCAAGGGGAAAGAAATTGATGCTAGGTAGTAGCGAGAAAGATATCCGCCCCCCAGATGCCGATACAAATCAAAAGCGACACAGCGGTGCTCAACTTCTTCCGCTCCATGCCAACGCAATAGATCTAGCAACATTTCGTCTGCGCCTGCTTCATCCCACTTCTTGTTGTCCATCGCATACATACCAAGCACACACGTCATATGCTCAATAGCGGCAATAATTCCCAACCGAAATACCAACCATCTCCTCTCTAAAAACTTAGGCACCTTGCGACCATAGGGATTGTCAGCGAGAGTAACCGTAAACAACTTCTCCATAAAGTCGGTGTTGCGCGCAGTTTCAATCCCATGTCCCTTGAGGTATTTCTCAATGGCGCCATCGTGTGCGCGCGCGTGCATTGCTTCTTGGCGCACAAATGCTTGCACGTCTTCGCGTAATTTATCATCGGTGATCAAGGGTAAGGCTTGATTGTAAAGTCGGCAGAACCAAAACTCACCTGCTGGCAGAATCAAATTAAGTTCATTAATAAAGTGGCTAGCAAACGGTTGATCAGGTATCCACTCGAGCTGGGTCTTAGACCAGTCAAACTCTACTCGTCGCGGTGTCACGGAATGGGGAGTGGAAGATCCTTTTTTGCGTGGAAACTTCCAAGCTTTACGCGACGCTGATTCAGACTGCTCTTTCATTGTTATATTCATTGTCAATTTTCTCCCGTTATCCTGCTAAGTCATAACGCGCTATACGACGTGCTAATTTTGGCGCAAAACGCCCCAACCAATTCAATCCGTAAGCCTCTGCCCCTACCAATACTTCATCGCGACTGCCATCAATGGCATTGAGAATACCGCGAGCAACTGCCTTGGGACTTAAATTGCGACGTGCATAAAGCGCTGAAGCACGGGCACGCTTTTGATTTTCTCCCGCTTCATCTTGCCCAACAAAGTTAGACCGATCTGTGATGCCGCTATTAACAATACCGGGACAAACTGTAATCACGCGTATACCTGAATCGGCGAGATCTGCACGCATACAATCTGACAGCATGCGCACGGCGGCTTTAGTAGTGGAGTAAGCTGTCATGGTGCGAGTAGGCGTAAAAGCTGCTGCCGAGGCGACATTGACAATGGTAGCCGTCCTCCCAGCCTTAGCCATTTTCTGCCCAAACAGGCGCGATCCGTGAATAACACTCCAAAGATTAACGCCCAGTATCTTCTCCCAGTCCTTGGTACTGGTTTCCAAAAACGGTCCTGCCATGCCGATGCCGGCGTTATTGACCAGAATAGACGGGCAGTCCTTATTTTCCTCCAGCGCCGCGTCGAAGGCCTCCCACGCCGCTGCATCGCTAACATCCATGACATGCGCTTGTGCATTGGCGCCCAATAACTGCGCCAATTCAATACTGCGATCAAGCGCAATTGGATCTATATCTATACCAATAACGTCGGCACCCTGCTCAGCTAACGCCAACAATGTTTCGCGGCCAATACCATTGCCCGCACCCGTAACAACAGCCAATTTCCCAGAGTATTTTTTACGGGGGCCGCCGACCTGAAGGCGCCTAAGCGCGACCGGCGCCTCGCTATCATCTTCACCAGATGCTATAAAATCGACAAAACGGCTAACTCGATCTGCAACCAATTGGGGATGACTAAGCTGCAGCCAATGACCGGCATCTACATTTTCTCTCCAAAGTCGCGACACCCATTTGTGTAAATCATCTAGCAATTCAACTGTAACGAATTTGTCTCGCTCGGGCACAATCAACTGCACGGGTACGGTAGTATGTTTTTCCTGCGGTGCAGTGAGCCGCTGACTCATATTTGCGCGGTACAGCCGCACGCCTATAACACCGTCTTTACGCTGACTAGGATTAGGAAGAGCTTCAACACCCCCTTCCACACGCGCTATAAGGCTGGGCCACAGCTTATCTAAACCTGTATTCCACAATGCTGGCGCGAACCCCGGAAAATGAAATGCCCCGATATACCAAGAGTGTACAAGTTGATTAACAACTTTATTGTATTCACTGGATTTACCGCTCTTAAGACGCTGCCCAATCCAATAACCGGTATGATCCAATGAGGGCCCAGAAATACTCGTATATGAGGCTATTCTGCTAGCCATCTCTGGATCAGTTACCGACTCCCAGCTCTGAATTGAACCCCAGTCGTGGGCAACAAGATGAACAGCATTATCTGGACTTACTTCGTTGATTACCGCGCGAAAATCTCCCGCGAGGTGCTCTAGTGAATACGCTTTAGTATGTTTAGGCGCATCAGATTCACCAGCACCGCGCACGTCGTAAACCACAACATGAAAGCGCTTTGCCAATAATTTCGCCGTAGCGTCCCAAACATGACTAGAATCTGGATAGCCGTGAACCATGACAATCGTAGGCTGAGCTTCTGGATTCCACTCTCGAACATGAAGATTGACGCCATTAACCGTGATAGTGCGTTTAATTTCATTCATGCTACTTTCTCCATAGGCCAAATACCGCGAGACTGCCAACGGCGCACATGCGGTACATCGTCATCCAGCCAATACGCGTCTGTTTCGGTAACAACAAGCAACTCCTCCCATTTTGCACCTGTGCCGCGGAAGCCTAAATGAGGCTCCACCGCCCACAAACCTGGTGTCGGGGCGTGATCCGCTCGCTTACCGCTGTTCCAGATCGGAGAATCACCACCACTTAACATGTCCCAGCCACTCGTCGCCAACTCACGGATATTTCTCAATCCAAAATGGGCCAGATTAATATGACTCTGCTTACCATCATCTTTAAGAAGCTCAACCCGATGAGCAAGCGTTTCAAAGGGATAGGCCTTATGACGCGGTTCATAACCATGACGAGCACAAAGTGAATCAACCGCGCGGCTGATATCTGCCAACGGTAGGCGCTGCCGCACTTGATCTAGCAGCAATACTCGATACTCGAGTAAGTCATCCATTAACCGGTCTAAAAGCTTATTCTCACCAACTACTCCACAGTAGCCGATGTCAGCCGTGTAACCATGTCGGCTAGGTGCGCAATCGAGGATATAAGGCATGCCTTCTTCGAGACGACGATTGCTCGGGTAAAACGCAGGATTGAAACCACCCAGATGCTTGAAGCCAATAAATCCGTCAAAGGCAGTTCTATCATCAAACCACGCGAAAGGTTTGTGAAACCAGTCGTCCACACCGTGATCCATTAGCCAGGATTCCATTTTCTTCGCGACGTCCTTTTCACTTACTCCAGGCTGAAGGTCAGCGGCAATCGCCTCAGCACAGTCATAGGCAAGCCGCTGAATATCACGAAACCCCGTTAGATCTTCATTTGAGAGAGTACTCATAATGTTATTCTTCTACTGATTAATGTTACATCACTAAATGTAACAATATAGGCGAAACGATGCAATAGGAAGACCGCCGCCTTTTCTAAGGCAATCTCACGGCATGCCCAGCGACACTTAGAAAGCACGGAACGCCTCTAAAACACCGGCCACGAAGACGCCCTACCAAGCTCTATCGAGCAAAGGCAGAAAGCAAGCAGTACGGGTTTATACGCAATCTAGAAGGGTAAATAGATAAACAATGCGCTCAGCAAATAGCCCAAGCCGTAGTCGCTCTTATCGATCAACTTTTCAGTAGTTTGCTATACGTACAACGGGGGTAGCCAAAAAATTCGGCCGATATCAAAGGCCTATAATAGGTAATTTAGACTTGATCAGTATCAATCACCTCCCTTGCTACTCGCATCGCTGACAACGCAGCCGGATATCCGCAATAGGCTGCCGCATGCATGATAATTTCACGAAGCTCATCTGGACTCACGCCATTATTCAAGGCTCCACGCACATGCCCCTTTAATTCACCGTGTGCTTGCTGCGCGATTAACATCGACACTGTCACCATACTGCGGGTCTTACGATCCAATCCCTCGCGGGCCCACACACCACCCCAAGCATGCTCCATCGCAGCCTCCTGCAGTGGCATATCAAAGGCCGTCGCATTCCGCAAAGACCTATCAACATGGTCGCTACCCATTACTTCACGACGAATAATTTCGCCCGCTTTTTGATCCTCAATACTCATAAGATTCCTCTAATAATGCTGCTACTAAATCAATATGCAGGGTGGATGGCGACCGCATTAGCCCAGTTAAGAAAATACCTCAGTCGGTAGCCCCCTCGCGACAAGCCGCCGATAGAACCTGCGCAGTAAACCATCCTAAATTTACACTCAAAAACTTACGTTGACGTTAACGTAAGGTGTGAAGTAGCATAATGCCATTATTTAAAATCTCGGACAACGCCTTATGTCTAATCGCAGTTATAGCATTACGGATTTAGCCACTGACTTTGACATCACCACCCGCACTATTCGGTTTTACGAAGAAAAAGGCTTGCTCAATCCCGAGCGCAATGGCCAAACCCGTATTTATAGCGCCGCCGACCGAATCAAACTAAAGCTGATTCTACGCGGCAAGCGATTGGGGCTGTCACTTGAAGACAGCAAAGACATTATCGAGATGTACCACCCCGAGCACGATAACAGCCCTCAGATCATGAAATTAATAGACAAAATTCGCGAGCGCCGACGTTTAATAAAAGAACAATTACGACAACAGCTACAAGATCTCAACGACATGCTATCTGAACTAGACCAAGCAGAAGAACGCTGTGTTGAAGCTCTTGAGGACATGCAAAGAAAAGCCCAGTAAAACGGCATAAGCCGCGCATACAAATTAAATAAACAAAACACAGGTGATTTCCATGAGTTCTAGCTACCCCTCTCTTAATTTTGGCCTTGGCGAAGAAATCGACATGTTGCGCGACGCCACCTACCAATTTGCGCAGGCCGAGATAGCCCCCCGCGCCGAAAGCATCGACAAAGATAATGCCTTCCCAATGGATTTATGGCGCAAAATGGGCGACATGGGACTGCTTGGTATTACCGTTAGCGAAGAGTTTGGCGGCAGCGACATGGGCTATTTGGCCCACGTTATTGCCATGGAAGAAATCAGCCGCGCCTCCGCCTCGGTGGGCCTGTCCTACGGCGCGCACTCCAATCTGTGTGTTAACCAGATTTATAAAAACGGCAACCAAGCCCAAAAAGAAAAATACCTACCCAAACTGTGCTCTGGCGAACACATTGGCGCCTTGGCGATGTCTGAGCCCAATGCCGGTTCCGACGTGGTTAGTATGAAACTGAAAGCCGACAAACAGGGCGATCACTATGTGCTTAACGGCAATAAAATGTGGATCACCAACGGTCCCGACGCCAACACCTACGTGATTTATGCCAAGACCGATATCAATGCCGGCCCGCGTGGCATGACGGCATTCATAGTAGAGCGCGACTACCCCGGCTTTAGCCGCTCACCCAAGCTCGACAAACTCGGTATGCGCGGCTCCAACACCTGCGAACTCGTGTTTGATAACTGCAAAGTGCCCGCAGAAAACATTCTTGGCAAGGAAGGCGAAGGCGTTAAAGTTTTAATGAGTGGTCTGGACTTTGAGCGCACGGTTTTGTCTGGCGGCCCTACTGGCATTATGCAGGCCTGCATGGACGTGGTGGTGCCCTATTTACACGACCGCAAACAGTTTGGCCAAAGCATTGGTGAATTCCAGCTGATGCAGGGCAAGCTCGCCGATATGTATACCGAACTCAATGCCAGCCGCGCCTATTTATACGCGGTAGCCCGCGCCTGTGATCGCGGCGAAGCCAGCCGCAAAGATGCCGCAGGGGTAATTCTTTACGCAGCCGAAAAAGCCACACAAATGGCGCTACAAGCCATTCAAACTCTCGGCGGCAATGGCTACACCAATGAATTTCCCACTGGCCGTTTACTGCGCGACGCCAAACTCTATGAAATTGGCGCCGGCACCTCAGAGATTCGCCGCATGTTAATCGGCCGCGAACTGTTTAAAGAGACTGTATAAATCTAGCCACTGCGATTTTAAATACGGGCCACCCTAAAAACAAAAACACGGTGTGGTGGCCTTAACAAAACACGTTCTCGCCCTAGCGAGAATATGAATAACAGTATTTTGACCCATATAAAACGAAATACAGGCAGCCACCATGACCGTACTGAAATCGACAATTAATCCCCGCGATGCCGGTTTTCTCGAAAACACCGAGCACATGCAAGCGCAGGTCGACGACCTCAAAAACATTGTGACCAAAATCAGCCGCGGCGGCGGTGAAAAATCTCAGCGCCGCCATACCGAGCGCGGCAAGTTACTGCCAAGGGAAAGAATCAGTGCTCTTGTCGATGTCGGCACGCCCTTTCTAGAATTATCGCAATTAGCTGCTTACGAAGTTTACGAAGAAGAACTCGCCGCGGCGGGCATCATTACCGGCATTGGCCGCGTCTGCGGGCAGGAATGCATGATTATCGCCAACGACGCCACAGTTAAAGGCGGCAGCTATTTCCCCCTTACAGTGAAAAAGCATTTACGCGCCCAAAGCATCGCCCAAGAAAACGTCTTACCCTGTATTTATTTGGTCGACTCAGGCGGCGCAAATCTACCCCGCCAAGACGACGTATTCCCAGACCGCGAACACTTTGGCCGCTTCTTTTTTAATCAGGCCAATATGTCGGCCATGGGCATTCCTCAAATCGCGGTGGTCATGGGCAGTTGCACGGCGGGTGGCGCTTACATTCCGGCGATGGCCGACGAATCCATTATAGTGCACGAACAAGGCACCATCTTTCTTGCCGGCCCGCCACTGGTAAAAGCCGCCACAGGTGAAGTGGTTAGTGCCGAAGATCTCGGCGGCGCCGATGTTCACTGCCGCACCTCAGGGGTTGCCGATCACTACGCCCAAAACGATCACCACGCGCTGCAATTGGCGCGCAATGCCGTAAAACGTTTAAATCGCCGCAAACCAATTGAACTCGACATTGCGCCCAGCGAAGAACCCGCCTACCCCGCCAAAGACATTTACGGCATTGTGCCTAAAGACAGTCGCAAACCCTATGACGTGCGCGAAATTATCGCTCGCATTGTGGATGCCTCTGACTTTGACGAATTCAAAGCCCTGTACGGCACCACGTTAATCTGTGGCTTTGCCCGCATATTTGGCTACCCGGTGGGTATTATCGCCAATAACGGCATACTATTTTCTGAATCTGCGCAGAAAGGCACGCATTTTATTGAGCTGTGTGCCCAACGCAAAATTCCCCTGATTTTCTTGCAGAACATCACCGGCTTTATGGTCGGCCAGCAATACGAAGCAGGCGGCATTGCCAAGCACGGCGCCAAAATGGTAATGGCAGTTGCCTGTGCCAAAGTGCCCAAGCTTACCGTACTTATTGGCGGCTCCTTTGGCGCCGGCAACTACGGTATGTGCGGCCGCGCCTACGACCCGCGCTTTATGTTTATGTGGCCCAATGCGCGCATCTCGGTAATGGGTGGTGAGCAAGCCGCTGGCGTTATGGCGCAAATAAAACGCGACCAATATGAGCGCGACGATAAAGACTGGCCCGCCGAGGAAGAAAAAGCCTTTAAGCAGCCAATTCTCGACACCTACGAAAAGCAGGGCCACCCGTATTACGCCTCGGCGCGGCTTTGGGACGACGGTGTTATCGACCCCGCCGACACCCGCATGGTGTTGGGCTTGAGCTTGTCTGCCAGCTTAAACAAGCCAATTGAAGACACAAAATTTGGCGTATTCAGAATGTAGTGCCTTGAGCTTTCAACACAAGTTACTCAGCACACTTTTCTAGCACTGAATACTGGCTTATTAAATAATACGGAAGCGCAAGCATGTTTACTAAAATTCTGATTGCCAACCGCGGAGAAATCGCCTGCCGCATTATCAAAACTGCACGCCGCATGGGTGTCCGCACCGTGGCGGTTTACAGCGACGCCGACCGCAACGCCCTGCATGTCAGCATGGCCGACGAAGCCATCCATATTGGCGGCTCCGCAGCGCGAGACTCTTACTTAGATATTGATAAAGTCATCGCCGCCGCAATAAAAACCGGCGCACAGGCCATCCACCCCGGCTATGGATTTTTATCAGAAAACGCGGCCTTTTGCCGTCGCTGCGCCGCTGAAAATATTGTTTTTATCGGCCCGCCCACCCCCGCAATCGAGGCCATGGGTTCTAAATCTGCCGCTAAGCAAATTATGGAAAAAGCCGGTGTACCACTGGTACCAGGCTATCATGGCGACGACCAAGATCCGGAAATAATCCGCAAAGCCGCCAACGACATGGGCTACCCGGTATTACTTAAAGCCACGGCTGGCGGCGGCGGTAAAGGCATGCGCCAAGTGTGGAGCGCCGAGGAGTTTGACACCGCCCTTGACGCCGCCAAGCGCGAAGCCATGAACGGCTTTGGCGACGACACCATGCTGGTTGAAAAATACCTTACCCAGCCCCGTCACATCGAAATTCAAGTGTTCTGCGACAGCCACGGCAATGCGGTGTATTTATTTGAGCGCGACTGCTCCATACAGCGCCGCCACCAAAAAGTAATTGAAGAGGCCCCCGCGCCCGGCATGAGCGAAACCCTGCGTGCCGAAATGGGTAACGCCGCAGTATGCGCTGCCCAAGCCATTGATTATGTTGGTGCTGGCACCGTGGAGTTTTTACTCGACGCCGACGGTAGTTTTTATTTCATGGAAATGAATACCCGTCTGCAGGTAGAACACCCCGTTACCGAAATGATTACCGGTTTAGACTTAGTGGAGTGGCAACTGCGGGTTGCCGCCGGCGACGTTCTGCCGCTTAAGCAAAATGAATTAACAATTAACGGCCACGCCATAGAAGTGCGGATTTACGCCGAAGACCCTAACAATGAATTTTTACCCCAAACCGGCAGCCTTCACTTTTTAGAAACCCCTGCGGAATCGGCCCATATCCGTATCGACACCGGCGTGATCGAAGGGGATGAAGTTAGTGTGTTTTACGACCCCATGATCGCCAAATTAATTGTGTGGGACACCGACCGCCAACACGCGCTGCGGCGTTTGGGTGGCGCCTTAAAGGAATACCGTTTAAATGGCGTCACCACAAATATCGACTTTCTGTACACGCTTTGCCAGCACCCCGCGTTTGCCCAAGCAGAATTTGACACGGGCTTTATCGGCAAGCATGAAGACCAGCTGCTCAATCGGGATATTCCCCAGCTTGGCGACAATCTCGCACTGGCCGCGCTCTATCTCATTTTAAAACAGAAACAGCTTATTGCCGCTCGCGCCTATAACAGCAGCGACGCCGGCTCACCATGGAATACCCCCCACAGCTGGCGTTTAAATCAACCCGCGCAGCATCACTTTGCGCTGCAATTTGGTGACGACGTCGTCTCGGTCTGCGCCACGGCTCTTGATACCGATCCCACCAGTTTCAATATTAAGCACGGCGAACAAGAATACACCGTTAGCGGTGAACTCAACGAGCGCGTATTACAGGCCGATATCGACGGCCACCGTCAGAGCGCCAGCTTTGCGGAGCACGACGGTAGCTTTAGTATGTACACCGCCGAGCGCGCCGTGCAATTTAATATAAAACGACCCGACTTAGGCGACAGCAGTGGCGACGCCTCTGAGAACCAATTGATCGCGCCGATGAATGGCACCATTGTCAGCCATCTATTAGCCGCGGGTAGCACCGTCAGCAAAGGTGACGCCCTGCTAATAATGGAAGCCATGAAGATGGAACACACTATTCGCGCCCCCGCCGACGGTATAGTGAAAGCGTTTTATTACCAAGCCGGCGAGCTGGTGAGCGGCGGTGCTGAATTAATTGAATTTGAGAAAGCCGAATGAGCTGCACCGAACTGCCCAGCCAAGTGCGCGTTGGGGAAGTTGGAATTCGTAACGGCCTGTAAAACGAGAAACAACTGATTGATTGACGCCGCAACACGTAGTTAATCGATTTACTCACCAACGCTGATATAAAAAACATTGAAGCCAGCAGTTTTGTAAATCCCGCGTAGGTGCCGCAAATGGCCGACACCGAGGACGTGTTCAAGCTGATAAAACGTCGTGACGATGTTCGCTACGTCGCCCTAGTGCCTCAGCTTCGAATACGCCCTAAAGGCACAAGCCAATGCGGTCGTTATTTTTGCTGCCGCTTCAGAAGCCTCTAACCCAAAAAACATCAATTGCTCAATAAACGAAAGTATCGACCACTTTAGCCCCATTATTTGCGTCACAAAGGCCGTCGGCATTCCAGTGAGAGGCTGCTATAAAGTGTCATTAGGTGGTCGCACCCCCGCCGTAATCAAACGTATGCTAGAAATCGGCCCATCGAAAAATTAGCGCGAAAATGTAATTCAAAAGCTGCACAAGCCTTCACAGTGTAATCGCACGTATGGTTTGGTGTAATTTCGAAAAAATTTTAATTCGGGTGACCTTGTCCACAGGCCGCACTCTCACGAAAGGTACTAATACCGGGTGCGTCATATTTGCGCTTCAGCTAAAAGAGGGGAATCATCCGAATAACACGATCAATACTAGGTTTTAAAAGCTTTTACTGTGGCCAAAGTACTTTGGCTCGAATTGAGCTGGTTGCTATGTTGAAGAAAGGTTAAATGAAGAAAAATTTGGCGGACGCATTGACACCCACCAAACAGTTTTACGCTTTAGTTACGTAAGTCGAAAATTCATAGTCGATATTTGAGAACGAGTACATTTTTGCAACACAATCGATTTAAGCACTCACGAGAATGACAGTTAAAGCAGTTGGGCAGAGAGTAATAAATTCCGCACTAGTTGCGTACGCTTAAAATCTAAACGCTTAATATAACTCTGGTATAAACATCTCCTTTGGTACCGGCTGACGAATGTAGTCCGCGTTATTTTCCCTTGCCGGTAATTCTATCAAGGGGCGCTTTACCTCTTGATACGGAATCTGGCTCAAAAGATGGCTGATGCAATTCAAGCGCGCTTTCTTTTTGTTAACAGCCTCAACCACCCACCACGGTGCTTCATCTATATGAGTACGAGCGAGCATTATTTCTTTAGCCTTGGTGTATTGCTCCCAGCGTCGGCGCGATTCTAAATCCATGGGACTCAGCTTCCACTGTTTTAAGGGGTCATGCACACGGCTCAAAAAACGCGAGTACTGCTCTTCGTCAGAAATTGAAAACCAATATTTAATGACCTGAATACCTGAACGAGACAGCATGCGCTCAAAGTCCGGTACGGTATGAAAGAATTCCTGATATTCATTATCGTCACAAAACCCCATCACCCACTCGACACCCGCACGGTTATACCAGCTGCGATCAAACAAGACGATTTCACCCGCCGCCGGTAAATGCGACACATAGCGTTGAAAATACCACTGCGTACGTTCGCGCTCATTCGGTGCAGGTAATGCAGCTATACGACAAATACGCGGGTTTAAGCGCTGGGTAATACGTTTGATGACGCCACCCTTGCCCGCCGCATCGCGTCCCTCAAATATCACCACAACCTTATGGCCACTATCAGCCACCCAGTCTTGCAGTTTTACCAGTTCGGTTTGTAGACGAAATAGCTCTTTAAAATATACTCGACGTGCCAGCTTACGCTCTTCTTGAACACTAGGGTCTACATTATTTGAGAACGTACCTTCGTCAAAATGATCCTCTAATTCCAGTTCTAACTCTTCATCGTAACTGTCGAGCAAATCGTCTTTAATTCGATCCATCACTAAGCGCTCATCTAAATTCATGCCCATTGCCCCACTGTTGATAGCCTTTCAACTAGCTTATTGAGTTTATGTGACAGTTTTATGCAAGACTGAAGAGGCATCACACAAAGTATAAAAATTCATTACACGCTAAAACTCCAACAACCCACTTCTTACGTAGAACGGCAATAAAACAAATATAGATAGATCTTTGCACGAGCGGGAATTTTGTTCTCTGGCAAGGAAAAATCGCACGGAATGAGGGAGTTTATACTCATAAATGACCGATTGAGTACGATTTTGACGCCGGCAGAGGGCAAAATAACTATCGTGCAAAGGTCTCATAGAGGTTCCTATGATCAAACAAATACGCCTGACAGCTTATGCCGCGACCACTTTATTAGCGGGCACCCAACTCATAGCGTGTAGCGCACCGCAGCTCGGTGCTAGTAAGGGACAATTTCAAGACTGCCCGTCGGCGCCGCATTGCGTGTCGAGCACTGAAAAAGACAGCGATAAATATATTGCACCGATAGCGGTTAACTCAGCGCAGGACTGGCAACGACTGCAGCAATTACTGCTGACCATGCCGCGCACTGAGGTAGCTGCACGCGATACCAACTACCTGCATGCGGTTAGCAGCACAGCGATTATGCGCTACAAAGATGACGTGGAATTACTGTATTCACCGACTCAGAACAAAGTCGATGTCCGCAGCTCGTCACGTATCGGCTACTACGATTTTGAAGTGAATCGCGAGCGTGTTGAAACCTTGCGCGCGCTGTTCACTGCTGACAAAAACGACTAGCTCTGCATTTGAAATTGCCGCGGCGTCATGCCGGTTTCACGTTTAAATGCGCGGCTAAACGCGCTTTGTTCTGAATAGCCTAGTAGCAAGGCAATCTCGCTTTGAGTGAGCCGCGCGTCGGCCAGGTATTCCTGAGCAAGCTGCATACGGATCTGCGACAGAACGTGTTTAAAAACCAGTCCTTGATCATTTAATCGGCGAAACAAAGTTCGCTCAGACATATTGAGCATAGCGGCCACCCCAGCAGAACCAGCTCGACCACTTTGTAAGCCACGCAATAACGCAGTGCGTAATGCTTGAATAAAACTCTCTTTTTGCGGCAATACGGCTATCGACGCCTGCGCTTGCCGCTCTAGCAGCGCCCGCAAACCGGGGTCACTATTACTAACCGGCAAACTCAAATACTCAGCAGGAAAATGCAGTGCAGTATGAGGCTGGGAAAAAAACACTGGCGAGCCGAAAGCCATTTCATAAACGTGGACATTTGCTGGCGACGCAAAGGTGAAATCAACCTGAACAGGCGCCAGTGCAGAATTACCGCTCATCAGCCGAATAAAATTCAATAAGCCTGCCAACAAGACCTCGTCAGACAAGCGAGTAGACGGACCATAATCACTGCTCCAAAACAGCGTCATTACTCCATCATCAAGGCGAATCGATGCCTTATCGCCATCATGTAAAAGACGCTGATACCTCTGGAACGCTGCCAAGGCGCCGGCGACGGTATCACTGGCCAAGGTGAGATAACCAATAACACCCAAATGGGACGAGCGCACCAACTCACCGAGTTCTAATCCCACATGACGATCAGGGAAGCGCGCCTGCAATTTATCTAGCAAGCCCCACCACTGCCCAAAGCTCATACGATTATTCGCGCTGAACGACTGCAACCCAGTGTATAGCTCGCAGTGGGTGTCGCCCTGCTTCTCCAAATAATCCCGCAGTAAACCCGCTAAATCGCCGCTCACCTGCAACTCTGCAAGCATAATTATTCCCCATTATTTATTCCCGTATCATTACGGCCATGGCAGTAAATGTCAAAAACTTGGCTTTGAAGGTCAATCCTAGCTTGTAATATCCCGCTAAGATGGCACTATCTGATTCATCCTTGTGAGGTATTCACGTGCAAGACGTACTCCACGCCCTATTCTTCGTCTCCGCCTTTGGCGCAGTTTTCCTTGCGGTCATCGGCGCGGAATATCTCTATATTCGTCGCAGTGGCAAAACTGGGGTTTACCACCCCCGCGAGACCGTAGCGAATTTAGCCGCAGGCTTCTCCTACAAAATAGTGGATGGCATCGCCGTCGCATTATTTATTCAAGCCTTTTACCTCTGGGTTTATCAGTACGGCCTGCAATGGAATCCCGGCGCGTCGGTACTCAGCGTATTAGCCTTAATCGTCTTCATTGATTTTTGCTTTTACATAAACCATTACATGATGCACAAGGTCCGCTGGTTCTGGAGCGGCCATATCACCCACCACTCATCGGAGCACATGAATTTTTCCACCGCCTTGCGACAAAACTTCACCTTTGCATTTTCTGGCAGCTGGGTGCTTTGGTGGATTCCCGCCGCGCTGGTCGGCTTCGACAAAAATTGGGTATTACTCGCTATAGAAGGCAATCTGGTCTATCAGTTCTTCTTGCACACAGAACAAATACGCAAGCTAGGTGTATTAGAAAAAGTCATGAACACGCCATCCCATCACCGCGTTCACCACGGCAGTAACGCCGCGCAGATTGATCGCAACTTTGGAGGAATTTTCATTTTCTGGGACAAGCTATTTGGTACATTTCGGGATGAAGATCATGCTGGCGAAATCAAATACGGTGTCACTCACATGCCCGCAAAGCCCTATAACCCCTTCTATTTACAGGTGCACGGCTGGGCAGAAATGGCCCAAGACGTTTGGCGCTATAAGGATTTACGTATTCTTTACAAACACCCTGAATGGGCAGATGAGCAGTACGGTGATCGCCAACAGGCGCAGATCGAATCACCGTCTGTAGAGAAAGTTTAGCGCAGAAAACCTACAGCAGTTATTTTTCTGCAGGCTCTGACCACACCGCAAATTCATTGCCGTTGGGGTCTGCGAAATGAAAACGGCGACCACCGGGGAAATCAAAAATTTCTTTCAAGATTGTGCCGCCAGACAACACAACTGTGTTCCGCGTTTCTTCAAGGGTCTCACTATAGAATACAACTAGGGCGCTGCCATTCGCGGTACTGGCAGACAAGTCGGCGCGATAAAATCCGCCATCTAAACCTTCATCAGCAAACGCGGTGTAATCTGGGCCGTAGTCAGTAAATGACCAACCGAAAGCCTTTGTAAAAAACGCTTTTACCGCTTCGATATCGGCGGCGGGTAATTCAATATAATTTATCTTTCCATGAATATTCATAAATAAACCTCCGCCTAATTCAGTATTTCGATAATTTCTAATGTAGCTTGTATTAATCGCAAGCGGCGGTCCTCGACCATAACAATAATATGACCGCGATCATCCACTGGCACAATAACACGACCATGAGCGTAAATATTAGGCTCTAGGCGATGACCAACCATCAACTTCTTTTGCCAGCCTGGGGGCAATTGCTGACCTTCAGCAACTTTTTTCTGCAAACCTCGCGGCAACTCACCATTGGGAGGCTTGGCGAACACACCAACGGTACCAAACAGCAATACAATCGCTAACATCACTATTGTCGTTTTCATTATTCGCCCTTAGTTTCAATTTATGTGTATAGCTTCCAATTCAATATGACCTTTTTACACGCTAAAAGTGCAATTGATTCTCGTTTGAGACCGAAAGTGATATGAACGATTGCTGCTGTCGCAGGCCACACGTAGTATTCGAAACTTATGTCGACTGAACCTCTCGAGTAGCCATGCGGAAAAACGATAAAAAATTAGACAATAGCATTCGAATACAGCTCACCGAAGTCTGTGACTACGCCTTAGACCACACTCAGGGATTTTTATGGCTGACTCACACCGTCGACTACAAGCGCTTTCCCAGCAGCCTAGCAATTCGCTGTGTATTCACCGCCGACTCGCTGGCCGCGGCTATTCAAGACACGCCGTTAAATCAATTGATCAAGGACAAATTAGGTGCCGCCGGTATCAACATACAAGTTACGCAGATTCAGTACACGCCAGAAAAAATTAACTAAGCCGTCAATTCGAAATAGACGCGAGAAGCACCCAACAATAAGCTGTAGAGAAATTATCAAACAACAACGATAATATAGAATTAACAACAATAATGAGGTTTTGAGATGCTACAACACTCCCCCATATTTACACCAATCATCGTTCTTATTTTATGGACTTTCGTGATGTTATTTTGGATGGCGCTGGTTCGTCTACCGATGATAGCAAAACTAAAATTAAAACCAGAAGCCGGTGAGCGCACTAGTGAACTTGCACTGAAACTACCAGCAAAAACCCAGTGGAAGGCAGACAACTACAATCACCTGCTAGAACAGCCCACAATTTTTTATGCAACTGCGTTTTTACTGGCGCTTATTGGCAGCGGAGACGGTCTTAATTTAACACTTGCGTGGATTTATGTGGGGGGGCGTATTTTACATAGCCTAGTACACGCAACCGTGAATAAGGTAATGCTACGATTTACCATCTTTTTGCTAACATCTATCGCCCTGCTCATTATGGCGATCAATGCAGCAATGATTATTTTAATGTAATTAAATCGTAACAAGTGGCATATCCCGTTTTAGCGATATGCCACTTCAATGTCATTTATAGTGCTTCGGTAATCATCGCATTAGTAATACGTACTGCGCGATGCGGTTGAAACTGGGGGCCGTTCAGCTGCTCTATTTTGCCACCATTATTTAAAAAATCATCGATCTGCCGAGAGATTTCAGCTCTAACATGCTGCTGATGTAAGTTGGAGTAAGTGCCATGTTGCTTAATATACCGATCCATATCACAACCCTTCTAGCTCATCTAATATTCGGAAGCCTTAGCGCATAGCGCTTTTCAGCACCACGAATGCTATACCTCGCAGATGACAAAATTAGGATGGTTTTATGACAAGTCAGCAACACCACAAAAATATCGAGCAGACACAAAAAAGGCCGCTTTCGCGACCTCCGTCAAAATAGCCAAACCTTATACCTCCGGCATCTCGTCTGCCATTTCCCGCAGCTTATTTTTAGCCACTTTTTCTAAGGTTGCGCGCGGAAAGTCCTCAACAAAATACACCGCACGGGGCACTTTAAAATCTGCAAGATTAGCTTTGCAGTGATCAATGATCGCCTGCCCAAAAGCGGCTTCGTCTTCTGGTGCTCCCCAGCCTTTGATTACAAATGCCACCGGCACCATGTCTAGCATGTCATGAGATTTTGCAACGATCGCGACTTCGCCCACACCGCCGCCCGGCACCTGCATGCAGACCTCTTCTACTTGGCGGGCTGAGACGTTCTCCCCGCCAACTTTGAGGGCGTCTTTGTCGCGGTCGGTAAAATAGAAATTACCTTCGTCGCCAACGCTGACCATATCTCCCGTCTTGAACCAGCCATTAGGTGTGAATGATTTGGCCATGGCCTCTTCGTTTTTATAATACTCAAGGAAGATATTTACGCCGCGCGTGCCCTGCACCCACAACTCACCAATTTCACCTTTTTTACACATCGCGCCAGTGTCTGGATTCACCACCGCCAAGTGGTAACCCGGTGTGGGTTTGCCGATAGAGCCCTGTGGCCAATCGCTAACAAAGTCTGATCGTGTGGCATGGGTAACCGTTTCCGTCATGCCCCAACTGGCAAAGGGCTTGGCCTTGAGCCAGCCTTCTATCTCTTTCCAAATAATGCCCATCGGCATCACTTTCAAGCTGTGCTTTTCCGGCACCGCTTGCATACCAATCGCTTTAAAGACAAAGGGAATCATTGAGCAGTGGCTGACTTGGTGTTTTTCAATAATTTCCCAAAACCGGCTTGCCGAAAACTTGGGCAACAACACCGCCGTCGCACCGACACCCAAAGATCCCCAAAATGCCCAGCTTTGGCAGTTAACATGGAAAAAGGGCAAAAAGCCCAAATACACGCTATCGGTATCCATGCCCATACTTTGCGAACCCATATTGCCAGACCACAAGGCATTGGCATGGGTATGCACTACCGCTTTAGGCAATGAGGTTGTACCTGAGGTAAACATAATGCCCGCTGGCAACATCGGTTCCGCTGGGCGCGCTGGCAGTGAAGCGGCATCGCCGTACAAGCTGCTGAACGCATCCGCGCCGTCAATTGATTCTTCAGCGACTTCGCCGGAATTATTATCGGTGCTCACAATCCATTTAAGACTGGTCGCACTTTTACGAACTTCTTCAAAAAATTTAGGCTGGGTAATCGCACCGACCGCTTCTGTGTGGCGGGCAAAATATTCAATTTCTCCGCCCACGCTACGGGTATTGGTAGTAACGCCCACCGCACCGATTTTGGCGCAGGCATACCACGCCAATACCATTTCTGGACAATTCTCAGCGTGAATCATTATCTTGTCGTGTTTGCGCACACCCTTGGCGTACAAACCCGCAGCGATTTTTCCGGTTTCGTCATCGAAGTCTTGGTAGCTCCAGCGGCGATCTTCTCCTGAGCGTGGCTCCCAAATCATAAAGGGATGATCGGGCTTGACCCGCGCCCAATGGCGCAGGCGCTGTGGAATATCCTGATCTGCAAAATCAAATTCAACGGCAGCCACCGCGATGTCCAAATCCGTACTCATAGCTCTTCCCCTGATTATCATTATGATGTTTAAAGCGCGCCGCCTAGATGACAGATGTAAGGGCAGCGTTAACAGTATGAATATGATCATAGCCAAGCTAAGCCCCACCCTCTATGACATTTCCACTCATTTGGGGTGGCATTGAGTGTTTCGGTCAGTCCTTGCCGTCGCCGCCGGCGGTGCCTGTCAGCGTGCTTAGATTCTGTTAGAATGGCGCGCTTATACGCAGGCCCACGCCTCGACTCCTTAGACCCAATATACAAAAGCCGAAATCAGCCCCTATGACAGCACTCTCTCCTACCCTGCAGCTCGCTTGTGACCTCATTGAACGGCCTTCAGTTACTCCCGCCGATGCCGATTGTCAGGCCATGATGATGGCGCGTTTAGAGAAGATTGGCTTCCAATGCCAGTCACTGCGTTTTGGCGATGTTGACAACTTTTGGGCGGTCCACGGCAGCAGCGGCCCGATATTCTGTTTTGCCGGCCATACCGATGTGGTACCTACCGGCCCCGCCGCCAATTGGCAAACCCAACCCTTTGAAGCCGTCATTCAAGACGGTATGTTGCGCGGGCGCGGCGCGGCAGATATGAAGGGCAGCCTGGCGGCTATGATTACCGCCTGCGAGAATTTTGTTGCAGCCCACCCCGACCACAGTGGCCGCATCGCCTTTTTAATTACCAGTGACGAAGAAGGCCCCGCCATTAATGGCACCGTCAAAGTCGTGGAGTGGTTAGAGCAGCAAAACGAAAAAATCACCTGGTGCTTAGTCGGTGAACCCTCGTCAACAGATAGCGTAGGTGACGTGATCAAAAATGGTCGCCGTGGCTCTCTAGGCGCAGTCATGACAGTGCGTGGCATACAAGGTCACGTCGCCTATCCGCATTTGGCAAACAACCCTATTCACGCCGCTGCGCCGGCACTGGCGGCACTGGCGGCTGAAGTATGGGACGAGGGGAACGACTTCTTTCCCGCAACCTCCTTCCAAATCTCTAATATCAATGGCGGTACCGGCGCAACAAATGTGATTCCCGGTGAGCTAGAGGTGGTGTTTAACTTTCGCTTTTCCACCGAATTAACTGCCGACATATTAAAAGCCCGCACCCAAGCCATACTCGATAAACACGAACTCGATTGCAGTATTGAATGGAATTTAAGTGGTCAGCCCTTTTTAACCGCCGAGGGCCCACTGGTAGAAGCCGCGCAAGCCGCAATTAAAGCGGTAACGGGCACTGACACAATTTTATCTACCGCAGGTGGCACCTCTGATGGTCGCTTTATTGCCCCCACCGGCGCCCAGGTTGTAGAGCTTGGGCCGGTTAACGCCACCATTCACAAAGTAGATGAATGCGTTAAAGCCGAGGATTTAGATAAATTGTCGCTGATGTACGAAGGGATACTGAAAGAACTACTGGCCTAAGCGCGCTATTTAGCGAAGGCCTTTAGAGGATAAATATCAAAGCGCACCGCCTTACCCGCAACCGATAACTGCGGTTTGCGCTCGGCTAAATACGGTGCTTTTGGCGGGCGCTTGACCACCACACGGTGGCGGGCGCGCTGCAAGGCCAAATCCAGCAACGCATCACTGTCTTCATCTAAGCCCACCAAAGAATGGAATAAGCGCATTTCTTTTTTCACCAGCGCCGACTTTCCCGACACCGGAAACATCGGATCTAAATACACCACATCGGGACAGGCTTCCTCTGCCAAGTTCGCCAGATAATCCATCGCACTGCCTTCGTGCAAACGCATTCGTCGCGCAATCTCAACGCACTCGTAAGACCCTTCGGCGCGACGTAAACCATCGGCCAGCAAGGCAGCCACCACCGGCATACGCTCACACAGCGTGACGGTGCAGCCATAACTCGCCATTAAAAAACTATCGCGGCCAAGACCTGCTGTTGCGTCTACGACGCTGGCACGGTTGCGACTGCCGCCCACTGCCTTTATTAATAACTCTTTGCCCGGATGACGGTTGCGCAGCGCCAATTCGAAATCCACCGCCACAGGGTGTTCCCGATTCACCGGCGGCAGGCCGACAACCAAGCGTTCGCCATCAAAAAACACATGCACTTGATCTGCCTGTTCGCTCCAATCATCAACCAAGCGCAGACCCAGCCTTTGCGCTAAATCTGCGCTGCTGCTGGCGGTATTCAAGACAAGAGGGATTGACGATGCGGTCACAAAAATTCTGTCTGCAATGAGTAAGGGCATGATGTTAGGATATTTAGCGCGGCGCGAACAGCCGCCAAGGCCTTTTCCTACAAAGATAGCAGGCGAAGATAATATCCATACCAGCTATAATCCACGCCATATTACAACGACGGCAGCCCCATGAAATTATTGATCCGCAATTTAAACCGCACCACCACCGAAGCAGAGCTTTTAGATCTGTTTGAAGAATTCGGCAGTGTGCAGTCACTTACCTTAGTCAGAGACGAAGACGCGAATCTGTCCAAGGGTTTTGGCTTTGTGAACATGCCCAAGGCCGGTGAAGCAAAAGTCGCCATGCAAAATCTGAACGGCAAGATCATTGCCGGCTTTAAAATTCGCGTTAAGAAAGCAGAGCCTACCGTAGAGTCAACTACCAGTGATGACGTAGAAGCTAGCGATGACGATGAAGTCTAAAGACTCGACGCCGCCCGCCGCTGCTGTAAATTCAGGTTCAAGTTCCGGCTCTAAAGATCCACTACACGGTCTGACGCTAGAGATGGTAATCACTCGGCTGGAAGCCCAGTTCGGCTGGGAAGAGCTGGGACGCCGTATAAAAATTAAATGCTTTACCGACGACCCCAGCGTGTCATCTAGCCTTAAATTTTTGCGCCGCACACCGTGGGCGCGGCAAAAAGTAGAAGCGCTGTATATTCGCAGCCAACGCCCCGCTCGCAAGTCTTAAGTATTACGCGCTAATCGCGGCGGTATCTGCAACTGCCGCCAGCGTCACCGGCACACCGTTTAACACCGCGTTACCAGACAGCGCATCGATATGCATTTCGTCAGTGAGATCGTTCACGCTCACACCGGCATGATCCTGCGCGGTTTGCCATTGCGTACCGCTAAGCTTGTGCCCCCAGCCGTGGGGAATACTAATCACCCCCGCCATCATTTCATCGCTGAGTTGAGCCGCCAATTCAACACTACCCACCCGTGAACTCACCCTCACTAAATCGCCATCGGCAATAGCCAGCGCCTGTGCATCTAGCGGGTTTATCAGAGCGGTACAGCGAGATTTTCCTTTTACCAAGCGGTGACTATTGTGCAGCCAAGAATTATTACTGCGCACATCGCGGCGGCCAATAAGTAAGAACTTATCTGGCGCAGTGTCTTGATTAAAGAATTTAGCATCCACCCGCGCCAAATCACTTAGAAAGAACTCCGCCTCTAAATGAATTTTCCGGTCGCGATGATATAAGCCCTTTGGCAAGGCGGGTTTTAGTGCACCCAAATCAACACCGTGTGGCGTCTTCTTCAGCTTAGTCAAAGATAAACCTTTAAAGGGATTTAAGCCGCCGCCATACGGCCCCTGCCGTAAAAGTAAGGTGAGCAGGCCTGATGGCCCAGCACGTCGCATTAATTGGCGGCCGAGCTTTTCTTTAAAGTCTCGCGCTGGCTGCAGGCGATCTCGCAAGCTCAACAGAATTTCCCAATCGTGCCGGGCATTCGCCTTGCGCGGAAATAATGCTTTGGCGTAGCGGGCATTATTTCGCACCGCCAAGACATTAAATATCACATCGTAATGTTCACGCTCTAAGGGGCTCACCGGCGGCAAGATAAAGTCGGCATGACGGCTACTTTCATTAATGTAAAAGTCGACAGCAACCAGTAAATCTAAGCCCTTAAACGCCCGATCCAATTGCTCACCATTGGGCGTAGACAGCACTGGATTGCCGGCCATCAGCAGCATGCCCTTAATCTGTCCGTCTCCCGGTGTGCTTATTTCTTCCGCTAACACCGCAACCGGCAACTCACCATTAAACTCCGGCAAGCCCCGTACGCGACTATGAAAGCGGCCCATATTTCCCTTGCCGCTTTGAGCCAAAATATCGACTGCAGGTTTAGTGAACATTAGGCCGCCAACACTATCCAGACGACCAGTGAGAATATTAAACAACATGATGAGATACTGACTAAGGGTGCCGAATTCCTGCACTGACACCCCCAAACGTCCATACATGACCGGCGCTTTTGCCGCGCAGAAATCTCGAACCAAGCCACGAATCACCTCTGCAGACATCCCCGTTAGCGGCGCCACTTTTTCTGGGCTATACGCGCTGAATTTATCGACCAAACTCATTGGGCCTTGGTCTAAATACTTAGCCACATTTGCCGTGTTGACTAGCCCCTCTTCAAACAGCACATGCAGCATTGCCAGCAAGACTAAAACATCTGTACCGGGCCGCACAAAATGATGCGCGTCGGCAAGCTCCGCCGTCGCGGTGCGGCGAGGATCAACCACCACGACTTTACCGCGCGTGCGAACATCTTTGAGTCGTTGCTTAACATCGGCCACACTCATAATGCTGCCATTCGAGGCCAGCGGGTTGGCGCCGAAGATCAGAAAGTGATCGGTGTTATCTATATCGGGTACTGGAATTTTCAACTGATGGCCAAACAACTTCCACGACACAATATGATGGGGAAGCTGATCTACCGAGGTGGCCGAAAACTTATTCTTGGTTTTTAAGGCCCGCAGCAGCCCGCCGCTCATTAACAGTGAGCCGGTGTTATGCACATTGGGGTTGCCTAGGTATGCACCCAAGGAATCATTGCCGTGCTCAGCCTGCAGCGCTTTAATACGTGCCGCGACCTTGTCGAAAGCCTCTTTCCAGCTCAGTTCACGCCATTCACCGTTTACCTTTTCCATTGGCACACGAATGCGGTCTGGGTCTTCGTATAAATCTTTTAAGGCTAGGGCTTTGGGGCAGATGTGGCCGCGACTAAAGCTGTCCTCGGCATCGCCCTTAATACTGGTGATCTGTTCATTTTCGACGGTAATTTCAACGCCGCACATGGCTTCACATAGAT
Organism: Zhongshania aliphaticivorans; assembly: GCF_902705855.1. Lineage (GTDB taxonomy): Bacteria > Pseudomonadota > Gammaproteobacteria > Pseudomonadales > Spongiibacteraceae > Spongiibacter > Spongiibacter aliphaticivorans_B. The sequence continues at coordinate 47,369 of NZ_CACSIJ010000013.1, read as the reverse complement.
TACATGTGCGGTAATGCTGCGTATTGAGACTCATACTGACTCCCTCGACATAGACCCATTATTATCATTTTAGGCAGCGCTATCTGCGCCGGAATTAGATCGATGCTATCACTGATCACATCGCATTGCTGCCAATAGCAGCCACAATTTCTCTATGCCCTACTAACAAATCCAACGAGCAGCTATTTGAATTGCACTAAAAACAAAGAGCACCCCATTACTTTTTTCAGAGCAAAAAAAAACCGGAGCCACTTAGCTCCGGTTTTTAAAGGCTCGCCGCAAAATTACACGGCGATCTAAGCTTAGCCTTTTGCGTCTTCGATTTGATAGTAATCCATCAAAATCTTAGCCACTTCAGGGCGTGAGAATTCTGGTGGTGGCGCAATACCCGCACCCAGCATTTCACGTACTTTGGTACCTGACAGTAATACGAAGTCTTCTTTTTCATGGTCTGGCGCATCGCGCATCATCACAACTTTATCAAGTTTCTTCGAGTAAGCAGTGTGGTCTGCACGGTAGATTTCGATGTCCATTGCGCCCGCTGGCACTTTTTCGTCGAAGATAGTTTGCGCATCAAATCCGCCGTAGTAATCACCCACACCGGCGTGATCACGACCAACGATCAGGTGAGTACAACCACAATTTTGACGGAACAAGGCGTGTAATACTGCTTCGCGTGGGCCAGCGTATAGCATGTCGAAGCCGTAGCCGGTAATCATCACGGTGTTTTTAGGGAAGTAAACATCAACCATTTTACGGATAGACGCGTCACGTACGTGAGCTGGAATATCACCTGGCTTCAATTGGCCCAACAACATGTGGATCAGAATACCATCCGTACCTAGGTCGTCCATTGCCATGCGGCAAAGTTCTTCGTGGGCACGGTGCATTGGGTTACGGGTTTGGAAAGCAACGACTTTGTTCCAACCGCGCTCAGCGATTTCATTGCGAATCTCAACCGCGGTACGGAAAGTCTCTGGGAAATCAGCTTGGAAGTAAGAGAAGTTCAGAACCTGAATAGGGCCAGACAACAAGGTGTTGCCCTGTCCTTTAAAGGTTTGTACACCGGGATGCTTCTCATCCAATGTGCCAAAGATATTCTCGGCCATGAAATCGATTTGCTCAGCGCTAACAGTCTCTACCGCTTCAACATCCATAATCGCAAGAACAGGATTGCCTTCAACATTGGGATCACGCAGAGCGATACGCTGACCAGCAGTAATACCTTGAGCATCTTTGCTCAGGTTCACAATAGGTACGGGCCAGAACAAACCGTCAGTTGTGCAAAGGTCTTTAGCAACCGCCATAGAATCAGCAAGATTCATATAACCTTTTAAGGGGGTGAAATAACCTGCACCCAGCATAACCGCGTTAGCTGCGGCAGCAGAACTAACTAATAGTGATGGCAGAGTTTCTGCTTCTGCAGTCAGGGCTTTGTGCTGATCAGCATCAGATACGAATAATGGGATAAGCGCGTCGGCGCCATGTGGTTTGATCATTATGGGTAACTCCGTTAGTTAAAATGTCGGACGTCGGGTGTCTGACGTCGGACGAAAACATAAATTCAGGGCGGGCGTCAGACGTCAGACCGCCGACGTCCGTCACGGTTTAAATAATTCCGCGCTCGGTCATCAGAGCCAGCAAGATTTCTACTTCTTCTTCCAAACTTTGCTCATGGCTATTCAATACCAATTCAGCCTTCAGCGGCGCTTCGTATGGATCAGAAATACCGGTAAAGTTTTTGATCTCGCCAGCGCGTGCTTTTTTGTACAAGCCTTTAGGGTCGCGCTGCTCGGCAACATCTAATGGCACATCTACGTGAACTTCGATGAAGTCCATGTCGCCGGCATCGTGCAAATCGCGAACGATGTCGCGGTCTGCGCGGTAAGGGCTAACGAAGCTCGACAATACGATAACGCCAGTGTCGACGAACAGTTTAGAGATTTCGCCAATACGACGGATGTTTTCCGTACGATCTTCGGCACTGAAACCTAGGTTTTTGTTGATGCCCAAGCGGATGTTATCGCCATCTAGACGGTAGCAAAGGTGACCTTTTTCCATCAAGGCCTTTTCCAAAGCAACAGCGACGGTGCTTTTACCACTACCAGACAAACCAGTGAACCACAGGGTTGCGCCCTTTTGCTTCAGTAGCGTGTTGCGGTCTTCGCGGCTTACTTCGCCGTCATGCCAATACACATTCGTTGCTTTAACGTCGGTCATTCATCTATCTCCACTGGATATTAAAAATCAAAACCTAGGCAGCTGAGGTGTTTTAAAACCTTCTGAACACCACTGCGATAACAGGTCGCCATACTAAAAGCATTCTTATCACAAGTAAAACGGGATATTATTATAGTCAGTATCGGTTTTATCGATACTAAAACTGACTTGAGCTACACTAAACACCGCACTATAAAAACGAAGTGAACCTCACTATGAACTTCAGCATTCGCCAACTCGAAATATTCCTGTCTGTTGCCAAATACCAGAGTGTATCCAAGGCGGCAGACCAGCTATGTCTGTCCCAGTCTGCAGCTAGCGCCTCATTACAAAATTTAGAAAAGGCCTACGGTGTCAGCCTATTTGATCGCCAAGGTAACAAAATCAAACTTAATGCCATCGGCCACACTCTGCGCAAAGAGGCGGAAACCTTATTCGCCCATTGCCAACAATTCGACGACGCCTTAAAGCGTCATGCTGATATTGGCCATTTGCGGGTCGGCGCCAGCTTTACCATCGGCAATCACCTTGTGGTGCGCTACCTCGCGGACTATTTAGAGAACTACCCCGACGCTGATGTGCAATTTGAAACCGCCAACACCCCCGACATTGTCGCCAAAGTGCTCAATTACGAGGTAGACGTGGGCATGATTGAACGGGAGGTTCAGCACCGCGAACTAGAGCTGATCCCGTGGAAAGAAGACGAGCTCGTGGTGTTTTGCAGCGCCTCACACCCTTTGGCAAAGAAAGGCGTGCTAAAGGATAAGGATATTAAAGAAGCCCGCTGGATTTTACGCGAACCAGATTCTGGCGCCCGTCACACCTTCGACCGCGCCCTTGCCGGCCTACTCCCAGAAATTGAAATTTACCGTGAATTCAAACACAACGAAGCGATTAAAAGCGCAGTAGAATCGGGATTGGGGATTGGCTGTCTGTCTAAGGTTGTACTACAAAACGACTTTCGCAACGGCGATTTAGTACCGCTCACCCTAGCAAATCGAGATATGACGCGAACGTTTTACTTCGCCCTACCCAAACAACGACACAAGAAAGCTGCCGTTGAATTTTGGGTAGAGCTTTGCCGGAAAATGACTTAAGCAATAGGTGGATACTTCTCCGCCATCATCACCCGAATATCTTTCTTCAAGACTTTGCCCGTTGGGTTACGCGGCAATGCTGCAACGTACTCCACCTTGCGGGGGATTTTATATCCCGCCAATTTACCGCGACAAAACTCGGTAAGTTCCTCTGCGCTAAGCTCTGGTTGACCACCCGACACCACGACGGCAAGCGGCACTTCTCCCCACTTTTGATCCGGCACGCCGATGACGGCGACATCCTGAATCTGCTCATGAGACATTAAGTGATTTTCAATTTCTGCGGGATAGATATTCTCGCCTCCGGAAATGATCATGTCTTTCACGCGGTCTTGAATATAGATATAACCCTCTTCATCCATGCGTCCGGCATCGCCGGTATGCAACCAACCATCAACCACGGTTTTTGCCGTTGCTTCTGGGTTCTTCCAATAGCCCTGCATCACTTGTGGGCCTTTGGCGACAATTTCACCGATCTCACCCAAGGGCAATTCCTGCCCGTCATTGCCAACAATTTTAATGTCAGTACCAAAGACAGCACGCCCGCAGGAGCGCAATAACTCAGGGCGGCCAGCAAGGGCTTTTTTATGGTCATCTGCAGTGAGGAACGTCAGCGCCATAGTCGATTCGGTCTGACCATAACCCTGCACAAAGTCGCAGCCAAAGGCGTCCATACATTGCTGTAATAAAGACTCAGAAATAGGCGAGGCGCCGTAATTGATCGTGTGTAACTCAGAGAAGTCGTAGTCCTTTATATTTGGCACCATCGCCAATGAGAACTGCAACATCACAGGAATAACCGCCACAGTGCTGATGTGCTCTTTGGCGAGGGTTTCAATCATACCGACTGGATCATAATCACTATGAATAATCATCGAGCCGCCATAGATTACACCTAACAGTGAACCGACTAAGCCCACCGCATGGAAGGTCGGTGCGATGACCAAGCCACGCTCACCAACTCGTCCGCCCTTGCCCGTCGTCATTGGGGCTTGGTAGGTATTGGCCAGCACATTGTAATGGCTAACAAGCACGCCCTTAGGCAAACCTGTGGTGCCACTGGTATACATTTGAAACAGTATGTCGTCGCCGTTTATTTCGACTTCATTCAAAGTCGCTGGACTTTGTAACCAGCTCGGCAGATGCGGAGCACTGCTATCACTATCAATACATACACAGGTTTTAGCGCGCAAATACTCACCGCGCAGACCATCAAACTCTTGATCAAAAAACAGCATTTGTACATCGGCGTTGCTGGCAATAAATTCAACTTCGGCCGGTGCTAAGCGATAATTCAAGCCCACCACTACCGCACCGATACGAGCACAAGCGAGGAAGACACACAAATTATCAACCGAGTTCTTGGCTAAAATCGCCACCCGATCACCCTTAGAAATTCCGCTAGACTGAATATGTGCGGCAATTACATTGATGTAGTCCCATGCCTCGGCATAATTCAGAGTCTTTTTACTGTCACTCGCCATCATCATGTCGCCACGAATACGCGCATGAAATTTGGTGTGGTCATTCAAATTATTAAATAGTTTCATCACATCCCTCTGCTGTTATATTTATTTTTCAACGCAAAATAACTTAAAGATACCGCATATCGCTAAACCGGCGACGATGGGTGTCTGAGCCACCAAAATACATATCAATCATCATTAGGCGCTTCAAATAATGACCTATGGGCATCTCATTCGTCACCCCCATACCGCCGTGCATTTGCACCGCTTCTTCTGCCACCTTACGACCGTACTTGCCCACCATCGCTTTCAGTACTGCAACATCTTGGCTGCGCTCCGCGCTATTGTCCAAGATCGCACACTGGGCTCTAACTAATAAAGAACGACATTGCTCTGTCGCCATGAACATATCAACCATACGATGTTGTAAGGCCTGAAAGCTACCAATAGCCACACCAAATTGCTTACGTGTATTGGCGTATTCTGCGGTCGCTTTATAAAGATAGGTCATTGCGCCGACAGCCTCTGCGCACAGCGCAACCAATGCTTCATCGACGACCTCAGCGATTAATGGATATGCCTCACCCTCTGCAGTGAGCATGTCATCCTGACTAATCAAAAGATCGGTGAATTGAATATTGCAGGCAAGCTGACCATCCATTAAGCGAACAGACTCTTTTTTCAAAGCCGGGTTAGCCGCATCTACCACAAATAAACTAATGCCTGACTCACTAGCCACATCACCACTCGTACGAGCAGCAATAATAAAGTGGCTTGCCTTGGCGTTAAGCACTAATTTCTTTTCGCCATTGAGACAGTAGCTATCGCCCTGTTTAATAGCCGTAGCACTGAGGTGGCTGAGTGAAAAACGACTCTGCGGCTCTAGCCATGCAAAGCTATATTGCGCCTCGCCAGAAATCACCTGAGGCATTGAACGGCTTTTAAGCTCGTCGTTTGTACAACGTGCCATCAGCTGGCCGGCTAACACAATTGACGACCAATACGGCTCAACCACCAATACTTTGCCAAACTCTTCCATTACCGCTGACACATCAGCGACGTTACCGCCAAAACCACCAAGCGCTTCCGAAAAAGGAATGGTTAACCAGCCCAGCTCAGAAAACGTAGCCCAATGCTCAGCACTAAAACCCGCTTCGTTTTTAATCACTGCTTCCCGCTGCTCTGGTGCATAATTATCAGCGAGAAATTTTGCCACGCTGTCTTTCAGCATGACCTGTTCTTCAGTTAATGAAAAATCCATTATTTATCCCCTAGCGCGCTTACAGACCGAGCGCAAATTTAGCAATGATGTTGCGCTGCACTTCGTTGCTGCCACCGAAAATGGTACAAGCGCGACCAAACATGTATTCGCGTCTGGCTCTATTGCCGTCACTCTCCCAAAGCGCGTTGTCGGCATCTGGCAGCACCCCGCCAAAGCCTGCGGCTACATCCCACTGTAAAGACTGAACGGCTTGCTGTAATTCAGTACCTTTAAGCTTCAACAAGGACGATTCCATACCCGGCGCCCCACCGCTATCTAAATCGCTTAATACTCTGAGCTCTAAAAACTCTAGCGCCATCACCTCCATCTCTACGTCGGCTAGGCGGGCTCGAAAATCACTATCATCAATTAAACGACTTCCACTCGCTGACACCTGACTAGCCAGTCCGCGAATATTGGTCAATATCCGTTTACAGTAACCAACGCCGGATAAAGCAGTACGCTCGTAGGTCAGCAATGCTTTCGCGTAGGTCCAACCCTGATTTTCCTCACCAATACGATTCGCTACCGGCACCCGAACATTCTCAAAATTCACTTCATTGAGGTGGTGTTCATCGTCCACTGAAATAATAGGCGACACGGTAATACCGGGGGTTTTCATGTCTATTAGCAAAAATGAAATACCCTGCTGCGGCTTGCCGGTGTTGTCAGTGCGGACAAGGCAAAATATCCAATCGGCGTACTGCGCAAACGTCGTCCAGATTTTTGTACCATCAATAATATAATCGTCGCCATCGCGCACCGCACGGGTTTGCAAAGCGGCCAGATCTGAGCCTGCGCCCGGTTCGGAATATCCCTGGCACCACCAGATATCAGATGATTTTGTTTTAGGAAGAAAGCGCGCTTTTTGCTCGTCTGAGCCGAAGCTGTATAAAACAGGCGCCACCATTTTTATACCCATAGGCACCACATCAGGCGCACCTGCTGCAGCTAACTCGGTGGTATAAATATACTTTTGTGTAGCGCTCCAGCCGGTACCACCGTGTTCGACCGGCCAACCGTTCGCCGCCCAACCTTTGCCATCAAGTAGCTTTTGCCACTCCACACTAGCTTTACTAAAGGTGTTTGGATGATGGATGCGGGCGGCAAGGTCCGCTGTGAAATTGTCGCGCATAAAGCCGCGCACTTCTTCCTGAAAAGCAAGTTCCTCAGGGCTAAATTTAGCGTGCATACAAATTCTCTTTTGACGTGGTACCTAAAAACGGAATTGGCAGCGAGTTATTTACAGCTCACTGCCAATAAAGATCACCGCTATTAACGAGGCTGCATACGAATTGCACCATCCAGACGGATACATTCGCCGTTCAAATATTCGTTTTCTGCCATCATGACAGACAGGTGCGCTATCTCTTCAGGGCGACCAAGACGCTGAGGGTTTACTACGCTGGCCTCTAAAGATTTGTAAGCCACTTCAGATAGGGTTTCAAACAACGGCGTATGAATTAGCCCCGGCACAATCGTGTTTACCCGAATACCATAAGACGCTAAATCCCGCGCCATCGGCAAGGTCATACCCACAACACCGCCTTTCGATGCACTATAAGCAACCTGTCCTACCTGACCTTCGTAAGCCGCAACCGACGCAGTATTAATAATCACACCACGCGCATTCGCACCGTCGTATGGCGCGTTCTTTGCCATTTGCTCGGCAACCAAGCGCGCTACGTTAAACGTGCCTACCAAGTTCACGTTAATCACGGTTTTATACGCATCCAATGGGAAAGCACCTTGCTTACCCAAGGTTTTAATCGCATTGCCGATACCCGCATAGTTGTTACAGATATGAATGGCGCCAAATTTCGCCATTACCTCTGCTATTGCAGTAGCAACCGACGCTTCATCGGCAACATTGACGTTATGAAAGCTCACATTGTCTGCACCCAGCTCTGCCACAATGGCATTGCCGCGTTCTGCATTCATATCAAAAATCGCGACCTTGCCGCCCTTGGCAAGATAAGCGCGCACAGTTGCTTCACCTAAGCCCGACGCACCGCCGGTAACTACAGCAATTTTTCCATTAATATCCATGACTGCTTTCCCGTTTAATTATTCGAAGAATGAAACGAATTTGTCTGAGTACAAATCGCGTCCAATAATTAATTTCATGATTTCTGAACTACCGGCAAAAATCCGTGTAATACGCGCATCGGTATACATGCGGCTAATTGGATATTCATCCATAAAGCCGGCACCGCCGTGAAGTTGAACGCCCTCATCAACCATTTTGCACAGCAACTCACTGGTGTAGAGCTTGGCTTTTGCTGCGTCTTCAGAGGTGAGTAAACCTGCATTGTGAGCGGCAACACATTGGTCCACGTAAGCCTGCGCAACGTCAATTTCGGTACGTAAATCTGCCATTTTAAATTCAGTATTCTGCATTTTAGACAGTGGCTTACCGAAGACTTTACGCTCCATGGTAAATTCCCGTGTGACTTCAAAGGCACGATGGGCGCCAGATAAAAAGCCGCAAGCACCAATCAGACGCTCTTCAGCCAAACCTTCCATCAAATAGATAAAGCCCTTGGTGGCATCGCCCAATACGTTTTCTTTTGGAATACGCACATCTTTGAAAAACAGTTCTGAAGTATCTTGCGCCTTCATCCCCATTTTTTTAAGGTTACGGCCGCGCTCAAAACCTTCCATACCGCGCTCAACTAAAAACAAACCCACAGCATAGGGATTATTTTCAGGATCCGTTTTCGCCGCCACAATCACCACGTCAGAATTAATACCGTTGGTAATATACGTTTTGGTGCCATTTAGCAGCCAATGATCGCCCATGTCTTTCGCATTGGCACGCATACCCGCCAAGTCTGAACCGGCGTCTGGTTCCGTCATTGCAATGGCAAGAATCGTTTCGCCCGTTGCACATTTCGGTAAGAAACGCGCTTTCTGCTCGTCATTACCAAAGCGATCGATATACGGGCCCACCAAGCGGCTGTGCAGGGTATTTGCCCAATCACCACCGTGGATACGACTAGTTTCTTCGATGATAATTTGTTCAAAGCGAAAATCTTTATCGCCCATGCCACCGTATTGTTCTTCCGGCCAAATCATCAAAAAACCTTGCGCACCGGCCTTGGTAAACGCTTCGCGATCAACAATACCCTGCTCGCGCCAGCGCTCTATATTTGGTGCAATTTCTTGCTCCAAAAACTTGCGGTAGGCCGAGCGGAACATATTTTGTTCTTCGGTAAAATTACGTGGCAACATAGGAATTGTGCTCCGGATTTTAAGAAATAAATCTCGATGCAAAACATCGAGATCTTAATAAGTATTTTTTATATCAGCGGCGAGAAACTCCCACCGCTGTTTTTTATGATAAAGCTGCGTTAAACAAACAAGTCCCCATCAGCGGCCTTTTTCAATAGCAACGCGGGTGGTGTAAAGCGCTCGCCATATAGCGTGCTTAGCTCAGCGGCACGATCAGCAAATTTCTGCACGCCGTAGGTATTAATATATTGGAATACACCACCAGTATAAGGAGGAAAACCAATACCCATGATTGAACCAATGTTGCCGTCTGCAACCGATTTCAATACGCCTTCTTCTAAGCAGCGAACCGACTCTACAACCTGTCTAAATAAAATACGCTCTTTAATATCATGGTTAGAAACAGCAACATCCGCCTTCACAAAACGCTCGCGAATGGTTGGCCAAATGGTTTTGCTGCCGTCAGCGGCGTAATCGTAATAACCACCTTCGTAGGCTTTACCGTTGCGCTGGTATTCATCTACAAACACCTTAGACATACGGCCAGTCGCGGTATCAACATTCATATTGTCACCAAGGCGCTCGTTTAGCTCGCGATTAGTGGCGACGATCTTAGTGGTTAATTGCTGACTCACTTCATCGTGCACGGCCAATGGGCCAACCGGCATGCCGACTAATTTAGCGAGGTTTTCGATCAACACTGGCTCAACGCCTTCTTCGATCAGTACCGCGCCTTCATCAACAAAGGTGCCAAATACCCGCGAGGTAAAGAAGCCGCGAGAGTCGTTAACAACAATCGGGGTTTTCTTAATTTGCTGTGCATAATCAAAGGCCTTCGCCAAGGTTTCTGCAGAGGTTTTATCGCCAACAATAATCTCAACCAAAGGCATTTTGTCTACTGGCGAGAAAAAGTGAATACCAATAAAGTTTTCAGGCTTAGCGGATGCTTCTGCTAACAACGTAATCGGTAGCGTAGATGTATTAGAACCCCACACACCACCCTCGGCCAATAAGGGCTCAAGTTCCTTGGTCATACTATGTTTCAGATCAACGCTTTCAAACACTGCCTCAATGATTAAGTCACAACCTTGTAGGTCACTGGCATCAACCGTCGCGGTAATACGGCCAAGAATATCGGCCTTTTTCTCTTCACTCATGCGGCCACGACTAATCGCTTTACTCAAAATCATGTCGCTATAGGCTTTGCCTTTGTCGGCAGCGTCTTGGCTGATGTCCTTGAGCACTACGTCCATACCTGCACGCGCAGACACATAGGCAATACCCTGCCCCATCATGCCCGCGCCCAAGATACCCACCTTTTTAACTTTGCTTTTCGCGATGTCTTTAGGACGACTACCACCACCATTGACCTGATTCATTTGCAAAAAGAAGGTCATCATATTTTTGGCTTGTGGCGTGGTAACCAAACTTGTCAACGCACGGCTTTCAATACGTAGCGCAGTGTCAAAATCTACCCGCAAGGTATTTGCAATTACATCTAAAATTTTCTCAGGCGCAGGCATCAAACCTTTGGTTTTCTGCGCTAGCATGGGCACCGCGCCCTGAATCATCTGAGCAATATTCGGCTTGCGTAAGTCACCGCCGGGAATTTTAAAGCCCTTCACATCCCAAGGGTTGGCAGCTTCTGGATTCGCCAAAATCCACGCTTGCGCCTTGGCCATCATGTCGTCTGTGTCTGCACCAAGTTCTTCAACCAAACCGAAGGCTGCGGCTTTCTCAGCAGTAAAACGCGTACCTTCCAGCAATGGCATAATGGCTTTTTCAACGCCCATCTTGCTAACCAAACGCACGATACCGCCACCGCCAGGCAGCAAGCCCAAACTCACTTCGGGTAAGCCAATGGCCACTGCGGGCGAATTTAATGCCACGCGATAATGACAGGCCAAGCAAATTTCATAACCACCGCCCAACGCCGCGCCATTAATGGCAGCAACTACTGGTTTGCCGAGCTTTTCTAAGCGGCGCAATAAACTCTTGATGGATTCGGTTTGTGCAAACAAGGCTGGCTCATCTACGCCCGGCACGGCTTTAAGCATGTTTTTAATGTCGCCACCGGCAAAGAAGGAGCTTTTTGCTGACGTTAAAATAACACCGGCAATATCATTGCGATCTGCTTCCAAGCGCTCGATTGTTGCGCCCATTAACTCAATATATTCGTCGTTCATCGCATTGACTGGACCACTCATGTCCATAGTCACTGTAACGATGTTATTGCTGTCTTTTTGATAATTAAATGTTCCGCTCATTGCGCTACCTATTCATTCATTTTGTCGTCAATGCCGATTCTGGCTCACCAGATCAGCCGCCAATTTGATTACAAATTTCTGGCTCTACAGCCGCTCGATAATCGTGGCAATACCCATGCCGCCGCCGACACATAACGTGATCAAACCAAAGCGCAAATTGCGACGCTCAAGCTCATCTAGGCAGGTGCCAACTAACATGGCGCCGGTTGCGCCAAGGGGGTGGCCCATGGCGATTGAACCGCCATTGACGTTGATTTTCTCACTCGGTACGCCGGTTTCTTTTTGGAAACGCATTACCACTGAGGCAAACGCTTCGTTGACTTCAAACAGGTCGATGTCGTCGATGGACATACCGGCTTTTTCCAAGACCTTCCAAGTTGCTGGTGCCGGCCCAGTCAACATAATGGTTGGCTCAGTGCTGGTCACTGCGCCGGCAACAATACGGCCGCGAGCTTTTAAGCCTAGTTCTGCGCCGATTTTTTCGCTGCCGATCAATACCGCAGAAGCACCATCAACAATACCTGATGAATTACCTGGCGTATGAATATGGTCAATTTTGACAACTTGCGGGTATTTACTCAGAGCGATGTCGTCGTAGCCCAAAGAACCATGGAACTCAAACGAAGGCTTTAACCGCGCCAAACCTTCTAGGGTACTGTCGGGCTTTATAAACTCATCGCGCTCAAGAATCGTTACACCGTTCTCATCTTTAACCGGCATAACCGATTTATCGAAATAACCAGCGTCTCTTGCGGCCGCTGCTTTTTTCTGAGAATTAAGTGCAAAGGCATCAACATCTTCACGACTAAATCCTGCTAAGTTCGCAATTAAATCTGCGCCCACACCCTGCGGTACAAACGAACTATCAAATGCAGTTTGTGGATCTTCGCCCCATGCACCACCATTGCTGCCCATCGGTACCCGAGACATACACTCAACACCACCGGCAACTAGGAGATCTTCCCAGCCCGACGCGATTTTTTGCGCCGCGAGGTTAACCGCCTCTAATCCAGATGCACAATAACGATCCAACTGAAAACCGGCTACGCGTTCATCCCAGCCAGCCTTCAATACAGCAGTTTTCGCTATGCAAGACCCCTGTTCACCGATGGGTGTAACACAACCCATAATGACGTCATCGACTTTGCTAGTATCAAGATTATGTCTATCACGCAGACCGTTAAGTAAGCCGGCAAGCAGGTCGACTGGCTTCACTTCATGTAGTGAACCGTCCTTTTTACCTTTACCACGGGGTGTACGAACTGCGTCGTAGATGAAAGCTGTATTAGCCATAGTGTATTGTCCCTGACTGACATGATTATTACGTGCACAAGAGAGTCGCCCCCGAGCGCCTTTTTCGCAATGACCGTCAATGACATACAATAGACATTATGTTACAAGTTAACATTGAAAACTCCCAAGCATGCGCCTGCGGCAAAAAACTGGTTTGCCGGGAAACATATAGGCCAAACTCACTCGGTGTTTTATGGAAAACAGAACCATCTCCATCGCCTTTATACGCAATATGGTATCGGGCTGCGGGCTACCAAAGCGCTACTGCGAAGAATTGCTTGAGCGCGCGGGTATAGACCCGAAAACCGTGACCAGTGAGCGCGCCCGAGTCACACCCACCCAGCTTTCGCAACTGAACAAATGGATAACCGACGCCACCGGCGATGAAGGTATGGGGCATTATCGACAGCCTCAAAAACACGGCACATTCCACGCTCTTGCTCACTATCAGCAAACCGCTGCAGACTTAGAACAAGCCATAGAGCGCAATGTGAGGTTTTATAACTTATTCGACTTTGGCTTTAGCTTGGCACTGATTCGCAGCGGCGACTATATAAGCTACCGGCTGCAAGCCGATCTTGGCCTAACCTTAACGGACTGGGTTTACGAACAGCACCTTATGATAAACCACCGCTTTTTATGCTGGTTAACTGGTAGCTCCATCCCCCTTCATCGCGTTAATTTCAACTACCACGCACCGTCACACAGCGGCGAATACCACTACCTATTTTTCAGTGACACCCGCTTTGCCCAAGACCACAGTGAAATTGTGTTTCATCGCCAATACCTAAGCCTGCCAATCATTCGCTCAACCGCCGAGCTAGAAGACTACCTTTCACGCGTGCCCAGCGAATTCCTGCACACCCCCAATCAAGGCAGCAGTTACACCGAACAAATTAGGCGGATTATTAGAAATTCACTGCCGGACATCCCGAGCTACGAAGGCATGGCGCAATCGCTAGGACTAACGCCACAAACCCTCCGTCGCCGACTTCGTCAAGAGGGCTGCGATTACAGATTGATCAAAAATGAGCTTATTCGAGATACCGCGATTGGCTATTTGTTACACGACAATAGAGAGATCAAGACCATCTCCTATCAGCTCGGCTTCTCTGAACCCAGCGCATTTATACGCTCTTTCAAAAAATGGACCGGCGTGACACCGCACCAGTATCGCGACAATCACAGCTTAGGGGCTGATTCATTCAAAGTTTAAATCGAGCATTAGTCAAAAACGCGATATGATCAAGAAAAGGGATGTTAGGCATAAATACAAGGAATAAGTCATCATTAATCGACCCCTTGCTAATACCGAAGCCGCCACCTCATTGCCCCCTATATTTTCAATCAATGCGGAAGCTCCAATTTGATAAGGGGATAAGGGGACCACGCGAGCCACGATAACGAACCGCTGCATGCTTAAAATAAGTCTCGATCAAATAGTAGAGAAAAAAGAATGGCAAAAAACATAGTCCTTGATGCGCTTATACCTCGGGAAGACTTTGAGGTTGACGATGATGCTAGCGGTACTACAAGAAATGTAGCCACTATTGGGGCCAGAGATCTTGAGTACGATTCATTCTTTTTTAGCGCATTAAGAAAGCCTGACTTTCAAAGAGAAACAAACGAGTGGGATGAAAAGCGGATTGTATCGCTTATAGAAAGTTTTATATCCGGCGACTTAATTCCGGCAGTAATTCTTTGGCGTAGTGCAGCTAGCTATACATTTGTTATCGACGGAGCTCACAGGCTCAGCGCTTTAGCGGCATGGATCAATAATGATTTTGGTGATGGTGATATCTCTAAAGGTTTTTATGATGGTGTAATACCGGAAGAACAGATTGAAACTGCTGAAAACACTAGAAAATCAGTGAGAAAGCAAATCGGATTATATTCTGACTATAAGTTGGCTTTGCGCAGCCCCGAAAAAGTCGAATCTCATATAGTTGATAAAGCTAAGTCATTAGGCGCACTGCCGATACAGGTTCAATGGGTTGAAGGTGATGCCAAAAAGGCAGAAAGCTCATTTTTTAAGATAAATCAGCAAGCTGCTTCAATAGATAAAACTGAGCTAAAGCTACTTAAATCAAGGCGCAAGCCTTCTGGAATTGCGACTAGAGCAATTTTGAGGAGCGGGAAGGGACATAAATACTGGTCCTCATATGGAAAAGAAGTACAAAGTAAAATCCAGGATTTAGCTGAAGAAATAAACGAAATAATTTTTCAGCCGTCATTAAAAAATCCCGTAAAGACACTAGATCTACCGATGGGTGGAAAAAACTTTTCGGCACAAGGTCAATCGTTAATTTTGGAGTTAGTCAATAAAACGAACGGCATTGATAAAAATTCGGATGACAGTGATGACACGGATGGTCAAAATACAATTAAATATTTAAATAAATGCTTAAAAGTCGTTAGGCGCTTAAACAGCGTTCACCCATCTTCCCTGGGTCTTCATCCAGCTGTATATTTCTACTCAAAAGATGGCAGGCATAAACCGGCTTCATTTTGGGCGGCTATAGATTTTATTCAGGAGCTAGATAAACAGAACAAATATTCTTGGTTTACAGATGTGAGATCAAAATTCGAAGATTTTTTACTTTCATATGACTATATAATTCAACAGCTTGTTAGAAAGTATAGGAGCGCCACTGCTGCGTACCCATACATAACAAAGCTCTATTTCATCGTTGTTGCGCTATTAAGAAGCGACTGCTCCGTTGATGATCTTCCAAAGAAAATTAAAGAGGATAAAGATTTTTCATTTATAACATTAAATAATGTTGACGGAGATGAAGTCACAAGTAAGGATTTCTCTAGAGAAAGGAAATCAGAAGTATTTATAAGGGAAGCTATTGATAGCGCCGTTAAATGTGCAATCTGCGGGGGTCTTCTCCATAAGAACTCGATAACAGTTGACCATGCACATAGGAAAGAAGATGGCGGGCTAGGTTCTGTAGATAATGGTCAGTTGGCACATCCTTATTGTAATTCCACATATAAAAATTAGTTGTAGCACTTGCATCATCAACATGTAGCAAGTTGCAGTAAGGGGCTATGCTCTGCCCAATTGTAATTCGCTGCGTACACGACTACACAACTAGGCCCTGCCTTGCCGCATCTCTGTGTAGAACGTTGAGGCTGTAGAAAAACTAAAGCTTAATTCTGGCGAATTTATTTTGTCGTATTTTGAGCTAAAAATAGGCGCGTTTTTTGAAATATGGCCAACTTGATATGCGAATAACCTCCAGATTTCGAGTAGGAGTAGGAGTAGGAGTACAAATGTAATTTAATTTTTGGAGTGGCTGGATTTTTCTACAGCCTGGTTAGCTTCTCTAAGTTATAAATAGATGCGATACCAGGAACACACCCTAAACCTAGAGCCTAAACATCGACGCGCTTTAAATAACTGGCATAGCGCGGATTATCTATCGCCATCTTTGCGATGGTAATGCGCTCTAAAGTGGCAAGTAAATCATCTTCTCGCGATGCTATATCACCGCTGCGAATGTGATCTAGCAGGCGCTGATTTACATCTGTCCATTCAGGGCCAGAGCTTTCAGAATCAGTACCTAGATACTCATTTAATGCCGAGTGTTCTAAGTGTCTAAAATCCCCACCCTGCTCAGACTCGCGCGCGATGATCCCTAATACATTAGTCGCAATTTTTAATTTGTATTTAATGGCTTCGTCATCAACTGCCGGCGCCACCTCAGTTGTCAAAAATTCCTGTAAGGCATCGCACAACTGGCTAACATTTGGCTGACTAATCGGCATGGTTACTGCCCCCTAAGTAAATCAAGTATATCTAGCTCGCATTCGGAAACACGGCGGCCTATAGCCACCCGCTCCAGCGAGCGCTCACGGCCACTCATATGCATATCGCATTGGTATAGGCAGATGACGCCCCATTTAAGCACACCGAACAATTCCCAAAATTTGACTGCTGCAGCATCAACATGTCGGCCACTGGCGCGCTCATAGGCTGTGTATAAACTGGCCCGGTCACCGAAGCCGCCCACTGGTTTATCAATGCGGCCAAAGCGCCAAGAATTCACACAGAGCCAGCCCAAATCTTCCATGGGGTCGCCGATATGAGACAGCTCCCAATCCAGTACAGCGCGAATGCCTTCTTCGCCCACCATTAAATTGCCATTACGAAAATCGCCATGGACCAAGGTTTCCTCGGCGCAGGACGGAATATGCTCAGCAAGCCAGCGAAACGCATATTCAAACACCGGTAGTTCTTGCTGGTAGCCGTCATAGGCATGCCGATAAAATGCAATTTGCTCTGCCGCCACAGCGCGGTGTAAACCAGACAAGGCGCTAAGAGGTACAGCGTGAATTGCCGATAAAATATCACTGCACTGCTCAGCCATTTTCTCTCGAGCTGTGGCATAACGCGGATCTTTTAGTATTTTCTGCGGCAGGGTTTCACCCTCGATATACCGCATGATAAAGCCTTCACCAAGACCATCGCCTGCACTCAATGCTAAAATTATTGCTGGCGCCGGCACACCCGCAGCAACCGCAGCACCTAGCACACTCGCTTCAGCCGATTTGCTAAGCGCCCCACCAAACTGACTGGCGTCATGACCACGGCGAAATATAAGCGCCTGCTCGCCTGCCGCGGTAATCGCAATAAATGACCACGTCTGTGCTGCGGCTCCGCCGGTTAATCGACGCAGCCCCTTTACACTCACCGACTCTGCCCACTGTCTTGCAAGCACTTTTTCTAAAGGTGCTTTTAATTCCTCAGCAGTGCTTGCTTCAGCGACCATTAGCGACGCATTGCTCACAAACTGTCACTCCATTCCGCATCGCGCTCACCAAAATCCCAGCCCTGGCCATTGTCGCGATAGCGTTTTAATACCTGCTTTGCAACGGATTGGATATGCACCTCGTCTGGACCATCATAAATTCGCGCCTCGCGGGCATGCCGGTACATACGGCTAAGTGGCGTGTCGTCGGTAAGGCCGGCGGCTCCATAAACTTGAATCGCTCGGTCTACGACATTGTGAAGCATGCGTGCGCCGACCACCTTAATCGTACCAATCTCGACTCGCGCTGCATCGCCACTATCTATGCAGCGGGCGGCATGCAGGGTGAGCTGCCGGCAGGCCTGAATTTCGGCAAGACTATCAAACACATGCTGTTGCATGAGTTGTTTATCTGCGAGGCTAGAACCAAACGCACTGCGGGTGTGTAGACGCTCACACATTAAATCGAAGGCTCGCTGGGCCTGACCTAACCAGCGCATACAATGGAAGATTCGGCCCGGCCCTAAACGCCGCTGGGCAATCACAAAACCCTCACCACGACCGCCTAAGAGGTGATGCTCAGGCACGCGAATGTCATGGTATTTCACTTCAAAGTGGCCGCTATTAAGACCCAATAACGGTGTATCCCTCACGATCTCGTATCCGACACTGTCGGTGGGAACCAGAATCATACTGAAGGCTTTATGGTCTGGCGCGTCTGGCTCGGTGCGGCACATAATCGTGGTATAGGCGGCGATATCCGCGCCGGTGGTAAACCACTTATGGCCATTAACTCGCCAATACCCACTTTCTAATACCGCGCTTGTTTGTAGCTGGGTAGGATCAGAGCTAGCCAAGGCGGGTTCTGTCATCGCGAAACTAGGACAGATTTCACCCGCAACTAGGGGGCGTAAATACTGCTCTTGTTGCTGGGGCGAGGCGTACTGTTTGAGCATTAAGGAATCTTGCAAGGAATAGGTGCCGAACACCCGCTGCGCATACTCAGAACGACCGATCACCTCGTTGATATACACGTAGTCAAGAAACGGCATGCCCTGCCCGCCAATCTCCTTCGGGTGTCCTAAGGCCCACAGCCCCTCGGCTTTTGCCTGCTGCATCAGCTCAGCGAGTTTTAGTTCAGAGGAGGCCTTATCTGCACCCTGCAAAATTGATTCTGCAGGATAGATGCGCTGCTCCAAAAATTCCTTTGTTCGTTGGCGAATTTCAAACCACGATACAGACGCACTCACAGCACACTCCTATTTTTTATGATTATGACTGCTGACAATACAAACAAGACGCCTTTTTATTGTCAAGTAAATTGACTTTATATATGATAACTACAAATGTCGTCACGGCAAACCAACAATAACAACGATAGCCACCATAAAAGTAGCGAGATAAGTATGAACGTATCACTAAAGCCATTACACAATATTCATCACGCCGCCTACCGCTGCCGTGACGCGGAACAAACCCGCTGGTTTTACGAAGACATACTGGGCTTAAAGCTGGCCGCCGCTTTTGAAGAAGACATCGACTTTGGTGAAGGCCTTGGCCGCAATCGCAATTTTTTGCACATCTTCTTTGAGATGGGCGATGGCAACTACCTCGCCTTCTTTGACGAGCCCGGTATATCTAAAGAAGAAGACTTTGGCCGCAAAGACAGCTTCGACATGCATTTGGCATTAGAAGCAGAAAGCATGGACGACTTACTTGCATGGCACAAACGTATTAATGACGCCGGCAAAACCTGTCTTGGCCCAGTCGACCACGGTTTTGTGCATTCGGTCTATATGTACGACCCCAACGGCATACAAGTCGAAATCACCTGCCGCGCGACAGATCCTTCAATACTGCAAAAACATACCGACGATGCCCGCACATCATTAGCCGCGTGGACCCAGAAGACCCGACCATTAAAGGAGAAAACCTTCGGTGCCGCTAAAATAGACAAGCGCGCGAGGTAACTACAGGCAGGCAGTAGAACATTCACGAGCTGCAATTTTTAGACGGGGGGAACCACCACTATCGGCCCCCAGCCTTTGCTGAGCGCTTGCTTCAATTGTTTTAACTGCGCTTTACCAATGCGGTTGCCAAGCTCATCTTCTATACCGATAACGGCTTTCTCGGCATCTTGGCGGATTTTATCGGCGGTGGCGCTAAATTGAACAATCTTTGCGCGACGGTCTGCGGGGTCTGGCACTAACTCCAGCAAGCCATCGTCACGCATTCCCTGTAATAATTGATGAATAGCCTGACGACTTACGCCTAAATTACGCGCCAGAAATGCGGGGCGATTAATGCCCACCGTCACGCTGATCATGATCATCGACTTGGTTCGATTCATTCGCTCCCAGCCAGCGGCTTCAAGACTGGCTTGCAGGCTCTCGTCCATCCAGAAAAGGGCGTACGCAAGTGTGCCAATCAAAAAGTCCTGATGCTCTGCTATTTTTTTCATTCCATTATCCAGCTAAATACCGCATTCAAAAGCATCCCTACTCACATCCCGTAAGAACGATGGATTCCATCTATGTTTATTGTAAGCACGCTATTGTATTCGGTATCTACCCAAAACACCTAGCGTAGCCATATCAATATTAGTAAAGATAATTGACATATTATCGGTAAATTGCTCTACTGCCATTCATACTTTTCTTGTGAATAAGCAGCGAGTATCGTCATGACCAATAAGAAAAAAGCCTACGAGCGCGTACCCTATTTAATTTTTTATCAGGACAAAAGTCCGTTTAAAGAAACCTACGGCGGCCCCATGGACTTTGGCGCGCTAAAGTCGCACCTGCTGCGCCCCGCCGAACCCAAAACTAACAATGTTATTGTGTTTATGCACCCCGTGGGTGGCGGCGAATACCTGCCAATGATTACCGAGCTGGCTAAAGCGGGCTATCCGGTGATTTATTGCCAAAGCCGATACCCCGGCAATGNCACCGCGCTGATTATGGAAAAAGTGGTCATCGATCTTGGCAACTGCATTCGGCACGCCAAGGAAAAATTTGGCTTTGATAAGGTCATTTTAGCGGGCTGGAGTGGCGGCGGTTCGCTGTCTATGTTCTATCAAAGTCAGGCAGAAAACCCGACCATCACTGAAACCCCAGCAGGCGACGCGGTAGACCTAACTGTTCAAGGCCTTATTCCCGCCGACGGCATTATGATGCTGGCAGCTCACATTAGCCGCACCCATACGTTAACGGAGTGGATAGACGCCTCTGTTCTTGATGAGCAAGACCCCAGTCAGCGTGACCCTGAACTGGATCTTTACAACCCGCAAAATGCCAATCAACCGCCCTATTCTGCCGCGTTTTTAGAACGGTATCGCGCAGCGCAAATTGCCCGCAATCGCAAAATCACCGCGTGGGTTAAAGACAAACTGGCAAGTTTAAAAGACAGTGGCCGAGCAAACGATGAATTCGCCTTTGTGGTTCACGGCACCATGGCCGACCCGCGCTGGCTAGACCCCACCATCGATGCAAATGATCGTCAGCCACGCTGGTGCTATTTGGGTGATCCTGAGGTGGTGAATAACGGTCCGGTAGGTCTCGCTCGCTTCTGCACCCTGCGCAGCTGGCTGTCGCAGTGGAGTTACGACGACTCCAATGCCGACGGCCTACGCTGTGCGCAGACCATTACGGTACCGGCACTGGTTATTGGCAATAGCGCTGACGACGCCTGCACGCCAAGCCATACCACGCGAATATTCGATGCTATTGCCCATAACAATAAAGAAATGCATGAGATTAAAGGCGCTACCCATTACTATTTCGGGCAAGAGGCTCAGTTAAATGAAGCCATCCAGCTGTGTGGTAACTGGTTACAACGCAAAAATTTGCTCTAAAGCAGGCTAACCTGCGTTCGCCACTCTCTGGCGCCTATTCTTACAAACTGGAATATCGATATTCTGTACAGATAAGCGCCGCACTTTACCGTTCAACAAGGGCCATTCAATTTCACTGCCTTTTTGCAAGCCAAGCAATGCACAACCTACCGGCGACAACACAGATACTTTCAATAAGGTCACGTTTGCCTGCCACGGCATCACCAAGGTCACTTTAGTTAGCGTGAGCGAATCTAAATCCATAAACGTAACGACTGAATCTATGCACACAAAGTCATTATTGTAATCACAGTCTTCAACAATATCTGCACGATCAACTTCCGACTGCAGGTCATTTGCTGCATCAGAGCGATTGCGACGGATAAACTCGGTTAAAGCTTGGTAATCAGACTGCTTTATAAAAATAGGGATATGCGACAAATCTTGCACGATTTTCTCCATAGCAAAACTCAGCGATATTTTAAAAAATATCAGCCATTAATATTAAATTGATTAGGTTGGAAGTGGTGCTGGCGACTGAGTAAAACTCAATCGCCCTAAGAGAGGAAGACGGCAAAAATCCCGGCGCAGACTGCGCCGAAATTAAAACCTTTAATTGTAAGAACTGATGGCATATTCATTTGCTTGAGACTACCAGCTTTTAAAAACTTAGCAAGAGATCTAGTAGTCGAATATATGTTCCAAGTTTAAATTTTCACTCTGCGCATCAAGTATTAATTGCGCCAAATCAGACACCGCTACCAAGACAACAATGCGCTGAAGAAGTTCATCTGATACCAGAGTTGATCGAAATAATTCTTGCGCCCCCAAATTCGAAATATCTGCGTCTTTATCTGCCAACAAAGACACCGCAATTTGATGATTACCTGAGATATCGGTGATCTTCCATTCGGTATTTAAAAACTTAGGCATAATCTCAGTAAAACCACCCCAGCGTGGCACCGACATAATATAGTCGTCACCGCCGGTTGCGACGATTTCTGAACCCTCAGGCTCTTTGGGCAAGCGAATACTATTGCTTTGCACGCGCTGCGCCGTAAGGTAAATCCGTTTATCGGTTTCACCGTAAGTAGACTGAGCGGCGTATTTAATTAATTTGGCATAAAGCGATTTCACGCCAAACTCAGCGCTGAAAAACAGCTTTCGCTCCCATTTACGAAAGGCGTGTTCGCCCCAGAGCGGCGTATCTGACCAAATTCGGTCTCGCCAGCCGGCAAAATCAAACTCATACCAAGGCTCATCAAATATCAGCTCACTATAAGCCCGATGTGCCTGCTGAATAATCACATCCTCGGGCGTGTCCTCACCATCGGCAAGCCAGCGGCTCAGACGCCCAAGACTAGCCTCATAAGCACCTTTCACTACATATTCCAGACTGGTGCTAATACCAATAACCCGCAGCATGGTGCGATACTCTGAATTTGCGGGGTAATTCTCCGCACTCATCGCCACCACTCGGTCGTACAAAGCCCAGTATTCATCAATACTCGCCAAGAACGGGAAGCTACTGGGGTCACCACCATTTGCTAAATAGTCGGCGTATTCCTTGGGCTGGAACACTAAATACCACTCAGGAATCGTCAGCAAAGTTTGCTCAACTGGGCGATAATATTCTCCGATATCTTCGCGGGTGCCGGCCATTAAATCGGTATTGAACGGGTAGTATTTCGACCACAGCATATTCACAAAGCGATTATTAGGATCTAGCCGCCATTTCAATCCAAAATAGTCCTTAGCACGCGGGTAGGCCGCTTTGAATTGCTCTGTGCTGGCCTGAAGTTGGTAGGGCAAATAATAGGCGCCACCGACGGCGATCGCCGCGTCGATCATCTCGCCGCTCCACACACTCACCGCCTGCTTGGCCTCGGCATCAGTGCCTTGACGGTAATACACCACAAAGGCAAACACCTCCGAGCGCGCCCAAGACAACAAGGTATTGGCATCTGCCTTGGCGTGGCGAATACTCACATTGAGGATATTAGCTTCATTACGCTGGAATATTTCGCGCATTTTAGGCACAAATTCGTCAAAACGCTCAACCGGTACAAAATACTCACGCAAGCCGTAAGTGTATTCCGAGCGATCTTCAGGCTCTAATTCGGCCACGTCGTAACTCGCTTCGTAATTGCGCCACACCACCTTTTCGGGGTAATACAACAGTGGATCAATTAGATGCTGCCTAGACCACTTGCCAAGGTCAGACCCTGCAACAAACTTCTCCAGCGCCACCTCTATGCGGTAATCCTGATCTGCCGGAATAAGACGCTCGGTTTTGGTCACCGCCTTGTCGCTGGCGTACCAGCTCACATCGCGCAAATGAGTAAAATCGGGAGGATAAATATCCGCGTTGTGAAAAACTACATCGCCGTTGTCACGAATGGCATCATGAAAATAACCTGCGTACTCCTCTACCGGCATCGTCCTTGTTTTACGCTCGACCGGCAAATTGTCTTCTAGCTGTAAGGTCGCCTCTACAATTACACCCAAGCCGCCGTAACCACCAATAACACCATAAAATAGTTCGGCGTTTTCCTGCGGCGACGCAGCTATCAGCGAGCCATCCGCCAAAACTAATTTAAGCCCTAACACCGAACCCACTAGCGGCCCTTCGCCAATGTAGCGGCCATGCACATTGACGCTAAGCGAGCCGCCAACAGTGAAATTGGCATAGGTTTGCATAATTTTAATCGACAAATTATGGGGATCAATTTCCGCCTGCAATTGCCGCCAACTGATACCCGGCTGAACCGTAACCTGCTTGGTATCGGTGTCTAATGCCAATACCTTATTAAAGCTGCGCATATCGATATGTAGGCTGTCTGGGTAAGCCGTTTGACCACCCTGACTATAGCGACCGCCGCCGATAGACACCCGCCCTTCACTCTCGGTAATAGCCTTCTGAATGTCCTCAACGGCCTGTGGAGCAACAACTATTCCCACCCGCACAGCATTTAGATGAGTAACGTCGTTAACGACCAACGGTATTTGTGGCGGCACAAAATCACTATCGCCAGCTCGTAGCACCACAACGGTAGTTGCAATTCCCGCTACCACAGCAACGAAAATAAGCAGCACGCTTAAACGGCGAATCAAGGTCCAGCATACTCCAAGACTACGACGCCATATCGATCTAAAAAATTCGGACAAGCTCAAACTCCCTTTTTAATGTATAACAGCAGAATTCCTGTTAACGCAGTGAGCGC
Organism: Zhongshania aliphaticivorans; assembly: GCF_902705855.1. Classification (GTDB taxonomy): domain Bacteria; phylum Pseudomonadota; class Gammaproteobacteria; order Pseudomonadales; family Spongiibacteraceae; genus Spongiibacter; species Spongiibacter aliphaticivorans_B. The sequence goes on along the minus strand of NZ_CACSIJ010000013.1, from coordinate 22,715 downwards.
AAAAATGAATAATGTTTCACGACGACAATTTATAAAATCACTTTCGCTAGTATTTTCAGCCCTGGTAGCGCAGCGCGCACTGGGCAACGGTACGGACAACACCAGCGCGCCCTTTCCAACGGTGCCCCTATTAGTTGACGACAATTTTGGCGGCAACTTTTCCTATATTTACCGCAATAATGAGTTGCGCGAGCAATTCTTCAATTTTTTGATCAACGTCTTCCACCTCTACCCCGAACACGAACTGCACGCGCTTATCCAAAGTTTTGCAGAATCCTACAGTGCAGACGAAAACGTCTATAAACAACTTCAACAGAATATTGGCAATATTAAGCCGTTTCTGTCGGAATTAACATTTGCGCTACCAGCCCTAAACAAACAAAAGCGCGATATGCGCAGCCAAAGCTGCGAATTACTCGATACAGCACGCCGCTATGAAGGCTATTTAGAAATTGGCTCAACCGGCCGCTACCTCGACGCGCTTGAAGAGCCTTTAGAGATCGTCGGCGAGCGTTATTTTCTCGCCGAGCACGCACCAAACTACTCTTTGCCGGACATTCTCGATCGCGGCCAAATCATGCAAGCCGGCCACTACATCCCCTTAGCTGACTACGCCCCTACGCTTGGCAAGACCATTCCGGCCAACTCCATCGATTTGGCAACAGTGTTTATCGGCTTTCACCATTGCCCCTTGCCGCTACGGGAGCAGTTTATTAGCGATATTCGCGACAGCATGAAGCTCGGCGGTTACTTAATTGTGCGCGACCACGACGCCCACAACGACGACATGCAAGCCCTCGTCGGCCTTGCCCACGACGTCTTTAATATGGGTACCAACGAAAGCTGGGAGTACAACGCCAAGGAATTGCGCAATTTCTATAGCTTGGCATTTTTAGATGAATGGCTGAGTAACTCCGGTTTTCAGGGCAGCGGCGAAAAGCTCTACCAAGCTGGCGACCCGACTCACAATGCCTTAATGCTATATCGAAAAATTTAGCCATCGCGAACATAGCTCAAACAAGCGGGCCGCGTAGATTCAGCTAAACTTCAAGGCAGAACGAGGAGCGTGCATCATGATTGATATTCGCGACAACGAGCACCGCGCAGAGATTATTCTGCGCCCTAACTGCTCCGCTAGCTGGGTTCAAAATCGCCGCCTAATACTGACTGTCATGGCAGTGAATACCGTATTTAGTGCGGGGTTTATCGCCATTGGCGCGTGGTTGGTACTGCCGTTTATGGGTTTAGAATGGCTAATGATGTGGCTCATCATCAGTCGCACATGCAAAAAACTGCAAATACAGCAAATTGTCAGCCTAGATCCGCAAACCCTCAGCATCGACGAAGGGCACCAGCAGTGCGAGCGCAGCTGGCACTGGCCCAGACAAAACAGCTGTGTGCTGGTCACCGTTCAGCCCCACCCTTGGGACCCGCTGCAAATCAGCCTAAGCCACTGTGGCGACCATGTACTCATCGGCGGCTTTTTAAGTAAAGACGACAGCCAAGCACTGCTCACCGCGCTGCGCCGGCATTTACCTATTAAGCATTACTGCGAAGACTCAGTGATCAGCATCTAAGTATTCTAGGGCTCGATCAGTAAGGACAACTCACCCAAATCACCAAAGGACACATAATAGCGGCCTTTTACCAAGGGCTGCATTTGACCAAGCGCACCGGTTAGTAGCCACTGATCTGGATAAATCACCCAGCCTTGCTGAATTCGATCATTAATTAAATTCAACAACATCTGCCACTGTCCGCCGATTAACGAACCACTCTGCGCCGAAAATACCGGCTCGTCGTCGATATGCAGGCCAACGGTAATGGCCTCTATATCCACACTATTTGCAGCTACCGGCATACCCACCACAAAGCTGCGCGCAGCGACGTTAGCGCGAACAATTTCAAACACCGTCGGCGCGCCCTGCGCTTTAAACCCTAAATCCGGCAATTCTGCCGCTGGCGCGACCACAGCAACCAACTTTTTCAAGCTTTCTACATCGGCAACCGGATGCCTTAATACCCGCCTCAGCCTAAAAGCCAGCTCAACCTCAAACATCCCTTTTTTAAAATCAGAGAGCTTAATGGCTTGGCTAGAATCTAAATTCGCCCCCGGCAACAATACCCCCATAATCGGACGGTCGCTGCGGAATTGCTGCTGAGATGCCAGAGAGGTCAAACCCGCCTTATAACCTTCCGGCAAACGCCCTCCGAGCTTTTTATCCAGACTCAATTTCTGCGATTGATAAGCGCCACGCCACTGCAATGTTTTAAGCGATTCGACGCTTTCCTCGTCGCCACTTTGGGCAAAACTCGCAACAGAGCAACTCAATAACGCCGCCGCCAATACCACCCTATTCAAATTAAAAACCACACTAAACCACTGCATTTTCACTAACACTCAACTCTAGCGCCGGGATGGCGTACTGCTCAAAAATCAGTCTGATAAATAATATTCAACCGTGGACACCACCCGAACCTTTTTAATATGCGGGTTATTTTTGTCACGATCACTAATCGAAAACTGGCCCTGCGAAGCCCGCTTTATCTTGCCGAGTACGCTATCGGAATCCTCCGCAAACTTCTCGGCAACCGCACGGGCCTGACGAGTCGCTTCCTCAATCATCGGCGGCTTAACCTGATTGAGTTTGGTGAAAATATACTCAGTCTGGGCCTGATAATTATTGCCGTTAAAGGCAATACCCTTTTTACCCAGCTCAGAAAGCTCACGACTCACTTCACGGACTTTCTCTATATTTTCTGAATACACGGTGACCGTTTGCTCGGCGGTATAACGAAAAGGGGAATTACCATTATTGCCATATTGTTGCGCAGACTTGTCGGTAATTGCAGGCGCCGAGATCGAAATTTCGTCACTAGAAAAACCTTTATCCCGTAAAAAGGCTTTGATGGTCGCCACCCGGTCATCCACGAGCACATACAGTTTTGGCAGATCATTATTCGCCTCTGTAAACTGCAACGGCCAAATGGCAACGTCAGCGGTAAACTCCCGCTCAGATAAACCTTTGACTGTCACACTACGTTCAAATTGGCGGTACTGGGTGACAGCAGTGCCTAATAGCATCCCCAAGACGGTAAGTCCGAGCACCAATGAAATACCCAATATCAATGCACTGGCTGGTGAATTCTTAGTGTTCGTCATTCCCTTTCCTCATTGTTATATAGAAGCAAAGCCGGCTATCCAAAGCACTCAGCGCTGTTTAAATTAAAGTGGCAAATACCGCCCTCGTCATCCCACGCAAATCCTCGGCGGCCAACTCAAGCTCTAAGCCACGGCGGCCCGCACTTATATAGATACTTGAAAATTCCCGCGCAGATTCATCAATTACTGTCGCTAATAATTTCTTTTGTCCCAGAGGACTCACCCCACCCAAAACATAGCCAGTTGAGCGCTCAACATCGGCCTGCGCCGCCATGGCAGCTTTCTTAACGCCCAAGGCCTTGGCTGCCTGCTTCATATTTAACTGGGCAGACACGGGGAGTACGGCAACGGCGAGTGCCTTGGTATCTAAGGCCACCACTAGTGTTTTAAAAACCCGCTCTGGCGCAACACCCATTTTTTCCGCCGCCTCCAAACCGTAAGACGCGCTAGCAGGATTGTGCGCATATTCATGAACAATATGCGCTATCTTTTGCTTCTTAAGTAAATTAATTGCCGGCGTCATTATCGATCCACACCACTAAGCCAAACCATAAGCATAAACACCTGCAATTGACCCCGATGGGGGTTTCTAGTTCCAAAACAAGGCTGTAGCGCCGCATGCCAAATCAGACAACCAATAGCGAAGCGCCAAGTAATAACCATTCCTATTTGATACAAGGCGTGTTCGACACTACTACAAGCATCTGTGTGTGATTGAGCACTATTAACGCTATCCATCGCGCAAATACCCTTAAGCAATGTATGGCTTAAGGGGCTGTCGTGCTAAAATTGCGCGCTTTCCCATTTTCACAACAACCCGCAAGGTATGAACACAATATGAGTATGACAGAAACCAGAAAACGGGTTGGATTTGTGAGCTTGGGCTGCCCCAAAGCCTTGGTCGATTCTGAACGCATCCTCACCCAATTACGAATCGACGGCTACGACATTGTGCCAAATTACGACGATGCCGACGTGGTGGTGGTAAACACCTGTGGCTTTATCGATAGCGCAAAACAAGAATCGCTAGATGCCATCGGCGAAGCTCTAAAAGAAAACGGCAAGGTTATTGTTACGGGCTGCATGGGCGATGATGAAAAAATCCGCGCGGTACACCCCAATGTTCTCGCAGTAAGCGGCCCCGCCGCCTACGAAGAAGTAGTTGGCGCAGTACACGAATGGGCGCCCGCCAACAAACAACACGATCCCTTTACCGACCTCGTTCCGCCCCAAGGCGTAAAACTTACACCGCGCCACTACGCCTACTTAAAAATATCTGAAGGCTGTAATCACCGCTGCAGCTTCTGCATTATCCCGTCTATGCGTGGCGATTTAGTCAGCCGCCCCATTGGCAGCGTACTCGAAGAAGCCAAACGTTTAGTGAACGCCGGCGTTCGCGAAATCTTAGTGGTATCGCAAGACACCAGCGCCTACGGCTTAGACACAAAATACAAACTCGACTTTTGGGACGGCCAACCCATTAAAACCCGCATGCTAGAGCTGTGCGAAGCGTTGGGCGAAATGGGTGTGTGGGTGCGTTTGCACTATGTTTACCCCTACCCCCATGTCGACAATGTAATTCCGTTAATGGCGAAAGGCAAAATACTGCCCTATTTAGACATCCCCTTTCAGCACGCCAGCCCCAAAGTGTTGAAGGCCATGAAGCGCCCAGCCCACCAAGAAAAAACCTTGGAGCGCATTAAGAAATGGCGTGAGATCTGTCCAGATTTGGTGATTCGCTCTACCTTTATTGTTGGCTTCCCCGGTGAAACCGAAGAAGACTTCCAGATATTGCTAGACTGGCTACAAGAAGCCCAACTCGACCGCGTCGGTTGCTTTGAATACTCACCCGTTGACGGTGCCACCGCTAACGAGCTAGCCGACCAAGTACCAGAAGACATTAAAAAAGACCGTTGGCAACGGTTTATGGTGGTCGCGCAGGAAATTTCTGCGCAACGCCTACGCGCAAAAATCGGCACTCAGCAAGAAATCCTCATCGACACCGTCGATGAAGAAGGCGCTATTGGCCGCAGCGTCGCCGACGCACCCGAAATCGACGGCAAAGTGTATTTAGACGGCTTCACCGACGTGAAACCCGGCGACGCTCTAGTCGTGAATATCATCGACTCAGACGACTACGACCTGTGGGCTGAACCCGCCTAATGAACCTGCTGCTACTGCAGCCTGATGACTTAGGCACAAACCAAGACCACATAACACTGAGCGATGCGCGCGCAGATCATATTCGCAATGTACTGCGCGCCAATCTTGGCGATACGCTTAAAGTGGGTTTGCTAAACGGGCTAACTGGTAACGCGACCATCACCGCAATCAGCGCCACCAGTGTTAGCCTAGAATTTGAACTGCACACCCCACCGCCGCCAAAATTACCGCTAACCATACTCCTCGCTCTACCTCGTCCCAAAATGGCCAGACGGATTATTCGCGCCGCAACCGAACTGGGCGCAGCAGAAATCATTCTACTTAATAGTTATAGAGTCGAAAAAAGCTACTGGCAAAGCCCCCTCGTCAGCGACGACACTTTGCACAAGGCGATGCTGGAAGGTTTAGAACAAGCCGGAGATACCGTCTTGCCAACGCTGCGCCGCGCAAACCTCTTTAAGCCCTTTGTAGAAGACGTATTACCCAGCCTGCTAGAAAATAAAATAGGCTTACTTGCCCACCCCTACGCCGCAAAATGCCCACCGCAATATATAAAACAAGACTGCGTACTAGCCATAGGCCCAGAAGGTGGCTTTATTCCCTACGAATGTGAAAAGCTCATCGCCGCCGGCATGCAAAGCTTCAGCCTCGGCCCGCGAATTTTAAAAACAGAAACAGCGGTATCTACGCTGATCGGTCGCCTGTTCTTTTAGACACAAATTCCTTCCACACACCTAGAGGCTCCCATATCTGATTAAGATCAGATTTTGCCTCCTCGACATTTTCATTCAATACTTCGCATCTGTATTTATAAACAAACGCAGACACTCTCATATTAGCAGCACAATGAACCCAGATTTTTTCCGTAGCAGCAGCATCCATGGTGCTTACAAACGCAGCGAAATTATCAGCCGTCGGCTTTTTAAAATCTACCGGAATATGAATATACTCAAGCCCCAAATCATTTATTAGTGCCGCTTCATCACTCAATGAATTTTCGGCATCGTGAGGGGCAAGATTAATTATTTTTTTATAGCCAGCCGCTTTAATTAAATAAAACTGCTTCACCGTAGGTTGACCCGATGTCGCTATTTTTCCGCTTATCAAATGATAATTATAAATTCCCTCAAGCGTATTTTTACTTAAATCGAATAGCGTATATTTGCGAATCATAGTCCCCAAAAAGCCGAACATAGTTTTGAAAGTATTCAACGTCATAAATTATCCTTTAAGCGAATATCTCAGACTATATCGACCACTAATCACCAAGCCTAGCGTTTAAGTCCTGTATCTGCTGAGCAATATGGCGGCTTGTTTCTGGCGTTGCCATCACGCCGCTAGACCACTGCACGGCGTACCACAGCACAGTTAAATAGCAGTAAATTAAGCGCCAATTTTTAAGGCCTTGCCTGTCGTTTTCACTTACGGGTCTCGCAAAATATTCGCTTAATAGCAATTCTTGCTGCAACTGATTCAGTGCCTGGCCTTCAACAATTACTGCAAGTTCATAGAAGGGGTCGCCCATTGCGGCGTATTCCCAATCAATTGCGTATAAGCGTCCCTCTTCCGTACTAATTAAATTCTCTCGCAGCAGGTCATTATGGCAAAGACAGGCGCCAGAGCCTAAACGCTTTGCACTTTCGATAAGTGGCATCATTTTATTTGCCACCTTTTTCAAATCTGCCAAGTGCGGCGCGTTTTTAGCTATTGCCTGCCAATAGCGCTCGGCTTTATCGGCAATAGTTAAATATTTATCAATGGCGGGAAGGCGGTGAATACGCTGCAATAGCGTTGCCAATGAGCGAATTCCCTGCTCGTCTGCACGCCAGTGCTTACCCTCTACATAGCGACTCACCACGTATTGATAGTCGCTGTCGTAGTGAATAAGAGGGGCGCACAAACCGGCATCGTCGGCAAGCACCAACACCCGCGCCTCGGTAACCCGATCAAGATTTAATGCTGCGCTTATAGTGGAATTTTTCCGCAATACCATGTCGGTGTTGTCGGCGGATATTAAATAGCTCTTATTTGTTAAACCGCCGAGCAATGGCTTTAATAGGTTGGGTTTAGTTTTACTCCACTTCGGCCAGTCTACTGGGATAATGTCGGCGGATATGTTCATACTTACGATTCAAGCTGCTCGCGTTTATAAATGGCATTCCATTGAAAAAAGCCAATCACCACCAGCACAACATACATAACAAACAATAGCGCGGTTAAGTACAGCTCTCGATCTATGTATAAATAGACCGATGCGCCATCTATGACGATCCAATAAATCCAATTCTCCAGCACCTTGCGAGTCACCATATAGGTTGTGACTACCGCGCCCCAAGTCGTGAATGAATCTAAATAGGGTAGTTCAGCGTGGGTAGAGGTATCTAGCACATAGCCAAAACTCAGGGTTAGCAGGCCCACCACAACAGCGACTATGATGTGTGTTCGCAAAGTCCAGCGGTGGATGCGCAGTTCACTTTGAGTATCGCCCTGTTTACGCCACTGCCACCAACCATAGACGGCCATAACAAGGTAAAAAATCTGCAAGGCAGATTCCATTAGCAAGCTCACGTCCCAAAATAAAAACACGTAGATTGCGGTGCTAATAAATGCGGCATACCAGCACAGGCTATTCTCCTTCATGGCGAGTATTAGGTACGCCAAGGCGAGTACGACCGCGCTCAGCTCCCATAGCGACATCGCCGCTACGGCATCGGCAATCGCGCTGACTACTTGCTCGCTAAACATTGCTTGCCACGGGACTTAAGTCACCGTCAATAAACTTGCAGACAAAAATCGCGCGACCAAACTGCTCGTAAGATAAGCGTATCTCTTTTTTAAGCACGTCCATCACAACGTCGTAATCGCCAAAGACTTGGGTGCTCATGGTATTGGTAATTACTTGTAAGTCTGGGTGAGTATTCAGGCGATCGATAAAGTGTTGAATGGCAGGAATAAACTCGTCTTTTAGAGGGTACATACTGATTTCAACAGAGAGTTTCATTTATACGCTTCCCATGGAATTATTAAAGCAGGCGGCTACATAGCCGCCTTATAAAATGAATAAATTAAAAGGTATAACTAGCCGATACACCGATAACACGCGGTTCGCCAAGCTGAGTATAGGTTTCTGGGGCATAGCCGTTGGCGGGGTTATTGCCGAAGGCATTGCTAAAATAAAAACCTCTGGTTTCGTAATCTTCGTCGGTTAAATTACGGCCCCACAAAGACACATCCCAGTTACTACCGATATACGTTAAGCGAGTATTGACTAGCTCATAGGCGGTGGATTTTTGGTTGTGGCTATTGGAAAAGTAAAATTCGTCTTTGCCTTCCAGCTCCACTCGCAAAATCAGGTTCGCCATTAGCGACACTTCGCTACCCACAAAGAATTGATATTTAGGTGCGTGGGCAACTTCGCGGCCATCTAGACTTACAGGTGCCAAAGCACCGCCATTAATATCGTCTTTTGCGTCAACGTGGGACTGGCTGCTAAAGCCGTCGAACTCTGCATTTAGCAAACCAGCGGCGGCGAAAAAGCGCAGTCGCTCACTAGCAAGATAATTAAGCTCCACTTCTACGCCAGTGGTTTTACCGCCGGCAGCATTGACGAGAAAATCGTCAAAGGAAAAATCATTGGGATCAAATATAGATTGCTTGGCTTGAACCTCACTGCGATCTTGGTAGAACACCGCCACCTGGGCTTGTAGACGACTATCCAGCCATGAACCTTTCATACCTAGCTCATAATTGATCATGTGTTCGGTATCGAACTCATACATATCGCTGCTTATATCAGGGTTTGTTGCCGCCGCCGATATAATACGGCCGTTTACGCCACCCGCCTTATAGCCACGGGAGATTGTGCCGTACACCAGCTTATTCTCAGCGTAGCGGTATTCTAGGGTCAGGTTTCCACCCCACAGATCTTCGTCTTTATTTGAATTTACCAGCAGAGAATCGCTGTAATCGGCATCGCGTTTTTCAAAGCGCAGACCTGACACCAAATCTACTTTGTCACTAAGGCTGCTTCTTAGCTGGCCATAAACCGCCGCATTCTCGGTTTCAAACTGACTAGTAAAGCTAGCATTACGCTCTAGGTCTTCGTCTTCTTGACGTAAATACACACCAACAACCCAACTGCTACTGCCATTAAACAGCGCAGATGCATCCGTAGAAATAAAACGCACATCAGCACTGATGTTGTCTTTATCGCGCTGATAATTATCGACGGAACTGTATTCATCGGGATGGAAACCGACGTAAACCCAGTCTTCGTCGTAGCCGTACTCGGTCTCAGAATTGGCCAGACTTAATACGGTTTCAAGACTGAATAATTCACTACCCGACCAGCGAGTAATCATCGATGCAGCAAAGGTTTCTTGGGCGTCAGTGCCGGGTTGATCGGACTGGGTTTCGCGATTATTAGTTAAAGAAAACGCGTCATAGCCATTGTCAGCGTCTAGGTAAAGAAAGGTGAAGTCCATTTGCAAATCGTCGCTGGCGGCGAAATTCAGTTTGCCCCGCAGCACCGACTCATCAATATTGTTAACGTCATCCTTCCCTAAATAGGTGTTTTCAATATAGCCGTCGGATTGCTGCTTTTGCACCGCAACGCGATAGCCGACCCGCTCACTCAAGGGGCCACTGGCAACCACCGCCAGTGTTTGACTATTGTACTCAGCCACTTCTGCCGACACTTTTACCATGGGCTCTGTGGTCGGCGCTTGGCTAGTCATACTGATCAGGCCAGCTAAGGCATTCGCGCCGTAAACGGTGCCTTGCGGCCCGCGCAGCACTTCTACTTGAGCAATATCCAAGGTACTCGCCGCCAAACCCAAGCCACTAAAATCCATACCGTCGATAATCAAACCAACCGAGGGGCTGACGGGATCAATAAATTGGCTGCGCTCGCCAATGCCGCGAATCTGAAAAAAACGACCGCGTGAGGCACCAGCAGAAAAGTTTACATTGGGCGCTAAGTTCAGTAATTGCTCGATGTTATTGGCGCCACGCGCGCTAATCGTTGCCCCGTCAAATACGCTTACGGTGCTGGCAAGATCAAGCAAGCTGCTGTCACGAAATTGGCTGCTCACAACCATTTCTTCCATATTGGTCGATTTGGCGCCGCCGGCGGCATAACTAACATTAGCCGCCACAAGGCAGGCAGACCAAATTAGGGATTTTGATGTAATAAATGGATTCATGGCTCTCTCATAAGTAGCAAAACTAAGAGACCCGGTACGCGCTAGAAGAGGATTTTTGACGTTACACCTATTCCTACGCCGGTATTAACCGGATCAGGTTCAAGGGTTTGCAAGGTAGACTCATTCAAATCTACCGCATCTCAGGCCGCAGCCACCCCTTAGGTTTTTCGAGCGAGACTATAGCAGAATTGCTTTGTGGCGGGAATTATCGCTAAGCTAACTGACGTTTTGAGGCCGTAGCCAGCTATTGATGAGTCACACTGTTTGAGAACACATTAATCACCACGACGCCGGCCACGATTAAACACATTCCCAACAAGGCGGGCAAATCCAACCTCTGACCGTAATATAGCAGACCGACAATGGCTATTAGCACCACCCCCAAGCCCGACCAAATAGCGTAGGTAATGCCAACAGGCATGGTGCGCAGCACAATGGATAAGCAATAAAATGCAATGCCATAGCCAAGCACAACCGCGATACTAGGCATCAACTTTGAAAAACCGTCCGATGACTTCAATGCACTGGTGGCGATGACCTCAGAAATGACTGCTATCGCCAAGTATATATACGTGTTCATAACTTACCCTCTATGCCATGCTGCTAATGACAACTATGCCGGAAGCAAGAGTGTAAGGGAAAGCCAAGAAAAATATGGAATGAAAAAGAAATAGGCGACTCAGTTTGTTTGAGCCGCATCTTGCTTACGCACTCAATGTGCCTTTTTAGACAGCGCCATAATCAAATCTGCCTCGCTGGCAGAGATACCACAACGCTGCGCCAACTCCGGGGCAGCCATACCCTGACCAGCCATGGTGCTAACTTGTTGATAAAAGCGTGCGTCCTTTTTATCGGCGTCGCTGCGCTGCTGACGCTCGCCTAGCATTTCTAAATATTCTTCTAAGGCCAAAATTCGCTCACCTAACATTGATATTGCGGAGCTTTGATCATCAATCTTACGTTCCAATGCCGCCACCAAAGCACTGCCTGCAGGCTCTTGCTTCACCTCAGCCACACCGCCATCAACCCGACGAGCTTTTAACATAAACATCAGCAAGCCAATGCCGACCAAGCTGAGTAGCAAGCCTAATAGCGATGCCTCGCTTAAATTTTGGCACCACTCAAGGAATTTCATCGGGAACTGCAAATACTCATATTTAGTCATTGTTATCTCACCTTAATACCGCACTGTTCATCACGCCGAGGCTCACTATGCTACGCCGCAGTCCACTCACTGAGCCGCCCTTTAAGGCGAACGATGGCTTGGCTGTGAATTTGGCACACCCGCGATTCACTCACTTCCATAACTTCGCCAATTTCTTTGAGGTTCAAACCGTTTTCGTAATACAGGGCCATCACCAACTTTTCGCGTTCTGGTAAGCCATTAATCTGACTGGCAAGCGCGTGCTGAAAATCATCTTCTAAAACATTCTCTAAGGGTGCGTAGCGATCATCTCCGCCACCAATATCGATGGTATCGCCTTCACCATCACTCATTTGATCGAGACTAAATAAGCGCACAGAACTCGTGTCTCGCAAGATGTCATGGTATTCGTCTAATGAAATATCCATTTCATCAGCAATATCATTCGCCGTTGCCTCTCGCCCTAGGCGGCTCTCAACCTTGCGCACCGCTTCGCTCATTTCACGCAATTGACGAGTAACAGAGCGCGGCGCCCAGCCGCTATGACGCATTTGATCGATCATGGCACCGCGAATACGAATACTGGCAAAGGTTTCAAAACTGGCGCCTTTGTCCATTTGGTAATTGCTGCCCGCTTCTAGCAGACCAATCATTCCCGCCTGAATTAGGTCATCTACTTCAACACTAGCCGGTAAGCGACTCACCAAGTGATAGGCAATTCGCTTAACCAAAGGCGCATGACGACTCACCAGCTCTTCGCGGCTGCCGTACTGCACATTTAGGTAAGCGGAGTGCCCGTTCACATCGCCGCTCCTGCTACCGCGTCATTACTAAACATGCGATCTACAAAGAATTCGATATTGCCACTGGGGCCTGTTGGCATATCCCATTTATCAACGACTTCTGCCAAACGTCTAAACGCCATTGAGGACTCTGCACCAGGGTACAAATCACTGACCGCCTTTTGGCGAGTATCGGCCTTAATTAAATACGGATCGCGGGGAATAAATCCGGCGTACTCTAGGGTGACATCCAAAAATCTCTGTGCCACTTCATTTAAACGCTCGAAACCATCCCGCGCTTGATCATGGCTATTCACCATATTGCGCAGCACCTTAAAACGTTTTATGCCCGCATCGCGGTTCATTACTTTGATGAGTGCATAGGCATCTGCCATCGAGGTAAGTTCGTCAGTCACCACCACCAGCACATATTGGCTAGCACGACTAAAAGTAATAACGCTGTCAGATATACCTGCTGCGGTATCAACAATCATCACATCGTAATCGCCACTCAGTGAACTTAAAGAACGAACAATCGCCGTGTGCTGATCATTACCCAACTCCGCCATTTTCTTTATGCCAGAAGCGGCTGGAATGATTGATATGCCGTCGGGGCCAGGAACCAAAACATCCTCAATTGAACACTTACCATCCAGTACGTGAGACAAATTCCATTTCGGCTTGAGGCCCAACATAATGTCGACGTTGGCAAGACCAAGGTCAGCGTCCATCAGCAATACCCGATTACCGCGTCGCGCTAATTGGCACGCCAAATTTACCGACACATTGGTTTTACCAACGCCACCTTTACCACTGCTGACAGCTATTACTTTTACTGCGCTCATTGTTTTTATCACTCTCCCGATACATTTTTCACCACCCCAGTTTCGATGGCAGCGGATTATTAAACTATCGTTCCTTTATCTTATGATCTTTGGCCTAACATTGATCTACGCACTATCACTAACATATTGATTATATTGCGCTAAACTCGCACATTTAATGACGATCCACGCTGAGTTTGTCTAGCCATTGCCACCTCCGCCGGTGCAGATTCTGCACGTTTCTCAGGCTCTTGCGGCGCCGTACTCGGCTGGCGCTTATGCTCAAAGGCTTTGGTCATACGAACAGCCATATTCACTAACTTTGAGGCATCCGCAGCGGACAAATTTTGCGGAACCCGAGGGCCATTCGCACACCACACCAAAGGTAGACGGTGCTGAATTAAATTAGACATCGCGCCACCTAAACGCATGGCTTCATCAATCCGAGTCAGTACTGCCCCGCTGGCATTAAACGCAGCGTAGGCATCGATAATTTCACTTTGCACATAGTTCTCAGTATCTGCGGGCAACGTTAAAAACACCTGCACACCTTGCATCGCCGCGACTAAGCGATGAAGTTCGCTAATGCCCTGTTTATCTCGGAAAGAAATACCCGCTGTGTCGATCAGAACTAAATTCTTTTTGCGAAGTAAGCGATAGGTTTTCACCGCCTCTTCTTCATCTGCAGCAACGTGAACCGNCACTTGCAAAATACGACCGTAAGCCCGCAACTGCTCCTGAGCGCCAACTCTGGCGGTATCGGTCGTTAAGATTGCAATATCGCTGCGGCCATGAGTAAGAACATATTGCGCGGCAATTTTGGCGATTGTTGTGGTTTTACCGGCACCCTGTGGGCCGACTAAACAAATCGCACCTGAAGCTGGAGGCGTAGCTACCGACAATTTTTTTATCAATAACATTTTGAGCATTTCACGCTGCAAGCTCGTCGTTTCATCAGCGGGAATCTCAGCGCACAACTGCTTGCCTAAAGCCGGATCGATATCCATTGCCGAGAGAAAGGCATTCAACTCTTCATATTCAGGAGTTTGATGACTGGCCTGCTGCCAGCTATGGCCTTTAAGTTGATCCATGAGCATGGTTTTCATCGACGCCAACTCGTGCTTCATGGTCAGCAGCTCTTCGTTCTGCGACCAAACAACTTGCGGGCCGGCGGCGGCTTCGCGATTAGGCGCAACAGTCTCCTTAGCAGCAACCGGTGCCGATTGCTCCTCCGCTTTCTTACGACGATTAAACAAGGCATCCAACGCCGTTGGCTCGCGCTCACTTCTGGTATCGCGCGAAGATGCCAAATTGGCCTGAGCAGATGCAAACATTGTTGAGGAATGCGTGGCTGGCGCGCTGCTTTCAATCAGTTCTTCAAGGCTGACCACAACTTCGACACCACCGGCAATACTGCGGCAATCTAATATAACGGCGTCGGGGCCATGTGCTGCGCGTACCAGACGCATCGCTTGCTGAGTGTCAGCGGCTTGATATTTTTTTACTTGCATAAGCTTCTCCAGCACATTTCATTTCTCAAGAAATGCATTAACTTAATCTTCGTCACAGCCCTAAACGCTATTTCAAACATGCTAATTTAGGCGCCCTTGCTGACCGATGGTTGATAACAACCTTACTTGCTTGCTGTCTGGTACTTCGTTGTACGACAACACCGCTAAACCTGGCACGCTGCGCCGCGTAAATCGTGACACCCAAGAGCGTATCGACGGTGACACCAATACTACAGCGGGCTGTCCGGCAATTTCTTGGCGCTGACTATATTCAGCCAATTCATTCTGTAAACGCTCTGCGATCCCCGGTTCTAATCCCGCCGCGCCAGCATTGCCTCGCAACATGTCTTGCAACAACTGTTCCAAATCAGGGTCTAGTGCAGAAACCGGCAATTCTTCTTCTAAGCCATTGATTTCCTGAACAATCATTCGTCCCAAGGCAACACGAACACCCTCCAATAATTCGTCAGGATTTTTGCTACGCGGTGCTTGCTCCGCCAAACTTTCGGCGATCATGCGAATACTTCTAATCGACACACCTTCTTTTAGCAGGTTTTGCAAAACCCTAACCACAATACTGAGTGGCAATTGTTTCGGCACCACGTTTTCAACTAAACGTGGATCTGTTTTAGCTAGGCGATCTAATAGTTGCTGAACTTCTTCGTGGCCTAATAACTCATGAGCGTGTTGTTTAATAATTTGACTTAGGTGTGTGGCAATAACCGTACAAGGATCTACCACGGTGTAGCCCTGGGTTTGCGCTTGATCTCGCTGGCTAGAATCTATCCACACTGCATCCATGCCAAAGGCCGGGTCTTTAGTCGCTGCGCCACGCAAAGTACCGTGCGCACCGCCGGGATTAATCGCCAATTCTTTGCCGGCCTGAATATCGCCCTGCGCTATCGTGTCTCCCAACAACTGGATACGGTAGCTGCTTGGCTGCAATTCTAAGTTATCGCGTATATGTACCGGCTGAATTAAAAAGCCCAAATCCTTAGATAGTTTTTTACGCACACCGGTAATTCTTGCAATCAGCTCGCCCCCTTGATTGCGATCTACGAGTGGAATTAAGCGGTAACCAACTTCTAAACTGACCACATCCATAGGTGTAACTTCATCCCAGCTAAGCTCACTGGGTTCCCGTGCGGCGGGCAATTCTTCAATATTTTCATCTTCATCGAGCAATTCTGGCGTATTTTTCTTTTGGTTTTGCATCCACCAGCCACTACCACCGCAGGCTGCGGCCAACAATAAAAACACAAGGTTAGGCATGCCCGGGATAATGCCGATAAGACCTAGCAATGTTGCCGACATATACAAGACATTTGGGTTGGCAAACATTTGGCTAACAATTTGTTTGCCCATATTTTGTGAGCGAGAGATCCGCGTCACAATAATCGCCACCGCTGTAGACAGTAGCAAAGAAGGTAGCTGCGCCACCAAACCATCGCCGATGGTGAGCAACGTATAGTTATGCATGGCCTGCGCAAACGACAGCCCATGCTGGGCCATACCGACCCCAAGACCACCGATAACATTAATGAACAAAATCATAATGCCGGCCACGGCATCGCCGCGTACAAATTTACTAGCACCATCCATAGAGCCGTAAAAATCAGCCTCGGTACGCACTTCCTCACGGCGACGGCTCGCCTCTTCCTGATTTAATAAACCGGCGTTTAAATCTGAATCTATTGCCATTTGTTTGCCGGGCATGGCATCTAGAGTGAAGCGCGCAGTTACCTCAGACACCCGTCCTGCACCCTTAGTTACTACCACAAAATTGATAACAACCAGTATTATGAATACCACAATGCCGACGACATAATTACCGCCGATAACAAACTCGCCGAAGGATTCAATTACCTTACCCGCCGCGCCCGGGCCAGTATGACCTTCTAATAAGACAACTCGGGTTGACGCTACATTCAAGGCCAAGCGCAGCAAGGTGGCCAATAGCAAAACCGTCGGAAAAACCGAGAAATCGATGGGTCGCTCGACGTAAATTACCGCCAAAATAATGACCAGCGACAAAGTAATATTGAAGGTAAATAATAGATCCAGTAGGAATGGCGGCATAGGTATAACGAGCATACCCAAACATGCAATTAACAATAGCAACACACCAATACCGCTATCTGCGGTCTTTTGTAGCCATCCCGGCATTACTAGTGCTTGTGTCGCCATATTTGGTCTCTTATCTATAACGTGTTGCGCAGTAATGGACACACTACTAATGCGCCAATATTTCGTCGTTATAGAATAGAGTTGCAACAAGGGGGCCAATAAAGATAAGGGTAAATACGGATGCTAGGTGTACTTACAGAAGATTGCCCAAGTATTCATCCGCAATCTCAGGCTCTGGTGCTTCGGGGTAGTCGCCGCCCATCGTTTCCCAGCTCCGTAATTGGTATACATAGGTCAAAATTTGTGCCACAGCCAAATACAAGCCGCCGGGAATTTCCGCGTCTAAATCTGTGCTGGCAAAAACCGCCCTTGCCAAACGCGGCGACTCTACAATCGGCACATCATGCTCGGCCGCCAGCTCACGAATTTTTGCGGCAATATTGTCGGCACCTTTAGCCAATAGCATAGGTGCACCCATGCGAGCTTCATCGTATTTCAAGGCGACGGCAAAATGGGTGGGGTTGGTAATGATCACATCCGCAGTAGGTACCTTCTCCATCATGCGATTATTCGCAGCCGCTTGCTGCATTTCACGTAGTTTGGCTTTTACTTCTGGACGACCGTCAGATTCCTTGTGCTCGTCGCGCACTTCTTGGCGGGTCATTTTTAATTCTTTATTAAAATTCCATATTTGCCACGGTACATCCACCGCCGCTATCGCGACCAGCGGCAAACTCACCACAAAGAAAAACCACACCAATAGCCGCGCGCTATGAGCTATGGCATCTTTGGGAGACTGCAGCCCCAAGGCAAGAATATCATCGGCCATACCTGACAGTAGCCACACCGCAGCCACACCGATAAATACCATTTTCAAGATGGCTTTACCGAGTTCCCCCAGACTGCGCAAGGAAAACAATTTGGCGATGCCTTTAATGGGATCCATTCGCTCTGGCTTCACGCTTAGACTAAAGGTCCAACCACCCAGAATAGTTGATGACACCATTACTGCAGCCAAGGCTATAGCAAGTATTGGCCAAATTGAAAGTAGGCCAGTCACCAGCGTTTTATACAAACGCGATACGATAAGTGTTTCGCTCTCTACCAATAAAAACTCCGGCGAGAGACTACTCGCCAATAAGTCCTTTAACGCTAGGGCTAATTCTCCCCCCGTAAAAAGCAGCATCGCAGCGCCGCCTACTGTCACCATCATGGTGGTGAGTTCTTTTGAGCGTGTTACCTGGCCTTTCTTTTTGGCATCGGCCAATTTCTTGGCCGATGCCTCTTCTGTGCGTTCCTGACCGTCTTCGTTCTCAGCCACAGATCAGGCTCCAAGAAACAGTTCGACAGCAATAAACGCGCTGCCCAACATAGACGTGAGTAATGGCAATAAATTTGGCAGCAGGCGATCAACCACCAAAAACCCGATTAACATCGCAATAGGAAAACCCACCGCAAATAAATTTAAGGTCGGCGCTGCGCGGCTCACAATACCAACGGCAAGCTGCACCACCAACAAAGCCACAACGGCGGGAATGGCGACTCTAATGGCACCCGTAAACAGCTCTGCGCCGCGCATCCATACAACGTTAAGTTGGTCTGGCGAGACGCCGTCGCCAGCCACTGGCCAATATTCAAAACTACGTGCCAGCAAGGCCAAAAAGTCGATGTGGCCATTCATGGCGACAAAAATAAGCATGACAAAAATTAATAAAAACTGCGACAAAACCGGTACTTGGGCTCCGCGCTGTGGATCTACCATCATCGCAAATCCGAGCCCCATCCCCATGGCAATAATCTGGCCGGCTAGGATAATAGCGTCAAATACCAATTGAACAATAAAGCCAATGCAAACCCCAATAAGTAATTCATTAGCGGCGAGTAAGATCGCCTCGTAGCCAATTAAATTCATCACCGGCGGCGCAGGTAACATCGGTAAAATAGCGGCGGTAATAAACACAGCAAGCAGGATACGCGCCCGTGGCGGAATATACGCAGCGCTAAACAATGGCGCGGTTAGCATCGCCCCACCAATACGCAGAAACGGCAACCACGCGGATGCGAGCATAATACTGAGCTGGTCTGGCGTCGGCGCAATCACGTCAAGCTTACCCGACTAAGCTCGGAATCATGGCAAATAATTGGCGGGTATAATCAATAAGCTGTCCGAGCATCCATGGCCCGGTGATCCCCATAACAACAATCAACACAACTAGCTTAGGAATAAAACTCAAGGTCATGTCTTGAATTTGAGTTGCCGCCTGAAACATACCTATGGCCAAACCTGCGGCCAGTGCCGACAACAACAAAGGCGCGGCTAAAAGGACGGTGACGTTCATAGCCTGACGGCCGATTTCGATTACCGTGTCTGCATTCATAGCAAGGCCTCATTGAATTGGTTTATCGCGGGTATTGCCACTGCCGTTGAAGTCGTCATTGATAGAAACTCGCCGCCAATGAGCCCATAACCAAGCCCCAGCCATCGACTAACACAAACAACATAATCTTGAAGGGCAACGAAATCATCATGGGGGACAACATCATCATACCCATCGACATCAATACACTAGCCACAACAAGGTCGATAACCACAAAGGGAATGAATAATAAGAAGCCAATCTGGAATGCGGTCTTTAATTCGCTTGTAAGAAATGACGCCATCAAAATAGTGAACGGCACGTCCTCTGGTTTATCAAACTGCTGCATACCAGCGATCTCGGCAAAACGGCCGATATCTTCTTCGCGGGTTTGCCGCAACATAAATTCTCGAAAGGGTTGGAAGCCACGTTCAAGTGCTTGGTCAAAATTAATCTCTTCCGCAATATACGGTTTGATGGCATCGGTATAAGCCACTTCTGCCACCGGATGCATAATGAACAAGGTAAGAAACAGTGCGAGGCTCAATAATATTTGGTTAGATGGCGTTTGGCCTGTACCTAGTGCTTGTCGCAAGATCGACAATACAATCATGATACGAGTGAAGGCCGTCATGCCTAATAGTATTGCTGGCAATAAGGTCAGCGCCGTCATCACCGCCAATAATTGCAGCGACACAGTATATTCTTGACCACCAGCCGGTGTCGGCACCGACGTCACCGCCGGCAAGGCTAAGGGCGCCGCATTGGCTAGCAGCGGAAATCCACATAGGCAAAGCAACATTGCAATACGCGAGAGCTTCATACCTGCTCTCCCGTGTTCTTTGTGGCCGATGGCGTCAGTTGACGCTTAGCCAATAACTTTGCGAAGGCCGACTCTGGGGGCTTGGTGTTTTCATCATCTGGCGCAGATGGCCAGCTGTGCAATGTATTGATTGCCGCCGCCGTACAACCCAGTAACAATTTTTCATTACCTACCTGCACTACGATCAGTTTTTCTTTCATACTGAGCGGAATTTGTGACACTAAGCTCACACCGCTCTGCCCTGTTGCGGCCACCAAACGACTGCGTTTAAGTATCCACGTTAAGCCAACGATACATAAAATCACAAACAGTAAACTGCCAATCATTCCAGTAACATCGAAAGACGGCCCAGTAGGTAAGCTCGCCGATGCCACTGCGCTAGTCGCTTGCTCTTCTGCCCACAATGGCTGCGACAGCAGCAAGGCTGGAACACAGAGCGACAAGCTAATTACTCGGCGGATGAGGCAAGCAACTAAACTAGGCATTAGTGACGCTCGCGATCATCTTGACCAACTACTTCGGTCAGCATGATGCCGTACTTATCCTTCACCACAACAATTTCACCCCGTGCGACCAGCGTGCCGTTCACTAGGACGTCCAATGGTGTGCCCGCTGCACGATCTAACTCAATAATCGCGCCCTGATTCAAATCCCGCAGATCACGGATACTCATTTTTGTTCTACCTACTTCAACGGCAACACTTACGTTGACGTCCATAATCATGTCCAGACTCATATCCTTGGTCATGCGCCCGCTTCCTGTTCTTTCCGTTTTGGTGTGTGTGGCATTTTTTTCAGTCAAAATAGCGCTTTCTTTTGTGGCAGCTTGATGTTGTGGAGCCTCACTACCGCCACTGATTTGCTCGTCATTTATTTGATCAGTCATCGTTCGTCCTCAGTGCTGATGTCGATTCGTTTCCGACCTGCCGGTCAAACGAACAGCAAGCTTTTCGTCATTGCTGCCAAATCGACCATGCATAAACGGCGTGTCATCGATCATAAGAACAACGTCTTCTGCCGACGGAATGTCGATAACATCACCAATTTTCAATAATGAAACTCGCTTTAAACTCATACGGGTTTCCGCCAAAATGGCTACCAGTTCAATCGGTGCCATCTCCAAACCTTCCCTCAAGCGTTCACGCCAATCTGCGCTCGAAGCCTTTGTTGTCGGTTTAGCGGGGTCACTTAAACTATCGCGCACCGCGTCTATGGCACTCCACGGCACTATCGACCACAGCCCACCAGAGAACTCACCAACGTTAACAATAAAGCGGGTCGCGACCAGTGAATCTGCTTCGCCTATACTGTCCAACATGCGCGGATCACTAACTTGGGTGGCGATACTTGGCTCAGTTTTAATAACCGATTTCCAGGCAGTGCCGATGTCACTTAGCAGCGCAGCATTGAGCATTTCCATAAAGCTAAACTCTGATACCGACAGCTGTTCACGTTGACCTTTTTGAAGGCTACCGGAACCACCGAAGTAGCGATCGACCATCTGAAAAACCAAATCAGATTCGAATGCCAATAAAATATTCGCATTCATGGGTAATCCGCGCACCACCGAAATGCTGCAGGGCGCCGGCAAGGTATTCAGCATTTCATCAAATTTCATTACCGTTATTTTATCGACCCGCACTGCATCAACCGACGATACAAACTCACGCATGCGATCTCTGGTCGCCGTAGCAAATTGAGACTGAATAAGTGACAGGGCGGGAATCAAACGTTGGATAGCATAGTCTTGACGAGCTAAATTATATTTCGCGCGGCTGGGATCGTTTTCATCCTCACCGGCCATCAGCGCTTCTAATTCTTCTGGGTCGAGAATATCGCTCATGTCGTCACCCTCACTGAATCACGAACTTGGTGAAGTAGACAGCCTCTACACCGCCCTTACCAGATTCAGAAGTCAGCACGCCATTGATTGTGACTAGCGCTTGTTCCTGAAGATTCTGACGCTGTTCGACGGTAGCGACTGCTTCGCGGTCTAAATTACTAAACAGCATTAGCAAGTCGTTTCGAATGCGGGGTTCGTATTGTTCAATACGAGAGAACACATCATCGCGGCGCGACATTAATTCTATTTCAATCATTAAAAATCGAATGCTGCGTTCATTCTGTAAATTAATAACAAAGGAAGGCGACAGGCTGTAATACTCAGGCTCCTTTTTCTGACTGGCTGCAGCAGCTTCAGCGCTGGCGCTGTCACCGGCCACAGGCTCGGGTGCGGGATCATTCATAAAAAACCATGTCCCCCCCACTGCGCCGGCCAAGNCCAAGATCTGCACTGCGATCATAATAATTTTCTTATTCATAGCTTTTCCAAATTCCTTAGCCGCCACAAAATCAGCATTCCTACAGAGTTAGAGCAAGCCCTATGCCAACCAAAATTATCTTTAAATAACAGTAGCTTACTAATACAGAACATAAAAACGACAATAATTTGGCGGACTTGGCAAAACCCTGAGCCACTGTATCAACACAGAAAATTGGCACCATTAGTAATAACCACAGCGGGTGTAGGTTTAGTCGGATGGCGGATGGCGGATGGCGGATGGCGGATGGTGAGTGTCGGGTGTCGGGTGTCGGGTGTCGGGTGTCGGGTGTCGGG